>CAWBNS010000001.1:0-65104 GCA_963790215.1 uncultured Chlamydiae bacterium
TTATAGCCAGGTTGCAGAGCGCCAGCGTTTCTGCTTTTGATTTAAACCCGACTTTGACAGTTGTTTTGTAATCTTTTGATTTTTACCTGCTGCAAAATCCGTTCCGCTATTCGACTTTCACGACTACTTCTGACCCGATTTCATCCATTGATCCGGCAGCAGCTCGTCCAGCTTTTGCGAATTGTGGCTCATTAATTTGCGCATTACATCCTCAAGATACTCCTGGGGGTTTATTTTCAGGCCGCGGCAGGTCTGCACCAGCGAAAGGATCACTGCTGCAGCCTCCCCTCCTTCCTCCGTGCCTACGAAAAGCCAATTCTTGCGACCCAAGGCTA
The DNA here is from genome assembly GCA_963790215.1 of uncultured Chlamydiae bacterium. Lineage (GTDB taxonomy): Bacteria > Chlamydiota > Chlamydiia > Chlamydiales > JAJFMA01 > CAWBNS01. The sequence continues at coordinate 336 of CAWBNS010000001.1, forward strand.
GTGGACGAATTGCTCGCTCTGCCACGTTGTTGTCCAATCGCGCATAAGGATGATCAAAATAGTTTTTTAGATGAGGAATCAAGCCTAAAAAGTAGCCTAGGGCCTCTCGAAACTTAGATTTGGGGAGAATCTGACCCTTAGCCAAACGCTTTTTGATACCCTCTATGAGCTCATCAATGATCGGCCCTTGCTTGTCTCGGCGTATACATAGCCGTTCCTCTGCAGATCGATTCCAAGCGACTTTTTCCAGCATGAAAAGATAGCGGATTTTACGTAGCACCCATTTGCGAAAAGGCGGATCTCCGCTTTCTGCTTCGATGAATTTCCGCCTGATATGCGCCCAGCAGGGGCACCAGGTGATTGTTTTCTTGTTTGCTAGTTTCTCATAGGCTCCATATTTGTCTGAATGCAGTACCCCTTTGTAGCCCGCAAGTAGCTTAGAGGCATTTTCGTGCTTGCGATCCGTTCGGAAATGATAGACTCGATAAGGCGGATCAGCCTCTTGCCCTCCCACCATGACCCACATATAGGCTTGGTGGACTTTGCCCTTACCTGGAGCCTGCATGTCCAATGGGCTTTCATCCATAAAAGTGTTTTCGCTTTTAAGTACCTGCCGCATCATCTCCTCGTGCAGGGGCTTTAACGCCTCCCCACAGCGCAAAACCCATTGACAGAGCATTTGGCGACTGATTCCAATCCCTTGACGGGCAAAAATCTCGGAGAGACGATAAAGAGGAAGGTGGTCAGCAAATTTCTTGGTCAAAATGTCTGCAAGCAGGCTCTCATCCGCTTGGCAGCGGGGTAGGAGGCTCTCTGGCAAAGGAGCGGTGCGAATACCTCCCTCACTGCCTTTAGGAAGAGCATATTTCAAGCGAATGATCTCCTTGATAAAGTAGCTACCTGGCTTATAGGCTATCTTGCGGGTAACTTCTTCGCCAATCTTATCCAGTTCTTGTCCTGTCTCTGAGCAGATTTTCTCTTCTTCAGCCAAATCGATGATTTGACGTTCTACAGGCAGGTCTGGTGGGAGAGTGATTTTGTCCTTTCCATTGCGCTCCTGTATGCGCCGTTCATGCGCGGAAATTGGCTTCTTGGTTGCAGGTTCTGGATTCTGAAGCTCCTCAAGACCCGGAAGGAAAAGCTGGTTTTCATTAGTCAGGATCTTCTCTGAGCGTTGCCCAAAGAGCTGCCGCTTCAGCCAAGTCATTTGCTCTTTTAGATGAGCGACTTCGTTCTGCAATTCCTTAATCACGCTCTTGCATTGAGCATTTTCCGCGATCAGATCTGAGAGAAAAGGTGTTTCAGCTGTCATATGAGCAACATTCTACTGAAAATATCATTTATAGTGAATTAAAAAAAGCCTTGCTAAGACATCTTGAAGCGTTTTTGTAGACGCCTAGGAATGATGCCTTCAAGCATCATCAAAAAGGCTCGACGGTCTATCGAAGTTCCTTCTAGATGACGCTTAGCAAACCCTCCCTTCTCAAGACGCTTATACCAGATCACAAGACCATCTCCGTCCCAATAGAGGACCTTCATTCGATTTCGGCGGCGATTGAGAAAAACGAAATAGGCACCGTTAGTGGGTGGCTGGCAGAAGAGTTCCTCGACCATGAGACACAGTCCCTCAAAGCCCTTTCGCAGATCCATGGCTTGCTGATGGAGGAAGATGCGCGCGTTGCCTGGAAGAGCTAGCATGATAGCTCTTGCAGTACTTGTAAAAGGCGTTTTAGGGCATGCACATCAAAGTTATTGGAAATCCGAATAGCAATGCCTTGCCATTCGAGGAGGAGTTCCTGAGGAGTTTTTGAGATATCGACGAGTTCGACAAAAGTCCTAGGAGCCAAGCCCGCGAGTTTACTGCGCCAGTAGCAGAAGGTTGGATAAGGGATGTGTTGTTCTTTGGCCCATTCTGGGCCACTTTTTCCACTGTTCTTCCACTGTCGAAGCCTTTCTTGCCATAGTGTGACACGTTGCTGGCTCTTCTCCACCTGATCCTCCTCTTGTAGATGATGAGGCGAAGAATAGCCCACCGAGACAGGCCGCAGAAGATGGGTTTATTTGACGCTTACGAACAGATCGCCAGTTTGATGAGAGAGGCGGTGCAATTCAGCAGAATCAAGCCCTCTCGATTTTCCCTCTGTGACCCAATTACGGAAAATTTGTATTATTTCCGGTAAATTATATAAACCTCCTGCTCCCATAAACCCTCCGTCTCTAACAAAACAGGCAATCCAGTTGTGTTCCGTGCGGTCTATTTTGAGTTTTAAGAATGGTTGGTTTTGCAGTGTTGTCTGATCGATATTAATTTTTAAAATCCATCCTGGATTATCCAATGTACCCATATCAACCATACGCTGACCTTGCCATGAACCCTTGTATTGAGTTTCAAGCCACTTTAATAGCCATTTTATGTTTTCATCCATATTTTACTCCTTAATATTCTGCTGGAAATTCCCATGATTCGGCCTCTCTAATGACTCCTGGGTATTTTGGGTCATGAACATGAGGTTCTGGAATATCTTTTTCTAGAACTTTATTATAGTGCCCCTTTGCATCTCCAACTCCGTCAAATCTTTTTACGCTCAGGTGCTTTTAATCCACAAACTCGTCCTGCGTCATGGTCGTAGAAGATATTGAGGAAACGGCCTTCCGGCTGCTTAATCCGCTCGAGTTTGCCAGCGTGGGGTCCTTCCTCTGCGCTTTTGTAGTAGTGATATTCAGTGGGAATTAAATGTTTGCCATCCACGGAGGCAAGTCGTTCGAAATACTCTCCTTCACGGCGAGGCAATTTAAAGCGAAACAATCCTTTGCTAAGCTGTGTTTGCTGTTTGTTACTGCCAGTTGCTGTGATGGTATTTTCCTCGTAGATGAGCGAGTAATCTACTAGCTGAGTGCCTTCAGAGCTATCTGTCAGGACGACTTTGTTTAACCGTCGCGATGCGTCGTATTCGTATAAACTTTGTTACCATCGGCTCGGACTTCTTTAGTAAGCGTCCACCACCAACGATTGCTTTCATGCTCTTGCCAGCTATAAATACGTTTTGTGCCGCACCCTAACGTAACAGTCCACTCTCCACCTGTTAACCAAGACCACGTCCCTTCTTCCTTACTCAAGAAGTTATTAGTCTTGCAGCCAGAGGGCATCAAGGTGACATTGTGAAGGCTGTTTGCACCACTGATTTCTCCTGGAGAATAGTTCGTATAACCTACTTCAAATGTTCTTGCACACCTGCAGCTATTAAGGTCTTCTAGATATCTCTAGAGACCACTTCAAAAAAAATTAAAGAAAGAACGAAAGGAGGCTATTGATGGCAGGGTGGCTTTCGGGCTTCTGTAGAAAGAATAGCTCGAGAACTCTTGGAAATGGGAGTGAAGGTCGAAACAATCTGTCTCATACTCACCTCATAGTGGGGTAATGTTGCGAAAACATCTTAAATCCAAACGATCATTTTCAAGAAGTAAAAAACAAATTAATTATAATTTATGCAAATTATATTTTACATTACAAAACAAAATATACACAAAATCAGACCTGTTTGTTCACTCGCTTTTTCTATTGGTCGAATGTAAACCTGTTTTCGAGAATCAAAAAACAAGGGTGATTATCAAATTTTCTTCATTCTGGCTCAAAAACTTCTTGCAAAAATCGTCAACACCACAAAAAATTGACACCAATAAAAGAGCAGCTTGCTTTAGCATTTGGACCTTCCAAGTTAAAAAATTTGTCTTTGCGAAACCAATTTTTAAATCTGTGAAGGTCTTTTTTTTAACTTAAATCATTTACCCTAAGCTATTTTTAAGACCGACTTATCCAAAATTCGCGTTGATGAGAATGGTATTCAGTTTCTTTAATGAGTCGATTGGCAAAATCATAGGTATAATCGGTTTGCTAGGCCTGTGGTTTCATTTACGGCCTGGACGCGATTTCCATTCGCATCATAGGTGTGAACTGTTCTGTGCTGCGCAGCATCAGTCTCTTCCAAAAGCCTTCCTGCAGCATCATAGAGAAAGCGCAATGAATAGGCGTGCTCCTCTTTTTGGGAGTTGATGTGGATTCAAAAAAGGTGACTGTCAAAATAACTACGCCTAAGCTCTCTCCATGAGAGGTGGAGGCCGCGACAGGGATCCTGCGTGGTTATATCTTCTGAGAGATTCCAACGAAGAATCGTACATCGCAGCTCCGGCCCCTTTCACATCAACGAGTTGACTATATCGAGGATTGTAAAATTGTCTGATAATATATTGTCAACAAATCTTTAAAGTTAACAACATTGGATCCTGATCCTTCTTTCAATCTTTATCTACTATCAAATTTTTGAGTGGATACCAAATTGAAGGCGAAAGACCCACTAGCTTGCCATATGCACTTAGATCATCGTATACTTGACTTGTGATTAATACTTCGTATTCACAAAGTTGAGTACAAAGTATTTCGTAAGCCATCCCCCACTCCTGGTTTTCTATAAGCTCTATAATCATATTTCTATCGCTATCAGAAAGTTTATCTTTTATCTTATTTAAAATTTTGAGCAATTCCAATTTCAACATTTTTTCACCTAGAGCTGTTTGCACCGGCCTTGTTGCGTAATCCTCCTCACGATCATTTTTAAGGATACCGTGTAAATAAAAAAATTGCATGAGGTAGTCTGTTTTGCGACTAACACAACAGGATCTGACCTCATGCAAAAACGGTATCGCATCGAAAACTGGCCCGAGTATAACAAAGCACTGATTCAAAGGGGAAGCATAACTATTTGGTTCGAGGACAAGGCTCTCGAAAATTGGTTCTCCAATACTTATACAGGGCAAGCTGGTAGGCCAGAGACTTACTCCAACGATGCCATGTTGATGCTCTTGATTCTTCGTGAACGATTTGGATTAACCCTCAGGTCCTTGCAAGGTTTTGCCACCTCACTCCTCTTATTGATGAAGCTAACTCTTCCAGTCCCAAGTTATACACAGATTTGCCGCAGTCCTCCAGGAATTCCTCCTGGATCAGCCACTGGTTTCCTTGCTTCCATAACCTCTTTGACAAGGTGGTGAGATCGCACATCGCAGCTCCGGCCCCTTTCACACCATAGCTTCAGCCCTTTTAACGGTATAGGCCTTTCGAAAATATATCGCTCAAATCTTCCACAAATAACCCAATGTCATTTGGCTCGTTATCATCATCGAGTCCCTTAGAGGTTAAGTAAAAAAGTTAGCTGATCTAAGATTTCCTCAGCTTGCTTTCCGCTAAGAGAAAATTTGCATAAATTCTCGAACATTGGTCCATTCAAATAAATTTCATTCCAATGATCCGTACTTAAAATTTCTCTTAAAAAATCAAGTTGCTGTTTATTAACCGAATATATTTGCTTATCCATTTTTAATTATCTTGGTTTTTTAAATTGAACTCTGCTTGCATTCTCACGCGATTTATTTTTAATTCCATCCATTGACCAGTACTTCTACCAAATCCACATAGACAAGTGACCGATTCAGAAAAACTAGCATCAGGTGGATGAATCTTCACTCTAATATTTCCGAACCGATCTTTAAATTCGATAAACCGTCCGCATGGACTCTTCCCTCTTATCTTTAGTCCGATTAATTCAAGATCACGACTAGTCTGTTTCTGACAAAGCGCTGTCACCTCAGATAAGCATGCCCTGATGCTTGTTCTTGTAAGGTTTTTCGAAACAAATCCTAATCCAGATTGAGTGATTTTGCTCGTAATTTTTCCAAAGCCAACAGACTTAGCTGCAGTTACAACCACTTTTCCTGCAACTTTTAGAACGACGCCGCCAGCGTACCAAGTTAGGTACATTTTTGTGCCCAAGGCTAAATATGAACGAACCATTCCTGAAATACAAGTTGGGTCAACCTGTATATTTACGCCGCAGAAGTCCAAAAATTCTTAAGTTGACACCATGGCTCCGGCCTCTTTCATTTTTGAATTTCTTAAAATGATGCCTTGGAAATCCTAATCCTTTTATACCGTAGCTCCAGTCTTGATTAATCCCAAAGCCCATCCGTCTTTAAACCACAAAATTCATCCCAAGCTCGGCAGTATTCTTTTGATTCTTTTCCAAGATAAGGACAAATGACCTTAAATTTGATCTTTTTGGGACTGATATTTAATAAACCCTCTAAAAGCCCTGTAGTCATGGCTGTTTGGACCGATTCATCTCCATGGCAAATTAAATATTCAACAAAATTAAAAACATTCTTCAATTCGTCTATGTTGTTAATTTTTATTAAGTCAATAATATAATCTCCGAAACACATCATAACGTCAAAGATCAGTCCACTGCTCTCTCCTTCCTCTTCGCAATATACCTTCCAATAAGGAGAAAAATTCGGAAATTCTCTAATCAAAGTCTCTATACAGTTTTTTTCCGTAACTTGTTTCACTCTATTCTCCTATAGCGTTCAGTGTATCTCTAATGACATTTTCAGCGGCAGCTCTACCACCAGGGCTTGCATTGAGATGCCGCTCTAGCCATTTTTATAATTCTCTAATAATCTGTCTTCCTTTTTGAGAATGATACTTCCCCTTAATGCACCCTCCGGTTGTCATTTCATGCCTGATAGCGGCTGCTGTACTTCCGCTACCGACAGTAGCTTCTGAACGATAGATACGATCTAAAATTTGTCCTAGTTTCGAGTCTACAACATGCGGTTTACTCATTTGTGCCCTTAGTGAATCTTTGTATAGTTCAAATGTGGCACAGTTGTATGCACTACCATTTGCTGATCCAGGGCAATTTCATGAGAAAAACTTTACACCTATTACCTTGAGTAAATATTCGTTGTCCCAGCCAGCGGCTTGACGCTTTAGCTCTATTCCGCATTTGGCGGTTTTCTCCTGTTTAAGAAGATTCAGAGCCATCCGCCTCATCAGAGACATGTTCTCAGCTATATTACCTGCATTAGCTTTTTGTTCATCCTCTCGCAGTGCCACATCCAAGATCCAATGAGCCTGATTTTCAATCCCCCAGTGACTTCGAATAGCTCGTGCGATATTCAACGCACATGCCGGCAAACTCGATAGATAATATCTTTTTTCAATCGATGGGGGCTGGTCAGGCAATATACGCTCACTCACCACCATTACAATGCTTTTTAGCTTCTTCCAGTCATCTTTTTGCGGAAGCCAGTCAAGGTCTTCTATCACATATACCTCCCGTTTTTCCACACGACCGTGCCCTGTATCTTTTGATCCCACAGCATCACATGAAATCCCTTCAAAATTAACGGTCTCAGCTTGAGTAAAATAATTCTCCACCTCATCTGCCATAGCCCCTTGATTGCCTTTTAAGGCCAGTACATAATCAGCGTTCTTTTCCCCAATTTTCTCAGCTATATCAGTTTGGCAACCCATTGCGTCAATGGTAACTATTGTTCCTTCAATCTCAAGCACTTCGAGTAGTTGTGGTATAGCGGTGATCTCGTTCGACTTGCCATCAACTTTCAGCTGCCCTAACGTCAAGTGATTCGCTACTGCCCACGCGCTGACGATATGGACAAAGGAATGAGGCTGCCCTCGCTTTGCCGTCCCCCGTTGCGCTTTACCATCGATGCTAACAACATCGCCGGTCTTTAAGCTAACTCTAGATCGAACCCAGTGGACAAATGATTTTTCTAAAGCGCTAGGATCTAAAAGAGCAAAGACAGTCCAAAATGTCGTGTATGATGGGATTCCATCTGGCAAGTCTAGTACTTGGATTAACCACTCCCTCTTACGAATGGCATAAAGAGCCACAGACTTTAGGTTGTTGGCACCGCTGATGACTGCACAGATGGTAATAAACAAAATGTCCATCAGCCGGTGACTGATGCTACCTTGCCGTCTATAATCATCCAAATCCCCAAAATGCTCTTGAAGTGATCCCTTAAGAGCGTTATTATCTTCTATGTCAAGCTCGTTTTCATCCATGCCAACCCCCTTAGTGAGTTGGCAGAGGACTTTACCTCTAAATTATTTTGCCTATCAATAAATTCTCATGAAATCGCCCTGTTTGCTGATCCTCGAGATTTGATCAAGCTGCCCGTATATTTAGAAGCAGCATTACCAAGTTCATTAATGAATTGTCCTAACCCAACAGCTTTGCCTGCGATTACTACCACCTTTCCTGTAGCTTTTAAAACAACGCCGCCAGTGTACCAAGTTAGGTACATTTTTGTGCCTGATGATAAATATGAACGAATCATTCCAGAAACACAAGTTGGGTCAACTTGTATACTTACACCGCAAAAGTCCAAAAAATTCACAAGCCCGCATGACTCGAGAGAAGACACCTTGGAAATAGGACAACCGCAAAAATACCCGGGGTGGTCAGCGTAATAGCCGGCTCCTGGGCTGCCCAGGGTGTTGTTTGCGACACTCACTCCCGCTCTTGCACCACATCTTCTATAATCAGGTTCATTTTTAGAAAATTCGATCTTGCGACACCCTGCTCCCGCATTTGAATATTCTCGCCGGTCTAAAGATGGTCGCGCAGATGCAACACGCACCTCTCTGTGGCCAGCGGATGCAGCGCCGCAAGAGGCGGTTGCTGGCCCGGTGAATAGACCGTACAGATCGAAATGCGTTAAGGGATTGTTGGAACGTAGGCATAGAGGTTAGGTCCATCGGCAAAGCCTAGTGGATCGGGTGTGGTCCAGCGACCTGTCACAGGGTCATAATAGCGCCTGCCAAAATAGACCCATCCTGTTTCAGGATCATGCCGCTTGCTGGAGAAATACCAGGGATTCGGAATACATGTACCCTCACGCTGCGCTTCACCAAAGGCGGTGTAGGTGTAGTTTTCAACCTTATTCCCCGTCAGATCTACAAGCGCGGAAAGATGTCCCGCATGATCGTGATAGGGAATATAGGTCTCACCTTCCAGCTCTAGCGCTACTGCAGCACCAATCTCTGCTCCTTTGCCGCTACCGAGAATCCGCAATTGGACGATATGGTTCTGCTCATCGACCATTCCGATTTCGTTCTGATCGATGTAGAGATAGCGCTCAATACCATTTGGAGCCATTTTTGCAATACGTCGATTGAAAGCATCGTACTGATATTCGTAACGTTCTCCGTTGTGTGTTACGGAAGTCAGTCTTCCTAGTGCATCGTAGGCATATTGTGCATGAGAATCTGCAACGAGATGACCACGCTTGTCGTAGGCATAAGTTGCTTCTCCTGAATCTAGTAGTTGATTCAGAGAATTGATGGTGTGCTCTTTGCCATCGCGCAATCGACGGTTATTTAATGAATCATACACGTATTCGTGTTGGGTAAAATTAGCAATAGATTTATTTTGCAATTGGTTTAAATCATCGTATACATACTTGTGGAGTTGATTTTAGCGTGTTTTCTGTAGAAGGTTGCCCACGGAATCGTAAGAGCTAATCTCTTCATTAAAAGACGCAGAGCGAATCGCTTTAACTTGATTGAGGCGATCCCACTCATACGAAATGCGACTGCGGGGTGTTTCTTCTTCTAGAAGATTGCCTGAAGAATCATAGCGTGTATAACGATGCTCGAAAGACAATTCAAAAAGAATGCAAATCTTTTCTATCCCCTTTCACTTCTTTGGTTCGAATTGTGGATTTCGCCATACTGAATCGCATTTAGGGCATACCTCGATGGGATAGTTCGATGATATTTTCCACGCTTCACTACATTTCGGACAAAGATGCCAATCGAAATCAATTTCTATAGAATTATTAAAAAACGAGAAAGAAGATAAACTAACAAGCATATCATCAGTCATTTTGTTTAAATAGTTTACTGCATTTTCCACAATTTCTTTGATCTTAGTTTCGGAAAGTTTCGGCTTGCTAGCGTTGATGGACTCCAAAAGAGAAATTTGACTGATAAACCTTTCGTTCCATTCAGGATCTTCAATGTCTATTACACTGAAAAGAAATTCCAGACTACTCACCAAGGAAAATAAGTCCGTGCGATATTCTAAAAAATTTATCAGCAGATCTTTCATCTTCTTGATTTGTTTGGCGTTGAATTCAACTGTCATTTCTTGCCTTTGAATGGTATTAATGTAATAACTTCATCATTTTCAACTATCACTCTAATTTGATTGATGTAATCTCGATACTCTATTCTATTAGGTATACGATTGGGAAGGGCTTCTCCACTTTGTATTGCATTCTCAATTATAGAAGGAGTTAATCCCCTATCTTGCATACGGTCTATTGCATGGCCCGTATATTTACGCCCATTAATTATTGCTGGCGAATTGCGAATCTGTTGAAAGGGAGCATAATCTAGCTGAAATCCTCTTCTTCCAACAAATGAAGATCCTCGATTCACAATCCCGCGAGTCTTTTGTTTGTAGCAGTATCTAAAGCCAGCGACTATTCTGCCTACCAAAACACCTGTACCTGAAGCTTGCCATGCCCGATTAAGGATTTGTTTGCCTCCGGCTGCCCAAACCCTTTGTCCAACACCACAAGTAAAACGGCCTACATAGTAACCTATGACTACTTCTGCATAGGTTTGTGCACCACTTTTTAATAAGCCAAAGGATGAGGACGTATCTGTCTGAATGGTCACGCCACAATATTCCATGCAGGTTTCCGCTACACAAAATTCCGACTTCGATTGACTATTCTGTAGATTGCATCCGCATAAATATCCAGGGTGGTCGGCATTATAACTAACTCCAGGGCAGCCCAAAGTTCCGCTTGCTGCGCTCACTCCCGCTCTTGCACCCTCCGTCTTTATCTCCCACTCCATCAAATCTTTTTACGCTTTCCCATTTGTTTGGATTACGCGGGTTTGATTGTGGCTGATATGTTTCATAACTAGATGTCCTATAAAAGGGCGAAGCTGCGATGTGCGATTCGGCCCCTTCATGAATTTTCAAGAATGGCCTTTTGCCAAATGGGCTCCGCCCAATTACGAAAGATTTTTAACATTTCCGGCAAATTAAGAAGGCCACTATTCCCTTCTATGATATCTCTATAACTCATCGAGCAAGATACCCAGTCTTTTTCAGAACGCCTAATACCAATGGTTTCAAATGGTTGATTTTCTAGTTCTGTATCTCCAAATCGAATTTCAAACGACCAACTTTGACCGTCATTATTGTCGATGCTTATGCCATAGCAGTGCTCCCAATCGCCATCGCACTGCCAAGCAAACCATTCCGTTAACCAAAAGAGGTCGCCTGTTTGATTTGCCAGGCGCTGCAATTCAGCTGAATCAAGCCCTCTCGATTTTCCTTCTACAACCCAATTTCGAAAAATTTGCACTATTTCCGGTAAGTTATATAAACCTCCTGCTCCCAGAAACCACCCGTCTCTAACAAAACAGTCAATCCAATTGCGCTCCGTACGATTTATTATGATTTCTGAAAATGGTTGATTTTGCATTGTTGTCTCATCAACTTTCAATTGGAAGGTCCACCCTGGATTGTCCAATGTACCCATAGTTACTATATGCTGACCCTGCCATGAAATTTTGTATTGAGATTCGAGCCAGTTTGAAAGCCATTTTATGTTTTCATCCATATTTTTAACTCCTTAATATCCTGCTGGAAATTCCCATGGTGCCGGCTCTCTAATAATTCCTGGATGGCTGGGATCATGAATATGAGGTTCGGGAATATACCTGCGATCAACATTATTGTAATGTCCCTTGCTATTTTTACTTCCAACACCGTCAAATCTTGTTACGCTTTCCCAAGGATTTGGGTTACGTGGGTTGGATTGTGGCTGAAAGGTTTCATAACTAGATACCCTATTCGGATTTTTAGAGTCGGTTCGCCTCCACACAGAGTGCGCTCCGGTCGCATTTGGGTCAGGAGAGTGATGATTTTTGTGTTTTCCTGTTGGGGCTTTGCTATCCTTAACACCTACACCTGGAGAGCTATCAGGCTTTCTGGTCACTCGTCCAGAGGATATGCCTGTAGGGGTTTCTTTGGCACTTCGCTGCCAGACTCGAATGCCTTCTCTACCGATTTGTTGAATTAAAGTAGGTACTGATCTCAATATTGTCCAACCAGCAACGTAAGCGTCAAATAAACCCATCTTCTGCGGCCTGTCTCGGTGGGCTATTCTTCGCCTCATCATCTACAAGAGGAGGATCAGGTGGAGAAGAGCCAGCAACGTGTCACACTATGGCAAGAAAGGCTTCGACAGTGGAAGAACAGTGGAAAAAGTGGCCCAGAATGGGCCAAAGAACAACACATCCCTTATCCAACCTTCTGCTACTGGCGCAGTAAACTCGCGGGCTTGGCTCCTAGGACTTTTGTCGAACTCGTTGACGTTTCAAAGACTCCTCAGGAACTCCTCCTCGAATGGCAAGGCATTGCTATTCGGATTTCCAATAACTTTGATGTGCATGCCCTAAAACGCCTTTTACAAGTACTGCAAGAGCTATCATGCTAGCTCTTCCAGGCAACGCGCGCATCTTCCTCCATCAGCAAGCCATGGATCTGCGAAAGGGCTTTGAGGGACTGTGTCTCATGGTCGAGGAACTCTTCTGCCAGCCACCCACTAACGGTGCCTATTTCGTTTTTCTCAATCGCCGCCGAAATCGAATGAAGGTCCTCTATTGGGACGGAGATGGTCTTGTGATCTGGTATAAGCGTCTTGAGAAGGGAGGGTTTGCTAAGCGTCATCTAGAAGGAACTTCGATAGACCGTCGAGCCTTTTTGATGATGCTTGAAGGCGTCATTCCTAGGCGTCTACAAAAACGCTTCAAGATGTCTTAGCAAGGCTTTTTTTAATTCACTATAAATGATATTTTCAGTAGAATGTTGCTCATATGACAGCTGAAACACCTTTTCTCTCAGATCTGATCGCGGAAAATGCTCAATGCAAGAGCGTGATTAAGGAATTGCAGAACGAAGTCGCTCATCTAAAAGAGCAAATGACTTGGCTGAAGCGGCAGCTCTTTGGGCAACGCTCAGAGAAGATCCTGACTAATGAAAACCAGCTTTTCCTTCCGGGTCTTGAGGAGCTTCAGAATCCAGAACCTGCAACCAAGAAGCCAATTTCCGCGCATGAACGACGCATACAGCAGCGCAATGGAAAGGACAAAATCACTCTCCCACCAGACCTGCCTGTAGAACGTCAAATCATCGATTTGGCTGAAGAAGAGAAAATCTGCTCAGAGACAGGACAAGAACTGGATAAGATTGGCGAAGAAGTTACCCGCAAGATAGCCTATAAACCAGGTAGCTACTTTGTTCTAAATCCTTACCTGTGAGGGGATAGTGAAAGGACCGGAGAGACGTACGATTCGATGCCCGCATCTCAGACGAATACCATGCCAAATCGCAGCTTCGAGTGCATCAAAACGAGTTTTCTGTCTTTGAGACATACATTGGGTTGTGAAGCTTATTTTTACATTTTGGACACTTCACCATCGCGTACGTGGATCTGTTTTCCCAGGCTTCATGGCAAATAGGGCAATATAGCCATCCTTTCCCAATATCTTCAGCTAATTGTTCTATTTCAGGTATAGGTGTTCCTAATTCCTCGTATTCACCTTCACGAATAAGGTTATCGGCCAATTCGTATAGTTTAGCTTGTTCAAGCTCAAACTCTGGACTATCGTCCATACTAAACAACATTTGAAGAGTTTCTGTTAAAGACAAATCTAGTATGGGAAGATTATCAAAATAGCATTTGGATGCCCAATGAGAAATCTCTGAAATATCGGGGTTTTTGGCAAGTTGTGCTTTGAGTTGTCTGCCTATGTTCTGTTTATTCATATAAAGATAATTCCTTAGCTGTTGGGGGAAAATGAGGTGAGATAACTTCTTGACCGTTTTGCTGCTTTGGATGAACACGGTTTACTTTACCTTTATGGTTATAACATTCCATCCATGCTCTCATTCTTCCTGTTGAAAAATCTACCTCAATAACATAACTTCTTCCTCGAGTGGATCCCGGTGTGGCTGATGGTATTTCTAGGAAAAAATAACGGACTCGACCGTCTGGCAGGATCCGTATCCTACACGGTTGATTCCCTGTTTTTTGCATTTCTGAAAGCTTATTTCTAAGTGCTTTCGACGCATTTATGTTATATGCTCCTCCTTTGTGTGGTGTACGTGCTGATCGTTGAGGTCGAATGCTAGGCTTACCGGGAAGGCCCTTTACCACTAGCCCCCCTTTCAACCCTGGAACATATCCATAACCTTCAGCTACTTTTATAGCGCATAAAGCAGAGCATTCAAATTTGTAGTAGAGATCAGTTGTATCAACCTCGAAAACAGTTTCTATGATTTTTTCATTAATAAAACACTGCTCGGTTTCGTAGTCTCGCGCGTTTTGGAAAGCTTGGTCAAGGTCTATATCATAGCCATATACGCGACCTAGTAAGGCATTTTTACACATCGCATTTTTTTGAATCATAACAGCAGCATTCATCTCAGCATGCGCATTAAGGGCATTAAATCTATTCATTGCCCTAGAAACAAAGTTTGATTCATCATGCCGGCTTCCGTTCCACTTTCTCGAACTAGCACCCGAGTGCGAGAGCTCTCTATGTCTCCCCGTTGCGCGAGAAGTAGCATTTCGCACCTCTCTATGGACTGCAGAGGCGGTACCACACGAGGCTGATACTGGCTCCGCAAATAGCCCGTAGAGGTCAAAGTGCGTTAAGGGGTTATTGTGGACGTAAGCATATAGATTAGGTCCATCGGTAAAACCTAATGGATCAGATGTGGTCCAGCGACCTGTCACAGGATTATAATAGCGCCTGCCGAAATAGACCCATCCTGTTTCAGGCATACGCATCAGGCTAAGATAAGTTTTTGTGATTATGCAATTGATAACAAGCTCATTACGACAGGAAGACCCTCGTAGAGGGTCTCTGAATGTAGCCCACCGTGAACCTGCGAGCGGAGCGAAGACAGGTGTAACGGTGGGAATATGGGCAAATAGAGTTCGCACTCTCGAACGAGAGTGCCTCAGCCCATTGATTACAAATAGCTTGAGGCACACCCCTTCGGGGGTGCGAAATTTAAACCTGCATTTACCCACCGTTACACCTGTCTTCGCTTTGCTCGCAGGTTCACGGTGGGCTACATTTAGAAACCCTCTACGAGGGTTTTATTATCGCAAACAATTCACTACCAATTACATACGAATCAAAAAACCATCTTAGCCTGATGCGTATGCCTGTTTCAGGATCATGCCGCTTGCTGGAAAAATACCAAGGATTCGGAATAAAGGTGCCTTCACGTTGCGCTTCACCAAAAGCCGTGTAGGTGTAGTTTTCAACCTTGTTTCCCGTTTTGAGATCTACAAGCGCGGAGACGTGTCCCGCATGATCGTGGTAAGGAATATAGGTCTCTCCTTCCAGCTCTAACGCTACAGCAGCACCAATTTCCGCTCCTTTGCCGCTACCGAGAATCCGCAATTGAACGATGTTAGCGTCCTTTATTTTCTTTCTGGTAAATATTTGGGATTATGCAAAAGAGATAAACATGTGGGACAAACCACCATAGGACTGGTAATAAAAATTTGCCACACCTCCTGACAGTTCGGACACATGATTAAGTTTGAATCAATGTCCATCGCTTTCTCAATTATCGAGACATCAAATGTATTTAAAAAGATCTCAAATTTCTGAAAAATCAACATCTTCAACGACTTGAGGGAATTTTCAATAGTATCACTAGGGTTTTCTCGCCATCGGTTGATGGAACCATCGTCAATGCTCTGCTGGACTAGTTCGAGCATATTAATTTCTGCCTGCAGATGGTCGCTCCACTTTTCATCAGTAAAAGTAAGTACATTGAATATAGCCTTTAACTCCACAACAAGATGGAAAAAACCAATTTTTGATTGCTCATAGAGGGATATTTTATCTTCCATCAATTTGAGTTGTCTTAAATTATAATTTGTATCACTCATAATTTTCCATATGTTATCGTCATCACCACGTCATTTTCCATAACTACAGTAATATTTTCAATTGGATCAAAAAACTGAACTCTTCCTTCAACTTTATTCAACGATTCAATACCATTTTTGATAGTACTTTCTACAACAGAAGGCATGATTCCACGATCTTGCATTCGGTCTATGGCATGGCCAGAATATTTACGTCCATTAATCACTGTCGGAGGATTACGAATTTTTTGGAAAGAGGTGTAATTCAACTGCAGTCGCTTGCTTCCAACAACCGAGGACCCTCGATTTACAATTCCGCGAGTCATTTGTTTATAGCAGTATCTAAAGCCAGCGACTATTCTGCCTACCAAAACACCTGCGCCTGAAGCTTGCCATGCCCGATTAAGGAGTTGTTTGCCTCCGGCTGCCCAAACCCTTTGTCCAACGCCACAAGTAAAACGGCCTACATAGTAACCTATGACTACTTCTGCATAGGTTTGTGCACCACTTTTTAATAAGCCAGAAGATGAGGACGTATCTGTCTGAATAGTCACGCCACAATATTCCATGCAGGTTTCCGCTACACAACACTCCGGCTTAGATTGACTATCCTGCAGATTGCATCCGCAAAAATATCCAGGGTGGTCGGCGTTATAACTAACTCCAGGGCAGCCCAAAGTTCCGCTTGCTGCGCTCACTCCCGCTCTTGCACTACATCTATAGTCGGGTTCACTTTTAGAAAACTCTATCTTGCGGCATCCTGCTCCTGAATTGGACTGTCTTTGCCGTCCCGAACCTAATGAACATCTTTTTTTTATGTCATTGCACACCTGCAGCTATTAAGGTCTTCTAGACATCTCTAGAGACCACTTCAAAAAAAATTAAAGAAAGAACGAAAGGAGACTATTGATGGCAGGGTGGCTTTCGGGCTTCTGTATAGTGTGATAATGTTGCGAAAATATCTTAAAGCCAAACGATCATTTTTAAGAAGTAAAAAACAAATTACTTACAATTTATACAAATCATATTTTTCACTACAAAACAAAATACATACAAAATCAGCTCTGTTTGTTTGCTCGTTTTTCTATTGGTCGAATGTAAATCTGTTTTCGAGAATCGAAAAAGGAGTGATTATCAAATTTTCTCCATTCTGGCTCAAAAACTCCTTGCAAAAATCGTCAACATCACAAAAAATTGACACCAATAAAAGAGCAGCTTGCTTTAGCATTTGGACCTCCCAAGTTAAAAATTCGTCTTTGCGAAACAAATTTTTAAATCTGTGAAGGTCTTTTTTTAACTTAAATCATTTACCCTAAGCTACTTTTAAGACTGACTTATCCAAAACTCGCGTTGGTGAGAATGGTATTCAGTTTCTTTAATGAGTCGATTGGCAAAAAATCGGTTGTTAGGCCTGTGGCTTCATTTACGGCCTGGACGCGATTTCTATTCTACTGTAAAAAAACGGTGAGATGGTATGTCATCATTAAAATTTTATCAACATAGCAGTAGAGAAACTATCGAAGGTGCTCCTAAAAATGAAACGACCGGTTGACCTAGTTGGCTAGTAAATAGAAAACGAAAACCCTTATGAGGGTTTTCGTTTAGGTACATCATTTTGTCAATTTTCTTATGTGGTTTCATCAAATTCTGAATACATTTTTTTCATGAAATTCTTGGACAAGAATAGCGTCCTTTTCTGATAGCGATGAAAATTCTTCTACTTCGGCAATCAAAACAGACGTCACCATTGGTAAGTGTACATAGCCCTTATCAACGATATAAGTCCCTGAAATCTTTAGCATAGGCTCTCCATAATGCCATTTGCTACCCATTTTTGTTTCTGTGACAGTCTGCAAATGAAACTGTACACCTTCATCCACAGGAATCATAGCGACTCGAATTTTTTGGTCCGATTTTCGCCTCTCAGCTGTTACTTTTGTCGATCTGTTGACTGTATTCACAATTGTATAACCAGTATGCATTTCTTGACCTTGAGCCTTAAATAGAAGAGGGTCTGGAAGTTGTTTAGTTCTATTTAAAAAATTATTCCACAAATTTAATGCTGCCTTGTCCTCTCCCGCCGGAATGATCAAATGAAGCTGAAGCACATAGTTCTCATAATTCAGACCGACATAGGCTGCATATTCTCTTTCATGAGTCAATGCAATCGCAAAAAGAGGATAACACCCCCATGTTTTACTAATAATTGAACACTTTAATTTACTTTCTAACTCCTTCCTGTTGGATGCGTTTATTGCCGCTTCGACTATCTGTTGTGTTATCTGCGCACAGAGCCTCGCTCGAATAATGGGAACTTTTAGCGAGCGAGGATCTTCAAAAAAAGCCTTTAAATCTTCCTCTGGGCCCCAATATAGCCATTCCGGACAGATTCCCTTGGGATTCTGTAGGCAGATAAAGTTCTGAGGCAAAAAAGGATCCACGCCTAAATCAAAAGCATATTGGTCACGCGGAATGAGTTGATGAATGCGAAGGGGTTGCGTCACGTCGACGTCCTCGGCCCGCAGGCTTGAAATACTTATCAACAATATTAATAGTAAATACTTCATTTTTCTCCTCTCAAATTAAACAAAAAAAATATCAAAAACATCTCATTAAAATTGTAAAAACAAAAAACCGCACAAATCTAAACTTACTAAAAAAATTCAAATCAACACAATATCATAAATCGTATTAATTAAAATCAGTTATTTTTAATTTATTTTAGTGCTACTTATCTGAAGGATATTCTTCCAAGAGCTTTCTAGTAGAAATCAATGCTTCTAAAAATGTCTTATAGTCAAATTTCCAATTCTCCGGAGAAGATAAATAAAATTCGATTTCAACATGCTCTAACCCTTTGTCTTGGTTTAAGGTCGCTATGGTACGGCATTCCCAGCAATATCGATGACCATTTCCTCGCATTTTAGGTCACTACAAACTTCAAAAGTGAATTTTTTCATACTTAGCCTCTATAAATCCTCGGAATGAACCGTCATTATAAAAATATGCACCTCTACCATCTGGCGCGTAGATTTCAAAGCCAATCCCATCTTTAATCGTAACAGAATTAGGATGTGTTAGTATATCATCTAATTGAAACTGTCCTTGAATATTTTTTTTGGCAGTACTTCCAGTCGCTTTAGGAAAAGGAGAATTTGGCCTTACTCCATGCTTATCTAATGCTCTTCCGGCCTTAGTTAACCCTCTCGATCCATAGTCTGACCGGCTCTCGAAAGCGCATCCCAGTGAAGGTGTTCGAGGTACTGTGGGTGAACAGTTTTCTCTGTAACTCGTTTGACGGCTTGAGCGACAAATTGGCCGGGCGCCTGTTTCGGAGCAGCAACCTTTCCAATTTGCCAGGCCCCATAACCCGATCGCCCCCACGTATAAACTTTAGCTATACTTCTGTAAACCAGCCCTCCAACAACCCAAGGAGCTACTTCCACTGTTGTCACTAATGCTGTGGCTTGCGGATGCTGCACCGCAAGAGGCGGTTGTCGATTTGCTTTGATTAATCCCAGAGCCCCTCTGTTTTTAAACCGCAAAACTCATCCCAAGCTCGGCAGTATTCTTTTGACTCTTTTCCAAGATAAGGGCAAATGACCTTAAAGTTAATCCTTTCGGGACTTATATTTAATAAGCCTTCTAAAAGTCCTGTGGTCATAGCTGTTTGGACCGATTCATCTCCATGGCAAACTAAATATTCAACAAAATTAAATATTTTTTCCAATTCACTAGTCTCATTATTTTTTGCTAAATCTATTATGTAACGAGCGAACGACATTAATTTTATAGTAAGGCCATCATCTGCGCCACCTTCTTTGATATACGAACTCCAGTAGCCGGCAAACCCAGAAAATTGTTCAACAAGTGTTTCCATGCAATTTTCTTCTGTAATCTTTTTCAATTTTCATCCTCCTAGTGCATTTCTTGTATCTTTAATAATATTTTCAGCTGCCGCTCGATCGCCTGGACTAGCAGAAGAGTTATTCCTTAACCATTTTTCAATTCGAAGAACAAGATCTCTACCTTTTTGTAAATGTTTTTTACCTTGAACTTTGCTGCCTGATTTCAACTCATACCTAATTGCAGCAGCCGTACTATCACTTTCAATAAATGTTAAATCAGTAGTATGCGGCTTACTCATTTGTGCTCGTAATGAATCTTTATATAGTTCAAATCTGGCACAGTTGTATGCACCACTATTTGCAGATCCTTGAGATTTGATCAAGCTGCCTGCGTATTTAGAAACAGCGTTACCGAGTTTATTAATGAATTGTCCTAATCCAACAGCTTTGCCTGTGGTTACTACCACCTTTCCTGCAGCTTTTAGAACAACGCCGCCAGCGTACCAAGTTAGGTACATTTTTGTGCCTGAGGATAAATATGAACGAACCATTCCAGAAACACAAGTTGGGTCAACTTGTATACTTACGCCGCAGAAGTCCAAAAGATTCACAAGTCCGCAGGACTCAATATGAGACGCTTCGGAAACTGGGCACCCGAAAAACATTCAGGGTGGCCATATCCTTCAGCACCCTTTAAGCCGACTCCAGGACGGCCCAGAGTGCCGTTTGCTACACGCACTCCCGCTCTTGCACCACATCTATAGTCGGGTTCACTTTTAGAAAACTCTATCTTGCGGCATCCAGCCCCTGCATTTGAATATTCTCGCCGGTTCAAAGAAGGACTAGCAGATGCTACACGCACCTCTCTATGGCCTCCAGAGGCGGTACCACACGAGGCGGTTGCCAATTTGCTTTGATTATCCCAAAGCCCTTCTGTTTTCACACCACAAAACTCATCCCAAGCTCGGCAGTATTCTTTTGATTCTTTTCCAAGATAGGGGCAAATGGTGCTAAATTTAATTTCTATGCCATCTCTAGCCAAAAGATATTCCAAAAATGATGTTGTCATTGCAGCGTGAACAGATTCATCGCCACAGCAAATTAAATATTCCACAAAGTCAAACACTTCCTGTAAAACACTCTTTTGTTCGCCTTTTATCAAGTCTATA
Source organism: uncultured Chlamydiae bacterium (assembly GCA_963790215.1). Classification (GTDB taxonomy): domain Bacteria; phylum Chlamydiota; class Chlamydiia; order Chlamydiales; family JAJFMA01; genus CAWBNS01. Next base: position 21,199 of record CAWBNS010000001.1, read on the forward strand.
ACGTAGTCGGCAAAAGGTATCATTTTTACAGTCAAACCATCGTCTGTCCCTTCCTCATCAACATAAGCTTCCCAATAAAGCGCGAATTTAGGAAATTTCTCTGCCAAGGTATTCATGCAATTTTGTTCGTTCACCTTTTCCATTTAATCTCCTAAAGCATTCATAATGTCTTTGATGACATTTTCAGCAGCAGCCCGATCACCAGGGTTAGCTGTAGGATTCTTTCTTAACCACTTTTCTAGCCTTATAATCATTTCCTTTGGCTTGTTATCATCATCGAGTCCCTTAGAGGTAAGTAAAAAGTTAGCTGATCTAAGATTTCCTCAGCTTGCTTTCCGCTAAGAGAAAATTTGCATAAATTCTCGGACATTGATCCATTCAAACAAATTTCATTCCAATGATCCGCACTTAAAACTTCTCTTAAAAAAGCAAGTTATCATTTATTAAACGAACATTTTTCTATTAATTATCTTAGTTTTTTAAGTTGAACTCCGCTCGCATTCTCACGCGATTTATTTTTAATTCCATCCATTGACCAGTGCTTCTACCAAATCCACATAGACAAGTGACCGATTCAGAAAAACTAGCATCAGGTAAATCTCGTAGAGGTTCGATCGACGCTCCACTTATTATTGACCACTTTTCTGCAATTGGATCGAATCTGCTTATCAGTAAATTTTCCCAGTCATAAAAAAACAAAGAGCCCTTTCCAAGCTGCATGCCACCCTCGACATCCAACCACGCTCCCTCGATCTGGATTTCTAACGTCTTCTTAAGAAATGACAGTTCCATTTTTGTAACTTCAAAATCAGGAAATGACAGGTGTTTCATCATTGGTTCGGAAAAATGCATTTGTCAGTTGCCTCCAATTGGGATATGCGCTTCGGTTGAGGACCTGCTAACTACTTTCAGATTTGTATCCAATGAGTTCCCCGCCTTGTCATATATGTGAATGTGATTATAAGTAGTGATACGATCAGCTGGATGAATCTTCACTCTAATATTTCCGAACCAATCTTTAAATTCGATAAACCGTCCACATGGACTCTTCCCACTTATCTTTAGTCCGATTAATTCAAGATCACGACTAATCTGTTTCTGACAAAGCGCTGTCACCTCAGATAAGTATGCCCTGATGCTTGTTCTTGTAAGGTTTTTCGAAACAAATCCTAATCCAGATTGAGTGATTTTGCTCGTAATTTTTCCAAAGCCAACAGACTTAGCTGCAGTTACAACCACTTTTCCTGCAACTTTTAGAACGACGCCGCCAGCGTACCAAGTTAGGTACATTTTTGTGCCCAAGGCTAAATATGAACGAACCATTCCTGAAATACAAGTTGGGTCAACCTGTATATTTACGCCGCAGAAGTCCAAAAATTCTTAAGTTGACACCATGGCTCCGGCCTCTTTCATTTTTGAACTTTCTTAAAATGATGCCTTGGAAATCCTAATCCCTTTTATACCGTAGCTCCAGTCTTGATTAATCCCAAAGCCCATCCGTCTTTAAACCACAAAATTCATCCCAAGCTCGGCAGTATTCTTTTGATTCTTTTCCAAGATAAGGACAAATGACCTTAAATTTGATCTTTTTGGGACTGATATTTAATAAACCCTCTAAAAGCCCTGTAGTCATGGCTGTTTGGACCGATTCATCTCCATGGCAAATTAAATATTCAACAAAATTAAAAACATTCTTCAATTCGTCTATGTTGTTAATTTTTATTAAGTCAATAATATAATCTCCGAAACACATCATAACGTCAAAGATCAGTCCACTGCTCTCTCCTTCCTCTTCGCAATATACCTTCCAATAAGGAGAAAAATTCGGAAATTCTCTAATCAAAGTCTCTATACAGTTTTTTTCCGTAACTTGTTTCACTCTATTCTCCTATAGCGTTCAGTGTATCTCTAATGACATTTTCAGCGGCAGCTCTATCACCAGGGCTTGCATTGAGATGCCGCTCTAGCCATTTTTGTAATTCTCTAATAATCTGTCTCCCTTTTTGAGAATGATACTTCCCCTTAATGCACCCTCCGGTTGTCATTTCATGCCTGATAGCGGCTGCTGTACTTCCGCTACCGACAGTAGCTTCTGAACGATAGATACGATCTAAAATTTGTCCTAGTTTCGAGTCTACAACATGCGGTTTACTCATTTGTGCCCTTAGTGAACCTTTATATAGTTCAAATCTGGCACAGTTGTATGCACCACTATTTGCAGATCCTTGAGATTTGAGCAAGCTGCCTGTGTATTTAGAAACAGCGTTACCAAGTTTATTAATGAATTGTCCTAACCCAACAGCTTTGCCTGCGATTACTACCACCTTTCCTGCAGCTTTTAGAACAACGCCGCCAGCGTACCAAGTTAGGTACATTTTTGTACCTGAGGATAAATATGAACGAACCATTCCAGAAACACAAGTTGGGTCAACTTGTATACTTACGCCGCAGAAGTCCAAAAGATTCACAAGTCCGCAGGACTCAATATGAGACGCTTCGGAAACTGGGCACCCCGAAAAGCATTCAGGATGGCCATATCCTTCAGCACCCTTTAAGCCGACTCCAGGACAGCCCAAAGTTCCGCTTGCTACATGCACTCCCGCTCTTGCACCACATCTATAGTCGGGTTCACTTTTAGAAAAGTCGATCTTGCGACATCCTGCTCCTGAATTGGACTGTCTTTGCCGTCCCGAACCTGACGAAGAAGATGCACTTCGCACCTCTCTGTAGCCAGCAGATGCAGTGCCGCAAGAGGCGGTTGCTGGCCCGGTGAATAGACCGTAGAGGTCCAAGTGCGTTAAGGGGTTATTGTGCACATAGGCATAGAGGTTAGGTCCATCGGCAAAGCCTAGCGGATCTGGTGTGGTCCAGCGACCTGTTACAGGATCATAATAGCGCCTGCCGAAATAAACCCAGCCAGTTTCTGGGTCATGTCGCTTACTGGAGAAACACCAGGGATTCGGAATAAACGCACCCTCACGCTGCGCTTCACCAAAGGCCGTGTAGGTATAGTTTTCAACTTTGTTTCCTGTTAGATCCACAAGTACAGAGACATGTCCGGCATGATCGTGATAGGGAATATAAGTCTCCCCTTCAAGCTCTAACGCTACAGCAGCACCGATTTCTGCTCCTTTGCCACTACCGAGAATCCGCAATTGGACGATGTTGTTCTGCTCATCGACCATTCCGATTTCGTTCTGATCGATGTAGAGATAGCGCTCAATACCATTTGGAGTTGTTTTTGCAATACGACGATTGAAAGCATCGTACTGATATTCGTAACGTTCTCCGTTGTGTGTTACGGAAGTCAGTCTTCCAAGCGCATCGCAGGCGTATTGTGCTTGGGAATCCGCAATGAGATGGCCGCGCTTGTCGTAGGTATAGGTGGCTTCACCAGAATCCAGTAGTTGATTCAGAGAATTGATGGTGTGCTCTTTGCCATCGCGCACTCGACGGTTATTTAACGAATCATACACATATTCGTGCTGCGCAAAATTGGTTATGGATTCATTTTGTAACTGGTTTAAATCGTCGTATGCATATTTGTGGAGTTGGTTTTGGCGTGTTTTCTGCAGAAGGTTGCCGACAGAATCGTAAGAGCTAATCTCTTCGTTGAAAGACGCGGAATGAATCGTTTTAGCTTGATTGAGGCGATCCCATTCATACGAGATGCGACCACGGGGCGTCTCTTCTTCTAGAAGATTGCCTGATGAGTCATAGCGTGTGTAACGATGCTCGTAGGATTGCTCTGAGAGGCGTTTAACAACCCTCAGATACGTTGCATCATATTCATAGGCTATTCCTGTACGGTCGGGAAGATTGACGTGCAGAAGCCTTCCTAATGCATCGTAGCGATAGTCGAGTGACAGACCGTTTGCTAATGTCTCGCTTACTATCTGGTTGTATTGGTCGTATTTGCGCTCGGTGCTGGTGTGGTGGAGGTTATCTCTGGCCTCTATCAGATTGTTATTGTGATCATAGCTGTAAGTATAGCTAAAGCTATTGTCCGAGGCAGAATAGGTCTTTAAGCGCCCCAAGGAATCATATGCATAACGCAACTCCGTGCCATCGGCCAGGGTAGTCGCTTCTTTTTGGCCAAGTCGATTGTATTTATGTGTGGTGCATTTTTGCTCAGGAGTGTCGACAGCTTCGGTGAGCCTCACCAGACGCCCCATCACGTCGTATTCCCATGCGGTCACGACTTGATGGCTTGGCAGTCCTGGCGCAAGGACTGTGTCTTCTTGACGAATCTGCTGCCCAGCCACATCATAAAAGCGCTTGCTGCATGCACAGAGTTGTCCTAGTGCATTCTTGCGTTCAATTATCATCACACGACCTAAAGAATCGTGGCTCGTGATCGTCTGACGACCGAGAGGATCTGTTTCAGTCACTCGCAAAGTTGGAAAATCGTCGTACTCAGTGACTGTGACTTGTCCCAATGCATCTGTAATGTGAATGGGGCGATGCAGACTGTCGTACGCGATTTGAGTAACTTGATTCCCTTCCTGAATATAGCTACGATTGCCATAGCGATCGTATGCATAGCTGTAGGTGGTGATGGGGGTCGAGATTTTGATGATTTTGGAATATTCTTCGAGACGTTCTTCGATGACGCGGTCAAGCTCATCGTATTTCCAGGTTGTGGCACGAGCGGTGGTTTCATCTATCCATTCTTGTAATTGGCTTTTGCGGCCTAGAGTATCGTAAGAAAGGGTCGTGCGTTGGTCTCCCTTGCAAGTTTCGATCAAGCGCCCTGCGCCGTCATAAGAGTAATGGGTGGTCACACCGTTAGCGTCTGTTTCTGAGAGGAGTTGATCTCCACGATATTTAGCGATGGTATCGTAGAGAAATGTTCCCTCTGTATCATAGTAGCATTTACGCGCAGGTTGAAAGCATTTATCATAATAGATAATGGTCTTCACTCCATTGACAGCGGTATGTGCAGCGAGAGAACCACCAGGGTTGTACTGATAGGTTTCACAAGAACCATCTGGATAAGTAATCTCAATGGGTTGCCCACGTGCTGTATAGGTTGTATGCGTGATATGTCCTAGCACATCTGTAACGGTAATTTGATTGCCAGCTACGTCATAACCGAAATGTTCTAGGCTTGTTTCGCCTTCAGCAGAGATGTGAGTAGTGGTAATTAAGCGCCCTAACTGATCATAGGCATACTGAGTTATGTTGCCGAAGGGATCAATCGTTTTGGTTTTGCGACTACTTTTATCATAGGAGTGAAGAGTTTCGTAGACGTGGTGTGGATGGTATTCCGTTTCTTTAATGAGTCGATTGGCAAAATCGTAGGTATAATCGGTTGTTAGGCCTGTGGCTTCATTTATTGTCTGGACGCGATTTCCATTCGCATCATAGCTGTGAAGGGTTGTCTGCTCCGCAGCGTTCGTCTCTTTCAGAAGTCTTCCTGTAGCATCATAGAGAAAGTGCAATGAATAGGCGTGTTCCTCTTTTGCATCATAAATATCCTCTTGTAACGTATTTCCACGTTCATCGTGCTGATACTTCACTTTACGTAAGAGGTGTTCGTTGCCTTTTTCCCAATATTTTTCCCACACAATTTCTGGTTTACCAAAAGCTGGTGAAAGGGAGGTCACAATGGGTTGTGTCTGGGTGATGGTGCGGACGGTTACGTTGATAAAATCATCTGATTCTGTTCCTGAGCCATTGTCGACAATATGAAGGACGCAATTGGCGAATTGGTCATACTCGAAAAATTCGCGTGCGAAGATTTCAGGAGTGCTTTCAGGGTTTTCCTTATAACCTGAGAGTTTGGCTGTGAGGAGATTCGTGCCTTCTTTGTAGCGATAGTCCACATGCAGTTTATTGCCATGATCTTCGTCTTTAACAACATTGAAGATGGGTAAGAAGGTGCGTTTAATGCCATAGCCTTCTGTAGAGCTAAGTCCTGTCAGGTTGCCTTCTAGGACTTCGTTCACTACGTTGCCATAGTCATCATAAGTCAGCTGCCGGGCTTGGATTATGTTGTTCTGGGCATCGTAGAGACCTATTGCGGTCAGGTTGCCTGCAGCTTTGCCTTTTTTCCCCCACCAGTAACGCAATTCGCTGTAGAGGTTGTTTCCTAAATACTTCTGTATTTTCTCTACGCGTTTACATTTTCCAAACACATATTTAGTGAATTCTCCTTCAGCTCTGCGCCACTCAGTCGTGTCATCACCATAGTTAAAAGTAGCGAATTCCACAGGAGTTTCATCAGAACCTACAGGGGCTTTCAATCCACAAACTCGTCCTGCATCATGATCGTAGAAGATGTTCAGGAAACGGTCTTCTGGCTGCTTAATGCTTTGGAGTTTACCTGCGTGGGGTCCCTCCTCTGCGCTTTTGTAATAGTGATATTCGGTGGGGATTAAATGATCGCCGTCCACGGAGGAAAGTCGTTCGAAGTACTGACCTTTACGACCAGACAACTTAAAACGAAACGATCTTTTACCCAACTGCACCTGCTGTTTGTTACTGCCAGTTGCTGTGATGGTATTTCCATCGTAGGTGAGCGAGTAATCTACTAGCTGAGTGCCTTCAGAGCTATCTGTCAGGACGACTTTGTTTAACCGGCGCGATGCGTCGTATTCGTACAGGACTTTATTACCATCGGGTCGAATTTCCTTCGTAAGCGTCCACCACCAACGATTGCTTTCATGCTCTTTCCAGCTATAAATACGTTGTGTGCCGCATCCTAACGTAACAGTCCACTCTCCACCTGTTAACCAGGTACGTTCGCCTTCTTCCTTACTCCAGAAGTTATTAGTCTTGCAACCAGAGGGCATCAAGGTGACATTGTGAAGGCTGTTGGCTCCGCTGATTTCTCCCGGAGAATAGTTCGTATAACCGACTTCAAATGTTCTGGGGTCAATTTCGAAATATTCCTTATCCGACACTTTCTGATAGGTGAGTTGTATGCCTTCACGTTCTTCCAAAGAACAGGTGGTCCATTGTTTACCTGTGCTTCGCAAGTCTCTCGCAATGGCCCAGGTGAACCCATGACCTAATGTGGACAAAGTTTGTGTGGATCCGCTGTCATAGGTACGTGAAAGAGAAATAGCCGAAGGACCTTGGACAACAAGGTCTGTTCTTTGCTGGACAAATTCTCCAGTGACAACATTCACACAACCATGCACAAGGGCGATGGGTTCAGCTTCAGGAGCGAGTCGAGCGGTGCTACCATGTAACGCTGTCGTTAGCAGGAGAGAAAACAGGATTTGATAAGTCAGTTTTTTCAAAAAACCTATTACGCAACAAGGCCACATCGCAATCTCAAAAATCATGGATTTTCAAGAATAGCCTTTCGCCAAATGGGCTCCGCCCAATTACGAAAGATTTTTAACATTTCCGGTAGATTAAAAAGCCCACTATTACCCTCAATGATGCTTCCATAATTCATCGAGCAAGATATCCAGTCTTTTTCAGAACGCCTAATGTCGACGGTTTCAAATGGTTGATTCTCTAGTTCTGTATCTCCAAAGCTAATTTTAAAGAACCAGCTATGACCGTCATTGTTATCAATGCTTATGCCATAGCGGTGTTCCCAGTCCCCATCGCATTGCCAAGCAAACCATTCCGTTAACCAGAACAGATCGCCAGTTTGATGCGAGAGGCGGTGTAATTCAGCAGAATCAAGCTCTCTCGATTTTCCCTCTGTGATCCAATTACGGAAAATTTGTATTATTTCCGGTAAGCTGTGTGGCCCCCCAGCTCCCTTAAAAACCCCTTCCTCTATGTAACAGGAAATCCAGTCATGTTCCGTGCGGTCTATTTTGAGTTTTGAGAATGGTTGATTTTGCTGTGTTGTCTGATCAATATTAATTTTTAAAATCCATCCTGGATTATCCAATGTACCCATATCAACTATGCGCTGACCTTGCCATGGGCCTTTGTAATGAGATTCGAGCCACTGTAATAGCCATTTTATGTTTTCATCCATCTTTTAACTCCTTAGTATCCCTCTGGAAATTCCCATAACGCCGGCTCTCTAATGACTCCAGGATATTTGGGATCATGAACATGAGGCTCAGGAATATCTTTCTCTAGAACTTTATTATAGTGTCCCTTTGTATCTCCAACTCCATCAAATCTTTTTACGCTTTCCCAAGGGTTTGGATTGCGTGGGTTTGATTGTGGCTGAAATGTTTCATAACTAGATACCCTATTCGGATTTTTAGGATCGGTTCGTCTCCACACAGAGTGCGCTCCGGTTGCATTTGGATCAGGTGAGTGATGATTTTTGTGTTTCCCAGCCCTGCTACCTGATGTGGTTGCTTTTACTCTTACACCTGAGGGGGTATCAGGCTTTCTGGTCACTCTTCCAGAGGATATGCCTGTAGGGGTATCTTTGGCACTTCGCTGCCAGACGCGCATGCCTTCTCTAACGCCCTGCGAGATCAAAGCAGATGCTGATCTCAATATTGTCCAAACTACAGCAGCATAGCCTACGACAACCCCTGCAGAGCGTTGATTATGGTTGCAACTACGTGGATAAACCATATGACAACCGACTTCAGTCGCAGCTTCAACCGGATATGGGTTCTGCTTCAGGAGCGAGTCGAGCGGTGCTACCATGTAACGCTGTCGTGAGCAAGAGAGAAAACAGGATTTGATAAGTCAGTTTTTTAATCACTTTACCACCAGTATGGGTTAGTTTTATAGACCAGTACACAAATTGTCGCAATGGCAAATGAACATCTTTTTTTGATGTCATTGCGCTTCTATAGCTATTAAAGCCTTCTTGATATCTCTAGAGACCACTTTTAAAAAAATTAAAGAAAGAACAAAAAAGGACTATTAATGGCAGGGTGGCTTTCGGGCTTCTGTAGAAAGAATAGCTCGAGAACTCTTGGAAATGGGAGTGAAGGTCGAAACAATCTGTCTCATGCTCACCTCATAGTGGGGTAATGTTGTGAGTAGATCTTATAGCTAAATCGTGATTTCTAAGAAGTAAAAAACAAATCAGTATTATTCGATATAAATTATATTTTCTAAAATAAAACAAAATTACTAACAAACCAGCTTTGCTCCGCTTTTTGAGAGTTGATGTGGATTCAAAAAGGTCAAAAATAACTACGCCTAAGCCCTCTCCATGAGAGGTAGAGACGGCGGCAGGATCCGGCGTGTTATATCCTCTGAGAGATTCTAACAAGGAATCGCACATCGCAGCTCAGACGAATACCATGCCGAATCGCACATCGCGGCTTCGAGTACATCAAAACGAGTTATGTGTATTTGGCACATACATTGGGTTGTGAAGCTTATTTTTACATTTTGGACACTTCACCATCGCGTACGTGGATCTGTTTTCCCAGGCTTCATGGCAAATAGGGCAATATAGCCATCCTTTCCCAATATCTTCAGCTAATTGTTTTATTTCAGGTATAGGTGTTCCTAATTCCTCGTATTCACCTTCACGAATAAGGTTATCGGCCAATTCGTACAGTTTAGCTTGTTCAAGCTCAAACTCTGGACTATCGTCCATACTAAACAACATTTGAAGAGTTTCTGTTAAAGACAAATCTAGTATAGGAAGATTATCAAAATAGCATTTGGATGCCCAATGAGAAATCTCTGAAATATCGGGGTTTTTGGCAAGTTGTGCTTTGAGTTGTCTGCCTATGTTCTGTTTATTCATATAAAGATAATTCCTTAGCTGTTGGGGGAAAATGAGGTGAGATAACTTCTTGACCGTTTTGCTGCTTTGGATGAACACGGTTTACTTTGCCTCTATGGTTATAACATTCCATCCATGCTCTCATTCTTCCTGTTGAAAAATCTACCTCAATAACATAACTTCTTCCTCGAGTGGATCCCGGTGTGGCTGATGGTATTTCTAGGAAAAAATAACGGACTCGGCCGTCTGGCAGGATCCGTATCCTACACGGTTGATTCCCTGTTTTTTGCATTTCCGAAAGCTTATTTCTAAGTGCTTTCGACGCATTTATGTTATATGCTCCTCCTTTGTGTGGTGTACGTGCTGACCGTTGAGGTCGAATGGTGAGCTTGCCGGGAAGACCCTTTACCGCTAACCCCCCTTTCAACCCCGGAACATATCCATAACCTTCAGCTACTTTTAAAGCGCATAAAGCAGAACGTTCGAATTGGTAATAGAGATCCCTTGTTTCAACCTCGAAAATAGTTTCTATGATTTTTTCATTAATAAAACACTGCTCGGTTTCGTAGTCTCGCGCGTTTTGGAAAGCTTGATCAACGTCTATATCATAGCCATATGCGCGACCTAGTAAGGCATTTTTACGCATCGCATTTCCTTGAATCATAACAGCAGCATCCATCTCAGGTGAATACCATGCCAAAATCGCAAATCGTAGCTTCGAGTACGTTAAAAACGAGTTTTGTGCCTTCGGTACATACATTGGATTGTGAAGTTTATTTTTACATTGCGGACACTCCACCATCGCGTACGTTGATCTGTTTTCCCAGGCTTCATGACAAATAGGACAGTAGAGCCAGCCTTTTCCAATATCTTCAGCAGATTGTTTTACTTCAGATATAGATGCTCCTAATTCCTCACACTCACCTTCAGAAATCCATTTTTTCGCCAACAGATCTAATTCTTCCCTAGTAAAAACAAATTCAGGACCAGCGTCCATGAATGAAATTGCACTTAATTCGGGTAGCTCCTGACCGATATCTTGCCAATAAAGGTTATCTGCCCATGATGCAATCACTTTAATATCATAGCTCTCTAAAAGCAAAATTAATTCATTACCTAAAGTGAATTTTAAATTTTTCATATTAAAGATCCGATCGTGTTGACGGGTAGTGCGGGAAATTACCTTCCTGTCCATTGATATTTTTTGGATGGACACGATTAACTTCTCCTTCAAGGTTATAGCATTCCTGCCAATATCTAGTTTTTCCTGTTTTGGGGTTCCATTCTATTACACGATTACTGCCTCGAGTTGGCCCAAATGTATTAGATGTTTTTTCTGGAAGATAGAATCTTATTCGACCATCTGGCAATACTCTGATTCGATCGGCAGCATGTGTTGCCTTTTCAAGTTGTGATAGCTTATTTCTCAATGCATGCGGTGCATTTGCGCTATTGGCTCCTCCTTTGTGTGGTGTACGTGCTGACCGTTGAGGTCGAATGGTGGGCTTGCCGGGAAGACCCTTTACCGCTAACCCCCCTTTCAACCCCGGAACATATCCATAACCTTCAGCTACTTTTAAAGCGCATAAAGCAGAACGTTCGAATTGGTAGTAGAGATCCGTTGTTTCAACCTCGAAAATAGTTTCTATGATTTTTTCATTAATAAAACACTGCTCGGTTTCGTAGTCTCGCGCGTTTTGGAAAGCTTGATCAACGTCTATATCATAGCCATATGCGCGACCTAGTAAGGCATTTTTACGCATCGCATTTCCTTGAATCAAAGCAGCAGCATCCATCTCAGCATGCGCATTAATTGCATTAAATCTATTCATAGCTCTAGAGACGAAGTTTGATTCATCATCCCTGCTCCCGTTCCACTTTCTTGAACTAGCACCCGAGTGCGAGAGCTCTCTATGTCTTCCCGTTGCGAGAGAAGTCGCATTTCGTACCTCTCTGTGGCCAGCGGATGCGGTGCCACAACTTGCCGTTGCTGGTCCTGTTAGTAGTCCGTATAAATCAAAATGGGTTAAGGGGTTATTGTGGACGTAAGCGTAGAGATTAGGTCCATCGGCAAAGCCTAGTGGATCTGGTGTGGTCCAGCGGCCTGTTACAGGATCATAATAGCGCCTGCCAAAATAAATCCATCCGGTTTCAGGATCATGCCGCTTGCTGGAAAAATACCAGGGATTCGGAATAGACGTACCTTCACGCTGTGCTTCGCCAAAAGCCGTGTAGGTGTAGTTTTCAACCTTATCTCCAGTTTTGAGATCCACAAGCACGGAGAGATGTCCCGCATGATCGTGATAGGGAATATAGGTCTCCCCTTCCAGCTCTAACGCGATCGAAGCACCGATTTCTGCACCCTTGCCGCTACCGAGAATCCGCAATTGAAAGATGTTATTCTGCTCATCGACCATGCCGATTTCGTTCTGATCGATGTAGAGATAGCGCTCAGTACCATGTGGAGTTATTTTTGCAATACGACGATTGAAAGCGTCATATTGATACTCGTAACGTTTTTCTTCGCGTATTACGGAAGTTAGTCTTCCTAGTGCATCGTAAGCATATTGTGCATGGGAATCTGCTATGAGATGCCCGCGCTTGTCGTAGGTATAAGTAGCTTCACCTGAATCCAGTAGCTGATTCAGAGAGTTGATGGTGTGCTCCTTGCCATCGCGCACTCGACGATTATTTAACGAATCATAGACGTATTCGTGCTTTGCGGAATTAGCTATAGATTCGTTTTGTAACTGATTTAAATCGTCGTAGGCATACTTGTGGAGCTGGTTCTGACGCGTTTTCTGTAGAAGATTACCGACAGAATCGTAAGAACTAATCTCTTCATTAAAAGACGCAGAGCGAATCGCTTTAGCTTGATTGAGACGATCCCAATCGTAGGAAATGCATCCACGGGGCGTCTCTTCCTCTAGAAGATTGCCTGAGGAGTCGTAGTGTGTGTAACGATGCTCGTAGGATTGCTCTGAGAGGCGTTTAACAGCCTTCAGATACGCAGTATCGTATTCATAAGCTATTCCTGTACGGTCGGGAAGATCGACGTGCAGAAGCCTTCCTAATGCATCGTAGCGATAGTCGAGTGACAGACCGTTTGCTAGTGTCTCGCTTATTATCTGGTTGTGCTGATCGTATTTGCGCTCGGTGCTGGTCTGATGAAGGTTATCTTTCGCCTCGATGAGATTGCTATTGTTGTCATAGTTGTAGGTGTAGCTAAAACTATTGTCCGAAGCAGAGTAGAGTTTTAGACGCCCCAAGGAATCATATGCATAACGCAACTCCGTGCCATCGGCTAGGGTAGTCGCTTCTTTTTGGCCAAGTCGATTGTATTTATGTGTGGTGCATTTTTGCTCAGGGGTACCGACAGCTTCGGTGAGTCTCACCATACGGCCCATCACGTCATATTCCCAAGTAGTCACAACCTGATGGCTTGGCAACCCTGGTGCAAGGACTGTGTCTACTTGACGAATCTGCTGCCCAGCTACATCATAAAAGCGCTCACTGCATGCACAAAGTTGTCCTAGTGCATTTTTGCGTTCTATCTTAATCACACGGCCTAACGAATCGTGGCTCGTGATCGTCTGACGACCGAGAGGATCTGTTTCAGTCACTCGCAAAGTTGGAAAATCGTCGTACTCAGTGACAGTGACTTGTCCCAATGCATCTGTAACGTGAATGGGGCGATGCAAACTATCGTACGCGATTTGAGTAACTTGATTCCCTTCCTGAATATAGCTACGATTGCCATAGCGGTCGTATGCATAACTGTGGATAGTGACGAGAGTCGAAGTTTTCGTGATTTTGGAATATTCTTCGAGGCGTTCTTCGATAATGCGATCAAGCTCATCGTATTTCCAGGTTGTGGCACGAGCGGTTGTTTCATCTATCCATTCTTGTAATTGGCTTTTGCGGCCTAGGGCATCGTAAGAGAGGGTTGTGCGTTGGTCTCCCTTGCAAGTTTCGATCAAGCGCCCTGCGCCGTCATAAGAGTAATGGGTGGTCACACCGTTAGCGTCTGTTTCTGAGAGGAGTTGATCTCCACGATATTTAGCGATGGTATCGTAGAGAAATGTTCCCTCTGTATCATAGTAGCATTTACGCGCAGGTTGAAAGCATTTGTCATAATAGATAATGGTCTTCACCCCATTGACAGCGGTATGTGCAGCGAGAGAACCATTAGGGTTGTACTGATAGATTTCGGAAGAACCATCTGGATAAGTAATCTCAATGGGTTGCCCACGTGCTGTATAGGTTGTATGCGTGATATGTCCTAGCACATCTGTAACGGTAATTTGATTGCCAGCTACGTCATAACCGAAATGCTCTAGGCTTGTTTCGCCTTCAGCAGAGATGTGAGTAGTGGTAATTAAGCGCCCTAACTGATCATAGGCATACTGAGTTATGTTGCCGAAGGGATCAATCGTTTTGGTTTTGCGACTACTTTTATTATAGGAGTGAAGGGTTTCGTAGACCTGGTGTGGGTGGTATTCCGTTTCTTTAATGAGTCGATTGGCAAAATCGTAGGTATAATCGGTTGTTAGGCCTGTGGCTTCATTTACGGTCTGGATGCGATTTCCATTCGCATCATAGCTGTGAAGGGTTCTTTGCTTCGCAGCATTGGTCTCCTCTAGGAGCCTACCTGCAGCATCATAGAGAAAGTGCAATGAATAGGCGTGTTCGTCTTTTGCGTCATAAATATCCTCTTGTAACGTATGCCCACGCTCATCGTAATGATAGTCTACCTTGCGCAAGAGGTGTTCTCGCTTGTCTTTCCGGTCCCAATATTTTTCCCACACAATTTCTGGTTTACCAAAAGCTGGTGAAAGGGAGGTCACAATGGGTTGTGTCTGGGTGATGGTGCGGACGGTTACGTTGGTAAAATCATCTGATTCTGTTCCTGAGCCATTATCGACTATATGAAGGACGCAATTGGCGAATTGGTCATACTCGAAAAATTCGCGTGCGAAGATTTCAGGAGTGCTTTCAGGGTTTTCCTTATAACCTGAGAGTTTGGCTGTGAGGAGATTTGTGCCTTCTTTGTAGCGATAGTCCACATGCAGTTTATTGCCATGATCTTCGTCCTTAACAACATTGAAGATGGGTAAGAAGGTTCGTTTAATGCCATAGCCTTCTGTAGAGCTAAGTCCTGTCAGGTTGCCTTCTAGGACTTCTTTCACTACGTTGCCATAGTCATCATAAGTCAGCTGCCGGGCTTGGATTATGTTATTCTGGGCATCGTAGAGACCTATTGCGGTCAGGTTGCCTGCAGCTTTGCCTTGTTTCCCCCACCAGTAACGCAATTCGCTGTAGGGGTTGTTTCCTAAATACTTTTGAATCTTCTCTATGCGTTTGGATTTTCCAAAAACATACTTCGTTAATTCACCTTCAGCTCCGCGCCACTCGGTCGTGTCATCGCCATAGTTAAAAGTAGCGAATTCCACAGGAGTTTCATCAGAAACCTACAGGGGCTTTCAATCCACAAACTCGTCCTGCGTCATGATCGTAGAAGATGTTCAGAACGGCCTTCCGGCTGCCTAATGCCTTGAGTCGACTGGTCCTGGGGCCTCTCGTCTGAGACTTTTGAGTGGTGGATCTTCAGCGGGGATCAAATCGATCCCCATCCACGGAAGAAAGCTCGATTGGAAGGTGCTGGACCTCTTCCGACCAGACAACTAAAACGGATCGATTTTTTACCCAACTGCACCTGCTGTTTGTTACTGCTAGTTGCTGTGATGGTGTTTCCATCGTAGATGAGCGAGTAATCTACTGATTGGATGCCTTCAGAGCTATCTGTCAGGACAACTTTGTTTAACCGACGCGATGCATCGTATTCGTCTTATGACTGTTGTACCATCGGGTCGGATTTCCTGGTGACTGTCCACCACCAACGATTACTTTCATGCTCCTTCCAGCTATAGATACGTTTTGTGCCGCATCCTAACGTAACAGTCCACTCTCCACCTGTTAACCAAGACCACGTCCCTTCTTCCTTACTCCAGAAGTTGTTAGTCTTACATTCAGAGGGCATCAAGGTGACATTGTGAAGGCTGTTGGCTCCGCTGATTTCTCCCGGAGAATAGTTCGTATAGCCAACTTCAAAGGTTCTGGGGTCAATTTCGAAATATTCCTTATCCGATACTTTCTGATAGGTGAGTTGTATGCCTTCACGTTCTTCCAAAGAACAGGTGGTCCACTGTTTACCTGTGCTTCGTAGATCTCTTGCGATGGCCCAGGTGAACCCATGACCTAATGTGGACAAAGTTTGTGTGGATCCGCTGTCATAGGTACGTGAAAGAGAAATAGCCGAAGGACCTTCGACAACAAGGTCTGTTCTTTGCTGGACAAATTCTCCTGTGACAACATTCACACAACCATGCACAAGGGCGATGGGTTCAGCTTCAGGAGCGAGTCGAGCGGTGCTACCATGTAACGCTGTCGTTAGCAGGAGAGAAAACAGGATTTGATAAGTCAGTTTTTTAATCACTTTACCACCAGTATGGGTTAGTTTTATAGACCAGTACACAAATTGCCACAACCACAAATGAACATCTTTTTTTTATGTCCTTGCGCTTCTATAGCTATTAAAGCCTTCTAGACATCTCTAGAGACCACTTCTAAAAAAATTAAAGAAAGAACAAAAAAGGACTATTAATGGCAGGGTGGCTTTCGGGCTTCTGTAGAAAGAATAGCTCGAGAACTCTTGGAAATGGGAGTGAAGGTCGAAACAATCTGTCTCATACTCACCTCATAGTGGGGTAATGTTGTGAGTAGATCTTATAGCTAAATCGTGATTTCTAAGAAGTAAAAAACAAATCAGTATTATTCGATATAAATTATATTTTCTAAAATAAAACAAAATTACTAACAAACCAGCTTTATGTAACCGTTCAGGGGGTAGAAATCCCAGCCCGAGCCCGCGTGCGTGCCCGAGCCCGAAAAATCGTTGCTTAAATTCGTCATCGGATCCGGTTGGCTTGTTGAAAGCAATGATTTTTGAGACTCGCCCCCCATGCATGAAAATTAAAATACTTTCTTGTTATCAAAATCGTTAGTGTTTTAGTATCGCGACCATTAAAACGCGATATAAGAAATGCAACCGGCATACGAAGAACTTTTTACACAAATCAAGATCCTCACAGAGCAGAATCAGGCCCTTACACTGCAGCTAAAGGAAGCATTTGCTAAAATTAAGGCCCTCAAGACAAAAGTCAAAGAACTCGAGGAAAAACTAAATACCAATTCCTCGAATAGCTCCAAAGCTCCTTCTCAAGATCCATTTCGCCCCCACAAGCCAAAGAAACCCACTGGCCGCCATCAAGGAGCACAAAAAGGACATCCAGAGCACTCACGAGGTCTACTTCCTGTTGAGCAAGTACAGGCACAGCATGACTTAAGGCCCAGCGTTTGCCCAAACTGTCAATCTAATGATTTCGATGTTGAAGCAATTGGAACAGAAGTTCGGCAGGTCGTAGAGCTGCCAGAAATCTCCCCGGAGGTAACCCAATATAACATCTACATGTGCCGCTGTAGTGGCTGTGGTAAGCATGTTAAAGCTGATATACCTAATGAGGCACAGTTTGGGTTTGGTCCACGGTTAATGAGACTGGTCACCTCTCTTTCCGGAGAATTTCGGTTGTCGAAGCGTCTAGTGACAGCGTTAATGGGGAAAATTGGCATTCGAATATGCTCTGGGAGCGTTTGTAAAATTCATGCAAGAGCAAGCGCTATTTTAAAACAGCCCTACGATGACATCAAAAAATACACCTTGGAGCAAGAACACTTAAATGCAGACGAAACAGGCTGGAGAACGTTAGCGACAAGACGGTGGATTTGGACTGGATGTGGCCGAGACAGCGTATTTTTTGAGATTAAGGCCCGTCGGAGCGCTGTGGCATTTCAAGAAGTTTTTGGACTCTTTAAAGGAGGGCTAACGACCGACCGTCATGGCGCATATAATTCACATGAAGGATCTCGGCAGCTATGTTGGTCACATACAGATCGAGATTTTGAAAAAATTGCGAGCCGGGAAGGATTTGATAAGCTAGTTGGTGAACAACTCTTACGGTGCAAATCAACCGTTTTCGATCTTTGGCATAGTTTTAAGGCCGGTCAAATTCAAAGGGATGAGTTGATTAATCGAATTGAAGCTGGTCCTAAAGAAGACTTGAAGTTATGGCTTAAGGCCGGAATTGCTCACGAAGACACTCAAGCAAAAACCAAAGCAACATGCGAAGATTTTTTTTAACCGCTTTGATATGTTATGGGTGTTTATCTACAGGGAAAACATAGAGCCCACGAACAATGCGGCTGAAAGAAGTCTCAGGTTTGGAGTCATCTGGAGGAAGCTATCCTACGGAGCGCAATCGGAAGCCGGCGAGCGGTTTGTCGAGCGCGTTATGACCGTTGCCATGACGCTGAAGCTAAAGGCAAAAAACAGCTTCGAGTATTTTACAGAGTGTTTTAAGGCATTGATCCGCGGTGGACAGTCGCCACCAGTTTTTTTGATCTAGAAGGTTGCCTTCAGGCTGTCAATTCATTGAGGGTGGGTAACTAAAGTGGGACCGGTATGAGCCCCATGCCCTGGTAAGGGATGCCGTGCGGGAGGATAAAATGAGTAGAATAAATTATTTTGACCATGAAAAGTTAGACGTATACAAAGTTTCCATTGAATTTGTCATCCTCTCAAACGAAATAGCGGAACAATTACCTCGGGGCAAGGCTTATCTTGCCGACCAATTGCAACGCGCAAGCTCATCAATTTCGCTTAACATTGCAGAAGGGGCGGGAGAATTCGCAGGCAACGAAAAGTGCCGCTTCTATCGAATGGCAAAACGTTCAGCGACAGAATGTGCAGCAGTTTTGGATCTGTGTAGCCAGCTAGTAGTTGTTCGTCCAATGGGAGCAACGGTTTTCGGGCTCGGGCACGCACGCGGGCTCGGGCTCGGATTTCTACCCCCTGAACGGTTACAGAAAATCGTCTTCAAATGGTTAAACCGCCGTAGTCAACGTAAGAGCTTTACATGGGACCAGTTTGCGAAGTACACAACAACGCATCCTCTTCCCACGGTAAGGATAGTACATCGACTCTTTTAAATACCGCAGTGTGGTGAATGATAAGTATCGTGACCCCGTTGCCTTAATAGGGCACGGCGGGTTCTAACGGGGGAGAGAGCGAGTGATCGACTCTCTCTACCCTCTGCCCCTTTCACAAGCAGGGAGCTACTTCCACCTTTGTCGCCAATGCTGTTGCAGCAAATGCGACAGGCTAGGAAAGGTCTAACCGATATCTTTCAATCTTTGTTGGGCTTCTGCTAAGGAACTTATCGCATCCACAAAGCTAAGTTGCCAAAATGCATGGTCTGGTCGCGGATAAAATTCTATTTCAAAATCATTTTTTTCATGACTTACTTCAGCCCACTGAAACTCACCAAAAAAAATTTCTGCTACTAAATTTTCTCTGTCTGGCGGACTAACAATGTTAATCCTATATTTTCCCGTCACAGCCCCTCCTTAAAAAAAAGAAAATTCCCTTTAGCATCGTATACAACGCCTCGTCCATCTGGACATGTGACCTCAATTGTTCGGCCAAACCTTCCTCTATAACCATTTTGTACCACGCTATCGGGATTAGTCAAAATATCATCAACTAAATTTTTAGCTTGAACATTAATTTCACTAGGACTTCCTTTAGCAGAGGGAAATAGACGGTTTGTTGACCGAGAACCCCTACAATGCTTGGTGAAAGATCTGCCTGCAGAGGTTAACCCCCCTCGATCCATGGTCTGTCCTGCTATCGAAAGTGAATCTATTGAAGGTGTTCGAGACACCGTTCGATCAACGGTTTTCTCTGCAACTCGTTTGACGGCTTGAGCGACAAATTGGGCGGGCGCCTGTTTCGGAGCGGCGACCTTTCCAATTTGCCACGCTTTATAACCTGATCTTCCCCACGTATAGACCTTCGCTATGCCTCTGTAAACAAGCCCTCCAACAACCCAAGGAGCTACTTCCACTGTGGTCACTAATGCTGTGGCAGCAAATGCGGCAGGCGAGGAAAAGTCTGTCTGAATGGTCACACCACAATATTCCATGCAAGTTTCCGCTACACAACACTCCGGCGTAGATTGACTATCCTGTAGATTACATCCGCAAATATATCCGGGGTGGTCGGCGTTATAACTAACTCCAGGGCAGACCAAAGTTCCGCTTGCTGCGCTCACTCCCGCTCTTGCACCACATCTATAGTCGGGTTCACTTTTAGAAAACTCTATCTTGCGGCATCCTGCTCCTGAATTGGACTGTCTTTGCCGTCCTGAACTTGACGAAGAGGGTGCACTTCGCACCTCTCTGTGGCCAGCGGATGCGGTGCCACAACTTGCCGTTGCTGGTCCTGTTAGTAGTCCGTATAAATCAAAATGCGTTAAGGGATTATTGTGGACATAGGCATAGAGATTAGGTCCATCTGCAAAGCCTAGTGGATCTGGCGTGGTCCAGCGACCTGTAGCAGGATCGTAATAACGTCTGCCAAAATAGACCCATCCAGTTTCAGGATCATGCCGCTTGCCGGAAAAATACCAAGGATTCGGAATAAACGTACCTTCACGCTGCGCTTCACCAAAGGCCGTGTAGGTGTAGTTTTCAACCTTATCTCCTGTCAGGTCCACTAACACGGAGAGATGTCCCGCATGGTCATGGTAAGGAGTGTAGGTTTCGCCTTGAAGCTCTAACGCTACCGCGGCACCGATCTCAGCACCTTTGCCGCTTCCGAGAATTCGCAGTTGGGTGATGTTATTTTGCTCATCGACCATGCCGATTTCGTTCTGATCGATGTAGAGATAGCGCTCAGTACCATGTGGAGTGGTTTTTGCAATACGACGATTGAACGCGTCATATTGATACTCATAACGTTTTCCGTTGCGTGTTACGGAAGTTAGTCTTCCTAGTGCATCGTAAGCATATTGTGCATGGGAATCTGCTATGAGATGCCCGCGCTTGTCGTAGGTATAAGTAGCTTCACCTGAATCCAGTAGCTGATTCAGAGCGTTGATGGTGTGCTCCTTGCCATCGCGTACTCGACGATTATTTAACGAATCATAGACGTATTCGTGCTTTGCGGAATTAGCTATAGATTCGTTTTGTAACTGATTTAAATCGTCGTAGGCATACTTGTGGAGCTGGTTCTGACGCGTTTTCTGCAAAAGATTACCGACAGAATCGTAAGAGCTAATCTCTTCGTTGAAAGACGCTGAGCGAATCGCTTTAGCTTGATTGAGACGATCCCACTCATACGAAATGCGACCACGGGGCGTTTCTTCTTCTAGAAGATTGCCTGAGGAGTCGTAACGTGTGTAACGATGCTCGTAGGATTGCTCTGAGAGGCGTTTAACAACCCTCAGATACGTTGCATCATATTCATAGGCTATTCCTGTACGGTCGGGAAGATTGACGTGCAGAAGCCTTCCTAATGCATCGTAGCGATAGTCGAGTGACAGACCGTTTGCTAATGTCTCGCTTACTATCTGGTTGTATTGGTCGTATTTGCGCTCGGTGCTGGTGTGGTGGAGGTTATCTCTGGCCTCTATCAGATTGTTATTGTGATCATAGCTGTAAGTATAGCTAAAGCTATTGTCCGAGGCAGAATAGGTCTTTAAGCGCCCCAAGGAATCATATGCATAACGCAACTCCGTGCCATCGGCCAGGGTAGTCGCTTCTTTTTGGCCAAGTCGATTGTATTTATGTGTGGTGCATTTTTGCTCAGGAGTGTCGACAGCTTCGGTGAGCCTCACCAGACGCCCCATCACGTCGTATTCCCATGCGGTCACGACTTGATGGCTTGGCAGTCCTGGCGCAAGGACTGTGTCTTCTTGACGAATCTGCTGCCCAGCCACATCATAAAAGCGCTTGCTGCATGCACAGAGTTGTCCTAGTGCATTCTTGCGTTCAATTATCATCACACGACCTAAAGAATCGTGGCTCGTGATCGTCTGACGACCGAGAGGATCTGTTTCAGTCACTCGCAAAGTTGGAAAATCGTCGTACTCAGTGACAGTGACTTGTCCCAATGCATCTGTAACGTGAACGGGGCGATGCAGACTGTCGTACTGAATTTTAGTAACTTGATTCCCTTCCTGAATATAGCTACGATTGCCATAGCGGTCATATGCATAGCTGTGGATGGTGACGAGAGTCGAAGTTTTCGTGATTTCGGAATATTCTTCGAGACGTTCTTCGATGACGCGGTCCAGCTCATCGTATTTCCAGGTTGTGGCACGAGCGGTTGTTTCATCTATCCATTCTTGTAATTGGCTCTTGCGGCCTAGAGCGTCATAAGAAAGGGTCGTGCGCTGATCTTCCTTGCGAGTTTCAGTCAGGCGTCCTGCACCGTCATAAGTGTAATGCGTTTCGATGCCGTTAGCATCTCTTTCAGAGAGAAGTTGATTGCCACGATATTTAGCGATGGTATCGTAGAGAAATGTTCCCTCTGTATCATAGTAGCATTTACGCGCAGGTTGAAAGCATTTATCATAATAGATAATGGTCTTCACTCCATTGACAGCGGTATGTGCAGCGAGAGAACCATCAGGGTTGTACTGATAGGTTTCACAAGAACCATCTGGATAAGTAATCTCAATGGGTTGCCCACGTGCTGTATAGGTTGTATGCGTGATATGTCCTAGCACATCTGTAACGGTAATTTGATTGCCAGCTACGTCATAACCGAAATGTTCTAGGCTTGTTTCGCCTTCAGCCGAGATGTGAGTAGTGGTAATTAAGCGCCCTACCTGATCGTAGGCATACTGAGTTATGTTGCCGAAGGGATCAATCGTTTTGGTTTTACGACTACTTTTATCATAGGAGTTAAGGGTTTCGTAGACGTGGTGTGGATGGTATTCCGTTTCTTTAATGAGTCGATTGGCGAAATCATAGGTATAATCGGTTGTTAGGCCTGTGGCTTCATTTACGGTCTGGATACAATTTCCATTCGCATCATAGGTGTGGACTGTTCTGCGCTGTGCCGCATCAGTCTTTTCCAAAAGCCTTCCTGCAGCATCATAGAGAAAGTGCAATGAATAGGCGTGTTCCTCTTTTGCATCATAAATATCCTCTTGTAACGTATGTCCGCGCTCATCGTAATGATAGTCTACCTTGCGCAAGAGGTGTTCTTGCTTGTCTTTTGTGTCCCAATATTTTTCCCATACAATTTCCGGTTTGCCGAAAGCTGGTGAAAGGGGGGTCACAACGGGTTGTGTCTGGGTGATGGTGCGGACGGTTACGTTGGTAAAATCATCTAATTCAGTTCCTGAGCCATTGTCGACAATATGAAGGACGCAATTTGCGAATTGGTCATACTCGAAAAATTCGCGTGCGAAGATTTCAGGAGTGCTTTCAGGGTTTTCCTTATAACCTGAGAGTTTGGCTGTGAGGAGATTTGTGCCTTCTTTGTAGCGATAGTCCACATGCAGTTTATTGCCATGATCTTCGTCCTTAACAACATTGAAGATGGGTAAGAAGGTGCGTTTAATGTCATAGCCTTCTGTAGAGCTAAGTCCTGTCAGGTTGCCTTCTAGGACTTCGTTCACTACGTTGCCATAGTCATCATAAGTCAGCTGCCGGGCTTGGATTATGTTGTTCTGGGCATCGTAGAGACCTATTGCGGTCAGGTTGCCTGCAGCTTTGCCTTTTTTCCCCCACCAGTAACGCAATTCGCTGTAGAGGTTGTTTCCTAAATACTTCTGTATTTTCTCTACGCGTTTACATTTTCCAAACACATATTTAGTGAATTCTCCTTCAGCTCTGCGCCACTCAGTCGTGTCATCACCATAGTTAAAAGTAGCGAATTCCACAGGAGTTTCATCAGAACCTACAGGGGCTTTCAATCCACAAACTCGTCCTGCGTCATGATCGTAGAAGATGTTCAGAAAGCGGCCTTCCGGCTGCTTAACGCTCTGGAGTTTACCTGCGTGGGGTCCCTCCTCTGCGCTTTTGTAGTAGTGATATTCCGTGGGGATTAAATGATCGCCATCCACGGAAGAAAGTCGTTCGAAGTACTGACCTTTACGACCAGACAACTTAAAACGAAACGATCTTTTACCCAACTGCACCTGCTGTTTGTTACTGCCAGTTGCTGTGATGGTGTTTCCATCGTAGATGAGCGAGTAATCTACTAGCTGAGTGCCTTCAGAGCTATCTGTCAGGACAACTTTGTTTAACCGACGCGATGCATCGTATTCGTATAAGACTTTATTACCATCGGGTCGGACTTCTTTAGTAAGCGTCCACCACCAACGATTACTTTCATGCTCCTTCCAGCTATAGATACGTTTTGTGCCGCATCCTAACGTAACAGTCCACTCTCCACCTGTTAACCAGGTACGTTCGCCTTCTTCCTTACTCCAGAAGTTGTTAGTCTTACATTCAGAGGGCGTCAAGGTGACATTGTGAAGGCTGTTGGCACCGCTGATTTCTCCCGGAGAATAGTTCGTATAGCCAACTTCAAAGGTTCTGGGGTCAATTTCGAAATATTCCTTATCCGATACTTTCTGATAGGTGAGTTGTATGCCTTCACGTTCTTCCAAAGAACAGGTTGTCCATTGTTTACCTGTGCTTCGCAGGTCTCTCGCAATGGCCCAGGTGAACCCATGGCCTAATGTGGACAAAGTTTGTGTGGATCCGCTGTCATAGGTACGTGAAAGAGAAATAGCCGAAGGACCTTCGACAACAAGGTCTGTTCTTTGCTGGACAAATTCTCCAGTGACAACATTCACACAACCATGCACAAGGGCTATGGGTTCAGCTTCAGGAGCGAGTCGAGCGGTGCTACCATGTAACGCTGTCGTTAGCAGGAGAGAAAACAGGATTTGATAAGTCAGTTTTTTAATCACTTTACCACCAGTATGGGTTAGTTTTATAGACCAGTACACAAATTGCCACAACCACAAATGAACATCTTTTTTTTATGTCCTTGCGCTTCTATAGCTATTAAAGCCTTCTAGACATCTCTAGAGACCACTTCTAAAAAAAATAAAGAAAGAACAAAAAAGGACTATTAATGGCAGGGTGGCTTTCGGGCTTCTGTAGAAAGAATAGCTCGAGAACTCTTGGAAATGGGAGTGAAGGTCGAAACAATCTGTCTCATACTCACCTCATAGTGGGATAATGTTGTGAGTAGATCTTATAGCCAAATCGTGATTTCTAAGAAGTAAAAAACAAATTACTTATAATTTATACAAATTATATTTTCATTACAAAACGAAATACATACAAAATCATCTCTGTTTGTTCACTCGCTTTTTCTATTGGTCGAATGTAAACCTGTTTTCGAGAATCGAAAAACAAGGGGTGATTATCAAATTTTCTCCATTCTGGCTCAAAATCCTTGCAAAAATCGTCAACATAACAAAAAATTGACACCAATAAAAGAGCATCTTGCTTTAGCATTTGGACCTTCCAAGTTAAAAATTCGTTTTTGCGAAGCAAATTTTTAAACCCGTGAAGGTTCTTTTTTTAACTTAAATCATTTACCCTAAGCCTCTTCTAAGACCGACTTATCCAAAACTCGCGTTGGTGAGAATGGTATTCAGTTTCTTTAATGAGTCGATTGACAAAATCGTAAGTATAATCGGTTATTAGGCCTGTGGCTTCATTTACGGTCTGGATGCGATTTCTATTCTACTGCAAAACGGTGAGATGGTATGACATCATTAAAATTTTATCAACCAATTAGTAGAGAAACTATCGAAGGTGCTCCTAAAAATGAAATGACCGGTTGACCTAGTTGGCTAGTAAGTATAAAACGAAAACCCTTATGAGGGTTTTCGTTTAGGTACATCATTTTGTCAATTTTCTTATGTGGTTTCATCAAATCCTGAATAAATTCCTTTTATGAAATTCTTGGACAAGAATAGCATCTTTTTCTGGTAATGACGAAAACTCTTCTACTTCGGCAATCAAAACAGACGTCACCATTGGTAAGTGTACATAGCCCTTATCAACGATATAAGTCCCCGAAATCTTTAGCATAGGCTCTCCATAGTGCCATTTGCTACCCATTTTTGTTTCTGCGACGGTCTGCAAATGAAACTGTACACCTTCATCCACAGGAACCATAGCGACTCGAATTTTTTGGTCCGATTTTCGCCTCTCAACTGTTACTTTTGTCGATCTGTTGACTGTATTCACAATTGTATAACCAGTATGCATTTCTTGACCTTGAGCCTTAAATAGAAGAGGGTCTGGAAGTTGTTTAGTTCTATTTAAAAAATTATTCCACAAATTTAATGCTGCCTTGTCCTCTCCCGCCGGAATGATCAAATGAAGCTGAAGCGCATAGTTCTCATAATTCAGACCGACATAGGCTGCATATTCTCTTTCATGAGTCAATGCAATCGCAAAAAGAGGATAACACCCCCATGTTTTACTAATAATTGAACACTTTAATTTACTTTCTAACTCCTTCCTGTTGGATGCTTTTATTGCCGTTTCGACTATCTGTTGGGTTATCTGCGCACAGAGCCTCGCTCGAATAATGGGAACTTTTAGCGAGCGAGGATCCTCAAAAAAAGCTTTTAAATCTTCCTCTGGACCCCAATATAACCATTCAGGACAGATTCCCTTAGGATTCTGTAGGCAGATAAAGTTCTGAGGCAAAAAAGGATCCACGCCTAAATCAAAAGCATATTGGTCACGCGGAATGAGTTGATGAATGCGAAGAGGTTGCGTCACGTCAACATCCTCGCTTTGTAGACTTGAAATACTCATCAACAATATTAATAGTAAACGTTTCATTTTTCTCCTTTTTAATTTAAACAACAAATATCATCAAAGACTACATATATATTATATAATAATAAAAACTCATCTCATGCGGTGAAGAGAACAGTGGCCACTATACCGAATCATAGCCCATAAGTCTGGTTCCTCTTACATCGCAGTCTCAAAAATCATGGATTTTCAAGAATAGCCTTTCGCCAAATGGGCTCCGCCCAATTACGAAAGATTTTTAACATTTCCGGTAGATTAAAAAGCCCACTATTACCCTCAATGATGCTTCCATAATTCATCGAGCAAGATATCCAGTCTTTTTCAGAACGCCTAATGTCGACGGTTTCAAATGGTTGATTCTCTAGTTCTGTATCTCCAAATCGAATTTCAAACGACCAACTTTGACCGTCATTATTGTCGATGCTTATACCATAGCAGTGCTCCCAATCGCCATCGCACTGCCAAGCAAACCATTCCATTAACCAAAAGAGGTCGCCAGTTTGATGAGAAACGCCCTGCAATTCAGCCGAACTAAGCTCTCTCGATTTTCCCTCTGTAATCCAATTACGGAAAATTTGAAATATTTCCGGTAAGTTGTGTGGCCCCCCAGCTCCCTTAAAAACCCCTTCCTCTATGTAACAGGAAATCCAGTCATGTTCCGTGCGGTCTATTTTGAGTTTTGAGAATGGTTGATTTTGTAATATCGCCTCGTTTACCTTCACTTGTAATGTCCAACCTGGATTATCTAATGTGCCCATAGTAACTATATTATGACCTTGCCATGAAATTTTATATTGAGACTCAAGCCACTTTGATAGCCATTTTATGTTTTCATCCATACCTTAACTCCTTAGTATCCTGCTGGAAATTCCCACAACTCGGGCTCTCTAATGCTTCCCGGGCATTTGGGATCATGAATATGAGGTTCGGGGATATATCTATCGAGAACTTTGTTGTGGTGTCCCTTGTCATTTTTACTTCCAACTCCATCAAATCTTTTTACGCTTTCCCAAGGGTTTGGATTGCGTGGGTTTGATTGTGGCTGAAATGTTTCATAACTAGATACCCTATTCGGATTTTTAGGATCGGTTCGTCTCCACACAGAGTGCGCTCCGGTTGCATTTGGATCAGGTGAGTGATGATTTTTGTGTTTCCCAGCCCTGCTACCTGATGTGGTTGCTTTTACTCTTACACCTGAGGGGGTATCAGGCTTTCTGGTCACTCTTCCAGAGGATATGCCTGTAGGGATATCTTTGGCACTTCGCTGCCAGACGCGCATGCCTTCTCTAACGCCCTGCGAGATCAAAGCAGATGCTGATCTCAATATTGTCCAACCTACAGCAGCATAGCTTACACCTACAGCAGCATAGCCTACGACAACCCCTGCAGAGTGTTGATTATGGTTGCAACTACGTGGATAAACCATATGACAACCGACTTCAGTCGCAGCTTCAACCGGATTTGTAAAAGCTAGCTTTAATCCGGACCAAAAGTCGTTTTGCTCGGATCTTTGCGTGACACATCCTGCTGTCCTACAGTCTCTGTTTTCGGACTTTCGGGTACCTACTCCTGCGCTAGAAGACCTATCACTTTGTCTGCTTACAGATCTTGTACTTCTTTCAGACCGATTTCTTTCATAAAGAGTTAGCCCTACCGCGCCTGCATTGTAAAGGCCGTATAAATCGAAATGCGTTAAGGGGTTATTGTGGACGTAAGCATAGAGGTTAGGTCCATCGGCAGAGCCTAGTGGATCGGGTGTGGTCCAGCGGCCTGTTACAGGATCATAATAGCGCCTGCCAAAATAAATCCATCCGGTTTCAGGATCATGCCGCTTGCTGGAAAAATACCAAGGATTCGGAATAAACGTACCTTCACGCTGCGCTTCACCAAAGGCCGTGTAGGTGTAGTTTTCAACCTTGTTCCCTGTCAGATCTACAAGCACGGAGAGGTGTCCTGCATGATCGTGATACGGAATATAGGTCTCCCCTTCCAGCTCTAACGCGATCGAAGCACCGATTTCTGCACCCTTGCCGCTACCGAGAATCCGCAATTGAACGATGTTATTCTGCTCATCGACCATGCCGATTTCGTTCTGATCGATATAGAGATAGCGCTCAGTACCATGTGGAGTGGTTTTTGCAATACGACGATTGAAAGCATCGTACTGATATTCGTAACGTTCTCCGTTGCGTGTTACGGAAGTCAGTTTGCCAAGCGCATCGTAAGCATATTGTGCATGAGAGTCCGCAACGAGATGGCCGCGCTTGTCGTAGGTATAAGTAGCTTCACCAGAATCCAGTAGTTGATTTAGAGAGTTGATGGTGTGCTCTTTGCCGTCGTGCACTCGACGATTATTTAACGAATCATACACGTATTCGTGTTGGGTAAAATTGGCAATAGATTCATTTTGTAACTGATTTAAATCGTCGTAGGCATACTTGTGGAGCTTGTTCTGACGCGTTTTCTGCAGAAGATTACCAACAGAATCGTAAGAGCTAATCTCTTCGTTGAAAGACGCTGAGCGAATCGCTTTAGCTTGATTGAGACGATCCCACTCGTACGAAATGCAACCACGAGGCGTCTCTTCTTCTAGAAGATTACCAGAGGAGTCATAGCGTGTGTAACGATGCTCGCAAGGTTGTTCTGACAGGCGTTTAACAGCCCTCAGGTAAGCTGTATCGTATTCATAAGCTATTCCTGTACGGTCGGAAAGATCGACGTGCAGAAGCCTTCCTAATGCATCGTAACGATAATCGAGTGACAGACCGTTTGCTAGCATCTCGCTTATTATCTGATTGTATTGGTCGTATTTGCGCTCGGTGCTGGTTTGGTGAAGGTTGTCTTTCGCCTCGATGAGATTGTTATTGTGATCATAGCTGTAAGTATAGCTAAAGCTATTGTCCGAGGCAGAATAGGTCTTTAAGCGCCCCAAGGAATCATATGCATAACGCAACTCCGTGCCATCGGCCAGGGTAGTCGCTTCTTTTTGGCCAAGTCGATTGTATTTATGTGTGGTGCATTTTTGCTCAGGAGTGTCGACAGCTTCGGTGAGCCTCACCAGACGCCCCATCACGTCGTATTCCCATGCGGTCACGACTTGATGGCTTGGCAGTCCTGGCGCAAGGACTGTGTCTTCTTGACGAATCTGCTGCCCAGCCACATCATAAAAGCGCTTGCTGCATGCACAGAGTTGTCCTAGTGCATTCTTGCGTTCTATCTTAATCACACGGCCTAACGAATCGTGGCTCGTGATCGTCTGACGACCGAGAGGATCTGTTTCAGTCACTCGCAAAGTTGGAAAATCGTCGTACTCAGTGACTGTGACTTGTCCCAATGCATCTGTAACGTGAATGGGGCGATGCAGACTGTCGTACGCGATTTGAGTAACTTGATTCCCTTCCTGAATATAGCTACGATTGCCATAGCGATCGTATGCATAGCTGTAGGTGGTGATGGGGGTCGAGATTTTGATGATTTTGGAATATTCTTCGAGACGTTCTTCGATGACGCGGTCAAGCTCATCGTATTTCCAGGTTGTGGCACGAGCGGTGGTTTCATCTATCCATTCTTGTAATTGGCTTTTGCGGCCTAGAGTATCGTAAGAAAGGGTCGTGCGTTGGTCTCCCTTGCAAGTTTCGATCAAGCGTCCTGCACCGTCATAAGTGTAATGCGTTTCGATGCCGTTAGCATCTCTTTCAGAGAGAAGTTGATTGCCACGATATTTAGCGATGGTATCGTAGAGAAATGTTCCCTCTGTATCATAGTAGCATTTACGCGCAGGTTGAAAGCATTTATCATAATAGATAATGGTCTTCACTCCATTGACAGCGGTATGTGCAGCGAGAGAACCATCAGGGTTGTACTGATAGGTTTCACAAGAACCATCTGGATAAGTAATCTCAATGGGTTGCCCACGTGCTGTATAGGTTGTATGCGTGATATGTCCTAGCACATCTGTAACGGTAATTTGATTGCCAGCTACGTCATAACCGAAATGTTCTAGGCTTGTTTCGCCTTCAGCCGAGATGTGAGTAGTGGTAATTAAGCGCCCTACCTGATCGTAGGCATACTGAGTTATGTTGCCGAAGGGATCAATCGTTTTGGTTTTACGACTACTTTTATCATAGGAGTTAAGGGTTTCGTAGACGTGGTGTGGATGGTATTCCGTTTCTTTAATGAGTCGATTGGCGAAATCATAGGTATAATCGGTTGTTAGGCCTGTGGCTTC
Source organism: uncultured Chlamydiae bacterium (assembly GCA_963790215.1). Lineage (GTDB taxonomy): Bacteria > Chlamydiota > Chlamydiia > Chlamydiales > JAJFMA01 > CAWBNS01. Next base: position 51,825 of record CAWBNS010000001.1, read on the forward strand.
ATTTACGGTCTGGATACAATTTCCATTCGCATCATAGGTGTGGACTGTTCTGCGCTGTGCCGCATCAGTCTTTTCCAAAAGCCTTCCTGCAGCATCATAGAGAAAGTGCAATGAATAGGCGTGTTCCTCTTTTGCATCATAAATATCCTCTTGTAACGTATGTCCGCGCTCATCGTAATGATAGTCTACCTTGCGCAAGAGGTGTTCTTGCTTGTCTTTTGTGTCCCAATATTTTTCCCATACAATTTCCGGTTTGCCGAAAGCTGGTGAAAGGGGGGTCACAACGGGTTGTGTCTGGGTGATGGTGCGGACGGTTACGTTGGTAAAATCATCTAATTCAGTTCCTGAGCCATTGTCGACAATATGAAGGACGCAATTTGCGAATTGGTCATACTCGAAAAATTCGCGTGCGAAGATTTCAGGAGTGCTTTCAGGGTTTTCCTTATAACCTGAGAGTTTGGCTGTGAGGAGATTTGTGCCTTCTTTGTAGCGATAGTCCACATGCAGTTTATTGCCATGATCTTCGTCCTTAACAACATTGAAGATGGGTAAGAAGGTGCGTTTAATGTCATAGCCTTCTGTAGAGCTAAGTCCTGTCAGGTTGCCTTCTAGGACTTCGTTCACTACGTTGCCATAGTCATCATAAGTCAGCTGCCGGGCTTGGATTATGTTGTTCTGGGCATCGTAGAGACCTATTGCGGTCAGGTTGCCTGCAGCTTTGCCTTTTTTCCCCCACCAGTAACGCAATTCGCTGTAGAGGTTGTTTCCTAAATACTTCTGTATTTTCTCTACGCGTTTACATTTTCCAAACACATATTTAGTGAATTCTCCTTCAGCTCTGCGCCACTCAGTCGTGTCATCACCATAGTTAAAAGTAGCGAATTCCACAGGAGTTTCATCAGAACCTACAGGGGCTTTCAATCCACAAACTCGTCCTGCGTCATGATCGTAGAAGATGTTCAGAAAACGGCCTTCTGGCTGCTTAATGCTTTGGAGTCTACCTGCATGGGGTCCCTCCTCTGCGCTTTTGTAATAGTGATATTCAGTGGGAATTAAATGTTCGCCGTCCACGGAGGAAAGTCGTTCGAAATACTCTCCTTCACGGCGAGGCAATTTAAAGCGAAACAATCTTTTGCTAAGCTGTGCCTGCTGTTTATTACTGCCAGTTGCCGTGATGGTATTTCCATCATAGGTGAGCGAGTAATCTACTAATTGAGTGCTTTCAGAGCTATTTGTCAGGACGACTTTGTTTAACCGGCGCGATGCGTCGTATTCGTATAAGACTTTGTTACCATCGGGTCGGACTTCTTTAGTAAGCGTCCACCACCAACGATTGCTTTCATGCTCTTTCCAGCTATAAATACGTTGTGTGCCGCACCCTAACGTAACAGTCCACTCTCCACCTGTTAACCAAGACCACGTCCCTTCTTCCTTACTCCAGAAGTTATTAGTCTTACATTCAGAGGGCATCAAGGTGACATTGTGAAGGCTGTTGGCTCCGCTGATTTCTCCCGGAGAATAGTTCGTATAGCCGACTTCAAATGTTTTGGGGTTAATTTCGAAATATTCCTTATCTATCATCTTCTGGTAGGAGAGTTGTATGCCTTCGCGTTCTTCCAAAGAACAGGTGGTCCACTGTTTACCTGTGCTTCGCAGGTCTCTCGCTATGGCCCAGGTGAATCCATGGCCTAATGTGGACAAAGTTTGTGTGGATCCGCTGTCATAGGTACGTGAAAGAGAAATAGCCGAAGGACCTTCGACAACAAGGTCTGTTCTTTGCTGGACAAATTCTCCAGTGACAACATTCACACAACCATGCACAAGGGCGATGGGTTCTGCTTCAGGAGCGAGTCGAGCGGTGCTACCATGTAACGCTGTCGTTAGCAGGAGAGAAAACAGGATTTGATAAGTCAGTTTTTTAATCACTTTACCACCAGTATGGGTTAGTTTTATAGACCAGTACACAAATTGTTGCAATGGCAAATGAACATCTTTTTTTTATGTCCTTGCGCTTCTACAGCTATTAAGGTCTTCTAGATATCTCTAGAGACCACTTCAAAAAAACAGAGAAAGAATGAAAGAAGATTATTAGTGGCAGGGTGGCTTTCGGGCTTCTGTAGAAAGAATAGCTCGAGAACTCTTGGAAATGGGAGTGAAGGTCGAAACAATCTGTCTCATACTCACCTCATAGTGGGGTAATGTTGTGAGTAGATCTTATAGGTAAATCGTGATTTCTAAGAAGTAAAAAACAAATCAGTATTATTCGATATAAATTATATTTTCTAAAATAAAACAAAATTACTAACAAACCAGCTTGCTCCGCTTTCGGTTGGTGCAGCACATTTGAACCGCGGATGCGGTGAAAGATCTCAGCATATGTTTCGCCGATTCCGCGGCTCAAAACACTATTAACGTCCCATTCCCCACGTTCCGCTGCAGGCCTAGCGGCCTTTCGCTACACGCGGGGCTAATATCTTGAATCGCTACCGCGATTTCCTGCATGCCCTTAGCTGCATATAACGCGAAATTCGTATAAATTGTCCGAACTATATAGTAACAGCCTTACAGGCTGTTTTGTTACACAATGCAGCTCCGGCCTTTCGTTGCACGCGGGGCTAATATCTTGAATCGCTACCGCGATTTCCTGCATGCCCTTAGCTGCATATAACGCGAAATTCGTATAAATTGCCCATACTCTAAAGGAGCAATTTCGACTGTTCTGGGAACAATCTACCCAAGAGAGTGCATCGAGCTTTCTTGTTCGTTGGCTCTGGGACGTTTTTGAGAGCGGTCTTGAGCCATTGATTAAGGTTGGAAGAACTCTTTTAGGGCATGCTAAAGGATTAGTTAACTATTTTAAACATCGGATAAGCAATGGGAAAATCGAGGGGATCAACAACAAAATCAAGACTATGTCACGTCAAGCATACGGATTTCGAGATATGGAATATTTTAAATTGAGACTTCTTCATCTGCATGAGCAAAAGCACTCATTAACCGGATGAACCTTTTTTTTGTCATTGCGCTTCTGCAGCTATTAAGGTCTTCTAGATATCTCTGGAGACCACTTCAAAAAAAAATAAAAGAAAGAACGAAAAAGGAGACTATTGATGGCAGGGTGGCTTTCGGGCTTCTGGATGAATGTGTGTAGTCAATTCTATGCCGGTCGGTGTTTTCGAACGCAAATAATCTGCCACCAATTTGCCAACCGTTTCAGGATCTTGATTGGGAACCAGTCGACAGGTGAGTTTAGCTGAAGCCACAGCAGGAATTACGGTCTTCACCCCGTTGCCTGTATACCCTCCGATGATTCCATTCACTTCTATCGTCGGTCGTAATCCAGCGCGTTCCAAAGGTGGGAGATGACGCTCACCACCGGTGGCCACCCCTCCCACCTCATCAAAGTAGGTCTGAGCATCAAACGAAAGGTCGAGCAGAGCCTTCGGAGGATTACGAATTTTTTGGAAAGCGGAACCCGAATATCTTGGCTACTTACCTTTTGGTCAAAGCCTGTCAGCACTTTTGGCCTTTTCGACGTAACGATGCTTGTGGTGGTTCACATATGTTGACCATACTTTCTCTCTAGCTCCTCTCACTCAATAGTGCGAGGGTGTAGGCTACATTGTCCCAGAAGCTCAGCACCTCTGAATTACTTCAGACGCACCTCCTGGTAGAGTCATAAGGCAGAACTTAAGGTTGTTGTTATTTTGTGATTCGGAAGGTTCTGAATCACAAGACTTAACAACAAGAATCTGTGCGACTTCATGTCGCACGCCGCGCTTGTCGTAGGTATAGGTGGCTTCACCCGAAGGTTTTTATCCTCTATTCATGAATTTTCAAGAATATCCTTTTGCCAAATGGGCTCCGCCCAATTACGAAAGATTCTCAACATTTCTGGTAAATTAGACAGACCACCATAACAGTATAGAACATTGCCCATATTAGCTGGTTTAATTAAACAAGATGCCCAATCTTTTTCGGAACGTTTAATATCAAAAGAGTCAAATAATTGATTATCCAATTCTGTATAGGCTATGTCGATCTCCAATGACCAAGTGGAGCCGCTGTCATTTCGAATGTCTATGCCATAACAATGCTCCCAATCACCATTGCATTGTGAATCGAACCATTCCGTTAACCAAAAGAGGTCGCCTGTTTGATTTGCGAGGCGCTGCAATTCAGCTGAATCAAGCTCTCTCGATTTTCCTTCTGCAATCCAATTACGAAAAATTTGTACTATTTCTGGTAAGTTATGTGGACCCCCAGCTCCCATAAACCATCCGTCCTCAATAAAGCAGGAAATCCAGTCATGTTCCGAGCGTTCTATTTTGATTTTTGAGAACGGCAGATTTTGCTGAGATATTCTATCAATATTTATGTCGAATACCCAACCAGGATTATCCAATGTGCCGATAGCTACTATTTGCTGACCTTGCCATGAATTTTTATATTGAGATTCAAGCCACTTTGACAGCCATTTTATATTTTCATCCATATTTTTGACTCCTTAATATCCTGCTGGAAATTCCCATGGCTCGGCCTCTCTAATGACTCCCGGATACTTGGGATCATGAATATGAGGTTCAGGAATTCGTCTGTCGAGAACTTTGTTATGGTGTCCACGCCCATCTCTACTTCCAACGCCATCAAATCGTTTTACGCTTTCCCAAGGGTTTGGGTTACGTGGGTTGGATTGTGGCTGAAAGGTTTCATAACTAGATATCTTATTCGAAGAGTCGGTTCTTCTCCAAACCGAGTGCGCTCCGGTTGCATTTGGGTCAGGTGAGTGATGATTTTTGTGTTTTCCTGTTGGGGCTTTGCTATCCTTAACACCTACACCTGGAGAGCTATCAGGCTTTCTGGTCACTCGTCCAGAGGATATGCCTGTAGGGGTTTCTTTGGCACTTCGCTGCCAGACTCGAATGCCTTCTCTACCGATCTGTTGAATTAAAGCAGGTGCTGATCTCGACATTGTCCAACCCACAATAAGATAACCTGCAACAACCCCTGCAGAGCGTTGATTATGGCTGCAACTACGTGGATAAGCCATATGGCAACCGACTTCAGTTGCAACTTCAACAGGATTTGTAAAAGCTAGCTTAAATCCAGACCAAAAGCCGTTTTGCTCGGATCTTTGCGTGACGCATCCTGCTGTCCTACAGTCTCTGTTTTCGGACTTTCGGGTCCCTACGCCTGAGCTCGATGACCTGTCGCTTGATCTACTTACTGATTTTGTACTTCTTTCCGATCGATTTCTTTCATAAAGACTTAGCCCTACCGCGCCTGCATTGTAAAGGCCGTATAAATCGAAATGGGTTAAGGGGTTATTGTGCACATAGGCATAGAGGTTCGGTCCATCGGCAAAGCCTAGCGGATCTGGTGTGGTCCAACGACCTGTCACAGGATCATAATAACGCCTGCCAAAATAAACCCATCCGGTTTCAGGATCATGCCGCTTGCTGGAGAAATACCAGGGATTCGGAATAAAGATTCCTTCTCGCTGCGCTTCACCAAAGGCGGTGTAGGTGTAGTTTTCAACCTTGTTTCCCGTTTTGAGATCTACAAGCGCGGAGACGTGTCCCGCATGATCGTGGTAAGGAATATAGGTCTCCCCTTCCAGCTCTAACGCTACCGCAGCACCAATTTCCGCTCCTTTGCCGCTACCGAGAATCCGCAATTGGACGATATGGTTCTGCTCATCGACCATTCCGATTTCGTTCTGATCGATGTAGAGATAGCGCTCAGCACCATTTGGAGTCATTTTTGCAATACGTCGATTAAATGCATCGTACTGATACTCATAACGGTCTCCGTTGCGTGTTACGGAAGTCAGTCTTCCTAGTGCATCGTAGGTGTATTGTGCTTGGGAATCCGCAATGAGATGGCCGCGTTTGTCGTAGGTATAGGTGCCTTCACCTGAGTCTAGTAATTGATTCAGAGAATTGACGGTGTGTTCTTTGCCATCGCGCACTCGACGATTATTTAACGAATCATACACGTATTCGTGCTGTGCAAAATTGGTTATGGATTCCTTTTGCAATTGGTTTAAATCGTCGTAGACATACTTATGGAGCTGGTTTTGGCGTGTTTTCTGAAGAAGATTGCCGACAGAATCGTAAGAGCTAATCTCTTCGTTGAAAGACGCGGAATGAATCGTTTTAGCTTGATTGAGACGATCCCACTCATACGAGATGCGACCACGGGGCGTCTCTTCTTCTAGAAGATTGCCTGAGGAGTCATAGCGTGTATAACGATGCTCATAAGATTGCTCTGAGAGGCGTTTAACAGTCCGTAGATACGCTGTATCGTATTCATAGGTTATTCCTGTGCGATCGGGAAGATCGACGTGCAGAAGCCTTCCTAATGCATCGTAGCGATAGCTGAGCGAAAGGCCGTTTGCTAGTGTCTCGCTTACTATTTGGTTGTATTGGTCGTATTTGCGCTCGGTGCTGGTCTGATGAAGGTTATCTTTCGCTTCGATGAGATTGCTATTGTTATCATAGTTGTAGGTGTAGCTAAAACTATTGTCCGAATCAGAGTAGTGTTTTAGACGCCCCAAGGAATCATATGCATAACGCAACTCCGTACCACCGGCCAGGGTTGTCGTTTCCTTTTGGCCGCGCTTATTGAATATGTGGGTGGTGCATTTTTGCTCAGGAGTGCCGACAGCTTCGGTGAGTCTCACCGTACGGTCCATCAGGTCATATTCCCATGCGGTCACGACTCGATGACTTGGCAATTCTGGCGCAAGGACTGTGTCTTCTTGACGAATCTGCTGCCCAGCTACATCATAAAAGCGCTCGCTGCACGCACAGAGTTGTCCTAGTGCATTTTTGCGCTCGATTTTGATCACGCGGCCTAACGAATCATGGCTTGTAATTGTTTGACGGCCGAGAGGATCGGTTTCAGTCACGCGTAAGGTTGGAAAGTCGTCGTACTCGGTGACTGTGACTTGTCCCAATGCATCTGTAACGTGAACGGGGCGATGCAGACTGTCGTACTGGATTTGAGTAACTTGACTCCCTTTCTGAATATAACTACGATTCCCATAGCGATCGTAAGCATAGCTGTGGATGGTGATGGGTAAAAAGCACCCGTTAGAATATTCCTCGAGGCGTTCTTCTATGACGCGGTTTAGCTCATCGTATTTCCAGGGGTTGTGGCGCGAGCGGTTGCTTCGTCTATCCATTCTTGTAATTGGCCCTTGCGGCCTAAAGCGTCATATGAAATGGTCGTGCGCTGATCTCCCTTGCAAGTTTCAGTCAGGCGTCCTGCACCGTCATAAGTGTAATGGGTGGTCGCACCGTTGGCGTCTGTTTCAGAGAGGAGTTGGTCTCCACGATAGTCTGCGATGGTGTCGTAGAGAAATGTTCCCTCTGTATCATAGTAGCATTTACGTGCGGGTTGAAAGCATTTATCGTAATAGATAATGGTCTTCACACCATTGACAGCGGTATGCGCAGCGAGAGAGCCACTAGGGTTATATTGATAGGTTTCGGACGAGCCATCGGGATAAGTAATTTTAATGGGTTGCCCACGCGCGGTATAAGTTGTATGCGTCGTATGTCCTAGCACGTCTGTGCTACTTGTTTGATTGCCAGCTACGTCATAACCGAAATGCTCTAGGCTTGTTTCGCCTTTAGCAGAGATGTAAGTAGTGGTAATTAAGCGCCCTAACTGATCATAGAGGTATTCGGTTAGGTTGCCAAAGGGATCAATCGTTTTGGTTTTGCGGCTACTTTTATTGTAAGAATGATAGGTCTCATAGACGTGGTGTGGATGGTATTCCGTTTCTTTAATGAGTCGATTGACGAAATCGTAGGTATAATCGGTTGTTAGGCCTGTGGCTTCATTTACGGTCTGGATGCGATTTCCATTCGCATCATAGGTGTGAACCGTTCTGCGCTGCGCAGCATCAGTCTCTTCCAAAAGCCTTCCTGCAGCATCATAAAGGAAGTGCAATGAATAGGCGTGTTCCTCTTTTGCATCATAGATATCCTCTTTCAGAGGATGTCCGCGTTCATCGTAATGATAGTCTACCTTGCGCAGGAGATGTTCTTGCTTATCTTTTGTGTCCCAATATTTTTCCCATACAATTTCCGGTTTGCCAAGCTGGTGAAGGGGGGTCACAATGGGTTGTGTCTGGGTGATGGTGCGGACGGTTATGTTGGTAAAATCATCTGGATTCAGTTCCTGAACCATTGTCGATGATATGAAGGACGCAATTGGCGAATTGGTCATACTCGAAAAATTCGCGTGCGAAGATTTCAGGAGTGCTTTCAGGATTTTCCTTATAGCCTGAGAGCTTGGCTGTGAGGAGGTTAGTGCCTTCTTTGTAACTATGTTGTAAATGCAGTTTGTTGCCATGATCTTCGTCTTTAACAACATTGAAGATGGGTAAGAAGGTTCGTTTAATGGCATAGCCTTCCGCAGAACTGAGCCCTGTCAGGTTACCTTCTAGGATTTCTTTCACTACGTTGCCATAGTCATCGTAAGTCAGCTGCCGGGCTTGGATCATGTTGTTCTGGGCATCGTAGAGACCTATTGCGGTCAGGTTGCCTGCAGCTTTGCCTTTTTTTCCCCACCAGTAACGCAATTCGCTGTAGGGTACTCCCTCCAAGTATTTCTGTATCTTTTCTACGCGTTTACATTTTCCAAACACATATTTGGTTAACTCACCTTCAGCTCCGCGCCACTCGGTCGTGTCATTGCCATATCTAAAAGTAGCAAACTCCACAGGAGTTTCATCAGAACCCACAGGTGCTTTTAATCCACAAACTCGCCCAGCGTCATGGTCGTAGAAGATATTAAGGAAACGGCCTTCTGGCTGTTTAATGCTCTGGAGTCTACCTGCGTGGGGTCCTTCCTCTGCGCTTTTGTAGTAGTGATATTCAGTGGGAATTAAATGTTTGCCATCCACGGAGGCAAGTCGTTCAAAGTACTCTCCTTCACGGCGAGGCAATTTAAAGCGAAACAATCCTTTGCTGAGCTGTGCCTGCTGTTTGTTACTGCCAGTTGCTGTGATGGTATTTTCCTCGTAGATGAGCGAGTAATCTACTAGCTGAGTGCCTTCAGAGCTATCTGTCAGGACGACTTTGTTTAGCCGGCGCGATGGGTCGTATTCGTACAGAACTTTATTACCATCGGGTCGGATTTTCCTTGGTGAGTGTCCACCACCAACGATTGCTCTCATGCTCTTTCCAGCTATAAATACGTTTTGTGCCGCATCCTAACGTAACAGTCCACTCTCCACCTGTTAACCAAGACCACGTTCCTTCTTCCTTACTCAAGAAGTTATTAGTCTTGCAGCCAGAGGGCATCAAGGTGACGTTGTGAAGGCTGGTGGCTCCGCTGATTTCTCCTGGAGAGTAATTTGTATAGCCTACTTCAAATGTTCTGGGGTCAATTTCGAAGTGTTCCTTATCCGATACTTTCTGATAGGTGAGTTGTATGCCTTCACGTTCTTCTAACGAACAAGTTGTCCACTGTTTACCTGTGCTTCGCAGGTCTCTCGCAATGGACCAGGTGAACCCATGGCCTAATGTGGACAAAGTTTGTGTGGATCCGCTGTCATAGGTACGTGAAAGAGAGATAGACGAAGGACCTTCGACAACAAGGTCTGTTCTTTGCTGGACAAATTCTCCTGTAACAACATTAACGCAGCCATGCACAAGGGCGATGGGTTCGGCTTCAGGAGCGAGTCGTGTCATGTTGCCATGTAACGAAGTCGTTAGCAGGAGAGAAAACAGGATTTGATAAGTCAGTTTTTTAATCACTTTACCACCAGTATGGGTTAGTTTTATAGACCAGTACACAAATTGTCGCAATAGCAAATGAACATCTTTTTTTGATGTCATTTACGCACACCTGCAGCTATTAAAGCCTTCTAGATATCTCTAGAGACCACTTCAAAAAAAATTAAAGAAAGAACGAAAGGAGGCTATTGATGGCAGGGTGGCTTTCGGGCTTCTGTCTAGAAGGAATTAGCTCGGGAACTCTTGGAAATGGGAGTGAAGGTCGAAACAATCTGTCTCATACTCACCTCATAGTGTGATAATGTTGCGAAAATATCTTAAAGTCAAACGATCATTTTTAAGAAGTAAAAAATAAATTACTTATAATTTATAAAAATCACACCTTTCATTACAAAATAAAATATATACAAAATCAGACCTGTTCGTTTGCTCGTTTTTATATTGATCGAATGTAAACCTATTTCTTGGTATTTCTACGTGTGAAAGGCATACGCATCAGGCTAAGATAAGTTTTTGATGTTTATATAATTGATAACAAGTTCGTTGCGATAAGGAAACCCTCGAAGAAGTTGTCTCGCGCAACAACCTTACTAGATCAATTTTTGTCGTGTACAGAAGTTAGATTTTGACGCGAAATTCGCATAAAATATCCGAATTATAGGCAGCTCGACAAGTCGCCGCACTCCAAAGCGCTTTGCGCGGAGCTAATACCTTGAATCGCTATCGTATTCGAGGTCGCGATCTCGGCTAACTCGTTAATGCATCTGGGTTACTTTTCTATCAAAATAATACTATCTTCAAGTCTATTTGTTGCTAGCTTCCAGGGAAATCTTAATAGTTTCTTCCTAGCAATCTAAACTATTGACAACAATGGAATGGAAAAGTTAATTTGTTGACTTTAAATTTATCGTAATTAGAGGTAGAGAGATGTTTAGTCCTAATGTAGGTTCAAATGCACCAAAGCTTGTTCAGCAATTCAATATCCAACCCCCAAGAGGAACACCTCCTACCCCAGGCCAACAGCAAGGAAGAATTTTTTCAAACACCCCTCCGAATAACAATGTTCCGAATCCAAACTTTATTTCTCAAGCGCCGGTAAATAATAATAATAACAATAATAACAATAACAACAACTTTGACCTCCGCGCCCCCAACCCCCTGTTCGGGTTCAAAATTCAACAATTCAATCGCTCAGCATAGTCAATACCCCCTCCTCTAATGTGCCTGGCAAGCCCCCTAGCCCTCCAAAACCTATCCTACCACCCAAACCCGCGACGTTTTCTGCTCCTGTCAGCCGGGTAGTTCAAAAGCAACCCTATCAAGAACCTGAATCTGAATTTAAACCGGTTCTTAAAGCAAACACTGTGCCTCAAATATCCCTTTCAGAACCTCGCACACCGGTGGTCAGTGTGGTTCCCACAATAGTCCCAGCCAAACCGCCCAGCCAAGAAAAAAGAACTAAAAAAAGGTTCAAGGTTTTCAAAGTTGAGCCATTCCCTCGGAAAAGAAGATTGAAAGGGGGCGCTAAAAACATTCAGAACACGGTTTCGAACCTTGCTGAGTCAAAAAAAATTGCTTTTAAAGAGGTTTCTGTCGAGAGCGCCTTATTTGCACAGATTGAAGCTCTGACAGCCCAGGGGATCGAAATAGCCAAAACGGGCAATTTTGTCGAAGCACTTCCGTTTCTTGAACAAGCTGCTGATCTTTATGCCGCTCATGAAAATGTTCAGGAGAACGTCAGTGGATAAAAGCCAAAAGCATCCTTTCCTCAATCCCGATCGTCAGCACCTATCCCCCGACAGTACAGACCAAACCCCCTATTTTTTGCAAAAAGCGATATCAATCTATGAAAGCATTTTAGGATATGCATCTTGCTTTCCAGCGGAACAACAGACTTCGTTCATGCTAGATTACAAGGTAAACTCAACAGGACTTGCCACGAAATCAAGCAGCGCCCAGACATCGCCTATTCATACGAATATTTACAGACTGAAATTAATAAGGGTCCTGAACATGCTCAAGCTCTGCTGATGCAGGTAAAGACCCAAGGCACTATTCTTGATCAAATCATTACAGTTGCCACGATGGAGTATTACGATCTCTACTATCAAGCGCCTCTGCAACCCTTAATAAACCAGTATCAACAGTTACAACGTCCAAATGGTATTTCGACTGCTTTTATGGAAGCTTGGGCGAAAATAGCGAATGCTGAGATAGATGCTTATAGTCGTTCTATTAAGCATCTTACACATCTCAGTCAAATATTGACAAGGGAAGGAGCCCTTAAACTCTCTCCAAGAAAATTTTCAGGCTGCAAACCAAATTAGTGATAAAGCTAAATTCAAGGTTGCTCTTGAAGATATGCTGATCAAGCCAAAACAGAGACTGGCTGACGATACAGCATACTTCAAAAGAACGGGTAAATTGCATCTAATCGAGGAAAAGAGAGGGTTCACAAGACTGTTGTGTCTGACAGTTTTATTACTAGAAAAAGCAATATCTAGCTTTGCTCAGGAAAATTATTCAAACGCCTGTCTTTGCGCGGAGCAGGTTGTTCTTTATTATTTCGAAGATACTCATGCAGAAAATAACGAAACAGAAGCAGGATACAAAAACACCATTTATGATTTACAACATGCCCAAGAATATTGCAAACTAGCTGAAAATTTGGCTATGTTGTTCGTAGGAGCGTACAAAGAGCGTAGGTTACAGAAAGTTGAGGAACTTAGTACCAAGATAAATAAAATGCACGCAAAGGCTGATGTAGACCGAGCACGTGGAAAGAAAACAGAAGAGGATTTAGAACAAATCAAAAAACTAAAGGCTCAACAAACCGCTAACTATAAATCGCCGTATCAAACTTCTCTGTATCCCACAACCTCCCACACTTATATGCTTACCCCTACTATAATTCCTGGGACCAATTATTATACCAGTTCCTATAGGTAACAGAATCGGTTAACGTCCTTTGGCATTATTGTGCCAGGGTTTTTGGCTACATTGCAGAAGTCTTCAAAACCTTCCATAAAGTTTTGGTACGACAGATCTTCTGGAAGTTCTTGAGATAGGGTTGTCATTTTCCCATCTGGCGCGAGCCCAAGAACCGCGCCCCGCGTACTAATTCCGAAAAGGTTTGCAGTCATGAGTTCTTGTAAAAACGTGCTTTCTCGGTCTAGAGAGAACTCACCCAAGTTACACGTAAACTCAATCGTAGGACTGACATTCCGTGCTACGATTGTTAGTTCATTCGTTATAGGTAGTTCAAAAGCGCCTTCAGTATTGCTGGGAATACCATCAGGTATTTTGCCAACTTATTAACCATAACGTTGCATGATATGACTTCAAATCCATGAATGCTCCTTATGCATGAGAACTTGTCGCTTGCTGATATTGATCATTGAAGCCTTTTGTTGTAATTGGTAAACCGCGTCAAGCATTTGCTGCTGCGATTGCATGTCGTTTTGAAATGCTGTAACGAAATTTCCCATGATCTGTCCAGCAGCTTGATAAATGGCTTGCCACATT
>CAWBNS010000002.1:0-208801 GCA_963790215.1 uncultured Chlamydiae bacterium
TTATAGCCAGGTTGCAGAGCGCCAGCGTTTCTGCTTTTGATTTAAACCCGACTTTGACAGTTGTTTTGTAATCTTTTGATTTTTACCTGCTGCAAAATCCGTTCCGCTATTCGACTTTCACGACTACTTCTGGCCCGATTTCATCCATTGATCCGGCAGTAGCTCGTCCAGCTTTTGCGAATTGTGGCTCATTAATCTGCGCATTACATCCTCAAGATACTCCTGGGGGTTTATTTTCAGGCCGCGGCAGGTCTGCACCAGCGAAAGGATCACTGCTGCAGCCTCCCCTCCTTCCTCCGTGCCTACGAAAAGCCAATTCTTGCGACCCAAGGCTAGTGGACGAATTGCTCGCTCTGCCACGTTGTTGTCCAATCGCGCATAAGGATGATCAAAATAGTTTTTTAGATGAGGAATCAAGCCTAAAAAGTAGCCTAGGGCCTCTCGAAACTTAGATTTGGGGAGAATCTGACCCTTAGCCAAACGCTTTTTGATACCCTCTATGAGCTCATCAATGATCGGCCCTTGCTTGTCTCGGCGTATACATAGCCGTTCCTCTGCAGATCGATTCCAAGCGACTTTTTCCAGCATGAAAAGATAGCGGATTTTACGTAGCATCCATTTGCGAAAAGGCGGATCTCCGCTTTCTGCTTCGATGAATTTCCGCCTGATATGCGCCCAGCAGGGGCACCAGGTGATTGTTTTCTTGTTTGCTAGTTTCTCATAGGCTCCATATTTGTCTGAATGCAGTACCCCTTTGTAGCCCGCAAGTAGCTTAGAGGCATTTTCGTGCTTGCGATCCGTTCGGAAATGATAGACTCGATAAGGCGGATCAGCCTCTTGCCCTCCCACCATGACCCACATATAGGCTTGGTGGACTTTGCCTTTACCTGGAGCCTGCATGTCCAATGGGCTTTCATCCATAAAAGTGTTTTCACTTTTAAGTACCTGCCGCATCATCTCCTCGTGTAGGGGCTTTAACGCCTCCCCACAGCGCAAAACCCATTGACAGAGCATTTGGCGACTGATTCCAATCCCTTGACGGGCAAAAATCTCGGAGAGACGATAAAGAGGAAGGTGGTCAGCAAATTTCTTGGTCAAAATGTCGGCAAGCAGGCTCTCATCCGCTTGGCAGCGGGGTAGGAGGCTCTCTGGCAAAGGAGCGGTGCGAATGCCTCCCTCACTGCCTTTAGGAAGAGCATATTTCAAGCGAATGATCTCCTTGATAAAGTAGCTACCTGGCTTATAGGCTATCTTGCGGGTAACTTCTTCGCCAATCTTATCCAGTTCTTGTCCTGTCTCTGAGCAGATTTTCTCTTCTTCAGCCAAATCGATGATTTGACGTTCTACAGGCAGGTCTGGTGGGAGAGTGATTTTGTCCTTTCCATTGCGCTGCTGTATGCGTCGTTCATGCGCGGAAATTGGCTTCTTGGTTGCAGGTTCTGGATTCTGAAGCTCCTCAAGACCCGGAAGGAAAAGCTGGTTTTCATTAGTCAGGATCTTCTCTGAGCGTTGCCCAAAGAGCTGCCGCTTCAGCCAAGTCATTTGCTCTTTTAGATGAGCGACTTCGTTCTGCAATTCCTTAATCACGCTCTTGCATTGAGCATTTTCCGCGATCAGATCTGAGAGAAAAGGTGTTTCAGCTGTCATATGAGCAGCATTCTACTGAAAATATCATTTATAGTGAATTAAAAAAAGCCTTGCTAAGACATCTTGAAGCGTTTTTGTAGACGCCTAGGAATGACGCCTTCAAGCATCATCAAAAAGGCTCGACGGTCTATCGAAGTTCCTTCTAGATGACGCTTAGCAAACCCTCCCTTCTCAAGACGCTTATACCAGATCACAAGACCATCTCCGTCCCAATAGAGGACCTTCATTCGATTTCGGCGGCGATTGAGAAAAACGAAATAGGCACCGTTAGTGGGTGGCTGGCAGAAGAGTTCCTCGACCATGAGACACAGTCCCTCAAAGCCCTTTCGCAGATCCATGGCTTGCTGATGGAGGAAGATGCGCGCGTTGCCTGGAAGAGCTAGCATGATAGCTCTTGCAGTACTTGTAAAAGGCGTTTTAGGGCATGCACATCAAAGTTATTGGAAATCCGAATAGCAATGCCTTGCCATTCGAGGAGGAGTTCCTGAGGAGTTTTTGAGATATCGACGAGTTCGACAAAAGTCCTAGGAGCCAAGCCCGCGAGTTTACTGCGCCAGTAGCAGAAGGTTGGATAAGGGATGTGTTGTTCTTTGGCCCATTCTGGGCCACTTTTTCCACTGCTCTTCCACTGTCGAAGCCTTTCTTGCCATAGTGTGACACGTTGCTGGCTCTTCTCCACCTGATCCTCCTCTTGTAGATGATGAGGCGAAGAATAGCCCACCGAGACAGGCCGCAGAAGATGGGTTTATTTGACGCTTACTTTGAAGCTGCCAAAAAACAAAAAACTTCAGAGAAGTGGCATCAATTTACAAAAAAACATCCCATGCCGATTTCAAAATGGGAAAAGGGGTTATCGGCTGATGTTGATGAGACAAATGACTCATTCAAAGAGAAAAATAGCT
The DNA here is from genome assembly GCA_963790215.1 of uncultured Chlamydiae bacterium. Taxonomy (GTDB): domain Bacteria; phylum Chlamydiota; class Chlamydiia; order Chlamydiales; family JAJFMA01; genus CAWBNS01. The sequence continues at coordinate 2,550 of CAWBNS010000002.1, forward strand.
CTTAGATATGGTAAGAGCTTGGAAAAATAAATAATAGGAAGGCGCTTAATGGCTAGGCGAAGAGGAGCTCTTTCTATTTATTTGCAATGAAGCGCTGCAACAGCTGAAGGAGTGTTCCACGCTAATGAAACAGAGTTAATCCTTAGATGCAGTAACTAGTTTTAGTTGCTGTGTAAGGTAATCCAAATCTCTGATTTCAAGTTCAGTCCAAAAGTGCCAAGGACCGTGATCTATATGTATGGATGACAATTTTTTGCCGAGCTCTAGAAGTTGTTCAATCCCGCTCTTTGCCAGGTGATTTTCTAAAGCCATAAAGCATCTCAACTCTAAAAGAGCTCTATAAAATGCTTCTGCTTGAGGCCAACCAAAATCAATAGGCACAAATTGAACATTTTCAAAATCAATAGATTTACCATTTTCATTAAGACAAATCGCTGCAGAAAAGCTGATATACGTACCTGATTGAGTAAAACATGCTCTGCCAACACAGTCTTCTTTTTTATATACCTCACCTATTTCCTGAGAAAATTCATAACAAGCAATTGTTGGATGCCCATTTAAAATGATCATCATAAACCTTCTATTTTTGACAACATACAATACCCATAGTCATGATAAAAAAGAACTCATAATCTTCTTTTCGGACCCATAGTCTGTTCATTAAGACTAAGGGACTTCTTAGCCTAAGTGTATTTAGAAGGAGATACATGGCGGCCAAGCAAGCAAGAAATAAGACAAGCAAGCCTACCCCTACAGCCCATAACAGGAAAAAAACTCCTGAAAGAAGGGCTTTTGGTATGAAAGTCCGAATGCGGCGCTACGAAATTGAAATGACCCAGGAAGAGTTAGCAGAAAAGGCTGAACTGCACCCTACCTACGTGGGATCAGTAGAAAGAGGCGAACGGAACATCGCCTTAGAAAACATTATTGCAATAGCTAAAGCCTTAGGTTGTTCACCAAAGGACTTGATGCCAGATTAAATAATTTTCCACTCACAACCATTCATCAATTTTTATTTTCATTTTTAATTAGTCGATAACATTTTCATAAATCAATATTCCATGTATAATTAATATAATCAATTAATTATTTGTATTTTATTATGAACAGGTATCATTATTCTTAAATCAGGCATTAAAGACCTCCTTCAATACTTATTCAGCATCTCTCCAGCAGAAAGAGGCAAGGTCTTTGAGCTATACTGCAAATGGTTCCTTGAAAACGATCCAATTTACAGTGCCCAACTAAAGAAAGTTTGGCTTTGGAAAGATTGGCCTAATAACTGGGGTAGAGACAAAGGGATCGATTTAATCGCAGAAACCCACACAGGCGAATTCTGGGCTATTCAAGCCAAGTGTTATGATGAGAGCTACTACGTTACTAAAGAAGATGTCGATAAGTTCCTAAGTGAATCTTCAAGAGCAGCGATTTCCTACCGCCTTTTGATCTGTACTACTGACCGCTTGGGAGATAATGCCCGTGAAGTCATTGCCGCCCAAGAAAAGCAAGTAGGTATCTGTACTTTAGAGCACCTAGCAGACTCTTCTCTTCAATGGCCCGCTTCTGTAGAAAATCTTCAGGAGTTACCGATTCGGAAGCCCAAAACTCCAAAACCTCATCAAGAAAGCGCAATCAAATCAGTCTTGGAGGGTTTCAAAAACCATAACAAAGGTCAACTACATATGGCCTGTGGAACTGGGAAAACCCTTGCAGGTCTTTGGATAGCAGAAGCGCTTAAATCTCAAAATACCCTAGTTTTGGTGCCTTCGATCTCTCTTGTGGCTCAGCTTTACCAAGAATGGATTGCTAATGCCACTATCAATTTTATCCCTATCTTTGTCTGTTCGGACCCCACTGTCGGAGAAAAGGATCAAATGGTAACTAGCCTCTATGAGTTAGGTTTTCCGACAACTACTGATCCTCAGGCAATCTTGAACTATTTCTCCTCAACTGTCGGTATTCCTAAGGTGATCTTTTCAACGTACCATTCCTCTCCCGTTATTAAAGAGCTGTGCGCATTAGATAAAAATTTGACCTTCGATATCACAATTGCCGATGAAGCCCACCGCAGCGCTGGAAAGGCGGATAGAGATTTTGCGACTCTCTTTGAAACAAATGCCATTAGAACGCGCCATAAGCTATTTATGACCGCTACCCCGAAGATTCTGTCTAATCATGTTAAAACAAAGGCTCAAGAGCTTGAATGCGATATTCTCTCAATGGATGATGAAGAAAAATTTGGCCCAGTCTTTCATAAACTACCCTTCTCTACAGCTATTGCTCAAGATTTACTTTCGGACTATGAAGTGCTCATCTCCATTATGGATGACAAAACCTACAGGGAATATGCTGAAAAAGGTCGATTTGTAGCTGTTAATCGTCATGAAAGCGATGCAAGAACGATCGCAGCTCAACTTTTGATCTCCAAAGCAATCAAAAGCTATGATCTTAGGCGCATAATCACCTTCCACAATAGAAAAAGTGCAGCAGATGAATTTATCAGCTCTTTTCCTATAGCACTTAACTTAATCTCAGAGGAGCAAAGACCTGCGATAGGATTCTATGGGATGATCCTGGGAGACATGCTTCAAAGCAAAAGAAAATCAATTCTAAAACTTTTTGAAAGCGTAGAAGCAGAGTCATCCTCTATATTGGCAAACGTTCGGTGCTTGTCTGAAGGGGTAGACGTTCCTACACTTGATGGGGTAGCTTTCATTGATCCCAAAGGTTCAGAGATAGAGATTGTTCAGGCTGTTGGAAGAGCCATTAGGAAGGCTCCAAATAAGAAAAGAGGGTTGATAATCTTGCCTGTCTTTATAGATGCAAATGATGATCCTGAAATCAATTTGGAAGAATCTTGTTTCAAACCCATCTGGAAAGTCTTAAACGCCTTAAGAGCACATGATGATATTCTGGCTGAGGAACTGGACAACCTTCGTCTAGAACTTGGAAAAAGAACTTACAAAAAGCTTCCAAAGCTAAGCAAAATTACGATCGACCTCCCCGTTTCCATTGATTCTGCTTTCAGTGAATCCCTACGATTAAAAATCATTGAGAACACTTCTGTTTCTTGGTTCTATTATTTTGGACTTTTACAAAATTTTAAAGAATTAAATGGCCATTGTAATGTACCAAGCAATTACTCGGAAAATCCTCAGCTAGCAACTTGGGTAGGAAAACAGCGAGATAAATTTGAAATGTATAAGCTCTCTAATAAATTTAGAGACCGTATAATCAAACTTGATGAACTTGGTTTTGATTGGGACCCTTTCTTTAATGCTTGGGAGAAAATGTATTCAGAATTGTCTGAATTTAAGGCACACAATGGACATTGCAACGTATCAAAAGAGACCAATAAACAACTGGGTTCCTGGATAGTCGCTCAAAGAACTAAATTCAACGCTGGCAAATTATCTGAGGAAAGAGTCGATAAGCTAAAAAGCATTGGGTTTATCTGGAATGCTGTAGAGGCTAAATGGACAGAGATGTTCAGTGCTTTAATTCTTTTCAAGGAAAGGCACGGTCACTGTAATGTGCCTCAAGAAGGATATATAGAAAATCCACCATTAGCGAATTGGGTTGGAGTTCAACGGAATACATATAAAGAAAATAAAATCTCGCAAGAACGGATTGGAAAACTAGAATCTATTGACTTTGATTGGAATCCAATAAATTCATCATGGGAGAAAATGTTTTCTAATTTATGCAGATTTAAGGAAGAAAACAGCCATTGTAACGTCCCTGCGAGTTATTCCGAAAATATGGCTCTTGGTAGTTGGGTAACGCATTTAAGAGTTTTATTTAAAAACAGAAAGCTTGAAAAAGAGCGCATTACGCGCCTGGAAGCGATAGGTTTTGATTGGGACCCGATAAATTCAGCTTGGAATGATCTATATGCTAATTTATGTGATTTCAAAACAAAGAATGATCATTGTAATGTCCCTCAAATATATCCTCCAAACGTACAGCTCGGTTCCTGGGTTGCTACACAGAGAACTAAATTCAACACGAAAAAGTTACCCACTGAACGTCAGAAAAAACTCGAAGATATTGGATTTATTTGGGACCCCAATACTTCGTCTTGGGACGATATGTTTACTCAGCTATGCAAGTTTAAAGAAGTAGCAGGACATTGCATCGTACCTAAAGAATACCCAGAAAATCCCAAATTAGGCGCCTGGGTTGCAAAACAGAGAAGACTTTTCAATAGCAACCGATTAGCTAAAAGTCGCATCGAGAAATTAGAGAGCCTTGGTTTTACTTGGCATAGCAAAAATGATAGATGGCACAAGAACTTTAATCGATTAGCTGAATTCAAGAAAAGAACAGGGCATTTCAATATTATAAAGGAAAACCCCCAAGACCTACAATTTGACTCTTGGATAAAAACTCAGCGTACTTCTTACAGAAGAGGTACACTCATTGAAGAAAGAATCGAGGCACTTGAATCGATTGGCTTCCCTTGGGAATACTCAAAAGATATGACTTGGGAAGAAATGTTTAGTGTGCTTTGCGAATACCAAAAAGAGCACAATGATTGTATGGTACCGAAAAAGTATCCAACCAACAAAAAATTAGCTAGTTGGGTAGATTATCAGAGGCAAGAATATAAAAATGGAACGTTGTCCAAAGATCGTATTATTAGACTGGAATCAATAGGATTCGTTTGGAAACCTTTTGATAATCTATGGCAAGAAATGTTTAATTCATTGATAGCCTATAAGAATGAATATGACGATTGCAAAGTTCCTGCTAAATATTCAAAAAATCCAAGGCTTGGTGGATGGGTTGCGCGACAAAGAGAATTGCAAAGAGAAGGCAATCTGTCGGAAGAAGAATTTAAAATGTTGGAAGCTTTGGGTTTTGCATGGGGAAATTTAAAGACTGTGTATTGGGAAAAGATGTTTACTCAGTTGTCTCAATATAAACAAAAATATGGCCATTGCAATGTGCCTGGATACGGAAGATATCCAGAAAACCCTCAGCTTTCTTCCTGGGCAGCCAATCAAAGGGTTGCTTATAAAAAAGAAAGACTTTCCCAAGAGCAGATTCAAAAACTTGAGTCTCTGGGTTTTGTATGGAATATTGAGGAAACTGCCTGGGAAGAAATGTTCAATGAATTAGTCGCTTTCAAAAAACTTAACGGCCACTGCAATGTTAAGCGTGAAAGACAAAACTATGAATCTCTTGGACGTTGGATGGTACACCAAAGAGAAAAACATCAGAAAGGCACGTTATCCAGTGGTCGCATCCAAAAATTAAATAGCATACGGTTTGTTTGGGACCTCAACGCTTGAATTTATTTTCTTCTCCCTTCTAAAAATTCTCTATCAGTTTCTTTCTCACCGAACTATAATGGGTCACTTTAAAAAGGAAATTCAAATGGGATCACTAATAGGCGAATTACAACGCAAAGTATTTGACAAAGCACTTCCTACTTCTGAAGCCCTAAGATTTGCGCTCTTGGTAGCAAGAAAGCTCAAACTAACCGATTTTTCAAAATGGATCGATGCTGAATTAAATGGGTACGCAGGAGACTCCGAAATTCCCACATATCGGCATCTCCCATCTAGAATCCAAGGATTGAATCATATTCGACGCGAATGGCAACCAATAGCTATGCAGGGGTATTCTAGTCATCCCGTTGGACAATCAATTGGAGAGCTCGAAAACCTCCTAGAGCATACTCGCTCAGAAGGCGGTCATTTAATCGTACCCTTACCAGAAGCAGAAAAAAATCAGATAATCAAAGGGCTTTATTCGCCATCTATGCCGCCCGCGAAAATAGCTTTGTTTATCAGCTCCGCTGCCGTCTATAGCATCATTGATAAAGTCAAAACACTTATTCTTGACTGGGCGCTGAAGTTAGAGGAAGCGGGAGTTACAGGCAATAATATGAATTTTTCAGAACAAGAAAAAAAATCTGTAAAAAACTCCCCAATTGTTAATAACTATCACTCAGAAAATCAAGTTATTGTTCAATCTGGACACCAACTACAGATACAGCAATCTGGCCAAGAGTCAACTTTATCTATTAATAACCAGCTATTGGACAAATCAGAGCTATTGGAAATAATTGAGGAAGTCAAAAACCAGATCACCTCCCTTCCATTGTCTTCAGATCAAAAAGAAGAAATAGAATCCGAAATTGAGACGTTAAAAGCTCAAATCAAATCACCTAAACCCAAAAAACCAATCATTCAAAGCGCCTTGATTTCGTTGCGTGCAATTTTTGAAAATTGCGTAGGAGAAGTTGCAGCCACGGCAATACTGGTTAAACTACTTCATCTAATCTAGACAGTAAAAACTGGGAGAGTCAGTGGAAGCTCAAGATTTTGATCTATTCCTCAACTAATAGAGACATTTAACCAAAAAACTGCTACAGTTTCCCTTTTTCAAGTTGAAGAATCTTATGCATATGCTCAAAAATCTTCACCCATTACCTAAAAATACTTACAAATGTCATGATTTCAGACATGTAACGAGGATTATTCAATGAAAACAATGAAAAAGCTCTTTAAATTTTTATGCTTCCCTTTAGCTATCATGGTAGGAACCTTAGGATTTGCAAGTTATATGGCCTGGAAAGAACACACAGTCAATAACAATTTGATTAACAGAGCTCTTCAAGGCAATCAAATTGCAATTGCGATTTTAGGAAAATATGAAAAACCATGGAAAATCGATAAAAAAATCATAGATGAAGCTTTGAAAGACAACAAATACGCTCTACAGATTTTAGGTGTTGAAATCCCTGCAAAGAGTTAGCTGTCTACAGACATTTTCTAAATGCCGAAGAAATGGGAAAACTCCACGCAATTGAGCTAGAAATATTGCGCTAGCACTTACATCATAATCGAAAACGCAGGTCTGACACTGCTAAAAATGCAAGACCTGCCAACTACCCTCTTCCCGAAATGAGAAATAAAAGGGGGGTTATCCAACCATTTTATCTGCTTGCGCAGCCAGTCCAGTAACATGGTGAACCAAGAAAGCATCAATCAATGATGCGGCATAGTCTCTACTGATCGGCAACATATCTTCCGTTAACATGTTATCAACGTAGTTTTCGGCATTCCAAAGCTTGCGAATAAGTCCTGGATTGCGAGGCATCATCCGTAACAGGACGGTTTTAAAAACACTATTCGCTATTTCGATGAATTCCGCACGATCCTCCTCTTTCAAGGGGAGCGATGTGATTTGCAAGTCTTGATTGAGTTTTTGCTTTTTCGGGGCTTTTTTGTTTTCAGTTTCGCGATCACTTCTTGATTGAGCACCAAAAGCTACTTCGTAATCATGCTTGAATATCTCTAATCTTGTTTCAGAGTCAAAAGTCATTCCATTATCACGCTCTATAGCAGAGATGTACTTTTTCCAATGTTCAACAGGAATTTTATCCTGATTGTCAAATAACAACTTTGCAAGCTCCAGTTCTATTTTTGAAGCTTTTGATAAATCTGCCCATTTACCAAATCCGCTCATAAGCGCAACCATATGTTGAGCCTTCATGAGACAAAAATCGTTCTTGTCAAAACGATAGTCTAAAAGAAGGTCGTTTATATAGGGTGCTCTGGCCTTATAATCTTTGTGAAGATTTTTTGCTTGCCGTTTGAAATATGAAATTTGTGTCATAATATAATCCTTGTTTGATAAGCAAGCTCATTATCCAGATGCATATTGCGTTCGTAAGCTATTGTCGGATAATAAACTTGATTTAAGGTTTATATCATTCACTGTTGGCTGATGAAATCTTTGCACGAACGAGCTGGCTTGCCAATAAGCACGCCTGCATCATAAAGCAGGAAGATATTTAGAAGCAATTTGTCTCTACGGTTTAAAAGTTGGTGCTCGTATCATTGATTTAAGCGATGCACAGTGGATGCACACTCAGGTGCTAAGAGCAGTTGTATCTGACTAAACACCACTGTTGATAAAATTTCCTTTTCTCCTGTATCTTAGTGCTATAACAAATAGCCGCGTGCTGTGTTGTTTAGTATGATGGCGGACTCATAACCCGTCGGTCCCTGGTTCAAGTCCAGGTTGCCCCATTCCTTTGGACGCTTCTTATAGTCCACTAGGGTAGTAAACGGTTCACACATCTGTATGGACAGGTTTTTGCCCTCTAATTTTAAGTTCTGAAACACGAAATTCAAAAGTTGCCGTTTTTCATCTACTTCAGAACTCTCGAAGATTTCCCTCGCACGAGCGGCTAGGTTCATTACCATATTGGCAGTGATATAGAAGTTTTGGTCTGCTTTCTCATGACGAGCCATCTGCTCAACGATTTCAGCTTGGCGAGCTTTATAATCCCTAACCTTGTCGAGGTACATCTTCTCATCAATCAGTCCATCGAGCTTATCGTCATACATCTGACTCACTCGTTTTTGGATGCGGTCTTGCTCTTTTCTTAGAGCCATGAGGTTTTCAGTATGGAATTTACTTTCGGATTCATGAATTTTCTTTAAATAGCTCGTCACATCGGCAATTTGCTCTTCACTTAAGGCGATATGGTCAAAGTATTGGGATAATGACTCGACTAAAGGTTCTTCCCGGACATAAACTTTCTTGCACATCCCCTTTGCATTGGTGCAGCTATAATATATGTAACGCTTTTTATGAATCTCCGGAGTGACGGTACATCCACAATTCTCACAGGTAATCATGCCTCGAAGTGCGAATGGTTCGGAAATCTTTTTATGCGGCTTTTTATGATAGCCAGCGGCTACATCTTGCGCTTGCTGATAAAGTGCAGTGGAAATGAGAGGCTTATAGTGGTGCTCTACCAAACCATATTTTGTCCTCATCACTCCGCAATAAAAAGGATTTTTTAGAATGGAATCAATTTGCGATTTAGCAATCTTCTGCCCTTTCTTCGTTCTTAAACCAACCTTTTCAGCTTCTTCCTTTAGTTTGAGTAGGGAGTAATCGCCTGTTGCATATAGCTCAAACAACTTGACGATGAAGCGCGCTCTTTCTGGATCAGGAATAATATTTTTATCACCCTGCTCATCAAGAACGTGAATATATCCTAAGGGCGCTAGCCCTATCCAACTTCCATTTTTTACAGCTTGTTCTTTGCTGGTAAGCGTCAAATAAACCCATCTTCTGCGGCCTGTCTCGGTGGGCTATTCTTCGCCTCATCATCTACAAGAGGAGGATCAGGTGGAGAAGAGCCAGCAACGTGTCACACTATGGCAAGAAAGGCTTCGACAGTGGAAGAACAGTGGAAAAAGTGGCCCAGAATGGGCCAAAGAACAACACATCCCTTATCCAACCTTCTGCTACTGGCGCAGTAAACTCGCAGGCTTGGCTCCTAGGACTTTTGTCGAGCTCGTCGATATCTCAAAAACTCCTCAGGAACTCCTCCTCGAATGGCAAGGCATTGCTATTCGGATTTCCAATAACTTTGATGTGCATGCCCTAAAACGCCTTTTACAAGTACTGCAAGAGCTATCATGCTAGCTCTTCCAGGCAACGCGCGCATCTTCCTCCATCAGCAAGCCATGGATCTGCGAAAGGGCTTTGAGGGACTGTGTCTCATGGTCGAGGAGCTCTTCTGCCAGCCACCCACTAACGGTGCCTATTTCGTTTTTCTCAATCGCCGCCGAAATCGAATGAAGGTCCTCTATTGGGACGGAGATGGTCTTGTGATCTGGTATAAGCGCCTTGAAAAGGGAGGGTTTGCTAAGCGTCATCTAGAAGGAACTTCGATAGACCGTCGAGCCTTTTTGATGATGCTTGAAGGCGTCATTCCTAGGCGTCTACAAAAACGCTTCAAGATGTCTTAGCAAGGCTTTTTTTAATTCACTATAAATGATATTTTCAGTAGAATGTTGCTCATATGACAGCTGAAACACCTTTTCTCTCAGATCTGATCGCGGAAAATGCTCAATGCAAGAGCGTGATTAAGGAATTGCAGAACGAAGTCGCTCATCTAAAAGAGCAAATGACTTGGCTGAAGCGGCAGCTCTTTGGGCAACGCTCAGAGAAGACCCTGACTAATGAAAACCAGCTTTTCCTTCCGGGTCTTGAGGAGCTTCAGAATCCAGAACCTGCAACCAAGAAGCCAATTTCCGCGCATGAACGACGCATACAGCAGCGCAATGGAAAGGACAAAATCACTCTCCCACCAGACCTGCCTGTAGAACGTCAAATCATCGATTTGGCTGAAGAAGAGAAAATCTGCTCAGAGACAGGACAAGAATTGGATAAGATTGGCGAAGAAGTTACCCGCAAGATAGCCTATAAGCCAGGTAGCTACTTTATCAAGGAAATCATTCGCTTGAAATATGCTCTTCCTAAAGGCAGTGAGGGAGGCATTCGCACCGCTCCTTTGCCAGAGAGCCTCCTACCCCGCTGCCAAGCGGATGAGAGCCTGCTTGCCGACATTTTGACCAAGAAATTTGCTGACCACCTTCCTCTTTATCGTCTCTCCGAGATTTTTGCCCGTCAAGGGATTGGAATCAGTCGCCAAATGCTCTGTCAATGGGTTTTGCGCTGTGGGGAGGCGTTAAAGCCCCTACACGAGGAGATGATGCGGCAGGTACTTAAAAGTGAAAACACTTTTATGGATGAAAGCCCATTGGACATGCAGGCTCCAGGTAAAGGCAAAGTCCACCAAGCCTATATGTGGGTCATGGTGGGAGGGCAAGAGGCTGATCCGCCTTATCGAGTCTATCATTTCCGAACGGATCGCAAGCACGAAAATGCCTCTAAGCTACTTGCGGGCTACAAAGGGGTACTGCATTCAGACAAATATGGAGCCTATGAGAAACTAGCAAACAAGAAAACAATCACCTGGTGCCCCTGCTGGGCGCATATCAGGCGGAAATTCATCGAAGCAGAAAGCGGAGATCCGCCTTTTCGCAAATGGGTGCTACGTAAAATCCGCTATCTTTTCATGCTGGAAAAAGTCGCTTGGAATCGATCTGCAGAGGAACGGCTATGTATACGCCGAGACAAGCAAGGGCCGATCATTGATGAGCTCATAGAGGGTATCAAAAAGCGTTTGGCTAAGGGTCAGATTCTCCCCAAATCTAAGTTTCGAGAGGCCCTAGGCTACTTTTTAGGCTTGATTCCTCATCTAAAAAACTATTTTGATCATCCTTATGCGCGATTGGACAACAACGTGGCAGAGCGAGCAATTCGTCCACTAGCCTTGGGTCGCAAGAATTGGCTTTTCGTAGGCACGGAGGAAGGAGGGGAGGCTGCAGCAGTGATCCTTTCGCTGGTGCAGACCTGCCGCGGCCTGAAAATAAACCCCCAGGAGTATCTTGAGGATGTAATGCGCAGATTAATGAGCCACAATTCGCAAAAGCTGGACGAACTGCTGCCGGATCAATGGATGAAATCGGGTCAGAAGTAGTCGTGAAAGTCGAATAGCGGAACGGATTTTGCAGCAGGTAAAAATCAAAAGATTACAAAACAACTGTCAAAGTCGGGTTTAAATCAAAAGCAGAAACGCTGGCGCTCTGCAACCTGGCTATAATTGACGCTTACCTTTCTTTTAATGGAACTAGGATTGAAAAACAGTTTATAAAAGGAGAGAAGCTAACGGAACTATTAGCTCATTTACAGCATTACCATAAAAGCTTCTAGATCACTGATTTGTTTTTAAAACGGTATGTGCAGTTTTGATCATATTTTGCTAAAATGTAAAAATGATCTACATTACGATTTTGCTAAATCCTTTTCTTTGAATTGAATTCGTTCTAATTCGATCATGTCAGCGTTGTCCGCTTCCAGCTGTTCGCTATGTTTTCTTTTGGCATCAAATTCCGCATAACGCTCCAATGCCAACCTCTCTGCCACTTGTGCCGATATTTTACCAGAGTGGTTCAAGATTTCTCTTTCATTAAATGACAGAAAAGCATCAAGCCTATCTGCCCAATCGTTCATGGTAATTGTTTTGCGTCGTTTAGCTTGATCTTCGGCATAATCTAAATACATTGTGACAACCCGGTTGAGTTCATCGAGTTCCTCTTGAGAAAGATAATTTTTAGCAATGGCTACATCGCCCTGACGGACACGACTTCCCTTCCAGCTTGTAAGGCCCATGTTGGGCAGTTGTGAATTAGCACGATGGCAAATTAGCTCTGCTGCAGTATGGCCAGTTAAAGCCCATAACATTTTATTTTGGACTTTCTTAAAGAAAAGCTGTGCTTGATCACTTTTAGGATCATAATCAACAGCCATTGAATAAATGTCTTTTACTTTTTGATAGAAGCGTTTTTCAGAGCTGCGGATTTCACGGATACGTTCGAGCAACTCATCAAAATAATCCCAATTGCCTGGTTCCTTAAGCCGTAGATCATCCAATATAAAGCCCTTAATCAAGTATTCTTGCAAATGGGCCGTTGCCCATCTGCGGAATTGGGTACCTCGAACAGAGCGGACTCGGTATCCGATTGCAAGAATCATACTTAGGTTGTAGAGCTTTACCTCTCGCTGGATGTTTCTATTTCCTTCTTTTTGAACTAGTAAGCAATCCTTACTAGTTGAGTCAATATCGGCTTCGTTTTCTTCATAAATCCCTTGTATATGGAGAGTTATGTTCTGGGGCGTTGTTTGAAATAGCTCTGCAATTTCCACTCTGGTTAGCCAAACAGTGCCTTCTTCGGCCCTCAACTTAATGGAAGTTTTGCCATCTTCTGTAGTATAAAGAATGATTTCCCCATTAAACATGAACAATATTCCTAAGAGCTGTGAAATCTAAGGCAAAATGGTGCCCTATGATTTTGAAACCATGGTTTAAATACAATTTGTGAGCATCATGCCGTTGGGGCCCGCTATCTAGGTGAACCTGATCGCATTTGGCCTTCTTGGCTTGATCTATCACCCATTTCAAGATTTTTCCTCCATAGCCATTTTTTCGGGTTGTAGACTCAGTGACTAGGTCATCGATATAGAGAACTTTCCCCCAAGCCAGAAATTCCAAAAACCTAAATCCGGCAAGGGCTTTTACTTCCCCCACTAAGTCCTGAATGTATACTAGATGGTATCCTCCCATTACCTGGCGTTGCACCTGTTCTACAAACGCCTGTTCTTCAGTCAAGTGGGGACGAAGCTGGCGCATTACTGGATAACAAGACCGAATTTGCTCAGCTGAGCTTGCATCTCGAATTTGTGCAGTGTCCATAACAACCGGGTTCATTTTTCCTCCTAGTGGGTTGACTATCTTAGCAAAAGAAAACTCGAATTCATAGCTTCCATTCTTCACTAGCTATTTTCTCGATGAAAGTCGCGTTGAGGATATAGGGCCAATAAAGCGACTTACTTTTTGGCCACAATCGCCAGGATGAAGGTTTTATTGCCCGCCTGTCCGGCTTTGCCTTTCGGGACCAAGAGGTATCGTCATTATGATGAACAATAACGCAGGCTGGCCTTTATTGAACGCCATCAATGATAACGTGACCATAACCTATCGCTGGCCATCTAAGTTGTCTATTTATTACCCACTGGCAAGGACAAAATCAATCAATAATGGACAATGGTCCGACACTTCATCTTTCAAAATTTGAAAATGATTAATTTTAATCTCGGGTGAAGTAAAAATATAATCCGCAAATTTTTCTTCTTTCTCATAAAAACGGGTTCGCGTCGAATCCACGCCATACATTTGAATGAGGTCTTTCATATCTTTTTTCAGGATTCGGATGCTTTCCGTATCCGGTCGTAGATTAAAATCGCCGCACAAAATGGTGGGTCCTTCAACTTCCTCAACGAACTGTCTAATCTTTTGAGATTGACAAATTCGCTCAGGACTGTCTGATTTACCTCTGCCGTTCCAGAGGCCATGAACGTTCATGATATAGTGGCTAGTGTTGTTAATATGGCACTTTATCCATTGCAAATTTCTAGAATGAGTGGGACCACATCCTGAATAATTTGGATTTTCAAAAATTGTGAGTTCACCTTCTTCCACAATCTTGACGTCCTTTTTTACAAACATCCCAATTCCATAAACTCCATTCACAAGCGGCCTAAAGAAGGGTTCATGATTCGGTAATAGAGCGTGTAGTTCGGAAAAAATATTCAAACAAACCTCTCTATTGTCGTTTGATATTTTAGCTTGAGCCTGGTTGTAGACCTCTTGAAGACAAAAAAAATCAACTTCTTGCTGCACCTCAATAAATTTTAAAAGCGGATCACGGACGTGCCCTCCCCAGATATTCAGCGTCATGAGTTTCATCTATCTTGATCTCCCTAATAATGCCCTATGAAGGGCTAAACAAGGCTATGAAAAAAATTGCAAAGTCCATTCAAGGTATATCAAAAAGCATTTTTGTGCTGTGAATTTTTTGCGTTTCGTCTTATCTTAATGGCTAAATACGTGTGTGGTCCCTTTTATGAAATTCCCTCAGTTTGAGAATAAACATCAATTTGACGCCTTGGTTTCTGCCACGCAGTTGTTGGATTATCAAAGGCAAATTGGAAGAGTACCGGAAGGCCCATGCCCTGATAGGGTCACTCTTTGTTATCAAACCTCTTTTATGGATAGAGTCGCCTCCACTCGTCAAGGACGTTGGTCGTCGGGAGTGTTCCGGAGGCTATATTGGTTAGATGATCTCCCTGGATGCGCCATTGGTAACTACGGCATCGGAGCGCCTCGCGCCGTCCATTCAATGGAGATGTTAATTGCCTGGGGGGTTCAGAACTTCGTTTCCATTGGCACCGCAGGAGCAATAGCCTCAGATTTAAAGATTGGTGATTTAGCGGGATGCGATCGTGCGATCCGTGATGAAGGAACTTCGCATCATTATCTCCCAATAGGACGTTATAGCTACCCTACGGATAATGGAAGATTTGCGAAGAAATTTCAGCGAGTAGGAACAAGTTGGACCCTCGACGCATTTTTTCGGCACACCAAGGAAGAGATCGCTGCCTATCAAAAAGAAGGAGTTCTAACTGTCGAAATGGAAGCCAGTGCTTTGTTCGCAGTGGCTAAAGTGCGAGGCGTTCAAATTGGGGTTGGCTTTGTCATCAGTGATCTTCTTTACGGAGACGAATGGGATCCGCAGTTCCGTCAAGAACCTGTCGAAAAAGGAATGGACCATTTACTTCACTTAGCATTGGAATAACGCATGTTTTCAAGAAGTGAGAATAACGGCATTCAGGCGCTTTCATTAGAGGACAGGAAAATTTATAGTGTCGGCATTTCGACGGGTGGGCTTGCCGAAATCAAAATGGCCCAGGTTCAGAAGGATCGACACATAACTGCAACTACCATTGATCTTGAAGGAGCCGAATATGCTAAGCGCCGCATCGGGAAATTAGGATTTTCAGATCAGATCGATGCCAAAGTTGAAGATGTGAGCCAACATCTCTCTTATCCCGATGATCATTTCGATTACATTTATGCTCGGCTAGTGCTGCACTACCTCGCTAAGGACGCATTGGCTTCAGCGCTCGCAGAATTGTATTGAGTATTGCGAGTAGGCGGGAAAATATTTGTTGTGGTTCGCTCTACTAATTGTCCTGAAGCTTGCGATAAAGCAGCTAAATTTGATGCAGTAACTTGCTTGACAACTTATTCCTCCGGAGGAAGGACCTATTCCCGGTATTTTCATACTCCCAAGTCTATCAAATATCATCTTTCCCAAGCAGGATTTACTATCACACGGATGGATGCGTATCAAGAACGTCTCTGTGTCGATTTTCAGAGAACGCAACTTGCCAGTCAGATCGACAGTCTTATCGAGATTTTGGCAGTTAAGTAGCTTAAGCTGTTCGTAATTCGGCTTTCAGAAAAATATTTTAACACGATCTGTTACTAGCCCTTATTCTCATTATTGTTTAGGAAATCGCTGATTGAGAGCTTTCTATAACGTCTTGAGATAGTTGATTTTGGATCCGGATATCGAGCGCCTTTTCGAAACAGTCCAGAGCTTGCTGATAATGTTCCTGATCAAATTCATTTTTTCCTTTATGTTGCCAAAATGCAGTTTGTAAACTTGCAGACATGAAAAGGGCGTTAGATAAGTGATACCGCTTTTGCCATTGAAAACAATGCGCTAATCTAATTTTTGCCGCGAAAATAGAGCTTTTTTCGTTGGCATCGCAGGCAAGTGCCAGAGCCTCTCTGAAGCATTTTTCGGATTTTTCCAATTCACGAGTTATGCGGTAGGCTAACCCTAGAGTTGTCAGTAGTTCCAGCGATCTTTCTTTGGAGGCTTTTAGCTCTTGGATAATCCTCTAGTGAATTAGGCACTTCTTGTAAATTATCATCAAAATGATAGGGTGGAAAGGAAAAATTCATACCACAAATTCTTCTATAAGATTCCAGGATATTTTTTATGTCTGCTCACGTCAGCTGGTTTATGTCAAAGGCACACAGCAAGCCTGTAACTTCAGGAAGCGAAAAACTTTGCTTTCTGAATTATGCTCGTTTGAGGTCACTGTGATAGTGGATAGCTCTTGAAAAATCCGCCTTGTATAAATCGCAATTGTGGAAGATCGCTATATCCTAGATTTTTTGCCCATTGATTAATAAAGAATTGATAATATTTTCGGCATAGCTTCTTGCTAACTCCTCAGCTTCAGATCCGCGGCTTACATTTACCTCCAACGAAATGAGGTATCCTTGGATGTAAACACCGGATTTTATAATAAACCAATCCTTTTGCAATTCATGATAATATTTGCTCAGAGTGCATTCATAGCCATTTAGAATTTCTTTAAAACCTGTAAGCGCATTTATAGCAGCAGCCCTACCTTGAAATTCTTCTTTGTTTTCAACACACCAGTCTTCAATCGAGTATTTATGGGTAAAGTCAGCCTCTTCTATGAAAATCGAGATCGAAGCACTGTTCTCAGCATCATTGGAACTTGATTCAATATTAGCGAGGTCACTATATTTTAATGCCTTGAATCCATCGGAGAAGGGCAGAGAAAAAGAAAAATGTGTTTCTTCGAGAAGAAATTCGCACTTTTTACCCCAACCGCTTTCAGCAGCAAGGCCATCCGCTCCAATCAAAACGATGAGTGCAAAAGCGCACCAAGTGCATATTTTTCTCATTTTGTAAATTCTCCAGATATTTGCAGGGCAATATACACGATACCATGATTATCATTCAATGGAGTTTGCCGACGAGCTAAAAACTCTCAATCTATGCAGGCAGTGCAACAATGCCCCCTAATCGGCCTTGTTGCGTAATCCCCCTCACGATCATTTTTAAGGATACCGTGTAAATAAAAAATTGCATGAGGTAGTCTGTTTTGCGACTAACACAACAGGATCTGACCTCATGCAAAAACGGTATCGCATCGAAAACTGGCCCGAGTATAACAAAGCACTGATTCAAAGGGGAAGCATAACTATTTGGTTCGAGGACAAGGCTCTCGAAAATTGGTTCTCCAATACTTATACAGGGCAAGCTGGTAGGCCAGAGACTTACTCCAACGATGCCATGTTGATGCTCTTGATTCTTCGTGAACGATTTGGATTAACCCTCAGGTCCTTGCAAGGTTTTGCCACCTCACTCCTCTTATTGATGAAGCTAACCCTTCCAGTCCCAAGTTATACACAGATTTGCCGCCGTGCTGAGTCATTGCATAAGAAGCTTCCACGTGTGTCTGCAAGAGGGGTCAAACACATTGTATTTGATTCTACAGGCTTGAAGGTCTACGGAGAAGGGGAATGGAAAGTGAAAGTACACGGAAAAAGCAAACGTCGAACCTGGAGAAAATTCCACATAGGAATAGATGCTGACACCCAAAACATTGTTGTCCATGAACTAACGGAAAATAGTGAAGGTGATGCCGAGGTTGCCACGAAGTTAATGGATAAGCTGCCAAAGTCGATTAGATCAGTACGCGGTGATGGAGCTTATGATGCAGGGCACCTAAGAGAGAAGATTTCTCAAATTGGAGGAAGAGCCATTATACCCCCGCCCAGAAATGCTGCTTACAAGGGAGCGAAGGAGGGTTGGGAGCGCGAGCGGGATGCATCAATAGCAGAAATAGTAGGATTGGGAGGGGACGAACAGGCACGGCGATTGTGGAAGCAGCTCACAGGTTACCATAAACGGTCTCTGGTGGAGACAACTGTTTACCGGATCAAGCGGATGCTAGGAGATCGTTTAAAAAGCAGAGGATTTGGTCAGCAATGTACTGAAGCGAGTTGTAAGTGTTTAGTAATCAATAAAATGAATAGTCTTGGGTTACCTAAAGGAAGATGGGAACTGAAGGATGCAGCTTAGCGGTACAGTTGCTGGCTGGGGCTTGTCCGCGATTTTTTTTTGGAAAATACCTATTACGCAACAAGGCCGAGCCTCAAATACTCCTGCGATTTCACTCTATAAAAAAATAGGATTTCAAGAAGAAGGAAGGTTGAAAAACAGAGTTAAGGTTAAGGATCGCTACATTGACGACCTTATAATGGGTTTGGAGTTAAAGAAAACCGAAGAAGTTAAAAATTTTCTAATACGACCTATGAATGAAAAGGATATTGCAAAAATAATAAGTCGATATTCTTTTCCCTGGTCTACTCCTGAAAAAACTAAAACCCTTTGGGACACATACTATCGAGAGCAGCGAGATGGAATCCGCACTGTTGCTGTATTAGAGAAAAATCATGAAATTCTAGGCTATGGAAGCTTGCTACGAAGACCTGAATGTCCCTTCTTTGGAGAGAACAATATTCCTGAAATTAATGCTATCTGGATCGATGAGAATCGTCGCAGACAAGGCTTTGGAAAGGTCTTAATTAAATGGCTTGAAGATCTTGCAAACCAGGAGGGTTACGATCAAATAGGAATCGGAGTTGGGTTATATGGAGACTATGGACCAGCGCAAAAGCTTTACTTCCAATTAGGATACGTCCCTGATGGCAATGGTATTACTTACAAAGGCCAACCCACTATTCCTGGACAAGATTATCCACTAGATGATGATCTTATCCTTTGGCTCATGAAAACCCTACGGATAGAAAAGTTCCATGGCTAAAATGCATGAAAATGAATTTCATATTGATGAAGCACTGGTTCAACGATTACTTGCAAAGCAGTTTCCCTCTTGGGCTAATCTGCCTCTGAAATCAGTACTCTCTGCTGGAACAGACAATGCTCTCTACCGACTTGGCAACGAAATGGTGGTTCGACTGCCTCGTATTGGATGGGCAGTAGATGCTATAGAAAGAGAATGCGAATGGTTGCCAAAACTTGCTCCTTTCTTGCCATTTTCTACCCCTACCCCACTTGGTAAAGGTGTTCCCTCAGAAGAGTATCCATGGCCCTGGTCAGTGTATAGATGGCTTGAAGGTAACAATCCGATTGTAGGCCAAATTTCTGATCCTGTTTTACTGACTAATGATTTGGTGGCGTTTATTCAAGCATTGCACAAGATCAGCCTTCCAAATGGACCCATCTCTAATCGTGGCGTTCCCTTAGCAAAGCAAGATATCGAGACCCGTAAGGCTCTTAAGCAATTAGAGGGGATGATTGATATTCAAGCTGTAACTGCTATCTGGGAAACAGCTTTACAAGCACCAACATGGTCTAAACCACCTGTATGGGTGCATGGTGATTTATCCCCTGGCAACCTCCTCGTTCAACATGGCAGACTTAGCGCAGTTATTGATTTTGGGATTTTGGGTATTGGAGATCCTGCCTGTGACTTGATTATTGCATGGAATCTTTTACCAGCTCATATGAGAAATCACTTTCGCAATGCCTTAGCAGTAGATGATGCAACTTGGGAACGAGGTCGTGGCTGGGCGTTGTCTAATGCTCTCATAGCACTCCCGTACTACAAAGATACAAACCCAGTCCTAGCAAACAATGCACGACATGTAATTCAGGAAGTTATCAATGAGAATCGCAAAAGCTTGAGCTTTCACTTTGAGCCAGCAAAGTCCTCTCAAAGACCCTTGCTGCATCAGTGGTTTGAACAACGACATATTAAGGAATGGATGCATGGTGTTGGACTACAAAACACTTTAAATGGCCTAGAAAAATTCTTTCAAGGCACATCCACCACCACCTATTGGGTGGGTTATGATAAAGATGTCCCTTTTGCTTTTTTGATCACCTCATCTGAAGGAAATGATGCGACCACTTTAGATTTATTCATTTGTGATCTGAATTATTTGGGAAAAGGGATTGCTGCGTCAATGATCCGAGAGTTTTTAATCACCCATTTTGTAAATATGAAAAAGGTTCTGATCGATCCTGAAGCAACCAATAAACGAGCCATCCACGTGTACCAAAAAGTGGGCTTTAAGATCGTTGGAGAGTTTGTTGCAAGCGGGCATCCAGTGCCTCACTATCAAATGGAATTATACATGAAGGATTTGTTAACACATTTTTCAAATTAACCATCAATATTTTCAGCCTTTTTTAAATTGATCCACTCCAAAGATGCTTGCATTGCCTTGGGGTCACATACGACGTTCAAATGCTTGATTCCGTCAATGACTTGTAGAGATTGATCGGTAGTCTGCATAATCTCAGGATACTTAGCAGGGTCATTTGCCTCATCTTCAGCTCCAATTAAACTAAAGCCTTCTTTTCTATGGAACGAATATCGGCCTGATAGGGATGTCGAGGATGATACGATGTATTCAACCTAAAAGAATAAGTGAGAGTTTCGGTTCCATCGCATTCTTCTTTTGGCTTATTAAAAGAGATGACTGTTAAGTGATTGAACCAGCTTATCCCAAGCGTATTAAGAAACAAACAAAACAGAAGTTTAAGCAAGTGTATATTTGCCCATCCTCCAGCTGTTCCTTGCCGCATAGTTGGAGCTCTTGGAATAGCGGGAGAAAAAGTACATACCCATGAATTGGTATATTGTGATTTCCTCCTGCAAAGCGAATCGCCAAACCTCCTCCACTAGAATGACCAAGAAGAAAAATCTTTTTGTTTTGCAGCTGCATACGCTGAATCAAATCCACAAGATCATCCTCTAATTGTCCAATGTAGGCACAATCGCCTCGAGGAGAGCCAGACATGTAATGCCCCCGAATATTCGGAACATACACTTGCCCCCTCCACGAGAACTTAAATAGGATGCAAGAGGATGGAGATATTCTCCATGAGCACTTGAGCCATGTAAAAGAATACAAACCACATCCCTGCAAGGACTATCATAAAACCGATAACTTAAAGAAGATCCATCTCTCGCATTAAAGTGCGAAAGATTGGGTGTCTCTGGATAATGGGTTTTGATAGACTTGAAATCAAATACGCTGGTCATACGTCAAAATTCCTATTTTAGGGGGATGTAAAGCTCAGTAACAAGCTTTGCTGGTTCTGTTCTGACATGTTCCATATTAAAATACTCACAAAAGACAGCTCTTGATTCATCGAAAATCTCTTTAGAATCAGGCAACCATTTCAAAAATATTCGATTGAACGCTTCTTCCAAGCCATCATAGGAACCATGATGAGTAAAGATCGCATACTTGCCTCCTTTTAACATCTGGTGGCCTACTTCACCTTTTTCTTTGCTGCCTTTAGGGGCAAGAATAGCAGCATCATAGCGCAGCTTATCCTCGCTTGTTACCTGTGGATCATCATGGGAAATGCCAAAGAGCGGCGAGGTTGCTGACGCGAGAAAAATCCTCGAACTAGCCCAAAAGAAAAAAATACCGGCTCGATTCAAGGCGGTGGACATCTATCGGAACGGTGTAGGAGGTCTGGGCGATAGTCAGGGCAAGGCCATAGCGCGTCAAAATGCCACCAAACATGGGTTGCTAACGCAGAACCTAATTGTCCTAGATGAGGACCCCCACGAACTTTGTGATCTACGCGAACGCCTTTACTCGGCGTTGTCTCCACAAGGCGCATTGGAGGAATTAATTGTCGAGAAAATCATCAATGCTGCTTGGCGGTTAAAGCGGCTAGTTGGAGTAGAGCATGACACAATCGAGCATAAATCCGTCTTCGGTAATGCAAGTGCTTATCGAGCTTTCCACGAACAGGCCAGCACGATACTTACAATCGCTTGTTATGAGGCTGCCATGGAGCGGACCTTTTACAGGGCGCTGCATGAACTACAAAGGCTGCAGGCTATGCGACTCGGTTGCACAGAATTGGCTCAGATAGCGATCGAGATTAACAACGGCTCAGACTAGATTGGCTTCATTTCGTAATTATTCTTGCTCTAGAGGAATCAGCTACCCAGCCTCCGAAGCTGGATAGACTTAAGAGATTCTCCATTAATATTTTTCCAAAGATCCCGTCCGTTGGAACTGCTGCCCAAAATAACAGATGATGCCGTCGATGGCGAACCGAACCGATGATTCCGGGAAAATATAGCCTTTAAATTTTCAGTTTTTTGCAATGTACCTTCGTCAAACATTGTTTTGCGTAACTTTTGAATATTGGCAGGAATGGTTGTTGTTTCCTCAAGAGCTACTTCAGAGCCAGCCATGATAACGAATCCATCTGACACCTCCATGCCGATTGCCTTTAGTCCTTTCGCACGTATGTAAAGTTGTTCATCAGATCTCAAAGCTGAAAAAAGTTGAGAATCAAGATTCACGCCCAGAACCGGTAAGCACAATTGAACCTCCCCCATAAAACCCTTACAAGTGGCTCGGTCAGTTTCTGAAAGACGGCGTGGTACAGGCTTTTTATTATTGTCCATCTCAAATCTAGCCGAATTACACCCCTGTTGAATCAGCTCCGATTCGAAAAATTGAATAAACGCCTTGTTGAGGGATCTGTCGGTCGCCGTAAACACAATTGCCTCGCTCCACCAGTCTTTTTCTCTATAGTGGCTTTCAAGACGAGAAATAAGAGGGTCACCCTCTCCGACATATAAGCGACGCTTACCATCACTACCGTCACTTGTTCCTAACAATAGGTATACTCCTGGCTCCATGAGCTCACTTCGTTCTCGATGCTTAGGAAACAGTAGTCTTGGGAAAGCCATTCCACAGCCATTCCAATTAGATTTTTTGATAATTTTCAGACCCTCAACTGTGCCATCGGCCAGAAAAAGCGAAAGTGTACAAGGGTAGTTCATGAGATATATTCCTATGTGGGTCGTTAAGCATTACCAAGGCTTTGAGAGTTTTTCGAGAAGGTCTTTTCTTGAAAGAACTTGAGAGCAAAGCTCCCAGCGATTTTGATCAGGCTCTATCGAAGATTGGGCTTTGAGTTCAAAAGCATTTTTTGCCTGCCGCCTTAGATGGATATATTGGTTCATTTTTTCTTCCATCTGCTGCTCATCCCCAATCCAGTCATCATCAATTGTGTCGGGGAGCCCGCCAAAGAGGTCGAATTGGTCTTTAAGGCGA
Source organism: uncultured Chlamydiae bacterium (assembly GCA_963790215.1). Classification (GTDB taxonomy): domain Bacteria; phylum Chlamydiota; class Chlamydiia; order Chlamydiales; family JAJFMA01; genus CAWBNS01. Next base: position 25,795 of record CAWBNS010000002.1, read on the forward strand.
CGTGAGAGCACTTCGTAAATTTTTTCATCTTGCGTATCATGATAGACGAGGTTGAGCATATCAACGCATTTTCGTGCTTGGCCAAAGCGCTTAATTCGCCCCAGACGCTGCTCCAACCGCGAAGGGTTCCAGGGTAAGTCGATGTTTATAAGTGTGCCAAGCGTTTGCAAGTTGAGCCCTTCGCACGCTGCATCCGTTGCAATCACTAGCTTGATTTCTCGGTTTTTGACTGCCCTCTTAATATCCTCACGCCCGACTGAATTAAAGATGGACCCTTTAAAAAGTCCGCTCTTACCAACGCCAGCATATACCGCAACCGTCGTGTCTGGTAGAGTTATGGCCAGTTGGGAAGCAATCCAAAAGGCAGTGTCGTAATACTGACTGAAAACAATGCAGCCATGTTCTAGCCACGTTTTCCCCTCGGAGCGCTGCTCGGTGAGAAAGAATCTAACGGCTTCAAGCTTGGGATCCGAGGCTTCCGGCCTAGACAACTCCTCCACAATACGCTCAAGGTGGATTGCTTCCTGTGGGGTCAGCATTATGAGTGCGGTTTTGAGCTCTTCTTCCTGGTCTTCGTTATCTTCAAACAGCTCTCTTTTCAGCATCTTTACCGCCGTGGCGCGGCCCGATGCGAAGCTTGAACAGATGCGTTGCAGCAACAGTGTTTTCATAAACCCTGCGGCCTTACTCCGTTGCCGGAGCGCTTTGGTAAATTCTTCTGCCGCCTGATAAGCAAGATCAAAGGGATGGTTTGTTTGCAATCCAAGGCCTACGAATGGCTGGCCGGCGTAGATAGTCCCCTCGCTTCTTTTTGGATGGATATTGACAGCAATGGATTCGAGTAATCCCTTGCTTTCCAAGGTGTCTCGCCGACGTAAAACGGTGTGTCTAATCACTGGATTGTGCTCAACGAAAAATCTACCATCAAGAGTCTGGCGAACCTGCTCTTGCTCGGAATACGCAAGGTTAGTGAAAGGTTGACTGCTGAAAAAACAATCATCTCTAATACCTAGGCTCGATCGGATGACGGCAAATAGAGGACTATCCCGCCGCGGAGGGAGCGGGCTTCGCAACCACTCCCACGCCTCGCTGGGGCTCACAGGCTCCAGCTCTCCCTTAACGTATGGCAAAGCCGTTTCGCAGTCGCCCCATCGGTTATATTTGCCCAGCACAAAGTCAGCACCGCTATCTAAGATTTCGAGTAGGTCCCACAACTCACGTACTTCTGTCTGAATCGGTGTGGCTGTGCCAAGCAGAAGGTGCTTCGTTTTTGGACCGATCTCGATCATGAACTTGAGTAAGTTATTACGTTCCCCCTTTTTCTCACCAAAACCGCCAGCTCTGCGTGCTTTGTGCGCCTCGTCTAGTATGACCGTTCCATACCTCTTCCCCAAGAGGGCTTCGCACTCAAGGCTATTATGGAGTATAAGCCCGGTTGAAACAATCGCCAGCCTAAACGGAGAACAAGCAACATCTGCTGCACCCCTGGTTTTGATCATATGGCCTTTAGGATCAATCCACATCTTTCGACTAGAAAGCCACACGGCGCTGGGAATACCCAAACGATCATTGAGTTCTGTTTGCCACTGCAGAGCCAGCGTCGATGGGCATAGAATCAGTACTGGGCCATCATCGAGCAAAGCTGCCACCATTGCGCTAGCTGCTAAGGAAAGCGTCTTACCAAGTCCCACCTCATCGGCGAGAAGCAAACGCACCTTCCCGTATGTTTCGCGCTGCTCCAAAAACTGCGCAACAAAAGCACGCTGCCATGGCTGAAGCTTCTCTCCGCCTCGGTAAAGAGGACTTTCTACTAGCGCAGCCGCTGGCAGTTCCTTGTCAGCAATTTCCTTGAAAGGCAGCTCTACCCTTTCAGCGACCCGCTTAACCTCTTCAATAATTGACTCAGGAAGGGGAAAGCCCTCTTCCCAAAGGGCGTCAAACTCTTCCTCCACCCATTGAACCCCCTCGACAGAACGATCTTCCCAAAGGATCTCGTAATTCGTTGAAAAAGCGCTTTTGGTTTCATTGATCGAGCCCAAAAAGCAACTTTTCACGCCGTCGGGCGATTCGATAACCCCCGCTTTGCCATGAAGAAAAACAGAGCTTTTTGGAACGACGCGAATTTCTAGTCTGCCACATGTTAGTAACTCATAAAGCATCCGATAGCGGTCGCGGTAGAGTAACGCTTCGACCTCGATGGGCACGTTATTCCAGCGCTCTTTCAGGGCTGCTTCACGATCGCGGATACTCCTCGATACCGCGATGTCGGCGATGTCAAGCTCGCTATTGCAAACGATGCGGATTATTGGTATCGCTGAGAGCTCTTCATCAACAAGTTCAAAAATAGAACTGCGAAAATATCCGGCGATGCGCTTATAGGATTTAGCCCCCTTAAGTCTATCCGCAAGAAAGACCTTGTCCAGCCGCTCTCTGCGTGAAGAAAAGCGATTTATGCCGCTCACTTCTACCTCATAGACTGGTTTCGGACGAGATCGCGCAAAATGCGTGCAGCAGTAGCCTCTTCGGGCCGAATTGATGTAAGCTTTTGGGCGAGGTAGTCCGCTATATGGATGACCACATCACGTTGGTTGTAGTAATCAGGGATATTGCATGACAGATGGGATATTACCTTCTCTTCTTCAAGATTTTGTTGCAGCTCCATCACACCATATAAAATGCCTCGAAGCAGCGTATCGGCAAGTTCCAAGTTTTTACGACGACCAAATTCAACGGCACTATTCAACCGCGCTTGATTCGCTTTTTGGCTCGCCATCAGTGATTTAAAATCTCTGATTTTAAAAGCCTTGGCAAAATTCTGGTAGTTGTCTAGCGTGCGGCTTCCTTGGGATTCTATTTCTAGCATCTTTAGGTAAAAGCGCTCTGCGGGCTGTAATTTATCCCAGAAAGACTTCTCGATCCCTTGCGGCGCGAGACTGCGATTGGCTACTTCCACAGCGAATTCGATCAGCTCATCAACAAAGGAAATTTGCCCTTTGAGCCTTGGCCTTAGTGCTTCAAGGGGCATCTCCTTACCGTCAATGATCGTATATCTTGTGAGCACTCTCAGAGCCGCAGCATACCCAGCCATCTGTAAGTCTGCATCGCAGAACAGATTCTCATCGCGGTAGCCGGCTTTGGCCTCTTGATTAAGGCCCGTTAGTGTATGCACTTGCTCTTCCACCTCTTCTTGGATTTCCCAACCAAGATCAGCACGAGTGGTTTTGTGGTTTCCCAGTCGCTTACGCAGAACAAGAAGGATTGTCCCTTTTACATGACTGCCTGTACGCAAAGCACTCTCTGTTTCAGTGACAACATACCAAGCCGCTGTTACCTGTAACCCTGACGCCCAGACAATGTTCGCCATATCCGCCCAAATCGATCCCGATTGATGGGTGAACATAATGACCTGGAGACCATTGTCCGGCATCATTTCACGCATTCGGCTATAGGCAACAATCATCCCTCTGCGAAAAGTATCATCTTCACCCTTAATGGCAAGTGTACGCCGCGAATCCCATGTCCAATCGGCAAATTCAGGAGGAGGAGCTTTTCGCAACCATGCGATGAAAAACTCGAGGATTTCTTCATATTTAACGGCGTCACCATATGGAGGATCTGTAATATAAATATCGTTGTTGCAATCAATTTTATCTGCAGAGTGGTTCGCTATAGAAAATCTAGAATCAGAAATAGGAAATTCTTTATAAGACTGTAGCAAAAAATTATTGCAAAATGATGTGCCCCGGCATCCATAATTATAAAGAGTGTTAAGAGCTTGATTATCAAAGACACCTACAGTTTGGTCGGAACTGCTTTTCCATCTGCTAAGGCGAGTATTATTATTTAAAGTTTGGGTGAATGAAAATTTAAGTAGCGAACATGAGTGCGCTTGAATCAGGCATTGCGTTAATAGCTGCCGCGGATTAAACAAGTGGTGCCAATGTGTCCACCCGCGTGTTCTAATAGGTTCATCCGTTTTTTCACCCGCTTCAATGACCATGTCAGGCAACCAGCCTTTGGCTTGCCAAATTGAGAGATTTTTTGTGACATGGTCAATGGCTATTTTTTCACGAGCCAAATCTTGGGCCGTCACCGCACGAAATTGAGATACACACTTTGCTTTACCATTTAATGTTTCAGTGCGTTGCCATTGGATGCAATAGAGTCTCTCGCGGTAGAGGTCATCATCTCGAAACGCGATGTCAGTTTTTTTCCATTGCCGGAGCTTGTTTATATTTGAACCGTCAGTATCGGTATGATCACCGCGTAGCGTCGAAATTTTTGTTCGATAGGACTTGCCTGCCACTGTATGTATAAGGCTTCCCTCTTTAACAGTACCCTGCAAGGCATTCTCCAATTCCTCATCAGACGCGTCGGAAACGATATCGATCCCATAGCGCTTATTGGTCTTATCGGGAACTAAGCGAGCAATCACTTTGTGATTTTTACTCACCATCAGCGATGGCAACATCGGAACTCTCCAGCCAGTCTGCGGGCAGGTGGTCTCAAGGCAATAGAGAAAAACTTTGGCTCGTGCACCCTGTCCATCCGATTCGATGCCCAACCGGTCAATTTCCGTTTGCACGCTTGCAGCTAGCTGTTTTTGTTTCTCTACCAGCACCTTCCGTTTCTTGTCAGATGCGCCAACAATGTGAAAGGCTCCCCAGGTCAACATACAAGCTACAGGATTTAGGTCGGAAGCGTAGACATCACAGCCGAGCCGAGCCGCTTCGAAAGGGATTTGTCCTGAACCGCAGAAGGTATCAGCAACGCGTGGCCTTCTACCAAAACGCATTAGGCCAAGTTGGTCTACGAGCTCGGGCATAGAAAAAGCATGTGTGCCTAGGTGCTCATTAACCTCCTTCCAGATGTGGTCGTGTAGCTCGGCCCCACACATTTCAGGGCGGTCGGCTTTATCTATGAGCTTTTTGTAAGATTGACAAGGCAAAGAATCTGAAGCTTTCAACTTCAGTCGCTTAACTAATGACTTATCGTCCATCGCCATCAACATCTCAAAGATCTCAAGGTCGCGCTTGAGATTGTCCGTTGCCGGCAAGAGAACTCCAAGAATGCATGCCTTATTTAGAATTAGCGGCTTTCGCCCTTTCCAGTAGCTGCCCAAAGCGGTCAGTGTTTTACCATGGACAGCCATCTGCTCTTTATACGCCTCTGCAGACAATTTTTGAGCGGGTAAAAGTTTTTCGATGAGAGCTGGAGAGTCCCTTAATGAGAAAGAGACTGACTGCGTTTTTTTGCTCATGTCAATGTCCCCCATGTAAAAAGAGGCAAGCTCTTCGGACCGTCTGCAGGTCGACGCTTCTGTTTGAGTGGCTTACTTGGATTTACCTCCTCGGAAAGAGCGTAGTGAATGGCTTTACGCCAGCCGCAGTAGTCACTTTCCGCAAGCCCACTCTCGGCCGCTACCGCCGAGAAGAGCCACCAGCGTTCTTCTGGCCGTAGGGCCGACCACTTACTGCAAATCAGTGGCAGCTGAGCAGGGTTTGCTTTTCAGCCGCCCACGCCAGCACGCAAAGCTCTTTGCCAAGCAAGCGGTCGACTTTGTTAACACCCGACTTCCAGCGGCTGGTTAGCATTTTCTTATCTTTCAGACGACCATTAAAATCGAGTCTTGCGGCTTCGGCGATGCCTGGCCAGATAGCCCTCGGCAGAGTAACGCGCATTTCCTCGTAGGGTAGCCCCCCCTCACCGCCTTGAAGCCCATAGTACTCGAGGATCTCGACCTCACCCACCTTTGAAGGCGGAATGGTGACTTGAAACAGATGGGCTCCAAACTCCTCGGGGGCGCCAAAATCGATGGTGGCGATTTTTTTTCTAGAATTGCATCACCTCTTCCATGCGAATGTCCAACCCCATCGACTCACAAAACTGCTTCAAGTCATAGCCCGAAGGAAAACAGGCCTTACTAAACTTCATCGTAACAGGTGCATGTGCATCGAATGATTCGAGGAGATGTACCAAGGTTTTTTCAATGTATTCCGCTGTTAGGGCAAGATCTCCAAAAAACACATTGGCGATTTTCGTTCCAATGCCCACATTGAGGATCACCTTTTCAAATGTGATGCCGATTCCCTGGGCGTCTTTCAGCCCCTGAAAAGTCTTGGTTCTGGAATCAAGCTGCTTGCCGCCTTTAGCGTCAACAAGGCTGGCAGGCTTGCTTTCTTCAATAAAAGGGCCCTTGTGTCCAATAGCAGTGAACTTAAACTCCGCCTTCGTTTCTACCCCCTCTGTTTCGGCAAAAACCAGCACGTTAACTTCGTCGTTATCGATTTCAATGAGATCGCTATAGAGAGTGCCATTGCGCGGTTCACTACCGTCGAGGGTATACCTTAAGGGGCCACTAGGGGCCACCAAAAGCTCCAGTTTGCGTCTGCCGCCATTTTCATGTAGTTGATTGCGAATGATAGGTTTTCCTTCCCATGTCTGCGTGTCGCCGCTCTCATACTGTTTGGAGAGATCGACAACCAAAAAATGGATACGCACAGCCTTGGTCTTCAGCACCTCTTCTTTCATGAAAGGACTAGAGGCCGTGACGGGGCCTTTTTCTGCATAGTAGATGCGCGGAGCCGGCCCTGCATTCTGAGCATTGACCCGGAGGCGGATGAAACCTTCATCGTCGCGGCCACTCTCTTCAAACCACTGAACCGAGGTTTTTTTGCGCTGAGGCTTCTTTGTCACATAGCCATTGCCCATCTCCTCCCAAAAACCGCGCTTGCAAGCAAGGTTTTTGATCTGTTCGATACCTTTAGGTGGCAGCCAAGGCATGCCCGATTGTTCGGAAAGACGGCTGAGTGCATCGCTCCACCTAACCTCCGCTAAATTCTCAGGCCACAGTAAATCCTCAGACTTTGATTTGATCGCTTCAAAATTGACTTCCAAATCGAGATAAAGTTTCAACGGGTCTTTGGTGAGAGTCTTTTCAATTTGATCTTCACCATTGAAAGGCTTCGATTGATCGCGCGTGATGTCAAGGGGCTTTGCGCGGAGCTCTGCAGCTTTGCCGGAAAGTTGCACAGGAAATAACACCTTATCAAAAAGGTTGAGCACGGTGGAGGTGAAATCCTGCTCGTAGATCTGTCGCTTCTTGTCGAGCTCATCGCGTTGGGGGTGCCCCTTAGGGATGCGCACGTCCGCCTTCATCACGGCAAACAGCTGACGCGCTGCCTTTTCCACGCTACCCATCTGTGTTTTTTCCCCCGTTAACACACAGAGATGATTCTTTTGCAGGAGGCTATCGAATAGTTTTTTGACCTCTTCGGGCGGCAGCTTGGAGTCGGGCGTGACTACTAACAACACGCGGCCTCTGCGCACCTTATCGTTAATTTCGTCAAGCTTCGGGAGCGGGAGGACCTCCTCATAAACGGTTTTTCGTAGCGGCTTAAACATCTCCTTAAGTCTATCGCAGATGAGCTCATCAACGCGGTTTTCTGGAGCACTTTCAGCTATGCTCTGAAGAAGTTTAGTTAAGTTTTCCTGCCGGTCGAAATAGAATTTTCCTTCCGGGGTTTGGTGCATGTACCAGGCTTGACTTTCCAAAGCATCTAAGGCGGATGAAAAGCTCTCTAAACTTTGGAGGGGGCTAATGAGGCATTCCAGTAACTCTTCTTTAGTCAGCCCTTTAATCGCATTGACCGCGGTCGATAAGCTGGCTGTCAGCAGTAGAGTGCCGACCTGAATAGCGGCTTCGTTACCAGCATTTAGGCAGAGGAGCTGAGCATGGGCTGAAAAATTGGCATCCCAAAGGTCTTTGGCGATCACGTCGCGCATCTCAGAAAATTCAGTGAGCTTCTCTCGCACATCCGCAATTGATAAATCGAAATGCTGAGGGCTGATGAGAAACACATCATCCTCATTTCTTTCCCAGATTGATTTCAGCAGGCGCGAGATCAGCTCCATGAGGCCACGTGTCTGCTTGAACTTTTCATTTTCCTTGAAAAGGGCGATGAGGTTTTTCAGTCGTGGGTGAAAGGGGTAGGTGTTGACGATCTCATCGGCGATCGACTCCGCTTCGCGACTGACGAATTTCGATCTGGTTGCCTCAGACAGAAGGTTGCCATATGAGGCAGCGATATCTTCTATCACGGCTCTATCTGGCAGCTGTTTGAAAAGCCTCTTTCGCAAGATTTCATAAATTTCATTTCCCGCAAGGTCCACCGGAGTAATGCTGCGTTCCTGACGCCCTAACTCATCGCGGGCATCGCTAAGTGCTTTATGGATGAGATCTGTGCCTGTCGCATAGGAAGCGGCTAAATCGGAGATGACGATGCAAACATTAGCTTTCTTTCCTGCCGCGGTTAACATGTTGGAAAATGCACGCGTGGCGATATCCGCCACTGTACCACTGCCAACGCTCTGTGTGGCCAAATAATGAAGATAAGGCGGCAATTCATCAATGAGGATAAGGATTGGTTCACTTCCTTCGAAAAGTGCTAGCCAATCCTGTTCATCCGGCGCTTTGGGACCCTCAGCCCAAAACCGCTTAAATTTTTCTGCTTTGCCTAGCTGATCGGCGATCTCACCCCAGAAAAAACGTTTGGGGCTATTGCGGCCATTGAAGATCGCTACTTTAGCCGTGCCAAAACCCTGAGCATGAGCGATGTCTGAACAATATGTCTTACGAAGCGCCTGATGCCTAGCAAGAAAACCAAAACCCAGGAGCAGGTGAGTCTTACCGCCACCCATCGCCTGTTTTAAATGGAAGACTGCTTGTGAAGACTTTCCTGCTAGTCGCGCTAACCCCTCTTCGATGAGCGTTCGCATCCCTTGGGTCACAAAGGTCTTTTCGAAGAAGGCACGTCCTTCACTTTCATTGCCGATGGATTCTTCTATCTGCTCAATCTGATCACTGAGACGGATCTCTAGAGCATTATCCTGTAGAACACAGGTAGAACGAACTGTTTTCATCTAAACTATCCTTTTCAATCGGCCATGAAGTGTTGGACACGGCATTTTTTAATTAACTTCGTAAAAACTCTATCGTGGCGTCCAAATCGCAGGTCTGGTTATCAAGCTCTGATTTAGTGACTATATTTAAATTTTACATCATTCATTTATTAATCGTTTAATTACTTAAATATCTTATTTTCAACATGATATCTTATATATTTTATCAAATTCGACAAAAATGTAAACTGCTAATAATTAGTATGATGTAAAATTTGATTCATAAAGAATGAAAACTAATCTAAAATACTATTTCAAGTAGTTTTGGAAGGCCATAAGAAGTTACAAAAACTGCATTGGACTGTTTTCGCAACGGTTGAAAAACTGAGGGCTGTGTTTCAAGATAGCGGTTCCACAATTCCAGCACATTTGATCCTACCCCCTCTGATAGGTTCGCTAGTTTTTTTCAAACAGGGATATGACGAGTTTCAGGAAGCAATAAACAGACTCGCTATCATCCATGATGATCTCAGATAGCCGCGAGATGGCCACCAGGGTATCGTTATTAGCGCAGAAAATCCGCTTTACCTAAATGATAACTTTCCTTTATCAATTGTTCTGTCATTTTGCTTTCTAGGTGATTCATGAGCGAATATCAATACTACGAGTTTCAAGCGATCGATCGTTGTTTGACAAACGCACATATGAGTGAATTGCGCGCCGTATCCAAACGCGCACGGATCACCCCCAACAGCTTCGTTAATGAATACTCGTACGGCGATTTCAAAGGTGATGAAGATCTCTGGATGGAAGAGTATTTCGACGGGTTTCTTTATTATGCCAACTGGGGTACGCGTATTCTCAAATTGCGCCTCCCAGAATCCCTTCTCGACCTTAAAACCGCCCAAGCCTACTGCAACAGCGACCATGCTACTGCGCGGCTCAGCTACGATTCCGTCATTTTGGACTTTATGTCTGATGGTTGTGACGCGTATAGCTGGGATGAACAATGGGATGACGGGTTGCAGCTTTCGTCCTTTCTCAGCCTGCGCATGGACCTAATGCACGGAGACCTTCGCTGTCTATATTTAGGTTGGCTCGCTAACCTGCAAGATGAGGAATGCGACGATACACAACTCGAACCACCTGTGCCCCCAGGTCTCTCTCAATTGAATTCTGCTTTGATAAACTTCGCGATGCTCTTGCGCGTTGATCCCAACTTGATCGAAGCGGCTGCCCAAATGAGTCCTGCTTTACTCAACCCAACTTCTCAATCCAGTGACTTCCGAACATGGTTAGGCGCATTGTCAGAAAGCGAAAAGGACGACGTGCTTGTCGATGTTCTGAGAGGCAGTACAACAGGAGATCGAACTGCATCCCTAATGCTTCTTCAGCGATTTAATCAAGCTCAAAGCCAACAAAGACCCGGCAAAACCAACTCTGGAATACGCCTGCGCACGGTCGGCGAACTCTTAGCCGCAGCCGAGCTGATAACTCAGGAAAACGAACGGAAAGAGGTCGAGAGAGCTGCCGCACAAGAAGCAGAAAAGCAACGACTGTATCACCTAGCCCGAGAAAAACGACTCAACGAGATTACAGGACAGGAATACCAATTATGGAATAGAATAGAGTTACTTGCTTCCGAAAAGGTAGCTGCGAGTTATGACAAAGCCGTAGTCCTCCTAATTGATCTGCGTGATCTAGCAGCACGTGGAGATCAAAGCAAGTTTCTATCAGAGCTGACGGCTCTGCGCGAAAGGCATTCCCGTAAACCTGCGTTCATCGCCCGTCTAAAAGAGGTCGACTGTGACAATGCCTTGTGCTACCGACTGATAGGAGAACGGCAACAGCTGCATGCGCATTCAAGGGCCGTAGAGTTGGATGGCCAAGGGTAAGCAACGCAGGTTTGACCCAGATATGTTCAATTCACTCTGGAACGATAATGATTCTATAATAAATACTAGATTGCTTGCCAGAATGCCGCCGTTTGTAATGTCATTCCAACTATCGATCAGGCTACAAAATATCTTCTAACCGTGAGATTTTTTATGACAAAACTTTCCTGCGATCAGCTGATAGAGAAACTCCAGCATGAAAAAGTTAGAGCCCCCAAGCATTGGGATCAGTTTCTAAATCCTGAGACCAACTGCGATCTTCACTTATTGGAGCTGGAATTTGGCTCTGAGAAGCCCATGAGCGAGAGACTAGGCATTCTGACAGAGTCGTTTCCAAGCCCAGAAGAGCTGGAAGAGGATGAGATAAAAACAATAGTCACGATGATCTTAGAGGTTTGGGAGCATTATAATTATGTTGCGGACTTCCCCATAGGATTACCCTACAGAATAGCCTATAAGGCACTTCTGAGCATTTGGGATGAACCTGTGATGTGTTTTGCTTCAGGCCATTTTCACTTCGACTTCTACGAAATGGCCGATCCTAACTGAAGACGTGCATTAGTTTCCTATGGTAAAGAAAAAAATCGAAACCTTGGTCCGCGTATTAAACGCATGACGCAACGAGGGAGACTTTCGTCCGCAAAGGCGTGGCTTCCCAAGTTTGATGGAAAGGACATCCTGTGTGGATATCGAAAGAGGTATGGTGTCGATTGGCGTTGTACAGTTGTTGAATTGGAAATGCTTGGAGTTAAGTTAGACCAAGAGCGTGTTCGGACCCTTCTTCGCAGTGTACAAGGTCAGATCAGGGCCAGAGCGATAAAAAAAGCTGAAGAAGAAGCTCTCCCTGAAGGCTACGGCGTGGACTTTGACGATGATTTTTCCTATATTGCAGGGTTCACTTCTGGTGGGGCTGCGTACGGCGTTCCTTGGGAAGAACCATAGCTTTTGCCCATGCCACTTTAGCTGTTCACTATTTATTACCGTTCAATGAAAGGGGGCCGGGGCTGGGATGTGCGATCCCAATCTAATATTCTACCTCATCCACTTAAAACCAATAGAGGATTCAGGGAGATTTAAAGCCTTCGCAATTTTATAGAGCGTTGTACGACGGGGCATGGAACTGGATGTAAAAAAACGACTGAGCGATGGTTGAGGAATGCCTGTCCTTCGAGCTAGCTCGTTAATACCTCCCTGTCGATCAACTTCTGCTCTTAATCGTGCTTTGAACGATACAACATCGTCAATAACTTGATTGATCGCTTTGCTGAACACTGCATCCCCAACCATCCTAGATATTATGTAAAGAAGGTTCAGCTACTGCAAAGATGGAAAGATGAGCTGGGTAGCTTATATCTGTCCGACCGATCGGCATGCCGATCTTGAGTACGCATACCAATGTAGCGACTTGACATTATTGGAAACAAAAATCGATTGGAGCATTATGCCGAACAGGTATTGGCCCCTAGGTTGTGGTTTAGGAGGATTGCCTTGGCAGGAAGTTAGGCAGCGTATGCAATTGGTCTTCCAGGAATTGCCTGATGTCTTGTGGTTAATATATGAACCAACAACGACCCCAAGGATTCACGAAATTAGTAGCTCGAAACCTCGCCCGAAAATGACTAAAGGAAGAGCGGTACTAATTAACGCGAGTTTTGGATAAGCCAGTCTTGGAAATAGCTTAAAGTAAGTGATTTGAGTTTAAAAAACTTCACAGGTTCAGGCTAAGATAAGTTTTTGTGATTATGCAATTGATAACAAGCTCATTACGACAGGAAGACCCTCGTAGAGGGTCTCTAAATGTAGCCCACCGTGAACCTGCGAGCGTCAGCGAAGACAGGTGTAACGGTGGGTAGATGCGGAAACAAATTCGCACCCCCAAAGGGGTGTGCCTCAACCTATTTACAATTAACGAGCTGAGGCACTCTCGTTCGAGAGTGCGGGGGCTATTGTGCGCTTATCCCCACCGTTACACCTGTCTTCGCTTCGCTCGCAGGTTCACGGTGGCCCATGTTCAGAGAATAATCGGACCAAAACGTCTTTTTTAACATAATGATAATTTTAAAATTCGCATGATCCCTGGGAGAATACGTCTTGATTTTCTAAAATAGCTTTGTAGTGTCAGAATTTGTGTTTTTTTATATTTCTTTTTTTATGCTAAAAATTTATACTGCTGTCATGTTTATACGCGAAACCATCAAAATCGATAAAAAAACAAACAAGAAGTACCTCTCATACCAGCTTGTAGAGGCGTTTCGAACCGTTAATGGGCCTAGGCAAAAAATACTTTTGACCATCGGTTCTGATGTAACGCTTTCGCCTAGTGAACGCAAGGAACTCGCCAATCGCATTGAAGAGATTGTAAAAGGGGAAAAAACTTTATTTCTCGCTCCTCCACATATTGAAAATTTAGCCCAGCATTTTGCCCAATTATTGCTGCGAGATCGCATTCAGACGGTTCAACAAACCGAGTCTGACGAATCTGACTGCCATACCATTAACATCAATAGTATACGTCACACTAGTGTTAGGTCTATCGGCTGTGAGTATGTCGCCTATTCCGCTTATTGTGACCTGGGCTTTGATGATCTTTTTAAACGACTAAAATTCTCTGAAAAACAAAGAGCTGCTGCTGCAGCTTCTATTATTGGACGAGCCATCCACCCATCTAGTGAACGCTCGCTTTACAGATATGTGCAATCTCGTAGCGCCTTAGATAGCCTACTAAAAATCAGTTTTTCTAAATTATCATTGGATAGCTTGTATTTAATCTCTGATCATTTGTTTAGCTTTAAAAAGGTCATTGAAAAGCATCTCAAGAAAACGGAAGAGTCTCTATTTAACCTAAAAGAAGCAATTATTCTGTACGATATCACTAATACTTTTTTTGAAGGAAAGTGTAATGCACACAGTAAAGCCAAAAGAGGCAAGTCCAAAGAAATGCGTGCAGATTGCCCTCTAATAGCTGTAGGCGTGGTTATAGACTCAGAGGGTTTTCCTAAGCACAGTGAAATTTTTGAAGGTAACGTTAGTGAGAGCGCAACCCTCCAACAAATGATATCCTCTCTAGACAGATCACCTTCAAAACAAAGTCCAGTTATAGTTCTTGATTCAGGTATCGCCACAAAAGATAACGTCGAATGGCTAAAATCACACGGATACTATTACATCGTGATGATGAAAAAGAAGGACAGACCACCTCGAGAAGAATGTAGCGATACAATTATTAGAGAAACCGGAAATCAACTAGTTACCGCTTCGCTTGTCCATGATGAGCAGACAGGAGATAGCTTTCTTAAATGCTATTCTCAGGCTAGAGTAAAGAAAGAACAGGACATTAAAGAGCGCACAGTGACCTTGCTTGAAAGCTCATTAATATACCTCAGAGAAGGCCTTTCAAAGCCTAGAAGAGTCAAGACAGTAGATAAAATTCATCAAAAAATAGGTCGTCTGAAGGAAAAGTATCCTCGACTTGCCCAGCATTATGCAATTAACGTGATAAGCTCAGATGGAGAAGTAGCCGAAGACATCGATTGGAAGTATGACGAGGCAAAAATTGAAAGAAGCTATAGCGGGACCTATACTCTTAGGACAAACATAAAAGATTTAGAAGCCGACAGACTCTGGCAGATTTATGTAATGCTCAATGAGGCTGAATCTTTTTTTCGCTGTCTTAAGTCTGAAGCAGGCTTGAGACCGAATTGGCATAAGCGTGAAGACCGAATAGATGGGCATATTTTTATTTCGATTCTTGCCTATCATTTAATAGCCACAATACGAAAGAAGCTCAAAGAAAGTGGTATAGAGGACAGCTGGGAGACGATTAGGCAAAAGCTGTCGGGTCACACATTAGTCAGTACATCGATGGAGACAGAAGAAGGATCGACATTGTACCTGAAGCAAGTAAGTGAAGTAGATAAACGATCAACGATTAATCTATGGGGCTTTAGGATTACCACTAAAACCGATGAAGGCAGAGAAAACACTGATTCGAAAAGATGTAGTGTCGAAAAAGTGATCTGATTTTTTTCAAATCGTTAAATTTCAAGCACATACGCGATACCTACTCTGAACATGGGGTGGGCTACATTCAGAGACCCTCTACGAGGGTCTTCCTGTCGTAATGAGCTTGTTATCAATTGCATAATCACAAAAACTTATCTTAGCCTGAACCTGTGAAGTTTTTTAAACTCAAATCACTTACTTTAAGCTATTTCCAAGACTGGCTTATCCAAAACTCGCGTTCAAAAGTAGAAAGCTTTCCGATGCCATTATAGGCTGCTAAAGGAACTCTGATGGAAAATCGTTCCGACAATAAAATCAAGACGAGTTTCAGACAGTGTCTTCATCCCTTCAATTTGCACCAAAATACCGTCATCTAAATCATGAAAATAATAATTTCCATCTTCCCCTCTAAATACTTTTCGATTTTCACCATCTTCTTTCTGCCAACATTTACCCCAACCACTTATATGTTCTGAATGAGAGAATTCTCGAGCATAGCAATTTAGAAAGTCTTGAAATATTGCATACCAAGTAGCTTCAGGAAGAACAATCCGCTGCCCGGAAATATTTCCTCTAAGGATAGTCTTTCGAAGGACTTCTTCAAGCGAGTAGTTTTCTAAATCCTTTAATAAGTTTGAAGCGGCCGCATGAATATTATTCGGCGGATATAACGGTGTTCCATGCGAAAACCTAACAAAGGGAGTGTTAATAAGACCTGTATCAGTTGACAGTTGACAAGGGATTAATCCTTATTTGCCCAAAATGTACATACCTGGCACGTAGTATCCTCTGCATAGTCAATTCCTGCTTCATGAGGGCAGACAAGGACCCTTTCTATCCTAGCGACTGAATCGACTTTGCTAAGGTTTAGATAGGCAGAAATCTCTCCTAAAATTTGGTTGTCGTTTTTTACGTCCTTTGATTCAGAAGTCCACTTTTTTGTATCGATGAAGTTTTCTCCGGCACCCACGGTAATGCCAACAATAACTTTTGTAACAGTCTTATCATCAGGACCGTAGTAAGCGATCGTTCCTGTACGAAAATCTGCTCCGACCTTCTTAACTTTAGTTTCCATAGACTCCTCTTCTCATTGATGATCCATGATTTTTTCTACCAACTTATAGACAGTTGTGCTCCATATTTGTGGAAGGTCACTGGATCGATTGGTATCTCGTTGCTTTGCTCTGGAAATTGCCTTGGCGATGAGCTCCAAGGTGATTTTTTTGCCGTCGATATCTTTTTTGTAATTGGGCAAGTGCCTCTTTAGGCGCGTCAGGCATTCTTGAGAGCTTGCAACCCCTTTTCCATCTTCAAAATGGAGCAAAAGCCAATATTCGAAGTTGGGATTGCTAAGAGCAAAACCGTGGTTTTCGCTTTTCTTTGCCCACTGTAAGAGCTCTCTAAGCTGATTCTCTGTCCAATCATCTTTGTCCACAACAATCCACGCCTCATCTGTCTTTTTTAAAGACTCCTTCCGCAAATAACCCTGCATTTTCTTGAGCACTTGAATCGGCGAGCTTTCCGTTGATGGTCTCTTAAGACATTTTACTAGGACGATCGATTGCGGCTGGTTAAAAATGGCAAAATATTGGGGCTCAGTTTTGGAACCCTCTACCGAGACTACAAATAGCTTTTTGTATCGACGCTCTCCTAGAGGTCTTTGAAAAGTGCGCGGCTTTTGAACCATTAGTCGCTTCCTTCAATGGGAGATTGTAGAAGAATGCGAGGAATACCTCCTAAGCGTCCTTGCAGGTAGCTTTTTCGAATGTCTTTGTCATAGCGCACATCTTTGTATTCGCTGAAAGACAACAAGCTGGAAACCCCTTCCGCATTTCGTTCTGCAATCCACATTTCATCTCGTCTGAGCAGATCCTGATCCATCAATAACACATTGTGAGTGGTAAACAGTAACTGAGAGCGACTATTATGAGAACATTTTGCAAGATAGCCCTCTAGAAGGCGCCTAATCAACAATGTATGTAAACTCCTGTCGACTTCATCGATTACATAAACTTTTTTAGATTGAGCTGCAGATAGCTCTAAAAAAGCAGGAAGAAGGTCGATAACACGTTGAGAGCCATCCGATTCTTGTCTCATATCGAACTTCGTTTCTGAACCATCAGAATTCAAATGATAGGTGATTAGTTTTTTTGAGACTAACTCGCCATTCTTTCGGGTTACTACAAAACGCTCATTCCCAGGTTCAGCTAATAGTCTGACAGTCGCATCTTCTGCCAATTCTTCTCTTAACTTCATCTTTATCGGTTCGGGCAGCGGTAAATTTTCAAATGGAATTTCTTCACCACCAAGATGAGATATCCCGGTGTCTAATTGGGACAACATCTTATTCATCGTTGCGTACAAAGGATGTCCTTCATCCAGAAATTGCTCAAAAAGTTCAAATCTTGAATCAGGTGCGATCAGCTCCAAAGTATCTTTAAACCAGTCGTACACTGGCTTGAAGGCATCTATTTTTTGAGAAACTGAATTAGTGAGGAAGAGCTGATTATCGCGAGTGCCTTTGAAAGCAAACTGGAGCGATTGGTCACTCTTTAAAGATGAATCGAAATTAGGCTCCCCTGATACTCGATGGTAGAGCGTTTTTTCACTATTACCAGAAATATGAACCAATTTTTCTTCTAAAATGGTTTTGCGGTTAACAGAAAAACTAAATGCATAAACCGTCTCGTCGATTAGCAGTTCAAACTCAAACTGGGCTGACTGTTCGACCTTTTGTGCATTACCGAGCCTAAAACTATCTACAGCAATTAGGCTATAGGGTTGAGTGCCTTTAACGATCAGTCCTTTTGCAAAATGCAGGGCCTTAAAAAGATTGGTTTTCCCGGATGCATTCCCCCCGTATACAGCCGCAACAGGCAGAACCCCCAGTTTGAGTTTGCCTATTTTAGGAATACGCTCTCCGTGTTGACGCTCACGGCTTGCTATCAGCGAGAAAGTTGCTTTGGCTTGGAAGGACATCCAATTTTCAATTGAAAATCGAATCAGCATAAGGAGGCTCCTTTATGAGATATTTTCTCTCAATATAACCTTATTATAGATGATTTTCGAAGAAACAGCAATGGTTAAAGAGAAAAAATCTCACGAACAAACCCTGAAGAACCCCGAAGATCGCATCTTCAGGGTTAGGGCCATTTTACCTCCCCCGCACAAGAAGGTGCTACAAGCAATCCGCTTTTTCCGTTTTGCAAGAGATTGGGCTGGCCTTGAATTTTTAAGCAGCCTGGAGGGAGAACACCCCATTACTCCTCAATTTTATGGTGGCAGCATCAATCATCGGTTTATCTTGATTGAAGATTTGGGAGAAAATCATGTGAGCTTGGTCGATTCCCTAACCGGTAGTAACAAAATTTGGCAAAAGAGGCTCTGCAACGCTTGTTAAATGTTTAGGACAGCTACATGCAAATGTCTTCTCTCCAGCTGCAAGCGATTCAAGATGCCGGCGGTTGAATTGATAAAGCTTTGAGTGTCTGGAATTCCAAGTTCCTCTTTTCACAGTGAAGCCGACTGCGGCAACCGCTCGACTTAAGCGCAAAAGAGGTATCATGGACTTGTAATCAGGCACTTTTCGTATTTGATTGCTATCAAGCCAGAGTTCTTCGAGATCATTTTGAAGAAGCAGTTCTTCAGGCACGTTTGACAATTGCCGATCGCTTAAATTGAGGGTCATGGCAGCAAAATCTTTTGGTTCGTTAGCTGCAAGGTTTGCCGCAGCAATGAATGCTGCAGCTAGAAAGACTCTGCAAAGTAAATTCATCGTAACTCCCTAGCGTCTTTAACGTTTTTCCAGCTTTGAGAATTAAGCTGCCGAATGTTTTTCATAGAAGTAACTGCACTAAAATTTGTCTAACGAATCATAGCATCAACAGAGAGGATTTTCCAAAGAAAAAGGTTAACAAATGCTCGTTACATTGGGTATAATTGCCGTTTTGAGTTCATGTCAAAGGCACGCTGGTCTTTCTTTGCCATAGATTGAAAAAACCGTATTCGTTACAATTTTTCCTCTACATGCAGGAGAAATATTTATGAGCGAATATCAATACTATGAGTTCCAAGCAATAGATCGCGGCTTAACAGACAAAGAGATGAGTGAATTACGTTCTTTCTCTTCACGCGCTGACATCACTCCTTACAGCTTTAGAAATGAATATTCCTGGGGCAGTTTTAAGGGCGATGAGGATCTGTGGATGGAAAAATATTTCGATGGTTTCCTCCACTACGCCAATTGGGGAACTCACATTTTGAAATTACGACTTCCTTCAGCAATTCTAGATCTTGGAACGGTTCAACAGTATTGTGATGACAATCGTTTTTCAGTCCGTCAAAGTGATGGCAAGCTCATATTAGACTTTCTATCGGAAAACGAAGACGGTGGAGAATGGGAGGAAGACCTAAGACTAAATTCATTTTTAGGTTTAAGGACAGATTTAATCCGTGGAGACCTACGTTGTTTGTACCTGGGATGGTTATCTGGTTTGCAAAATGATGAATACGATGAAATAGAATTTGAGCCTCCTGTTCCTCCAGGCTTGCAAAATTTGAATCTCGCGTTAATTCAACTCGCTGATTTCCTACGGGTAGATTTCGATCTAATTAATGCAGCTGCTCAGATGAGTCCCTCGTTAGAAGATGTGACACCAAATGCTCAAGATCTTCAAAAATGGCTCTCTACCCTCTCTCAAGCTGAAAGAGATACTATGCTGAGTGAAATTTTAGAAAGTAGTTTGAAAGATGACCAAACTGCTGCCATTCAACAAATCTATCGTTTCAATAAAGCAAGGCAAACATCCAAAGGAAGTAAAAAAGAGAAATTTAAGCCACGTACAGTGGGCCAGCTACTGAAAGAATCTGAAAAGGTAAGAAAGGCTAGAGTTCAACTCGAAGCCGAAAAGGCTACAGCAGAGTTAGCTGAGCGGCAAAGATTACAACGCATAGCTAGGGAAAACCGTCTTAATGAGATAAAGGGTCGGAAAAGAAAGATGTATTAAAAAAAATGCGACCAAGATTTAGGAGACTCATATGATCTTTAGAAGGTCTGTCATTAAAATATTTTGTCTTATTGGGATTTTGAATTTTTCAATCTGTAGTGGCATTCCGAGTAACCTGGATTGGCAAGGCCTCAGCCAAGCTGTGAATGGAAGATTGTTACATATTTCCACCTTAAATTATGACAATGTCGACTTCAATAATGCATTTGCGATCGAAGACATTCCCTGGGCGATGCAAGCGACTGGGTGGTTGAATGCATGGAACCTGCAAATCAGTCCTTATGTTGTTGTTGCTGAAAGCACAAGTGATATTGTTGCTGCTATTCGATTTGCAAAAAAACATCAACTGAAATTCTCAATAAAAGGAACTGGTCACGATTATTTAGGCAGATCTAATGGCTCGAGTGATTCTCTCATGCTTTGGACGCATCATATGCGTGGCATTACCATCCATGATTCTTTTATTCCAGAAAGCGCTCCTCTAGAAACAAAAGGACAGCCCGCTGTCACTGTATTGGCCGGAACTCGCTGGGGTGAGGTATACAAAGAGGTGATGGTCAACCATGGACGTTATGTTCAGGGAGGAGGATGCACTTCTGTTGGTGCTGCTGGTGGCTTTTTACAGGGAGGAGGCTTTGGAAGTTTTTCAAAAAAATTTGGTTTAGCGGCTGGTAGCTTGTTAGAGGCTGAGATTGTTCTTGCTGATGGTACTGTGGTCATTGCCAACAGATATGTGAATAGCGATCTCTTCTGGGCTTTAAAAGGCGGTGGAGGTTCGACTTTTGGAGTTTTGTCAAAAGCCACTTTAGCAACCCATGATCTTCCAAAAACTTTTGGGGCTGTTATAGGCAAAATTCAAGCCTCTTCTGACTCAGCTTACCTGCAGCTTCTAGAGTATCTCTTAAATTTTTACCGCGATGCATTAAACAATGAGCATTGGGGAGAGCAAATCACTTTTAAGCCTGATAACTCATTACAAATTAACATGGTGTTTCAAGGTCTTAGTCAAGAGGAGGCTTCTAACGTCTGGGAACCTTTCAAAAAATGGATTGATCAGCATGATAATCTATTCAAGGAAGACTTTGCCATTACTGTGGCGCCAGGACGGGATTTTTGGTCTTATAAGTTTTTAAACACCTATGCTTCGACAGCCATTATCCCTTATCAAGAAGGAAAGGAAGGAATTTTTTATTGGTCCGGAGATCAAATATCGGTTATGAGTTATTGGTTTACCTCTCAATCACGTTGGCTACCCATTCGATTGTTTCAGCCAAACTACTGCAAACAACTGGCAAATACTATTTTTCAGGCTAGTAGAGAATGGGAATTTGCGATTCATATTGGTAAGGGTCTAGCGGGTTCTTCGCCAGAGGCTACTCAACGGTCAAAAGATTCTTCAATCAACCCTGTTTGTTTAGATTCAGCCGCATTAGCTGTATTCGGAGCAGTTAAGCATCCTTTCTACCCTTGGCAACAACTCAGTGATTCAGACAGAGAACAAGGTCTGCAGCAAGTTCAAAAAGTAAATGCGGCCATGAAAATCCTTACTGATGCTACACCTGATTCAGGAGCCTATTCTAACGAGGCTGATTATTTTCAAGAAAACTGGCAAAAGGCTTTTTGGGGAGATAACTATCCAAGATTGCTTGAAATTAAAAAAAAATATGACCCGGATCATTTTTTTCAAACTCACCACAGTATTGGAAGTAATATGCGCTCCACACAATGACGTCGGATCTTATTGCTAAGAACCAAATCAGGCGAGAGTGCGAACTTTATTTTGCCCATATTCCCACCGTTACACCTGTCTTCGCTTTGCTCGCAGGTTCACGATGGGCTACATTCAGAAATCCTCTTCGAGGATTTTCCTGCCGTAACAGCCTTACTAGATCAATTTTTGTCGTGTACAAAGTTATGCAACAACGCCATTCCGTGATTTTCGCAAATATGCTTTATTTGATATTGTCATATTTTGCTGCGAGAATAAAATCGCTTTCAGATAGACCATCAATCTTATGAGTCCACAAGAGCACTTTAACCTTCCCATAAGATAGCAAAATATCAGGATGATGATCTTCTTGCTCGGCTACTTCTCCTATTTTATTAGTAAATGCAAGAGCTTCTTGGAAATTTTTAAAGATAAATTCTCTTTCAAGATGATGTTCATCTACAATTTTCCAGTTCTTATCTAGATGAGACTGCAGTTCTGTTAGCGATTCTCCTTTAAGAGGATGAATGCCTCCTCCGCAAGGAATGCATTTTTTTTTGGATAGATCACAACTAGAATTCATAAAGTTAATCCTTTGGTTTTGACGTTTGTTTTAGCGGAGAAGAATCGAAAAATTTTTGCATCGATTTGACATTTTCCTCTAACTGTAAATACAAGAACATAAAAAAGAGGGGTGCAAGCAATACTAAAGCAAGCTTTGTATAGGTAAGAAAATACCATGATAGGGACTACTTCCGTCATTGTCATTCCAAGACCCCACCACAAGAAAATTAGGTCCATCATAACAGTATCGACTATTTGTGAAATGCAAGTAGAGCCGTTGTTCCGAAGCCATAAAAATTTAGGGCTTGTCCATTGCTTAATTGCGGCATAAAGCTGAATATCGACGATCTGCGAGGTTAAATAAGAAATAAGAGAAGAAAAGATCCGAAGGCCTGTTAGCCCTAATATAGCCTGGAATGCCTTGTGTTCTTCTAAATCAGTGCCTGGCAAAACTAGACCAATTTGGATTACAGCAAAGCTGAGAAGACTCATAGCTAATGCAACATAAACCATTAGCTTTGCTTTTTTGGCTCCGAAAATTTCTGTGACAAGGCCGCTTAACAAAAACGTTATTGGGTAAATGATTAAGCCTGCTGGAACATTAAGATGAAATAGAGGAAGCATGATCATTTTTGCAGAAAGAATGTTGGAAATTACCACAATCACGCTAAAGCTTGAGCAAATTACTTGGTAAACGGTCTGTGGTTTCATGGTGTGTTAGCTCCCATACTTCCTTGCTGCAAAAAGATCTTTAAGTCATTTTCGCTAACTTTGGGTTCACCAGGACTAACATTGTCAAGCTGTCCACTTAAAAGCCATTCTTCAAGCCTTTTAACTTCTTGGTAGAGATGATCAAATGATTCGACAATGAACAGCAGTGGTTGAAAGCGATCGTATTCAAATGATTGATTGATTACCCATTCAAGTTGAAAGGGGTGGCGCTGTACTTCTTTTGCTGTGACAGAATATTCAATTTCATCTGCTGAACTAAGCAATCCGCTGCCATAGACGCAAATGTTTCCCTTCTCTCGCATTAGTCCAAACTCAACTGTGAACCAAAAAAAGCGTGCTAAGGCCTGTATATTACTCCTAATCTTATTCATCTTTTCTTCTTCATTTGTTAAATGAGCATGGCGTTTTGCAGCGATTTCTGCAAGAGACCCAAATTTCACTAAAACATCTGCGAATGCCTTATCAGTATGCATTGGAACATGTCCAGCAATGTCATGAAAAATATCTGGTTCAGGTAAGTAGTTTAGTTTTTGGTTATCTCGAATCGTAATTGTCGTTGGAAATTCTCTCCTTTTCAAACTATCAAAGAATAAAAATGTAGGTACATAACCGCTCACGGCTTTTGCTTTAAAACCAGTGAGAGGCTCCAAAAATACATTTACTTCTTCAAGAGTAGGAATACGATCTGGTCTTAAGCAAAGGCAGCGAATACCCTCCATAAATTTGGCGTTAGCAAATCGTTTCCATTTTGGTAAAAACATAGCGTAAAGTTTTCTCCAAGCCTCTTGGTTATCGTTATCATATAATTCATAAGGTTGATGTATGAACATTTGTCCTTCATTTTGAGCATTTTCAACAAATGGGGCTTTTGTTGTCGTTAATCCATGAAATTTTTGTCTATTATTCTCTTTCATATAAAATCTCTTAAATTAAATTTATTATAAATAACGCATGCAGCACAAACAGGCGTGAATCAAAAATATTTGATTCGACAAATGTGTGAAGAAATGCAATCCGAATGTTTTGGATTTCACATTACTTCTGAAAAAAATTAGGGAATAAAAAATAAATTAATAAGAATAATAAGGACGATAATAAGAAAAGAAAGAGGAAGAAAGGTTAAAGGAAGAACAAAACTTAGTTGGTTTTATCTTTAATAAACGATGCATGTTCATAACAACTCCTATTATATGAGAGGTGGACGAAGTCCACGCCTTCGCTTCACCCTAGCATGTAATAGCATTTATTACAAGAAAATCTGTCGTTTTTTATTGCTTCAAGAACTTGGGTAGTCAAAGGATTCGCTCTAAGATAAGTTTTTGATGCTTATATAATTGATAACAAGTTTGTTGCGACAATAAAACCCTTTACGAGGGTTTTATTGTCACAAATAATTCATTATCAATTACATACGAATCAAAAAACCATCTTAGCCTGATGCGTATGGGAAAATCAGATTCTTTGGGCACTTTGCGGCACAAAATTTTAAGCATAAAAACAACCTTCTTTTGAATCTTTATGAACTACTTTTTGGTTTTTAAAAATCCCATCATCCCCCTCGACAAGATCAGTAAAAGATCAATTTTTAAACCCTTTTCTGTTTTTTATAAACTATTTTATAGTTTAAAAAGGTTGGTTTGAGGAGGATTTTTTGTTGAAAATGTCAAAAAATCGGGCTAAAGTCTCTATTTCAAATACAAAACGGTTGAAATATGAGGGATTTGAATGTCTATCAGATATAACTGGACCATTGAGGAGTTAAAAGAATTGTATGCAATACCTCTTCTTGAGCTCATTGCAAAATCCAATCTTCTTCACAACAAGTTCCACGAACCAGCCCAAGTACAAGTTTGCAGTCTAATATCCATTAAAACAGGAGGATGTCCTGAAGATTGCAAATACTGTGCCCAATCCTCTCGTTATCAAACTTCTGTCTCTGCTCAACCGATGATGCAATATGAGGTTGTCTTAAATGAAGCAAAAAAAGCCGCTGAGCGAGGGGCAACTCGGGTTTGTTTAGGAGCGGCGTGGAGAGAAGTGCGAGATAGCCAGCAATTTGAAGAGGTGCTTCGGATGGTGAAAGGGATTACCGATTTAGGTGTAGAGGTCTGTTGTACTTTGGGAATGCTCAAAGAGCACCAAGCTAAGCGGCTTAAAGAAGCTGGGCTGTATGCTTATAATCATAATCTTGATTCTTCTGAAAAATTTTATAAAACATTCTGTACCACACGAACCTATCAGGATCGGTTAACTACATTAGATATTATTGAACAGGTCAATTTGAGTGTTTGTTGCGGTGGAATCTTAGGGATGGGGGAGGATTCCATAGACCGATTAGAGCTTTTGCTGACGTTATGCAGGCGAAACCCTCATCCTGAATCTGTCCCCATTAACCGATTAAGTCAAATTCCTGGGACGCCTCTTGAAGGCCAAGGTAAAGTATCTATTTGGGAGATGGTCCGTGTGATTGCGGTAGCGCGCATCGTTCTGCCAGAGGCAATGGTTCGATTATCTTGTGGGCGCATTGAACTGTCTTATGAGCAGCAAGCTCTATGTTTTCTAGCTGGCGCCAATTCGATTTTTGCGGGAGAGAAGCTTTTGACTGTCGCTAACACTCCTATGGATAAAGATGAGGAGATGTTTCAGCTTCTAGGTCTTAAGAAGCGACCTGCGTTTGTCAAGAGGTGCTCAAAATGACATTACATCTAGAAAATAGTTTGCTGAAGCGCACAAAACTTGGAAATTTGCGAGATTTACAAATCATTCAACCTCTCATTGATTTTTCTTCTAATGATTATCTGGGGCTTGCTCGCTCTTCTCAGCTAGCTATGTCCGTTTTTCAAGAATGGGAAAGGTATTTAAGCCATCTCAATGGGTTAGGATCAACAGGGTCTCGTTTACTGACAGGTAATTCGATCTATGCGCAAGATTTAGAAGAAAGGATTGCCAAATTCCATGGCTATGAAGCAGGGCTGTTATTCAGCTGCGGATACATGGCTAATGTGGGCCTTCTAACAGCCATTACAAATCAAGAAAGTATCCTCTTCTTTGATGCTGCAGTACATGCTTCTACCCATGATGGGATTCGCCTAAGCCGAGCTAAAGCTTTTCCTTTTAGACACAATGATTTAGAGCATCTTGAAAATCGCCTTAAAAGCTGTCCTTCTCAAGGAGATCGCTTTATCTGCATCGAATCTATCTATTCTACAGATGGTGCCATGGCTCCACTAACTGAAATCAGTCAGCTTGCCAGGGAATATAAGGCTTATCTAATCGTAGATGAAGCTCACGCTGTGGGTGCTTGTGGACCAAAGGGGCGTGGCCTTGTCGCAGAGCACAACCTTACTGCTCATGTTTTTGCTCAGGTGGCAACTTTTGGAAAAGCACTTGGTACCCACGGAGCCATTGTTCTTGGTAATTACATCTTAAAGCAAGTGCTCATCAATTTTGCAACATCTTATATCTACACGACTGCTCTTCCGTTTCAAACACTTGCAGCTATTAAGTGTAGTTATGATTTATTTCCTGAAATGGATCAAGAACGAGATCATCTTCAAAAGCTAATTCAAATTTTTCGTGAATTTTATCCAAATTCTTCTATGAGCCATATCCAATCTGTACCAATTGCGGGAAATAAAGCCGTAAGGCACGCAGCTCAAGCTATTGTGGAACAAGGATTTGATGTAAGGCCGCTCATGAGTCCAACAGTTCAGCGAGGACATGAAGTACTCCGTGTTTGCCTACACGCCTTTAACGCAGGCGATGAGTTAGCGCAGCTTATAAATCACATCCAACTCCATAAGGGTCCTTGTTATGCATAGAATCATGGTGGCAGGAATAGGCACTGGTGTGGGAAAAACGATTGTTAGCATGATCCTTACTACTCTTTTGAAGGGTGATTATTGGAAACCAATTCAATGTGGCGATGAGGAAAATTCCGACACGGCTATGGTAAAAAGATGGCTGGATACAACGGTGCATACTATTCATCCGCCGGTTTATTCCTTGAAAGCACCTTTGTCACCTCATCAAGCAGCTCGCTTAGAAAATACGCTGATTAGGTTGGATTCCATTACTCTTCCAAAAACGGCATGTCCCTTGATTATTGAAGGTGTCGGCGGAATTTTGGTTCCTCTAACCCCCAAAATTTCAAGTCTAGACTTGTTCAAATCTTGGGATTGTCAATGGGTGATTGTCTCAAAGCATTACCTCGGTAGCATTAATCATACTCTTCTTACCCTTGAAGTCTTAAAAAAGCTTTGTCTTCCCATTCTTGGCATCATTTTTAATGGCGAACACAATCTCGATAGTGAATCCGCTATTTTAGAAATTTCGCAAGTTTTTGTTTTAGGAAGGCTACTTCCTGAAGCCAATTTAACCCCACAAACCATTCAAAGGTATTCAAAGCAATGGGAACCACTCTTCTCCAGGCTTCTTCCTTAGTTGAAAAGGACCGTGCTTGCATTTGGCATCCTTTTACTCAAATGCAGACGGCACGTCCGCCGATCCCTATCGTTCGAGCCAAAGGTGCTTATCTTTATGCTGAAGATGGAAGTAGGTATTTGGATGCCATTTCCTCCTGGTGGGTCAATCTTCACGGACATGCTCACCCTTACATCGTGCAAAAAATCAAATCTCAAGCCGAGGTATTGGAACATGTGATTTTTGCGGACTTTACGCATGCTCCAGCAGTTGAATTAGCCTCCAGGCTCCTTTCGATCCTCCCTGGAACTATGTCAAAAATTTTCTACTCCGATAACGGGTCAACAGCTGTTGAGGTTGCCCTCAAAATAGCCCTGCAATATTGGCATAATCGCAATATTCCTAAGACAAAAGTCATTTGTTTTAAGAACAGCTACCACGGTGATACTTTTGGAGCCATGTCAGCTG
This sequence comes from uncultured Chlamydiae bacterium, assembly GCA_963790215.1. Lineage (GTDB taxonomy): Bacteria > Chlamydiota > Chlamydiia > Chlamydiales > JAJFMA01 > CAWBNS01. The sequence continues at coordinate 53,493 of CAWBNS010000002.1, forward strand.
CAGGGAGAAACGAATTCAATAGACCCTTCTGGAAGCATCTTTTTGATGTTGAGTCGATCGATCCGCCACTAAAAGGCCAAGAAGATAAATCTTTGATGCAGCTCCAATCTATTCTAGACAAAGGCGAAATCGCCTGCTTTATTTTTGAGCCTCTGGTTCTTGGCTCAGGTGGCATGGTCATCTATCCACCTGATGGGTTAAGTCGTCTTATTCAATGCTGTCGGCGACATGATGTTTTAACCATAGCCGATGAAGTCATGACAGGGTTTGGGCGAACAGGCACTCTTTTTGCCTCTGAACAAGTGAGTGAAAAACCCGACCTCATCTGTTTATCAAAGGGCTTAACAGGAGGTTTTTTGCCTTTGGGAATTACAGCTTGCACGAATGATATTTATAATGCCTTTTTAGGCGACCACTTGCATCAAGCTTTTTTACATGGTCATTCCTATACAGCAAACCCACTTGCCTGTAGCAGCGCACTAGCTAGCCTTGACCTTCTTTTGGAAGATGCCTGTAGCGCACAAAGAGAGATGATTACGGAGCGTCACAAAGAATTCTGTCGACAGTGGCAATGGCATCCAAAGCTGAAGCGATGTGAAAGTCTCGGAACCATTATGGCACTAGAATACCAAGCAGAAAACAGCTCTTATTTTCAACCGATGCGTGATCGCTTTTATCACTTTTTTTTAAGTAAAGGAACCCTGCTTCGTCCACTGGGCAATGTCCTTTATATTTTGCCTCCTTATTGCATCCAAAGTGAGGAACTTAAACTGATCTATGACCAAATCATTCTTACTCTTGAAGGAGACCTATGACCTCATTTACTTCGTTTGCTGTATCAATTAAGAAACTCCTCACAAGAGTCGTTGCTTCCCACGACACACATGCTAAATGGCTCAATACTCTTTCTTATCTCGAAAACTGCGGAGCAAGAAAAATTGCTGCCTGTGAGCATCCGACATTAGTTAAAGAGGAAATGCTCAAGCATGCGGCTGAAGAATTTCGGCATGCTCATCATTTGAAACGGCAGATTGAAAAGGTTTCTACTAAATCTATGGATACTTATGCCGTTACACTCATGTTAGGAGGGATAGCCTCATTGCATTATTTGACTATTTTAGATTTAAAGGCTTCCCGTTACCTCAAGCGAGCAGGTCTTACCAAAAATGCCATCAAAGAAGCGGCCTACTTACTTGTTACCTATGCAATTGAACTTCGAGCGGATGAACTTTACCATATCTATGATGATGTTCTAAAGAATGCTGGATCAAAAGTAGCCGTGAAATCAATTCTACTGGAGGAGAAAGAGCATCTTAATGAAATGATTGAGGGGCTTCATAAACTGCCTGCAGGCTTTGTCCATGCAGAACAAATCTGTGCATTTGAAGGAGATCTTTGTAAGAAATGGCTCTTCTCCATAAATAGAACTCTTCATGAATAGAGCCTCTCATCCCTGTTGCTTCGCTAGTATCAAATGTGGTAAACCCTTCAACGTCCATCGAAATACAGTTAAGATCATTAAAAATGGCATGTTAACAAAAAGTGAACTATGGAACTAGAAGCCTCTTTGCAAGAAAAAATACAATTTACAGAATTTCTTAAAATAGATGTTCGAGCAGGAACCATTATAAAGGTCGAAGACTATCCTGAAGCTAGAAAACCGGCGTATAAATTAGAAATTGATTTTGGACCTTTAGGGAAAAAACGCTCGTCTGCACAAATTACGAATCACTACTCTAAGGAAGAACTGCTAGGCAAGCAAATTATTGCTGTTATTAATTTTCCACCTAAGCAGATTGGAAAATTTATTTCCGAAGTTCTTTCTCTCGGATTAGCTGATGAAGAAGGAAAGATAGTTCTTGTCGAGCCAACAAAAAAAGTTCCAAATGGAAGTCGACTTTTTTAATCACCATTTATGCCTCTGACAACACTTTCTTTAATTCAACACCTTCTCGATCGGGCTTGCTCCCAAAACTTCCTTAAGTCAAATTTATATACGAGTCCAACTCCGATAGAGTGGTTATAGAAATGACAGCCTCCCTGATGGAATTTGTATTCCAAAGTAATCTCTGTATTGCAGAAAGATCGGATAGGCTAACCCAGCCATCAATTGCCAAGAAAAATGGTTCCACTTTTGGTTAAAAATAATACGAGAATTTGAGGAATGCATTTGTTGGAAATCATAGCCTATGCCAGCTCCAATAAAAGGTTGGATATTCCAAAATGCACACCCCACGAAGATAAAGGCAAATCCCATAATAGGTTGGCCATATACGAAGAAGTTTGGAAATATCCATGTTTGGAAGAACCTTCTCCAAAGAAATGCGATTTCTCTTATATCATTTCTTCTAAAAGCATATTCAGCTTCCAAACGCAAACCATAATGCCAACAATAACCCAACGAACCGGCAACAATATATCCTGTTTCGTATGAGGCTTCATTTCCATCGACGGTCGTACTGTTGCAAGAAATTAGCGCCATCTCAAAATCTTAGCATAGAAATTTGTCTATCAATACAACGACAGTCTTCATAACAGCAGGAACCTTCATCACACCATTCTTGACGCTTGTGCATCAGCTGCCATGAAAAATAGGAGTGACATTAAAAGGTACAGAATATTTTTTTTCATTTTGATGATCCTCATTAGATTTTTTTATTCGCGCAAGAACATGTTTCAGAATTTCACTAGTCCGTAATCCGATCATCATAGCTGGTGCTGTCGTATTGATATCAGGAATCACCGGACAGATGGAGTTGTCTGCTACAAAAACGTTCTTTGTGCCATAAACACGTGTGTCGCCATCTACCACACCTCCGGCGTTCAGAGGAGCCATTTTACAGTGCGATACAAAGTGGTGTATATCCAGTGAAAGATTGCTGTTATTTTTCACGTACTGCTTCAACCACTGCGTCGTTATAACCTAGAAAGGATGACTAAGTTGATCGGATCGCTAAAATGGGTTTAAAGTATGGGAGGGATCAATAGTGGCTAGTTGATCTAGCAGAGCGCGAATATAGACCTAGACCGCATTCTTCATATTCTCCAGGTCTATAGGATTTTGGTAAAAACCATCGTCCGCTGCAGCTATCTGAAATGAGTTATCGCTTTGGATTGTGACACTTCCTTCACTCACTGGATTTAAAAGATCAAATCCAAAGACTAATAGCGGGGGTCTAGTGCGGTAGCCGGTATGTATTCGAACAACATCTGTAGCATTCGTGGATCGCTAGCAGCTACCGCCCACTACTGGCAAGTAGACATTATTGATAGTAAATGCATAGGGAGCTCCAGCTGGTACACCATTAGGTGCGGGATCTGCTAGCATCGTAATAAAAATGAGCGGATGGTTTTGGAGATGTTTTCCTACGTTCTCATTGATGAAAACAGGCTTGATCCCTGCATTCTTTAGCACTGCTGACTGGACCTATGCCCGAAAGCTGTAGCAATTTGCTACTGTTGATGCCACTTGCCAAAACAACGGCTTTCCGAGCTCTTGCTTCGCAAGATTTGACCATCTTTCACATATCTTTACTTTTTTGGCACGCCCATGCTTTGTCGAATATTATTTTCACAGCTACCGAATCGAAGAGCATAAACAGTTTGTGTCCATTAACTCCTTGACCTTCTGGCGTCATAACCGTGCTATTTAAATATGCTGTCGCGCTACTCACTCGTTTGGTGCCTGTAGGATCAATAAACCACTGAGCACGAGGGTCTATGCAATTCTCTACACTCGGATCATTATAGTCCACTACAGTTGGAATTCCAGGAAACGCTGCTTGTGATGCGGGCAATAGTACTTGCGATGTTACCTGCGATACTGTAGGTGTCTGTAGCACATTGACAGGGCCGTTGTCTCCTCGTGCTCCTGGTGTGATTGTCAATCCTTGATAGTTCTCAAGAGCATTGAAGGTTGCCAGAATATTGTCCAGACTCCAATTGCTGCTGCCAGAAATTCCTTCCCAACGCGAGTACATGGCGTTCGAGCCACGACCATAGTATAATCCGTTAATCGATGAGCCACCGCCCAACACCATTCCTGTTGTCCAATCACTTGTTCGTCCATTGAGTCCTGGCATTGGGTAGGGTTTGATTCCATCCTGGCCAAAAATACTTGTGCTTTCCTGTCCCAGCCAATAGGAATGCTGGAAGACCCACAGCTTCTATTGCTGGATCAGTTGTTAAATTTAGTCCCCCTTCTATTCCTAATACTGAAAAGTGACCATTCTCTGATAGCTCGCTCATCAATATGCAACCTGCCGCTCCACCACCAATGACGATGATATCTGCCTCTAGTTCGTTTCCCGACATTTTGCATCGATAAGGAGAAGATTGATCGCCAAAAAGGTTGACTGTAGCAGTGACTAAAGCGAGGGTAATAAATTTGATTTTCATCGAGGCTCCTCTGCAAAGAGTTGCATCATAGGAAAATTTCTAAATTTTTTCTAATTAAAAAGTTTCAACCGCGCTCAATTTGTTTTTGTTTTTAACCTATTGAAAAACAGTGATTTCCCCTTCGGGGGTGCAATAGGTTGTCGACGCTTTTTCGCTCGTAGGTTCACGATGCGCTACACTCAGAAACCCTCTACGAGGGTTTTCCTGTTGCAACAACCTTGCCATCACACTGCTTTGTGATTAGGGCAAGAGCGGAGCGTTCCATCGCTTCACTGCCGGAATACCTCGGTAGTAACTCAGTACACTTAGTGTCGCTGTATCCAACATGAAGTGACACCCAGCTATAACTGGAAATTCAGTCCATCGAGCTGCGAAGGCTCTCAAAATATGTCCATGTGCAAACAGAGCAATATTTCCTTCTGCTGCGCGTATTTTTGCAATCAATCGATCCACTCGAGCGCTGACCTGCTCTGGGCTTTCTCCGCCTGGACATCCATCTCTAAAGAGCATCCATTCAGGTGTCTTTGCATGAATCTGCTTCGTGGTTAATCCTTCGTATTCGCCGTAGTTCCATTCCATCAGATCGCGATCGACTTCGGCTTGCTCCCCAAGGCCAGCTAACTCGCAAGTTGTCCGAGCGCGCTCGAGGGGGCTAGTCAGAACCATTGCGAAACTCAGCTTAGCAGTAAGTGGTTCAAAGAGCCTAGCTACACGCCGACCGTTTTCCGTAAGGGGGATATCGGTGATTCCTGTGTGTTGTCCACTGAGACTCCACTCAGTCTCTCCGTGTCGAACAAGATAGACTTGTTGAAGAAGCTTATCCATAGGGTCCTCGTTAGTGTTGCATTTGATTGAGCAGTTGGTAGGTTTGCTGAGCGATCACCTGTTCTTCATTTGCTGGAATATTCATTAGAAAGACACGAGAATTACTGGTTGAAAAAATAGGTGTGTTTTTCTCGTTCTTTTCATTTTCGACGATGACATCTAGATAGGAGAAATTTTTTGCAATGAGCGCGCGTATATGAGGACTGTTTTCTCCGATTCCCCCTGTAAATATAATGGCATCAACGCCACTTAATGCGGCAATGTAGGCTCCAATATATTTTTGAATTTTGTAAACAAATAGTTCGATTGCAATTTGAGATGATTTGTCACCATTTTGTGCCATTGCGAGAATATCTCGCATATCACTTTTGCCACATAATCCTAATAAGCCGCTTTTTTTATTTAGTAATTCTGTAACTTGTTCCGTTGTTAAACCAAGTTCATCGATAAGATAAAGAATGACCGAAGGATCTAAATCACCACAACGAGTGCCCATGACTAGACCCTCCAATGGCGTTAGTCCCATCGAATTATCAATGCTTTTCCCTTTTTCAAATGCGGTAATCGAACAACCGTTCCCCAGATGGCAAGTGATCATTTTTAGTTCTTCGAGTGGTTTTTTCAAGAGACGTGCCGTTTCGTTGGCCACATAAACGTGATTGATTCCATGAAAGCCGTACTTCCGGATTTTATGTTTTTCATAATACTCAAGGGGGATGCCGTAAAGAAAAGCTTTGGGGTCCATTGTGGCATGAGCAGCTGTATCAAAAACGGCTACATGAGAAATATTCGGCATTAAGTCCTGCAAAACTTCAATTCCTGTGACATTGGGCTGACAGTGAAGAGGAGCGAATTTGGATAATTCTGTGATTTTTTTAATGACTTCTTTGTCGATCGGCGTAGGGCCTTTGAAGTATTCTCCTCCATGTACGACTCTATGTCCGACCGCCTCAATTTCGATAAGATTGTGATTAGAAAAAAGGGCCTGCATCGCGGTATGAAAGTCTGGAAGTGCTACTTCCTTCTGCTCTGCAGGTTGATTTTCTATGATATGACAAATGGAGGAGTTTTTTTGTCCTACTCTTTCAGCCAAACCTCGGCTCAGCAGCTGATAGTGATGACTACTATCAAACACGCGATACTTAATGCTGCTTGAGCCAGAGTTTAAGGCTAGAATCTTCATTTGCTTTCACCAGGCCACTTCCAGTCTCGAATTTCGGGCATGTCTTCACCATACTTGGTGATGTAGGTCTTATGTTCAATGAGCTTCTCATGAATCGCTTGTTTCGCATAGGCTGCCCTTGCTCCAAGTTTAGGAACGCGGTCGATCACATCAGAAACCAAATGAAAGCGATCTAAATCATTCATCACTAAAATATCGAAGGGCGTGGTAGTCGTGCCTTCCTCTTTATAACCACGCACATGTAAATTTTTGTGGTTATTCCTTCTGTACGTGAGGCGATGTATTAACCAAGGATATCCATGATAAGCAAAAATAATCGGTTTGTCGGGAGTGAATAGCGCATCAAAATCTTTATCAGATAATCCATGTGGATGTTCTTTTTTGGGTTGAAGAGTCATTAAATTTACGACATTGATGACTCTTATCTTGAGCTCAGGAGCATATTTTCTTAAAAGATCTACTGCGGCTAACGTTTCCATGGTTGGGACGTCGCCACAGCAAGCCATCACAACATCAGGCTCCGTACCTTTGTCATTGCTAGCCCATTCCCAAATACTGATCCCAGCAGTGCAATGTTTAATCGCTTGATCCATATCAAGCCATTGTGGTTGTGGCTGTTTTCCAGCTACGATGACGTTAATGTAATTGCGGCTTCGCAAACAATGATCAGTAACAGATAGAAGTGTATTTGCATCAGGTGGAAAATAAACGCGAATTATATCCGCTTTTTTATTCACAACATGATCTATAAATCCAGGATCTTGATGACTAAACCCGTTATGATCTTGTCTCCACACGTGTGAAGATAAAAGATAATTTAGAGATGCGATGGGTCGTCTCCAAGGGATATGACTGCGCGTGACCTTAAGCCACTTTGCATGCTGATTAAACATAGAGTCGACAAGGTGGATAAAGGCTTCGTAAGAGGTAAACAGTCCATGGCGGCCAGTTAATAAATAGCCTTCCAGCCACCCTTGGCAGGTATGTTCGCTCAAAATTTCCATCACACGGCCGTCTGGAGAAAGATGATCATCTTCTGGAATTGTCGGTTCCATCCAGGCGCGATTTGTGACTTCAAAGAGACTACCTAATCGATTCGAGGCGATTTCATCTGGTCCAATGACTCTAAAATTGGAAGCGTTCATATTTAGTTTCATAATGTCTCGCAGGAACATACCCATTACTCGCGTGGATTCTCCTGCATTTTGTCCTGGATTTGGAACCTCTACTGCATAGTCTTTAAAGTTAGGCATTTTCAGATCTTTCAGTAATAGACCACCATTTGCATGAGGATTATCCCCCATGCGTCTTTTTCCTTTTGGCGCTAATGCGGCAATTTCAGGAACCAATTTTCCAACTTCATCAAATAACTCTTCTGGCTTATAGCTTCTCATCCAGCTTTCTAGCAGTTTGATATGGTCGCGATCCATTTTGGCAAAGGGGACTTGGTGCGAACGCCAAAAATCTTCTGTTTTCAGTCCGTCTACTTCTTTTGGACCTGTCCATCCTTTGGGAGATCTGAGAATTAATATCGGCCACTGTGGACGCTTAATCCGCTTTTTACTGCGCGCTTCTTTTTGGATAGCCTTGATCTCTGCAAGGATCTTATCAAGCGTCTTTGCCATCAACTGATGCATCGTCTCTGGATCGTGACCCTCTACGAAATATGGCTTGTAGCCATAGCCTAGGAATAGTTGTTCTAATTCTTTTCGATCAATTCTCGAAAGCAGGGTAGGATTAGCAATTTTATAACCGTTCAAATGCAAGATAGGAAGAACAGCGCCATCTCGAGCTGGATTAAGAAACTTGTTGGAATGCCACGCTGCTGCCAACGGTCCGGTTTCTGCTTCGCCATCTCCGACGACGCAAGCCACAATTAAATCAGGATTGTCAAAAGCCGCACCATAGGCGTGGGAGACTGCATAGCCTAATTCACCACCTTCATGTATTGACCCTGGTGTTTCAGGAGCGACGTGGCTAGGGATTCCTCCGGGGAACGAAAACTGTTTAAAAAGCTTCTTCATTCCCTCTTCATTTTGATCTATATTTGGATAATACTCGCTGTAAGTTCCCTCTAAATAGGTATTAGCGACTAAACCAGGTCCACCATGGCCAGGCCCCGTTAGATAGAGCATGTTAAGATCATGTTTCTTAATAAGGCGGTTAAGGTGAACGTAGATAAAATTTAATCCAGGAGTTGTGCCCCAATGACCAAGCAACCTTGGTTTAATATGTTCTCGAGTAAGAGGTTCTTTCAATAAAGGGTTATCGAGAAGGTAGATTTGCCCAACTGAAAGATAATTAGTAGCGCGCCAGTAGGCGTTCATTACTTCTAATTCCCTAGAACTCAAGGTTGCTGTTTTGTTCGTCATTTTCTTTGCCATTTAAGTCTCCTTTTTTTAAAAACAGCACCCTGGTGTGGAACTTTTATTCGATTCTTCTGTTAACAACATGAAGTTTTATTTGCAAATAACATGTGGTAAACCTAGTGTGAAAAATAATATTTCAGAATAGCAGAGAAACAGATGCGTTGTTTATTTTTAACTCTATTATTGTTAGCCTTTTGCGAAAAACAAGTGACCACAGAATCCGTTCGTCCAGTGAAGACGATTCAAGTCAGCGAAACCTCTGCTTCAGATAATCAAATCATCTTTCCCGGATCTCTGCGTGCCTTCAAACGAGCCGACCTCTCCTTTCGTGTGGATGGAACTATTGTTCTGCGCAACATTACCGTTGGATACAGGGCTCACAAAGATGAAACGTTAATTCAGCTTGATACCCGTGAGTACGAAATTGCTCTACAAAAAGCAAAGGGTAAAGTAGACAGCCTCGAGGCTCAAGTTAACTTTGCGATAAAAGATTATGAAAGAATGCAGAAAATTTTCGAAAGAGATTCTGGAGCCATTAGCGAAAGTCTTTTAGATCGAAAAAAGGAAACGAGCAACCAGCTAAAAGCTGAGTTAACCGTTGCCCAAGGGGACTTTGATCAAGCTGCCGACAACTTATCCTACACCACTTTGAAAGCTCCTTTTGATGGAATTATCGCAGCTATTTATGTTGAGAATCACGAACAAGTCCGCGCAAAGCAGATCGTGTTGCGTTTTTTAGATATCACCGACCGAGAAATGGAAATTAATGTTCCAGAGAAGTACATCAATGCAATGCTTGAAGGAAAAGATCGCTTGAATTTTGAAGTCCGTTTAGATGCGTTTCCCAATATAACTCTTAATGCAGTAATCAAAGAAATTGGAACAGAGGCCTCTAGTACAACGCAGACCTACCCTGTCACATTAAGTTTACAGAACGTGCCATACGACGTTTCTCTTTTGGCAGGCATGAGTGGTAGAGCTTTTCTTGCTAGACCAAATGCAAACTTAAGCAACACAGTTAAGATTCCAAAGTCAGCTATTTTTACGGATAATGGTCGCGTTACCTACGTGTGGATAGTGGACCCAAATACGCAAACTGTTCATAAAAAAGCTGTCAAATTAGATGAAAACAATAAGGAAAATACCATTTCAGTTCAGGAAGGCTTAACTGATGGCGACAGAATAGTTACAGCTGGCACAAGTTTTTTAATTGAAGGACAGCGAGTCAAACTTGACGTGGAGCCGACCAAGCCATGAGAACACTCGTAGAGTTTGGTCTGCAATACAAAGCTGTTATGTTGCTGATTACGGTCATCATTGTGATTGGTGGAATTTTCAGTTTCTTTTCTCTCGGGCGACTAGAGGATCCTCCATTCAGCGTAAAATCTGCTTTAGTGATCACGCAATATCCAGGGGCAACTCCGGAAGAAGTAGAACAGGAAGTTACTGATCGCCTTGAAACAGCGATTCACCAAATGCCACAAGTCAAGCACATCTACTCTATGTCGCGTGACGGACTTTCTTATATTAAAGTGGATGTTAAAGACCGCTATTGGGCAAAAGACTTACCTCAGGTCTGGGACGAATTGCGTAGAAAAATAAACGACGTGACCCCTTCCTTACCTCCTGGTGTTGAGACTCCAAGAGTGGTGGATGACTTTGGATTTGTTTTTGGTTTTTTATTAGCCATAACCGGTGATGGATTTAGTCACGCTGAACTAGAAGATACTGCTGAGAACATTCAAAAACAGCTCTATCTCGTTCCTAATATTGCTCGTATTGACTTGTGGGGTGTACAGCAGAGAGTAATCCATTTGGATGTCTCGAACCAAAAACTATCGGAATTACGTCTGTCCCCTCAAACAATTCACAGCTTGCTCGTTAAACAGAATATGGTTGTGGATGCAGGCAACGTGGATCAAGCAGAGCTACGTTATCCCATGCATCTTTCAGGTGAATTTAAAAAACCTCTTGAAGTAGAGGAGCTGATCATTCAACCACGAACGAATGATCTCATTCAAGATGCACTTGTAAAACAGAAAACTACAAAAAACAGTGGGGGTTCATTTGCTCAAGAAATTGAGAAAAATGAAAAGAACAAGTTTACTCTAGGTGATATCGCTAAGGTTTCCGTAGGCTATCAAGATCCACCCACAAAGATAATGAAGTTCAATGGAATCCCTGCGATTGGCATTCAAATTGCCGGGACAGAAGACAGCAATATCGTAGAAGTCGGTCGACAGATAGATGAAAAACTACGTCAATTGCAAGAAGAACTTCCCATAGGAATTGAATTACACAAAATTTCCTGGCAATCGACAGTAGTTCAAGAATCAATCTCTGGATTTGTTCTAAGCATGATTGAATCAATTATTATTGTTCTTATTGTGCTGCTTATCCCAAGCGGAATTCGCATGGGAGGGATCATTGGATTGGCTCTTATTCTTACAATTCTGGCCACTTTCCTTTACATGTATTTCATGAAAATTCCATTGGAACGCATGTCTTTAGGGGCTTTGATTATTGCAATGGGGATGATGGTAGATAATTCAATTGTGGTTGCAGATGGTATTGCAGTCAACTTACGTAAAGGGATGGATAGGTTTCAAGCAGCAGTTACCGCTACTACTACGCCTGCTTTGCCTTTGCTTTTCGCTACTATTATCGCCGTGATGTCATTTTACCCAATATATGCCTCTGAAGGTTCTACAGGAGAATATTGTCGCACATTGTTTGTTGTTGTAGGGATATCTCTAATGATAAGTTGGCTAATTGCCCTAACGATGACTCCTCAACAATGTCTGTGGTTCCTTGATAGTAAAAAACAGGAAACGGAGACAGATGAGTTCAACACCCCATTCTTCAATAGATTTAGAAAGCTTGTCAAGGGAGTCCTTCGCCATCGTTTACTTTCCGTTGGCATGCTTCTTGTGGCGTTAATTATCTCCTTTGTTGGTTTTCAATATGTGGTGAAGCTTTTTTTTCCTAATTCTACACGACCTCAATTAATGGTTGATTATTGGGCTCCTGCGGGAACTTCTATCCATGAGGTAACGTCAAAGACGAATCTAATGGAAAAAAGATTCCAGCAAGATAAAAGAGTGGAAGCGATTTCAAGCTTTATTGGAGCTGGTCCGCCGCGATTTTACCTTCCTGTCGATCCAGAATTCATGTATTCAAACTATGGACAATTGTTAATAAACTTTAAAACATACCAAGATATTGACCCTTTCATTGCTGAGCATTCTCAATGGCTTCAGCATGAGTTTCCAGAAGCATTGGTACGGATTCGAAAATATAACGTGGGACCTGGAGATGCATGGAAATTCGAGTTAAGGGTCTTGGGACCTTATGATGTTAATCCCAGCGAGCTAAGGCGTGTAGGATCTGACCTGTTAGCCAAGATCCAGAAGACGCCTTTAGGAACCGACTGGAGATTGGACATCATGAATCCAACCAGACAGCTTAAATTTGATTATGATCAAAAAAGGGCACGCTCTGCAAATATCTCACGAGAGGACATTGCGAATGCCCTTAAACGAGGATATGATGGTTTGAATGTCGGGCTTTATCGGGAAAAAAATAAACTTTATAAGATTCAGTGGCGTAATACGGTTGAAGAAAGAAATTCTCTATTATCACAGTTAGATACTTTGCCCGTTCGAGGCGAAAACAACGTCACATCTGTCCCTCTTTCTCAAGTGAGTAATCAAACAGATTTTCAGTGGGAAGAACCCTACATTCTTCGTTGGGACAGGCAACGGCAAGTCGCCATCCAAGGCTCTCCTCTCTTAACATCAACATTTGCTGACTTAAAAGAAAGTGTGTCAAAAGATATTAATGACTATCCCTTGCCAAAAGGCTTTACTCTATTTTGGGATGGAGAACAAGACAGCAGCCAAACAGCTCAAAAACAGCTTCTTCCAGGAATTGTTCCTACTATTATTGTTATTCTATTGTGTCTCGTAGTTACATTTAATGATTTCAGACCGATCGCCGTCATTCTACTTACGATTCCTTTTGCAATGATTGGAATTACTGGTGGTCTACTTCTGTTTGATGTGCCTTTTGGGTTTATGGCGCTTCTTGGTGCGATGAGCCTTGCAGGAATGATGAATAAAAACATTGTCGTTCTGCTCGATGCGTGCAATGAGAATTTGGCTAATGGAATGCACCCCTACAATGCTATTATTGAAGCCGCTGTATGTAGAGCTAGGCCTGTCATGCTGGCAGCTGGGACGACAGTGCTTGGTGTTATCCCTCTATTGCAAGATGTTTTTTGGATTGGTTTAGCTGTTGCTATCATGGGGGGCTTAGCCGTAGGTTCCATTCTCACACTCTTTGCTGTTCCCCTTTTCTATTCAATTATCTATCGATTGCAACCTCCAGAAAAGAAAGGTGCATCATGACAAAAGTTTTAAGCTTTCTGTTTGGTGTATTGCTTTTGACTGGTTGCTTTCGAGTAGGACCTAATTTTAAATCACCTATGACTACCACCCAAGAATCGTGGACCGAACAATCGCCTCGAATTATAATAGATGCAGAGGTAGACATCGGCTCGTGGTGGAATAACTATCAAGATTGCACACTCAATGCATTGATTGAGGATGCATTACAAGAGAACTTCACTTTAGAAGCTGCTGGATACAGAATACTCGCAGCCAGAGCTAACTTAGGATTCGCAATTGGAGAGCTTTTTCCTCAGACACAGCAGGCAGAAGGTTCCTTTATCACAAGACACATAAGTGCTAACGCTCCAAATACTTTAGGAATTGACCGTGATTTTGGGGATGGAGTCTTAGGTCTGCGCATTGCTTGGGAATTAGATTTTTGGGGGCGTTTTTATCGCGGTGTACAGGTCGCTTACGGAGAATATGTTGCCACTCAAGATGATTGGCAAGACGTAAGCGTCAAATAAACCCATCTTCTGCGGCCTGTCTCGGTGGGCTATTCTTCGCCTCATCATCTACAAGAGGAGGATCAGGTGGAGAAGAGCCAGCAACGTGTCACACTATGGCAAGAAAGGCTTCGACAGTGGAAGAGCAGTGGAAAAAGTGGCCCAGAATGGGCCAAAGAACAACACATCCCTTATCCAACCTTCTGCTACTGGCGCAGTAAACTCGCGGGCTTGGCTCCTAGGACTTTTGTCGAACTCGTCGATATCTCAAAAACTCCTCAGGAACTCCTCCTCGAATGGCAAGGCATTGCTATTCGGATTTCCAATAACTTTGATGTGCATGCCCTAAAACGCCTTTTACAAGTACTGCAAGAGCTATCATGCTAGCTCTTCCAGGCAACGCGCGCATCTTCCTCCATCAGCAAGCCATGGATCTGCGAAAGGGCTTTGAGGGACTGTGTCTCATGGTCGAGGAGCTCTTCTGCCAGCCACCCACTAACGGTGCCTATTTCGTTTTTCTCAATCGCCGCCGAAATCGAATGAAGGTCCTCTATTGGGACGGAGATGGTCTTGTGATCTGGTATAAGCGCCTTGAAAAGGGAGGGTTTGCTAAGCGTCATCTAGAAGGAACTTCGATAGACCGTCGAGCCTTTTTGATGATGCTTGAAGGCGTCATTCCTAGGCGTCTACAAAAACGCTTCAAGATGTCTTAGCAAGGCTTTTTTTAATTCACTATAAATGATATTTTTAGTAGAATGCTGCTCATATGACAGCTGAAACACCTTTTCTCTCAGATCTGATCGCGGAAAATGCTCAATGCAAGAGCGTGATTAAGGAATTGCAGAACGAAGTCGCTCATCTAAAAGAGCAAATGACTTGGCTGAAGCGGCAGCTCTTTGGGCAACGCTCAGAGAAGATCCTGACTAATGAAAACCAGCTTTTCCTTCCGGGTCTTGAGGAGCTTCAGAATCCAGAACCTGCAACCAAGAAGCCAATTTCCGCGCATGAACGACGCATACAGCAGCGCAATGGAAAGGACAAAATCACTCTCCCACCAGACCTGCCTGTAGAACGTCAAATCATCGATTTGGCTGAAGAAGAGAAAATCTGCTCAGAGACAGGACAAGAACTGGATAAGATTGGCGAAGAAGTTACCCGCAAGATAGCCTATAAGCCAGGTAGCTACTTTATCAAGGAGATCATTCGCTTGAAATATGCTCTTCCTAAAGGCAGTGAGGGAGGTATTCGCACCGCTCCTTTGCCAGAGAGCCTCCTACCCCGCTGCCAAGCGGATGAGAGCCTGCTTGCAGACATTTTGACCAAGAAATTTGCTGACCACCTTCCTCTTTATCGTCTCTCCGAGATTTTTGCCCGTCAAGGGATTGGAATCAGTCGCCAAATGCTCTGTCAATGGGTTTTGCGCTGTGGGGAGGCGTTAAAGCCCCTGCACGAGGAGATGATGCGGCAGGTACTTAAAAGCGAAAACACTTTTATGGATGAAAGCCCATTGGACATGCAGGCTCCAGGTAAGGGCAAAGTCCACCAAGCCTATATGTGGGTCATGGTGGGAGGGCAAGAGGCTGATCCGCCTTATCGAGTCTATCATTTCCGAACGGATCGCAAGCACGAAAATGCCTCTAAGCTACTTGCGGGCTACAAAGGGGTACTGCATTCAGACAAATATGGAGCCTATGAGAAACTAGCAAACAAGAAAACAATCACCTGGTGCCCCTGCTGGGCGCATATCAGGCGGAAATTCATCGAAGCAGAAAGCGGAGATCCGCCTTTTCGCAAATGGGTGCTACGTAAAATCCGCTATCTTTTCATGCTGGAAAAAGTCGCTTGGAATCGATCTGCAGAGGAACGGCTATGTATACGCCGAGACAAGCAAGGGCCGATCATTGATGAGCTCATAGAGGGTATCAAAAAGCGTTTGGCTAAGGGTCAGATTCTCCCCAAATCTAAGTTTCGAGAGGCCCTAGGCTACTTTTTAGGCTTGATTCCTCATCTAAAAAACTATTTTGATCATCCTTATGCGCGATTGGACAACAACGTGGCAGAGCGAGCAATTCGTCCACTAGCCTTGGGTCGCAAGAATTGGCTTTTCGTAGGCACGGAGGAAGGAGGGGAGGCTGCAGCAGTGATCCTTTCACTGGTGCAGACCTGCCGCGGCCTGAAAATAAACCCCCAGGAGTATCTTGAGGATGTAATGCGCAGATTAATGAGCCACAATTCGCAAAAGCTGGACGAACTGCTGCCGGATCAATGGATGAAATCGGGTCAGAAGTAGTCGTGAAAGTCGAATAGCGGAACGGATTTTGCAGCAGGTAAAAATCAAAAGATTACAAAACAACTGTCAAAGTCGGGTTTAAATCAAAAGCAGAAACGCTGGCGCTCTGCAACCTGGCTATAATTGACGCTTACGGCAAGACGTCCAGAGAATTCTCATTTCAGACATTGTATTAGCCTATGTCCAACACAAAACGCTTCAACATCGCATAGCCATTCTTGACCGGAACGTTGCCATCCAACACCGCAGTGCAGAAATTGCTAAAGTTCGTTGGGAAGAAGGTTATGAATCAGAGCTCGATTACGCTCAAGCGGTGACTCTATGGAAAGAAACCCAAGCACAGAAAACAAGCTTAGAGATTGAGCTGAAACGCACGCTGACAAGTATTGCGATTCTAGTTGGCCTCACCCCCGAAGAGTTTGCTTGCCACTATGAAATAACCACAGAACCGTTACATATTCCAGCTGATGCAGTGATTGGGTGTCCAGCAGAGGTTCTCTATCGACGTCCAGACTTACGCCGTAGCCTGGATCTTTTATTTGCACAATGTGCGAAAGTGGGCATCGCCGTTAGTGATCTATTTCCCCGCATTTCATTTACAGGTTTTTTTGGACTCGATTGTGGTTCGGGCGCACAAACTACTGCCAATCAGTTAGGGAAACAGTTTTTTAGTGGCAATAGTCTTACCTTTTTTTATGGACCAGATTTTGTTTGGCCAATTTTAAACTATTGTCGCCTTGAAAATCGTGTTAAAGAACAATATGCTATTCTTAATGAAGGTATGGCCATCTACCGCAACCAAGTTCTAGAAGCTTATAAAGAAGTAGAAGACGCGCTTACATTTTTTGTTAAATCTATAGAAGAAACCGCCGATTTAGAGCATAGTTTTAAATATGCAAAAAGATCTGTAGACATCTCGACACTTCAGTATCAGGAGGGAATCGCTGATTATTCAAGAGTCCTGAATTCACTGCAGCTTCAAGTTGCAGCTGAAGACTCGATGGCCCAAGCTCTAGGGAATATTGGTCTCGCCTACGCAAATATTTACAAGGCTCTTGGAACCTTTTAAATACGATGTGGGAATCGACATGCCGAGAAACTCTTTTAGTAAGGTTTTCTATGAAATTTTTCTATTTCATAAAAACGCGATCATGGTTATTTAACTTAACCTAATGTTCAATCCCATTGCTACACACAAAGAAACAAGAGTGTGCCACTTAGGATTGCCAGTACCTGAAAGCGTTTTATAAAGGCTTTCGCGACCGACATGTGCTTTTTTGGCCAGTGCACCAACACCACCCTGGGCTTCAGCGACATTTCGAAGAGCTATCAAGAAAAGCTGCTGAGACTCTTCATCACCTTTTAAGCTTTCTTCTAATGTTGCATTTAAGTACGCAACGGCTTCGTCGTGATCCGCTAAATGCTCGAGTAGAAAATCTTGATATTTTTTACTTCTTGCCATGACCTAGCTCCTTAATGAATTCGAAGCTCGCAAACACCTTCTTGTAAGGTTTTGCAATCGCCAAAGTTTCCAAGTTTTAAGCGGTCAAGCCTAGTTAAGATTTTGGCCCGGGTATGGATCTCTTTGATTTCCTTTATCCAGGTCTCAAAAGGTCGCTTGCCGGTGGCGGTTTCGTAGAGTTCAATTTCTATTTCGCCCATATAACCTTATTGTATCTTTTGGGATACATTATTTTCAAGTGAATTTTAAACTGTTAATTTTGAAAGAGGTTGAGAATTCTTGGGAGAGGCTAATCAAATGGTTGAGGCACTCTCATTCGAGAGTGCAACTTTCTTTTGCCCATATTTCCACCGTTACACCTGTCTTCGCTTCGCTCGCAGACTCACGGTGGGCTACATTCAGAAACCCTCTTCGAGGGTTTTTCTGTTGTAACGACTACCTATAGCATAAACATCCTATTCTTTCTACAGAAGCCAGAAAGCCACCCTGCCATCAATAGTCTCCTTTCGTTCTTTCTTTAATTTTTTTTGAATTGGTCTCTAGAGATATCTAGAAGGCTTTAATAGCTGCAGGTGCGCAATGACATCAAAAAAAGATGTTCATTTTTCGTTGCAGCAATTTGTGTACTGGTCTATAAAACTAACCCATACTGGTGGTAAAGTGATTAAAAAACTGACTTATCAAATCCTGTTTTCTCTCCTGCTAACGACAGCGTTATATGGTAGCACCGCTCGACTCGCTCCTGAAGCCGAACCCATCGCCCTTGTGCATGGCTGCGTCAATGTTGTCACAGGAGAATTTGTCCAGCAAAGAACAGACCTTGTTGTCGAAGGCCCCTCGCCTATCTCTCTTTCACGTACCTATGACAGCGGATCCACACAAACTTTGTCCACATTAGGCCATGGGTTCACCTGGTCCATTTCGAGAGACCTGCGAAGCACAGGTAAGCAATGGACTACCTGTTCTTTGGAAGAACGTGAAGGCATACAACTCACCTATCAGACTTTGGTGAAGCGCAGCGTGAAGGCACCTTTATTCCGAATCCCTGGTATTTCTCCAGCAAGCGGCATGATTCTGAAACCGGCTGGGTTTATTTCGGCAGACGTTATTACGATCCTGCTACAGGCATACGCATCAGGCTAAGATAAGTTTTTGATGCTTATATATTTGATAGCGAGCTTGTTGCGAAAGGAAAACCCTCGAAGAGGGTTTCTGAATGTAGCCCACCGTGAACCTGCGAGCGTTAGCGAAGACAGGTGTAACGGTGGGAATAATGGCAAAATAGAGTTCGCACTCTCGAACGAGAGTGCCTCAACCCGTTGATTTAAAATCTCTTGAGGCACGCCCCTTCGGGGGTGCAATAGGTTTTTGGCGCATTTTCCCACCGTTACACCTGTCTTCGCTTCGCTCGCAAGGTTCACGGTGGGCTACATTCAGAAACCCTCTTCGAGGGTTTTCTTGTCACAACAACCTTACTAGATCAATTTTTGTCGTGTACAGAGCCCTTCGAGGGTTTTCCTATCGCAACGAATTTACTATCAATTATATAAGCATCAAAAACTTATCTTAGCCTGATGCGTATGCCTGCTACAGGTCGATGGACCACACCAGATCCACTAGGCTTTACAGATGGACCTAACCTCTATGCCTATGTCCACAACAATCCCTTAACGCACTTTGACCTCTACGGGCTATTCACCGGGCCAGCAACCGCGTCTTGCGGCACTGCATTCGCTGGCCGCAGAGAGGTGCGAAGTGCGCCATCTTTGCCGGGCTCAGGACGACAAAGGCAGTCCAATTCAGGTGCAGGATCGCGAAAGTGGGATTGTGGAGTCCCGCGAGGATACACGCCTTAATTCACGACCGGGCTTAAACATGACAAAAACTGCAGGCCGTAGTGTTCCAGGTTGTCATGTAAATCATACTTTTCCAGGATTCGATCAATCCGATTCTGTTCCTACTCCGTCGGCTGCAGCTGTTGACCTAGTAATTGAAAAGACAAAAGAAAATGCTGTTAAGATAGCTGCTTGCGTTGTAGCAGCAGTTGTCGCAAAATTTGGTGGACCGGCGATTGTACGGATATGGTCATGGATGCGAGACGCCCATGCCATTTGGAGGGGAACGAAAGAAGGTAGAGAGGTTGTTCAAGAAAATATCCCTTCACCAAATCAAAGAGTTACCACGGATTTTACTTATACCAAAACCGTTGAAAAACACGTTCATGATGTGTTAAAAGGGGACCTTACGCAGGTGAGTTGTCCAGGCCTTATATGCGATCTCCCCACCTTATAAAAAAGATTATGGAAGCAAGGGAACCAGTGTCAGATCCTGGAGGAATTCCTGGAGGACTGCGTTGGGATGTTCCAGGAAGTTTTAGAAATAGCGAAGGGGTCTGGGAGTTAGTACTTGACTCTGAAAAAAATATTATTTTTCATTTTAATTTTAGGTCGGTCGATCGATGAGATTTTGCATAGATACACGCTATAAGATACTCAAATCTTGTTTGCTATATCGCACAGATGAGCATTCGTTCGACGTTGAAGGTTACGAAACTGGCTATGCATCGTTGTTAATAAACGATTTACAACTCGAAATAGATGATGAGGGAAGAGTTTTGTTCGTATGGGGTTTATGCCCGTTGGTTAACTGCAAAAAAACTAAAGGGTTACCAAAAAATTATCAATCACATTGTTTGTTTGTATTGTTAGACGACCCTATCGTACCTGGAGTGGGTTATCAGTTGAACAGTGACGAAAGATGGCCCGTCTATATAAACCAAAACCATGGGTGGATTTGCATTGGAAGGCCAGATACATTCAATATAACCATGGTGGAATTTGCATCAAATTGTGTGGCCAGTATTGAAGAGGATAAACTTGTGGCAATCTGGCTTTCTCCGAAGTACATATCCCAATTGAAGGCAACTGACCAATGATTTTTCCGCATCTATGATGAAACACCTGTCATTTCCTGATTTTGAAGTTATAAAAATGGAACTGTCATTTCTTAAAAAGACGTTGGAAATCCAGATCGAAGGAGCGTGGTTGGATGTCGAAAGTGGTGTGAAAACAGAAGGGCTTTGGGGTTGAAGGGGGCAGGAGCTGCGATGTGCGACTCGTTTGTGACTGTATTTTGCCCATATTCCCACCGTTACACCTGTCTTTGCTTTTGCTCGCAGGTTCACGATGGGCTACATTCAGAAACCCTCTTCGAGGGTTTCTATAGTTCGGATATTTTCTAGGCGCGAGGCGCCAATTTGCCGCGAAGCGGATGCCGGTGCTAGCCGTAAGCAAGGAGCGAAGCGACGCAGCCTACGGTATGCGGTCAACGTATATTTGCGCCCCGAAGGCGGCGCCACTTCCTGGCGCGAATGATGCTGACATCATACCGTAGGCTGCGTCGCTTCGCTCCTTGCTTACGGCTAGCACCGGCATCCGTTTCGCGGCAAATCGGCGCTTCGCGCCCGTCCTCGACCTTGCGCTTGTTTTCGGCATTAGGCTAGCGCCTAGCTACCATTTTCTTTTAGTATCCACACACCTTGTAGTAATGATGCAAACCTAGAACTAAGATATCCGGACTATAGGCATACGCATTTCCAACAATAACTCCACTTAGTTCCTCTTAATATTCTCTCACTGTTCTCTGTGTCTCAATTGTTAATCAAACAATAAAAGAAGTTAAAAAATAAACAATTGACTAATTTATTTGCTAATATTTAATTAATTATATTTTGTTCTGAACTGATAGAATAATAGTAATCAACGATGAGGTAAAATGAATAGTTTTGACCCATCACATTCCCTGCATCCTCAGGAGCAGCGGTTTGTTTTCCCCTCGGTGTTTTCAGAGCGAAGAATAGAAGATCTCGATGTTGCCGATACGGGCCAGATAAAGGACTCTAAAGCGATTGTAGCGGTGGGTCAGACGGCGCTATCTGGGAAGCCGGGTGCGGTTGTGTCTAAGAGGTTGGAAAAGGCTGATATTGAGAACGTTGGGGGGGATTTAGGGAAGCGTTTGAATTATTATGAGTGGTTTTCTTCGCGGGGAAGTGCAACGAGTGCGGTTTTGGGATTTTTTAAGGAGGTGACGGTTAAAGTTGTAACGCTGCTGAACATTGGACCCAAGGGGGCTAGGAAGGCGAAAGTGAACCATGGGGTGCTGTCACAGGTGTTGAAGGCGTCGAATGTGGAGGGAGAGTGTCCTAGGACGGTTGCTGTGGATTATATGCGAGAGTTCTATGGGAGTCGTGGCGATCCTGAGAGTAAGACGATGAGTGAGACGCTGTCTTTCACCTCAAAATTAAGCCAGAAGTTGGACCGGCTGCAGAAGGTACCTGGATTAAAGGCTAACGATAAGCGAATCGTCTCTATGGCAAAGGGGATTAATGAGCGGATAGATAGCTTAGGGGAAGGGCAGAAGTTGTTAATTCCTAGCGGCTGGTGGAATGAGAGCAAGTTTTGCGATGGGTTAGTGGAGATTAGGAAAGAAGTAGGTTCTGTCTACACCGTAAGATTTATCAGTACCGATCGGGAAGCGCATAAATATTCACCACGGGTGGTGGATCCTTTGACAGGGAAGATGGCGGTTTGTCCACATTTTACTTATGAGGCTGTGACAGTAGACAAGTTGAAAGCGTGTATCACACCCTTGATGCAGATGCAGCTACCGCAGTTAGTGGAAGATAAGCCTGATCAGCCTAGTTGGAAAGAGACCTTGTTAACCAAAGTTTGGGAGCTGGTCAAAGGTGAGAAAGTAGAGAGTGCAGAGATACCTGTAAATGAGTCTGAAGAGGATGTGGTGAATCCATTGATGGTGATGTCGGCCTATTTTGACCGTATGGAGCCGACGATTTCACAGGAGGATATCGACCAGGCGTTAGATGTGGAAAAGCGGTTAGGGGTAAGCGCTGGGGGCAACACGGTCAAAAACATTTTGACCTATTATAAGACGAGCCATCCTGAGTTGTACGAGTCGGTGAAGCTGCATTTGCAAATTAGTACATTTGTGGAGTTGACAAGGCGTTGTGAGGGGATTTTAGACGAGCCAAAGCTGCGGCATGCGGTGGCAGATGCGTCGCGCAAGCTGCGTTATGAATTGAATAAACCCAAAATGGTGAACCTCATTTCTGAGGACGCGAAAGCATTTCTATTGGAGAAGATTGATCACGTCCAGGATAAGGTGTCAGAGGCAGAATTGTCTGCGGTGACGAGTCCGAAGGTGATGAAGGAGTGGGAGGTAGCGTCCCCAGTAGGGGTTGTGCGCTCGGATGCTTTTGCACAGTTGAAACCGGTGCATGCGGGCAAGGTGTCTGCAGCTGGCCCGGAGGGAATTAACTGTGGGTCTTTCTTTGATGGTAAAATTGGCGCTGAGTTGACAGTGATCAATCAAGAGTTAAAAACACGTCTAGAAATCTGCCAGAAGCTTTATGACGGGGGTAATTTTGAGCTGCTGCAAGCATTGATTGTGGATACGGTGTCTAAGCTGCCGTTAGCGAATGAGTTTAAGGGTTTTGAATTGGAGAAACGAGATGATCCGCTTGCTGCGCAGTTGCAGGATCAGTTTGGTATGCTGACGCAGTATTTGTTTGAGGTCAACTTGGCGTCCAATCCTGACGAAACCCCTTTTGACGTTATTGTCGCAGCCACGAAGTTGGATGCGTTGTTGAGTGAAGTATGTCTAAAACAAAACTATGAAAATAAGCAGCGGCCGGAATTTATTAATTTTTCCTCACAAGGAGGCAAGTCTGAATTTTTTAGAGGTAAAATGCCTTTTCAGGCGTCAGAAACAGACATTGTCGGCATAGAAAAATATTGGCAAGAGCGGCCTGATCTGGGTGTTGTCACAGTGAACTATCCCTCGGCTGTTGGTAGCGTATTGAACTCTAAAGTAAAAGACGGGAAAAAGCGTCTCGATCGTATGTTTGAGGTGGAGCGCATGTATACGACGCTGGTCACGAATCGAAAGCTAGTTGATCGGGACAGAAAGGTACATTTTACTGTCATTGGAGAATCAAATGATCTGCCTGCAAAGCCATTGGCACTGAACAAACAGGGACATCGCGGATTTCATTCCATAGCGGCTAAAAAGAATACCGATAACTTTGAATATGGTTGGATAGTGAAGTTGGATGGTAAGGATTACCGAGTGAATAAAAAAATGGGCGAGACTGTCTTCGGGAGCCCAACTGATGACACAAGGGTTGTGCCTAGTCAATATGGTCATGACCGCGGTAAGCCTCCTTTGGATTTTACGATTCAGGGGAATCTCAGTAGTAAGTCAGTGGAGAATGCTCGTGATAACTCGGGTGATTTTACAGAAAGCCGTATGATGGCAGAGGTTGATGATCCGATTAAGCGGAATTTGTTTCTTTGTAGCACTGATTTACAGGGATTGGCTATCTCGCGTACGGTGAATACGTTTCTGGCGCATCCTGAGTATTTTGATGATCCTCGTTTGGTGGGTTTTTTTGAGAATAAGCTATTTTATGAACGAGATCTAGTCTGGGAAGTTCATCGCAATCCCGCGACATTAGAGCAGCTGAGTGAGGGTATTTCGCGCAACTATCAGTTAGCTATGCAGTCAGGCAATGTGTTTCGCGCGGGGGCTTTGTTAGAGTCTGGGATAAAGCTGCGTAGTAACATCCAGAACCTATTTTCAGTGGGAGGAATTCAGGACAATGCGTTGAAAGGGGCGATTCCGGGAGTAACCGAATGGGGGGCAGTACAGGAACAATTGCAAGCTATTAGGGTGAAGGCGGTGACGCGGGAAGAGAAGACCTACGTGGCCTTGTTGACTTTAGCTTGGACAGCGCGGGCGTACAAGGCTGGGCATGTGGCGAAGGCTGCGTTGCCTGTAAAGGATTTGATTGAGGATGCGTTTGTCTTTGCGAATGGTCCTAGGACAATACAGACATCGGAAAAGTTGTTGAGAGAGGAGTGTGAGACTTTTCGTCATTACTTGTCTGGCGATATTGCCAATCTTAAAGAGGCGGACCGACAGGAGGTGGCGAACCGATTATTGGCGACGGTTGGTGGGAAAGTTGCGGCGGGTACTGCGATTACAGGTACGTATCCGACATGGCAGGTGGGGCCTTATCAGATTGATTTTGAGCGGAGCATAGTGCTGAAAAATGGCAGTGCTGTAGGGGTCTTGTCGGACCAGGTGCGTAAGGAAGTGTTTAATAATCCTATGACATGGGCGCTTTGGACGAAGGATTTGTCCTCGTCTGGAGTAGTGGCTTTGGGGTCGGCTGATGATGGTTCTAGGGTAACTTTTTTTACCCCTGACAGTCATCCGGATTTGCGGTTGGTGATGCAGCCTGGGAATGCTACACGCATCCAATTAAAAGTGGTGGGTGCTGTGGGTAAGAAGGAAGAATTTTATGACTTAGTGGTTGAATTAGGTTCGCCGCCACCGATCTGTTCGTTGTTGAATAATTGCACTGTTTGGATCAATCCGGCGGATACAAATCGCGCTGTGGCTATGCGGGTAGGGGAGAATCAACCGGCTTTCGAATTGACTTTTGGGAAAGATGAGAAGGGTGGCGTGGTGATCGATGGTGTGAAGCGGGTGAAAGATGGGTTGAGTCTATTAACGCTGACGGATGCGCTGAGCAGCGATCCCGAGTATGGCCAGCTATTTGGGGTGGAGTCGGCGCAGCATACGGTGTTGTGGGGTAAGGGGTTGAAGCCTCTGTCTGTGGAGTATCCTCGATTAAAAATGTCTGACGGCAAGACGTTGAGTTATCAGATTGTACAGGAGTCGGTGAACGGAAAAAACAGACCGAGGCTAGTTCCTGAGGTGTCTTTATTGCAAGGGTGGAAAGCGGACTTGATGGGGAATGTGATCAAAGGTGCTGACGGGATCATGCCAGCCACTTTTGAGCAATTTCAACTGTTGGAATCGACGAGAGGCAATCCTAAGGTAGTGATGACGATGCAGGAGTTGCTGCCTTATGACCCTGATAAGAAACATCTTGCTGTGCGGGAGACGAGCGCGACACCCTGGTTGAATCGGGCCTATTTTGATCGTAGGGAAGAGGATACGGGCGCCCAGAGGATGGTAATTACCGAGATGGATCTGCAGTCGAAACGGCTGAAAACGACATCGAAGGAAAGTATGGCGATGGTTGCGTATGTCTTTTTTGCGCATAAGGATTACGAGAAAGCTGCTGAGTATTTACGTGCGAGTCAGTCGGCGGGTGCGCTTACTGAAAGTCATAAAGACGTGCTCAGATGGGTGTTAAAATGGCCCGATGCGACAGCTGAAGGGGCTGCATTTAAATTAAAGGCAGCGATGGCGCTGGTGGAATCGGAACGAAGACATGGCAGCTCTGGAAATTTAGATATAGATCCACTTTTGCCAGAGCTAGTGCAAATTTATCGGGTCAATGAAGCTGAAATTCCTCTCTCGCAACGTTTGACGCAAGATGAGTGGGCAGTGGTGAATACGGAGTTGTTTTTAGCGCGCGACGAGGAAGAGTTTGAGCCTGCAGAGGTTCTGCCGGTAGGTGATACTGTTCAAGGACCCTCATCGGCTAAGGAAACTGCGACGAATTTTTATTGTCGGGCAGCAAAGCAAAAAAATTATCATGGTGAGAGTATTCCTCATCATCCAGACAAGTTTCTGGAGGAACATTTTGTCTCCATCTACCAGTGGATACAAGCAGGCAAGCATCAAAAGGACAGGGCGACAGTAATTGCAGGGTTGAAAGGTTGCCGCCCTAGCACGACGCTTGGAGAAACGCTGCGACGATACTTGATAGCGGCTACAGCTGAAGGGGCACCGGCATTCCCTAAAGAATATAACAAGCAGCAAGGCGTGTTCGATGGTTTTGCGCCGATGCGTCTGCTGAAGATGGGGAAAGCTGAAGAGGAAGGGGCTAAACCGATCCCAGCGTTGCACACTTTGCAAAATTTCTTTGAAGCCGTGCAAGGCGTGACAAAAGAGGTGCCGACGACTGTTCCGCCTCAGGTGCCCCCTACACGATCAAAACCTATTGAGCGGGCGATTCCAGAGTTTGCGCCTGTGGAAGACCCTATGAAGATTGCGCAAGAGTATTTGGATAATCATCCTGTTACAGCGGTGCGGACCTTCACGTTCACCGAAGCACAAGCGCGGGTCTTGAATCTCACAATGCCACCTGCATTGTTTAAAATGGAGCTTGTCGCAAAAAAAAGCGCGACAGAGCTATCTGGATTACACAAACCAGGTGACGACGCAGCCACAGCGCGACTGATTGATGAGGCTATTGCAGATACCGAGGAGTATCGCAAAACGCCTGAGGCGGTCACGTACAAGCTTCTTCGAGACAGCGATGTAAAACAGCTGCAGAAGGATACTGAGAAGGATCTGTTACGAGTTTCTGGCAGTAGAAAAGACAAAGAAAAAGCCATTTTGGAGAAGTTGAATGTCGCGATACAAGCGAAGGGCATCGCAGGGGTACAGCGCGAGAAATTGACTAAGATTCCGGATCGTTTATTTGGTCTTTATGCCTCTGGCAAGGTAGGAGATATTAATTCCGTCATGGGCGCTAACATGATAGCAGAGCAAGCGAGTGAGCTAGATCAGCTAATAGGCGTTTATATGGAGCAGTCCATTGAGGAGAGAGTGCTGACGCAGCTATCTCAGAAGCTAGCTCAGGTTCCGACTAACGTCAGCGAGGCAGATGACACATTGGCTGGTGACATCAAATCCCTGTTGGAGACAACCCGCTATTATGACGCCAGCCATCCTTTGGCACGTCAGTTGTTGGTGATTGAGCATGGCACTTTCGTGTTGCGGAAAGGTCAAATCAAGACGCATGAGGCGCTCTTTTCGGGTACAAATCGCATTCGACAACTAGGTATGGGCGGTGGTAAAACACTGTTGATCCCTACTTTGCTCAATAAATATGCCGACGGTACTCACCTGGCAGAGGCACTGTTGCCAGAGTGGTTGGAGGAGATTGCGGGGGACGACGTAGATCAAGTATGCAGCTCTGTCTACGGGATGCGCACGCACCGCTTTAAGTATGATGAGAAGAAAACCGATGATGTCGCGTGGTTAAAAAACGAGTTTCTGACCCTGGAGCAAACCATCAAAAATAAGGGCGCAATCTTAACTACACGCTCGCATAAATTGAACTTCCGCAACAAGTATCTGGCAACATTAAAAGCCTACAAAGACGCAGACACCGAGCCTAAACGAGAGGCCATTTGGGAACAGCTGCATGCTCTGGGAAGTATTGTGAATCTATTTGTCACACGTGCCTACACCATCGCTGATGAGGTGGATTCTGTTTTGGATGTACGGCAAAAATGCATTCGCTCCATAGGGACGGAACTTGAACTGCCTAAAAAGCTCTCAAGTATAGTTGTAGAGCTATATAACAGAATTGACGCCTGGAGTAAGACGGAATCCAAAGTGTCCCCTGAGTTGCGTGAGTTTGCAAAAGCGTTGGAAAACAATCGACAAGCCGAATACTACGGAGCGCTCGCAACAGAGGTTAAAAAAACGCTAGCCGGCGAACTGTACGATGACTGGTCATCTAAATGGGACTCTCGAGATGAGGAAAACCCTGTCCAGATCTCTAAGGATGCGTTTATAAAGTATGTGGCAGGGGAAAGCTCGCCTGAGCTCAATGCTGAATTACAGCTCAACGAAAGGAATATTCCGAAGTTTATGCAACAGATTCAACGGGCACAACCGGAGGAATACCGCAAGCTCTGTTATGTAAAACGGTTTATTTCTAAAACGCTTGATTCTACCATGACTCTGTCCAACAACGTGCGCTATGGACGTGGCACGGATGGTATCAATACCCGTCCTTACCTAGCTGTCAGCAAGCCTACCGAAGATAAGTTTGGCAATCGTTATGAAGATGTTGGCCTACACTGCCAAGACTATATGCAGGAAGGGTTAACGCAAGATCAGGTCTACCAATTTTTAGACGACATCAAAAAAAGCAGCGACACAGAGATCACCGAGGCACATATAGAAGGCAGAATTATCCCCATGCAAGAGACTGCCGTCTTTAGACGGTTTGCAGAGAATAAGTCCTTTGCAGGAATCAATCTAGAACGAGCCCTACGCGATCCTGAAGAGGCGCACAGGTTACATGCAGCGATCAATAAAGACCGACAAGCCATGCTTGATTTTGCACAAACCTGGGTACTGCCGACTATCAAAGTAGCTCCGCAACAGGTCAGTTCAGGTCCCTATGACCTGGTAGGCATGTCAAACACCATCACTGGATTTTCAGGTACACCATGGAACCCAGATGCATTAAGTTCTGATCTGGATATTTCAGAAATTCGCGATCCTGGTACAGACGGAAAAACGATTGATTTCATGCTTACAGCTTTCGCTGAGGGGCGTCTACACATCAATACCCTGGAAAATTTTGACGAATCCAAGCCAGTGGAAAGTATCATAGGACAAGAGGGCTTCTTCGCGACCTACGACACCCTAATAGATGCCGGAGCTTATATCAGAGGGCCAAATAACGATGAGGTTGCCGCAAAGATCGCCGAGACCGCAGACGGCAGCAGAAAAAAGGCGGTTGCCTTTGTTGATGTTGAGGATAAACTAGTAGTGCAAGAATTTGGCAGCGACATCAAGAACGCTTTAGCAGATCGTAAAGATGTACCGATTGAGAATAGATTTAATTTTTATGCTCAAGGCAACAGCATAGGCACAGATATGCCCAATGTACGTACAGGCCGGGCAGCAGTAACTATCGGAGAAGACACTGCCTTCTTTAAAAGCGCGCAGGCCTTCTGGCGCATGCGCGGCCTTAGCGCCAAAGGACAACAGTTCGACATCTTTGTAAAACCCACCGTAGCTAAACTCATGCGCCCTCAGGGCGGGCCAGTCACTGCAGATGATGTAATCAATTATATGCTAAAGATCCAAGCCGAACGTGAAGCTAAAGATAACTTTGCCGGGAAGAGTGAAGAAATTCAAAAAGCGATCCCAATGGCGCTGGATCATGCCATTTCGAGCGACATTGCCAAAGGAATTAAACCCGAAAACATCTTGCTTGATTTGGTTGAAAAAGAACTTTTTTCACCGATGGACGAAGACCTAGATGAGTTGGCGCAAGTCAGCAGCACCGAGGGCGCGGTGGCTAACTTAGAAAATCTTCTACAAAAACAAAAAGATCGCTGTAAAGATATCAAGCAAGCTCTCGGCGGAAAGCCGGAATTCCTAAAAGAGGCGGAAACCAAGCTAAACAACTACAAACTAATCGCTGAGAACAAGCTACCAAAAGAAGTGGATGCCAATCCGTCTGCAAGTGGTTCAAATGAAGGCTCGGTGGTACAGCAATCACAACAACAGCAAGCGCAGCAACAGGCAGCACAGCAGCAGCAGGCTCAACAACAGACGCAGCAACAACAAACTATACATAGTGCAGGCGGTGCCCGCTGGGTGTCATGGAAATTTGAGTTCCTGGACCTACCTCGCTGGAGCGGCTCGAACCGAGGGTTGGACATAACCGAGCCCACAAGTCTAGCTAACATTTACAAGTGGATGCCAGAACAAATTAAAACCACTATCAATTTTGGAAGCACTAATAAACAACTAACTACTTCTGAACGAAAGCAAGTTAATCGCGTGTTAATTTATGAAAATCAAGGACAATTGCAAGCCGTGCTGATGGATCTCATGGATTTTGATGAAGTGGTGAAGAAAGTACAGCGAGACGATCTTCCAAAAACAGCCAAGCTCGCTGTGTATGAAGTGAATGGTCCAAGCAAACGAGCCTTCATTCACGAGGCTGGTGCTAAGGTTCTAGATTCGCGCAGAGACGCATTTGCAGACAACCCTCAGGCTATAGAATTAGTTGCGATTGCAAAACTCTTCGGCGGGCAGTGCGTCTTCTACGACAAAGCAGAACGCGAAGCCATACTCACATTTCTGAAGAGCAAAAACCCAGAAGAAGTAAAGCAAATCCAAGAGCTATTCGAAGCGCGCATGTTTTCGGACCAGCGCGTACATTACAATGAACGCAGTCCCATCTATCGGTTTTTTCATAACCTGAACTAGAGGTCTGAAAAAGCCGGAGCTTCCAAGAACCTGATGCGTACCTCTACTGGTTTTGTTCCAGGCGCACTAAGGTCCAAGTCTGGTCCGAACCGTCGTTAAAGTGCACATTAATCGGGGTTTGATCTTCTGTTAGGTTGTAAATGCCTGTTGACGCTATAGGGGAATCTGTCTGATCGGCCAAGTACCAATAGGCTTGTTGGTCTTTTGGATCAACAGCTCCAACCAGGTCATGTGCTGCGTCAGTGGCGGAGTTATAGGCAACACCGGCGATCTCGCCGCTGCGGTTGATGGCTAACTGAAGGAAACGATCGGTTTGTGCAGCCTGTTCGGTACTGGCTGCGAGAGCAGATACTCCCAGCGGAAGCCACTCATCACTGGCTGACGCAGTGGGTTGCGGGGTTTTTATTGGTGCTATAGGAATAGGTAGCACTAGGTTCGGTAGGGGGAGGTGTCATTGGATAGGCATAGTCTTCATCGTAATAGTAAGGGGTGGACCAGTTCCAGGCGCCCCATGTAGCCAGCGCTGACCATGCAGCAGGTTGCCACCAATTTGCTCCTACTCGCGCATAATCTACGTTGACATTGTGTCGATCAAAGAAATTCCCATTAAACCAATGATTAGAATCTGGATGTGTTTGTTGTAGTCGCTGGCTTACGCTATCCGAAAGTTGCCTGTTTTGAGCAAGTTGGCCACTGTGCTGAGTTGCAAAATTTTGGCCTTTCTGCGCGAGGGCTTGACGATCAATATTCGGCTTTGGCTTGTTTTGCGCATACTGGTTCACTTGCTGGCGCAATTGCGAGCGATTTGCCGCTGTCGGTTTTTGGTAAGGTGTTTGTCGGCTTTGTTGCATCCTGTTGGCAGAAGCAGGGGTTCTGGCCTGGTTCTGTCTCATTGCTGTGGAAGGTGCTCGATTCGACGCACGGCTCATAGTAGGGGTACGGTACATGGTATTGCCACCGCGATAGGCGCCACCACCGCCTCTTGAACCGCCGCCGCCAGCTCTTCCTCCGCCGCCTCGTCCGCCTCCGCCTCCGCCCCTTAGCGCCTCAATAGGAGTGATCAAAAGACTCGCTGCGGTAACAAACATCATAAATACAGCTATTCTATTCCGCATAATTCCCCCTACTCGACTCTATTAACTGTGACGGCATTCATATTGGGCAGAATTTCTCCATCTACCTCTCTTTCTATCGAAGCGAAGGTATAGCTGTGATCATCTACTGGAGTATAGACATTTTTCGAGGACGCGGTCCGCCCATCACTAAGAGTAAAGTGCATGGTTGCGTACCAGCTTTTATTGATTTTTTCCCACGTTCCTTCACCAAATCCTCCGTCTGAATCAAAGACCCATGAGCGGATACGATTATTCAATGAATCCCATGCAATGATCTGTTTTCCTTCGATGTCATCCTGGCCATAGATTTTCATCTGAAAGTGCTGGGTGAGGAAGTTTTTGTATTTGTCCCATTCATTATCAAACAAGATCTGGACATTGTCATCGGAGTCTTCCCACTTCCCCACTAGCCACGCCAGAGTTTGGAGATGTTCGAAGTTGGATGGGGCGTCCTGGAGTTGGATTTCATGAATGGCGTTCACCAACCATTTGCCATCTTGCTTGTTGATATCTAGTTTGAAGGCAACTTGCAGCACAGGCTCATTGGGAATGGTCATTCTCATTATGCCGTTTTCGATTGCCTCGTTGGCACTGGGAAACTCGATCCCTTTGATTGCAACCTCCATGCGTCTTTTCGAATTCTGGGCAAATTTTCCTTTAAAGAGCTTTTGAATTGCTTCTCTTCCTTCGGCAAAATCGCCAGTGACGGGGTTGTTATAAGTAGCATCTGAGGCCCATAGGGAGGCTATTTTTTCTGCATCCTGTTGGTTATAAGCTTCTTGATATGACTGGGTGAGATTTCGAATAGCGGTCTCGTCAGTATTTTTACCTTTCGTCGCCGGGCTAAAGGCTACGAGACAAGCGGTTGCCAATATGGCCAGAGCAATCTTAGAAAATTTCTGCATAATTCAATCTCCTGAATTAAATCTCCTTCTATTTGTCGTCTTATATTTTTTCAATTAATATATCGCACCGTTACGTTGTGCCAGAGCGGTGCTGCTGATGCTAAGTATGATGATCAAAGTGGAAATTATGAGGCGTAGTCTGCTATATTTGTCGAGCATGAGAGCTGATTTAAGGTAACCTGTCTTCGCTTAATCGAGACGGGCATGTTTCTTAATGCTACAGTCAACTACGTATTGGAAAAATTATAGGAGTTCTTATGAAAAAAACCTTAACTGCATTTATATGTTTGCTATCGTTTCAGATGCATGCTCTAGAATATGAACAACAATTTGAAAATGATCAAATTTGCATAGGAAAGGTAAAAATAGCCGCCCATGAAGAAATTGGTCTTCACCGTGATGTATATCCGCAAGTGGTGATTGCCTTAAAAGGAGGCACAATTACTCGTATTGAGGCAGATGGCCGAATGGTGGACGTGAAATTCCCAACAGGTGAGGCTGTTGTGAGAAATGCCGATGCAGAAAATGAGCAACATCGCAGTGTAAATAATTCTTCCGAACCAGTTGAACTTATCATTATTCATCTCAAAAATAGCATGCCTATTTCTGCAGCTGTAGATGAAAATTCACATGACATTGCAGTAGATATAAAAATTAATTGTCCAATGAGTAGTGAATTGCAAGACTTTGTAAAGTCAATTCCTGCAAAAAATGATCATTCTTTAAATTTCGAAGAATGGAAATCTTCTTTTGTAGATAGTATGACTCAATTGATTCGACTCGTGGAGAGTGAAAAAGTATTTAACTCATTCTGGTCGGTAAAGGCGGACGATCGACTACAGCAGGAAGTTTTTTAAAGGGTCAGATGCCTGAAAGTGGACGAAATAGGCTTAAAATCTATATTCGTCCAGTTCGTCCATAGTTAGTCATACAATAAACCTGCGCGTAAGCGCACCCTTGGAGGCGTTATGAAGAAGAGTGAGTTTACCCTGCAGATAGGCCAGAAGGCACCAGACTTTCATTTACCAGCTACAGATGGTGAAAATTATTCATTATCAGACTTTGTTAACGCCAAGCTATTGGTCATCTTTTTCACCTGCAATCATTGCCCCTATGTGACCGGGTCGGATGAGGTCACGCGAAAAACCGTCGATAAATTCAAAGACAAGGGCGTTGTCTTTGTTGGTATTAATTCCAACAGTGCAAGCACCTACCCTGCAGATTCATTCGATCACATGGCTGCTCGCATGAAGGAGCACCATTTTCCTTGGAAATATTTGTATGATCAGACGCAAGAGGTCGCTTTAGCTTACGGCGCTTTGCGAACTCCTCATTTTTATCTGTTCGACGAGCAGCGCAAGTTGATCTATACCGGCCGTGCTGTCGATCATCCTCGTGATGCCAGCAAAATCACACAACATGATTTAGAGCATGCTATTGAGCAACATTTAGCCGGTCAACCGATTGATGTACCATTGACCAATCCCATCGGATGCAATGTTAAATGGGAAGGAAAACCGGCGCACTGGATGCCAGATGACGCGTGTGATCTCGTCTGAACAAACTGGACTTTCATGTAATAACGGGCTAGCTTTCCTGACTGATTCATGCACGTATTTGCGTAAGAATATATAGGAATTTTTATGAAACCAAAATCTATAGGAATCGTCGGGGGTGCAGGCCCCTTGGCTGGAGCTTTTTTACTAGAGCGTATACTTTCTCTTTCGGGGAAAGTGTATGGTTGCTACCGAGATGCTGATTTTCCCCAAATTTTTTTAATCAGCTTTCCTTTCTCGGAAATGCTTAGTCCCGATATGGACGTCGACAAGTTACGAAAGGAGTTAAGTGGCTGTCTAGAGCAATTGCGTCGAAGCGGTGCTTCTGCATTGGCAATTGCTTGTAACACTCTACATGCCTTCTTAGATGAAAAAGATGACTTGAGCGATTTAGTTCACTTACCTCGTACGCTAGCTAAAGAACTATCGGTAACTGATGAACCTTTAGTTTTTTGTACTTCGACGTCTGTTCAGTTTGGACTACACAAGCAATTTTTCCCTTGTGTATATCCTGATACTCAAACACAACAACAGATCGATGAGCTTATCGACCAGATTCTTAAGAGCGCTGATAAGGAATTCGTTGTCGAGCAATTGGAACAGCTACTTCGAACACAGAGTGCGAAGACAATCATCTTGGGATGTACAGAATTATCCCTCTTTTCTGCTGATTTACATGTGCCTAATAAGATAATTATAGATCCCTTAGAAGTGATGGCTTGTAGGGTGTTAAAAGAAATTTTTGAAAAGTAGGGATAGTTGCTTTCTAAATCAAGCAAGATGAAGCATCAATTAGACCGCTATATCTGTTTTAAGGCTTAAGAACAACTTTCACGCAATTGTCTTTCTTTTGGTTGAATATATCATAAGCATGAGGCGCCTGGCTTAGGGGCAATACGTGGCTGATGATATCGTCAAGGCGAACTTTGCGTTCTTCTACCAGTTTGAGAAGATCATCGATATAATGTTGCACTAACGCTTGTCCTGTGCAAATCTTGAGCGCCTTATCAAAAATTTGGCCGAATGGAAAATTATGATAGGGGCTTCCGTACACACCCACCACGGAGATTACACCACCCCGTCGAACTGCGCGTACGCAGGTATGGATGACATCGATGGTGCCTGTCTCACCATGTAATTTTTCGGAAATGATTTCACTAAAATCTCTGTGAGCTTCTAAACCAACAGCATCCACGCATACATCTGCGCCCCGTCCTTCCGTCATATCTCGGATGGTTTTAACAACATCTACCTTGTCCGAATTGAGCACTTCAGATCCGGCATGTTTGCGAGCGGATTCTAAGCGATAGTCTAGAATATCTATGCCGATAACCCTTTTGGCTCCGCGCAGCCAAGCCGCTTTCTGCGCCATGATTCCCACCGGACCACACCCAAAAACTGCCACAGTTTCTCCGCCTTTAAGTTGCGCCCAATCAATAGCAGACCAGCCTGTAGGGAAAATATCCGTTAAAAACAAAACCTCTTCATCTTTGAGGTCATTTTCTACTTTTCGCGGGCCAAAGTGTGCGTAAGGAACTCTAACATATTCAGCCTGACCTCCAGAGTAACCTCCATAGAGATCTGTATACCCAAACAGAGCACCGCCTTTTTCTTTGTCATCGCCTTCGGGACCATAATGTTCAGGATTCGAATGCTCGCATTGTGCTGGTAAAGCGTGTTGACAGAAGAAACATTGACCGCAAGCAATTGGAAAAGGGACGACCACACGGTCATCTTTTTTAAGATGTGTGATCTGTTTGCCTGTTTCCTCCACAATGCCCATGAACTCATGGCCAAGGATTTGTGGTTTTTTCTGT
The DNA here is from genome assembly GCA_963790215.1 of uncultured Chlamydiae bacterium. GTDB lineage: Bacteria > Chlamydiota > Chlamydiia > Chlamydiales > JAJFMA01 > CAWBNS01. The sequence goes on from CAWBNS010000002.1 coordinate 89,339, forward strand.
GGAAAGAAGCCATTAAAAATATGAAGATCAGATCCGCAAATCGCTGTCGACGTCACCTTTAGAATAATATCCTGTTCATGTTCAATGCGTGGATCGTCTACCTCATCCACTTGAACCTTTTTAGGACTATGAAAAACGAGAGCTTTCATGAAACCGCCTCCTATTTGTGGATGTAGGGAGTACGACTCGAGTGCGCTGGTGATTGTTATCTCAGCTAAGCTCACTTTATCTGAATAGATATTTATTATTCTATGTTTGCCCTATATTATTAATTTTTAGATGTTTGAGTTTTAATTTAAAGACATGAAAACCATTACAAAAATTGACTGCGGTATGCGTAGACTTCCGCACACCGCAGATCTGGCTGTTCGAGCCCTTACTTGCGTTTTGGAGTGGTGGTTTTTTTCGAATCTTTATGAGTTTCACCATCAGGGCTGATCGATTGTTGGTTTACCCCGGAGCTTAGTAAACCGCCCTCGGCAATTTTTGTTAATTTTTTATCAGCATTTGCTTCTTCGTCCAAAGTGGCATGTAGCAAATCGGCCACCTCATCGAAGTCTAATTCACTTGCAAAGGTGCGCACGGTTCCATAGGCAGATATTTCATAATGTTCTATCCGTTGTGCCTTGGAGATAAGTGCCGCATCTCGTACTGATGATTTAGTTTTAAAGTCTTTCAGGACCTCTTTGCATTCCTCAATGAGTCCTTTCGTCGCCTTGCAAAATTTTTCTTTTCTTTCGACTTTGAGAAGTTTGAAAATTTTTTCAAGACGCTGCACTTGCCCTTTTGTTTCCTTTAGGTGGGTCTCAAAGGCGTTTTTTAGATCAGGAGATTCAGCAGCTTTTACCATATCAGGCAATGCTTCAACGATCTGCTCTTCGGCGCTTAGCAAGTCATGTAATTCATCAATTAGTAAGTCCTTAAGATCTTTTTCCATAAATCCCTCTCTTTATGAGCTTGATTGTTAAATGAACCCGAATAATTTTAATATAATAATGATAGTGATAGGAATCCCTAGTAACCACAAACCAATCATTTTCATAATTCACCCCTATTTAGAATTTCGCCCAGGAATGATTTAATCATGCCTGGGCGAAGTTGTTTTTTAATTTCTGGTTTTTGTTTTTTCACCTGTTGAAGAAATATCTTTGGCGCCCTCTTTCTTCATAATTTCATTGGCACGAGTTATTTCATCGGCATTATCTGTATGGACGCTGATCAAAATATTTCCTTCCTTAAGACCTGCTTCATATTTTTTTGCTTCGTATTCTGGAATACCCGATCCAATTAAAGCTCCGATCAGCAGGCCTAAACTTCCGCCAACAGCTGAGCCACTTAGGGCGGCCATGATTGGCCCTGCAGCGATAAAGGGTCCAAGACCTGGAATAGCCAGAGCGCCAATCCCGGCAAGTAAGCCCAACGAACCACCGAGGATTCCGCCTGTAGTAGCTCCGGCCACGCCTCCTTCAGGGGCTTTTGTATGCTTTTCAGTAGTAAGAGTGCCTTTCTTAGTATTTCTGGGAACTGATGTTTCTTCGTATTCTAAATCCCCTTGTTCATTGGTTTTTATCTTGTCCTTATTTCGATCGGGATAGAGGATTGAAATATCTTCATTAGAAAATCCTGCAGATAAGAATCGATCTACGATACGACGAGCGTGTTCCTCGTTTGTGGCTAAGCCAAAAACAGCTTTAGTCATATACACCTCCAATAGTTATTGTTGGTTATTGATTGTTGCTGGTAATTTCAAGTTGATTGTCCACTCTTATTATTCCTTGGACACTATTAACTTTTCTTGCAATCGCATCTTTTTCTTGCGAACTAGCAACGGGTCCCCGGAGTGTAACAACGCCGTTTATAGTGATGATTTTGATGTTTTTTGCATTGGTCGTCAAAGCACCATCAGACATAACGGCTTGGCGTATTTGTTGTGTTATTGTTCGGTCCGCTTCGGTTTCAGATTGATCCAAGGGAGTTACTGCTGCCGAATCACGATCACGAATGTTTTTTCCTGTATTGTTAGAATCCCGCCCGATGGGAGGATGTTTGCTTGGCTTATCCTGTTGGTCGCAAGCTGTCAAAGCTACTGATAGCATCAGCATTAAAATAAAATTCTTCATGGCACCCTCCTGAGGTGTTTAATCCTCTTAGTTGCACCATCTGCTTTTAACAACAATATGTATACAAAAATAAAAAAATTATTTTTGATTTTAGAAAAAATAAATTTAAATAGTTTGAGATTAGGTATTTGAATCTAAAAAAGACAGGAGATTTTTAATTTGCTTCTTTTTTAATTTTAGGTTGGAAACGAAAGAAAGAGCGATCGGTGTATTTACGCAAAACCGTTTGAACCGCGAACAGGTACTGACACAGATTATAAAAACGCTCATCGGCCAGTATCGCTTTTCTCAACCAGAAGGGTAAGAGATAATATGACTCAATTGATTCGACTGGTAGAGAGTGATCCCAGCAGAGGATATGGACAGATCTAACTACCTTCGGTGACCTTCTGGAAGAAGTGGAGACGTGTTGTAGACAATTGTGCATCTGGGGTATATTTTGCTTCCAAATCTCGCTGAGTTGTTAAAGTTATGAAATATTTTAATGCAATAATTTCAACATTGAACCTCTGCACAATTTTCGTGTTTTGGTATCGTTTTACAGCGCCGGTCGTGGACGCGATTTCTACCTTTGCACCAAGTGAGGGTGCTCTCGCGGTCTTCTTAGCTGCCCAGGCGAATCATCAGTCCTTACTGCAGATTTACTTAATTTTAGTGAGTATACTCATCGCTCTCCTTGCGTATTGGGGATACAATGGTATAAGGAGGGGAGCAGAAGAAAAAGCCGAGAAGGTTGCAAAATCATTAGTCCCAGGTTTGGTGAAGCAATATCTCGACGAATTAGGACCCGCGGATCTGGCTCAGAAATTCGTAGAAGAAAAAATGAACAATCCTTCGGATGTAGATAGCAAGAGAGCATTTACCGATGATATCAAAGATATGCAGGACGATCCTTATGAACTACTCTCAATCCAATGACGTATCATTGGCTACGATACGAAGACACCAGCAGAGCTGGCCTGTGGATGTTTTGACCATTGCGCGCGAACTGAAAATCAAAGTTTTCAAGAGTGCGGGCGAGGTATCATTATCTGGTAAAATCGTCAAAGATGCAAGTTATGGGGGTGACAGCGGGTATGCTATTTTTGTGAATGCTAATCACACGAAATTGAGACAGCGCTTTACCATTGCTCACGAAATTGCTCACTTTATTCTACACAAAGATTTAATAGGGGACGGCTTAGTGGATGACGCGTTGTATAGGAGCGGTCTAAGTAATAAAGAAGAGATTGCAGCCAATAAACTTGCCGCGGATATTCTGATGCCATGGCATCTAATCAACTTAGCAATGAGTCAGGGCTACGAAACTGTTCCTGCTTTAGCAGATATTTTCATGGTTTCTGAAAGCGCTATGGCGATTAGGTTAGGTGTTCCCTCTTAATGTAATTCCGGCCCCTTTCATTTGCTCAAACTCAGCGAATGAGCATAATCTCAGAGCCTTTCGAGGGACTGCTGACAGCGGGGGTAATGTTAAGTTGTCTTCCTAATTGCTCACCCAGTGTGGCAGCGTTTTGGCAAAATTTAGTACTGGAGCTTCGGCTGGACAGGTGCTTATAAGCCATCGCCCTGCCATCCACTAGCTTCTTCTCTATTACCATCAAGGCATTGGTAAAATCAGTGCGATATTCTTGTTTGAGAGCCTCGACTTTATTACAGTATCCTTTTGCCAAGCCTAATAAGAAGGAATTTTTGGCGGTTGTGCCTCTTAATCCGACCTGTTGCCAAAGTCGGTCCAACTCGTGGTGCAGCACGTCTGCCACGTATTCTGCAATCTCAACATTGACGGCGCTTCCTAAAATCTCAAGATAAGTAAAGCCCCCAGCGCGACTATAGACAGTGCTTACGAAAAAGGTTTCCAAAATTTTTGCTATGGATCGCATCTTGGCATCTTCCCGCTTTTGTTTCATGATGCGTTTAAGGAATACTTTTTCGTCTTCCGTTTCATTTACGTCTCGGGATTCTATATTGTGCATCAATAAAAGTTGTTGCGATTTGATCATGGCTTGTTCAGCTTCATGCTGGTTGGTACTCGTCGCCAGAGCCATGAGCTTTTGGACTTTTCGTAAAACAGTGCTTTCTTCTATGGCAGGAGTGTCATCATCTTCCAGACAAAGGGTAGCTTTGTAAACGTCTTCGCCCCAGCCCAAGAGTTCGCAAAAAGCTCTAAATTCAGAGCCGTGAGGCTGAGTAGCGCCTCCGTGCATATTGTACGTTAAGTAATGGGCTAGTTCGTGCCTAATTAAGTTCTGTAGTTTGGTGCTGCTTGAATACATGAGACGTTCATGAAAACCTAACTCATAAAAATCAGCGTTAAAGTACCCTAGCATGCTTTTATTATTGTAAATCACGACTTTGATCGGATAGGAGATTGTTTCTTCTCGATTGTAAAATCGGTCACCGGTGACTCGCAACCTAACTTCTCTAGACAAAACCAATTTTATGAAATGCTTGATCTCGCGAATAAATCGGACAATTCTATTTGAGTAGACGATCATTGGGATCCTAATTACATGCATTTTTAGGGTTTTCCAGCATATCAAAAAATCAATTTTTGAAGTATCTGTTTTTTACCTCTTTCTAGTCAGGTTGATAATCTTATTGAAATCTCGCAATAAAACAGCCTTTTAGAGTGAAGAGGCCATCGCAGTTCCAGTTGACTAAATTATGCTTTTTGATTAAACGCAAAGGCGCAAAGAATATTCAGGGCTAAAAAACACAAAAACTCTTAATAAAATCTGGCTTTGCGTTTTCTAGAGCGTCTCGTTGAATATTCTTTGCGCCTTTGCGTTTAATCAAATCTATAGACTCTCAAAAAATCAATCACTAAATCGCATTTTCTTGATTTGGTGATTTTAAAATGTTACGATAAATTGATCACCAAATAAGGATTCAAAATGCAACATTCATTTGTAGGTCGGAAAAGAGAGCTTCAGATGCTCGGAGAACTCTTTAAGAAGAAGTCTGCCAGTCTGGTAGTTATCCGGGGAAGACGTCGTATTGGAAAGAGTCGTCTAGCACAAGAATTCGCTCAGAAAACATCCTCATTATGTTTTTTCTGGACTTCCACCGACGAATGGCATTTCAGCTGCCGACCAAAAAGAAGAGTTTGCTCGTCAATTACAACGTGAAATGAAAATTCCTCTTCCAAGAGCTGACGACTGGGGTGATCTGTTTTGGCATTTAGCACAACAGGCTCAAAAAGGAAAAATTGTTCTTGTTTTAGATGAAATTAGCTGGATGGGTTCAAAAGATCCTACATTTCTAGGAAAACTCAAAACGGCTTGGGATCTCTACTTCAAAAACAACCCTCAGTTAGTTCTGATTCTATGTGGATCAATTTCAAGTTGGATTGAAGAAAATATTCTTAGTAGTACGGGATTTATGGGAAGAATATCTTTAGACATCGTTCTGGAAGAACTTCCCTTATATGAGTGTAATGAATTTTGGAATGCAGAGCAAGATAGAGTATCAGCTTTTGATAAACTTCAAAGTTCTTTCTGTAATGGGAGGTGTTCCTCGTTATCTTGAAGAAATTTTGCCTAATCAAAGCGCTGAGACAAATATCCAAAGATTGTGTTTTCGAAAAGAAGGTTTTCTCTTTAGTGAATTTGAACGAATTTTTTCAGATTTATTCTCTTCCAGAAGTATTACCTACAAAACCATCGTTGAAAGACTTGCGGATGGGCCTTGTGAACTTAAAGATATTTACGTAGCATTGAAGGTTGAAAAAAATAGTCTAGTTTCTGAATACATGGACGATCTTGTTACGGCAGGGTTTGTTTCTCGCGATTTTACTTGGCATCTCAAGACAGGTCTAGATTCGAAATTAAGCCATTATCGACTCAAAGATAATTATTTAAGATTCTATCTTAAATATATTGAACCAAACAAAAAGAAAATTGAAAAACAAGGACTGAAGCTATTACCTCAATGGCAATCTGCGATGGGATTACAGTTTGAAAACCTTGTCCTTAGTAATCGAAAAACGGTACAAAAAATCCTTGGTATCGATTCTTCAGAAATTGTGAATGACAATCCATTTTTTCAGCGTAAAGCAAATGATCGACAGGGATGTCAAATTGACTACATGATCCAAACAAAATTTGGAACGTGTTATTTATGCGAAATAAAATTTAGTGGTCAGGAAATTACAACAAGCGTCATCGATGAAGTAAAACAGAAAATTAAAAACTTAGCTCTTCCTAGAAACATGTCTATAAGACCTGTTTTAATTCACGTAAATGGTGTAGAGTGAAGGTGTTAGTGAAAGTGATTTTTTTTCTTCTATCATCGATTTTAAAGATCTTCTGCACAAACGCTGAGTTCAGAGTGCTCCCAATCGGTTGAGGCACTCCCTTCGCGAGTGCAGTCTTTAATTGATCCTTTTTCCCACCGTTACGCCTCAACTTCGCTTCGCTCGTGAGGCTCACGGTGGGCTACATTCAGAAACCCTCTTCGAGGGTTCCTGTCGCAACAACCTTACTAGATCAATTTTTGTCGTGTACAAAGCTCTTCGAGGGTTTTCTTATCGCAACGAACTTGTTATCAATTATATAAATATCAAAAACTTATCTTAGCCTGATGCGTATGCCTGCAAATCCTGTGAAAGAAAGAGAAAAAAGCGATGTTGCAGGTCTTCTTAGCTCTCGACTTTTTTTTTGATTCCGTGCATAGGTCGTGTTTATTACAAAGGAGTGGTTATGAAGAATAAACGCCCGGCCTCTGATCTCGCAGTTCCGACTGATCTTGGAGTAAAAGCTCGCGATGCAGTTACTAAAGCTCTCAATGTTCTTGTTGCAGACGCTTTCGCTCTGTATATCAAAACGAAGAACTATCATTGGCATGTGTCCGGCCCTCATTTTAGAGACTACCATTTGCTTTTTGATGAACAGGCTGACCAGATTTTCGCCACAATCGACATTCTCGCGGAACGAGTGCGAAAGTTAGGTGGCATTACAGTGCAAACGGTGAAACAGATTCATCAGCTTCAAAAGGTGAGGGAAGATGATACTCTTCCCGACGCACAACAGATGCTGATAAACCTGGAAGAGGAAAATCGTGCGTTAATTAAGCGTCTTCGCGCGGCGCATGATGTATGCGATGATCATGAAGATTGTGCCACAGAGAGCCTTCTTGAGGTCATTATCGATGAGGCGGAACGCCGCGTCTGGTTTCTTTTTGAGGCTCGCTCAAAATAAATTAGATGGGTGCGTATCCTTAATTTAGCTTTAATTTCAGTGGTTATGTTTGTTCTGGTACATCTTTTGGCGCAATATTGCCAACGGTTGAATTTTGGAGCGCAGATGTGTGCACTTATCTACACGGCGATCCTACTGGCCATTGGGTCGTGATAGATTTGTTTGGCAGTGCCCGCACTTTTTTGCTTTTATAGGGATGGGCATCAGACATTCGGGGCAGTCTTTGGATACGGGTTCTACGACTGGGGGTGGGAGCAGTTTATTCATAGCTTTAATCACCAAAAAGATGACAAATGCAACGATGGCAAAATCGACTACGGTGTTAATGAAGGCGCCGTATTTGATAAGAACGGCTGGGCTGGTGTCGGTTGCTGAGTGGAGGGTGATGGCTAGGCTGCTAAAATCGACGCCGCCGAGAAGGGATCCTATAGGGGGCATGATGATGTCATTGACCAAGGAATTGACGATTTTTCCAAACGCCGCACCGATGATAACCCCGATGGCTAGGTCCACGACGCTTCCCCTCATTGCGAAGGTCTTGAATTCTTGAATCAATGACATAATTCTATTCTTCCTTTTTTGTAATTAACCAGTACGTCAATCCGAGGGCTATGATAACGGAAGCGGTTCCAAATAAATGAATAGGGCTAACATTAGCGTAATCGAAGATGATCACTTTTCGGGCGACAGCCGTAAGAGCTGTAGCTAAAACAAGGGGCACGTGAACGGCGTCTCTTTTTAGATAGAAGACGATGTTTAAGAAAATTTCTATGGCGATAAGAACGAGCAAAAAATTACCGAGTGTGGCGATCAACGCCTCAATGCTGAATAGTCCGTAGGGAGGGTTTTGAATTTCTTTCACCATATGGATAACGACGTCAGCCAAAGCGAGCCAAACGACGATGACCATGAGGCATGCCAATATTTTTACAGCCAGCACGACGCATTTATTCAGGTGGCGGATCAGTGGGTTTTTGTCTTTTTCGACCAAGCTCTCGTGGCTAGAATCCATCGCCCCTCCGATATCATCAAGATAGATTCTAGATATAGTGAAAACCATTTTCGTGAAAGGGAATCCTGAAGGCTTGAGGCGTTCCATCATGGAGTGGCAAAACTTTCCTGGTAGATCCAGCGAGCAATGGTATCTAGGACAATGGCTGCGGCGGCAGGATGGCTTGTTGGTTCTACGTCTGGTTTTCATAAAGACATCATTGTAATGAATTTTAACTGAAGTTCAGATATACTATCCTCGACGTAGAATTTTTTACGCAATAGTCTCAAGCCAGATTCTACTTAGGAGAATATAATGGGAAGTTACGACGTGGTTCATCAGCCATCCACGATGATAGTGGGTATTGCATGCAGAACTTCCAACGCACCCGGGGCAGCGTCTCATGATATTCCACGGCTTTGGGATAGGTTTTATCGTGAGAATGTCATGAATAAAGTTCAGAATAAAATTTCTGATGAAGTGCTTGCTCTGTACTGTGACTATGAGAGTGATCATACAGGGCCCTACTCACTGGTGATTGGCTATTTAGTTAGTTCATTAGAGTATATTCCTCAGGGGATGGTGGCGAAAACGATTCCAGCGGGTTCTTATGGTGTTTTTCGTGCGGTTGGCGAGCATCCTGCACGCCTAATCGAGACATGGGGAGCTATTTGGCAGCAAACAAGCTTGAAACGTACGTACACAGGTGATTACGAACTTTATGGTGATAAATTTGTTTCAGGATCACCTAAAGAAGTAGAGGTGTTTATTGCGATCGAGGATGTGGCCGCGCTAGCTAGTTAATCTGTTGGCCATAACGATTTTATTTTTTTACGGGCTAGTAAGGTTGTTGCGACAGGAAAACCCTCTTCGAGAGTTTTGTTGTCGTAAATAATTTACTATCAATTACATACGCATCAAAAAATCTGCAATACCTCTATGGAATGCCCTTCAATGGCAAAGGGATAGCCCGTATTCTTGCATTAGGTTCCAGCGTTTGTTTGTTGTAGGTAACAAGATTCGCTTGTGTCATTTCGCACGACAGGTTCAATGCGAGGTTTGTTTCTAGGCAGAAGGAGGTGATTTCATCGATCACTTTTTTAGAGTTCCATGCGTGATCCGGCAAAAGATAGCCGAGAATAATGTGAGAAACAGACTTGCCTCTATTTTTATCCGTGACTTCACAAGAGGAGCCGACTTGTTCACGCAACGTTTGGATTGCGTTGTTAGCGCTTTGTGCCAGTACAATAATTAATCCGCTGCTAGAAATAAAAAATGGGGTGGTCAGTGCTGGAGTGGGTTTTATTGTTAATGTAACCGGGGGTTGCTCTTGAGACCATTTTTGCAGGGCTTCTTCGTTAACCTTCACTGGGTTTTGTTCCCAGAAGATGGTTAAAGAGGCGTGAAGGCCTTCAGGGTGGTGTGAGACTATGCTGTCTGCCAGATCATATTGCTTCATGCGCGCTTTGAGGTCGGTTGTAATGGCTGCCAATGCTTCTCTGAAAGCGGGCTCGAAGGGGGCTCCAAAGACAAGGTTAGTTCCTAGGTAGGGCAGGGACTTTCGTGCGGCTGTGGTTTCTATTTCTGAGATATTGAACACATTGAAATCGGTTCCTAGCAGTATCCCAAGGGATGCCACTTTTTCACGAGAGCATTCTTGATCGTGAGGGTTTAGACCGTGCGATTTCAACCAGGTGAGTTCACGATCTGTCAATTCTATGTTGCTGGAGTTACCAGCTACGTGAAAAACATATCCGTCAGGCTTGACGCTCAATGTACACTGGGTATCCTTCCAATTGATGTATTGTGGGATGTAGCTGTGGAGATCGCAAAAAAGTTGTGGAGTACCGTTCATGACTGCCTCTGGATGAATAAATTGATTTTTTTTGAAACACCTTACTCTTAAAATGTTTTTCCTGTCGACAGAATAGGAATTCGTGCGAGCGTGTGAACGGTCGATAACTGAATAGGTGTATAGTTATGGTGAAGTTGGTTGTTGCTCTTCTATTGATTTTTGGATTTTCGTTGGATCGTTGTTATGGAGAGTTAGATCCTGAACTCAATGCATTGCCATTGCCTATAGGATCTACTCAAGAGCCTCTTTTAGTCAGCTTAGGGTCCACTTGTGAGGTGACGCATCATCTCAGATATCTTGGTCTAAGGACTGCGGCGTTTCCTCTGGACTGGGTTCTTTCATTAAATAACGCACAGTTGATCAGGTTATTAGAGGAAGATTTCGTCTATTTTAATGATGAAGAGTTTTTATCGGGTTATAGTACGCTTCTTCTGAACACTCGGTATTGTCTTGTATTTCCCCATGAAGGGAATTGGGAGGTGCCGTTTTATTCGGAATCTTTGCAGAATTTTAAGTCCAAATCGCAGAGAAGGATCGATCGATTTAGAGAACTTGGTTCTTATCAAGGACAGGTGTTGTTTTTTCGCTCTGCTTGCGTCTGCGCAGAAAACTCAAATGCTATTTATACCGATGCGGAGAATCTGCACATTAGTGACGAGTATTCTGTCGAACTTTACCAGACGCTAAAGAATAGGTTTCCTGATTTGAATTTTAAGTTAATTATTATGAACTGTTTTAATGAGAATGAGGTTCGAGTGGCCTTGTTGCGTAATAGGTATTTTCCAAAAAAAAATCGCGGACAAGCCCCAGCCAGCAACTGTACCGCTAAGCTGCATCCTTCAGTTCCCATCTTCCTTTAGGTAACCCAAGACTATTCATTTTATTGATTACTAAACACTTACAACTCGCTTCAGTACATTGCTGACCAAATCCTCTGCTTTTTAAACGATCTCCTAGCATCCGCTTGATCCGGTAAACAGTTGTCTCCACCAGAGACCGTTTATGGTAACCTGTGAGCTGCTTCCACAATCGCCGTGCCTGTTCGTCCCCTCCCAATCCTACTATTTCTGCTATTGATGCATCCCGCTCGCGCTCCCAACCCTCCTTCGCTCCCTTGTAAGCAGCATTTCTGGGCGGGGGTATAATGGCTCTTCCTCCAATTTGAGAAATCTTCTCTCTTAGGTGCCCTGCATCATAAGCTCCATCACCGCGTACTGATCTAATCGACTTTGGCAGCTTATCCATTAACTTCGTGGCAACCTCGGCATCACCTTCACTATTTTCCGTTAGTTCATGGACAACAATGTTTTGGGTGTCAGCATCTATTCCTATGTGGAATTTTCTCCAGGTTCGACGTTTGCTTTTTCCGTGTACTTTCACTTTCCATTCCCCTTCTCCGTAGACCTTCAAGCCTGTAGAATCAAATACAATGTGTTTGACCCCTCTTGCAGACACACGTGGAAGCTTCTTATGCAATGACTCAGCACGGCGGCAAATCTGTGTATAACTTGGGACTGGAAGGGTTAGCTTCATCAATAAGAGGAGTGAGGTGGCAAAACCTTGCAAGGACCTGAGGGTTAATCCAAATCGTTCACGAAGAATCAAGAGCATCAACATGGCATCGTTGGAGTAAGTCTCTGGCCTACCAGCTTGCCCTGTATAAGTATTGGAGAACCAATTTTCGAGAGCCTTGTCCTCGAACCAAATAGTTATGCTTCCCCTTTGAATCAGTGCTTTGTTATACTCGGGCCAGTTTTCGATGCGATACCGTTTTTGCATGAGGTCAGATCCTGTTGTGTTAGTCGCAAAACAGACTACCTCATGCAATTTTTTATTTACACGGTATCCTTAAAAATGATCGTGAGGGGGATTACGCAACAAGGCCGGTTCGAGTGAGGAATGTGTGTGAAGATGTGCTGGAGATTTATTACAATCCTTACTTTGAACTCGAACCGAAATTGAATCTTAGCAAACGAACGTTTGTCGAGTTATTACGACAACTTGGACATTCTGAAAGTCAAACATTTCACAAGCTTTTACTATTTGGAAGATAAGAGATAATAATCTGTACTGCTCATTTTGCAGTTAAAATAAGATGTTGATTTTGGGCCTTGTTGCCGTTATGGTTTCCTTGCAGCTCGCAAAACGTATTGTCTGGGGATAGAAGGTGGAGAAGAAGTTTCGGAAGTCTCTTTTTCTATTCCGGCGCGATTTACGCCTTGAGGATAATACTGGGCTTGTTTTTGCTCTGCAATCTTCGGATGTTGTGATTCCGGCCTTTATCTTTACACCAGAACAGATCGAAGACAATCCTTATCGAAGTGATCATTGCCTGAAGTTTATGGTCGGCTGTCTTGAAGATCTGGCAAATGAGTTACGGAAAAAGGGGGGTGAGCTTTTTCTTTTTCGAGGAAAGTCGGCTGAGATAGTGGGTGAATGCCTGCTTAAATTGGGTGTAGAGGCAGTATTCGTTAATCGTGATTATACTCCTTACAGTCAGCAAAGAGATAAAGAACTTGAACAGGTTTGTGATGCTCACAACGTTGGTTTTTATTCTTTCGATGATGCTTTGCTCCATCCGCCTGAAGCGACGGTGAAGAGGGATGGGACGCCTTACATGATCTTCACTCCTTATTTCCGTAACGCCTCAAAGTTAGAGGTGTTGGCTCCGGTGCGGAATCAGGAGGTGAACTATTTTCAAGGATCAATTGCGTTTGCAGAGGGCAGGTCTATTCTTTCCAAAATATTGCCTGAGGATGTTGTACAGAATAGTCTGGTTGGGGGCAGAGTTGAGGCGCTCAAGATTCTTAAAAGGCTGAATTCCTTTGAGAACTATGAGCAAACTAGAGATTTTCCAGCGGAAGAGAGTTCTACAAGTTTGTCTCCGTATTTGAAATTCACGGTTTGCTCTTGCCGAGAAGTTTACGCGGCGATTTGTCACAATTTAGGCGTCCATCATGCTTTGATTCGTTCTCTTTATTGGAGAGACTTCTTTACGTCGATTGCGTTTTTCTTTCCTCATGTGTTTGAAGGGTGTTTTCATTCTAAATTTGACAGGCTTGAGTGGTCAAATGACCAACATGCGTTTGAGCGTTGGTGTAAAGGGAATACGGGTTTTCCGATTGTCGACGCGGGCATGAGAGAAATGAATCAGACGGGCTTCATGCATAATCGTGTGCGGATGATTGTGGCGTCGTTTCTGATCAAGGATTTGCATATCGATTGGCGGTGGGGTGAAAAGTATTTTGCGCAGACGTTGGTCGACTATGATCCGGCTGTAAATAACGGTAACTGGCAATGGGCGGCGAGCACAGGCACGGATGCCCAGCCGTATTTTCGCATTTTCAATCCGTGGAGTCAGCAGAAGAAATTCGATTCGAATTGCGTGTATATTAAGAAGTGGGTTCCAGAGCTATGTGAATTGTCGAGTAAGGTAATTCACGTGTGGTATGAGGAGAGGCATCATGGGATGTGTCGGGAATACTCAGCTCCGATGACGGATCATGATAGAGCGGTAAGAGATACTTTGGGTTATTACAGGGCTATTTATCAGAGTGGGGAAGATTAAAATAACAGGATAGGCAAGATCGCCTTCGACGACAGGATAAAGAGGATATTATTCTATCCACAACTAATTTTAAAGCCATTTTATGCATTTTTTAAAACCACAGAGGCACAGAGAACACCGAGATACTACAGTGAATGGCCAGGGCTCACAATAGTCTCTCGGTGTTCTCTGTGTCTCTGTGGTTTTAAAAAATGCATAAAATGGCTTCAAAATTAGTTGTGGATAAGAATTGTCTCTTGGTTATTGAGTTCGCTGATTCATTTCGGCATAAATGTTCACTGATGGCTGATTGTCATTTACGTATAAGGATACGCCTGCGTAACCCATACGCATCAGGCTAAGATAGTTTTTGATGCGTATGTAATTGATAGTGAATTTTTTGCGAAAGGAAAACCCTCGTAGAGGGTTTCTGAATGTAGCCCACCGTGAACCTGCGAGCGGAGCGAAGACAGGTGTAACGGTGGGAAAATGCGCCGAAAACCTATTGCACCCCCGAAGGGGCGTGCCTCAAGATTTTAAATCAACGGGTTGAGGCACTCTCGTTCGAGAGTGCGAACCCTATTTTGCCCATATTCCCACCGTTACACCTGTCTTCGCTGACGCTCGCAGGTTCACGGTGGGCTACATTCAGAGACCCTCTACGAGGGTCTTCCTGTCGTAATGAGCTTGTATCAATTGCATAATCACAAAAACTTATCTTAGCCTGAACCTGTGAAGTTTTTTTCAACTTAAATAACTTATTCTAAGCTATTTCCAAGACTGGCTTATCCAAAACTCGCGTTACTTATCTTGTTTTCTACTTTTATATTTTATAATCCTGTATTGTTTGAATTTCATTTTATGTTATAATAAAGGTGATAGTCTGTTATTGTTTGTGGTTTGCTGATGTCTGTTGGTTTAAATACAAACATTCAGAATAGAGGCGGATTCGAGGAAATTGGGGCCCCGAAGACTGAGGTTAGCACTCAGAAGGTCGTCGAAAAGGCCGGCGATCATCAAACCCAGAATGTTGCTCCTGCTGTAATTAAGGAATCCAACAAGTCGCAAGGGTCTCCTTCTCCTAGCCTAACGCGGCGAGGGTCTTTGAGCGGACAGCTGTCGTCTAAGGCAGCGAATTCTGCTGATAAGACGCATGATGCTTCCACTCTAATACGTCCTGCACGTCCGGGCCAGGCAGAGCGACAGGCCAAGGCATCTTCAGAGTTTAAAGAAGCTTTAAGCGCGGCAAAAGAGATGCTTCCGAATCAATCTCCTGCTCAACGGGCCATCACTTTGACGGCTCTCAGTCACATGGTTAGGAGCATGAGCATTTCCGGAGGCAGAGGAGAAGCTCGAGCGGCTGTCAATGAGCTGCACAGCCAATTTACGGCTAAGACGTCACCACCCGTTCCTCCGCGATCTCCGGCACGACCAACGTCTCAAATGAGTCATGAAATGGAAGCGATGGCGCTAAAAAATGGAATTAGTTTCTCAACGCGGCAATTTATATCTCCTGTTGCAGAGAAATCTCTTGCTCAAGAATTAGAGGGGGCGCCGGAGAGAATTCAAACGCGCTTGCCAGAAGAGGCGCACGAGATCTTCGCGACGGAAGCTAAATTTCAGCAAAGTATCAATACGTTGGCTTCTCTTGGTGATCCTGCGAAGCTGGGAGGTTTTTTTGACAAACTGCAAAAGAATGCGTCCTCGCAAGATAAGGCTCTTCTTGGGGAATTAAAGCAGCTTTCAGCAGATATGCGTCAGCACCATGTTGGTTTTATGCATCAGTTGTCCACTGCAGATAATGCTAAGAGTTTTGAGAGCAAAGCCGAGATTTGGAGCAAAGCTTTTAGTAGTAATTCGTTCAAGGAGTTAGATAAAGATTTGGCTCGTTATGCGACTCTTTATAACAGTTTTCCAGATAAATTAAAAACAGATTTGGGAAATATCGTTAGAGAATCAACTATTCGTGATTTAGTAAATAAACCTCCAGGTAATCTGAGTGAAAAACAACTATCTGAATTTAGTACGGTGGGTTTTGATTTTAGATCCATTAAAGATCTGGCAAAGCAAAAGATTGCCTTAGATGTGGCTGTGCTGATTGGAAATACGCAGAAGGAATTTGGAGATACGCTGATGGCGCCGGTTCAGCGCGGGATGAGGTATGGTATGTTGTTAAGCACTGTTGCGGAATCGGCGGCGAAGGCGCCAAATTTGCAAGAGGTGTCTAAAACTTTGTCACAGCTATCGAGTAGTGTGAATAGTTTACACAAGGGTAATGATCAGGTTGAGGCTGCGTCCTCTGGAATTAAAAATGCTAAACCGTTGGAAAATGTTAAACCACGTATGACAACGCCAGAGAATAACTTTAGGGATTTGTCTAAGGGATTAATTAGCTCCATCAAAGACTCTGGGTTATCTAAATCACAGGCTCGTCCTCAGCTTGAAATGGCTTTACAACAGATTATGTACGCGCACTATTCTGGACAAGGGACTAAAGAGGAATTAACCGGTTTATTAACTGAGTTGAAACAACTTCCTCAAGCCAAGGAGTTCCTAGGCACGTTAACGGGTAGCGCCTCATTTAAGTCTTTAGTGCAGAGTACGGAAAAGTTAGTTCAAACGTCTGGGTCGGCGTCTGGTCAGATTAGCATTGTGAAACAGCTGGCTCTAGGCAATGGTGGGGTTGCGGAGGCGAGTTCGTATTCTTCACTTCTATCGCCGGTGCGAGACTTCCTGGGTGCTCTGGCGCGCGACCCTACACAGACTCCAACAGCGGCCAGTAATCTGTTAAGCTATGTTCTCGAAGGGACGAAGCATCCAGACTTTAAGATGGATGCCAAGATGCAGGGCGAGTTGAAAGAAATTGCTCTCCAAGCTCAAGCTATGGGAATGAGTGAGCAGGCTAACGCGCTTTTAAATCTTATCAAATAGATTCTAGGCAATCGTCACGTCAAAGCCATGGAGAAGTCCAACAACTTCCGGAAGGGAGAATTTGGCTTTCTTGATTTTATTCGTAAGGGGGTCGATGTGGTAGTCCACGGCGCTAGAGAAATCTGCCTTAGATAGATCGCACTTGTGAAATAACGTTCCTGAAAGAACTACATCGCTGAAATCAGCACCATTTAGGCGTGTTTCTGTAAAATGGCATTCCATGAGTTTGCTTCCTTTGAACGAGCAATTTTTCATGTTTAGATCAGAAAAGTTGCAGTACTGCAGGAGGCAGCTTTTAAAGTTGACGGAGAAAAAGGTTTTTTCACATTTGAAGAATTCGGCACTGACGATTTTGCAATCGGTGAACTGAATGTCTTGAAAGCGGCAGCCATCTAGTTTCATGAGGCTTAGGTGACAGTTTACTAGGGTGCATGTGCAAAACTTGGCATTGCGAAGAAGAGCTTCTGCAAAATTGCAATTAGTGAAGGCGCATTCGTTAAAGATTGCGTTGTCTAGAGATTTTTTAGAAAAATTCTCCGACTTCAATTGTTGTTTTTCGAGGTTCATTGGTCCAGTTTCTGTCATGTTGCTCAGTGGTTTTTTCGGATAGGGTAATCGAGCCTGTGTCACGTGTCAATTCATTACTCAGCTAAAACAAGATAGGCAGGTACAGCTGTCTTCGCTTCGCTCGCAGGTTCACGGTGGGCTACATTCAGAAATCCTCATCTGGTCCAACTCATGGGGTACACTTCACTAATTTTGTGAGGATTCGTCCAGAACGTCCAGCTAGTCCAGAACGTCCAGTTTTGTCCATATCTAGTTTTACAAAATCTGCGCGCGGAAGCGCGCCTTACAATCCCTCTTGAGTGAGAAAGGGTGCTTCCACTATAACTAAGGTATTGATCAATCGAGGACGCTATGAAGACGTTGGAAAAAGGTAAGGACAAGGTTAGAGAGATCTGTGATGCACTTCGCCGAGAAACTCTAGAGCCAGCACAGGAAGAGGCCAATCGCATCATTGCGGATGCAAAAGCGGAACGCGATCGTATCGTTCAGCATGCGGAACGCGAAGCCGAAAGTGTGCTGGAAGCAGCGCGTTCACAAATTGAAAAAGAACGCCTTGTATTCAAATCCTCCATGGATCAGGCATCTAAACAGTCGCTTGAAGCTCTGCGTCAATCTGTCGAGCACCAACTTTTTCATCCTGAAGTTGCGGAGAATATAGACAAGCGCATGGCTGATTCAGAAATCGTAGCTAAACTGATTCAAGCTATTGTCAAATCGGTTGAAAAAGAAGGGTTACAAACCGATATGGTTGCGTTAATTCCTAAGACTGTCTCTGCTGAAAAAGTAAACGCTTTGTTGGCGAAACAGATTCTGGATAAGCTCAAAGATCACGCGGTTAAACTAGGTGAATTTACTGGTGGGGCGCAGGTGAAGCTTGTGGGGAAAAAGATGACTATCGACATCAGCAGCCAAGCGCTTGTCGAACTGCTAACTCGCTATTTGCGAGATGATTTCAGACAGCTATTCTTCAAAACCTAGAAAAGCAGCACGATGTTCGGATACACCTTTTTAGCTACGTTACTTCCTCCTTTGCGTATCGGAGACGTTCCCGATATGCCATTCAAAGAGCTTGAGTTCTTTTTGCAGCAGAATCTATCTCTTGCAGATATGGAGAAGATAAAAGTTATCCGCCGCTACTTTGACTTGGAAAATCTGCGGGCATTTTGGTTGGGAACGCCGCTCGACCCACATGGGAACTTCGATGAAAATGAGTTGGAAGAAGCGATGTTGACTGGTACGGGTTTTCCACGATATGTTTACAAGTACTTGGAGAAGCATGAATCGACTGAAGATCGTGTGCGATTCTTCTCCGAACTCGAACGTGATTATTTCGTTAAAGAGGCAGAGCATGCCAAAGGGCTGTTGCGACAATATTTAGTTATGATGCGAGAGCTGCGGTTGGTATTTACTGGGTTCCGCGCGAAACGCTTGAAACGTGATTTAGCTACGGAGCTGCAATTCGAAGATCCCGATGAAGAACTTGTGGGCCAAATTATGGCGTTTCGCGATGCGGACCATTTTGAACCTCCGCCCGAATACAGCGACCTTAAGAAGGTATTTGAACAATATCGAGACGATCCTTTGGGGCTGCATCAAGCTCTTTGTGAATATCGTTTCAACCGTTTGGAGGAAATGGTAGGAGATCGTACTATGTCGATCGATTATATTTTGGCGTATGTCCTTCAATTGATCGTCGTAGAGAAATGGCTGGAGCTAGACCAGCAAAAAGGGCAAACTATTGTAGATCGTATAATCAAGGAAGCGTCATGACTGCACCGACAACCACTGGATCCGTAGAAAAGGCCTTTGGAAACCTATTAGAAGTACGTTTTGTCGGAGATATCCGCCAAGGAGAAGTGGCGATGGTCGATGTAGACGGCGTCCATCTTAAATCCGAAGTGATCGAAATCACAGGCGACATTGCCAAAATCCAAGTCTATGAAGATACACGTGGCATCAAGCTAGGTACTACAGTGAATTTCACTGGTGACTTGCTCGAAGCGGAGCTTGGACCAGGATTGCTTTCCTCCATTTATGATGGTTTGCAAAATCCTTTGGAAGAGATTTCGGAAGAGTCTGGGTACTTTCTTCCTCGAGGTGTGTACATGGCACCGATCGATCGATCTCGTCGTTGGGACTTCGAGCCGAGTGCAAAAGAGGGTGATGTACTAAAACGCGGTGATGCTCTTGGAAGTACCCACGAAGGCCGTTTTCGCCATCGAATCATGGTTCCGTTTAACTTTTATGATCGTTACACCATCACATGGGTGATTGGTGCTGGTTCTTACAGTGTAGACACGGTTGTCGCTAAAGCGAAGGACAGCCAAGGTCGCGAACATCAGTTCACCATGGTGCAGAAGTGGCCTGTGAAGAAAGCTTTGGCTGCTGGCGTCAAGATAAAGCCTACAAGCATGATGACGACGGGTTGCCGCATCATCGATACGCAGTTCCCTGTGATGAAAGGTGGTACATTCTGTACGCCTGGTCCGTTCGGTGCTGGTAAAACAGTATTGCAGCATCATCTGTCTAAATATTCAGCTGTGGATATCGTCGTAGTTGTTGCTTGTGGGGAGCGCGCTGGCGAAGTTGTGGAGATTCTGCGCGAGTTTCCTCACTTGATCGATCCGCATACACAAGAAACGCTAATGACGCGTACGATCATCATTTGCAACACTTCCTCTATGCCTGTAGCTGCTCGTGAATCATCCATTTACATGGGTGTTACGATCGCGGAATACTATCGACAGATGGGTCTTGACGTACTACTGCTGGCCGATTCCACCTCTCGTTGGGCGCAAGCGTTACGTGAAATGTCTGGACGTTTGGAAGAGATTCCTGGTGAGGAGGCCTTCCCAGCTTACTTGTCATCAAGGATTGCCGAGTTTTATGAGCGATCAGGTGTGTTTCATCTAAGTGACGGTAGCAAGGGTTCTATCACCATCTGTGGTGCGGTTTCGCCTGCAGGGGGTAACTTTGAAGAGCCTGTGACACAGTCCACACTATCGGTTGTTGGAGCCTTTTTAGGGCTATCTAGAGAGCGATCAGACTCTCGCCGCTATCCGTCGATTGATCCTCTTATGTCCTGGTCTAAGTATGTTGAGCAGGTCGGTGACGAACTGGACCATAAGCTCTCCGGCTGGGGAGAGATGGTGCAGAAGGCACAACGAATCCTGATTCAAGGTGATGAGATCGGCAAGCGTATGGAAGTTGTGGGTGAGGAGGGGACCGCGATTGAGGATATGGTTGTCTACCTCAAAGCTGAGCTGTATGACTTTTCTTATCTGCAACAAAACGCGTTTGATGCGGAGGATGCTTACTGTCCGCTCGATCGTCAAATCGAACTTTTTAAAGTGATCAACCGCATCTTTGACGCACGCTGGGCGTTTGGTACACATGACGAGGCGCGCGAGTTTTTCCTCACATTGCAAAATGCTATCAAAAATATGAACTTCCTGCCTTTCAACAGCGAACGATACAAAAAAGCCTACCAGTCCATCGAACAAACGATTGATACGGCCAAAAGGATCTAGAATGAAAACGGTATATGACAGAATTGTAGATATGCGTGGAAACCTGATCACGGTGATTGCTCAAGGGGTATCATTGGGCGAATTAGCGCGCGTTGATTTGAAGGACGGACGAGGTGTGCTGGCTTCGGTGTTACGAATCGATGGAGATAAGGTGACGTTACAGCTGTTTGAAAACTCGCGCGGAGTGTCCACCGCAGATCGCGTGACCTTTTTGGGTCACCAGATGCAGGCAACCTACAGCGATTCGCTTTTAGGCCGTCGTCTGAGCGGGGCTGGACGGCCTATCGATGGTGGGCCAGAAATTTTTGGCGAAGCCATCAACATCGGGCAAACGTCTTTTAATCCGGTAAAACGGATTATCCCACGCGAAATGGTGCGTACGAACATTCCTATGATCGATGTGTTCAATTGCTTGGTTAAGTCGCAGAAGATTCCAATTTTTTCGGTTCCAGGAGAGCCCTACAACCAACTATTGATGCGTATCGCCAACCAGACCGATGCGGATGTGGTTATTATCGGTGGTATGGGTCTAACGTTTAAAGATTATCAGGCGTTTATTGACAACGCAGAAGAGTGGGGGTCGATGAATAAGACGCTGATGTTTATTCATCGTGCGACGGACCCTGCGGTAGAATGCCTGCTCGTGCCTGATATGGCTCTGGCTTGTGCAGAAAAATTCGCCACGGACGATAAGAACGTTCTGGTGTTGCTCACAGACATGACGGCGTTTAGCGATGCGATCAAAGAGATTGCGATCACGATGGATCAGGTGCCATCAAACCGTGGTTATCCGGGTTCACTCTATTCCGATCTCGCGTCACGTTATGAGAAGGCTGTCTTGATTGAGGGAAGTGGTTCCATCACAATCGTTGCTGTGACAACGATGCCAGGGGATGATGTCACTCACCCTGTACCTGACAACACTGGTTACATCACGGAAGGGCAATTTTACTTGCATAACGGTGTGATTGATCCGTTTGGTTCTCTATCGCGTCTAAAACAGCTTGTGATTGGGAAGGTGACCCGTGAAGACCACGCTGAGTTAGCGAACGCGATGATTCGTCTTTATGCGGAATCAAAAAAAGCGCGCGAACGTCAGGGTATGGGCTTTAAATTGTCGCAGTGGGATGAGAAGTTGCTGAAATTTTCGCATGAGTTTGAGAGCAAGATGATGAAGCTTGAGGTCAACTACACGTTGGAAGAGGCGTTGGATTTAGGCTGGGCGATTTTAGCAGGCTGTTTCGAAGCGCCACAGGTAGGGATTAAGCAATCGATCATCGAGAAATTTTGGCCTCAAACCTCAGCGGTAGCACGGTAGGGCATGGCTGAGATCAAACTCACAAAAAACGGCCTTAGAACGCAGCAGAAACGATTGCAGCAGTTGGAGAAGTATCTTCCTACGCTGCAGCTGAAAAAGGCTATGCTGCAAATGGAAGTGCATAAAGCGCGCACGGAACTTGAAGGTCATAAAAAGATCTTCATAGAGGTTCGTGAGCGTGTTCATGCGTTTAGCTCCTTGCTTTCTCAACAAATGTCTGTCGACCCTGCCAATGGCGCTAAAATCAAACATATCGAAAAGGGATACGAAAATATCGCTGGTGTCGAAGTGCCTCATCTCAAAGATCTTTCATTCGAAGAATTCACCTATTCGCTGTTTGATACGCCTCCGTGGTTAGATCCGGTTGTAGAAGGGCTGAGAGGCATGGCCGAAGCGCAAGTGAAAGTCAATATCGCCGAAGAGAAACGACAGGCGATTGCACATGAACTTCGCCAAGTATCGATTCGTGTTAATCTGTTCGAGAAGATTCTGATTCCACGCGCACGTGCAAATATCAAAAAAATCTCCGTCTTTCTTGGCGATCAAGCCTTAGCTGCTGTTGCGAGAGCTAAAGTGGCAAAGAACAAGATCGAAGAGCTTCGTTCTGCGGCAAAGGAGATCGCGCATGTTAGTTAAAGTGAAGAAGTTTCTCTTCATCGGGCTGCAAGAAGATCGCGACCAGTTTTTCCGCGAAGCGCAGGAGGCTGGGATTATCCATTTCATCGATCAGTCGGAGAAAGTATTCAAACAGACTCCTGAAGAGATCGATCACACTCTTCACGCGATCAAGATTGTGCGTCGTTTGCCGGTGGAAGAGCAGGAAGAGAATCCTATTTATCACCGCGGAAAACAGATTGTTGACCGTATTTTATATATCCATCAGTCCTTAGAGCGTTATGAGGAAGAGGTGCGCGTGCTTAAGCTTGAGATGGCGCGCGTAGAGCCTTATGGTGATTTCTCTATGGAGGATATTGCTTGGATCGAGCGCGAAAGCAAGCGCAAGGTGCAGTTTTATACAGCGCGGCCAACGATTTTTGATAGCAGGTCGATGCCCGAAAATATTATCTGGGTAAATACTGTGTACGGGTTGGGTCATTTCATCGGCATCAATCGTGCGCCTACTCAATATCAAGACATGATCGAAATGCATCTGGATAAGCCATGGGGTGACCTAAACAAGCGCTTGCAGGAGGTTTATGAAGACATTGCCTTGTTGGAGAAGGAGCTTAAAGAGTACGCCAAATACCATGACTTTCTTCACAATCTGCTAAAAATATACCTGAACAAACACGACTTTCAGACGGCTCAGAGCTATATTTCCACAGAGATCGATAATCGTCTTTTCACAGTTGAAGGATGGGTGCCGGTCAACAAAATTGAGCAGATGGAGCAGTTTGTCCAGAAGATTCGTGTGGAGGTGACTGAGGTTGCTATTGAGCCTACTGATACGATTCCGACGGATATGCAGAATGAGGGGCTGCGCCTAGTGGGCGAAGATTTGGTTCACATTTACGATACCCCATCTCATACCGACAAAGATCCTTCATTGTGGGTACTCGGCTTCTTTGCACTTTTCTTTGCCATCATTGTTGGTGATGCGGGTTATGGAGCTATGTTCCTGGCTCTAGCTTTTTGGTTGCAGCATAAATATCCCAAAGCACCACGCGAAGCGAAGCGTTTTTTCTCGCTTCTTAAGGTCTTAAGTGTAGCTGTGATTGTATGGGGAGTCATGGCGGGATCCTATTTTGGCATTCCTCTTGGTATTGATCATCCGCTTAGAAAACTGTCTGTAATGGGGTGGTTAGTCGAGAAAAAAGCCGATTATCATGTACGCGTCAAAGATGCGACTTATGAGATGTGGGTTAAAAAGTTTCCCGATTCAGCCAATGCAAAAGACGGTGCTCAGTGGTTGCGTCAAATAGTTGAGCCGGGGCTAGACGGTGGGCAATCTGCTGTTGGAGCTGAATTTGCCGATTCGATTCTACTCGAGCTTACGTTAGTCATCGGTATTGTGCATATCACCCTCTCTCTGCTGCGGTACGTACGGCGCAATTGGGCGGCTCCGGGATGGGTGCTGTTTATGATAGGTGGGTTTCTTTACTTTCCCATGTTCCTCAAGGCTGTCACCTTTGTACAGTATCTTCTGGGGGTTCCGCCCTCCGTGGCTGAACCGCTTGGCTTGCAACTCATTTATATTGGGTTGGCTTATGCGTTTGGTATGTCTGTCGTGCAGCATGGTGTGAAGGGACTAGCCGATATTCCTGCTGTCATTCAGCTGTTCAGCGACGTTCTTTCCTATCTGCGTCTGTACGCTCTTGGATTTGCCGGCGCAGTTATGGCGACAACGATCAACAGTCTTGTAGGCTCGGTTCCGTTGTTGTTAGCCATTGTTCTTGTGGCCTTCGGACATATTGTGAATATTGTCATGGGCGCTGCCAGCGGTGTAATCCACGGTTTGCGTCTTAACTTTCTCGAATGGTATCACTACTCCTTCGAAGGAGGAGGTAGGCTATTTCGACCGTTGAAAAAATATGAAATTCCTGGCTTCGAAGAGCATGGAGAGCACTAACTCATTCGAATTTAAATTTATTCACTATTGTAGGAGATAATTATGGATCAAAGTACGCTAGGCATGGTGGGACCGGCCATCATATTGAGTGTTCCCGCGGCAGGTTGTTGTATTGGTTGCTGGATTGCTGGGCAAGCGTCCCATGCAGCGATGGCACGCACCGAAGAGGGACATGGTAAGTTTATTGGTATGGCCTCAGCACCTTCCTCACAGATGATTTACGGATTCATCTTGATGGTCTTGATGAAGAACGCGATTCTAGCAGGTGGTATTTCCGCTTATGGCGCCATTGGCGTTGCTATTTTTGCCTCTATTCCACTCGCATTTTCCTCTATTTTCCAAGGCTTGGTTGCGGCTACAGGTATTCAAGCTTCTGCTAAGCGTCCTGCGGTATACGGAAAATGCTTTGCGGCAGTCGGGATTATCGAATCGGTCGCTCTGTTTGTTTTCGTGTTCTCATTGATGCTTCTCAATGCGGCTTGAAAAAGATAGCCTCGGCGAGGTTGCAGTTCCTTCCGACAAATACTATGGAGCGCAGACACAGCGCTCTTTAGAGAATTTCCCTATTGGCAAAGAAAAAATTCCCCTCGAACTGATCTATGCACTGGTCACGATCAAGAAAGCGGCTGCCAAGGTAAATCATGAGTTAGGACTGCTCTCCGAGGAAAAATCACAGGCCATCACCAAGGCCTGTGATGAAATTCTCCAAGGACGTTTCGACAACCATTTTCCGTTGTCTGTCTGGCAAACTGGATCTGGCACGCAGACCAACATGAACGTCAATGAGGTGGTGAGTAACCGCGCGTCAGAGTTGTTGGGCGGGGCGATTGGTTCTAAGAATGTTCATCCCAATGATGATGTTAATCGATCGCAGTCGTCTAATGATGTGTTTCCCACCGCTATGCACATCGCGGCTATGATCGACATCCAACGTCTGCTCATCCCAGCGCTTGATGTACTTCGGAAGGCACTTGATGATAAGGTGAAAGAATTTGGCCAAATCATCAAAGTGGGTCGTACTCACCTGATGGATGCGACTCCTCTTTCGCTTGGGCAGGAATTTTCTGGTTACGTCAGCCAGCTAGACCATAGTTTAGAGGCGATTCGGAATACGCTTCCACATCTTTCCGAGTTAGCTTTAGGGGGTACCGCTGTAGGTACAGGGCTTAATGCGCCTCCAGGCTATGTGGAGAAAATGGTCTCTGAGATAAATCTGCTCACAGGCTTATCCTTTGTGTCAGCACCAAATAAGTTCGAAGCGTTAGCCGCCAACGATGCAATGGTAGAGGTTAGCGGTGCACTCAAACGCACAGCATGCAGCCTCATGAAAATCGCCAATGATATCCGCTGGATGGGTTCTGGGCCACGCGGCGGTTTCGGAGAACTGATCCTTCCCTCAAACGAACCGGGGAGTTCGATTATGCCTGGCAAGGTGAATCCTACTCAATGCGAAGCTCTCACGATGGTCTGTGTGCAAGTATTTGGCTGCGATGCAACTATTGGATTTGCCGCTTCTCAAGGAAATTTCGAACTCAACGTTTATAAACCGCTGATCATCCATAATCTTCTTCAACAGATTCGCCTGCTAGCTGATGCTACAGTGAGTTTTTCACAGCGTTGCATAGAAGGACTTCAACCCAATCATAAGCAAATTGAACGACATCTCCACCACAGCCTTATGCTAGTCACTGCACTCACTCCTGAGATCGGTTACGACAAAGCGTCGCAAATAGCAAAACTCGCTCACGACAAGGGTATGACTTTAAGAGAAGCTAGTCTAGAGCTTGGGTACCTATCAGCTGAAAAATTCGACGAGATCGTTAACCCAAAGAAGATGATCTAAAAAAGGATGAAGTAGGAGAGAGGGGGTGAGAGAACGTCCAAGCTTGAAATTCGACGCAAAGGCGCAAAGACGCGAAGATTCGCAAAGACTGTATAGGAGACACCAAACAATATAAAAATAAAAAAAACAGGATGCGCAGGCATATGCATCAGGCTAAGATAAGTTTTTGATGTTTATATAATTGATAACAAGTTCGTTGCGATAAGAAAACCCTCGAAGAGGGTTTTCTATCGCAACAAACTTGCTATCAATTGCATACATATCAAAAACTTACCTTAGCCTGATGCATATGCCTGCGCATCCTGTTTTTTTTATTTTTATATTGTTTGGTGTCTTCTAGACTGTCTTTATCTTGGTCCCTGTGCATCTGTGGTTCAAAAAAATGCATGAAGTGGCTTCAAAAATGGTTCTGGATTAAGTATAATCCTGTCTATCCTGCCGCTTGCGATCCTGCGCATTCTGTTTTTTTTATTTTTATATTGTTTGGTGTCTCCTAGACAGTCTTTGCGAGTCTTCGCGTCTTTGCGCCTTTGCGTCGAATTTCAAGCTTGAACGTTACTCAACCCACTCGATACTGTCTTCTCCATCACCACCTTCAGACTGATCTCCGACGCAGATTACATCGGTCCAGACGGCATTGCAGAGTGTTTTAAGAACGGTATTGCATCCGATGACTTCAACCTTATATGTTTGGATGCCACAACGATCCCAATAGGCTTGGTTGAGAAGAGCGTACACTCTTTCACCCCGCTTGCAGCGTATGGGTATTTCAAACACCTCTTCCTCATGATTGCCGAATCGAATGGTCCAGCGAATAAACAGATCCTCGTATGCGAGGTAGCATTCGGGCATATTCCAGCCAAGAACCAGCTCCTGGCCTACGTCCGGACAGCATCGTTTAGGATCAGGTGTTCCTACCCAATAGCTAGCGAGTGTTTCAGGTCCGACAAAATAGGTGTCTACGTTGACTGTTTGCAACTGACAGCTGCTCAGCAGTAACAGAAAAAAAAGCCATCTATACGATTTCATGAGCCGCGCATGTCGTTGTCTGTGATAGAGCATCTGCTCCCCATACAATGAGTTCTTCCGTGCTGTCCCAGTCGAGACATGGGTCTGTAATCGATACCTGCTTCAGCAACGAATCTTTAGAAATAAATGGTTGATTGCCCGCACTTAGGAAGCTCTCTAGAGCAAGTCCAATGATTGAATGATTTCCGCTTGTTATCTGCTGGATCACTGACTGAAAAACCGAAGTCTGTCGAAGGTGGTCTTTTCCGCAATTGTCATGTGAACAGTCTACCATCACACGCTTAGGGAGGTCCATCAACTCCAAGCGTTTCAACACGCGATCGATTGATTCGCTGTCATAGTTAGGGCCTGTATAGGCGCCACGAAGGACTACATGGCTATCCCGATTACCTTGCGAATGTATGATGGCCGCCTGTCCCTCTTCACTTAATCCAATAAATGCATGGGCCATCGAGGCGGAAAGAATCGCGTTAATCGCGATGTCAACATTTCCATTGGTTCCATTTTTGAATCCGGTTGGAATGGACAAAGCAGAGACCATCTGCCGATGAATTTGTGAAGCTGTGGTACGTGCTCCAACAGAACCCCAAGAAACGAGGTCACCAAAATAAAGGGGTGTCACCGGATCAAGGAATTCCGTGGCAGCCGGAACTCCCAGTTCCGCTAGGTCAAGCAGCATTTGTCGAGAAAGATTAATCCCTTCGATGATATCATTTGAGCCATCTAAATGGGGATCATACAATAACCCCTTCCAACCCGTTGTTGTGCGCGGTTTTTCAAAAAAGGCGCGCATAACTACCACGAATTGATCCTTCACTCGCAAAGCAAGATCATGCAGTCGCACTGCATATTCCTTAGCTGCATGTAAGTCATGTATGGAACAAGGACCTACCACGAGAAGTCGCTTTTCACTCTGTCCGGCTAAGATCGCACGAATAGCCTCTCGCGTTTGAATAACAACCGCGGCCTGCGCTGAATTAGTCGGTAAGCGTTGCTTTACTTGTTCTGGTGTCGGAAGAAATTCCGAGTAGGTGCTGTCAGACAAGCTTGCAAACTGTTCTTCTTCACTTGCCCATTTTTCGTCCATGCCTAGCCCATCCCTGTCCATTTCGCGGCAGTATCGCTGTTTACCGATTTTCGTGGAAGAGCCGGATCATACTAGGATCGCCCAGCCGTGGTTGTGGAGTGGATCGTACAGTAATCTTGTGACCGGAACCCGCTTCGGTCCAGAATCCGCCGCTTAAGTCGGCGTGCAAAAGCACGGGTGTGAGTGGTAAGCGCAAAATGTTTAGCGCATCGACAAGAAAACACCACGCATCACGACAAAAGTAGCGTATATAGTCTGAATGTGAAGCAAACTGACGGCTAAAATGAGTGAGCTGGCTCACGACAATGTCTGAAAGTACTCGCGCCTCTTCGTTGGGTACGTTGCCATTGCGTAGCACAGCGAGTTTGCGCATAATCTGCTCGGCGTCTTTGCTAGTCTTTTGAAATAAGTTAGGGTCGAGGTCTGGGCGATAGGCTCTAAACCAGGTATCTATGAGAGGATTCGCTGTACGACCTACCCACTGCACCTGACCGGCAATCCAAAGATTGCATGCAGCTAACCCCGAACATGGTGGAACCGCGCCTGCCAAACAAAGCAGCCCTGCAAAGGTGTGGTAAGACATATAGGCGAGAATCTCTTCAAGTCGTGCCGCATTTAGAATTGGCCATAATCCTTCACCCAATTGAAGCATGCCTGCATTCACAACTGGCATGAATCCTACTGCAGAGGAAAGATGAATTGTTCTGAGACGACTCCAGAGTGGGTGTAGGGAGGCTTCTATGTCTGTAGCTGCTCCTGCGATAGCAGGAAAGGCGAGAATTGTTGTCTCGGCACAGCGATCACATAACTCTGGCAGCCACTCAGCTTGACGCTGCGCTGCCTCAACCGATGTGCAAGATAGATATACGATCAGTTTATGAGTCTTCCCAAGTTGCTTTTCCCAATCTGCAATTCGCTTTTCAGCAACTTCCAACTCTAGCAGTTCATCAGAAGAAGGGATCAGTTCAATCAGAACGAAATCCGCATGGCGGGATACCTCAGATAGGTCGGTTACTTTCTGAATCAACCGCAAGCTTAGTTTTTCTGTAGGTACTGATTCCGTGACAAGAGCATTGTACCCGCACTCCGCCAAGAAATCGCATGTGACGTGGATGGTGTCTGGATTAAAGTCTTGGAACCAGACAGGCCGCAAGGGAAAGCGGGGTGTCTGAGAGCCAAGAAATTCGCCCAAATGATCGGCGCGAATGGCGGCAGTTAGCTGGCTATTCGCATAAGCGCAGCCGAGATCTGATGTGCTGGATGCTTCGAGTGTTCCCAAATGATAGTGGGCATGGTAAGCCTCGGATGGCGCACCGTTGGGGGCATGTTTGCGCACGCGCAAGGGGATGGATTTTTTAGGTGAATTATTCATTGTATTACCGACAAACTTTAGTGCCCATGTATCTATTTTGATTTTTTTTCAGGATAACAGGATGGGCAGGATGATGAAAAAAGACCGTCACCTAACCAATCAGAATTATTTATTTTTTTCTAATCCTGTTCATCCTGTTATCCTGAAAAAAATCAATAATCGTGCTTGTGTATGAAATTTCGTGGCTCCAATAAGCCTGGAACTTTAATCCACTCCCTCATATAATTTCTTCATGTTTTTAAGAGTTAAGATCCAAGGAATGTAAAGTGAGTGACGTACAATGGCTGGTAACCCAGTTTAAGGACTTAATCTGGAGTCCTCCTCTTTTGGTTTTGCTATTTGGGACTGGGCTTTATCTTACCTTCTTGCTGAAGGGTGTGCAGTTTCGCTATCTAGGCTATGCGATGAAGCAAATTGTCGCTACACAGAAAAAAGGCTCTCGGGGGGATATCTCTCATTTTGAAGCTCTGATGACTACTCTAGCCGGAGCGATTGGCACAGGCACCATTGTGGGTGTCGCCACAGCCTTAGCCGTGGGCGGCCCTGGTGCTCTCTTCTGGATGTGGGTCACTGCTCTCATTGGTATGGCTACCAAGTATGCTGAGTCTCTCCTCGCAGTCAAATATCGGGAGATCGATTCCTCTGGAGAAATGGTCGGCGGACCCATGGAATACATGGAACGGGGTTTAGGTTGGAAATGGCTTGCCATGGCCTTCGCGATCTGTGGTTCGTTGGCTGCTCTTGGAACAGGAAATTTGATTCAGGTGAACTCCATCGCTGACGGAGTTGAAAGTGTATGGAACATTAATCCATGGATCACAGGCATTGTTTTATCGATTATGACAGGTATTGTCCTGTTAGGTGGTGTAAAAACGATTGGGCGTATCGCAGGAATTCTTGTTCCTTTCATGGCTCTCATCTATTTGGGGGGAGGATTATTTATCATCCTCATGAATTATGACCAGGTGCCCGCGG
This sequence comes from uncultured Chlamydiae bacterium, assembly GCA_963790215.1. GTDB lineage: Bacteria > Chlamydiota > Chlamydiia > Chlamydiales > JAJFMA01 > CAWBNS01. The sequence continues at coordinate 120,271 of CAWBNS010000002.1, forward strand.
CATTTGTCGAGATTTTTCACGGTGCGTTTTACGGCAAAGCGGCCTTTGGCGGATTTGCAGGTTCTACCGTCATGATGGCCATCCAGGTGGGCGTGGCGCGGGGTGTATTTACTACGGAAGCTGGTTTAGGAATCTCCTCCATTGCGGCAGCCGCTGCCAAAACTGATTCACCTGGACGGCAAGCCATGATCAACATGACGGGTGCTTTGATCTCTACTCCGATTGTCTGCACAATTACGGGGTTGGTTTTGGCAGTTACAGGTTCCCTAGGTGCCACAGATATCAACGGGAAGGCTCTTGGCGGTGCGTCTATTGCGTTAGAAGCTTTTGCTAAGAGCTTTGGCGGGGGGCGCTACGTTGTGATTGTAGGATTGATTCTATTCGCCTACACGACGGTTTTGGCGTGGGCTTATTATGGCGAAAAATGTTGTGAATATCTGTTTAGTCGAAAATCAGTTCCTTGGTTTCGGCTTGTTTTTACTCTTTTAGTCATTCCCGGTGCTGCTGTCGATATGGATCTAGCTTGGACTTTATGCGACGCATTGAATGGGTTGATGGCTATTCCTAATCTCATCGCGTTAATTATGCTTTCTGGTGTGTTAGTGGCCGAGACCAACCGTTTTCTTGAACAGATGAAGAGGGAGCAAACGGCAGCATGATCCAAGATTGGCTTAAATTTATTTATCAGCTGGTGTGGGGCGTTCCTCTCATGACTCTTTTGTTTGGTCTTGGGATCTATTTAACCATTGCTTTGCGTGGATTGCAATTTCGTTATTTAGGCATGGGTCTGAAGATGGCTTTTGGAAGGCAGGATGCCAAGGCGAAAGGGGACATCAGTCAGTTTCAGTCATTGATGACTGCGTTGGCTGCTACGGTGGGTATTGGGAACATTGCGGGCGTTGCTACAGCCATTGTGGCTGGTGGTGTTGGTGCTTTGTTTTGGATGTGGGTTACGGCCTTTTTAGGTATGGCCACCAAGTATGCTGAGGCTGTATTAGCTGTTCGATTCCGCGTTACAGATTCACGTGGAGAGATGTGCGGCGGGCCCATGTACTTTATTGAAAAAGGGTTGGGCTGGAAGTGGCTGGCTGTGGCGTTTGCTTTTTTTGGTGTTGTTGTCTCTTTAGGCGGCGGAAACATGTTGCAGGCCAACTCAGTCGCCGAGGCGATGCGACAGCACTATTCTGTAGCCCCTTGGGTGACAGGCCTCGTACTTTCTGTGGCACTTGGTTCGACGATCATTGGAGGGATTAAGTCCATTGGGTGGGTGGCGGGAATTCTAGTGCCATTCATGGGGCTAAGTTACATTGCCGGTGCTTTATGGATCGTGCTTATGCATCTTCCGGAGGTGCCTATGGCTCTTTGGGATATTGTGTCAGCGGCTTTGAATCCTCAGGCAGCGGCGGGTGGATTTTTAGGAATTTTCACTCAAAATGCTGTACAGGTGGGAATGAGTCGTGGTGTGATGACTAGTGAAGCGGGTTTAGGGACAGCCTCTATAGCTTCTGCTGCTGCGAAAACGGCGACGCCAAGCCATCAGGCTATTGTATCGATGACGGGTAGTTTTCTAGCGACCATCGTCCTGTGTACAATGACTGCGTTGGTTCTTCAAGTTACTGGTGCGACGCAAATGGTCGACAGTGCGGGGCACCTCCTCAATGGGGCTGGAATGACTCTTGCCGCTTTTCAGAGCGAATTTTTTTGGGGTGGTTCTTTAGTTTCTTTGGCGTTGATTCTGTTTGGTTTTACGACCATTTTGGGATACGCGTACTATGCCGAAAAATGTATTGAGTATCTCGTTGGCGAAGGGTGGATCAATACCTATCGGGTGTTATTTACCTGCGTAGCGATGGCTGGGTCTTTGTTGCATCTGGATATTGTTTGGTTGTTCTCTGATATTGCAAATGGACTTATGGCTTATCCAAATTTGATCGGACTCATTTGTTTGTCGCCGCTTGTCATCGAAGAGGCTGAGCGTTTTGCCAAGACGAATTAATCGGGGGCGCCCTCCGGGCGCAGGTTTTTGCACGACTAACTATGGACAGAACTGGACAATCTGGACGTACTGGACGTACTGGACGAATTAGGTTTAAAATCTCGTCCAGTCTGTCCAGAACGTCCAGATTGTCCAGTTCTGTCCATAGTTTAGAGGCTGTGAAGGACTTCGGGCCTAATATAGTTTCTTCCTGTCACAGTATTGCGAATGGATTATGGGCCTTTGTTTGTTCGCCTGTAGAAGTTAGTGGTGATGTATTGGATGCAGCTTACGAATTAGGAGTGTTCCTCAGTCAGCATGAGGTTGCCGAATGTCTCGACTGTGCAATTCCAGAGCTTAGAGAGCTTCGTTCCAACTGGAAAGCCATCGATGATATAAGTCGAGGTAATCAGTTGGGCTATATTATCGGTAAATATGGTTTGGATATACTTCTGCCTGGGGCAACGCTTAAGGCCGTGCAAAAATACAGCAATCTTAAGAGAGCAAATGCTCTATTTGCATTGGAATGCTGCCAAGCTTCACAAGTAAAACAAGCGGTGATTCTTCAAGAAAGTGCCAAACGTGCTGCAGCCCGTGCTGCGGTGCTCAAAGAGGCCAGAGAAGCTGGAAGGATCCTCTTCAAAAATGCGAATGCACGACATCATGTTCTACAAAAGAAGCATGCTTGGGATAGACTGATTGTCCTTAGCGGTAATGTGGAGGAAGATTCTCGCAAAGTTATTGTTTAGATTGAACAAAACAACATCGTTAACAAATCTTCTATAGTGGATAAACCTCTGTTTTTTCCGGAATCATCGCCAATAGTAAGAAAAAATATATATGAAAAAATTGTTGATAACTACTTGGTACACGTGGAACTGGAGACACACATTGAATCTGGAGCTGTCTTCCTTCAGGATGCTTGGGTGGTGGTGACTGAATGAATAAAAATCGGATCCTAGCCCTGTTTGAAAGTCGTTCATGGATAGAGATAGCAGGCTTATATGCTCCCAGCGAAGTCGCTAGTTCTCTCTCTTTCAAGAATGGGTTGCAGGTGGGGTATCAGTTACTTTATAACCAAAATTGGGACGAGAGTCTCCAACAATATGCTGTAGAATTATTCTATAAAATTCGCGAAGTCTACTTGGATATGTGGGATGAGTCGTGGGAGTACGATGCGCTATTAGGATTGGCTTGCTATATTACAAGCAGACATGAAGAGAGATATGAATCCTACAAGAGAGCCTTTGATAAAAGCAGTAATCCGCCGCCAAGATTATTAATCGAGTTGGCGCGCTGCTGTATTTGCCCTGGTAAACCGCCAATTACTTACGAGCAAGCGCTTGATTTAGTTACCCAAGCATTAAAGGATTGTTTATATCTAGATGGTGTTGGTCTGTTGTGTAACATTTATTCTTTGAAAAAGGAAGAGGTAAAAAAACAGGAATGGCTAAGGGTTTTAGAAAATTCTGAAGGAAAGCCCAATTCTCCATGTATAGAACTCAAATTCTTGACCGAGGGATACGCAAAGGAGGCGAAAGATCGGTTCTAGATACAACTTCTGGTTTTTCGAAATAGGTTCTACGCATCCTTCTTGGGTAGCTTTTGTTGTAGTGTCTGAATGACCTGTTCGCGCTGGGCTAGTTCTTCGGCGGCTTTGACTAGGCCTTCGGACAGACGGTCTATCTCTGTTTCTAAATCATTGATCCGTGTTTGGTCGGATTCGGCCTCGCCATCCCATGCTGCGGCTACGTTCAGCACACCAGCCAGGCGCTTATTGATCTGGGCAAGCTGTTCGATCATGTCGTGTCTTGAAGATCCACCCCCAATGCGCCCGCCTAGATTTGCGGCCATGGTAAGGGGAGCGGGAGGTTCTTCTTTAACGAGTCCCCTGCGGTCTTCAATCTTTGTGATCAATGCATCTAATCGCCTGACCTCGTCTCGAATCGAAGCTTCAAAGGCATCCATGGTGGCTTGCATTTCTTCTACTTGGTCGTTTGGTGATTGGCGAGTTGTTTGCTGTGGTTCTGGTTGAAGGGTTGTCTCCGGAATGGTGGGAGCTTGCGATGTAGCTGCTAGCTGTGCCTTGAGGGCGTCTATAAGGTTTAGCTGCTCCTCAATCACGCGTTCTTGAGAGGCAACTAAATCCACGCGAACGGTTTCTTCGATAACTTCAATGTGGCTTTTTGCCGGCTCAGGTGCTTTAAATCGTCTTTGGTAAGCGTCTAGAGCATGCTCTACGTCCTCAGATGCAATTCTTTTGCATGCTAGCAGAAGGTTCGCTTGAGGAAGCCATTGTGCCATTTTTTCCAACTTCTTCGTGGTCGCCAGCAGTTCTTTGCTTGGTTCTTTATCCCCAGCCCAAAACTGTCGTAGCTGCTGCACAAACCGTACAAGCGGCTCTATTTGTGTTCTGTCGTCAGAAACAATCTGGCCTGAGGTTTGTAGGAAAACTTTTAATGGGCCGAGTTTTTCGTCGATATTCCCAGAACGTCCCAGTTCGTGCATCATGCCGGGAATTCCTTCCAGGGCTCGGTAGGTTTTCTCAACGGCGATGCGTAGCGTTCTTTCTCCGCTGAGACCGCCCAGGATGCGTGTCCACCAGCCCCATGCGCTGCCAGAACGAAATAGCTGTCCTTTAGTATCAGCAACAAGGCCTTCAGGCTTGCCCCTTGAATCAACCTTGGCCGCTACCAAGAGACGGTAATTTTCTCTGAGGTCATTGAGATCGAGGAGCATGGTCAGCCTTCCTATTCATAAATATTTTTTGACCATACATCAAGATTCGTGGAAAGTCGAGATCAACCGTTCACGGACTTGGGCTCGAAAATTCACAAACTACTCCTGCGTCATAGCAGCCAGCTTGGCTTTCACTGAGGCGAGTTCCTCTTCGGTTTGGACTAAAGCTTGGTGGTGTTTCTCGACTAGATGTTGCGGGGCTTTAGCTATGAACTCTTGGTTGCTCAATTGGGCGCGGGCCTTATCCACACTCGTCGTGAGGCGTTCCTGCTCTTTGATTAATCGGTTTTGCTCGCGGTGAAAAAGCTCTTCAGGAATTGGAATGAAGATCTTTATGCTATCCACAGCGCCGATTGAGGCAAAGGGAAGATGTGGTGGCTCGGTATGGAGTTCTAATGCCTGAGTACGCACAAGAGCGCGGATGATGCCCTGGTTTTCTTTAATCGCGGCGAGTTGGGGATCTTCGGGTGATGCATAGAAGTGCAGGTCTGTCATCACAGAAGGGGGAAGCTTCATCTCTCCGCGAATATTGCGGATTGTGTAGACAGCTCGCTCGACTAGATCGAACGCGGTGTCGATCTCAGGATTCAGATCCTCTTCACGCAGGACTTTTGGATAAGGAGCGATGATGCAGGAGCCACTTTGCAGCGCTTGTACGGCTTCTTTGGTGTAGGGATCTACATCTAGTGTCTGTACTCCTTTTAGGCGCTCCTTGAGCTTCTGAAATAGCTCCTCGGTGATAAATGGAGCCATAGGGTGGAGCAGTCGAATTGATTGACAGAGAACAATCACAAGTAGTTTCTGTTTATTGCGTCTCTCTTCGGAGGTTCCTTGTTTTCCAAACAAAATCGGCTTCGTGATTTCGACATAGAATGCGCAGAATTCCTTCCAGAAAAAGTCATAGGCCTCAGTTGCGGCTTGATCAAAGGCATAGTCTGTCAATTTGTCTGTTACGTCTCTGACTGTTCGGTTGAGCACAGAGAGGATCCAGCGGTCTTCAAGAGCGAGAAGGTTTTCGTCGAGGCCTTCGCTGAAGGCTTCTGCAGTCAGACCTTCGAGATTCATGAAAACAAAGCGGGCGCCGTTCCAGACTTTATTAGCAAAGTTCTTGAACTCCTCGATGCGTCGGCGGTCGAGGTCTATCTGTCTAGCTTGCGTGGCGCAGGAGCACAGGGCCATGCGCATGGCATCTGCTCCATACTGGTCGATGATTTCGATTGGGTCAGTACGTTGCCCTTGGTTTTGGACATCTTTTCCCATTTGCTCTGGACGTCTGGAGGAGTGGGCTTGCCTAGATCAAATCGAGACGCTCCTGGTCGTTCACATAGGTAACACGCCCTTCTTTCGAAGTGCGCCAGTAGGATTTTCCGTAGATTAAGCCGTGCAAGAACACCTGTGGATAGGGTAGATGACCTGTATCGTTATTCGCACATAAAGAGCATGCGTGCGACCCAGAAGAAGAGAATGTCGTGACCGGTGACGAGGATGCTGTTTGGGTAGAATTTATCTAGGTCAGGAGTTTTTTCAGGCCATCCTAGCGTGCTCATGGGCCATAATCCAGAAGAGAACCAGGTGTCGAGCACATCAGGGTCTTGGATCCAGCTTTCTGGATCTTGAGCTACTTCTGGGGGGATGCCTTCTCCATCGAAACAGATGCGTTGAGTGGGATCATCTTTCTTTGATCCAGATTGGAATGCGGTGTCCCCACCAAAGTTGTCGGCTGATGCACCAGTCTCGTAGGTTATCGATCCAGTGGTAGTAGACTTTGTTCCATGCTTCGGGGATGAGACGAGTGCGGCCTGATTCTACTGCGGCTCGTAAGTGTTTAGCAAAGCCATCCATTTTGATGAACCATTGCTTGGAGATGTAGGGTTCAATAATGGCTTTAGAGCGGTAGGAGCGGCCGATGCGGTGCACGTGAGCGGTGGTTTTTACGAGATAGCCTTCTTCCTTAAGTGCTTTTACGATAGCTTCTCGAGCCTCATCCATGGTGAGGCCTGTGAACTTGCCGCCGTTTTCGTTGATCTTCCCGTCTGGTGTCATAACGTTGATGAATGGTAAGTTGTGCCTTATGCCCATTTGGTAGTCGTTTGGGTCATGTGCTGGGGTAATCTTTACCATTCCTGTGCCGAATTGAGGGTCGACATGATCGTCTGCGATGATGGGGATTTCGCGGTTCACCAAGGGGATGCGAACTTTTTTGCCTACGAGATGTTGGAAGCGAGAGTCTTTTGGAGAAACCGCTACAGCTGTATCACCAAGCATGACTTCTGGGCGGGTCGTTGCAATAATCGCGTCTTCAGATCCATCTACGCCAGGGTAGCGGATGTGCCACATCGACCATTCGCGCTCTTCATCTTCTACTTCGTCGTCGGCAAGAGCAGTTTGTGTTACGGGGTCCCAGTTGACCAGATAGTCGCCTTGGTAGATGAGTCCTTGGTCAAACAAACGTTTGAACATGGTGCGTACAGCGCGGTTGGATCCGTCATCCATTGTGAAGCGCAGTCGGCTCCAATCGCATGAGCAGCCGACCCGTTTGATCTGGTTGAGGATCTGATGTTGGCTCTTCTCTTTCCAGTCCCATACGTGTTTTAGGAATTCTTCGCGGGTGTAGTCGTTACGGCGCTTGCCTTCTTTTGCGTAAAGGCTGCGCTCTACAACTGTTTGTGTGGCGATTCCGGCATGGTCTGTTCCGGGCACCCATAGTACTTCGTCGCCGCTCATGCGGCGCCAGCGAATGAGAACATCCTGTAACGTGCTTACGAGTGCATGACCCATGTGTAAAAGGCCTGTAACGTTAGGTGGAGGCATCACGATGCAGTAGGCAGGTTTGGTGCTAGAGGAGTCAGCTTTGAAGTATCCTTGTGCTTCCCAATGGCTGTACCATTTGCTCTCTACTTCGCTCGCTTCAAAGGCCTTTGGGAGTTCGTTCTCTGCACTTTCGTTCTCTGCACTTTCGTTCATGATTGTACGCTTCGGTTAGGTGACGGTTGAAATTTTCGACCAGAATACCCGAAGTTTATTTTTCATGCGAGATGCAAGGACTGCAAGACAGGGTATCGGACATTAAAAGAATAATTTAAGTTAACTTGCCGAACGTTCATAGTTTCTCTGCCATATGACCTGGAGGATATTATGAACAAAAAACGGCAGGCCCCTAAACACAACAGACTGGGTAGCTTGTTCGATGACTTATAGAGATATCATACGAAGGGAGTGGTGGCCTTTTTAACTTACCGGAAATATTTCCAACTCGGCGTTGTTGCATAATTCATTTTATTTGGGAAAATGAATTATGCAACAACGCCCATCAATAGTCCTTTTCGTCCTTCTTTAAATTTTTTTAAAAATGGTTCTCTAGAGACGTCTAGAAGACCTTAATAGCTGCAGAAGCGCAATGATATCAAAAAAAGATGTTTATTTTGTCGTTGCGATAATTTGTTAACTGGTCTATAAAACTAACCCATACTGGGGTAAGTGATTAAAAAACTGACTTATCAAATCCTGTTTTCTCTCCTGCTAGCGACGGCTTTATATGGTAGCACCGCTCGGCTCGCTCCTGAAGCTGAACCCATCGCCCTTGTGCATGGCTGTGTGAATGTAGTGACAGGAGAATTTGTCCAACAAAGAACAGATCTTGTTGTTGAAGGTCCCTCGTCTATCTCTCTTTCACGTACCTATGACAGCGGATCCACACAAACTTTGTCCACATTAGGCCATGGGTTCACCTGGTCCATTGCGAGAGACCTGCGAAGCACAGGTAAACAGTGGACAACTTGTTCGTTAGAAGAACGTGAAGGCATACAACTCACCTATCAGAAAGTATCGGATAAGGAACACTTCGAAATTGACCCCAGAACATTTGAAGTAGGCTATACAAATTACTCTCCAGGGCAAATCAGCGGTTTTAACAACCTTCACAATGTTACCTTGTTACCCTCTGGCTGCAAGACTAATAACTTCTTGAGTAAGGAAGAAGGAACGTGGTCTTGGTTAACAGGTGGAGAGTGGACTGTTACGTTAGGGTGCGGCACAAAACGTATTTATAGCTGGCAAGAGCATGAAAGTAATCGTTGGTGGTGGACACTCATCAAGGAAATCCGACCCGATGGTAATAAAGTCTTATACGAATATGATGCATCGCGTCGGCTAAACAAAGTCGTCCTGACAAATAGCTCTGAAAGCACTCAATTAGTAGATTACTCGCTCACCTATGATGGAAATACCATCACGGCAACTGGCAGTAACAAACAGCAGGCACAGCTCAGCAAAGGATTGTTTCGCTTTAAGTTGCCTCGCCGTGAAGGAGAGTATTTCGAACGACTTTCTTCCGTGGACGGCGAACATTTAATTCCCACTGAATATCACTATTACAAAAGCGCAGAGGAAGGACCCCACGCAGGTAGACTCCAGAGCATTAAACAGCCGGAAGGCCGTTTCCTTAATATCTTCTACGACCATGATGCTGGGCGAGTTTGTGGATTGAAAGCACCTGTAGGTTCTGATGAAACTCCTGTGGAGTTTGCTACTTTTAGATATGGCGATGACACGACCGAGTGGCGCGGAGCTGAAGGTGAGTTAACCAAATATGTGTTTGGAAAATGTAAACGCGTAGAAAAGATTCAGAAGTATTTAGGAAACAACCTCTACAGCGAATTGCGTTACTGGTGGGGGAAAAAAGGCAAAGCTGCAGGCAACCTGACCGCAATAGGTCTCTACGATGCCCAGAACAACATGATCCAAGCCCGACAGCTGACTTACGATGACTATGGCAACGTAGTGAAAGAAGTCCTAGAAGGCAACCTGACAGGACTTAGTTCTACAGAAGGCTATGCCATTAAACGAACCTTCTTACCCATTTTTAATGTCGTAAACGACGAAGACCATGGCAACAAACTGCATGTACAACATAGCTACAAAGAAGGCACTAACCTCCTCACAGTCAAGCTCTCAGGTTATAAGGAAAACCCTGAAGGCACTCCTGAAATCTTCGCACGCGAATTTTTCGAGTATGATCAATTCGCAAATTGCGTCCTTCATATTGTCGACAATGGCTCAGGCACGGAATCAGATGACTTTACCAACGTAACAGTTCGCACCATCACCCAGACACAACCCATTGTAACATCGCTCTCACCTACTTTTGGCAAACCCGAAATTGTATGGGAAAAATATTGGGACACAAAAGATAAGCAAGAACACCTCCTGTGCAAGGTGATGTATGGGTATGATGAGCGTGGGCATGTCTCTCAACAACATATCTTTGATGCAGAAGACCAACCCAGCTACACATTACACTTTCTCTATGATGCTGCAGGAAGGCTTTTGGAAGAGACTGATGCTGCGCAGCGCAGAACGGTTCACACCTATGATGCGAATGGAAATCGCATCCAGACCGTAAATGAAGCCACAGGCCTAACAACCGATTATACCTACGATTTCGCCAATCGACTCATTAAAGAAACGGAATACCATCCACACCACGTCTACGAGACCTGTCATTCTTACAATAAAAGTAGTCGCAAAACCAAAACGATTGATCCCTTCGGCAACATAACCCAGTATGATTACGACCAGTTAGGCCGCTTGACTACTGCCACACACATACCTGCTGACAATCCCAACAACAAGAGTATCGAACATTTCGGTTATGACGTAGCTGGCAATCAAACTAGCGTCACAGACGTGCTAGGACATACCACATACACAACTTACACTGCTCGTGGGCAACCCATTAAAATTACTTATCCCGATGGCTCGTCCGAAACCTATCAATATAACCCTAGTGGTTCTCTCGCTGCGCATACCGCTGTCAATGGTGTGAAGACCATTATCTATTACGATAAATGCTTTCAACCCGCACGTAAATGCTACTATGATACGGAGGGAACATTTCTCTACGATACCATCGCAGACTATCGTGGAGACCAACTCCTTTCTGAAACAGACGCCAACGGTGTGACCACCCATTACACTTATGACGGTGCAGGACGCCTGACTGAAACTCGCAAGGGAGATCAGCGCACGACCATTTCATATGACGCTCTAGGCCGCAAGAGCCAGTTGAAGGAGTGGGTAGACAAAACAACCGCTCGTGCCACAACCTGGAAATACGATGAGCTAAACCGCGTCATCGAAGAACGTCTTGAAGAATATTCCGAAATCACTAAAACCTCGACTCCCATCACCATCCACAGCTATGGATATGACCGCTATGGCAATCGTAGCTATATTCAGGAAGGGAATCAAGTTACTCAAATCCAGTGCGACAGTCTGCATCGCCCCGTTCACGTTACAGATGCATTGGGACAAGTCACAGTCACCGAGTACGACGACTTTCCAACCTTACGCGTGACTGAAACCGATCCTCTCGGTCGTCAGACGATTACGAGTCACGATTCGTTAGGCCGCGTGATGATAATCGAACGCAAGAATGCTCTGGGGCAGATTTGCGCATGCAGCGAGCGTTTTTATGATGTAGCTGGGCAGCAGATTCGTCAAGAAGACACAGTCCTTGCGCCAGGACTGCCAAGCCATCAGGTTGTGACCACTTGGGAATATGACCTGATGGGCCGTATGGTGAGACTCACCGAAGCTGTCGGCACCCCGGAGCAAAAATGCACCACCCACATATTCAATAAGCGCGGCCAAAAGGAAGTAACTACCCTTGCCGAGGGCACAGAGTTGCGCTATGCGTATGATTCCTTGGGCCGTTTAAAGACCTATTCTGCTTCGGACAATAGCTTTAGCTATACCTACAGCTATGATCACAATAACAATCTCATCGAAGCGAAAGACAACCTTCATCAGACCAGCACTGAGCGCAAATACGACCAACACAACCAAATAGTAAGTGAGACGCTAGCAAACGGCCTTTCGTTCAACTATCGCTACGATGCATTAGGAAGGCTTCTGCACGTCGATCTTCCCGATCGCACAGGAATAACCTATGAATACGATACAGCGTATCTGAGGGCTGTTAAACGCCTTTCAGAGCAATCCTATGAGCATCGTTACACACGCTATGACTCATCAGGCAATCTTCTAGAAGAAGAAACACCCCGCGGTCGCATTTCGTACGAATGGGATCGTCTCAATCAAGCTAAAGCGATTCGCTCAGCGTCTTTTAACGAAGAGATTAGTTCTTATGATTCCGTGGGCAACCTTCTGCAGAAAACACGTCAGAACCAGCTCCACAAGTATGCCTACGATGATTTAAATCAGTTACAAAATGAATCCATAACCAATTTTGCACAGCACGAATACGTGTATGATTCGTTAAATAATCGTCGAGTACGCGATGGCAAAGAGCACACCATCAACTCTCTGAATCAATTACTAGATTCAGGAGAAGCTACTTATACTTACGACAAGCGCGGCCATCTCATTGCGGATTCCCAAGCACAATACGCCTACGATGCGCTTGGAAGACTGACTTCCGTAACACACAACGGAGAACGTTACGAATATCAGTACGATGCTTTCAATCGACGTATTACAAAAACTACTCCAAATGGTATTGAGCGCTATCTCTACATCGATCAGAATGAAATCGGAATGGTCGATGAGCAAAATAGCATCACCCAGTTGCGGATTCTCGGTAGTGGCAAAGGAGCAGAAATCGGTGCTGCAGTAGCGCTAGAGCTGGAAGGTGAGACCTATATTCCCTATCACGATCATGCGGGACATCTTTCCGCGTTTGTAGATCTGACGGGGAATAAGGTTGAAAACTACACCTACACCGCCTTTGGTGAAGCGCAGCGTGAGGGTACATTTATTCCGAATCCCTGGTATTTCTCCAGCAAGCGGCATGATCCTGAAACCGGATGGGTTTATTTTGGCAGGCGCTATTATGATCCTGTGACAGGTCGTTGGACCACACCAGATCCACTAGGCTTTACAGATGGACCTAACCTCTATGCCTATGTCCACAACAATCCCTTAACGCACTTTGACCTCTACGGGCTATTTACGGAGCCAGTATCAGCTTCGTGTGGGACCGCATCCGCTGGCCGCAGAGAGGTGCAAAGTGCACCATCTTCGTCGGGCTCAGGACGACAAAGGCAGTCCAATTCAGGTGCAGGATCGCGAAAGTGGGATTGTGGAGTCCGCGAAGATACACGCCTCAATTCACGACCAGGCTTGAACATGACGAAAACTGCAGCAAACTCTAGCGTTCCAGGTTGTTATGTAAATCATATTTTTCCAAGATTCGATCAATCCGGTGCTAATCCCTATCTGGATCATCACAATTTAACTTACTGCGGAATCACGATTTCTGTGTCGACTCCGTCGGCTGAAGCTGTTGACCTAGTTGTGGAAAAAGCCAAAAAAAATGTTGTTGAGATTGCTGTTGGGTTGGTGATTGCAGTTGTAACCAGAGGCGCGACCATTTATATATCAAGAGCAATCTCTTATGTTCGAGCGGTTTATTATGGGCGGATACTATATCAAAACGCGAAAAAAGAAATACCTTATAGCAGGCCGCAAACCAATTCGCCAGCTAAAAAAATACAACAACCGAATAGCCAACCCAATAACAGAAATCCTTTTGAGGGAGTTTTATCGGAGGAAGTCATTATTGTAGATCCCCAAGGAAATGCTATTCCCGTGCGTGTGGGGGAGCAAGTGCAGGGATCTCCTAACGGTCGATTCATTCAGGTAAAGGACTTTGAGTTTAACGCAACGGGAATTCGAAAAGATGGCCCTCATAGTATGCCTAGGCACAATGACATACGTGCTCTTAGGCCTCATGGGCATAGACCAGGGATTTTAAATGAGGATGGAACACCATGGCTTCCGATTTACCATTAAACTCTAATTTCACTTGGGGAGATGGTGTGACTGTTGTGCCCACAGCTCCAATTAAGTATAGGCCGGGGGAAAATGGATGGATATGCTCAATCAGAAAAATTGGCACACAACAACTAGCAGACAGGTTTAATGTTCAGATTTGCTCAGAATTATATTTAATTGAATACCTTGATGGATCTGATCAAGAAATCCCTGGTTGCTTCTTGACTAAATACGAGGATTGAATGCAAAGGGGCAGAGGGTAGGGAAGGTCGATCACTCGCCTCCCCCCATTAGAACCCGCCGTGCCCAATTAAGGCAACGGGCTCACGATATCACCCATTCTCCATGCTAGATCCTCTACAATATTTACTATGCATCTGCAATTTTGTCGAAGGTCCTAGTTTAGGTTATCCTACTGTGTTTTGTTTTCGCCGTGTTAGTGAACCTCTAGGTGTTCTTACGGTGTTTCATCTATGTAGGACGACTGATACCAAGGATCCTTCCCTCCAAGGACATTACATCCGCTTCATCGGTACTATGATCCATCTGACTCCCTAACTTAAAGCCATCTCAGTCTCCTTGCTTTTTCAGCTTGTCCACCAATACTTCTTCGGATTTATTTTTTTTTTATTCCGATTTTACAGAAGAGCCGTTAGGGTATCCCACGTTCACACATTATCTTTCAGTACATGCCGTGCTCTTCGACCCCGGAGAGTCATCTATTTCTTCCCATTAACGATTTAGATGATGTGGCCTTCTAATCCTTTGACATTATCGGCTTTCTCTCAATTTTTACTTTGATTTCGGGGCTCAATCGCTCGGTTTTCACCTTACGGCCTACACTTTTCCTGTCTACGCTTAAACCGTATTGTTACCTCCTGGTTTCAAGACTCGGTATAAAATGGGCTGGGTAGCCCTTGTTTTAGTCGAACTTTCATCGACTAGATAATGTGCGCCTCGTGGCGCACCGGAGCTGCGATGTGCGATTCCTCGTTAGAATTCCTCAGGAGATATTACTAGGAGCATAAATTAGTTTACATGTACCGCATTTATATATGCTCAGGGCCTATGAAATGTTCAGATGCACGTTTATTGCCTCCAGTGCTTCAGAAGCAGCTTCGAGAGAATGCTGTGGATCTGTTTTTAACTGGAAAAAATCCAACAGACATCTCCAAACAATTGGGTGTGAGCCGTCAAGCTGTTTACAAATGGATAGGAAGGCATTCTAAATCAGGTATCGGCTGAAAATTCATAAGCGTGGTCCAAAAGGTACTCAGCTTGAACCTTGGCAAAGCGCACAAATAGTCAAGATTATCCGAACATGACTGGATTTCATGCTTCATCGAGGAAGGGGTTTTTAAGGGAGCTGGGGGGCCACACAACTTACCGGAAATAGTACAAATTTTCCGTAATTGGATTGCAGAAGGAAAATCGAGAGAGCTTGATTCAGCTGAATTGCAGCGCCTCGCAAATCAAACAGGCGACCTCTTTTGGTTAACGGAATGGTTTGCTTGGCAATGCGATGGGGATTGGGAACATTCTTACGGCGTAATTATTCGAAATAATGACGGTCAAAGTTGGTCATTTAAAATTCGGTTTGGAGACACAGAACTAGAGAATCAACCATTTGAAACCATTGGCATTAGGCGTTCTGAAAAAGACTGGGTATCTTGCTCGATGACTTATAGAGATATCATAGAAGGGAGTAGTGGCTTCTTAATCTGTCGGAAATGTTAAAAATCTTTCGTAATTGGGCTGAGCCTATTTGGCGAAAGGCTATTCTTGAAAATCCATGAAAAGGGCTGAGTCGCACATCGCAGCTGTATTGTTTTAGGACTCACATTTAAAATTTTGGCAAAAATAGCTTGAGAGTAGTCCTTTAGCCCTAATGCGCTTAATATCCTTTGCTGTATAGTCCAACGGAGGTTCTGGAATTTCTATGAGCTTTGATCTTAAAGTCGCTTTGCGCTTTTGGTTTTTTTCCCCCGAGAGAACAAATTATGCAACAACGCCGTTCTTCAATGGCTTTTGCGTTTAATTTTTGAAGGTGGCAAAAGCTTGAGGGTATGGTGGATATACGTGAAAAGGCGCAGTCGCTGATTCTTGCCTGGAAGGCGGCGCATTCGGGGCAGTCGATGACAGGTCGTCTGGAGCGCTTGATTGGTTTGGGCGATCGGCGTGCTTTGCAGATTGTGCAGGCTTTTGTGCGTCTTTTGGACGAACTGGAAAGCGTTCCGGTGCAGTTTGGAGCGAATGCGACGATAGTCGCTCCACAGCAGGTGGACTACTCCCAGATCATTGAAGTCGGCATGTTGATGTTGGAACAATTAGCAAAGGGTCAGTCCGCCTCTACCTCTATTTTGCATGATTTATTAGCCCGTCGGTTAGTTGCTCTTAAATATCGTTTAGAGCGCGAAAACGGGGGGTGGAGCCGGCTTCATGTCGATCCTATACTCTTTGTCACGGTTCAGGATAAAGCTCGTAAATGGATGGATTCTTACACAGCGTTTGCAGGAAGCCTGATTATCTCGCAGCAGGAACGTAGTCTTTGGGATGTGACACGCTATCCGGAGTTCGTAAAAATTCTGCTAGAGGATAATCAACTTCTCGATAGTTTCTTTTTATGGACTTTGCGCGATTTGATGGAGGTGGCTCCTTTCGTTGAGTTTCCGGCTCTGCAAGAAAAGGTCATTCGGAGTTATCTCAGTCAGCGTATTGGTCGATTTGGCGGCGCCTTGTTAAAAATTAAGATTACTCAATCCAAACAAGGTTTTGAGAAGGTTGTTGTTCTTCCTTTTGAAGGTGTTGAGGTGAGCATTCTTGATGAGCAAAAACAGATTTCTTTGCGTGGTAATTATACCATCACTGTCAAAGAGGTTTTTGAGACCTTTGGAAATAAGCTATCTCAGATTGGCAATTTGGAGTTTGTTTCCGACGGAGTTATCAATTGGAATTGTCATTGGCTGGCTTATTGGGATGCGGTTGCGCAGCAGTATCATCAGATTGATTTAAACAAACCAGCCTGGTGGCGCGAGCTGCCTATTATGGAGCGGCTTACGCTTGATGAAGCGAAGAAGCGTTATGGGAAGCATCTCGACGGCGTGCAGTGGACGGCTGAGGTGAATGCTACACGTACGAAAATCAATCTTGATCCTGATCAGAGTCATGCTTTTCTGCAGGTTATCATCCCCATGCAGAACGACTATTATGCTGTTTATGCGTTTGGTAAGTTTGCCACCAGTTATGCAGGAAGCTTATTTCAATCGCTTTCCATGTTCACTGCTACACTGCATGCAGCTATTGGCTATCCTGATGAAAACCTTTTCTACACGCATCGTCAGACAGCACGCTACGTGATTCCCATCACGCCGACAGAAGGTCAGAGTTTCATGGATAGCATCAAAGACGACATGATCAAATCGCGTCTCGGCTTGCTTACTTATCAGATTGAATCAGATAACTGTGCGAAGTGGATTCAAGATATGTTGGAAGCGCAACTGGGCGCACAGCGAGTACCTGACCTGTTTCGTATCCCAATGTTAGAAAGTACCCCGCCAGGTCCGTTTCTGAAGATGTTCGAAATGCTTCGCATGCTTCCAGAAGAATACCACAGTCCCGTTCTGTCGTTCTTGCACTATACCGTGGGTGCTTGGCGTGGCAAATGGGTTTTGGAGGGAGGGGAGAAAGTGTGGCGATCCGTCACGACGACCGAATTTTGGAAACAGAAAGTTATCTACCTACCAGCACGTCTGCACGAGAATCCCATGCTATTGGGTGAGACGAATACGCCGTCTAGGGAACCGGAATGAGATGACTCACATCGACGACATGATTGGTTTCTGCCGACTGTTTCGCAGCTTCGGCAAGAACGAGTGCTTGCCTCGCATCTAGCCCACTCACAATAGGCTGTACGCCTTTTTCTATCACATCCACAAAATGTTCGAGCTCGTTCAAATAGGATTTTTTGTAACGATTGATGAAAAAAGGTTCGTTAGGTGAACTAGGAGGTGTGTGAATCTGATCTACCTGCAGTACGCCTTTGGAGCCGATCACTTCCGCGCGTTGATCAAAGCCATATGAGGTCCTTCTGCTGTTATTGATCGAGCAGAGTTTTCCTGTAGGTGTACGCATAGTGATCATGGCAGAATCGTAGTCATTGAGTTCAGCCAACTTGGGTTCGATTAGACAACTGGCGGTTGCGTAGACCTCTTGCGGTTCTTCACTGAGCAGCCAGCGAGCTAAGTCAAAGTCATGGATGCTTAAATCGTAAAATAGGCTACCCGCCCTCTGTAGATAGTCCCATGAAGGTAAACAGGGTTCGCGGCTGATGAGTATGATCTGCTCAATCTGACCGATTCGTCCTTCTTGTATCAGCTGCTTAAGGTTCATGAAGGAAGGATCAAAACGTCGATTAAAACCCATTAGAAGTGGAACCTTTGCTTCGGCACAAGCCACAAGGCATTCTTCGGCTCTGGGTAGATTTAAATCGATTGGTTTTTCGCAGAAAATACCCTTGCCGTGAGCGGCGGCGAGGTCGATCAGATCCGCATGGGACTTGGTACTGCTAGCAATCAATACCGCATCGAAACGGGTTTGTTTGAGCGCTTCTTCGAAAGAGGCAAACCAACGAGCTCCCCAGCGAGCAGCTAACGTCTCGCCTGCTTTACGATCTGGGTCAACAATTGCGACTAAATCTGTCCGAGGATTTGTAGCAACATGCTCCGCATGCAGGCTTCCTATACGCCCCGCACCGCATAGACAAATGGTGACCATAGCTTTATCCCTTGTTTGTTGTTTATTTGTTAGTAATGAGTGATGAGTTAACTGAACACTGTTTTCAACATGCTCTCTGTCCAAAGAATTCATCACTCATCATTCATCACTTAGGAAACCTTCTCTCATAATCGACTCGCGCCTGGCGTACCCCTTCTAGCAATGATTCTGAAGGGACGGGTACATTCCAGGGTACGTTGCTGGGGGTGCTTAGGACAGGGTCGGTTTCAACCACGGTGACGCAGCTGTCTTTAATTTGTTTTGTTCCAGCGAGTACGTCGGACAACCCTACTAAGGTGCCTACCTGAACGGCTTGGCAGCCATAACTGGCTGCATTGGCTGCGAAGTCTATTTGCGATTCTGGACGAAGCGTGCCGAAATCGGGCATTCCTAGATTCTGCTGCAGGCGGCTCATGCTTCCATGACCATGATTGTTGAACAACACGATATTAAGTTTCAGACCTAGTTGTAAAGAGGTAAGTAGTTCTGAGTGGTTCATGAGGTAGCTTCCGTCGCCTAGTAACACAAACACTTCTCTATCAGGATATGCCAGCTTGACACCTATGCCTGCGGCGATTTCAGACCCTGCGCATGCATAGCTGTTGACTTGATAACTTCCTGATTTGGAGGTTTTCCATAATTTATGTAATTCTGCGGCGACGCCACCTGATGAGGCCACTACAACTGCATTCTCACCGACTGTGCGATTCACTGCTGCAATAACCTGAGCGTCCGTCGGGGGTTCTTCAGGGTGAGAAGTGATCTGCTTCACATAGCCCCACCAGGAGCGAATCTCATTTTCCACACGCTCTCGGTAGCTAGGAGGCGATTTATAAAAATCAAGTGCAAACGAAAGCGCTTCTAAACCGCGCTTAGCATCAGCCACAAGAGGTAGGGCTTTTAATTTTTGTGCATCAGATGATGCGCTGTTTAACCCTATGAACAGATGATCTGGAGAGCAAAATAGGCCCCCGGAAGCAGTGGTAAGATCGGTGAGACGCGTTCCCACACAGAGAATCACATCCGCATTGCGCGCGATATTGTTTGCTGCTGCGGTACCCGTAACTCCGATGCCGCCTAATGCTAGTGCGTCCTGATAGCTGAGGCATCCCTTGCCTGATTGTGTTTCAGCGACCGGAATCGCATGTTTCTGTGCGAATGCTTCCAATACCTTGCCGGCGCCGCTCTGATGCACTCCACCTCCGGCAATGATCAAGGGTCGCTTAGCTTTTTTCAAGACCTCGGCCGCTCTCGCCAATTGGTCGCGGTCTGGCTCTGCTCTAAAAAGATGGTGTATCACAGGAGCAAAAAACTCGTCCGGAAACACAAATCCTTCGCATTGCACATCATGAGGTAAGCAGAGTGTCACAGGGCCACGTCTTGCAGGATCTAAGAGAGTCTGCACAGCCTTTGGCAGTACCTCCAGAAGTTGCTCTGGGCGGTCTATGCGTGCATAGTAGCGACTGACAGGTCGCAAACACTCATTGGAGCTGCTGTGGAAGGAAGACTCGCCTTCCAACTGTTGCCACATGGGGTTAGCTCGTCGTCCTGAAAACGTATCGCCCGGCAGAAATAAAACTGGCAAGTGGTTCACATGAGCCACAGCTGCAGCCGTGACAAGATTCGTTGCACCTGCACCCATAGAGGACGTCACGCCCATGAGTCGTCGCCCACAAGTAGCCTTAGCAAACGCCAGAGCCGTATATCCCATAGACTGTTCGCTCTGGGCTTGGATGAACGGCATCACACGACGCTGACTATAAAGCGCTTCTCCCAACCCAGCCACGTTGGCATGCCCAAAAATCCCTAGAATACCCCCTAATAAAGGCTGAATCGACTGGTCAAACATTTCTACATGTTGCACAGCAAAAAAGCGGACGAGAGCCTGCGCCATGGTACTAGTCCGTTGTCCTGTCTCTGTCTCCGAAACCATGTCCGTGTCCAATGGTGTAGATATCATAACAGCCTCCAAAGCGAATGAATTAATTACGTATAATCACTGTAAGAGATAATTTCAATACCCAGAAAAAAGGAAAATAAGATCAGTAGGGTATAATTCTCTTTATCTTGCTGCTTGCGACCCTGCTTATCCCATACGCATCAGGCTAAGATAAGTTTTTGATGCGCATATATTTGATAGCAAGCTTGCTGCGAAAGGAAAACCCTCGTAGAGGGTTTCTGAATGTAGCCCACCGTGAACCTGCGAGCAAAGCGAAGACAGGTGTAACGGTGGGTAAATGCAGGTTTAAATTTCGCACCCCCGAAGGGGTGTGCCTCAAGCTATTTGTAATCAATGGGCTGAGGCACTCTCGTTCGAGAGTGCGAACTCTATTTTGCCCATATTCCCACCGTTACACCTGTCTTCGCTCCGCTCGCAGGTTCACGGTGGGCTACATTCAGAGACCCTCTACGAGGGTCTTCCTGTCGTAATGAGCTTGTTATCAATTGCATAATCACAAAAACTTATCTTAGCCTGATGCGTATGCCTGCTTATCCTGTTTTTATCTTTCTTTATCTCTAAGCACCTAGGCCAATATCTTTTCAACAGTACGTGTTTCGAATCCGATATCTTCTCCTTCTCGTATCAGTTTAACGTGATCATTGGGTCGGATTGAGCCATCCAAGATAGCTCTAGCGAGTTTGTTGACGACACGCTGCTGAATCAATCGCTTGAGCGGTCTTGCACCAAAGATGTGGTCGTAGCCTTGCTCTGCGAGTAGTTGAAGCGCTTCTTCGTCCCAGGTAAGATGAACGTGGCGTTCCTTGATTCTTGCCTGCAACCGGTGGAGCTGAATGTCGACAATATGCTTCATATCTTCTCGACGCAGTGGCAAGAATGGCAATATTTCATCGAGTCGATTAAGGAACTCAGGTCGGAAATGCGTTTTGATCACGGGATCTAAAAGCGCTAGAATCGACTCTTTTGTAAAGCTAGAACGAGAGTGTTCAAGCTCCTGCAATAGCTTGTCAGAACCTAAATTTGAGGTCATGATGAAGAGAGCGTTGCGACAATTGACTCTGCGGCCTTTGCTGTCTGTGATGCGCCCTTCATCGAAGATTTGGAGAAGCATATTAAACACTTCTGGATGGGCTTTTTCTACCTCATCTAGTAGCACTACAGCGTATTGTCTGCGACGTAATGCTTCTGTCAATTGACCACCTTCTTCATATCCTACATATCCTGGAGGAGCGCCGATCAGCTTAGCGACGCTATGTTTCTCCATATATTCAGACATATCTAAACGGATGATTGCGTCTTCCTGGTCAAAGAGCTGTTCTGCTAGGGCTTTGACTAATTCTGTTTTTCCGACCCCAGTAGGTCCTAAGAATAGAAATACGCCTACAGGTCTGTTTGGATCGCTCAAGCCTGATCGGGAACGTCGTATGGCCTCTGAAACGGCTGTGACGGCGAGATCTTGCCCCACTACGCGTTTGCGGAGGTCATCTTCCAGATGCAGCAGTTTCTCTGCCTCGCCTTCCAGCATCTTTTGAACGGGAATCCCTGTCCATTTTGCGACGATTTGCGCTACGAGATTCTCATCTACCTCCTCTTGCAGAAGGCGATTTGGCTTTTCGTTCAGTCGTTTCTCCGCATCGCTCAATTCGTTTTGCACTTCGGGAATCGCTTTGTAGCGCAACTCTGCCACGCGATCATACTCAGCCTTTCGTTCTGCTTCTTCTTCTTGAAAGCGCAGATGTTCCAGTTTGTTCTTCTTTTGCTTCACCGTTTCAATGAGCTGCTTTTCTTGATCCCATTGTTGTTTGAGCGTGTTCAGCTGCTCTTTTAAATTGGCAATTTCTTGGCCAATCTCGGCTGATCGCGCCTTTGATGATGCAGAATCTTCTCTTCGAAGCGCTTCCTGTTCAACGATCAAGTTAGCTAGCTCGCGTTCCTTATTATCGATCGGTAGCGGGCGGCTTCCTAGCTGCATGCGAATGAAACTCGCTGCCTCGTCGATCAAGTCGATGGCTTTATCTGGTAGAAAACGGTCTGGAATGTACCGATTCGAAAGGAAGACAGCTGCATGTAACGCGTCTTCAGTGATGCGTACACCGTGGAAGATCTCATAGCGCTCTTTTAGACCGCGCAGAATAGCAATTGCTTCCGGCAAAGAGGGCTCACGTACCATCACGGGCTGGAAGCGGCGCTCTAATGCTGAATCTTTCTCGATATATTTCTGGTATTCATTTAGCGTCGTCGCGCCGATGCAATGCAGCGTACCACGTGCTAGCGCTGGTTTAAGAAGGTTGGCTGCATCCATCGATCCTTCCGCAGAACCCGCTCCAATCAGCGTATGCACTTCATCCACAAACAGAATGATTTTCCCTTCGCTGTTCTCAATTTCATGTAGAATTCCTTTTAGACGCTCCTCAAACTCTCCACGAAACTTTGTCCCCGCCACCAACGTGCCCATATCCAGCACCATCAATTCCTTATCCTTCAGCGAATCCGGCACATCCTCCTGCACGATGCGCTGTGCAAGACCTTCTGCAATGGCTGTCTTGCCGACACCTGGCTCGCCGATCAACATAGGATTATTCTTCGTCCGCCGACTTAGCACCTGAATCGTACGCTGAATCTCCTCTTGTCGACCGATCACTGGATCTAACTTTCCTTCGCGCGCTAGTTTGGTGAGATTTTTGCAATATTTTTCCAGACTTTGAAGTCCTGATTCAGCCGTTGGGGAATCCATATGTCTATCTCCACGAATCTGTTTGATCTGGTTTTCTACATCTTTATAGGTAACTTTTTGATGCTCTCGCCACTGTTTGAATGGTTCGCCAGCGCCTTCCCAACAGGCTAAGAGGAAGTGGTCACTGCTGATGTAGGTGTCTTTCCACTCTTTGGCCAGGGCGCTAGCCTGTTGTATTCGCTCCTGCAATGAGCGCGAGCCAGTGATGTTCTGTGCTTCACCGATAAAGGTAGGCGCGCGGTCCAGCACATCTCCGACCGCATGAGTCAGCTGCGCAGGTTGGGTGCCGAGGTTATCCAGAACGGAATAAAAATAACCATCGACGTCCGAAAGGAAAGCCCATAATAGGTGATTCTCCGACACGTCGATATTTTTACGCCGCTTGGCCTCGTCGAGCGCTTTCTGCAGAGCCGCAGCCACTGCTTCAGTAAAGTTGGGGGTCACTCTTTGCCTCCGTACTGATGATAACATAAGAATACGCGACCCGAAGTTTAAAGCAAGAGTGTAACCGCAAAGACGGTTTAGAAGACATAAAACTAGAAAAATAAAAAATAACAGGATGAGCAAGATCGCCTTCGGCGGCAGGATAATTTTTTGCGTTTAAAAAGCCACTGAACGCAAAATATATCCTGCCGCCGAAGGCGATCTTGCTCATCCTGTTATTTTTTATTTTTCTAGTTTTATGTCTTCTAAACCGTCTTTGCGAAAGCAAACTCCCTTGAACTTTCTCCTCGTTCCTGTTATCCTTTTTTTTCGGTGTTTTTAGAGGTGAACTATGGTACGCCAGAAGGTCATAGCTGGTAACTGGAAGATGTACAAAACCAATCAGCAAGCCACAGCCTATTTGCGTGAGCTGATGCCATTGGTTAGTCAAGCAAGCCATAGCATCTATTTAGCCGTGCCTTTTACTGCTATCGAATCGTCCGTACAAGAAACGGAAGGCACAAATATTGTCATCGGCGCACAAAATATGAACGATGCCACTGAAGGTGCCTACACAGGCGAAATTGCCGGTGCCATGCTTGTCTCCGTCGGAGCTAAGTTCGTCCTGCTAGGTCACTCCGAACGACGCACGATCTTCCATGAAGATGACCAGTTCATCAACAAGAAGGTGTTAAGAGCCCTGGAGAGCAACTTACAACCCATCTTATGCGTAGGTGAAACCCTTGCACAACGAGAAGCAAACCAGACAAGCGATGTTCTCGAAAGCCAGCTCAAAAACTGTCTGGAGGGAGTATCCCCCGAACAGCTAGCCAAAATGATCATCGCCTATGAACCTATCTGGGCCATCGGCACTGGCGAAACCGCCACGCCAGAGCAGGCCGAAGAAGCTCACCGTACCCTACGCGAAATCATCGGACAGCACTGGTCACAAGAAGCCTCTGAACAGATTACCCTCATCTACGGCGGATCGGTTAAACCAGCCAATGCACCCCAACTGATGGAACGACCCGATATCGATGGACTGCTAGTCGGCGCCGCTTCACTTAAAACCGATTCCTTCAGCCAAATAGTTAACTATCAACCTATGGTCGAAGAAACGCAAAAAGAAGAACCCGAAACAGAACAAGTTCAAAAAGAAGAGCCTCCAAAAGAGGAAGCGCAGAAAGAAGAATCTGAAATTGAACAAGTTCTAGAAGAAGAACCTCTGGAAGAGGAAATCCAACAAGAAATTCAAAAAGAAGAAATCAAGGAACTAGAAGAATGACCTTCCTTTACTATCTTTATATCTGTTTGTTTCTATTAGTATGTTTTATTCTATGTGGAACTATTCTCGTACAAGAAAGCAAAAGCACCGGTCTCGGCGCTTCATTTGGCGGCGATTCAGGTGACTCCATGTTTGGTACTGCCACAGCTGACGTATTAAAACGCTTCACGGCCTACCTGGTTGTCGTTTTCCTCGTCTCCTGCGTGCTCATCAGCCTCTGGACTCAATCCATGGAACGCCACCGCGCTGCACCCGTCACCATCGAGCAAATACAGCCGTAAGGACTAAAATGACAGAAGCCCTTACCTGTGGCTTTATAGAATCGTATCCGGGCTCGGGCACGCGCACGGGCACGCGCACGATTTGTTTACCCCGTACAGAAGTTTTCAGGGAATCCCATGACTCCTAATCATTCGCCGCATGCGCCTGGGCCTCAGATCAGAGGGATGTTGACGGTGATTCTGTCGGCAATCGCATGTGCATTTCTCATTGTTTTCCTGCTTGTGCGCTATTATGGGCCTACGGGGCAATATACGATCGAACAGGTCCTGCTTCAACCTGATCTCCTTCCCCAGCTCTCTTATCAAGAACGTGATCCAACTACAGGTAAGATGAGTCAATACACCTATGACCATATGGAATACACCTACTTTGATTCTGCAAGTTCGCAGTGGAAAAAACAGGATGTTTCTACAGATCGTTACAAAGAATTTGTTCGACTTGTAGCGGGCGATCGCAGTCTGCTTGATCCTCAAGAAAGTGTGTTAGTATCATTTAGTCAAAAGCGTGCTGCGGTGTTGACAGTCTGGGTTAAGAATAACCTATCCACTGCTTTAAAGACCTTTCAGGAGATAGCTTTTGTTCCTGATGTGGATTTATTTCGGGTGGAACTTCGCCAGCAAGATAATGTTCAGCCATGGGCTTATTTCGAACATACAGGCATCTACGAAGACACAAAGAGGTTATTTGATACTCTATGACAAGTCGCGCTAGCTTAACCTTTCTGGGCACTGGAGGCTCGATGGGCGTGCCGCTTATCGGGTGCCATTGCGCAGTATGTCGTTCGGACAATCCGCACAATAATCGGTTAAGACCGTCTGCGTTACTTACGCATGGGGACAACAAAAAAATCCTGATCGATTGCGGACCTGATTTTCGACTGCAGGCTCTACGCTCTGACCTGGACAGTTTGGATGCGGTGATCTTAACGCATACACATCATGACCACACTGCTGGTATTGATGAACTTCGTATCTTCAATGCGCGGCAGCGCAAACCATTGCCCTGCCTTCTTTCTGCCGCTACTTACGACGACTTAGCTTTGCGATATGGGTACATCTTTACTGGTGATAAGCGTACGAAAGGCCTCGTCACGCAGTTTGATTTAACTCAACTACCTGCGGACCGAGGAACTATCTCCTTTGAAGGACTAACCATTGGCTACACAACGTTTGATCAGGCAGGTATGGAGGTCAATGGATTTCGATTCGGAGAGTTGGCCTACATGTCGGATATAAAGAACTATCCTGAAACCATCTTTGACGATTTGAAAGGGGTGAAAATTCTTATTCTGAGTGCGCTGCGATTCACTCACTCTGACTTGCACTTTAGTGTAGATGAAGCGCTTGCCTTCGCGCAGCGCAGCGGTGCAGCACAAACCTGGTTGACACACATCGCGCACGAGATGGATCATGAAAAAGGTAACGCGTATCTTCCCCCAAATGTGCGATTAGCCTACGATGGACTCGAAATTTCTTTTACTGCAGAGTAACCTATAGCATGTCTGAAGCTCACCTTTCTGAAACCCGTCAACGCGCTCTTTTGGTCACCGTATTTCGCAACGATCTAATCGCTCGCGAACTTGCTGCAGACCATTTAGAGGAGCTTTCTCTTCTTGCCGATACCTACGGAGTTGATACCGCCGAATCGCTTCTTCTTCCATGTCGGAAGTTTGTGGCTGCAACATTAGTGACGACGGGAAAACTTGAAGAGCTCATCGCGCGCGTTGAAGAGGTAAAACCTGATGTCGTTATCTTCGACGACGAGATCTCCCCGGCGCAGCAGCGAAATCTGGAGAAGATTCTGCGCGTAGCCGTGATTGACCGCACAGAAGTAATTCTGGGGGTGTTTGCAGATAGAGCGCACACCAAGGAAGCCAAACTGCAAGTTGAATTGGCTAGCGTTCAGTATCAGCTCCCTCGCCTTAAACGGCTCTGGACACACCTAGGACGGCAAGCCGGTACTATGGGAGGCGGAGGCGCTTACCTGAAAGGGGAAGGCGAAAAGCAGATTGAGATTGACCGACGCATCATCAAAAAGCGCATCAATACGTTGCGCAACGAAATACATGATCTCGCCGCCCATCGGGAAACTGTGCGTAGTTCGCGGCAACGCTCTAATCTGCCCATCTTTGGTCTCGTAGGTTATACCAACGCAGGAAAATCCACTCTTCTCAATGCTCTAACCGGTGCTGATGCCTTTGTAGAGGATAAACTTTTTGCAACTCTAGATACCACCACACGCAAATTGACCCTCGCGAATAATCAGGAAATGCTCTTAGTCGATACGGTGGGATTCATCCGCAAGCTTCCTCACCAGTTGGTGGCTGCATTCAGGAGCACTCTAGAAGAAGCTGCTTATGCAGATATTCTCCTTCATGTTGTCGATGTCAGTAATCCTGCCGCTCCAGAACAAGCCGACACAACCATTCAAGTTTTGAAAGAACTTCATGCTGCAGATAAGCCCATTATCACGGTTCTTAACAAAATCGATAGCTGTAAAGACCTTCAGATGGCTGCCCGCATCCGCCTCAAATTTCCTCACACCGTTCAGATTTCTGCCCTCACTCATCACGGGTTTGAGGAGCTTGAAGAGATGATGCTCGAAGAGCTCAAAAAGCGACGCCAAATCGTTCATCTGCGCATTCCCCAAAAGGATTATGGCATCGTGAGTGAGGTGCTACGGCAGGGAAATCTTTTACAAAAAGAATATGAAGACAACGACATCCTCATTCAGATAGAATTGCCCAATTCATTGGCCCAACGTCTAGCGAGGTACCAACAACATGATCGTTGAAGAATTAGTCATTCCTTACCAGATCCATCGGCTGCCGGAATCCGAGCGCCCTCGCGAGAGACTTACGCGGTTGGGTGCTGATGCACTATCTGCAGCGGATCTCATCGCTGTTATTCTTGGCAGTGGCATAAAGGGTGCCCCCGTCTTAGCTCTTGCGCAACAGATCATCAGCCACTTTGGCTCTCTAGAAAAGCTTGCTGAAGCTTCCGTAGCCGAACTCTGTGAAATTCATGGCATGGGACCCACTAAAGCCATTCAATTACTTGCGGCAATAGGGCTAGGCAGAAAGCTTGCTCGTAAGCCCATGAGCAATCGCACCCGTGTTGGATGTCCCTCACATGTTTATGAATTGCTCAAAGATAACCTTGAAGACCAAAAACAGGAACATTTTGTCGTTGTTTTGGTCGACGCGAAAAACTGGTTGATCTGTCGCGAAACGGTAGCCATTGGAACGCTATCACAGACGCTTGTACACCCTCGTGAAGTATTCTTTCCAGCTATCCGACACAAGGCTGCTGCTCTAATCGTGGCTCATAACCACCCCAGCGGTGACCCAACCCCATCTCCCTCAGACCACCTTGTCACACAAGAACTCATTGCTGCTGGTTCCGTCATGGGCATTCCCCTGCGGGATCACGTCATCATCGGCAAAAATCGCTATATCTCCTTGAAGCAGTCCGAGAAGTATTTTCCGAAGGATGAACGGCAACCGTAGGTTGCTGCCCACATAATAATTCGTGCCCGAGCCCGGGTGCGTGCCCGAGCCCGATTAGCAAAGGGGTGGGAGCATTGGCTTGTGCAAGTTTTTTCGGGCACGGGCACGAATCATTTGGCCCACCACGATTTTGCTACCTTTCCGTTGACAACTCTGCCCCGAATCCGCACAATTATTGGACATGGAAAACGAATCTGCCAAAAAGTTTAAAATTGTCTCTCTTGGATGCCGTACCAATCAATATGAAGCTCAGGCATTTCAAGATCAGCTGATCGCTATGGGCTTCTCACAGGCTACTGAAGGCGAGACGGCTGAACTTTGCATTGTGAATACCTGCACTGTTACGGCAAATGCAGACAAAGATAGCCGACATACAATTCGCAATTTGGCGCGACAGAATCCTGGTAGTCGTGTCGTCGTCACAGGATGCGGTGTAGAAAGCCAACGGCAGGCCATAGCTGCGATTCCTGAGGTTTCTGATATCGTTGCCAATGCCGATAAAGAAAAGCTCGTGCAGAGCTTGTTTCCTGACGAAGAAGCACCCGAGTTCTCAATCAAAAACTTCGACGCTCACACACGTGCATTTGTCAAAGTACAAGATGGCTGTAACTCTTACTGCACCTACTGTGTCATTCCTTATGTTCGCGGACGTTCCAGATCGCGACCGATGGATGACATCCTAAACGAAGTCCGATCGCTCGTAGACAATGGCTATAAAGAGATTGTGATCACAGGGATTAATGTAGGCGATTTTGATGGTAACGCAGATACTCGCTTGTCGGATCTCGTACGTGCTGTTGATCGGGTACCTGGCGTAAAACGCGTGCGCATCTCTTCGATAGATCCCGACGAAGTCGATGATGACCTGCTTGATGCTGTACTGTCTGGTCAGCATACCTGTCCATCTATGCATATCGTGCTGCAATCAGGCTCCAACATCATCCTCAAACGTATGAATCGCAAATACACGCGACAGATTTTTCTCGAAACAGTCGAACGTCTGTCTGCCGCATGTCCTGATTTCACCGTGACCACTGATGTTATTGTAGGATTTCCAGGTGAAACCGAAACCGATTTTCAGGATACCTTGGATGTGGTGAATTCCGTGCAATTTGCCAAAGTGCATATGTTTCCCTTCAGTCCGCGGCCGCGCACGCGTGCTGCGCTGATGCCCAATCCAGTACCTGCAGAGATGATCCGCGACCGAAAACAGAGACTTATGCATGGTGCCGAACGTGCAGCATTTAAGTTGCGGGAAGCCTATGTGGGCCGCACGATGTCTGTTTTGACAGAATCCAATGAAAGCGGCCACACAGACAACTTTCTCTCTGTAGCGCTGACCCAGCAAGGACTGACTGCTAATCAATTGGTACAGGTTCAATTAATCGAAAACACCCCTCAAGGACTAGTGGGAAAGGTCATCTAATATGCGTATAGAAATCTCCCAACGTCTCCGACCTTTTACTCACCGTCCTGGAATGACCAGTCTCTTACCAGGAACAGGGGAAAAGATAGCTGTTTATCCGACTATGATTAAAGATCAGTGCTTACCTGTGAGTGGCCCTGTCAATGGATTTACCCATCAGCTAGACTTAGAAAAAGGTTGTATCTGCATCTATGGACACGCTAAAGAGGGTTTTTTTCGCGATTGTGTTCCTCCGCATCCTTCCTTGCCCATTGTCGATCGGCTATTTCTCGGAGTGGACAAGGCGCAAGATTGGGATCTGATACACCGACGGGCGGATCCAGCTGAATATCTGCCTTTCTGGTACCGTTTGGGTCAGATGGTGCCGAATCATCAGGCAACAACAGGTACAGCTGTATTTTTGCAGGAGTGGCGTCAACATATTCAGGCAAAGGATCGTATAGCCGTATTGGATCCAGTAAAAAATCTGTTTTCGTGTGGGTTTGAAGGGATACTAACGCCGCGATTAGAAGACACCGATCATCATGGTTTTGCCTTGCCGCCCATTCAAAGTAAAGATAACCCTCTTGCGCTACTGTCTGAAGGGGCGAAGCTTATTCGCGAACTATTTGTGTCGACAAACGAGCAGGAGCTACATCTGCTTCCTGTATTGCCTCCAGAATTTCATTGCGGACGTCTTGTCGGTACAGCCACAGGACCGCTCACACTATCTCTAGAATGGTCTAAAAAATTGATCCGTCGCATGATCATCACTACAGAAATAGCTGGTGAATGGGCTCTTCAGTTTCAGAATCCACTACAGAGTTTTCGCCTCAGGCATTCCCCAGGCGACCGCGGTCACCGAGTTGAATGCGGCAGCTTTCTCACCTTGGAACCAGGCGTCGAATACCTTTTCGACTGTTTCGAGAAGTAAGGCGCGCTTCCGGGCGCGAATTGTTTTAAGACTAACTGTGGACAAAGCTGGACAATCTGGACTACCTGGACAAAATATGCTTCGCAATTTTCGCATAACCCCTGTCCAGTTGAGACGATTTCATTAGCTTTCAAGCTCTCATGAAGCGCGTTCTGACGATTTTTTTTCCTGAATTAGCTTTTTGCATGATTCTGGACAGTTTCGATAAATTTTCAACTAAAGACTCAGGGTAGAATTTTTAAATTTTCAGGATAACAGGATGAATAGGATAAATAGAAAATCTCAACTAATTTTAACAATTTTCAATTTTATCCTGTTCATCCTGTTATCCTGAAAAAAAAGAAAATTGCTTTGTCGAGAATCTACTATCCAGATCATTTATCAGCTAGAATTATAAAATTGTCCCTTCTGGAACTGAGACGATTTCATTAGTTTTCAAGCTCTCATGAAGCGCGTTCTGACGATTTTTTTTCCTGAATTAGCTTTTTGCATGATTCTGGACAGTTTCGATAAATTTTCAACTAAAGACTCAGGGTAGAATTTTTAAATTTTCAGGATAACAGGATGAATAGGATAAATAGAAAATCTCAACTAATTTTAACAATTTTCAATTTTATCCTGTTCATCCTGTTATCCTGAAAAAAAAGAAAATTGCTTTGTCGAGAATCTACTATCCAGATCATTTATCAGCTAGAATTATAAAATTGTCCCTTCTGGAACTGAGACGATTTCATTAGCTTTCAAGCTCTCATGAAGCGCGTTCTGACGATTTTTTTCCTGAATTAGCTTTTTGCATGATTCTGGACAGTTTCGATAAATTTTCAACTAAAGACTTAGGGTAGAATTTTTAAATTTTCAGGATAACAGGATGAATAGGATAAATAGAAAATCTCAACTAATTTTAACAATTTTCAATTTTATCCTGTTCATCCTGTTATCCTGAAAAAAAAAGAAAATTGCTTTGTCGAGAATCTACTATCCAGATCATTTATCAGCTAGAATTATAAAATTGTCCCTTCTGGAACTGAGACGATTTCATTAGTTTTCAAGCTCTCATGAAGCGCGTTCTGACGATTTTTTTTCCTGAATTAGCTTTTTGCATGATTCTGGACAGTTTCGATAAATTTTTAACTAAATACTTAGGGTAGAATTTTTAAATTTTCAGGATAACAGGATGAATAGGATAAATAGAAAATCTCAACTAATTTTAACAATTTTCAATTTTATCCTGTTCATCCTGTTATCCTGAAAAAAAAAGAAAATTGCTTTGTCGAGAATCTACTATCCAGATCATTTATCAGCTAGAATTATAAAATTGTCCCTTCTGGAACTGAGACGATTTCATTAGTTTTCAAGCTCTCATGAAGCGCGTTCTGACGATTTTTTTTCCTGAATTAGCTTTTTGCATGATTCTGGACAGTTTCGATAAATTTTCAACTAAAGACTCAGGGTAGAATTTTTAAATTTTCAGGATAACAGGATGAATAGGATAAATAGAAAATCTCAACTAATTTTAACAATTTTCAATTTTATCCTGTTCATCCTGTTATCCTGAAAAAAAAGAAAATTGCTTTGTCGAGAATCTACTATCCAGATCATTTATCAGCTAGAATTATAAAATTGTCCCTTCTGGAACTGAGACGATTTCATTAGTTTTCAAGCTCTCATGAAGCGCGTTCTGACGATTTTTTTTCCTGAATTAGCTTTTTGCATGATTCTGGACAGTTTCGATAAATTTTCAACTAAAGACTCAGGGTAGAATTTTTAAATTTTCAGGATAACAGGATGAATAGGATAAATAGAAAATCTCAACTAATTTTAACAATTTTCAATTTTATCCTGTTCATCCTGTTATCCTGAAAAAAAAGAAAATTGCTTTGTCGAGAATCTACTATCCAGATCATTTATCAGCTAGAATTATAAAATTGTCCCTTCTGGAACTGAGACGATTTCATTAGTTTTCAAGCTCTCATGAAGCGCGTTCTGACGATTTTTTTTCCTGAATTAGCTTTTTGCATGATTCTGGACAGTTTCGATAAATTTTCAACTAAAGACTCAGGGTAGAATTTTTAAATTTTCAGGATAACAGGATGAATAGGATAAATAGAAAATCTCAACTAATTTTAACAATTTTCAATTTTATCCTGTTCATCCAGGGCAATTTCATGAGAAAAACTTTACACCTATTACCTTGAGTAAATATTCGTTGTCCCAGCCAGCGGCTTGACGCTTTAGCTCTATTCCGCATTTGGCGGTTTTCTCCTGTTTAAGAAGATTCAGAGCCATCCGCCTCATCAGAGACATGTTCTCAGCTATATTACCTGCATTAGCTTTTTGTTCATCCTCTCGCAGTGCCACATCCAAGATCCAATGAGCCTGATTTTCAATCCCCCAGTGACTTCGAATAGCTCGTGCGATATTCAACGCACATGCCGGCAAACTCGATAGATAATATCTTTTTTCAACGATGGGGGCTGGTCAGGCAATATACGCTCACTCACCACCATTACAATGCTTTTTAGCTTCTTCCAGTCATCTTTTTGCGGAAGCCAGTCAAGGTCTTCTATCACATATACCTCCCGTTTTTCCACACGACCGTGCCCTGTATCTTTTGATCCCACAGCATCACATGAAATCCCTTCAAAATTAACGGTCTCAGCTTGAGTAAAATAATTCTCCACCTCATCTGCCATAGCCCCTTGATTGCCTTTTAAGGCCAGTACATAATCAGCGTTCTTTTCCCCAATTTTCTCAGCTATATCAGTTTGGCAACCCATTGCGTCAATGGTAACTATTGTTCCTTCAATCTCAAGCACTTCGAGTAGTTGTGGTATAGCGGTGATCTCGTTCGACTTGCCATCAACTTTCAGCTGCCCTAACGTCAAGTGATTCGCTACTGCCCACGCGCTGACGATATGGACAAAGGAATGAGGCTGCCCTCGCTTTGCCGTCCCCCGTTGCGCTTTACCATCGATGCTAACAACATCGCCGGTCTTTAAGCTAACTCTAGATCGAACCCAGTGGACAAATGATTTTTCTAAAGCGCTAGGATCTAAAAGAGCAAAGACAGTCCAAAATGTCGTGTATGATGAACCACTCCCTCTTACGAATGGCATAAAGAGCCACAGACTTTAGGTTGTTGGCACCGCTGATGACTGCACAGATGGTAATAAACAAAATGTCCATCAGCCGGTGACTGATGCTACCTTGCCGTCTATAATCATCCAAATCCCCAAAATGCTCTTGAAGTGATCCCTTAAGAGCGTTATTATCTTCTATGTCAAGCTCGTTTTCATCCATGCCAACCCCCTTAGTGAGTTGGCAGAGGACTTTACCTCTAAATTATTTTGCCTATCAATAAATTCTCATGAAATCGCCCTGCCTGTTCATCCTGTTATCCTGAAAAAAAAAGAAAATTGCTTTGTCGAGAATCTACTATCCAGATCATTTATCAGCTAGAATTATAAAATTGTCCCTTCTGGAAC
The DNA here is from genome assembly GCA_963790215.1 of uncultured Chlamydiae bacterium. Lineage (GTDB taxonomy): Bacteria > Chlamydiota > Chlamydiia > Chlamydiales > JAJFMA01 > CAWBNS01. The sequence continues at coordinate 154,570 of CAWBNS010000002.1, forward strand.
TGAGACGATTTCATTAGTTTTCAAGCTCTCATGAAGCGCGTTCTGACGATTTTTTTTCCTGAATTAGCTTTTTGCATGATTCTGGACAGTTTCGATAAATTTTCAACTAAATACTCAGGGTAGAATTTTTAAATTTTCAGGATAACAGGATGAATAGGATAAATAGAAAATCTCAACTAATTTTAACAATTTTCAATTTTATCCTGTTCATCCTGTTATCCTGAAAAAAAAAGAAAATTGCTTTGTCGAGAATCTACTATCCAGATCATTTATCAGCTAGAATTATAAAATTGTCCCTTCTGGAACTGAGACGATTTCATTAGTTTTCAAGCTCTCATGAAGCGCGTTCTGACGATTTTTTTTCCTGAATTAGCTTTTTGCATGGACAGTTTCGATAAATTTTCAACTAAATACTCAGGGTAGAATTTTTAAATTTTCAGGATAACAGGATGAATAGGATAAATAGAAAATCTCAACTAATTTTAACAATTTTCAATTTATCCTGTTCATCCTGTTATCCTGAAAAAAAAGAAAATTGCTTTGTCGAGAATCTACTATCCAGATCATTTATCAGCTAGAATTATGAAATTGTCCCTTCTGGAACTGAGACGATTTCATTAGTTTTCAAGCTCTCATGAAGCGCGTTCTGACGATTTTTTTTCCTGAATAGCTTTTTGCATGATTCTGGACAGTTTCGATAAATTTTCAACTAAATACTCAGGGTAGAATTTTTAAATTTTCAGGATAACAGGATGAATAGGATAAATAGAAAATCTCAACTAATTTTAACAATTTTCAATTTTATCCTGTTCATCCTGTTATCCTGAAAAAAAAAGAAAATTGCTTTGTCGAGAATCTACTATCCAGATCATTTATCAGCTAGAATTATGAAATTGTCTCAGTTAGTCCAGAACGTCCAAAACGTCCAGCTTTGTCCATAGTTAGTCTTTCTTACAACTACGCGCGCCCGGAAGAGCGCTTCTCCTCTCTTTGACAAATTATATTAATATAAAATAAAATTAAACTAAACCAAACTGTATCGAGCAATTATGGAACTATTTGATAAAAAATCGATATCTGCATTAAATGATTGGTTAGTTGAAGAGAAACTCATTGATAATCAAGACCCAGTAGAACTTAAGCGTCTGCTGGAAGATTCTACGGATTCCATCGCTCGAGGGTATCAGCTGCTATTGCAAGAAACTCAACAAGATGAACCAGAGCCAAATCCTTACCAGATTGATCCTAAGGTGTTTGAGCAGCTTAAAAAAAAGAAGGCCTTTCAGAGACTAATGAGTGAAAACCTGACTCTTCAGGGCGTCTTTCACTACACGCCGGAGATGATGGCGAATCTGAACCGCATCGGCTTGCAGCAGTTTCATCAACGTCATTATGAGCAGGCCAGTCGCATCTTTCTTTATGGACTCTATCTCAATCCCTATGTCGCATGGTTCTGGCAGGGGCTCGCCCGGTGCTATCAAGGAATGCATAAGGTTGAAGACGCTTTATTTGCTCACGGCATGGCCATCAACTGCCAACCTCTTGATACCGATCTATATAAGACGGCCGTACAATATTGCCTAGACGTGCAGGAATCTAACAAAGCAAAGGCCTTGCTAGAACACGGTCTTCGTGAAGCACAATCCACTCCTGAGCAAGCCTCACCCACACATCATCATCAACTAGAAGCGATGTTAGCGTATGTAAATCAGACTTACTAAGATAAAGGATCACAGGTGGAACCTTTAAAAATCAAACACTCTCAGAGCGAGTCCTCCATTCAGTCCAATACCCTAGCAATGGAGGGAAAAAAGCTCCTCAATTCCTCGCTAGACGAGGGCGTCGTCGACCAAAAGGTCAAGGATTTTGTGGCCGACTCCAAGAATATCGCGGTTCTTTTTAACCGTAAGCCTCTGGATCGCGCACAGTCGGTTATGAGCCCTGCTGAGCGAATAGGGTGCTTTGTCGGGGGTGGAGCGTTAGTAGCCGTTAGCGCACTAGGAATAGGTGCGATCATCGGCGGCATCGTGGTAGCAGCAGTCCTCCTTCCCATTGGGTTATTACCCTTTTTGATACCCATCGTCATAGGGGGCTCTATGCTAGGAATGGTCCCCGCGGCTGTAGTTGGCTGGGGAGCGTTTGCAGTATTTGAAGGAGCATTTCACCAGGCAATGGCTACCGGTATAATAGAAATAGATACTTGGGCTTTTAGCCGGACGCTTAGTGCTCACGACAATTCGTTCGGAGCCATGTCTCAAGAAACAAAAGATGCAGCGATCGAGCTCTATAAACAAGGCTTAATGCAGCTAAATGATGACAGACCCTGGCACGATCCTGCGCGACTATCTTCTGAACTTTTCGCTCTTGAAATACGGGGAAATCCCGCTCTTAGCAAAGAAGAAAAGGAGACCCTTATCCAACAATACATGGATCACCAAGTGCAGGTTCAAGTCTACTCGAGTCAATTAGTAGAGAAAGACGGACCACTGGAAAAGCAATTGATCGTTCAATATCGCGCGACAACTCACAAAGAACCTTCTTCTGGGGATATAAGCTACCTAATGCAGTCGGACCTAAAGGCTGCCAAAAGCAATGTTCGTCACTTTTGGAGCGGTCAAGCTGAGAGGTTGGCTAGCTCTCGGATTTTGCTCGAAAAAATCCAAAACGAAGAGGTCAGATTAGAGGATAAAATCCGGCTTATAGATAACTTTAAACGAGATTTCAACGCGCTTCAGAAAGATTTTGCAAGACCACCTCAAGGTTTGTCAGACGCATGGGAAGCCAGATATACGAACTATATAGGGGACTTGGCTGCGCTGCAAAGCCGGTATGACAATCTGCTGGGCGAAGCCAAAAATGATGCGCTGTTCTTGCAGAAAATCGAAAGCGAAAAAAGTCTCTCATCTAACCAACGACAAATCTTGCAGGAAGGCTTTTTAGCCGAGAGAGAAAATTTTCACCAAAAATCGTCGATGGAACAAGTAGCTGAAAAGTCGGAACTTCTACGCAATCACTACCAGTATCTGGTTGATCAGTTAAAATTGGATAAAGAGTTTCTTGCAGAAGCAAGCCACGATCCAAAGCTAAACGAACTAGATCGAACACAGTTTCCCTTGGTTTATCGTCAAACGTGCGAAGCTTTGGCGGCACACTTAGCAAAAGAACTTCCTTTATCATGGCTTAATCCTGAAGCTGAACAGCTATATAGAAGCACCTTTGAGGAGATGCGCAACCATTGGGAGAAAGAGTTACTCCTAGCAGAGACGTGGGATTCTCAAAGCATTGACGTGCAAAGTTTGATTCGTCAGTTTCCAGAACTCGGTCATGCAGCCAATAAAGACTATCTAGAGCAGGTGCTGAATTCCAAAAATTCCTATTTTACTCGCATTGGAATCATAGAAAACACAGTTAAAAGAGTCCGTGACTTGGACGCTCACTCCGCCGGGAATTTGTTGAAGAAAAAAGATAAGGTTAGATTAGAGTCTGTAGCCACTACGCCTTGGGAACGGCTGCTCCTCATTGAAGAAGCCGCTCATCAACAAACCTGGCGCCAACTGGTCAATTGCGCGCAGGGACTCACTGTAGCTCAAATGGAATTAATTCTGCGTAAAGGGGTGGTTTAGGGGCTCATTGGAATGTTCTGTTGGTACGGTTTTAAACGTGGAAAACGCAGAGAAGGCAGAGCCGCAGAGTGCGCTGAGATTTTTACCAACCTTGATCACCCGATGAGTACAGAGATTTGGTCCCCCATCACACCATCGCCACTCTTTGAGCAAAGCTCAAAGTCGCACTATAGAGGGGTCGCCTAAAAAAACAAGAGAGAGCGTACTATTGGTATCGCTAAGTAGACTCTCTCTTGTTTTTTTAGGCGACCCCCCTATAGTGGATTTGCAATTGCAAAAGTGTGATGGTGCTCTGCGTCCTCTGCGGCTCAGCCTTCTCTGCGTTTTCCACGTTTAAACCGCACAACCGAACATCACCAGCCCTTATGGTTGCACCTCATCATTCATCACTCAATTGACAATCAACCATTTCCTATGTTAAACTCCGACAAATTTACAAAGAGATTCTATGTTACGCAGCATGACGGCTTATGGCCGTGCCTCGCTATCAACCTCTTTTGGGCGGCTTACGGTCGAGATTCAAGCGGTAAACCGTAAATATCTCGAGATGAGCTTAAGTTTACCACGAGAGTTATCGTCGTTTGAACTTGAGGTGCGACGCTGGATAGCTGAGCGCGTATTTCGGGGTCAAGTAAGTATGCGCATCCATGCCGTTTTCGATAAAGAAACACCCCTACATGTAGTTGCGAACGTGCCTCTTGCGCGCAAGCTCAAAGAGGCATGGGACCAAATTGCTGCTGCCGTAGGTGTCGATGGCCAGTCAGCCTTCCATCTGGAGATGCTTGCGCACGAAACCGAACTTTTGCGCTACGAAGCCGATTCACAAGGCGAGGAAGCCTACCGAAAACCGCTGAAAGAGGCTCTTAATATAGCTCTTGACCAGTTTATGGAGATGCGCGTGCGTGAAGGCGAAGCTCTCTACCGCGACATCAAACAACGGCTCAATGGGTTGAAGGAACGGATCGAAAAGATTGCTCCACGAGCCATTCTCGCCACGGAAAAGTATCGCGAAAAACTTGTCGCGCGCCTGCAAGAGTTTTTTCCTGGAACGGCAGAAAATGAGGAGCGTCTCCTACGCGAAATCTGCCTCTACGCAGAGCGTATCGACATTGCAGAAGAAATCACCCGCTTCCACTCTCATTTGGATCAATTCCAAATTCAACTCGACTCTGGCACTGGCAATATTGGTAAACCGTTAGAATTCCTGCTCCAAGAGCTTCTTAGAGAGTCCAATACCATTGGCTCCAAATCGTCTGACCTGGTCGTCACGCACACAGTGGTCGAGATGAAGGGGTTGTTGGAACAGATACGAGAGCAGCTGCAGAATGTCGAATAGCGGACGTAAAGGTCTTGTGTTTGTTTTGAGCGCTCCGGCGGGCACGGGCAAAAACACGCTTGTTAACCGCCTTCTGGAGGAATTTTCCGATATCGTCGAAAGCGTGTCTTTCACCACACGTTCTCCTCGGCAAGACGAAACCGACGGCAAGCATTATCACTTCGTCACACAGGCGCAATTCGACCAACGAATTGCCGAGGGTGATTTTCTTGAATACGTCTCGCTATATGGATATTCCTATGGTACTTCGCGCGCTCAAGTAGAAACCTTGCAAAAAGCAGGGAAGCATGTCATGCTAGTCATTGACACCCAAGGAGCTCTCAAACTTAAACAAGTAATTTCTGCCACCTACATCTTCGTTTACCCACCCTCGATGCAAGAACTCAAGCAGCGTCTAGAGGCCAGAAGTACAGAAACAGTTGAGGCGATACAAAGCCGCCTAGAATGGGCAGAAAAAGAGATGACTATGATCAAGCAGTACGACTACTGTCTCATCAATGACGACATGGACATCGCCTATGATGCCCTACGCAGTATCATCGTCGCAGAAGAACACCGTGTGATCCACAACTAGGAGAAACAATGGACTACCGCTATAAAGAAAAAGACCTAAAAGATTATCTGACTACAGAGGCTTTGGTACACAGCTTCAAGAGTCAGTTTGACCTCGTCGCACAAGCCGTACGAATCGCTGAGAATATGGTTCGAACTGGCCGTTCAGCACGTGTCAGAACCGACGTTCAAAACCCTGCCTACAACGTGCTACAAGAAGTTCTCAACGACTACACCGACGTACCGGAGTTTGACGAAGAGGAAGAAGAAGAGGAAGAAGACGAAGAGACGATCACCGTCTAGGTAGATTGCGTGTCGGATATTCTGATCATCCTACTTGTCGCCGTCAGTAGTTTGGGGTTTATGGGCGCTATCGCCTGGTGGAACTGGCGCTACAGCGTAGACATCGATGCACTCAGCCTTTACGCTAAATCTCCTCTCCGACGAAAGCAAGACCTTTCCTACAGTGCAATAGGCAAGGTCTATCTCTACCTCACAAGCTTTCATCAATACGATAATCGCATGTTCAATATCCACCGCGTTACCTTTTGTCGCGAAACAGGACGCATTTTTCCTGATTCCATCGATATCTTCGGACGCACTCATCTCGACTGGACGTTTCTCCAAAAACGCTATAAAGGCACATGGACTTCTTGGGGAAGCCTCTCTCATGCACAGCAAGAGGCGATTAGGCGTGCACATACAAGTCTTGAGGACTATCAAACACAATACAGTTCTTCTCAACCCAGCCCCAGAGCCATCGAGCCCGAATACGCTATGAGTAAACCAGGTCCGCTTTATGTCGACGTCGAAACTAAAACTCTGCTAGGATGGAAAATTGTTCCAGGTACTGATCTGGAAGTGCTCATCGTTCAAAAACCCAAGCATATGGTTTAAGCCTTACATGACTGAAAAAGTTCTCATCACCTCAGCACTCCTTTACGCCAACGGCGCCATCCATTTTGGTCATCTTGCTGGCGCTTATCTTCCTGCCGATTGTTATGCCCGCTTCGAGCGCCTACAAGGTAAAGACGTGCATTTTGTGTGTGGCTCCGATGAATATGGCGTCGCCATTACCATGAGCGCAGAACTCGCTGGACGCAGTCCAAAAGAGCATGTCGATCACTTTCATGCAGTCAATCAAGATCTATTTCAGCAACTAAATTTTACCTTCGATCATTACTCTCGTACTAGTTGGGAAGGGCATGTCAAGCCTGTTCAGCAATTCTTTCTGGATCTGTTAGAAGCTGGATATATCGAGCCACGCGTTACAGAACAGCTCTATTCGGAAGAGGAAGACCGCTTCCTCGCCGACCGTTATGTGACGGGTACCTGCCCACAATGCGGCTACGAGCAAGCTCGTGGAGATGAGTGCCCTAAATGCGGCGCCAGCTATGACGCCACAGATTTGAAAAATCCACGTTCCAAACGCACCGGAAGTCAGCTTCAACTTCGCAAAACTAAACACTGGTTTCTTCTATTAGATCGCTTCAAAGAGAAGCTCACAGAATGGCTGTCACACAAAGAGTGGAAGCCGAACGTCGTCAACTTTGTCAAGAGCTACATAGACGATCTTCATGCACGACCCATCACGCGCGATATCTCTTGGGGGATTCCTGTTCCCTTGCCTGATGCTGATGGAAAAGTACTCTACGTATGGTTTGACGCCCCTATTGGATATATTTCTGCTTCGATGGAATGGGCGCAACAGAAAGGCGACCCTGATGCCTGGAAAAGCTACTGGCACGACCCTAAGACACATATGGTACAGTTCATTGGAAAAGACAATCTAACCTTCCATGCAGTAAATTTTCCCGCTATGTGCATGGGACAAAAACAGCCCTATAAACTGGTTGACGAGCTGCCTGCAAACGAGTTTCTTAATCTGGAAGGCAAACAGTTCAGCAAGAGCGATGGCTGGTACATCGATTTGGCTGATTTTTTAACGCGTTACACCGCTGACCAGATACGCTATACGTTAACCGCTAACGCGCCTGAAACGTCTGACGCAGAATTCACCTGGAAGGATTTCCAACAACGCTGCAATGGCGATCTTGTAGGTAAATTCGGCAACCTTGTGAATCGCGTTCTGGTCTTTACCCAAACGCGTGCGAATGGCGTCATACCCGAAATCATCAATCCTGAACCTATCGACACCGACTTTATCGCTAATTTGGGACGGTTAACCAATGAAGCGGAAGAGTCATACAAGACCTTTCGCCTACGCAATGCCAGCCGTATTCTGATGGAGATGGCGCAAGCGGGTAACGTGTATTTTGATGCAAAAACGCCGTGGAAAGATGCCAAACAGCCTGAAACATACCCACGCATGCATAACACGCTGGCGTGCTGTTTCGAATGTTTGAAAAGGTTAGCCCTAATCGCCGCGCCCATCATGCCCCAAGCCTCGGCCAAACTCTGGAGCATGCTCGGACAAACAAACTATTTCCACTCTTGGAAAGAAGTATGCGACACCCCCTTGCCAACAGGACACCCCCTACCCAAACCCGAAACACTCTTTCAGCCCATCCCCGAAGAACAAATCGCGGCTGAAGTTGCCAAGCTACTAGGGAACGATAGAGAGAGCGGCAAGAGATAATTCACGACGGCATTGTTGCATAACTCCGTAAACGACAAAAATTGATCTAGTAAGATTTTTGCGATAGAAAAACCCTCGAAGAGGGTTTCTGAATGTAGCCCCCAGACATCTTGATCCCATCTGATTACGGATTCTGTTGAATAAATTCACTCAAAAGTATTCCTTAACCATAATTCTTATTGAAATCGGCAAAAAAAGCATCTTCGCTCACGGATTTAAACCTGATCCAATTTTTTCATTTTTTTGGTAAGATACACCATCAAGCCAATGATAACGCGAATTTTGGATAAGCCAGTCTTGGAAATAGCTTAAAGTAAGTGATTTGAGTTTAAAAAACTTCACAGGTTCAGGCTAAGATAAGTTTTTGTGATTATGCAATTGATAACAAGCTCATTACGACAGGAAGACCCTCGTAGAGGGTCTCTGAATGTAGCCCACCGTGAACCTGCGAGCGTCAGCGAAGACAGGTGTAACGGTGGGAATAAGCGCACAATAGCCCCCGCACTCTCGAACGAGAGTGCCTCAGCTCGTTAATTGTAAGCAGGTTGAGGCACGCCCCTTCGGGGGTGCGAAATTTGATTTTATGTTAAAAAACTTCACTTAAATTAATCTTTGTAGTATAATTATAGTAATTAATTTAATATTTCTGGAGAAGATATGTCGTTAATCGTTGGTGGAAATACTTATAATTCTCGAAATATTTTTAATCTTGGAATCGAACACCTCAAGCCGATTTTAGTCAAATGCAAGCCGTTCCTTTTGGGTTACAGCATTTGTTTGATCGGCGTTCAGCTTCCGGTTAGCTTTGTCGTTGTTGCCTATCAGGGCATGAAAAATCGCGATGGATTTTCATTCAAACGCTCTGCTGCCGACTTTACTCGTTACGCATTGTTTCCTTGGCCTCAGATTATTGCGCGCATTTGGAGAATAGGCAAAAAGATGCTGCCACTTAAAGAAAAACCGATTAGGCCGCCTCAGCGTAGCCAGCAAAGAAATTTAGGAAACCAAATACCCCAGGGAGAACCGCGAAAGCCAGAGCCGAACTTTAGCGCTAGCGACCTATGGGCTTTTCAGGAACATCATATTTCATTAACGAAGCCAGAAGTCGAAAACGAACTTCTCAAGGCTGCTTTTGCCGTAACTCCTCAGACCAGAAAGGAGTTTGCAAGCTTTTACGCGCAACAGGATGCAGCTTCCATCGAGGCCGCCCGAGAACTACTTAATAAGAATCTGTACCTGAAATTGCCACTGGAGATTTTTGCAACCTTCTTTCCAGAGGAAGCCAAGCATTGGAAACAGGGAGGCAGAATTAGGGAAAGATCTGAGGTTCTCTATGGTGAATACAAAAAAAGTGAACATAAAATAGCTCTTCTCCAAAGTTTTGCCTACCGTATGGAAGCTCCTTTTCAAGCGTATGAAAATGAAAATCCTGCTAGCATGAAGGGTGTAGCGGCGGCGTTTCATCTTCGATCATTGTGTCTCGAGATCACAAACATGTGGTTTGGCGCTTGTAAACTAGACACTCGAGAAACTTGGTTCGATACCTTTGGTCCCGAGCCAAAAGAACGAGAAATTATACAAAAAGTTCTTCTGCGAGAGCAGTTCCCCTCTGGAATTAATCCGGACTATCTGTACCGAGTACTCGCTGGCGGTCAGAACTTAAGGAGAGATCAAAAAGACTCATTACAAACTACTATTTCTAAACTCACACAAGAACCTGAACGAGTAAAGGCGTTTATCGAAGGCGGCGCGGTTCAGAGGCAACGCGATTTTTTTCAATCACCCAAAGCTTCAAAAGTTGCTAAACTATCCCCTACGAAGAATGTGATTGAAGAAGAGCTACATGAAGAAGATAAAAAATTCTTAGAATGTGTCTTTAATCTGACTGATATAGAAAGTAGAACCCAGTTTGCCGATCTCTACTCTGAAAAAGATGCTGCTTCTCTACAAAGGATAAAGTCATGGCTAGAGCGCCATCCAAATCGCAATCTACCCTTGGAGGTCTTCGCAACCTTTTTCCCCGAAGATATCGCTCACTGGATGAAGGGGACTGATAGCTTTGCTTTCCTGTTATATGGACGGTACGGTAAGGCAAGGCAATACAGAGACACCGACGCGCAAAGACGCGATATGCATGACACAAGCGTGTTGCAAAGCCTTTGTTATCGCATCAAGGCTCCTATCCTTTACTGTGAAAAATTTAAAATTTGGGAGGAACCTAGGCACCCAAAACTAGTCAGCGCCATGTATCATTCGTGGATGTTATCTAGCGAAGTAAGGCAGCTTTGGAATACTGATATTGAAAAGTTTTTGGAATGGGTGGTCGCGAAAGGAGAGAATATAGCCTACGGGTCATTTGTTAGGGACGTGGTCGCTATGCTTATTTGGAGAGGCGTTTATTTCAACCGCGAGCTTATATTTACAACTCAAGGCGAATCTGTAGTCTATTCCAAGGAAGAATGGAGTAAAAACCTAGATCCGGACAAGTACACGCAACTCATCGATCAGTTGGCTAGTCTCGGGCAAGATCCTGTGGCAATCAGAGAGTTTATTATTGCGGGCCTTGCGGGTCTACCTACCAGTAAGTGAAGGATTCTATGAGACTCAAATTTTTAAATCCTGTAATTAACTCAGGAAAAAATCTTCTACAAAAAAGCCCAGTCTTAGCAAGTTCTTTTGCCAAACTGGGTGATCGACGTGTGCAATTGGCGATCGCCGGTATTTCTTTAGGAATGGTTGCAGTTACTGTTGCGTATAGGCTGCTAAGAAGTCCCAGGGTTTATGTGACTCATGAACAAAGAACCCCACCGAAATTATTGCAGATTGAGTTTGATTCGGCTGCTCGTTACGATGTTGTGGAGATCGGTGGAGGTCCTACAGGGCTTACTTTGGCTTGTCTACTCAAAGCTTTGGATCCCAACCTTCGCGTTTGCGTTCTTGACAAAAGGGAAGAAACGACTCGAAATTTTGGTCTAAGTCTTGATTCTTTGCACCCTTTGATCGGCCTCCTCAAAAAACTGCCAAAAGAAAGACAAGAGGATCCACAGGTTCAGGCATTATTGAAGACTTATTCTTCTTGGCAATCTGCCAAATTCGCACGAACAAAGGATATTGAAGACAAACTCACAGAATTAGCCGTCAATATGGGGGTAACCGTATTTCGGGGTTCAGCATTTGGTGTGACTGATACGGTGGATGAAAACAAAGTGGTCACAGAGAAAGCAGCCGACAAGCTGAACAGATTGATCAGTGGATCAGATCTCCAAGACCAGAATGAAGAGAACTTACACAACATCTTTAGCGAAGCTCAAGTCGTAGTCGGCGCCGATGGGGCCCGTAGTGTTACCAGAGAGCTCATTGGTGCGAAAAAAACGGACGAAGTGGAACTAAATTGGGTCATTCAATTGAAATATCAAGTGAAGGGTCTTACCCCTAAAAAAGGCTTGTTGCAAAACCTTATCTTTGGAACCAAAGGCCCAATTTCGATCAGTAGCAGATCTGGCAAGGTAGAGGATGGCTACAAGCCTGCTACCATGCAGATCTTTGTAACGAAGGATGTTTGTGACGCCTTTGTACAGCGAGATAAGAATAAAAAAGTCATTAAAGGCGATTCCGCAAACGCATGGACTTTGGAAGAAATCGCGACGCTAGCTGAGTCCAATTCTGATGTTCGCTCTGTCTATCAGATAATGGTACGAGAGTTAGCTCTGGATGAAGATCGTGCAGGTGCTCCTTGTGAAGCAAAAGTGTCTATTCTTCCGATTGCCCTGTATCGCTGTAATAAGGCGGTTGATGAAGTTGCCGGTAAACAGATTGCTGTTGTTGGCGATGCTTTTGCGGGGCTAGCACTGAGACGCGGTGCAAATAATGGCCAAAAGTCTGCTGCACTGCTTGCTCAAGCGATTATTGACTACCGTAATGGGAATCAAGAGGCCCTAGCCCAATACCAACAGGAGGTCACAGCCATGACGATCAACGAAATGTGGTGGGTGAAGTGGCGCGCCAAAGGGCTTGATATGGCTGACACCTTATTGATGCCTGTTCGTCCTGTGGCACGTGTCTTCGGACGAATCATAGGCACATGGAGAACTCCAAAAGCACGAGCAGCCCTATGGTCGTCATCGAGGTCGCCAAACTAGTCAGAACAGCTGGGACCATTAGGGGACTGGCATTGTTGCCTACTCTGTACACGACAAAAATTGATCTAGTAAACGCGAGTTTTGGATAAGCCAGTCTTGGAAATAGCTTAGAATAAGTTATTTGAGTTGAAAAAAACTTCACAGGTTCAGGCTAAGATAAGTTTTTGTGATTATGCAATTGATACAAGCTCATTACGACAGGAAGACCCTCGTAGAGGGTCTCTGAATGTAGCCCACCGTGAACCTGCGAGCGTCAGCGAAGACAGGTGTAACGGTGGGAATATGGGCAAAATAGGGTTCGCACTCTCGAACGAGAGTGCCTCAGCCCGTTGATTGCAAATAGCTTGAGGCACACCCCTTCGGGGGTGCAATAGGTTTTCGACACATTTTCCCACCGTTACACCTGTCTTCGCTTCGCTCGCAGGTTCACGGTGGGCTACATTCAGAGACCCTCTACGAGGGTCTTCCTGTCGTAATGAGCTTGTTATCAATTGCATAATCACAAAAACTTATCTTAGCCTGAACCTGTGAAGTTTTTTAAACTCAAATCACTTACTTTAAGCTATTTCCAAGACTGGCTTATCCAAAACTCGCGTTCCGTAGGTTCCTTCGCGTTGCTCAGTCACCTACGGCTAGCACCGGCAGCCGCCTTGCGGCAAATCGGCGCTTCGCGCCCGTCCTCGACCTTGCGCTTGTTTTCGATAGGCTAGAGCTAGCTACTATTTTCTTTTAGTATCCGCACCTGGTAGTTACGCAAAACCATCAAAATCGATAAAAAAACAAACAAAAATGGTTTGTTTCATAATAAAATTCATATTTTACACGAATTATAAATATTTTATACAACAGAGAAACACAGACTCGAGTTTAGCATTTTTTTTACTGTCATATACTGAGATTGCTTTGAAATTATGCAACAATGCCCCCGCTGATCTGCAGGCGAGTCTTAATTATTTCTACTCGATGGTTCTAAATAATATGAAAGTAGAAAAACATTCCATTAAACTACCTTTCGTGATATAATAAATGCAATAATTTGGAGGGATCATGTCATTGCTTACAGGTGTTAGCAACTTTTTGAATCTCGGGGTTGTACAACTTGAACCAATTTTAAGCAAATCCAAGCCTTTCCTCCGGGGTTACGTCATTTTTTTGGTTTCCGTGCAACTTCCTATAAGCTTTCTCGTTGTTGCCTATAAGGGAATCAAAAATCGCGATGAATTTTCGTTCAAACGCACCGTAGCCGACCTCACTCGATTCACGTTTTTTCCTTGGGTACAGATCGTCCAAAGCCTTTTAGGGATAGGCAAAAAGGCGTTCTTTTTGAAGTCAAAGCCTACTGAGATCGGCCAAGATAACAATAAGAATGCAAAAGGACTCGAGGAGAATGTAAAAGGACTCGAGGACCTTTTGCGGGAGCAAGTTGGCGTTCACAAACAGCGACTTTATCGCCTTTATAATATTCAATTAACAAAGCCTGAAGTAGATAATGAACTTTTAAAAGCTGCCTTTGCTGTAACTCCTGATACCCGGAAGGAGTTTGCTCTATTTTATGCCCAACAGAGTGCAGTTTCCATTGACGCAGCGCGAAAATTGCTCCGCGAAAACCTGTATCCACAGTTGCCTCTGGAGATTTTTGCCACTTTCTTTCCAGGGACGGTAAGTAGTTGGATGGGGGGGAAGCATGTGCCAGAATTAATCGATGCTCTCTACGGACGCTTTGTGGAATCCAAACATAAGGAGGCAATTCTCCAGAGCTTTGCCTATCGTATGCAAGGTCCCTTTGATGCTTATATGAAAGAAGATCCGATAACGTTAAAGTTTATAGGAGCAACTTTTCACCTTCGGCTTTTGTGCTATGAAATCACCTGTCTATGGTATAAAATTTGTGACGTAGAAACGGGTAAAGAATGGCTAAATGATTATGACCCGCCAAATGAAGAAAGACAAGTTATCAAGCAGGTGCTTCAAAAGGAACAGTGGGCACCTGGTATTTGTCGTTTGGATCTTTTGCGTCAAGCGCTCCTGCCTACCGAGAAATTGACTGGAGAAGTAATAAATGCCCTGTGTGTGGCCGTTGCGAACTGTACGCAAGAACCTCGAGTTGTAAAAGATTACGCGACAATGCCTTATGGTTGGGAGTCGTACCAAAAAGGGCGCTCCTATTTTCGCAAGCCGATCTCCCTCCCTAGCTTTACCGATCCAATCTATGAGAAGAAGGGAATAGCTAAAAAAAATGTACCATTGCAATTTGCTCAATATAACCCAACGACGCTGCTTAATGCCGTAAAGAACAAATACTGGGTCGATGATTTGGAAAAGTTGACTGAAGTCATGTCCGATCTCCAAGTGCAGTGGTCAGATACTTGGGAGCAAATAGTCACGATATTGAAGGAAGACCCTTATAAAATCTCAGCGGAGATAGTCGATCATTGTCCAGGGCGACTAGAATGGAAACTAAGGAAGCTCTTGCTTATTATTCGATTAGAAGGTGATCAAAATTCTGAAAGAGCGCTAACTACAAAGACGGAATTAATTGATCTGTGCAGCTGTGCCTCAGCAGAAGAGGTAAAAGCGCTTTCCTCTATTTTCATTGATGATTGGAACTGGATGCAAAGGCAAATACCAGCTAATTTCTGGAACCAGCTAACGGCCTTACTAAATGAAAAGTCTTCTGGGCTAGTTCTAAATCAGATTAGCTTCGTAGAGGAACTCAATGAAAAAGATAGAAAATTACTGTTGATTGCTTCTCAACTCAAAGATGAAGCAAGCAGACAAGCTTTTGCAGACCTTTATGCGCAAAAAGATGCGGATTCTCTTCGAAGGATACGGGCATCATTACATCATCATCCCGACAAAACACTACCGCTGGAGGCCTTTGCGACCTTCTTCCCCGAGGAGATTGTTAAATGGATGAAAGATACCCCAAGCACCGCCTTCGTTCTATATGGGCCATATAAAAAGGAAACACACGAAGTCAGCGTGCTGCAAAGTTACTGCTATCGAATTAACGCTTCTTTCAACGTATATGCGAATACCGCTAATCCTGCATCGCCGTCTCCAAAATTAATGAGCGCGTTGTACCATATACGGATGTTGCACGAGGAAATAAGGGATGTATGGGGCAATCCTAATGACGATTGGTATAGCCGGCTCCAGGCAGTCGAATCGGAGATGGTCGAAAGTGACCTTATTCGAGGCGTTCAAGATACGGCAGAAAATGCATATGGATTCGACAACGAGGCAATTTTCAGGACTCAAGCTGAGGGAGGTCCTTATTCGAGAATAGAATGGGATCAAGACCGGCATTCGATGAAGTACCAAACCCTCCTTGAACTAGTTGCAAGTGCTGGGCAAGAGGCTGACGCGGTTAAGAAATTCATTCAATCCTGTAGTTTTTGTTGATTCAATTGGCTTTCGCTGCTACACTTGATCCTAAATTCAATTCTCTCTATATGAGGACGAGATAATCATGTCTAAGAAGTGTGAATTAACTGGCAAGAAGCCAACTCCTGGCTACAAGTATGCGATTCGTGGTATTGCGAAGAAGAAAAAAGGTATTGGTTTGAAGGTAACGGGTAAGACGAAGCGTCGTTTTCAGCCCAATCTGCAGACGAAACGCCTCTGGGTACCTTCTGAAGGTCGTTGGATGACGATCAAGTTAGCCTGTTCCGCAATGCGCACCATCGATAAATTAGGTATCGATGCTGTATTGCGACTCAAGGCTGCGGGTGTTTCCCTCTAAAATTCTAGGTTTATAGCCAAATGTTTTGTAACTCTGCTGATTGATTCAGATTACTCTGAATCGGCCTGCAGAGTTTTTATCTCCCCAAAAATAGGACGGGTTTTATGGCTTTCACGAATCTTCGCTCATTTATCAGTCATTTAAGAGAGCATAAGGAGATCGTGGATATTCATGAGGAGGTGGATTCTGATCTTGAGTTAGCGGAGATTCATCGTCGTGTAGCTGCTGCAGATGGTCCTGCGTTGCTTTTTCATCGTGTCAAGGGCAGCCCGTTTCCTGTAGTGACAAATCTTTTTGGATCTAATAAACGAATTTCTTTAGCTTTTCATAATGAGCCTGAGAAGTTTGTCTCTAATATGATTCGGTTGGCGACGCGTGATTTTCCGCCTTCGATCAATACTCTTTGGGGGCAGCGTAGCGACCTCAAGAAGCTGCTTAAGATAGGTGTTAAGCGTCGTAGGACTGCTCCAGTGCTAGAGCATAGAGCTTCGGGGTTAGATCAACTGCCGATGCTTAAGTGTTGGCCGATGGACGGAGGTCATTTTCTTACTTTGCCGCTAGTGTATACAGAGCATCCGGAAAAGGGCGGAAGCCCAAATCTAGGCATTTACCGCATGCAGCGGTATGACAATCAGTCATGCGGTATGCATTGGCAAATTGGCAAAGGTGGAGGGTTTCATTATCACTTATCGGAGCAGCAGAATAGACCTTTACCGGTGAACGTATTCCTTGGAGGACCTCCTGCACTGATTGTGAGTGCGATTGCGCCTTTACCGGAGAATGTTCCGGAGATGCTTTTGTGTTCAGTTCTGCAAGGTAGCAAACTGGAGACGGCGAATAATGATCACAACAGCTACCCTGTGGTGTCCGAAGCAGAATTCGCGCTGATTGGTGAGGTTGTGCCACATGAGAGACGTATAGAGGGACCGTTTGGCGATCATTACGGCTATTATAGCTTGGAGCATGAGTTTCCGGTGTTTCGCTGTCAGCACTTGTATCACCGCAAGGATGCGATTTATCCTGCTACAGTAGTAGGCAAACCGCGTCAGGAAGACTTCTATCTGGGTGACTTTTTACAAGAGCTATTGTCGCCTTTGTTTCCTATTGTTATGCCGGGCGTAAAAGACCTCTGGAGCTATGGTGAGACGGGTTTTCATTCTTTAGCTGCGGCTGTTGTGCGCGAGCGCTATTACCGAGAGTGTATGAGTTCTGCGTTCCGTATTTTGGGTGAAGGCCAACTATCGCTGACAAAGTTTCTGCTTGTTACCGACCAGTCTGTGAACTTGCGTGACTTCAAAGCCTTGCTCACAACAGTTCTAGAGCGGTTTAAGCCGGAAACGGATTTGTTTGTCTTTTCTAATTTGTCCATGGATACGCTCGATTATACGGGTCCTGAATTGAACAAGGGATCGCGCGGCATAATGTTGGGGATTGGGGAAAAAGTGCGTGATCTACCTGCGCATTTCCAAGGAAAGGTGCCTCAATTCGTCGAGTGTGCAGAGGTATTTTCTCCTGGATGTTTAGTGATCGAAGGTCACTCAGATACCGATCTCAAGCTAATTTGCGAGCATGAGGATTTCCAATGTTGGCCTTTGATTATTTTAGTGGACAATGTGAGAAAGGCTCTGAAAAACAGTGCATCGTTTTTATGGACGGTCTTCACTCGTTTTGAGCCGGCAGCAGATATGCACAGCCGCTCACAACAGGTCCATCGGCATCATATCTGTTATGGGGGGCCTATTCTCATTGATGCTCGTATGAAAAGATCCTATCCACCGGAAGTTTTCTGCGATGACAGCACGGCGAAGCTGGTGACACAACGTTGGAGTGACTATTTCCCTGAAGGTCAGGAAATGGGCGACAGCGATGTGGGGCATCTTTAAGTGCGCCCGGAAGGGCGCCCTCATCACTTTAAAGGCAGCCACTTTTCGCTGACGCCATGGCGTTTGTAGATGTGTTTTTTCTTTTCTGCCTGAATGAGCGAGGCGTCATTGGCTGCAGCGCCGGTAGCGTAAGTTTTCTGTTTTAATTCCACGCATTGATCGTGAAGCTTTTGAATAGTCACCCAATCTGTTTCAGCGAGCTTTTCAGGCTTAGTAATGAGTCTAGTCAGTTCTTGCTTGGTGACTTTAAGTTCTTCGCAGAGCTTTTTATTTCCTTTCCACAACCACTCGACGAGTAATTTCAGAGAAAGTTGAAGTTGAACCCGCGTCTGCATCTCAGGAGTAATCTGTGCTTGTTGTTTCAGAGGTGTTTTTGCGGCATCGGCTTGGCGGAGTAATTCTTCCTTTTTCATCTTCTCCAGGCCAGAGTTCAGCGCACCTTCAACTTTAGTCCAATTAGTCTTAGGCATGGTCCCTCCTCGCTTTCCGATTCTATTATATCAAAAAATAGCTATAATTCCGAATTACAGCACGAAAAACCCCAAAGGGCCCTGCATGGAAGATATCGAAGCGGATTTAATTGTGATAGGCTCTGGCCCAGCGGGGCAGAAGGCGGCGATTCAGGGCGCCAAACTAGGCGGAAGCGTGGTTGTCATCGAAAAAGACCCGGCCCCAGGTGGTGCTTGCCTCTATTCGGGGACAATTCCGTCCAAATCTCTTCGAGAGGCGATCCTAGACCTGACTGGTTTCTACGAACATAGCTATTATGGTCAGGATATTGAGCTTAAAGAGGTCTCTATCAATGACTTAAATTATCGTCTCCACCAGGTCATCGCGCAGGAGCGCAATCAGATTTCACGTCAGTTTAAGAAAAATGGAATCCGCTTTATTCAAGGTTCGGCGCGATTTGAGAATCCCCACATGGTGATCGTGGTTGACGATGAGTATCGCTTAAAATATCAGGTGACAGGCAAGAAGGTTTTGATTGCGACGGGTTCTAAACCGCGGAATCCGCTGCAGGTGCCGTTTGATAATCAGGTTATTTTGGATTCTACACGGTTGTTGGCGATTGATCATTTGCCCAAGACGATGATTGTACTAGGGGGTGGTATCATCGGATCCGAGTATGCGAGCTTTTTTGCGGCTCTAGGGACAGAAGTGACCATCGTAGACAAAAAAGATACGTTATTACCACTGCTTGATCCCGAGATCGGGCGACATCTACAGACGTCTCTTACCGGTATAGGGTTGCGATTTGTGGGGCGAAAGGAGCCGCAAGAAATCGCGCGGAAGAATGACCGCGCCTTTGTGCGTTTTACCGACGAGACAACGCTTGAAGCGGATGTTCTACTGTACGCTCTAGGCCGGGTGGCGAACGTTGATGCTTTACATATTGAAAACGCGGGGCTTTCATTAAATCCGCGTGATCACATCCCTGTCAACGCCTTGTTTCAGACCGTGTCTCCGCATATTTATGCTGTTGGAGATGTGATTGGGGGGCCTGCTCTCGCATCCACGAGCATGGAGCAAGGGCGTCTTGCATCTCGCCATGCCTTTGGTGTCGAGACACAGCATTTTCCAAGTATTTATCCAATTGGTATCTATACGATTCCAGAGATATCTAGTTGTGGGTATACTGAATCGCAGTTACAAGAGCTGGGTTTCAGATATGAGGTGGGACGTGCGTATTACTACGAGATCGCCCGCAGCCATATCGCTGGGACCAACACGGGGATGTTTAAAATCCTCTTCCATGCGGAGACGTTGGAAATTCTTGGAGTACACGTGATAGGGCGCGGGGCGACCGAGGTGATACACATCGGTCAGGTGGCCATGACGCAGCGCGCGCATATCGACTACTTCATCGAGCAGATTTTCAATTACCCAACCTATGCGGAAGGGTACCGAGTGGCAGCTTTGAACGGGTATAACAAAGTAAAACACCGTCGTTGATAGTTGATTTATGACCGATTTTAGCCACTATGATCCTAATGATGTTCTGGAACCCGATGATATCATCATTCCAGACAAACAAGAAGAAGCGAGACAGCATCGCTTTGATGAATTATCTGCGTTGGGCAAAATTCAATTACCCTGGACTTTGCGTGTTCTGACTGCGATTGGGGGACTATTGCTGCTCTTTTGGGGAGCGGCTTCGCTTATTACGTGGGGTATCGCAGCTCTGGCCGATGTTGTCTGCATGGGCAAGGTAAGAGTGTTTCATGTATGGCGTCAGAGGCTTTGGTGGTGCGCCAAACATGCTCTAGGCATAGGCCTAGGGGTCACTATTGCTACGATTAATCCTCCTCTTGGTTTCGGGATTGTTATTCTCTACATTGCCTACCAAGAAGGCGATGACCTCAAAGAAGGGAAGTTCTTCCAGTCTGTGAGAGAGTACCTGAAACAGTACGAGAAGAGTGAAGAGTAGTTGTGAGGAACGTTTATGCCTTTTTCGACGCGAAGGCGCAAAGACGCTAAGATTCGCAAAGATGGCTCACTACAAGCAAACTAATTTTATTTTTATTTAGTTTAGTGTCTTCTAAACCGTCTTTGCGAATCTTAGCGTCTTTGCGCCTTCGCGTCGAAAAAGGCATAAACGCTCCTCACAATTACTCTTCACTTACAACTCTCACTCTTATCTTGCCAATAACTACCCTCCCGGTTAAAATTTAGCCTTTTATTTACAACAACTTAGGTGTTATGCAAACGGTAGTGGTCGGCATGTCTGGCGGGGTGGATTCGTCGGTATCTGCGTTGCTTCTCAAAAATGCTGGCTACAAGGTGATCGGCGAGAAGAGTGAAGAGTAGTTGTGAGGAACGTTTATGCCTTTTTCGACGCGAAGGCGCAAAGACGCTAAGATTCGCAAAGATGGCTCACTACAAGCAAACTAATTTTATTTTTATTTAGTTTAGTGTCTTCTAAACCGTCTTTGCGAATCTTAGCGTCTTTGCGCCTTTGCGTCAAAAAAGACATAAACGCTCCTCACAATTACTCTTCACTTACAACTCTCACTCTTATCTTGCCAATAACTACCCTCCCGGTTAAAATTTAGCCTTTTATTTACAACAACTTAGGTGTTATGCAAACGGTAGTGGTCGGCATGTCTGGCGGGGTGGATTCGTCGGTATCTGCGTTGCTTCTCAAAAATGCTGGCTACAAGGTGATCGGCATGTTCATGAAGAACTGGGAAGAGACGGGTCCTGATGGAGTGTGTCGTTCTGCTCAAGATGCTGAAGATGCAGCTACTGTGTGTCGGCAATTAGATATTCCATTTTATACGGTTAGTTTCTGCAAAGAGTATATGGACCGTGTGTTTGAGTCGTTTCTGGCAGAGCTAAAACTCGGTCGTACGCCCAATCCTGATATTTTATGCAATCGTGAAATCAAGTTTCAGAGTTTTTTGGAGCGTGCGATAGAGCTGGGCGGGGATTTTCTTGCGACAGGGCACTATTGTCGCAAGGCCTTCATAGACGACGAATGGCGGCTTCTAAAGGGTATTGATACGTCCAAGGATCAGAGTTACTTCGTGTACACGTTAAATGCAGCCAAGCTCAAGCAAACGTTGTTCCCGGTGGGGAATTTGCCGAAGAGTGAAGTGCGCCGACTGGCCGTTGAAGCTGGTCTTTCCACGGCAGGCAAAAAAGATAGCACGGGTATTTGTTTCATAGGCAAACGTGACTTCAAGGAGTTTGTGAGCCAATATCTTCCTTACCATCAGGGTGAGATGCTGACTCCTTCAGGCGAGGTCGTGGGTAAGCATGATGGGGTGGCTTATTACACAATTGGTCAGCGCAAGGGATTAGGGATCGGTGGTGCAGGCGATGCCTGGTTTGTGGTTGGCAAGGATGTCGAACGCAATGTTCTTATTGTTGTTCAAGGCAGTGACCACCCAGCGCTCTACAAACGAGCTTTACTCGCGACTGCGCCTTCATGGGTAGCAGAGGCACCTACAACTTTTCCTCTCCGCTGCAGCGCAAAAATACGGTATCGACAGCCCGACGCGCCCTGCACAATCATCGGACTCGACGATGAGCAGCTTCACGTAGTGTTTGATGAGCCACAGAAGGCCATCACTCCCAGCCAGGCAATCGTCTTCTATCAGGATGATCTTTGCCTCGGCGGTGCGACCATCCTTCATGCTGTTGGTGAGTGATCCATGAAGTCTTATGGTTCTGCTTAATCACTCATTACCCGTGCAAAATGATCTACAAAATTATGACCAATGGTGAAGATTTCTTTATGATTTCTTTATGCATTTATGGTACTATGTCTGTTTAATTTATTAATTTGGAAAGTTTAAATGAATTTTGACAGACTTTTTTCTTCTTCGTTGATTTTTGTATTATCTGGCAATGCCAGCCCTCACAACTACGCCAATCGCATTGAGATCAATAACAATAACTACGTAGTTATAGATGACGAGAGCGGAAAGGAACTAGCCAACCCAGTTAATAGTAACTCATGGAGTTTGGCAGGGATCGTGTCAGCTCTCTATGAAGCCGGAAAGGGTATCGCCAGTGCCAGTGCTGCTGCCGTTAAGGAGGGAGTTGTCTATGGCACGGAGACCATAGTCTTGAAGGGATTGTTTAAAGCTCTTGCAACTGTAGAACTCAAAGAGCCCAAGAGAGCCTTTCTTCGCGCCAAATGTCAGCCGTTTACAGATCAGGCATTACCTGAGTTTGTCAAAACCGTAGTTCCTATCATTACAAGCAGGCTTCAGGAAAAGTGGGGTCTTGGACAGACTGACGAGGCCGAGCGGCTCCTTACTGTTGTTCCTCAAGATTTAATTCTTATCCTCACCAGCCGAATCCAGAATTTCTTTGATCCAAGTTTGCAGTTTACTGAAGACCTTTTCGAGATTGGCCTTGGGAACTTGGAAGAATTAGACCGCGACTTCAACAATTATGCGGAAAGTAGGCTTCCTCTGTTTTTGATGAATCGAGAAGATCCGGAGTTGGGCGCCTTACTTGAAGAATTTACACAGATCAGCAAGATTCCCAATGATGATAAACGAAACGCGAAATTCGCGGAATTCGCAGCCAAACCCAATTTTGCGATCAAGGTAGATGGAGTATACAGGACAGGATCTGGCAGACATCCGTTAGCGGAATTGACAAACAGATTATTGTCCATTCTTCGTATCAAGGACCATAGTGATCTCGATCGGGTGGAACCACTAGCTAAAGATTTGTTGGAGATCGCGACGCAACCGGAAAAAAGTAGAAAAGAGCTTTTAAAGTGCCTTGTCGGAAATGCCCCGAATTATTTTGCCGAACGGAAAGAAGAAGCTAAAAATGACCCACAGGCGGAATTTATTTATTTAATGCTTGAGCAGCATGAGGCTGTCTTCTATGCAATGGCTGATGAACTCAGTGAATTGCTTAAACTGAATAAAGGGGGCGAGGCGAAAATTGCGCAATTTCAGGCACAGTTTGCACGAAATTATCAGCTTAGCCTTTTAGCCTCAGACGTGGCGACAATTCTATTGGGAAGTCAGGGGAATGCGCTGCCAATCGGAGGCTTAGCAAAATTATTTGGTGTGCTAGCGCTAGATAAAAAAGTCTTTACTGCTGCGCATCGCGGTCTGTCGAACTTCCTTTGGCAGCATGCCCTAAATTGGTTAGGTTTACCTGATCCGTTAGATCAGGATGCGGATCATCGACATTATGAGCTGGCTAGAATCGCAACTAACGCTGGGCAATTTTACGTTTGTTCTGAGCTTGATGCCTTCATCTATGAAGAGCAAAGTATCCACTTAAAACAATATCTGGAAGAGTTAGTAAACAAGTACGTTCCTGACGCGGATAAAGAATCAGTATTGGAACGCTATCGGAACGATTTCGACAATGTACCTCTGATTGCTAGAAAGCATGAACGGAGATGTGCTGTTCTAGCGGACCAGTTGTCCGACGTTGTGCAGTCACTTGTTCCTGAAGAAAAGCGAGAGGCGGAAAAGGAGAAGCTTGACGACAAGTTTTGTGAAGCTGTGCCTATTGCCGAAAAGTATGTAAAAAAGTGCGACAAGTTGGCGAGATGGCTCTTCGAACGGGTTCAGGAGTATGTACCAAATGACAAGCAGTCGACAGCGAAGGAGACCATTTTTCAGAGTCTAGAAGCGATCGTCAGTTGGATACAAAATCCTGATAGCATAGAAATGCATCAATGGATTAATGAAAGGGTTCCTGGAGTATTTGAATTTGCAGAACCCTATTTGCCCCCGCTTTTTAAACAGTTTGAGGATAATGCTTTCCAACATCCATTGGAACATTCTAGTTACCTATCTGGCGTGCTTGAAAGAATTCGAAAACTAGTTAAGCCGCTATCTTTAAAGATTGAAATACCTGAAGAGGCTCGCGAGGCGGAACTGAAGTACCAATTAGAAGAAGTCGCGGATCAACGGACGAAACTCATCGTGCCCCTTCTTTTTGAATTTATCGAGATGTGTTTTAAAGGAAATCCAAAATCTGGATTTCTTAATTTAGATTTACCGCCAGCTCTGAGTGTTTTTATTTATGGTTTAGTTAGGGATCAGTTTTATCCAGAACAAAATATTCAGCCGAAACCAAGTACCCCGCTGTTATCACAAGGTGAAAACACAGAAAATGAAGTGGGATTGCCGCCGATAATTCTGAAATTCATGAAGAATTATGTTCTTTCTGATCGAGTCGAAGCCACTTCAGAGCTTGCCACCAAGAGCTTTGATGTGTTCGACCAAGCGGCATTGTTTTTTGCACAACGGGAGCTGAACGCGTTTTGCGCGGATGATGAAACACGTGAAGATCGCCTCAAAATGGCATTGGAAAGTATCACTGAATTTTTGGCCCCTTATTTTGCGCCGAAGGACTTGCCAGGTCTGAAGGCTTGTGTCGAGGAAGGGCTAACAACCGCTTCTGGATGGGTGCTAGAAAATCCAAAACAGACTATGGACATGATCTCTAAGTATCTGCCCGCTGTAGTGAAAATGGTGGAGCCGGTATTAGCTCCTGTGCTGCAACAGATTACCGAGAACGTTAAGCAGAGGTACAAACTTGAAAAGATT
Organism: uncultured Chlamydiae bacterium; assembly: GCA_963790215.1. Classification (GTDB taxonomy): domain Bacteria; phylum Chlamydiota; class Chlamydiia; order Chlamydiales; family JAJFMA01; genus CAWBNS01. The sequence goes on from CAWBNS010000002.1 coordinate 179,487, forward strand.
CCCATCGAGGGCAATAACAATATTTATGAAAATAACGAACTTGAAAAAAGTATTGTTTCGATCACTTTAGGCTTATTGAAAGAAGTTTTGCAACGACCGACTTTAGAAAATGTTACGGGAAAAAACCCGCAAGAGACAAGGGCGAAGCGGCATGATCTCTTAGAATCTAAGGTCGATGTAGTTATAGGGACGATGTCTGAGTGGGTAGAGATTATTTTTAAAGGCGGTGATGAGGAGTCTAATTGGCCGTTGGCACCCGGCTTAAGAGAGAAGCTTAATACGATGATTCTTTCTTTGTTGGTAGACCTGAAGAAAAAGGATGACGAGCCTGGTAAAACGCCATTTTTAAGAGAAAAGGTACTGCATTATCTCCCTTTATTTGTACCTGTCGATTATGTATCGCAACAAGCAGAAGTTACCCCAGAATATATTCAGGGTTGCCATCGGGCTACTTCATTAGGCGTCAACGCGCTATTTAAAATGATTAAAGAGCAATTCGCTGCTGTTCGGTTGCATCCTGATGACTACGAAAAAACTCGAGATGCGCTTGCGGAGCAATTGGTTAGCCTTACAGAGGATTTTTTTCCGCCCGAGTACAAGGGTAAGCTTACTATCTTTGCTAAGCAGGTTATGTCTACCGTTCTTGATCATGTAAAAGCATTGAATGAGAAAGAATTAGACGAGTTACTCGATTTCATTCACTTGGATTTGAATATTTTGAAGCAAGTCGTGGATGATTTTTTGCCCCCTGTATTGAAGCAGATGGAAAAGAACGCGATCAATTATGAAGGGGACTGGAAAGAGTTTGTTCATGGCTTTCTTTCAATGTTTCAAGGGAATGACAATCCCCAAGTTACAGCTACAGTTGCCACGCAAGGAACAATGGATCACCTACAAGTTCTTGCCGAACTTTTTCTGTCTGATAGTGTACCCATTCCCAAAGAGTTGAGAGCTTGGATTCGCTCAAAGGTGCTTTCTTCTTTGAGCAAAGATCCGGTAGACGATTCCATTCCAGCGAAAGTGTTGAAGTTTCTCACTACGTATGTAATGGCGAATAACGACAATGTGGCTGAAAAAGAACAACTTCTCGGCCAAGGTTTAGGACCGGACGGGCTTGTACTTTTGGAGAAGGTCGAAAGAACAGTTTTAGACTTGGCTCTCAATAACGAGAAGGTGACGAATAAGCTTATCCGCGTAGGTGCCAAAAAAGCGGATGAGTTTGTTGCAGACAAAGCTAAAAAGTACTGCGAGGAGGAGAAGTTTACGCTGGCTGAACTTGGGATTGATACGGAACAGTTCATAGCGGCCGTATCGGATGCAGTCGGAGATGAAGGACGCGAGCACCTTAGAGCTACGCTAGCACCGATGTTCCATCAGGTGTTGGTTGGGGCACTAGGCAATGTGCTAGCCCCTTTAGGCGCGTATAACGAACCCCTTCGTGAAGATGATGTGCCGTTGAATTTGGCTCATAAGATGGCTGGTCGACTGAATACTCATGTCGAGCATTTGTGGAAGGCAGCTGAGGGTAGATCGCGAACCTATGCGCATACCCACCCTGCGATCGCGCAGAAAAGTGACAAGGCTGAGCTCGCGCATCTTCAGAAACAGAGTAGACGCCTCGTCAACAAGCTATTTGGCACCTATTGCCAAGACCTTCCTCTTGGTCCAGAAGGACAGGAAGAGGTCTTTGCGATGCTCGTGAAAATGGTTCCGGAATTGCTTCACAATCAGATCAAGGAGCTCTCCTCAGACAAAGGATACACCAAAACTCTTCATGGTGTGCTTTTGAAGGAAGGTTCAGGATTTAAGTTAGATAAAGTGGGTGGTGAGACTATAGGCCAAGCTAGGACAAGTCGCTTGTTGGGTCGGACTGGGTTGCGTGTTGCAGATATCGTGATTCCAGGGCATGGCAACACTTCTGGTCTCGCAAAATTGGTAGGTCTGGAAAGCTGGTTGGGAAGCTTCATTTCGCGAAAAATTGGGGCATACATTGAAAATGATGCGTCACTTCAATCGCAGGTGTTCAAGATAGCTAACCTAGGCGCTGAATTCTTGCTGCCTGAGCACGAAGATCTCGTGCTAGGAATTGGCGAACCGCCTAAGGAACCAGAGCTACGACCGTGCAGATGAAAGCTGAGATGCGTGCACATTTTGTTAAACTCTATCGCGAAACTCCTGTCTCTCTGATCAAAAATGTGACGACAGGATCAGCTAAATCCACTCGTGTGGCGTTTAGACGTGCGCAAGCTAAAGGCGAAGTCTGGGCGAAAAATCTCATGGTTTGCTACGACTGCCGATGGCTCGGACAGCGATCACGCCTTATGATCGGTAAATTTGTTGTACCAGCTTTCTTCGGAGTTCTGAGTGGTGCTGTAACTGTTTTAGAAAAAGTGATGAAGATCCTAAAAGTAGTCTTGGAAGCCATTTATCACGGCACAACCCGCGTTTTGTGGGGCAAGAACTGGCAAGAAAGACAAGCCGGATAAAATCATGCACATGCTGGAAGACAGAAACCACAAGCATCTACTTTATCACCTTGTCGACGACTTGACTGATCTTATCTGCCAGGACGGCGCTGCGCTGTAGGCGGGGGCTCCCACAGGGAGGCTCCTGACTTCTTAGCAGTATTTGAGGGATGCTTCATCTGCTCTTGCTTCAAGGACGGCTCGCTTTGACGGGCCTCCTCTAGAATCTCTGGCATCCCAGGCAAAAAATGAATCAATATTCCCAATGATAACCCGGCCAAAATACCGGCGACCAATTCACCGATACCCGGAAAGAAGAGAGCAAAGAGGGGGAAGGGAATGAGGTAGAGTTGGTACGTCTAGGTTTCATAAAGGTTCTCTTATATTTTTTTAAACACGAAGACTCAAAGACACGAAGACACAAAGAGGGAAGAAAACAGGATAGGCAGGATCGCAAGCGACAGGATAAAAAGGATATTATCTTATTGCTAACCCATTTTAAAACCACTTCATGCATTTTTTTAAACACAGAGCGAGACAGTTCCTTCAGACCTTTTACCGGGAAATAATGAATATGAGCCTCTCTGTGTACTCTGTGATCTCTGTGGTAAATTTTGAAACGTATTAAAAAATTAATCACCACAGAGATCACAGGGTACACAGAGGGTTTATAATTTTGTTATTTAGGAGACACTGAGCAAACAGAGAGACTAACCTATTAATAATGTCATGGTTTAATTTTGCAAGTGCACTTATGTGAGTGAATTGAATTTGATCACCTCTGTGTCTCTGTGTTTAAAAAAATGCATGAAGTGGTTTTAAAATGGGTTAGCAATAAGATATTATCTTTTTGTCCTGCCGCTTGCGATCCTGCCTATCCTGTTTTCTACCCCCTTGTGTTTTCATGCCTGTCTTTAAATCTACTTGTATTTTCAGTCATTGGTCGATAAAATCCAAAGCTTTTTACGCAAGAAGCGAGGGAAACCGTGGCTGGAGGGGATATATTGCGCAATCCATTAATAAACCGCGGGGCAGGCTTCACGCTGGATCAACGACGGTCTAGGTATGGAGGGGGCTTTCCGGCACGGACGCTCTCTATTCCGATCAGATTGCACTGCTTATGAGTTCTACCTGCATCTTCACACCGACATTGACAAACACCTCTTCTGCGCTCGTTGCGGACCTTGATGAATATCTCTTCTATCAACTGGTGTCTCAGCATATCGAGGAGATGGCGCCGATCATTTATACACCGGTTGTCGGGCGTGTCTGTCAGCTCTATTCACGCCTCCCGATGCGTCCTAGAGGTCTTTTTCTTTGTTATCGCGATCGCGACCGCTTAGATCAAATTGTCGCAAGCTGGCCCCAAGAGAAGGTGCGTGTGGCTGTGGTGACGGATGGCGAACGCGTCCTTGGATTGGGCGATCTCGGCATTGGCGGAATGGGTATCTCAGTGGGAAAACTGGCTCTTTACACGCTCCTCGGTGGCATTGATTCTGCTCATACCTTACCTATTCATCTTGACACAGGAACCAACAATCGCCAACTTCTAGACGACCCTTACTACACAGGATGGAAGCACGAACGCATTCGCGGGCAGGAATACGACGACTTTGTTGAGCAATTCGTACAAGCCATCTACAAACGTTACCCCGATCTGCTTTTACAGTTTGAAGATTTTGCCAAAGATAATGCACGACGTATTTTGGAGTGCTATCAAAAGCGTTTTTGTTGCTTTAACGACGATATCGAAGGTACCGCAGCTGTTACGCTTGCCGCTGTCGAAGCAGCAGTTAAAGCGGCCGAAATTCCTCTCAGCAGCAGAATATTGCCATACTTGGGGCGGGCTCAGCTGGCACTGGTATTGCTGAATTGTTGGTGTCTGTAATGGTCCAACAGGGTGTGTCAGAAACCGAAGCACGCCAAAAAATTTGGTTGTTTAACAGCAAAGGGTTAGTCAATCCTAGTCAAATCCATCTAGCCTCATCTGTGAGTGGCTTTTGCCAGTCTCAAGCTAACTGTGAGCACTTTGGGTTAAACATTGATGTGCCGAATAGCCTTCAGGAAGTCGTTTCAAAGGTACGTCCAAGCATTTTGATAGGTGTTTCCGGTCAAGCCGGCGCATTTACGCGAGATATCGTTACAGCAATGGGACAACACCATCAACGACCTATCATACTCCCTCTATCCAATCCCACGAGCATGTCTGAGGCTGTTCCGGAAGATATCATTCACTGGACGCAAGGGCGTGCTCTCGTTGCTACGGGCAGTCCGTTTCCACCCGTCAATTATCAAGGTAAAAACATTTCCATTGCGCAGTGTAATAACGCTCTGATTTTCCCCGGACTAGGTCGCGGAGTGATTGAAAGCGGAGCTAAACGCGTCACCCAAGCGATGTTTATCGCTGCCGCAAATGCCCTCTCTAACTATATCAGCAAGCAGAATGGTGATCAGATAAAAGGCATCTTGCCAACCATTAGCCAAGCACGGCACATCGCGCAAGAAATTGCCGAAGCCGTTGCAAGTGCACGTTAGATAAGTTAACCGCTGAGTCAGTGAGCGGTAAGGGGGCAGAAGGAAACTGTCTCGCTCTGTGATCTCTGTGGTTAAATATTTTACTGTTATGGGTTTAGATTGTTTTGGAGTGATAAAATAAAGCCTACAGCGCTCTGTGGTGATATCTGCAGACTCTCTGTATAAACGAAATCTTTATATTCCCTTTATTTTAGAACAATAAACTTTGCGCATTGTTTTCGTATCTGGCCACAATGGTGTCTAGACGAGTTAACACAAAACAAAAATGGAAATGGAGAATACCATGCAAAACAAATGGAAATGGATCACCGCCAATATCCTCGCGACAATGATCATCACCTTTTCTCTAAATGCTTCCGAGCCACAAGAGTTCGATTCAGATAGCGCACAAGCTACTGAGGAGCTATTTGCGATCGAAGACGAACAAGCAGAAGTAGAGCAAGAGGTTTACCGCTTGTCTAAAGAAGCTCCAGAATTGCTCACAGAAGAACAAGCAACTCTTGTTCAAGCAGAACTGGAACGCGCTACAACTCCAGAAACAGAAACAGAAGCAGATACAGATGACGCTGCTAGAGCCATGTGGGGCGGTAATTCCCTCTATCTGAATTCTGTAACTTTCTTCAATGAATTCAGCTACTACGGACAAGACATCGTCATTAAATTAGCGGATGAAGTGTGGTGGAAAGTTCCAGCACAATACATTCCTGTGTTCCTACAGTGGGGATCGACTGAGCCGTTAATCATCGTTCAAAACCACAATTTTAAGCGTAGAAACGAACTTCCTTTCTACATCGTCAATACACTAAGAGATGAGAAAATTGAAGCAACACCTAGTCAAATACCTGCTCAGCTTACCTTGAAAGGGCATTGTGTTGGACAAGATGGTGTCAGCTATTTGCGTGGTGTAATCAGACTCCAAAACGGCGCTACCTTCAAAGTTAGCACGACTGATGATCACAAAATCAAACGATGGGCACAAGATCAGTTCATCATCATTGGTGTTAACCACAATGATTCATGGTTCTACGAATACTACCCTAACCTCCTCATCAACGGAGTTACAGGAGATATCGTACGCGTGAATTTCATGGGGTACAAGAAGTAATAACGAAGCCCTAAGGTAGGCGGACAACGGTCCGCTTACCTAAAATTAAATCAGATAATTAATCACATCACAGAGCAGGAGAGATCATGTTTCCAAACCAAGGAATTGGGTCAAACAACAAGAACGTTCAAAACCCAGTATTTAATCCCAACGTGTTTCCAAACAGCGCGCCACAGGTAACTCAAGTTCAGGTTTCACCTAGTTCGGGGCAGTCCAATGTTGCTGGAACATCCTACCAAGCAGCACCATCATTTGGTGTGACAAATACGGTGACCTACGAGGGCAAAAGCAATGTGCAGTCAGCAAAGTTTGTACAAGGTCCAGGACAGCCTGTTCCAGGATCAGGCTACACGCCAGCGCCAAACTTTGGCCAAGGCGGTGGAAATGCACCTGCTTTCAACAATAACTACGGTGTTCAAGTGCCGCAGTTTGTACAGAATCAAGGGCAGCCTAATGTTACTCAGTACAACAGCGCTCCAAGTTTTGGTGCACCTAATTCGAATGCGAACATTCAAAAACCTAAGTTTGTAACACCACCTCCAAGCTTTAATTAATTAAAGCAAGCGAGGCTTAGATACAAGCGTTAAGACGGCGGTCAGGAACCTTCCTGACCGTTTTTTTTCAACGCCCTTCCGCACGGGGACGCTTACGCGCCAAGTGCTTTTGCGACTAAGTATGGACAAAATTGGACTAACTGGACGATCTGGACAAATTACGCATATCTTGTCCAGATCGTCCAGTTTTGTCCATACTTAGTCGTTCTGTAACCCGCGCGCGGAAGCGTGCACACTACCGATCAGGGTTTGATTGCTAAAACCGGTCAGGGTTGCGTTTTGGAAGGTGCCAACCATTTCTGGTGTGCCTGAGAAGAGGACAGTTTTCCAGCAACGGGTACGGCCCTTGACAAACCCTTCACCACGGTCTGAGACCGTATCGACCAAAACTTCAACCTCCAGCCCCAACATCGATTGACGTTTTTTGGCATAGAGGCTTTCTTGCAGAGTCAATAGACGACGATGGCGTTCCGCTTTGACTGCCTCGGGAACATCATCCTTCCAACGCGTGGCGGGTGTTCCTTTGCGTGGGCTATACTCAAATAAAAAGGCGCAGTCATACTCAATCTGTTCGAGTAATCGATAGGTTTCTTCAAATTCTTCATCGGTTTCTGTGGGAAAGCCCACAATGATATCCGTTCCTAAGGCAACATTGGGCACTAGCTGGCGCAATAGAGAAACCTTTTCGAGATATTCGTCGACGGTGTAAATGCGGTGCATCTTCTTTAGAATGCGGTTGGAACCAGCTTGTAGGGGGAAATGCACGAATTCGCATACACTCTTTAATGAACCTATTGCTTCCATCAATTCGCGTGTAATATCGCACGGGTGGCTCGTCATGAATCGGATACGGCCTATTCCTGGCAGCTTGTCGAGGCGATAAAGTAGGTCATGAAATAAACAAGCACGCTCAGGCTGATCTTTGCCAAAGCTATTTACATTCTGGCCGAGCAGCGTGAACTCTTTATATCCTTGGTCGATTAGACGTTTAACTTCTTCCACAATATCGTCTGGAGTACGAGATACTTCCGGTCCACGCGTATACGGCACCACGCAATAGGTACAAAACTTGTCGCAGCCTCGGATGATCGAAATATACGCCTTTGTCTTATCATTACGATGCGCGCTGACATAATCCAGTTCATGCACAAAGCGGCCATCGGTGCGCAAACTCTGTTTGCCCGATGCCAAAACTTCGTCCAAAACATGATCTAGCTCATGAATGTTATTGGTGCCCAGAACAAAGTCCACATAGGGGAGCTTCTGGAAGATCAATTCTTTTTTATTATTCGCCATGCAGCCTGTGACGCCGATGATAGCGTTACGCTGTGAAGTCTTCCCCAGCAATCCAAGCTTACCCATTACCTTGCGCTCCGCTAATTCGCGGATGGAGCAGGTATTAAATATCAAGAGGTCAGCTGTCGCCTCGTCAGTGGTTTGAACCAACCCTCGGCGCTTTAACATCCCTATCATTACCTCGGAGTCCAGCTCATTCATCTGGCAGCCGTAGGTTCGTACATAAAAAGTCGTCAACTGTCGCATGGCTGAAGATTGTAGCCAGCGACCGCTGTTTTGGGCAAGTGTACAATTTTTAGAGAAGTTCGAAAAGAGATTGCAAAAATCATGCGGACCGGCTAAGCTATTGCCATTAAATATCGACATTCGAGTGAGTGATCATTATGTATAAATTACAGAGAACAATCCTGCTGAAACAAGAGCAAGTCCAGCGTAAATGGCTTCTCGTTGATGCTGCGGGGAAAACTTTGGGGCGTCTAGCCTCTGAAATTGCTAAAATCCTGCGTGGCAAACACAAAGCCGACTACACACCACACGTCGACAGTGGCGATGGCGTTATTGTCATCAACGCCGACAAAGTCGAAGTGACCGGTCGTAAAGAAGCGCAGAAAATCTATCGTCACTATACCGGTTTCATCGGTGGTATGTGCGAAATTACTTTTCGCGAATGGATGAGACGTGACCCGACACATCCTATTACGCACGCCGTTGCAGGGATGGTCCCACGCACAAAACAAGGTAAATCTCAGATGAAACGCCTCCGCGTTTACGCAGGCGAAAATCATGATCTATCCGCTCAACAACCGATCAAGGTGAATGTCTAGCATGAAGAAAGAAATTGAAGAGTTCGTAGCTACCGGCCGTCGTAAAACTGCAGTTGCATCTGTTAGAATGCGTCCTGGCCAAGGTAAAATTGATGTCAATGGCAGAGACTTTAGCGTCTATTTGCCACTCGATGTCCAGAGAAAATCTGTGCTGGCTCCGCTTCATAAGCTCGGGCTGAATGACCGTTATGACTTGATTATCCGCGTTAAAGGCGGAGGCATTGAAGGTCAAGTTATCGCGATGCAGCTTGGACTCGCTAGAGCCCTCGTGCAGCAGCAAGAAGATCGCCGTCAAGAGCTAAAAGTCGACGGTTTCCTGACTCGCGATGCAAGAAAGAAAGAGCGCAAAAAGTACGGCCTCGCCGGCGCTCGCAAGAGATTCCAATTCTCGAAACGATAGTTCATACACGTTACATTACACACTTGTCTTTTGTATGTCCTTGGGGGGAAACCCTGGGGACATTTTTTTTTGGAATGGACAATGGACGAAAAAATGGACGATTAATGGACCATTGATGGACCAATTCGGCTGCTACAGGATGGACATGAGGCTAGTTCAAAATGTATAAGAGGCGGTTTTTGTTGGTTGTTGTCCATTTTGTCCATCAAAGGTCCATTTCTGTCCGTTTGTCTGTCTAACTATTTTAACTTGATTTTTATTAAAAACGACTATATTATGTCTTAGTTGTTATTTGTTAATAAGAGATCTTAAATGATTAGAAAATCATATTTTGTTATTTTTTCTATTCTAACTATTATTGTTTCTGTTTATTCGTTTAGCACTTCCTCAAACTCAAGTTCCTTTTCAACCTTTACCACCCCCTCAGCCCTTACCGCCCTTGACCGTTATCTTGACTCTAAAACAATTCAAATAGACGCTAGGCTTCTCATTCATCTTGTTGGGGATGTTTTTGCACGCGAATCGGGGTTGGAGGGGGCTGATCCGCTTGAGGTGATGATCTATCTGCAGCAGCTGGTGGAACTACGCTCTGACCTGGATGCTTTGCCCTCTCTTCTCAAATGGCGCGACAAACTCAAGCAGGCGCAGGGTCTAGTTCAGGCTTTTCGAGACTCAGATGAGCGTTTTGAGCGAGAACTTCTTTCTCAATACGATAACTTACCCATCGGAGAATCTCTGTTTTGGCCTGCAGGCTGGAAAGGGCATGCTGTTTCTTATCATCTCACTAAACAATCGGAAGAGCGGTTACGCTTTCGCGTATATAACATTGGTGAGGGCGCTGAAAATCATGTGACCGTTTTCTGCGGAGAGAAAGAATTGGTCATGCCGTACCGAGAAATTTCCAATATCTGTACACGAGATTTTCTCAATCCTGTCTTCCTCACATTACTACGCGATTTAAAATTCACAGACGACCGAGAGAAGCCAGTCAAATGTAATGATTTATATCGTGTCGTTTTCTCCACAATACGAGGAGAAATGATGATGGATCATATTCCAGACCAGCTTGTAGAACCTCAATCGTCTGGGGTGTGTGCGTATCTTTCCATTATCACGGCTTTACCGCAGGAGTTAAATGATTCTAAGTTGGCGGCACAAATCCGGTTTGAGATGCAGTTTAAGGCTTTGTGGGACTATTCTCAGGGTCTTAAGAAAAACCAGGAGCAACTTAGTAGTTCCTGGGCGCTTCTTGAGAAAGCTTTGTACTATTTCGAGAGTGATGCGCAACGTTATTATGACGGACAGCTTCCGGTTTCTGTTATGCAACGCATCAAGGAGATGAAAATTCTCAGTGATGAGGCTCATCAGTTAAACCGAGGTGAGCTATCTTCTGCTAGGCATTTACCGTTTGCAGGTACGCTTTCAGAGGCTATACCTGCTCGACACTTTATTTTAGAGGACTTTCCTCATGCCACTAGACATGGTTCGGATGTATATATTCCGCGATTGGCTCCATTGGCCAGCGGTTTCAATTGGTTTGCACCGGTTCTTCAACCGGCTGCACAATCTAGTGTGCGGGTATTTAGGTATCAATTAAAAGAGGGTCGATTGATTTCTGCTGATATAGAAGCGAATCTATATCTAGCGCTGCTTTATCTTTGTCTACAGCAATATGAAAGCGCCAAACTGCTCTTGGATGTTGTTAAGGCGACAGAAGTCACAGATAGTTCTCGTGAGATTTTGAGTTGGATGGCGCAGTCTTTCTATAAGACGCATGATCACGATCCGAGGGCCAATGCACTTCGTTTGAAGGCTGTTGTGCTAAGTGGAGCTCGTGCTACTCTTCCTGGTAAAGTGTTGAAGGTTGCTTATTACGATTATTTGCAGCGGTTGGACCGGTTTGCAGAGCCATGGTTAAGCGCCTCAGAAGAGAATCTGTTAGTGTCTTTATTTCCACGTCAAACACTTCGTATGCAAAGGCTCCCACATTATGTTTTGGAGGCAAAACCAAGTAAACCTTTAGTATCTACAGAAATTGCGCCTTCGCGCTTTTTGGATGCCTGGGAAGAGGCAAAAGAGCGCTCAGGAGCTTCTCTCGTGCGTCCTTGTGTTTTGAGCCGTTTTGAGATTTATTACAAATTGGCAAAGCATGGTATTTGGTCGTCACGACTTGGGGAACGGCGTTTGACTGATCCACAAGATATCGTGAGGCTGTTTCATGTTTTAAAACAAAGCAGTCTTAGTGAAATAGATGCTTGGACCGCACGTGTTTTAGAACAGGTTGCTTCTCATCCGGAGCGTTTTCCATCAAGCAATGAGCTTCATCAAATATTGAAAAATCGTTCGAAGATGGGGCTAGAACGGGTTTTTAAAGATTCGAATTAAGGTTTATTTGAAATCACATTATGCTGTTTTTCGACGCAAAGGCGCAAAGGCGCGAAGAAAATATTGGAGACGGTTTATAGGCTAGAAGTAACCAGGATAGTCTTTGAGCGAAGCTCAATAGGCCGGAACCGGCACCTAAGAGCCAGCAAGGGCTATAATGATCCACACGTCTCTGTAACGCCCTTGCTGGCCCTGGTGCCGGTTCCACTTAGCTTGCTTCACAAGAACCGTCTCCAATATTTTTCTTCGCGCCTTTGCGTCTTTGCGTCGAAAAACAGCATAATGTGATTTCTAATGAACCTTAACATAAAATTTAAACCCATTCACGCATAGCCTAGAACAGGTTTTTTGGCATTGCTCATAACGTGACTAGTTGTCTCGTGGACAAATTTTTCATGCGAATGAGTTTCTGATTTATCCCGAAAAATGTGTCCACGGGTGTATTTGAGGGCATAAGTACACGTTTTATTTTTCACGCAAAAGCGCGATTTTTTTGGGTAACTGTGTTTTTTTCTTGTCGCCGATTAATATTTTACTATATAACGACGCCTCAATGTTTCTTAGAACTATTAGCAGGAGTCATATGACAGACACATCTTGTCCCAAGTGCCAGTCGAAGGCTTTTAAGAGGAACGGATATACGCGTCATGGCAAGCAGAATCATCGTTGTCTCGATTGTGGGAGGCAGTTTTCGGTGGATTTAGATCGTCAAATCTCGATGGCTGACACTGATGATCTTAGAGAATTTTGCGCAATAGGTGCGCCTGCGTTTCAGATATAACCGATGGCGGGCGGCGAACCGATACTTCTTGAGACAACCAGAATTTGGTCCCAAGCCCCGCACAATGCCTTTACCGATTTAATCTATTTTAAAAGCTGTTTCTGGTGTGTGTTTCGAGAGAGCGATGAACACGCTGAGGGGCAGGATGGTGTGATACGCCTGCTTGCAAGTGTAGATGGTGTTGAATGGCAATCTGTTTCAGAGATAGCTTTGGATGGGTATGACTTACGCGATCCCAAGTTATGTGAGATGCCTGATGGTCGTTTGATGCTTTTATTGGGGGGATCGACTCCTCACAATGGAGGTGTGAAGCATCATGGGTTTGTTTCTTTTTCAAAGGATGGCAAAAGCTGGTCTGCGTTGACTTCGTGCATGGCGCCTGGTCATTGGTTATGGCGTGTGACATGGCATAAGGGGCGTGGTTATGGAGTTGCTTACAGCTATACGGATCCTGCCGACCGCAGTCTTCCTTGGCACGTCAACCTGTTTATTACTGATGATGGTGTGCACTATCGATTGGTTACTCCTCTAGCGGTGGATGGTCATCCGAACGAGACAACTCTGCGTTTTAGTTCCACTGGTGAGATGATGGCTCTGGTACGTCGTGAGGAGGTTGACAATGATACGGCCTTCTTTGCGACTAGTCGTGCGCCTTATAACCGTTGGAATTGGCGTGACACGGGCCTTCATTTGGGCGGGCCGAATTTTGTATTGGACCGTCATGGTCGGGTCTGGGTGGGCGCGCGTGTCTTTCGACAAGAAGAGGAAACGAGTGCCTTGCTTTCTTTGATTGATGGGCAATGCACGACATGGATCACGTTGGAAAGTGGTGGTGACACTGGTTATCCTGGCATGGTCATTCAAGACTCTGTTCTTTGGATGAGTTATTACTCTTCGCATGAGGGGAAAACCAATGTCTACCTGGCTAAAATTCAGCTGCCAAAAAAAGCCTGATAGTAGACAATTGTTTTTCTAAAACCTAAGGAGGTATCTATGTTTGGACAAGTTTCCCTTGTTTTGCTTCTCATTTGCTTTTTGACGATGACGGCTTGCAGTTCATCTACAGCACCTAAATCCAACCAGACTGAAAAGACCGAGAACCCCGTTGCTATCGTCCACACAAACCGTGGCGATATTACTGTACGTCTATTGAAAGACAAAGCTCCTGTCACTGTGGATAACTTCCTGGTGTATGCAAAAGAGGGTTTTTATGATGGTACTATCTTCCACCGCGTGATTGAAGATTTTATGGTTCAAGGTGGTGGTTTCACAAGTGGTATGCGCCACAAGCCAACCCATGATGCGATTAAAAACGAAGCGGATAATGGCGTAGCCAATAAACGCGGCACGGTTGCCATGGCCCGTACGGCGGACATTAACAGCGCAACAGCGCAGTTCTTCATCAATGTTGTAGATAATCCCTTCCTCGATCATAGAGGCGACTCTCGCAACGAATATGGCTATGCTGTGTTTGGTGAGGTTGTGGATGGTATGGATGTTGTAGACGCGATTCGACGCGTACAAACGCATTCTCAGGGAGCCCACCAAAATGTTCCTGTAGAAGCGATCGTGATTAAGTCTGTTGAGGTAAAGTAGGGTTGCGCCCGTCAGGGATCGAACCTGAAACCTTTGGCTCCGGAGGCCAACACTCTATCCAATTGAGCTACGGGTGCAGGCTATCTAGAGTAACAAACAAGCGGTGACGATGTCACCGCTTGTTTTGTTTGGGGAGGCTGGGACAAAAATCATTATTTGGACCGGACTTTTTGGGAATGTGATGAGCCAGAGCGTACTTGGAATTGTGGAAAACGCAGAGAAGGCAGAGCCGCAGAGTGCGCTGAGATTTTAGCTGATCCTGATTACCCAATAAGTACAGAATTTTTGGCCCCCATCACACCATCGCCACTCTTTGAGCAAAGCTCAAAGTCGTACTAGAAGAGGGTTGGCCTTAAAAAAACAAGAGAGGTGTCAATTTTAGGATACAAACAATGACGCTCTCTTGTTGTTTTTAAGGCCAACCCTCTTCTAGTAGATTTGCAGTTGCAAAAGTGCGATGGTGCTCTGCGTCCTCAGCGACTCAGCCTTCTCAGCGTTTTCCACAATTCATACTGTTGGGGGCTTGATCTTGTTGTAACCTTATGCTTCTTCTTTAATGGTGTCATACTGTTGGGGGCTTGATCTTGTTGTAACCTTATGCTTCTTCTTTGGCAGTGTCATACTGTTGGGTGCTTGATCTTGTTGTAACCTTATGCTTCTTCTTTAATGGTGTCTTCTTTGTTTTCAAGTTGTCGTGGCCACAGTAGGGCCAAACCGATGGTGGTGGCTAGGCCTAAGATGGCTAAGGCTCCTGATGGGATCAAGGCCAGGGTCTTAATGAAACGCATATAAAACACGGCTGTCAATGTGGCAGAGGTTAAGAGTCCTAGGCATCGGCCAAATAAAGATCCACGTGCCATGATGCTGCCACTGGCTAGCATTAAGGTGCCAAAGGCCAATCCGGATCCAAGCGAAACCCAACTACCAGCCACGACGTATCCGGCGAGACCTCCCAACATGACTAATCCTCCAAAAATCCACGCTAGTGTGGCTGAGAGCTTATCTTTCATCTTATCCTCCGTGGTAGAATCTTTACTCGAGACTAGCATAGTACGTTTATTTGTGCTAACATCCTGCGAAAATCCTTATCTGGAGGTCTTATGCGCTTTCTGACAACGTTTTACGAGAGTTTAATTAAAGCAGGCAACACGAGTCAGGCGGCTATTCTGGCTGTGACATTGCTGGCACTGAGAGTAAATTGGGGGTTCGAGTTTTTCAAGTCAGGACTGACTAAGTGGCACGATATGTCGAGTGTGAGTAATTTCTTTCATTCGTTGCACATTCCTTTTCCAGCGTTTAATGCGTATTTTGTTGGTACGTTGGAGTTGTTGGGCGGGCTGCTGTTGTTGATTGGCCTGTGCTCTCGTTTTGCGGGTTTGATGCTTACTGTGACCATGATTGTGGCTTATGCGACGGCGCATGCTAGCGCTGTGAAGATGATTTTCACTGATCCAACAGTGTTTGTTGATCAAGGGCCTTTCTGGTTTTTAGTGACAGCTCTTTTCGTGTTTGGCTTCGGTCCGGGTGCGTTCTCGGTTGATGCTCTTTTAAAGCGCTACGTTTTTAAGGGCAAAACGCAACCGAGCAGGGGCTAAGTCCTCCGATGATGGTTCCCATGATGGCTAATGCTACAGCGAGGTAACCTGCATCGATTAGGAATAGTTTCCAAGGTCGGGATCCATAAAGTACGCCTAAGATCTGGCTGGTGAAGACAAAGCCCAGCCAGAGAATTACTCCTAGGATGAGTCCTGTCAGTGCTGTGACAGAGTGAGTGGCCATCACGAAATAGCCTAAGATATAGCTCATGATAAATCCGGCGATAATTGACCCGCCTATGGCTGGCCCTGGGTTGGGGAGTTCTTCATCTTTAAGGCCTACGACATTTTGCCAGATGCGTCCGAAGAGGAGTGGTGAGTACCAGAGCCAACCGATGAGCATGTAGGCTACAGTGCTTGCTAGAATTGCGACAAATCGTATGTCAAGAAACGCCATCATAAAAAAATCCTTTTTATTAGGTATTTTAAGGAATGGCGATTTTTTGACTAGTGCGCGCTTTCGCGCGGGGGCGCCTACGTCCCTCGACCTTGGGCGTTGCCCATGAGGACCCAGTTGCCTTCTTCGGTTAATTTGCGGTTGGACTGCCAGTCTCCGGTGCCCCATTTGCGTAGGACGGATTTCTCTTCGAAGTCGATGAGTTTGACGAATTCACCGCTTTCTTCGTCATAGACTTCGGCTGGGACGAATGGTAGTGGATGGGCGTTTTTGAAAGGGGATTGTGTGTCATGGCTCCATTTGAATCCTTCCAAACCGGTACTGCGGCCGGTCATGGGCATGCTTGTGGCCATCCACTGGGTAAACATATCCACTTGAAATTGGTAGACAGGTTTAAAGTGGGAGTTGTCTATTGCTTCCGAGTTGAGAAATTTGTTCATTGTTTCGTAGCCTGAGCCTTTAAAAGCGGCATCCATTTTAAGGACGTTTTCCTCGAAATTCATGATGAATTCGCGCTGTTCGGCAGGGTTAGCGGGCTGACCGGGGTTGCTGAAAGATTTAATGCGTGGAAGGCATTCGATGAGTGCGCGTGCTACGGCGGTACGGTCGCAGCTGCTTTTACAATTAGCCTGGCTTGTGATTCCTAATCGTTGATCTAGTAGGAGGTCAAAGGCGAGGCGTTGGTTTTGTGTAAGAGTTTTTGTTTTGAGTGGGTCTAGCAGCCCTGACAGTATATCTAGCGGTATCCTTTTTACATTGATTAGGTCTTCGGAGTAGTATTTCAATTGGTCTGCAAGAATGATATTTCCTAGCTTCAGAATTTCTTTTCGTGTGTTGTCTACGTTGTCGCTGTTTGCGAGTCGATCTTGCACGATTAACAACTGCGCCAATTGTTGATTGAGCTTTTTTCTTTCGGCTTTGATTTCGCTTTTTACCGCTTTCATGAGGGCTTTATCAGCGGTTTTTTGTATGGGTTCTTCTAGTTCGGCGATGTGCTGATTGATCTGTGTTAGTTCCGTTTTTTTCGCTTCGACTACGTCCATGAATGGTAGTTCTTGATTTAGCTCTTCGTCAATCTCTACGGTTAAGTCATTGCGTTGATCTCTCAGTGTATGGAGCAATTGATAGCTTTCAGCATCTTTGCCTTGCAGTTTCTCGTCTGGTGGAAGGGCTTGGAACTCTAGTTGTGTGAGGGTATTTTGGATATTTTTGATCTCTTGGCATAGTGCGGAGTATTCTGCATCGTTCACTTTATTTCCGATTTCTTCGCTGATCCATACCATTTGTCCGGCTGTTCCTTTGAGGTTGTTTCTGGCGGCGAGGCTGGATTCTTGAGGGAGGTTAGACATTGTGTTGATTGCGTGGTTTTTATGAATGATGTAAGGACCGTCTGGTGGTGGTTCTATGTCGGCGTCTTTCAATGCTTGTGGCAGTCTAACATTCATGTAGGTTTGCATGCGGTTTTGTCCTTCGATGAGCTTTGCTTCACCGGCGCCTGTTTTCCAGGGGCCGACTATTCCGTGTGTGTTTAGCTGGTGCATGGCTATGCGTGGGGGAGGTAGAGGTTGATCGAGATGATCGGCTTGCCATTGTTTGATGGCGTAGATGACTGCTTGCATAAACTCCTCAGCACGTTGTGGTGTGTCGATCACGGCGGAGGTTACGCTGATGCGTCCTTTGTCTGAGATGTGCACATAGATGTTGTATAGGTCGGAATGGTTGTGTGTACCTGTGCTGCGTTCACTGGTGGAGGAGACATAACCTGGGTGAATGGCCATCTGGCCCTGGCTGGAGTCGATTCTGAGTCCGGTCCAGCCTTTTCCATCTAAGGACTCTAGTTCGTCTGCGGGTTTGTTATTTGTTAGATTATTGATCAATTCATCGACGTGGGTGGCTGCGGCAAGGGATTTATTCATGATGGGTTTCTTCTCAAAGGCTTCCTTCCATTTTGCTAACGATCTTTTTTGGGGTAGTTTAGCTATGGCGGTATTGCCTTCAAGGAGCCGATAATCGGAAACTTTGGGTGCTTCTTGGAGTCTTTCGACGTTCTCTTTGATGTGACTTTTTAGTTGTGCTTGGTCTTCCAAGTTTAGGGCATTGGCTTCAGTCCGGGCACCATCGATTCTACTGTTTAAGCGTAAGACGCGTAGAACACCGCGCCATACTTTTCCTAAGATATTGGATTTTAATATGATAGATTTTCTGGGATCAGAAACTCTGCCAACAATTGAGGGGCTTTTATTATCTATTGGAGAGATATTCGGTGCTGGCAGGGGTTTTGCTTCGTTTTTCAAGCGTTGAGATTGGACATTGGCGGGGTTGGGAGCGACGGGTGGGGGCTGCCATTTATCAGGCTTTGGAGGTAGAGGTGGGGGTAAGTCTAAAGGCATAGTTACCTCTTTTAATGCTTAATCACTTACTTTATTATAAAATTTAGCAATTAATAATGTAATTAATTTATTTTTGTAAATAAACTCGATTCATAAATTGACCTAATTCAGATCCGCCGTCTAGTTTAGTAGTGTTGTTCCTTTCTTAGGGTTATGATAGGATGTCTTGCCTTGGCACCATAACGAAGGAGAGAACAATGATTAGGTCAAATTGGATAGCATCGACGGTGGTAGCGGGTCTTCTCGCGTGTGTTAATTTATCAGCTCATGGAAGGATTGACGCGGGTCCGATTTATGTTCATGTTGATGTGCTTGAGCACGGGAAATCGATTGATAAATTGGATATGGAAGGGTTTCGAGCGGATGGATATTTTCAGATCTACTCGGGGTTAATCTTTAAGCCTGCTTTCGCCATTGCTGGTGGGCGGGGGCAATATTATGCTGGGACTGCGGCAATTGGCTTTTATATTCCTATGGGCGAGCTGACACCCTTTTTGGATGGGTTGAGTTTTCTGCCGCAGGTGGGTTTCACGGGAAGCCGGTTGAAGACGCATGTGAATTTGCCTATTCCTCAGGCTGTGATAGTGATTCCTGGGGTGTTGGAAATTTTTAGGTCTACGACGGAGTTCGTGGGTCTTGAGGCGACGTATCAGCTTTTGAGTAACGTTTCTGTCTCGGGTTCGGTGATTTATGGGTGGTCGGCTACGGTAACGACATTGCAGAAAGAGGTGACTCCGTTGGGTATTCTTCGCGTTAAGTCACCAAGCAACACGAAAGGGTTTAGTTATTCAGCGATGGTGGACTATCAGTTTACTGAGCATTGGAGTGTGAATGTGGCTGGCGCCTACAACTTGATGTTGAGTCAGGAAAACCATGGTATTCGTTCGAGTGGTGTTCGTGCGGGTCTTGGTTACCGCTGGTAGGTTGCACTTAGAGTTTTGAGGGTAATTTTTGTGCCCCGCAGGCTGCGTCTAGAGCGGCTTGTGGGGTTTTTTCTTGTCGCAGGGCGCTTTCTAGGCAGTCTATGATGTGTTCTCGTGTGATGGGATAATTGGCTAAGCGGGCGCGGATGCTGTTGAAGGTGGTTGGGCGAAGGAAGATGGTTTGTAGGGCGATGTTGGCTGCGGCATTGGAAGGGGAGGCTAATGCCAGTTCATAGGCTTCCTGAGTGATAGGGAGGTAGCCTGTGGCTTGATGCCAGCGACACTGTACATCGGCGCGAGAGAGGTAGTTTATCCAGTCTGCTAAGGCTTTGTATTGTTCGTCTGTACGTTGCCGGAAGGTCCAAAATGAAGCGCCTCCACAGCCAGGGTTGCAAGGTTGTTCGATGGTTTGGGCCCAGTAGGGGAGTTCACCGACGCCTATGTCAAAGGTAGCTTTGCGTACGAGTAGGCCGTATCTGTTTGCGCCTTGCATGAGGATGGCGGCTTTACCGGAGGTGAAGAGTTCTTCAGGGGTATCGGAGAAGCGTCCTGGATAGTAAAAGATGTCTTCCTTTTGCCATTGAACGAGTTTTGTGAGGTGCATGACATAGAGAGGGGCATTGATTAATAGTGGCACGCCGGAGCCGCTATATCCATTGTCATCGCTGGCAAAGGGTAGGTTATGGCTTGAGCCTATGTGTTCGACGTGGTAAGCAGCAGGCCAAGCGGTTGTGTAGCCGATGAAGCCAGCGGTGACCAGGGCTTTGCCATATTGTTCTAGTTCTTCGAAGGTCTTTGGAGGATGTTCTGGGTCGAGTCCGGCTTGGGTAAATGCATCTTTGTTGTAATACAAAATTCCTGTTGAGATGTTCCACGGTAAAGAGAGCATCTGCTCTTCTGAAGTGGTGTAAAAGCGTCTGACAACTTCAATATAGCGTGATGGGTTAAAGCCGCCGTCATAGGTTGTCATGAGGTCTTGAATGGGGAAGAACACGTCCTGCATCAACATGGCATCCTGCGTGGCGTATTCGGGGATTTGGACCATGTCGGGTGCTGTGCCTTCACGATAGGCTTGAATGGCTTTTTCAAAAGTTTGGGTATAGTTTCCTTGACGTGTGAGGGTGACGTGATGGTGAGGGTATTCGCTATGGAAATTGTCAGCGATGACCTGAAACTGTTCTTCTAAATAGCCATCTAAAGCATGCCATAGTTGTATCTCTGTTGCATTAATTGAAGCATAGATGCAAAAGATGCTAATAAAAAGAAGTAAAAGCGAGGGTTTTGTTTTTTCTGCCATAATGTTTGATACTATAGTAGAGTGGTCGGTTTTATAGCAATCGGGAATGTAATTATTCAGAGAGTACTTGGAATTGTGGAAAACGCAGAGAAGGCAGAGCCGCTGAGTACGCTGAGATTTTCGCCAAACCTGACTACCCAATGAGCACCGTGCTCTGCGTCCTCAGCGACTCGGCCTTCTCTGCGTTTTCCACGTTTTAAACTGTCTGGACGACTACATTATGAGAGGTTACGGTTCCTCAAAATCCTTGCTTTCCTGTACCGTGAACGCATTCAAATTTTTCGGGACGTGCAAATATGACGGATAAATTCTCTCTATTTTTTTTGATGCTTCTGTTTCCTTGTGCTGGCTTTTCGGAGGGTCCAGTGATAGCCAAGGAGACGATGCTACAGCAGTTGGATACGGTGAAATGTATTTTTGAAAGCAAATATGCTCCTATCGAGTGGAAACAGCGCACCTATAATTGGGATCTAGAAGCTGAGTTGGAAGGAGCGAAAAACAGCATTAACAGTTTGTCAAATCCTACTGCGAAAGACTTCCAGAGGGTTTTGAAGAAGTTTTTATATTCGACGCGCGATTATCATGTGCAAGTGCAATTTATCTCTACGGCGAGATCAACCCTACCTATAAGTATTTGTGGAGTAGATGGGCGATATTTCATCACTTACATTGACCGGGACCAAATGCCGTCGGACATTTATCCAGTTGAGGTTGGTGATGAGTTATTAGAGATGAATGGTCGGTGCATTCATAAGTTGATCAGGGATCTAAATAAAAATGAGTTGTCTCGAGAGGAGTCTCCCACTGATGCGGCTTTGTTAGAAAATCTTTTCTCCTCTCGGGAGGGTAGGTGGGGAGTGGCGGTTCCTAGTGGGCCTGCGGTCATCACTGTGCAATCGAAAGAAACGCGGAGAATTTCCAGTTATCAGATTTTATGGGATCATGTTCCAGAATTGATTAGAGGCCCTAAACAACCTGGCAAGGCTATTTTTTCTGAAGAGAAGGTGCCTGGTTTTCAGATGTCTCATCCTTGGTTCGATTTTGATGGGTGGTATCTGGCGCCGGAACGGATAGAGCCGCGTACGATAGGTTGTTGGAGTAGTTTTCTTCCTCCATTAGGAGAGATCATTTGGGAGACTGAGTCTGACAGTCCTTTTCAAGCTTATATTGCCATTGATGAGGAAGGGCATTGTATCGGATTTCTTCGTATACACACGTTTAACGGAGGGGAGGAGGAGGCAGAGGCACTTGCTGAGATCCTCACACGATTTGAAACAGAGACGGACATTCTCGTAATCGATCAGTTGAATAATGCGGGAGGGATTAATATGTTTTGTTACGCGTTGTTGTCGATGTTGACTGAGCGGCCATTGTCAGTGCCTCGGAATCGGGTCTGCATTACACAGGAGGAGGTACTTGATGCTTATAACACTTTGAGTTCGTTGAGAGTCAATACGTCTGAGGAGGCTCAGGAGCATTTAGGGAAGACGATTTGCGGCTATCCGGTTTCGCGTCAGCTTGTGGAGTTTTACCTCACTTTCGAGCGTTTCGTTATTTCACAATGGGAAAAAGGAAAGCGATTGTCTGATCTAATCTTTTTAAGCGGCGTGGATTGCATTAATCCTCACCCAAGTACGCGCTATCATAAACCCATTGTTGTGTTGATCAATCCTCTTTGTTTTTCGGCTGCAGATCTCTTTCCTGCTATTTTGCAGGACAACCATCGGGCAATTTTGTTTGGAGAAAAAACGGCAGGAGCATGTGGAGGCATACGGCGGTTTTCTTTTCCCAACTGTTTAGGCATCGAGTGGATTTCGCATACAACAACCATTGCAGAGCGCACTGAGTCACAGCCGATTGACAATATTGGTGTTTCACCAGATGTGTATTGCAAGTTTACAATGCGCGATATGCAGGAAAATTATGCAGACTATATGCAAGCGCTGCGTCGGACGTTGACTATTATGCTGATGTTTTCGCCGAAATAATGAACGATGGACAAAATATGCGCTGCGACGGGATGGACAAGTGGCAAGCTATTTTTCAGCTATTGGACTAGTCTCAGTCCATCGCGCAGCAACGGATATTTTTGTCCATCTTTGTCCATTAGAAGTCCATTGTTCGTCCATCGTCCATTTTCCCTTCTCTGGCTTGACAAGGATATCTGAGCACAGGATGATGATCTTTAGTAAAGATAAAGGGTTTTTATGCTGCACTGGGTGGTCCGTTGGTTAGACAGAATTTTTGCCGTAGTAGGCGCTTTCTTGATGTCGCAGTTTCCGCAGTTTTACGATCAGTACCTGCAACGAACGATGGGACATCTTGAGGAGTTAAATCGGCAGATTGATCTGATGCGTCAGGCGGCTACTTTGACCGGAAAGACATTAGACAGCTACATCAGGAAGTTCTTAACCAGTGATGATCTCGATATTTTGCATCAAGGGAACTTGATGCAGCAGATGACGGAACGAGCCAATGATCTCGCTGAGGGAGCTGCGGCGATGATGCATGCTGATGTGATCACTCGTCCTTTTGTTTTTTTAGGGCATGTTCAAAGCGATATCGCTACGTCTACACTTGAGAACTTTAAGCCTGGGTTTTCCTTCGGCACGGAAGGTTTAATCTACGCGCTGCTGGGTATCTTTCTCGGCTATGGCGTATTTCATATCCTGATGCAAATCATCGCCGCCTTCTGGATGGTGCTGACAAAACCGTTCAGGAGAAACACTAAAGAGACATCCAACTAAAGGAGAAAATTGATGAACGGTTTCAGCAAAATTTTGTGTTCCCTTTGTTTATTACCAGTGTTTTTGTCTGCGATTGACCAGGCGCCGACGGATATCATGACGGTGATCGGAAATGGAAAGGTCGTTGTTCTAGCAACGGTAGCCGAGGTTCGATTGGCTGTTGAAGCCGACGGCCGCACGGCGCAAGATGTGCAGAGAACTTTAGCGAGTAAGTCTCAACCCGTCGTAGATATGCTAAAAACGGCTAATGTAGCCAAATTAGAATCAGGTACGATCAACATCTACCCGCAATATAGCAAGGGAACACCTTCGGTTGTGGTGGGTTATCAGGGCAGTAACACAATCAGGTTTGAAGCGCCCGTTAAAGAAGCGGGCAAGTTGACAGATGCCGCACTAAAACTGGGCGCTAACAGTGTACAGGGCATTTCCATGCGACCTGAGGAAGAGGTTCTGACACAAGCTCGTGCAGAAGCACTGCGAGGTGCAATCGATAACGCACTACGCGATTCTAATGTTGTACTCACGGCACTTAAATTAAAGTTTGTCGGCATCACTCAAGTGGACGTTGCTCCTGAAAACCGCTACACACCGGTATATGGAAGGCAATATAAAGCTATGGCCACAGAAAGCGCGCCATCCACAGAGGTGCTAGAGCAAGAACAAGAAATCAATGCGACAGTTACTTTGCAAATTCGGTATGAGGGATAACATCCTTTTGGACTTTCGAAAAAAAACGTTTGTCAAAAAAACACCCTTGCAATAGGGTGCGGTTTACAGATGAAATGTTTTTATCAGAGGTGCCAGGGAGGGCGCTAAGAATGGTCGCGCTAAACAAAGTTTTTATTGCAGGTCGATTGACTCGCAAGCCCGAGCTACGCAAGACGCCGGGTGGCATGTCAGTGACGGATCTTTTGGTTGCATTGAATCGGGAATTTTATACCGTAGGCGGTGATAAGCAACAAGAGGTTTGTTTTGTTGATGTAGTTGTCTGGGGCAAGCAGGCGGAGGTTTGTGCTAACGCACTGGATTGTTCTTCGCCTGTATTTGTTGAGGGGCACCTACAACTCGATGTCTGGTATAGCCGTGAAGGTGAAAAGAGATGTAAGCTACGTGTGGCTGCGGAGAGAGTGCAGTTTATGGATAGGCACACAAGCCCACAAAAGGCAACGGCTGCAGCTCCTGCTGAATCGGAAACCTGGGCACATGCGGTCGACGCAGACTAGATGTGGCGAGACATAAAAAGGGTGTTCAAAAAGCACCACCGTTTTGTGTTAACCACTCATGTTCATCCTGATGGCGATGGGATTGGCTCTGCCTGCGCTTTGGCAGAGCTTTTGTTGCACCAAGGAAAAAAGGTGCGCTTCGTCTGCGATAGCCCCTTACCGCTCAAATTTCGCTTCTTAGACAGTCGTGGACTATTTGAGGAGTATAATCCTGCAGAGGATTATGCCAGCGAAGAGGTGCTTGTTGTAGTGGACGCCCACCGTAGGGAACGGCTAGGTCGCGTATCTACGCTGGCTGATGCGGGGCTTGTCACTGTTTGCATTGATCATCACCCACCAGAACAAGCGTTTGCGCAGCACCTCGCCATAGATCCCCAAGCATGTTCTGCAGGGGCGATGGTGTACTCCTTGTTTAAAGAATGCGGCATGAATCTAACCCTTCCAGCTGCCAATGGTATCTATGCCAGCGTTGTATGCGATACGGGACGTTTTTCTTACTCATCCACCAACCGCAAAGCACATAAAATTGCCGATGATTGTATCAAAGTCGGTGTTAATCCAGACCGTATCTTCAGCCGGCTTTTTCAGCACCTCACCTTGCCTCAGATTAAAATCTTTGCACAGGCTTTGCTCCGGATGGAAATGCACCTCAATCATCGCGTGCTGGTGCAGGAAATTACTCGTGATGATTGCAATGCACTTGAAGGCGCGATGGATCTAGAAAATCTCGACCTAGAGTATATTCTAGAGTTTGATAAACTCATCGAAGATGCCGAATGCATTGTTCTTTTACGAGAGCTTGAGGAGAACAAAGTGCGGGTTTCTCTTCGGTCCACATCGGATCTCGATGTGAACCAACTCATCCGACCTCTTAACGGAGGCGGCCATTCCAAAGCTGCCGGTGCGATCATGAGCGGCACGCTGCCTGATGTGAAGCAGAGGGTTTTGGCACTTTTTAAAGGATGAAGGAGGAAGGAGGAAATAAGCAAAGGTGATGCGTGACTAGGTAAGCTGTTTCCAATTTCATCCTTCCTCCTCCTCCTTAAAAAAATTGATGCTTATCTCCATATCGATTATATTCCAGATAGGCAAGACAAGAGGATCTGAGGGGGTGGGAAAATGACCACAGCTAGTCGAGTAGAGGTAAAAGGTGAGCGTCGCGGCGACGTGCTGCTCCTGCATATCAGAGGGCGTCTTGACGCCTTGTCCTCCGAATTGGCCGAAAAGGAGGTTTTTTCCTTTCTGCACCAGGGGCCCCGGAATGTTTTATTAGACTTTACCGAGGTTAACTATCTGAGTAGTGCAGGGATGAGGATGCTTCTGGCTATTTTTAAGCAGGTAAAAAGTGTTTCGGGCAAGCTAGCAGTTTGCTCTGTAGAAGATGGTGTATTAGACGTTCTCAAGATGTCCGGCTTTGACGAGGTGTTAGAAGTATTCGGCACCCAGGATGAGGCGTTAAAACGGCTTGCTAAGGGTGAGTAGTGCCCCTTGCGAGTGGGATAACGTTCGAAAAGACTGAGGTTGAGCGCGTTCTGCATCATTTGTATGCAGAGGCGAAGCACGATCAATCTCCAGGCGGTGACAAGGCTAAAAAAAAGATTATTGTCATTGCAGGCCCGACAGCCTGTGGTAAGTCGGATCTGGCCATGGAGCTTGCCTGTGCCATCAAAGGTGAGATTGTCACCGGCGATTCCATGCAGGTCTACCGAGGAATGGACATCGGCACCGCAAAGGCCTCTCAGGCTGATTTAGAGCGGGTTCCTCATCATCTCGTGGATCTCCGTGACCCAAACCAGCCTTTCAATGTTGTCGATTTCTATCACGAAGCTAAGCAGGCCTGTAAGAATATCCTCGCACGGAACCGTGTGCCTATTGTCGTTGGGGGATCGGGCTTTTATCTGCATACCCTTATCTATGGCCCTCCTCCGGGTCCTCCCTCCGTCCCTGAAATCCGTCAGATGCTAGAGAAGGAGCTGTCAGAGAAGGGTCTTGAGGGCATGCATCAACGTCTTACTCAATTGGATCCAGAATATGCCGTCACACTCAGCTCCGGGGATAAGCATAAAATCGTGCGAGGTCTAGAGATTATCGCCATTACGGGAAACAAGGTGAGTGATATCAAATGGTCTGCTCAGAATACCCCTAAAGGCTTTAATTTTCGTTGTTGGTTTCTGCATCGCCCTAAGCCTATTCTTGATCAACGCATCAATGTCCGATGCGAAAAAATGATCGCCGCCGGCCTTCTCGAGGAGACAAAAAAATTATTGGATGCAGGATTGCTCGGCAATGTTGCAGCTACACAGGCTATCGGGTATAGGCAGTGTCTCGAATACCTACGCTCGCCTCAGAGTGAGGCCGATTATGCTGTGCTGATGGACTCTTTTAAATTGGCGACGCGGCATTATGCTAAACGCCAACGCACCTGGTTCCGACGCGAACCCCTCTTTCGCTGGCTCGATATCGAAACATATGACATCGAAACAGCCATCGCTCTCATCGTGGCTGATTACGAAAAGTGTGAAGGCTAGGCAAGCGCGCTTCCGCGCGCAGGCTTCTTGACCGATAAACATTTTTTTTAAAGTTAGCAGGTCTTTCAAACAAGATAATTTTCTTTTTTTAAACAGGATTTGCAGGCATACGCATCAGGCTAAGATAAGTTTTTGATGCTTATATAATTGATAACAAGTTTGTTGCGACAAGAAAACCCTCGAAGAGGGTTTTTGAATGTAGCCCACCCCATGTTCAGAGAATAATCGGACCAAAACGTCTTTTTTAACATAATGATAATTTTAAAATTCGCATGATCCCTGGGAGAATACGTCTTGATTTTCTAAAATAGCTTTGTAGTGTCAGAATTTGTGTTTTTTTATATTTCTTTTTTTATGCTAAAAATTTATACTGCTGTCATGTTTATACGCGAAACCATCAAAATCGATAAAAAAACAAACAAGAAGTACCTCTCATACCAGCTTGTAGAGGCGTTTCGAACCGTTAATGGGCCTAGGCAAAAAATACTTTTGACCATCGGTTCTGATGTAACGCTTTCGCCTAGTGAACGCAAGGAACTCGCCAATCGCATTGAAGAGATTGTAAAAGGGGAAAAAACTTTATTTCTCGCTCCTCCACATATTGAAAATTTAGCCCAGCATTTTGCCCAATTATTGCTGCGAGATCGCATTCAGACGGTTCAACAAACCGAGTCTGACGAATCTGACTGCCATACCATTAACATCAATAGTATACGTCACACTAGTGTTAGGTCTATCGGCTGTGAGTATGTCGCCTATTCCGCTTATTGTGACCTGGGCTTTGATGATCTTTTTAAACGACTAAAATTCTCTGAAAAACAAAGAGCTGCTGCTGCAGCTTCTATTATTGGACGAGCCATCCACCCATCTAGTGAACGCTCGCTTTACAGATATGTGCAATCTCGTAGCGCCTTAGATAGCCTACTAAAAATCAGTTTTTCTAAATTATCATTGGATAGCTTGTATTTAATCTCTGATCATTTGTTTAGTTTTAAAAAGGTCATTGAAAAGCATCTCAAGAAAACGGAAGAGTCTCTATTTAACCTAAAAGAAGCAATTATTCTGTACGATATCACTAATACTTTTTTTGAAGGAAAGTGTAATGCACACAGTAAAGCCAAAAGAGGCAAGTCCAAAGAAATGCGTGCAGATTGCCC
Organism: uncultured Chlamydiae bacterium; assembly: GCA_963790215.1. Classification (GTDB taxonomy): domain Bacteria; phylum Chlamydiota; class Chlamydiia; order Chlamydiales; family JAJFMA01; genus CAWBNS01. Next base: position 207,685 of record CAWBNS010000002.1, read on the forward strand.
TCTAATAGCTGTAGGCGTGGTTATAGACTCAGAGGGTTTTCCTAAGCACAGTGAAATTTTTGAAGGTAACGTTAGTGAGAGCGCAACCCTCCAACAAATGATATCCTCTCTAGACAGATCACCTTCAAAACAAAGTCCAGTTATAGTTCTTGATTCAGGTATCGCCACAAAAGATAACGTCGAATGGCTAAAATCACACGGATACTATTACATCGTGATGATGAAAAAGAAGGACAGACCACCTCGAGAAGAATGTAGCGATACAATTATTAGAGAAACCGGAAATCAACTAGTTACCGCTTCGCTTGTCCATGATGAGCAGACAGGAGATAGCTTTCTTAAATGCTATTCTCAGGCTAGAGTAAAGAAAGAACAGGACATTAAAGAGCGCACAGTGACCTTGCTTGAAAGCTCATTAATATACCTCAGAGAAGGCCTTTCAAAGCCTAGAAGAGTCAAGACAGTAGATAAAATTCATCAAAAAATAGGTCGTCTGAAGGAAAAGTATCCTCGACTTGCCCAGCATTATGCAATTAACGTGATAAGCTCAGATGGAGAAGTAGCCGAAGACATCGATTGGAAGTATGACGAGGCAAAAATTGAAAGAAGCTATAGCGGGACCTATACTCTTAGGACAAACATAAAAGATTTAGAAGCCGACAGACTCTGGCAGATTTATGTAATGCTCAATGAGGCCGAATCTTTTTTTCGCTGTCTTAAGTCTGAAGCAGGCTTGAGACCGAATTGGCATAAACGTGAAGACCGAATAGATGGGCATATTTTTATTTCGATTCTTGCCTATCATTTAATAGCCACAATACGAAAGAAGCTCAAAGAAAGTGGTATAGAGGACAGCTGGGAGACGATTAGGCAAAAGCTGTCGGGTCACACATTAGTCAGTACATCGATGGAGACAGAAGAAGGATCGACATTGTACCTGAAGCAAGTAAGTGAAGTAGATAACGATCAACGATTAATCTATGGGGCTTTAGGATTACCACTAAAACCGATGAAGGCAGAGAAAACACTGATTCCAAAAGATGTAGTGTCGAAAAAGTGATTTGATTTTTTTCAAATCGTTAAATTTCAAGCACATACGCGATATCTACTCTGAACA
>CAWBNS010000003.1:0-104947 GCA_963790215.1 uncultured Chlamydiae bacterium
TTATAGCCAGGTTGCAGAGCGCCAGCGTTTCTGCTTTTGATTTAAACCCGACTTTGACAGTTGTTTTGTAATCTTTTGATTTTTACCTGCTGCAAAATCCGTTCCGCTATTCGACTTTCACGACTACTTCTGACCCGATTTCATCCATTGATCCGGCAGCAGCTCGTCCAGCTTTTGCGAATTGTGGCTCATTAATTTGCGCATTACATCCTCAAGATACTCCTGGGGGTTTATTTTCAGGCCGCGGCAGGTCTGCACCAGCGAAAGGATCACTGCTGCAGCCTCCCCTCCTTCCTCCGTGCCTACGAAAAGCCAATTCTTGCGACCCAAGGCTAGTGGACGAATTGCTCGCTCTGCCACGTTGTTGTCCAATCGCGCATAAGGATGATCAAAATAGTTTTTTAGATGAGGAATCAAGCCTAAAAAGTAGCCTAGGGCCTCTCGAAACTTAGATTTGGGGAGAATCTGACCCTTAGCCAAACGCTTTTTGATACCCTCTATGAGCTCATCAATGATCGGCCCTTGCTTGTCTCGGCGTATACATAACCGTTCCTCTGCAGATCGATTCCAAGCGACTTTTTCCAGCATGAAAAGATAGCGGATTTTACGTAGCACCCATTTGCGAAAAGGCGGATCTCCGCTTTCTGCTTCGATGAATTTCCGCCTGATATGCGCCCAGCAGGGGCACCAGGTGATTGTTTTCTTGTTTGCTAGTTTCTCATAGGCTCCATATTTGTCTGAATGCAGTACCCCTTTGTAGCCCGCAAGTAGCTTAGAGGCATTTTCGTGCTTGCGATCCGTTCGGAAATGATAGACTCGATAAGGCGGATCAGCCTCTTGCCCTCCCACCATGACCCACATATAGGCTTGGTGGACTTTGCCTTTACCTGGAGCCTGCATGTCCAATGGGCTTTCATCCATAAAAGTGTTTTCGCTTTTAAGTACCTGCCGCATCATCTCCTCGTGTAGGGGCTTTAATGCCTCCCCACAGCGCAAAACCCATTGACAGAGCATTTGGCGACTGATTCCAATCCCTTGACGGGCAAAAATCTCGGAGAGACGATAAAGAGGAAGGTGGTCAGCAAATTTCTTGGTCAAAATGTCTGCAAGCAGGCTCTCATCCGCTTGGCAGCGGGGTAGGAGGCTCTCTGGCAAAGGAGCGGTGCGAATGCCTCCCTCACTGCCTTTAGGAAGAGCATATTTCAAGCGAATGATCTCCTTGATAAAGTAGCTACCTGGCTTATAGGCTATCTTGCGGGTAACTTCTTCGCCAATCTTATCCAGTTCTTGTCCTGTCTCTGAGCAGATTTTCTCTTCTTCAGCCAAATCGATGATTTGACGTTCTACAGGCAGGTCTGGTGGGAGAGTGATTTTGTCCTTTCCATTGCGCTGCTGTATGCGTCGTTCATGCGCGGAAATTGGCTTCTTGGTTGCAGGTTCTGGATTCTGAAGCTCCTCAAGACCCGGAAGGAAAAGCTGGTTTTCATTAGTCAGGATCTTCTCTGAGCGTTGCCCAAAGAGCTGCCGCTTCAGCCAAGTCATTTGCTCTTTTAGATGAGCGACTTCGTTCTGCAATTCCTTAATCACGCTCTTGCATTGAGCATTTTCCGCGATCAGATCTGAGAGAAAAGGTGTTTCAGCTGTCATATGAGCAACATTCTACTGAAAATATCATTTATAGTGAATTAAAAAAAGCCTTGCTAAGACATCTTGAAGCGTTTTTGTAGACGCCTAGGAATGACGCCTTCAAGCATCATCAAAAAGGCTCGACGGTCTATCGAAGTTCCTTCTAGATGACGCTTAGCAAACCCTCCCTTCTCAAGACGCTTATACCAGATCACAAGACCATCTCCGTCCCAATAGAGGACCTTCATTCGATTTCGGCGGCGATTGAGAAAAACGAAATAGGCACCGTTAGTGGGTGGCTGGCAGAAGAGTTCCTCGACCATGAGACACAGTCCCTCAAAGCCCTTTCGCAGATCCATGGCTTGCTGATGGAGGAAGATGCGCGCGTTGCCTGGAAGAGCTAGCATGATAGCTCTTGCAGTACTTGTAAAAGGCGTTTTAGGGCATGCACATCAAAGTTATTGGAAATCCGAATAGCAATGCCTTGCCATTCGAGGAGGAGTTCCTGAGGAGTTTTTGAGATATCGACGAGTTCGACAAAAGTCCTAGGAGCCAAGCCCGCGAGTTTACTGCGCCAGTAGCAGAAGGTTGGATAAGGGATGTGTTGTTCTTTGGCCCATTCTGGGCCACTTTTTCCACTGTTCTTCCACTGTCGAAGCCTTTCTTGCCATAGTGTGACACGTTGCTGGCTCTTCTCCACCTGATCCTCCTCTTGTAGATGATGAGGCGAAGAATAGCCCACCGAGACAGGCCGCAGAAGATGGGTTTATTTGACGCTTACGTGTAAGGTGAAGTAGGATGACGGCTTTAAGTAGCTTTAACTCCTCATAAAAAGAATCCAGAGAAGGGAGGTGCGGTTTCTGATCTTCCGTAACCTTCAAATGTGCCCACCCTTGAATAAATACAATTTTACCCATAATTTCATTATTTTTTAGCTTTTCAGCCATGTTATTTATTGCAGATGACCGACTTTCTCTTCTTTTCAACTCCATTTCAAAGATTTTTTCTTGAGAGGCAATAGGCTTTTCTAGGTTACGTGTGATTTCATCCCTAAACCCTTCCAATTCATGTTTTTCACCTAGAAAGTACTGAAGATGTTGTAAATTCTCTGCCACATGGGCTAGGGAACCTATTACTTGATATATAACTGCTAGATTATTGGTGATTTGATTTTGCAATTCCAGCATCTTTGGATATTCCCAGTCCAGAATATATTGGTCATGAAGGTCTATAGCACATTGATGATTCCACCCAGAAAAAGAAACATTTTCTTGGAGTTCTTCTGGTATTTTATATTTTTTTAAATAAATCCTCCTCTGTTCATCGGTTAATTCCTCCTCCAAGGCAAAATTTTCTAAAACAATATGTACTTTTTGAGTTACTGCCAAAGAAGAAAGTATTTTTCCCTGTGAATCAGAAATCTCTTCAATGCCATGAGTGTCCCCTAAAAATAAAAAATCAGCCTCCAAGGGGTCATCGACATTGAATTTAGAAAACACATAGAAATCATTAATTAATTTTGCTTCATTATTTTCAATAATGTCATGATGAACGTATGGAGCAACAGTATTTGTATTTGAAAAATTAATAATATTTGTCCCGAAATCCACAAAACCTCTCAATTTAATTTTGTTTAATTATAAACATCACATTAATAAAGTAAACTAATTTTATGTTTATATAATTGATAACTATTTCGTTTCGATAAGAAAACCCTCGAAGAGGGTTTCTGAATGTAGCCAAAATCCAGCTATTCGGTTACAAGAATGCTTTTTTGGTTAATTTCAGATTCACCAAGCCAATAGCAAAAGACGGAAGACGGAATCCTCATCAATGGTGTTGAATCATTTTTTGCCATCAAGGGGCCTACATCATTTGGCAGCTTTGTTAATACATAACCATGAGTAATAGAAGCCTTTTCACGACATAAATCTATCAAGCCAGGAACATCATCTCTTTGCACTGGTTGAGATTGGTATTTAACTTCGAAAGGCAAAATCTGTCCTCCCAATTCGATGACTAGATCTACCTCCTTTTCCTTATTACTTCGCCAATAGCTAAATCGAGCCTGGTTTGTATTGCTGTGAGCCGATAGATGTGCCATGACGGTTGTTTCGACACAGATACTTAAAGCATGAGCATCTTCGATTACGGTTTTTCCCTTCATCAAAATAGCAGGAGCAATTGCAGCGTCAGCTAGATAGTATTTGAATCTTGCCCTCAAAACTTCTTTGCCATATCCAAAAGGTGGTAATCGAAAAACAAGATGAACTGATTCAAAGAGATCGATAAAATTCTGTACCGTTGCTTTTGCAATTCCCAATTCTTTTGATATCGTTTTTATATCTTGCTGTCCCCCATCATGCATGCAAAGATAAATAAACATCTGCTCTAATTCTATGATTCTTCAGGGCAATTTCATGAGAAAAACTTTACACCTATTACCTTGAGTAAATATTCGTTGTCCCAGCCAGCGGCTTGACGCTTTAGCTCTATTCCGCATTTGGCGGTTTTCTCCTGTTTAAGAAGATTCAGAGCCATCCGCCTCATCAGAGACATGTTCTCAGCTATATTACCTGCATTAGCTTTTTGTTCATCCTCTCGCAGTGCCACATCCAAGATCCAATGAGCCTGATTTTCAATCCCCCAGTGACTTCGAATAGCTCGTGCGATATTCAACGCACATGCCGGCAAACTCGATAGATAATATCTTTTTTCAATCGATGGGGGCTGGTCAGGCAATATACGCTCACTCACCACCATTACAATGCTTTTTAGCTTCTTCCAGTCATCTTTTTGCGGAAGCCAGTCAAGGTCTTCTATCACATATACCTCCCGTTTTTCCACACGACCGTGCCCTGTATCTTTTGATCCCACAGCATCACATGAAATCCCTTCAAAATTAACGGTCTCAGCTTGAGTAAAATAATTCTCCACCTCATCTGCCATAGCCCCTTGATTGCCTTTTAAGGCCAGTACATAATCAGCGTTCTTTTCCCCAATTTTCTCAGCTATATCAGTTTGGCAACCCATTGCGTCAATGGTAACTATTGTTCCTTCAATCTCAAGCACTTCGAGTAGTTGTGGTATAGCGGTGATCTCGTTCGACTTGCCATCAACTTTCAGCTGCCCTAACGTCAAGTGATTCGCTACTGCCCACGCGCTGACGATATGGACAAAGGAATGAGGCTGCCCTCGCTTTGCCGTCCCCCGTTGCGCTTTACCATCGATGCTAACAACATCGCCGGTCTTTAAGCTAACTCTAGATCGAACCCAGTGGACAAATGATTTTTCTAAAGCGCTAGGATCTAAAAGAGCAAAGACAGTCCAAAATGTCGTGTATGATGGGATTCCATCTGGCAAGTCTAGTACTTGGATTAACCACTCCCTCTTACGAATGGCATAAAGAGCCACAGACTTTAGGTTGTTGGCACCGCTGATGACTGCACAGATGGTAATAAACAAAATGTCCATCAGCCGGTGACTGATGCTACCTTGCCGTCTATAATCATCCAAATCCCCAAAATGCTCTTGAAGTGATCCCTTAAGAGCGTTATTATCTTCTATGTCAAGCTCGTTTTCATCCATGCCAACCCCTTAGTGAGTTGGCAGAGGACTTTACCTCTAAATTATTTTGCCTATCAATAAATTCTCATGAAATCGCCCTGTATGATTCTTCGAACACCAAAAAGAGCAGTTATATCTCTTTTTAACACCTTATCAATAATATCTTCTCTAAGTAGCCTTTGAGATTGTGTGATACTTTCTATCAAAGCCGTTTGAGGAAAACCTCCACGAGCAAGATATTCATAAAAATGGCCTGAGAGAGCTTGAGCTCCTTCTGTTATTCTCAAAAATTGTGCTGTTGAATAGCGAAATAGGTCGGGTAGCGTGGTGATGGAAGGAATGTGAGGAAGGGTGATTTTCTTGATCTGTAGATATGTAATGCACAAAATAAAAAAACCGAGTAATTCGTGAGAACTATTCGGTTTAAATTGCCGATGACTGGACAATTATCGAACCATTTTGTCGAAGGAATGCGCAAAATCTATGAGCTAGAACCGTTTATAAAAATAGGATTACCCCGTATCGAAATCTTGAATAAAGGGCTAAAAGGATACAAAAGGGTTTCTTAGCCAGAAAAAGAACCGCAACCTTCCTCTATTCCACCTCCTTTAAATAAATAACGCGAGTTTTGGATAAGCCAGTCTTGGAAATAGCTTAGAATAAGTTATTTGAGTTGAAAAAACTTCACAGGTTCAGGCTAAGATAAGTTTTTGTGATTATGCAATTAATACAAGCTCATTACGACAGGAAGACCCTCGTAGAGGGTCTCTGAATGTAGCCCACCGTGAACCTGCGAGCGTCAGCGAAGACAGGTGTAACGGTGGGAATATGGGCAAAATAGGGTTCGCACTCTCGAACGAGAGTGCCTCAGCTCGTTGATTACAAATAGCTTGAGGCACACCCCTTCGGGGGTGCAATAGGTTTTCGACGCATTTTCCCACCGTTACACCTGTCTTCGCTTCGCTCGCAGGTTCACGGTGGGCTACATTCAGAGACCCTCTACGAGGGTCTTCCTGTCGTAATGAGCTTGTATCAATTGCATAATCACAAAAACTTATCTTAGCCTGAACCTGTGAAGTTTTTTCAACTCAAATAACTTATTCTAAGCTATTTCCAAGACTGGCTTATCCAAAACTCGCGTTAAATAGAACCTCCTCACAGGGAGGGGGTATGGGGGAGGGCATGAGGGAAGGGTTGAGCAAAATCTGATAGCTGTCCAGCCCTTTCTGACAAGAACCTATTTTAAGCAAATTCAAGGCTAAAATCTTAAAATTACTTGATTTTTTGCAGAAAATATGCAAAAATAAAGGTAACGCAAGAAATATATAGGAGAAAAACCCTTGTTATTGCAATTTTCAGTCAAAAACTTTCGATCTTTTGAGAAGGAAGAAACTCTGAATCTATCCGCAGGAAAAGGGTCAGAGCTTCGTGATTCAAACACATTTGAATTCTCTCAAAATCAGCGGCTTGTTCGCTCTGCCGTGATTTATGGACCGAATGCTGGAGGTAAAAGCAATTTCATCCGAGCGATTTTTTTCCTACAGCAGTTTGTCCTTTTGTCTTCAACGACATATCAAGAAGAACAAAAAATCCCTCTGCAGCCATTTCGACTTAATGCAACATCCACAAAAGAACCTAGCGAGTTTTCTATCGACTTTGTCTGTGATGAAACACGCTTCACTTACCACTTAGCTCTTACAGAAGAGCGAGTGATCTCCGAAGAGCTTTACGCATACCCTAAAAAACATCGTCAAACGTGGTTTACAAGAAAATGGGATTCGTCTTCTGGAACATATAACTGGTATCAAGGACCGAGTTTTAAAGGAGAACACAAGGTTTGGGAACAAATGACACGAGCAAACGCTCTTTATCTTTCAACAGCAGTACAATTCAATAGCGAACAACTAAAACCCATCTTTCTTTGGTTTAGAGAGCAATTTGTCATTTTGTTAAAAAACGGCCCTTTACAAGAAACTCATTTTAATCCTGATCTTACTTTTCAATTTCTAAAAGAACCCAGAACAAAATCATGGATTCACAAATTCATGGAATGTGCGGATATTGGGATTGAAAATTTTCACTTAATAGAAGAAGAAAGCCCTCCTGTGAAGAAAGTAACCGTTAGAACACAGCACAAAATGCTTGATTCTGACCAAAAAGTCTTTTTCGATCTCTTATTGGACGAGTCTGATGGAACTCAAAGATTGTTTTTACAGGCAGGAGGATGGTTAAAAGCTCTTCGTGATGGTTTAGTGCTTTTTGTCGATGAACTTGATCTTCATCTTCATCCTAATATCGTCAGATATTTGATAGAGCTTTTTCATAGTCCTAAGACCAATCAGAAGAATGCTCAACTTGTTTTTACTACTCACGACACTTCTTTGCTGGACAGTGATTTATTTAGAAGAGATCAGGTTTGGTTTATTCAAAAAGACGACACCCAAGGCTCTCGCCTTTATTCCCTTTTAGACTTTAAGCCACGCAAGGGAGAAGCTATTGGCAAGGGATATCTGCAAGGTCGGTATGGGGCACTTCCATTTATAGGAAAATTCCGCTTCTCATGAAAAAAAGAACCTCAATCCGCTCGTATCGTAAACCTGACAATCTCTACTCTCCTGTCGACTTAGTGATATGCGAGGGAGAAACAGAGGTAGACTATTTCTGTGAATTTGCAAGAAGCTTAAGGGTCCATGCTCACATATGCAAGGGAGAAGGAACCGATCCAAAAAGCATTGTGAATACAGCTAAGCGAAAATCCAAGGAAGATGGCATAAAATACGATCAAGTATTTTGCGTATTTGATCGTGATAATCAACCATCCGCCTTTGCAGAGGCTATTGAATTGTGTAAATCCAAAAAATTCGTTCCCATCGTTTCCAATCCTTGTTTTGAAATATGGCCATTCCTTCATTTCCAACTCAGAGAATCGGGTTTTGGCGATCCTGGGCAAGTACTAAAATCCTTAAAGAAATTCCCGGGATTTGAAAATTATGACAAAGATGGGGTACAAGTTTTTAAATCCACGGTTCATCTCGTTGACGTTGCCTGCAAGCATGCTTCGTTATTAACTTCCAAACAATTCCACGATCCTAAGAAAGACCCATTTACCAATGTTCACCTGCTCATTAAAAGGCTTCTAGCTCTAAAGGAAACGCATACGATTCCTGCTGAAATTTCTGAATTATATATGACCATTCTTGAAGACACGTTCAAATCTAATGAAGTTGACCATAAGATGCAGATTCAAGGGCTAAAAGAGCGCATTAAGGCTCAAGAAGCGAAGATTGCTCGGTGCGATGAAATGCTTTTGAATCAAGACATTGATAGAGAAACTCATCAGCGTATGATTCCGAAATTGAAAGAGGAAATTGCTATTTTGCGGAAGAAGGTTGAATTGCAAGAAAGCAACGAAACCGGATTCGTGAAATATTGCCGCTTTGGGATTCCTTTGTTGAGCAACCTCAGTGGCTTTTATCAAACTGCTTCTGTGGAAATTAAACAAAAATTGCTTGGTTCGATATTCCCGGCAAAACTGCATTTTCGAGAAGATAGTTATCGAACCACCCCACTGAACGCAACACTTGCGCTTATCCTGCAGAAAAACAATGGGTTAGAAAATGAAAAAACCGGACAAACCCTCTTTGAAGAGACTTTGTCCGGTGAAATGCGGATGGCCGGACTCGAACCAGCACCCTATTGCTAAGAGTAGATTTTGAGTCTACCGCGTCTACCGATTCCGCCACACCCGCGCGACAGTTAGGAAGATAACTATACGAAAGAAGAGAATATTGCGCCACTGAATTTCCTACTACCACCTGTAAAGTGGCTGTCGAGCATTTTTCCAGCTATATTCCACGCGTTGCCCCGTGGTGCGATCAAACCGAAGTTGTACGCTCAAATAGGGATAAGGATGGCCATTGTCTCCATCCCGACCTTCATGGCTCCAATAGATTCTAAGAGCTAATTCTTTATTTCCCCATCCCTCATCTGTTTGAGCGAGGTCGGGATATTCTTGTAAGATGCGCTTGAGAACTTCTTGTGGTTGGTTCTCCATGCCTTCAACGTAGAAGGTGACTGCGGCTCCAAATTGGTGTTTCGACTTACTGTTTTTGACACTGTGGTCCACGTAGGTATTGTGCAAGGGACAGCGGTGACCTGAGGTAACGATTACGCGCTTTCCTGTAGTATCCTGAACCTTGTTCAGCACTTCGATGAGGGCTTCGTAGATGTATTCCTCCCCATTGCGAAGAGGTAGGCTGTGGTCTGTGATTCCGCCACAGTCTTCAAGATAAACTTTAGAGCCGTCTTCAGTCTCAGCAATTTTAACAGTACGCGCACGATTGCCGCGGCAGCGAAAATGCTCCTTGGTGATTCGTGGATGTGTACGTTCCAATTCCGCCCTCCAAGGATATTGAGGAGGTGGTCTTTCCACTGTTTGCACAGGGGGAAACAAGATTTCGCCCTGCTGTCGCTCAATAAGGGCACCGTGAAGGACAAAAGTGGATAGGATGCAGATCAATAGGATGGTGCTTTTCATTATTTACCCAAACAAAAATAGGGTCTATAATGGCTCACAGCGTATTTCTAAGTAAAGGAGCGAGCGTTGGATTGGGTTAAGAAGTATCAGCTATTTCTGTTTGATTTCGATGGTCTGTTAGTGAACACGGAAGAGATTCATCACGAAGCTTACCAAAATATGTGCGCGGCACGTGGCTACAAGCTTGAATGGTCATTTCCGCACTATTGCGATGTGGCACATCGTTCGGCTGAGAACATCCGGAATACTATCTACCATGATCTGCCTGGATTGCATCAGGCCGAGCCTCGTTGGGAGGTTTTGTATGCGGAGAAGAAGGCGCAATACACTCGTCTTTTAGAAGCGGGCGCGGTGCAGATGATGCCCGGTGCTGCTGACCTTCTTCGACATTTGGAGAAAGAGCATGTTTCTCGTTGCGTCGTCACTAATTCTGCAGCGGAACATATTGCGATCATCAGAAAGCATCAGCCTATCTTAGACACCATTCCTCACTGGATCACTCGCGAACAGTATATCAATCCTAAACCACATCCGGAGTGCTACCAATTCGCCTTAAAGAAGTTTGCGGATCCTGATCATTCTGTGATCGGCTTTGAAGATACACCACGTGGACTGCAAGCTCTACAAGGAACAAGAGCCCTGCCAGTATTAGTCGCGTCCAAAGCGCATAAATATGTTGCTGAGGTGGCTATGGATGGGGTGATCCATGTTGAGAGTTTTGAAGAGCTAGGTAAGATGGAACTGCCTTAATTTTTTTAACAAGAAACGTCCTAGAAGATACAAAATAAAAAAAACAAGATAAGTAGGATCGCAAGCGGCAGGATAAAGAGGATTATATCCCATACGCATCAGGCTAAGATAAGTTTTTGATGCGCATGTATTTGATAGCAAGCTTGTTGCGAAAGGAAAATCCTCGTAGAGGGTTTCTGAATGTAGCCCACTGTGAACCTGCGAGCGTCAGCGAAGACAGGTGTAACGGTGGGTGGATGCGGAAACAAATTCGCACCCCCGAAGGGGTGTGCCTCAACCTGTTTACAATTAACGAGCTGAGGCACTCTCGTCCGAGAGTGCGGGGGCTATTGTGCGCTTATTCCCACCGTTACACTGTCTTCGCTGACGCTCGCAGGTTCACGGTGGGCTACATTCAGAGACCCTCTACGAGGGTCTTCCTGTCGTAATGAGCTTGTACCAATTGCATAATAACAAAAACTTATCTTAGCCTGATGCGTATGGGATTATACCCTATCCACAAGTGCACTAGAAGCTATATTATGCTTCTAATACACTTGTGGGTAGGATATAATCCTCTTTATCCTGCCGCTTGCGATCCTGCTTATCTTGTTTTCTTTTTACTTTGTATCTTCTAGGACGTCTTGGATGTAAAACTTCCAAACTGTCACAACTGTCTCACACCACCCCGAACTCTTCCGGATAGTTGACGCGAACAAGAAAGAGTCCCTTAGCTGGAGCGGTTCTAGGGGCTAGTCGTCTGTCACGAGCTTGTAACAGCTCAGAAATATGTGCAAGAGGCCATTTACCTTGACTGACTTCGACGATCATACCTGTAAGATTGCGTACCATTTTGTATAGGAATCCATTACCTTCAAATTCGAGCCGAACTCCGCCGGGTTGATCGATGACATCAATTCGATGCAGGGTTCTTACTGCGTCATGAGAGGCGCTGCCTTCGTGGGCTGAATTGGCGAAGGTGGTGAAGTCATGCGTGCCTACAAAGAGGTTTGCGGCCTCTTGAAGTAGGTGTCGGTCAACGTTTCCTTTAAGATGCCAGCGATAAAAACGGCGAAAGGGGTCCATCACGGGATCTATGTGAAGGTGGTAGTGGTACTGCTTCGATTGCGCACTGAACCGCGCATGAAAGTGCATGGGTACGGTCTGGATCTTTTTAACACGCACGGCATGGGGAAGGATGCCGTTTAGTGCATGGAGAATGCGCTTTATGTCTAGTTCTTGCTCGGTTTTGAAGTGTGCCATCTGTGCTTCGGCATGTACGCCTGCATCAGTACGGCCTGAGCCCGTCACATGCACACGGTGCTTTAAAAGTAGCGCTAAGGCATCCTGGAGCATCTGTTGAATCGAAAGTCCGTTCGGCTGCACTTGCCATCCAGCATACTCTGTTCCCTCATAAGCAATGGTTAGGCAATAGGTAAAGCTCATCTCTGCGCTAACCACTTCTGCGCTAGATCTAGATCTTCAGGTGTAGTAATTTTAAGGTTCCGATAATCGCCAGGAACCAGATACACTGGCTGCCCGCTCTGTTCAAGTAAAGAAAGATCGTCTGTTACTGTGGTGTCAGCTTTATTTTGCAAGTAAGCTTGACGCAACAGATTGGTACGAATGACTTGCGGTGTCTGCACTTCCCATAGCTGATCACGAGGTAATGTCTCTTCGACCCTACCTTCAGAATCGCATCGCTTAATGGTACATTTCACTGGCGCTGCTAACGCAACAGCACCCACTTCTGCTGCGCGAAGGAATGCATGACGAACTTCTTGTTCTCTTACTAGGGGTCGCGCAGCATCGTGAATGCAGACGAAATCAGTGTCGCTAGTCACTAATGAGAGGCCGTTTTGCACGGAATCTTGACGGCGCTTTCCTGGCGCAGCAAATGGCGTTGTAGAAGGAAATAGATGCCGATGTTCGTTTGCACAGACCACGATGATTTGAGATACTTCTGGCATGGATGCAAACAGATCGAAGCTATGCCTGGCAATAGGCTTATCGCCTAACAGGACAAACTGTTTGGGAATCCTACTGCCAAAACGGCTACCTGTGCCACCAGCAACTAAAATTACAGAAACGTTCATTCTGATGAAACCAAAGTAATGGCTGTAACCTCCGGCACTGTACACCAGCGAAAGCGTATAGGACTGCCTACGCCACGACTCACGTAAAGCCAGCGTCCATCGACCTTAAAGGATCCCTGGCAGAACTCTGGCGACTCACACACAATAAAGCGGTCACGTACCCATGGCAGGTTCACTTGACCTCCATGAATATGCCCAGATAGAATTAAATCCCCTGGATAGTTTTTGAGTTGACTAACAGCGTCGGGATTGTGTGCTAAAATAATGCCTGGCAGCGTAGTGTCATAGTTGGCAAAGGCTTGTGTGGGATGGAAATCTTTGGCCATGTATTCGCCTAACCCGCAGATGTTCAAACCTGTCTTCTCAATCACCACTTGTTTGGTCGTGTTGTGAAGGAGTTGAAAAGGGCTCTCTTTTAAAAGGTCGAGAAGCTGTTCGTGAGGATGTAGAATCTTTAATCTTTCTGCGTGTCGTTTGGCCAGTGGATGTTTGCTCCATAAGCGCTTTAATGCTTTGACCGCTTCCATGGGCACGTTTTCAATTGTATCATATTCACCTTCACCATTGATCCCAACATAGGCTTCATAATCATGATTGCCTAGAATGGCGAAACAGCCCAACGGTGCGGACAATCTACTGAGAAAGGTCTTTAGCCGTTGCGGCTGCACGAGCTTAGCGTAGTTAATGAAATCGCCTGTAAATACTAAGAGATCACCTCTTAATCGCAGGATAGTCTCTGCAAGGCGAGAGAGGTAACGGTCCGATACATCGGGCCCAAAATGCAAGTCGCTAAAGTGCACGATCCGCAGTCCGAGAAGTGTCGACGGTAGGTTGCGTATAGGCAGTGTTAGCCGTGTAACGCGCAATAAATTAGGTTCAATAAAGCGGGGCCAGATTCCCACAATTGATACGGCGCAAGCCACATCCCAAAGGAGTCCGCTCTTCCGCCACCAACGATCGCTCATGTGTGAGTCCGAAAATACATAAAGACAAAGAGCGCGTTAGCGGTGGCCAACGCGCTCCAAATTCTACTAGCGAGAAGCTGCTGCAGCTTCTGTGCGAATGTGGACATTAATTTTCTTGGTCATCTGGAACATGTCTATAGTCCCTTTACCCAGTACTTTGGAGAGTTTTTCATCCGGCTGAATGTTCTTGCGGTTGTCTTTAGCTTGTAGGTTGTGTTTTTTAATGTAATCCCAAACGCGCTTTGTAATTTCTGTACGTGGCAGCGGACCGCGACCAACAATCGCTGCCAACTCCTCAGAGAAATTTACAGGTTTCATAAATGCCGATGGATTTTTCTGCTTTGTGGTCATTGGATTTCTCCTTCTTAGGTTACAAGTGACGGATCTTTCCGGGCAATCTCTCGTCCCGAGTTGTGCTAACACTAGGTGCATTTGTACTTGGGATTCTTATTTATAGTCAAAACAAACCTGCTACAGGAGATCGAGTGAGCATTTTCAGATATAGTTTGAATTTTATTAATCGAAATAAAACAAAAAGATATATTTTTTTAAGCAGAAAAATTATTAACAAAAAAGATCATTAACTCATATCACGGCAACTAATGCGGCCTTCGTTTCACCACCGAGCCACTCTGTGACTCAGTGGTTTTAGTTTATGCGACCTGTCGAACGATTTCACATGAGAAAAAACGTGGGAACAGGTCATCATACATGATAAAGGATCTTGCGATGCATGTGGACACGATAGACACGCAATTGGAATGGCTGAAGCCTCTGTTGACATTGTTACGGCAAACTAAGCCTGAGCAACGGTTGGCTTGTCTTCAAGGTTTTGAGCTTGTGGTTCAGTTCTTGATCTCTCGTCGGCGATTATCTCAACAGATTTCGACTCTGTCACCGACACAGCAACTGGCTATTTATGCACTGATTGCGGTTGGTCAAGGCCCCTATGTTCTCGAATTTTCTGATCGTCATATAAGTCAGGAAGATCTCGAACGTCTTGCAAGCATTTTGGGTGAGGTGGGAGGAATTCTATGGTTCTCTCGGGGGAATTCTCGGTTATCACGTTGCTGTGTTGGAATTAATTCAAGGAAAAGATTTGAGTCCGCTTGGCAATCGGAAAGGTGTGAAGTACAGTAAGCCTCCGGGGATAGACCTGCGTGATCAGTCATTGAATGTGCGTGAAGCGGTGTGGGAGGGGTTGCGTCAGCTGCCGCAACTGGCGGAGATTTATGCAGTGGGTGGTGCGGGTGATAGGCTGGATCTCCGTACGGAAAAGGGCGACACACCTTTGCCGGCGGCGAGGCTTCTGTTCAATGGGCGAACGCTTCTGGAAGGATTGTTTAGGGATCTGTGTGCAAAGGAATATCTCTACTACAAGTTGTTTCGAGCGCAAGTTACTCTTCCTGTCATTATGATGACTTCGGAGGAAAAGAACAATCATCACCATGTGCTAGCTATTTGTGAGGAAAAGGGTTGGTTTGGGCGTGCTAAGGAGAGGTTTTTTTTCGTGCGTCAACCGCTGGCTCCTGTGATTGCGGTAAACGGGCGATGGGCGCTTAAGGCTCCGTTCACGCCTTCGTTAAAACCTGGTGGACACGGGGTTATTTGGAAGCTGGCGTCCGACTTAGGTGCTTTGTCTTGGCTTCGTAAACAGGGTCGTAGCGCGGTTCTCGTTCGTCAAATCAACAATCCCATTGCAGGAATTGACCATGGTTTAATTGCGTTTATGGGTTTTGGGGTTCGGGATGAAAAGAAATTCGGTTTCGCGTCCTGCGATCGTGTTCTCAACGCTCCTGAGGGTATGGATGTTCTGGTTGAATATGAAAGTAGCGGTAGTTACGAATATTGCATCACCAACGTAGAATACACCGAATTTGAAAAGCGCGGCGTGCATGATCATCCGTTAGAGAAAAACAGCCCTTATTCCGCTTTTCCATCGAATACAAATATTCTATTCGCCTCTCTAAATGCGATCGAAGGGGCTCTTAAGGTAAATTGTTATCCGGGCCTGCTGATCAATTTAAAAAGTCAGTTCCCCACACCAGACGAACATGGTCATATGACGGATCAGCCTGCAGGCCGGTTAGAGACGACGATGCAAAACATAGCGGACTACATCGTAGATGTTTTTCCACAACCACTTATAGAGAATATTCCCAGCCAGTTGAGTACCTACGTCACTTATAATGAACGACACAAGACGTTGTCTGTCACCAAACAAACCTACCAAGCACAAAAAAGTCCTCAAGGAACTCCGGTGGGATCCTTTTTTGATCTCCAGCGCAATCATTACGAGCTGTTCACGGAATGGTGTCAATTTCAGCTATCTGAACTTGGATCTGCAGAGGACTTCGTGAGCAATCCACCATTTTTGATCCAGTATCATCCTGCACTAGGTCCTCTTTATTCTGTTATCGCGCAGAAAATTCGAGGGGGGTGCATGGCGCAGGGTTCGGAACTGGAATTGGAAATTGCAGAGCTAGATGTGGAAAATCTTGATCTACAAGGTAGTCTCAGCGTGATTGCGGAATCTGTTACCGGGAATCCCTACAGTGAACAGACAGGAAAGTGCACGTTGAGCAACGTAAACGTTCGTAATAGAGGGGTTCATTTGTGCCCTGAAAATATTTTTTGGAAGCACACCATCGCACATCGTGAGCAGATGCGCATTCGTTTAATCGGCAACGGCGAATTTCACGCCAAAGATGTCTGTTTTGAAGGCACTTGGGAAATTACTGTTCCACATGGGGTAAAAGTTACCGCTACAGTCGATGATGCTGGTAAAATTGAACTCATCAGCGAAGCATGTTCTCAGCCGTCTTGGGTATGGGTCTATGAAGTGGATTCTGAGAAGAATATTCGGCTGAGGAAGCAAAGTACTTAAAGGGCCATATATCCGAGCCCGACGACAGGGACTACAAGGACGATTCTCACCTATTTGTCCTTGTCGTCGGGCTCGGGGCATTCAAGAACTATGCTGCGCTTGCAATAAAATAGTTAGGAAGATGTCGTTGTCCGACAAAGACACCAAGGAAGAGCACTAAAGCGATTGTTACGGCTTGAATCCAGTAACGATTTCTTCTGTCTTCTTTTACGTGATCATCAGTAGAAAGTTTGACAGACTGAGGGCTACCGACTGCACTTTTGGCTAATACCAGTGCGCTGATCGCTATAACTACTGCTACACCGTTCCAGCTAAAGACAGTCTGCACTAGGCGGCCATTGGTTAATTTTCCATCGCCTACGAATCGATCTGCCCACTGAAACATGCCGCCAGCTGCTGCTTGCACTCCTGTTATTGCCCCTGACTGTACCATTTATTCCTCCTAAAAATTCAATGATAAAAGATAGTAAATTAGGCCAAGTTTATAGCAGAGTCTATTAAACTTCAATGCTCTTGAAAGGGAAAAGTGGCATGGTTTTTCACTCTTTCTACAAAAGGACAGCCTTCACAGCTGGATTCGTAGTTAACACAAAAATCTTTATGTAGCTGAAACGCTCCCTGCTCCATGAGTCCGCTATGCAGAAGCTCTCCTTGAGGGGAGTCCCCGAAAAAGCGATGCACAAGGTATCTACGTTTACCGCTGGCGGGCAGGGAGAGAGCGTCGGTAAATTGCAATAAGGCTTGTTCTTCTCGCGGGCTTGCACACTCTTCCTGTAGCAAGGGAATGAGTGTATTCACAATAACGAGCGTAGATAAATCTTGTCCCATGAGTGTCAAAAATTGGTCGGCAGGTTGCTCTTCAAAAAGGAAATGTTGATTCCAGTAAGGATGCTGGTAGGTTGGAAAAAGGGAAATCAGAGTCTTGGAAAGCTGACGATACTCACGCGGTTTGACGCAATCCATCCAACAACCTTTCCAGGTGGCCACTAACTGAGTAAGCAAAGTTTGCAGGGAAGCGTCCTGCGAGATAAAAGCCAGTGCCACCAGTCTACGGATAGGGTGGTTATAGGGACGAGCTGCTTGCACCTTTAATGGAAAGTAGCTGAGTTTCTGATGGTCCATTGATTTCCAACGGGAAGTATAATCGAGATAAGCTGCGGATTGGCTCCAGCGGGTGCAAAATGGTTCTTGAAAAAACCCGGTTACTCCTAACAACAGGGCTATTCGATCCTGCAACGATGAACTGGGTTGTGTTTGCAGCCAAAGGTATAGGTTTACAAAGAGTTGCGTATAATTTTTATACCCCAAAGCTGCAACCATACCTAGAGATAGACGGTATTTTTTATTCTGAAGGTGTTCGGTGAGGTAGTTGCGTTTTTCGCGAAATCGCCACTGCGCGGCTGAGCTAAATAGCGCGCGTATGCTGCTTTCAGGTAAATGGCGAAACAGTGACTGCGCACACTTGCCGCTTCCGACAAACTTACGATAAGGATAAAGGTCTAGGTCCAACAGACGAGCAATGCGGCTTATCGGAATAGTTAGCGAGGGCTCGAGAAAGGTTTGCTGAATTTCTCTGCCACTGGAGGTTTGGATAACGAGTTCCTTCTGAGGGGTCCACAAGCATACGTGCAGGACAACTTGATCATAACGAGGGTCTAAGTGATGTTTGTGATGCATCCAGCCTTCCTGAGAGAGATGGAGCTCGATGTCTCCTTTGACTTCTTGGCCGTCGATACGCAGATGGGCGTGGCGAAAATCCGGCCCTGCTTCCCCATTCCACGCTCCGGGCGAGATCACTTCGATGCATCTTCCTGTTGCCGTCGTCAAAGGACGAAAGTATCGTTGTTCCAACCAGATTGCCTGTAGATGGCGTTCGCTGAAAAGATGATACGAGGCTGTTTTTTCCTCCAGCTGTCGCGGCCATTGTTGCTGTAGAAGATGCGAGTAGGCAAAAGAAGGTGTATAGGTCATATGCGCCAAGTTTTTTTTGTAAAAAGATTAAGTCAGAATTTTTTTTTTGATCAAGAAAACGTTTTAGAAATTATTGGAACTTCCTTCCTTCTTGACAACACTTCTCACACAGTTTACCCTATCTTCAGCAACTTCTGGAGGCATCATGAATGCAGAGACACAAATCCGTTTGAAAGAGCTTAGTGACCGAATCCTTCATATGTGGAGGTATCTTTGACTTAGCGGTCAAAGAGAAACGGATCGCCGAACTAGACGAGCTCATGGCCAGCCAGACTTTCTGGGACGACCAAGATGCTGCCAAAATCACCAGTCGATGAATCTAATCGTTCTGAAAGAATGGGTCGACCCTGCAAAAGCTGTTAAGCAGCGGTTTGAAGATGTACAATCCCTTCTGCCAGACGCTTATGAAACAGATGTTGAACTTGTTCAAGAACTTCTCGATGAACTTGGCCAAATAGAGCAAGTTCTTGCTGCCTTAGAGGTGCGCAAGATGCTGTCTGGCGAGCTCGACAACAGCAACTGCTACCTCACGATTAACTCTGGAGCGGGTGGAACAGAATCCTGCGATTGGGCGGCGATGCTGTCACGCATGTACCAGCGTTGGGCGGCGCTACATCAGTGGAAGGTCGATTTGGTCGATGCTGTCGATGGGGATGTTACTGGGTACAAAAGTATCACGTTCAAATTCACGGGACCGTTCGCCTACGGATATGCCAAGGCTGAGCAAGGTGTGCATCGGTTGGTGCGTATCTCCCCTTTTGATTCCAATGCACGCAGGCATACTAGCTTCGCCTCGGTCGATATTATCCCAGAAATTGCCGATAGCGTCGCTGTGGAAGTTCGCACAGAAGACCTACGTGTCGACACGTATCGCGCGTCAGGTGCGGGGGGGCAGCATGTCAACAAAACGGATTCCGCTGTACGTATCACTCACTTACCTACCGGTATTGTGGTCTCCTGTCAAAGCGAACGCAGCCAGGTGCAGAACAAAGAAACCTGCTTAAAAATCTTGCGTTCAACCCTTTACGAGCGCGAACTAGCGGCAAGAAAAGAGAAACTCGATAACATTTCAGGCGAAAAGAAGGCCATTGCTTGGGGGAGTCAAATCCGCAACTATGTCTTCCAACCCTATACTCTTGTCAAGGACAACCGAACTAAGGTAGAAATAGGAAATATCCAAGCCGTCATGGATGGCGACCTGGATCCTTTTGTCTACGCCTATCTAAAGGAATTTGGTTCCGCTTCATGAGTACAGTCGACAAACCAAACGTCATGATTCGCTACACAGAGCCGAGTGACGAGAAATACCTCAAAGAATGGTTGTTAGAACCATCGAGTCTGCGCTGGTTTCCCATGGCCGACGAGGTAGAAGTAGACGACTCTGCCAGCCGTTGGATCAGTTTCTGCCGCTACCACTGCAGTATTACTGCCACCGTTGGTGACGTTCCGTGCGGGCTCGCAACGCTCTATCTGCAACCCTATCGCTACTTAGCCCACCAATGCGAAATGGGCATCATCGTCGCCAAAGATTTCCGCGGTTACCAAATCGGCGAACTCCTCATGGAACGAATCATGGATCTTGCCAAAAATGGGTTCCGTATTGAGATCCTCCACCTTCAAGTCTATGGCGAAAACCCAGCTGTCCAGCTTTATAAAAAGTTCGGATTCCGAGAGTTCGGCCGTCAAACAAGGTGGCTAAAAAATGACGAGGGAGTGTATAGTACTCGGGTATTCATGGAACGGATACTTTAAATACGAATGACAGCATCAACAGATAATTTTCAACAGCAGTTAGAAGTTTATTATGGTAAGAAACTAAAACTGCGAATTAATGATAACCGATCAACTATGCTTAGTGTAAGATGGAATCCGGACCATACTCTGGTTTCCCTCCATCGTATGTTTTTAGAAGCTCCTCAAAACGTTATGGAAGAGCTAGCTTGTTATCTCGCTAAACCAAAAAAAGGACTTTCGGCAGCGGTAAAAGCATTTATCGAGAACGGCTCACAACGTCTTGACTATTCGTCTGAACTTGATATCACTCGGCTCGAAACGAGCGGGCAGGTTCATGACTTGCGTGCCCTCTATGATGAGGTGAATCAGTCCTATTTTGATGGACAGTTAGACTTAAAAATCACCTGGGCTGGTCCACACCGCCCGCGTAATCGCTCGCGAGTGGGTCTCGGCCGCTACTATAATACACTCAAACTCATTCGCATTCACCGCGTGCTCGACCAAAAAGCGGTTCCTTCTTATGTCGTGGCGTTCATCATTTTTCACGAGATCTTGCATCATGTCCATCCTCCTATCGTATTGTCGAATGGGCGCAATCAGGTGCATCATGAAGAATTTCACAAACACGAAGTGCTATTCGACGACTTCAAACGGGCTCAGGAATGGTTGCATGAACAAAGAGCCCTCTTTTTTGTGGACGCCTAACATTAGGCCTCTTGCATAACTAAGGTTCGTATATAACCCCTGCAATTTAAATCGAAAATCAGTCACAATAATCCCGAAAAGCGACAAATCCTTAATTATGCAAGAGATCTATTGAGGTAAGCCATGGCAGGACATAGTAAATGGGCAAACATCAAGCATCGCAAAGAGCGAGCCGACTCTAAAAAAGGGAAAGCCTTCTCCCGCTCTTCAAAAGAGATCATCAGCGCGGTAAAACAGAGCGGACCTGATCCGAAGTCTAACCCACGATTGCGCCTTGCCATTCAAAAGGCCCGCGAAGTCAACGTGCCCAATGACAACATCGAACGCGTCATCAAGAAGGCCTCTGGGGCCGATCAGGCTGATTATTTTGAAATGACTTATGAGCTGTACGGATATGGCGGTGTAGGGATTATTCTCGAAATCATGACAGATAACAAAAATCGTATCTCCTCAGAAATTCGCATTGCCACAAACAAACGCGGCGGAACCGTAGCCATGCCAGGTGCTGTCGTCTTCAATTTCGATCGCAAAGGCATCTTAGAAATTAACAGCAATCAGGGAGAAGAAGATAACGTCTTCCATGCTGCTTTAGACTCAGGTGCCGAAGATTTCGAAGTCGAAGAAGGGATCTACATCGTCACCACGGCTCCGACAGAACTCTACGCAGTGAAAGAAGCGTTAGCTGCAAAAGGAATCCAATCCACCGATGCCTTCCTAGAGCTCATTCCTAAGCTCTATGTCGATTGCAATGAAGAAAACACAAAAGCCAATCTAGATCTAATCGAATGGTTGGACAATATCGATGATGTAGATAACGTCTCACACAACATGAATATTCCATAGCAATGGACGATGAGAGTGCAACCAAAAAAAGAGTCATCTCCACTTATGGTTACACCCCGCACCGGAACATCCCTTGATTTGAAATAATTTCCTTCCTATTGTGATCGAGCCTAATTAATGCTCATCCTTCGGAGAGTTATGTCCACACCACCCATGTCATCGATCAGCAAATATATAGTCAGTCCCTCCGCCCCGCCTCCCAATATCACCCTTAAATCCTCTTCTCAAAAAAAGTTGTCTTTGCCCAATACCCAAGAGGTTACGCCGCTTTCTCCACCATTGAACAGAAAACGAGCCGTTTCTTTTACGACCTTAAAACCAATGCCAAGCCAAGACCCTAAATCCCCTGCTCATGGGCCCCAAAGCGCAGTCGTTGCCGAATTAAAATCTAAAATCAAACTAAAACTTGATAGAATAGAAAAACCCAATGACGACATTCCCTTGCCACAACTATCACCTATATCTTGCCTTTCTCCCCTTTCCCCAAGGAAAAAACTCCTACCATCGACTTTTCTCTCTATTTCGTTGACCTAGCCGAGCAGTTTTCAGGAATGGGACAGTTGAAAGCTGTGGTCGATATCCATGCGTGGCTGTTTGTGGAAGAGTGGCTGAAAACGGATGCCTATGCACAGACTCAGCCTTCCAAAGAACAACTTTTATTTTGTTTTAATAAATTAAGAAAAACAAACAACTCTTATATCGTTTCGTTAAAAAACAGAATCTCTTTAGTTCCAGAAGAAATTCAAATAAGCCGCGGATTAGATAAAATTATAAATCTAAAAACCTTGGGGGAATTTCTGCATAAAGAAAAGGACTCATCCACTTTAGAAATATTTTGTGGACCCACTTCTCCTAAGATTCAAGAAGCCGCGCATCGAGAAATAAAAGAAGCGATTGAAGGAAAGAAAGGAAGAAATTGGCAGAGAAAACTTCTAAATCACAAGGTTTCGCACTTTTTCAAAGCGTTTCAAGAATTTCAGGGCTGCGAAGGACTAAGATGGAGTTGGAGCTATAAAAACGAAACTGGAGTCAACCCTGAGACGATTTTTCCAGGAAATCTAGATATGCCTCAAGCTCTGCGAAAACTCTATATGGGCCAGCCTATCGTTAATTTAACCATCAGCAATAAAATCATTGAAGACACGCAAACCATAGACGCTTATATCAAGAACCTTTTGTGTTTATTGATCGCAGACGAATTTAAAGCTGAAGTCCTTCCTAACGGGCAGGAGAATCCAGCTGTATTAGAGCTCGACCAACTTTTACAAGACGTCGTCGCATCTGATGCAAAAGGACTCAGCTTCTTTGCCAAGGTTCTGCGCACCTGTCATGCGTCCATTTATCAAGATTTTGCGTTAAAATTGGTCGAGCAAGTTCCGGAGCCGCGCGTCTCTGACAGTAGCATCGCTATGACTGCGGGATCTGCCCTAAAGATGGGAGAAGAAGATCGCACCGATATTCGCTGCATTAACCCCTATTCCACCGTCACGACAATGCAGCGCACTCAGGGGCTGGCTCTTAAACTTTACCCAGATCAAAGATTCGTCATAGCCACTCTTCCAGTAAAACTAGAAGTGGTTTTTTTAGGAAATACCCTGGGCAAAACCGAATGGGAAATTGCCGCACAGTTTGGTGAAAAGGTTATGAAGCATCCGTTACTGTTCTGACAATTGGGTTGGTGGTAGAAAAAGGTCCGAACCTGCTACCATGGTGTGCTCAACCCTATTAGGAATATACCCATGAGCACAACACGCCCGCGCACTGCCGTCAATCCTACTCGCGAAGAGGACTTTCCTGAATGGTATCAGCAAGTGCTTAAAGCGGCAGATTTAGCCGACAACGCGCCTGTCAGAGGCTGCATGGTGATCAAGCCGTGGGGTTATGGTATCTGGGAACGCCTTCAACGCCAACTCGATGACAGAATCAAACAATCGGGCCACCAGAACGCTTATTTTCCCTTGTTCATTCCGTTGAGCTTTTTAGAAAAAGAAGCGCAGCATGTTGATGGTTTCGCCAAAGAATGCGCCGTCGTGACACATCACCGCCTAGAATTACGCGACGGCAAACTTGTGCCTGCTGGAGAACTGGAAGAGCCCCTCATTGTTCGACCCACCTCAGAAACCATCATCGGTCACTCCTTTGCTAAATGGGTAGAGTCCTATCGCGACCTGCCTCTGCTGATCAACCAATGGGCCAACGTTGTCCGCTGGGAAATGCGTCCACGCATCTTTCTGCGCACGACAGAATTTCTTTGGCAAGAAGGCCACACAGTCCACGCGACACACGAATGCGCCATGAACGAAACGCTCTCCATCCTAGAAATGTATCGCTGCTTCGTAGAAAATGTACTTGCCCTTCCTGTTATCCCAGGCGAAAAATCCCCAGGAGAACGCTTTCCCGGCGCTGTCGCTACCTATACCCTTGAGATTATGATGCAGGACCGAAAGGCACTCCAAGGTTGCACCTCGCACTATCTCGGTCAGAATTTTTCTAAAGCGCAAAATATCCAGTTCACAAACGAACAAGGACAACTTGAGCATGGCTACACCACCTCCTGGGGCCTGACCACACGAATGATCGGCGGTTTGATCATGGTCCATGGCGATGATGATGGACTACGCCTGCCCCCTCGTATCGCCCCACAACAGGTTGTGATCCTGCCTGTAATCCCTAAAGCAGAAACGGCCTCTGAGGTGCTCTCAGCCGCTGAATCCCTCCGCCAACAGCTCTGCAAATTGCACTACCACCAACATCCACTCGGCGTCGTCTTAGACAAACGCGACTTGCGCGGCGGAGATAAAAACTGGGAATGGATCAAAAAAGGGATTCCTGTTCGCTTAGAACTCGGCCCACGCGATATCCAAAACGAATCCGTCACCCTCTACCGACGCGATAAACCCCACAAAGAGGGCGAACAGATCCGCTTGGAAAATCTAAACGAACGGCTTCTGGTTATCCTGGAAGAGATCCAACACAATTATTACAACCAAGCCAAAGCCTTTCAACAGCAACACATCTACGACAACATCCAAAATTTTGAAGAACTAAAAAAGTTCTTCACGCCAAAGAATGCAGAAAAACCGGAAGCCCATGGTGGATTCGTCCTGGCAAAATGGTGCGAAGATCCAAAAACAGAAAGCATGCTGGAAGAACTAAAAGTGACTATCCGCTGCCTGCCAATCGATCAACGCCCAACCGAAGGCAAATGCATCCTCACCGGCAAACCAGCTACGCGAGATGTTATTCTAGCAAAGTCCTATTGATGGCGTATTGATAGATTGAAAACATGAGCGTCTCTGTGATCTCTGTGTTCTCTGTGGTGAATCTTCTTTTAAGTACAGTTTTAAAAGAAGACTCACCACAGAGAACACAGAGATCACAGAGACGCTTTTTTTTGCTTTTTCTAGTCCTGACCCTTCATAAATCGCTGTGCCGAATCCAATGAGTCCCAGTTACGCGACATCATTTCGAGATCATATAGACCATATTGTCCCTCACCGATTTTTTGCATTGCGCGTAGCAGCTCATCTCGCATAATTGTTAGCACCGCTATATCGGCACGGTGGATTGCTCCTCCGTCTGGCGATCGTTTCTCTAATTTTTTTTCCATCTTGTTCCATGCCTCTCGAAGAACTCCAACTCGTTCAGTGCCATCTGCTTTAATCGCATCGTTATAAGTTTTCGACATCAATTTTTGCCATTTTTGGAATTTGGGATCTTTAGGATTCATCACCATCCATTCCACCAACTCGTCCTCAGTCAGTTGCGCCAATCCCGCCCGTGCATCGATCACATCCTTAGCTTTACCTGGCTTTGACCAAAGCTCAGCCTCTTCACCCCATTTTTTGAGAAGCGTTTTAGAAGGGCCGCCCTTACCTACTAGCCCCTTAAGACCCCTTACAACGCTATTATCCTCTCTTGACTCTATCTCTTTAATAGCTGCCTTTATTGCAGGTATTTGAACTTCATTCAAAAAAGCCCGTTGAGGACTATCCGCTGGCGCAGACTTGACTTGTAATTCTTTAGCTTTCAAAAGTTCTTTGGCCCTAAAAACAGCAGTGTACCCTGTCTTTGAATCCGGATCTCGATCAAATTTATAATCATTGTCGAGGTCCTTATAGAATTTCTTCATTTCTTTACAGGCCTCTCGGAACTGTGGAGAACCAGTGAACTTGGCTGCAGTGATCAAATTTTGACGTTTTACATCTGCAGCAGACATCTTAGCGGTCGGAGTTTGCGTCGACACAGATCTATCCTCGACCGCTTTCTTGACATCAGTAATATTTGACCAAAGCGTTGCTTCGCCTTGCAATTGATTGAGGAACTTTTCCGAAGGGGCCTCAGATTCTAAAGCAGCGATTTGACTCTGTATGGCTGGTAATTGTATCTCCTTCACAAAGGCTGTGTGTTCAGGGTCTCTTCTAAATATGATCTCTGCTTCTCTTGCCTTCAAAAATGTTTTTGCATTATCTAGAGCCACATTTGGATCGTTCCGATAATCGTTCTTTAGATCCCTGAAAAATTTATTCATTTGTATACAAACTTTACGGAACTCTAATTTCTCGGTAAATGCGGCTGCCTTGGTCAAATCTTCTTTCTTTGACATTAAGTTAGAGGTCTCTTTGGCAAGATCAGATAAACCTTTAGAGCTAATTGCTTTATGACCAAAAACACCAGACCACGCTTTCTCCACCATATGATGGGCTTTTTGCGCTGCCGTGGTCTTCCCAGTTTCTCGGCCAGATAATTTGTTTCTTATGTTTGTCAACACGTCCTTCGAAGGAGCGGTGACTTCTTCTCCGCTCTTAAGTGCCGTAAGCATGGCAGCTACCACACGTCGTTCTGTCGGGGATAGTTTTTTTATACCTGACCGGTTTATGTCACCTTTAACAAAATTCAGAATCTGCATAGCATCTGATTGACTGACGGATACACCATCTATTGACATAACTAACCCTCTCGATTTTTTAAATCAGTTATATTTTAATTATACAAAAAATAACAATTAATTTAACAAATAGGAGTGAATAGTTATATATTATTGGTTTTAAGACGTAACGGGCTAGATTTTATCTAACGAATAACCAGCCTTGTTTAATTTCGCTTAGGCCTTGACGTGCTTTGCGAATCTCGGAGGCTGAGCGGTCGGCTGCCCATTCGGGGTATTCTTGCTCAAACTGGACGAAGATTTCGTCCCATTGTTCAGCAGTGAAGATTTTTCGGTTTTCTACGATGTCATCTATTTGCTCTGGGGTAACTCCCATTTCTTCATAGAGACGTGCCTGTTCGGCGTCGAGCTCCTTGGCGCGTTCCATGAGGTCATTGAACATCTTTTCCTGGAGAGCCAGGGTCTTTTTGGGGTCTTCAGCTTTTTGGAATAGTTCTCTTAGCATGGAGTTCCTCACAAAAGGATAGACAAATTATATCAGCTTCTCTAATTTATATCAATAAATTATTAGGAGAAATATCTTGTCATCTTGTCTTATCTTTATTCCTCTTTTGTCAGGGTTAGTTGGGTGGTTGTCCATTACTTTAAGTTGGAGATTAGTTCTCTGCTATTTAAAGAAAAATCAAGCCGACTGGTCGGGTCAGCTGGGGAAGTCTGTTATTACCGATTTTATCCAGCCAGAAGAGATCGTTGGAAAGCTTAGCGATATCGATTTGACTGATAAAATAGGCCCTATTCTTTCGGATCGGGTTGATTCTGTATTGAATCGGTTTAAGGAGTCTACTCCTGTAGTGGGCATGTTTTTGAACGATTCTATTTCGACAAAAATCAAGTCTATGGTCGTGGAAGAAATTACGAAAGAGTGGCCGACATTGCAAAAGAACCTGACAACGACTGTGCTGGAGCGCATCAATCTGAGCGAACTCGTAGCGGCTAAGCTGCGTTCGCTAGACGCCGAGAAGGTTGAAGAAGCAGTTAAGCGGTTGGCCGGTCAGAAGATTCAACAGCTGGCATTGCTTGCGGGGGGCCTTGGAATGGTTGTGGGCCTGCTGCAGATGGGGGTAGCAGTGTGGTGTTAATGGACGACAGATGGACGTAAGACGTCCATCAATTGTCCATTAACCCGTCCATCTTTCGTCCATTTTTTGTCCATATTTAGTCGTGCTGGAACTCGCGCCCGGAAGGGCGCCCCGTGTATTTCAACCCCTTTTTAACCTCTTCTGTGTTGTGGCTAACCTGGTAGGGTCCTTGCAGGGCGGAACCGGGTTTTCCTCGCACGATGAGAGCCAGGCGTCGCTGGTTGGGCTTCTGGAGGGTTTCTCGCGCAATACGGCAAAATTCTTTATAAGAGAGCTTTTCCAAAGCTGCTTTAATCTGATCGAACTCGTCCCATTTGCCGTTGTTATCAAAGGCGATGCCGTGAAGAAGAGTTCCCATTTCCTGTAGGTTTTGTGCGGGGGTTTCCATTTCAGCAAGAAGGGCTCTTTTGATCCCGGCAAATTCAGTCTCGGACAGAGTCGACTCTAGCGTGCTTGCATACGACTCCAGAAAGGCTTCAAAACGCTCAAGGATGACGTCTGCTGTGTAGTTGCTCGATTCTAGAGCCAGGAACACAATCGGCTGTTTTTCGAGCTCTGTAGTCCAGCAATGAAGGGAATACGCGGTTTGTTGTTCTGTGCGTAGACGTTTGAAAAAGGGCACTTCGATGGCTTTATTTAATATGGCTGACGCGGCTCTTGTGGATTCTGTTGCGTCAGCGCATTGAATAAACAACATCACAGCATCGTGAGGGTGAGTGGTGACGCTTTCGACTGCAACGGGCAACTGATCCAAAGGAAGGTCTACTATAGAAACCGGATTTTGTTCTTCTAATGGCCAGGATTGGCCGCCTATGGTTTGCCGAATGTTCTTATATGCATTCACAGATTGTTCAGAGCTTAGATTTCCATACACCAGACCTTCGATATAGGTCCTATCATAGATCGATTGGATGAAGGTCGTTAATTCCTGTAAAGTAATCGCGTTGATCACCGCATTTTTTTGTGCGTTGGAGCACTGTGCTTGAATCAGCAGGTGGGTGGCCATATCTTTCGCTTGCAGCAAAGGAGAGGTCTTAAATTGATCGCGATTGTCGAGTGCAAGTTTGTTCTTTAAGGCGAGGAACTCGTCAGGTTCGGGATGGAGGTTTCGCATCGATGTGACCAGTTCTTGCAATAGTGCGAGCGTCATCTCACTATACCCTGTGACTTCGAGCACCAGTCCTTTTGGTCTTTGGTCGAGAGAATAGTGGAGTCCTGCCTGTCCGGTCTCCTCGGTTAATTGGCTGAGGTGGCGATTAACGAGTAAGAGGTAGAGTTGGCTTAACACAGCTTTCTTTGCATCGCCCAGGGATAGTTCTGGAGACCGAATCAGGAATTTGCAGTAAGTTTCGGGAACCTCAAACTGTTCATCAGCGCTGTGGTAGACTCGACCACCGTCATCGTGCCAAACTGTTACTGGAACAGGTCTTTCAGGGCGATGAGAGCTCGTCTGATGATGAATTAATGCGAGATCATTGGGTAACCATTGATTGGCGCGGGGAAGAGTAAAGGTATTTCCTTCGACCTTTCTTAACCTCTGGAGAAGCACTTCGGAGAGAGGCTCTATGGTGTAGGGGACATGCAGCCATTCTTCGACCCGATCAGCTGTTTTGCCTATCCCAGCTAGGTCGGTGTTAACTACGGCAAAGAGGCGTTCTGGCGTGAGCTGGTCGAGAATTTCTTTGATGGCTTCTGGATCAAATCGTTGAATGACGAGACTGTGTTCAGGAAAGGTATCCAATTCTTCTGCAAAGATCATCCATGCGTATTGGTTCATTGTTTCAAATGGATCGGATCGCTGCTGATATTGGTAGGCTAGCTCGGATATGCGTCTTCGATCGTCGTAAAGGTAGCGCGGCAAGTCAGCTTTTCGCGCAGATTGGATGCCTTCAAAACAGGTTTCTATAACTGCGTCGAGGTCTTTCAACCCTTTTTCGGCGAGATCGACATTAAGACAAAAGAGGTAGTTTTTCCCTCCCAAGCAATAGGCAAACGCGGATACCTGGGTTGCCAAATTTTGAGCTTTGAGGTGGCTGGAGATACTTTGAGGGCCTTCATGACCCAGGAGATAAGCAGTGATATCTTCAGGTTTTGCGTCGTACTTGATGGATGTGGCGCTTAATTCCCACTGCAGCTTAAGCAGTCGTCTATCCTGAATGGATTGGACGTATGCGATTTTTCCTTCTGCGGTAGAGAGAAACGGCTCTTCGGGAGGATTCCAGGCGAGTTCTTTATTATCGATCGACCCGAAGTTCTTTTTGACCAGCTCTTTCAGTTCGTTTAGGGGCAATGGAGAATAGACAATGAGACGCATCAGGTTGGCGCTGTAGTGGGCATCGTACCACTTGCGTAAGTGTTCAGTCGAGACATGTGCCAACGATTTTTTATTCCCTGCCCCAAACCGAGAGAAAGGGTGTTCGGGATTTGAAAGGTCTCGCATAACGGCATTGCATCTGCGCAGGTCGTTTTTGGTTGTGGCGGAGAATTCGCCATCAACGGCTTTCAGCTCTCGCTCGGTACAGGATGCAGTGAAGAGGGGTTTTTTGAAGAAGCTGGCAAGCCTGTGAAGGCCTTCAAAATAAGCTGCAGACTCGATAGAAAATAGATAGCAGGTAGTATCAGAGGTGGTAAACGCATTGTAATCCCCGCCGTTCTGTACGACAAACCGTTGAAAGGCGCCTTCTTCTGGATATTCGTCTGTTCCCAGAAAGAGCATGTGCTCCACAAAATGGGCCATTCCCATGGCATCTTCAGGGTTGTCCCAAATGCCTACATGGACACACATAGCGGCAGCTGACTTCGAGGCTTTGGAATCGGAGATAAGAAAGGCTTCCAGACCATTGTCGAGGCGGATTGATCCCGTTTCGCGATGACAAAAAGAGGGTGTAAGAATTTTTAGTCTGGATTGTTCGGTTTCAGCACTGATAAGAGAAAGAAATGCATGAGAAATTAGAAAAACAAAAACAACAAGTCGCTTAATTGTAATCATGGCGTAACTCCGATCCAAAACGAGAACATTATAGTATAAAGAAAGTTAAAAAGGAAGCTGGTTAGGGGACGATTATTCAACAATTTTTCGACGCAAAGACGCAAAGGCGCGAAGGTTCGCAAAGACGGTCTAAAAGACCCTAAACTAGTAAAAAATAAAAAACAGGATGAACAGGATCGCCTTCGGCGGCAGGATGCATTTTTTTTGAACCCACAGAGACAAAGAGAACGGAGAGGGAGGGCAACCTATATAGCAATAAAGAATATAACCCTTAATCCTGCCGCCGAAGGCGATCCTGCACATCCTGTTTTTTATTTTTTTTACTAGTTTAGGGTCTTTTAGACCGTCTTTGCGAACCTTCGCGCCTTTGCGCCTTTGCGTCGAAAAATTGTTGAATAATCGTCTCTTACCTAGCTTCCCCTTTTCCCCTCTAGCTCTTCTTTTCCTGTCTTGGAGCATACTTCAGATGATTTTTGAGGTCTTGGGTATTCTTTGTTTCCTGGTACTCCAGGGGTACTTCACGACCGACTTGTCCTCGAATCAGAATAGCGAGGCGTTTGAGGTTTTGACGAGAGAGAACCTCTTCGGAGATTTGCACAAACTGGTCATACGTAAGCGCTTTGAGCGCATCAGCACTTTTTTGGCGCCAATCCCATTCTGCATCATAGTCGAATGCGATCTGCTGAAGTAAGACACCCATGGCTTGAAGGTTGTCGGGGGGTTTGGTCCAATCGGTGATAAGCGATTGTTTAACCGACTCGAATTCGGCTTGTGTGAACGTGGCGCGGAAATTACGAAGAAATGTTTCTAAAAATAGCTCGAACCTTCCCAGCAACGTCTGAGCACGATAGTTGCTTGATTCGAGAGCGAAGAATAGGAATAATTGTCTCTCGATCTCTTGCTGCCAACTAAAAAGCGCATAGGCGGTTTGTTGCTGGGTGCGTAAGGTTTCATAGAATGGGGTCTCTAATGCTTTTCCCAGTACTTGCATGGCAACAGACGAGGTGAAGGAAAAGGCTCCGTCTTGAATCATCAGAATTAGAGCATCATTCGGTTGCTGTACGTTTGTTTGTAAGGCTTGCGGCTGCTTGTCTGCAGGCAACGATACTACATGCAGTTTTGTTTGCTCGGCTTTGGGCCAGGGTTTTCCTTGTAGCTGCTCTCTGAGTACTGCATAAGCATCTTTAGCTTGCTCCTCGGTCAAATCTCCATAGAAAAGCCCTTCGATGTAGTACTGTTTATAGAGATCGTCCATGTACTGCACAAGATCCTCGAGAGTGACTTTTTGAATAGCCTCAGCTTTCTCCCGGTTATTTGCGTATTGGCTAAAAAGCAGCTCTTTAGCTGAATCAACAGCTTGGGAAAGAGGAGGTGCGATAGCGGCATTGCGGTAGGCGACTTCGAGAGTATTACGAAGAGAGGCAAACTCTTCAGGACTGACATTCACCTTTTTTAGCCGTTTGACAATCTCAGTCAGCAGTTCTTTCGCCTTCTCACTATAGCCATAGACGACGAGGTCAATGCCATAATTGGCTCGAGAGAGCGAGAAGTCTAGCCCCGCCATCTTGGCATCGTAGGAAAGCGGATTGAGATCGCGCGAAACGCTGTTCACATAGAGGTCAGCCAATACGGTCTTTTTGGCGTCACCGCGATTAACCTCTGGCGTGAGTATATCGAATCCCCAGAAGACATTCGGCACTTCATATTCATGATCGACAGCGTAGTAAGCCTCGCCTTCGGGTGCGTCAATAATTCGCTTGGGTTGCGGCATTTCAAACTGCGACGGAGGCGCTGTTTTGGCGACTAATGTAAGGTGGGTGGGAATCCAACGATTTGCCTCGGGTATGCCCAGAGAGGCTGTTGGATTGACTTTTTTCATTTTTTGCATCAGAGCGGCCGAAATGGGGCTAACGGTATAGTCAATGGCCATCCATTTTTCTTTCTGTGTAGGCTTTACACCAGCGCCCGTCAGGTCGGTATTAAGCACAAGAAAAGCGCGTTCAGGAGTAAGCTGAGCCAGCACTTTCTCTATACGCTTATCGTCAAACTTACGATAGGTGAGTCCGAGTTCAGGAAAGGTAGAGAGGTCTTCATCAAAAATCAGCGAAGCATAGTCATCCATCATGGAAAAGGGTTCACTACGTTCTTGATATTGATATCTCAGCTCAGCCATGCGGCGCATGTCGTCGAAGAGATATTTAGGGACACCTGCTTTACGAAACGCTTCAATCCCTTCAAAGACTCGTTGTGCGACTAGGTCCACATTTTTAAGCCCTTTTTCAGTTAATCCTACTTTTAAATTAAAAATATAGTTTTGACCTCCTAATCTTCCTCCACCTGACACGATGCTGTCTGCAAGTTGCTCGTTTTTCAGAGCGTTAAGGATGCTTTTTGGTCCTTCATGACCCAATACATAGGCGACAATATCTTCAGAGCGATAGTTGCGGTCTTGGACTAATGATGCTGGAAGTTCCCAAAAAAGGAGCAAAGACCGTTCTTGCTTGATAGGCTGTACAATGGCCATCTTTCCTTCCATCGTAGAACCAGCTAAAGGTTCTTTTGATGGATTCCATGTAATCTTTCTATCAGGAATGGCATTGAAATCAGCGTCCACCATCTTGCGTAATTCGTCGATTGATAGCGGAGAATAGACAACTAGACGCATGAGGTTAGCGCTGTAGTGGGCTTTATACCATTCCTTCAGACGATCGACGGGTACTTTTCCAAGTGATTCACGATTGCCTTCTACAAAGCGGTGGAAGGGGTGTTTTGGATTTCCTAAATCGCGCATGACGGAATAGACACGCACGGTTTCGTCCTGCGTACGCAGGGCAAATTCTTGATCGATCGCTGTCAGTTCTCGTTGCGTACCTGATAGACTGAAGAGAGGTGTTTTGAAAAAACTCGCGAATCGTTTCAAAGCTTCGGGGTAAGCTGATGTGTCTACAGAAAAGAGAAAACAAGTAGCTTCAGGTGCTGTGTGAGCATTATGTTGTCCGCCATGTTGAGTGATGAAGCGCTGAAAACCGGACTCCTCAGGAAATTCCTCCGTTCCTAAAAAGAGCATGTGTTCGGTAAAATGCGCCATGCCAGGTACGTCGTCTGGATCATCCCAACTACCCACATGCACGCACATGACGGCAGCCGATTTAGGCGCTTTTGGATCCGAGATCAGATAGGCTTCCAAACCATTTTCTAGACGAATCTTGGCTGTTTTGCGCTCCTTGTAAGACGGGGTCAAAATAGGTATTTTACTATTGTCCGGAATATCTGTCGCCGCGCATACGGTGTTGATCACAAAGCATAGAAGGACAAAGAAAAATCGGGTCATGCGTGTGCTCCTAAAGCTTGTTGTAAAGCGTTGGATACACGCTGCACATCAGATTGAGAAAGGTCTTGATAGAGCGGTAAGGTAAGCGCACGGCTGTAAAAGGTTTCCATGCCAGGAAAGTAAGCACTGAGATCCCCTGCTTGTTTCTTAAAGAACGGGTGGCGGTAAATGGGGATGTAATGCACTTGTGTGCCGATGCCGGCTTGTTTAAGTTGCTCCATCACAGTTGTGCGAGTGGTTCCACATTCTGCGTAATCAATCAGCGCAGTCATTAATTGCGGAGCCCATAGATCGTCATAGCGCTCAGGTAATAGCGTGACGTGGTTTACTGCAGCAAGCTCTTCGCGATACCAAGCAACAATTTGACGGCGTTTTGCAATAAACTCGTCGATGCGTGCCAATTGGGTAAGTCCCAATGCTGCCTGCAGCTCGGTCATGTGATAATTACATGTAGTCTCTTGCACTTCGTAGTACCAAGGGCCTTCAGACTTGTGTTGGAAGTATTTTGGATCCCTCTCGACACCATTGTTTCGAAACCGCTTCAGGCGCCGATACAGCTCCTCATCGTTGGTTGTGACCATTCCGCCTTCACCGCAAGTAAGGAGCTTGGCGGGATGAAAACTCAAGATGGTCATATGGCTCCAGGCGCAGTTGCCAACACGATTGTCAGCGTCATACTGAGAACCCAGAGCAGCGGCAGCATCTTCGATGATGACGGCATCCGGGTGTGCGATCATGCCATCAATTTGCTGCATGTCGACCGGAATTCCTGCATAATGCACGGGCAGCACAATGGGTCGACCTCGTGTTTGCGGCTCGCACAAATTTGGTTTCAATTCTTCCAAATCGAGGTTTCCGGTTTCCGGAGATACGTCAACAAAAATGGGAGTCGCATGACTATTGAGAATGGCTGTTGTGGTAGCCACAAACGAGTTAGGCGTGGTGAGAACGCGATCTTGCGGCCCCATCTCCACCACATGGCAAGCAGCCAACAGGGCAGAAGTGCCACTATTAAACGCGACCGCATACTTCGCCCCACAGTAAGCAGCGACCTTCGCTTCGAACTCTTCCGTTTTGGGACCTCGTGTGACAAAATCGGAACCCAACGTTTCTACGATCTGTGCGATTTCCGAAGATAATATTGATTGACGCGCATAAGGCAAAAACGCACAAATGGCCGATTGTTCCATGGCAAGATCCTACATAACAATTATTAAGAAGGCAGCATACTGTAGCTGAGGGGTTTGCTGCAAGCTGGACAAATCAGCTAGTCTTGTTACAGATTTGTCCAAGAGAGTTTTGCAAATAGGATCGGAGATAGAGTATTTCTGGCGAAATTGTAGGAGGCTCGCAGAAACATTGAAACAGCCGAGACCTTAAGAAGTACTTGGAATTGTGGAAAACGCAGATTAAACCATAGCAACAGAACGTCACTACCACTTATGGCTGTACCCGCCCGAAAGCGCGCCCTAGTCACAAAAGCTGCTTCCTGGTAACCTGACCCTAACATTTTGCCAAAAAACCAGAGGGATTATGCAGAGCTTAGTTGATCGCTACCGCCGCCAAGTACAGCCATTAACTCATGGATTAGAACTCGAACAATGGCCGTTGCACGAACTGCACGAAATCATCGATCGTTGCTTGCTGGAGTCCCAAAGTGTACCGGAAATGTCTTCTTTTTTTAATGCCGAGCGCGCCTTCTACAATAAAGAATACAAGGCAGCTGTGAAACATTATCTAGAAGCTAAGGGCTTGCCGCAGCATCAATTTTTCTGTTACCGCGCAAGCGCTTATCTATTCCACAGTCTTGGCCACGCTGATAAAGCCCTCGAATTTGCACAAAAAGCAATGCAACTCGCTCCGTCAGACCCTCTCACTGTCACGCTTATGCAAGCTCTTGCTCTACCAAAATCCTCCATTGAACCGGAAACCGCACCTCAAATCTCTGTCGGTCATGAAGAGTTTGAAGAGATTTCAGAAATGTTCAACGATGTCATCGACGAACCCTCTCTCTCTACAGAAAAGCCTCTTCAGACACATATCCAAACCTTCCAACGCGAACAACAGGCTCGCCTCGAAGCGTACTTCCGCCAAGCCGAACAACGATCCGGACAACAAGAACCTATCCTTCTCATATTAGATGGTTGGGAATCTGAAGAAGGCGACAGCGAATGGTGGCTCTCTGGCGGTCCACAACAAACAAGCGGGGGTTACTTCCTTCGATGGAACGGAAAGGGTATCGCAGTCAATCCTGGCGCTCATTTTCTAAAACGGTTTCACCGCGCCGGTCTCCATATACGTGACATCGACTTCGTTGTCGTCACACGTTCCGACCTACCCAGCTATCGCGATGTGCAAGCAATTTATAACCTAAATTATCGCCTTAACTCCGGCCGCACCGATCTTCATATCATCCATTACTACCTGCATCGCGAAACCTATCAAGATATCGCACGTTCGTTGGTTCCTCGTTTTAAACAAGAACGCGACTCGGTCCACTGTTTGGAACTCTATCTCGATTCTCCCGAGCTCGAGCGCATCGATTTGAATCACGGCATCACCTTGCACTATTTCCCCACCACGCGCGACAGTCATCGCTCTCCTCTTGGTATTCGGTTTGACCTACAAACAGATGAGAGAGAACTTGTGCGTTTTGGTTACGCTCCAGCCCCACTCTCAGCACATCTTGCAGGATGCCAAGTGCTCGTAGCAGCCCTCAGCGGCAGTTCTAAAGAAGCTCTACCACTACCCTCCAAAGAAATAGCCCCCAGATTACTCCTTTGCAGCGAATTCAACGGCAGCGAAGGGGATCTCCGTTTAGAAACCGTCAAACAAATGCGCCAACAATGGACCGAATCACAAACAGTGATTCTTCCAACCGATACCGGTCTTTGTGTCTCTCTACAGCCTCTAGGAGTACATTGTTCGGTTCGAAGCGCAACGCTTGACCCCCAATCCGTTCATGTATATAAGGCGACAGAAGCGTTCGGTCCCCTTCGTTACGTCGGTCCCGATTGCGTACTTTAGACGATTGAATAGACTAACTTTTGTGAAGACCTTTTAGGATCTTGGTTGCATACCGAAATGAACTCAAAAATTGAGATTTTGGCTTTGAGAAAGCCCTTGCGAGTCGACCATCGAAATCGATCCCATATTATAACATTGGGTGGATTTCGATGGTCGACTCGCGGGAGCTTTCTCTTTGCCAAAAAATCATTTTTGAGTTCATTTCGATGTAAAATATTTTTTTTAAACAGAAGCCACCGTTTGATCCTTAACCGTTTACCGATAAACGGAAAAATTAGGCAGGAAAAGTGCTTGCGGCGTAAGGTTCCGCATGCTAATGTTTGTGCCGAAACTGCTCCAGACACTATTGTGGAAACGTTGTTGATAACTTTTAAAGGACCTAGCACATGCTACCTCGCGATGCCCGTCACTGTTGGAAAGAATTCCTTGAATTCGCAAAAAATCGCTGTTCTGCAACAGCCTTTGGCAACTGGCTTGCGCCCATTCGTGTTTTAGAGAGCTCTGAAGAAGAGGTCATTCTCGAAATACCGAACCTCTTTGTAAAAGAGTATCTTCTTTCCAATTATGGAAAGGATTTACCTGCGTTTCTACCTGTCCGGCGAATCTGGCGAAGCCGCGATCCAATTCGTGGTTGCAAAGGGAAATAAAACAGAAATATCTAAGAGTCCTGCTACATCAGAGAAGAAGAATAATGACCGTCAGCAAGAGGTAAAATTAAACCGCAATTATCGCTTCTCTACCTTTATTGAAGGACCAAATAATCAGTTTGTCAAATCTGCAGCGATTGGGGTCGCATCACGCCCTGGACAAACCTATAATCCGTTATTTATCCACGGCGGTGTAGGATTAGGCAAAACGCACATTCTACACAGCATTGGCCATCATGTGATGGAGCATCATCCAAAATTAACCGTACAGTGCATCACCACCGAAGCGTTCATTAATGATCTAGTCGATGCACTGCGCAATAAATCTTTGGAGAAACTTAAACGTTTCTATCGTTCTAATGTAGACGTTCTTCTGGTGGATGATATCCAATTTTTGCAGAATCGCCTTAACTTTGAGGAAGAGTTCTGCAATATGTTTGAAACACTCATCAACCAAAACAAACAAATTGTGGTAACAAGCGATAAACCACCGATTCAACTCGAGTTGTCAGAACGCCTGGTGGCACGAATGGAGTGGGGTCTGGTCGCTTATGTGGATGTGCCTGACCTCGAGACACGCGTGGCAATTCTGCAACATAAAGCAGAGCAGAAAGGGCTAGAAATCCCTCACCAAGTTGCTTTCTTTATCGCAGAACATATCCATTCTAACGTCCGCCAGCTGGAAGGCGCCATCAATCGCCTCAGCGCGCACTGTCGCCTCCTCGACCTGCAAGTGACCGAAGAAATGGTCGCAAAAGCACTGCGAGAGATGATGAAAAATGCACCTCATGCAAAAATTAGCGTCGACCAAATTCTCAAAAGCGTCGCTGCCATTTTTCAAGTCCGCGTGACTGACCTCAAAGGCTATAGCCGTGCACGAGACATAGCCGTCCCACGCCAAGTCGCTATGTACCTCGCAAAAGAGATGATTAATGAGTCTCTCAATATGTTGAGCGCCTCATTCGGGAAAACACACTCCACTCTCCTACACGCCTGCAAAAGCGTCGAAAAGAAGATGGAAGCCGATGAAATCCTGCGCAAACAAATCGGAATGGTTCGCAGAAACATTGCTGTCGCCAATCAGTAAATGGACGATGGACGGAAGATGGACAATTAATGGACATTTGATGGACCAATTAGGCAGGTACAGAATGGACATGAGACTAGTCCAAAAATACAAGACCACGGTTCTCGTCCATCCCATAGCAGCCAAATTTGTCTATCAAATGTCCATTCATTGTCCATCTTCCGTCCATCTGCGCAAGGAACTAGATGACTAAACAACGCCGGCGTTATTTTATTCTGATGCCTTTGCTGGTTGTCTTTCTCTGCATGGTGGCCTGGGTCTTTATTCCTCCCCAACTAGCGTTGTGGCGCCTAGAAGGTAAAGTGCGTAAACTGTTAAACGGTACGCTTCACCACAAAGGCCTCGTCACCGAAACGAACGGGTACTTGTTACTTCACCCTTCTGTATCCGGAGCACGTTCGGTTCAGGCTTCCGCGATTCGTATCTCGCTGGACAAGGACGAACTCGTTCTCATTCACCCTGTTCTCACCCTCGACACATTAGATGCGCAAATAGGTTCAGTAAAAACACCACAGCACTGGTCTATTGTCGATGGCTACTTGAATTGGAAAAATTCAGTTTCCGAGATAGGTCCTCGACAGATGCGTATGGGATCGTTTCTGGTGAATGGATCGGGAAACCGCGATCGAAGCGAGTTCACATTGATTTCGGAAGAAGATGGTTATTTGTGGTTGGTTTTCGATGAAGACCGTCTGATAGTAAATATCGAAGACGCTAACCTGACATTGATTAACGACTGGTTTCCCTCCTCTCTTGCGTTGCACCCTACAGCTGGTCGTGTGAATGGGCAGTTGCAGCTGTGTCGAACGGTTGAAGGTTGGCGCATCGAGTCTGGAACCCTCAACGTCATGAATACAGCGCTAGAGTTCGGCTCTTCAGGATGGTTGTGGCGTAGTCCTGCGAGCAAAATTTCGATTGCAG
This sequence comes from uncultured Chlamydiae bacterium, assembly GCA_963790215.1. Lineage (GTDB taxonomy): Bacteria > Chlamydiota > Chlamydiia > Chlamydiales > JAJFMA01 > CAWBNS01. The sequence continues at coordinate 39,690 of CAWBNS010000003.1, forward strand.
GCAACCAGCTTATCATTAAAGCTGAAACATCAGGTCAATTGATCACGCCGCTTGGCGAGATCGCCTGGGCGTGTTCTGACTGCCAAGCCTATCTCGAAGAGGGCGCAGATGGACAGCTGATTCTATCAGGGCAAGGGGAAGAAGTTTCCCATCCATCATCTCGCACATTTCACCTTGCCGCTCATGGACAACGCAGCTCGTTTTTAGGCCAGTGGACGAACGTTTCCCTGCGTATCCACGATGAGGAAAAACAGATAGGCGAAATTGCACTGCTACACAAAAAAAATCGATGGAAACTTTCTGCCACTCATCTTCAGGCGCCCGAGCTCAATATTTTAAAAGAGTACTTTGTCCCTATTCACCCTTGGTTAGCAGACTGGATACCGACACAAGGCACGGTGGACGCTCAGGTCAATTTTGTCGATGAGACCTTTCACCTCCACGCTCGCGATTTACGGTTACGTCATCGATGGGGTCGAGTTGAAGTCGCAGTGAAAGAACTCGATTTAGGAGACTCGCTTCATCTAACTGGAGGCGTCATAGACGTAGATCAAAAACTCTGGAGCCAACAGATAGAAGGCAACTGGGCTTTTAACGGCTCAGGAGCCATATCTGGAACCGGTTGGAGTTTAGAGAAAAAAGCGGCGCACAAACCTATCCAATTGCATTGGTCAGGCCCAGTCAACCAACTACTAGCGTGGTGGAACATAGAGTCGGCACAGAGAGCGGATCTACATACAAAAATTGGCATCGTAGGAAACAACCTCGCTCTAAACGGAAACATCAGCGTAGAAAATCAGGCAGGCAAACCTCAAGAAACTGCACAGTTCGACGTTGTGCTAACACTGGGTGATCCCATCCCTATGATTCGCGGTACGGCGCATGCGGATAAATTGCCTCTAAAACACTACCTCAAGCCATATTATGTGACTTCAGGACGCGCTCAGATGCAGGCTCAATTCGCCGGCACCACAGCACTGGTGAATTTCTCTGTAGGTCGGCTCGTCGTCTCCCACCCACGCATACAGTTCGAAGCAGATTCCTTACATGGACCAAACGAGATTGGACATCTCGATACACTGCCGGCTCACCTAAGAATCGACTGGGCTGAGCCCTACGTGCGAGCAACCATACCTGTCTACGGAGGCCACGCCATAGATTTGCATACAGGGCTCGAAGTAACAGGTCTCACCACAACGCTGAAACTAGATGGAAGAACGTTCCAAGCACCTCGTCTAGAAGGCTATGTCGAAGGCTTATATTTTGCAGGAAAAGTCAGCGGAGGCCTAAAAAACGATAGTCATATCCATTTAACACTAGACTCTCTACAGGGTACGGTACACCAAGTCCGGACCCTTCTCGCTAAAACAGACAGCCAAAAAAATGCCATTAGCAAGCTCCCTTTAGATGGAAAAATCTCCCTGAGCAATGATGGCAGTTGGATTCGATTGGGGTTAGATCAGAAAGAAGTGCAAAGCTCCGCGATCCTGTGTGGAACGGTCTTTGACGGTTCCATCAACGTGCGTATGGGTGAAATGACGGTGCAAGATGTCAGTGCACGATTTACCTATCAATACCCAACTCAAACGCTTTTTATCGACCGTATTTTGGGTACGGTACTAGTTGGCAGCGGGGAGAATATAGAAGAATATCAACTATCAGGAGATCATCTACGCTGCATGGACTCCGAAGCGCGAGAGTTGGAATTTGACCTCTGGGTGGGCGATAAAGCACGCGACATCTTACGTGTAGTAGCATCGACTGAGTCTTCTCCAACAGGTATGGTTTTTCGCTTCGACCGCACGAAAACACACTTAGGACAAATTCACCCCTCGATCCTAGAACTATCGTTAAAAGATTTAACACAAGTCGACTTATTTCATTTAGCCTTCTCGTGTCCGCTAGGAAGAGTCTGGAGAGATTTGAAGCGTATCGCTCATACAGATCTGCTGCCCTTGCCCCGCCGTTTATTGCGCGAAATGGATTCTTTAAAATCCGTTGAAGGGCAATTGGTCGGAAGCGCGAACTATGATCGCACCGAAGGACGTTTTGAATATAGTTTGGAAGCTGATCAACTCAAAGTGAACACCCACCACCTAGGAAAAGGCGCCTTCGTAGGAAGCGTACAAGGAGATTTCTGGTCAATCGATCAAGCCACAATAGGGGATCTCACCTTATCCGCAGACATTCTGCAAGAACCTAAACGCTGGCGAGTGAATTTCCTCGGAGCTCGTTTAGCCGGCGTTCTGTTAGCTGGCCTGCAAGGGAATTATGCGCTTGATACCGGAATATTCACCGGTCACGTAAACCTATTTGAACTCAGTCTCTCCAAGCTGCGCGACTGGAAGGTGACGCGCGCGATGGCGCGCAAAGCATCCATTAGAGGCGAGTTGAAAGGTACTGGAACTATTCTTATCTCAGCGCCTCTAGCCGAAGTGCGTCCTTGGCATACTGAAGTAGCTCTCAATACAAACCTACGCAGTCTTAGCATCGATGACATAGCGTTTCAAGATATTGACAACTTAAAACTGTTGCTGACTGAAGAAGGAATCTGCTTTAAAGAAGCAGCAACAACCATCGCTGCTTCCAATGTCCACTTACGTTGGTCTGCTATGAAAGCAAATCCTTGGCGCCACGAATACGCCATCGAAAATCTGCAATTCCAGATGCCTTCCAAATCTATTCCTTGGATGTTCAAAGTTCTCAATAAATGGGCGCCCCGTGATTGGAGCGCCGTGCAAACATTCCTGAGTGGCTGGGGACCTAACCTAGAAGGATCTCTCAAACTGCTCTCCGCATCAGCGCTCACCAGCGCAAGTATGCAGCTAAAAGATGGAAACTATCGCATTGGCGGTCGCACCTATCGCCTTCAAGATACTTTGATTGACTACAGTCCCTATGAGTTCGGAATCTCCTCTAGAATAGATTGGAGTGGCCGATCGCTGTGGGTGCGCTTAATCAGCGAAACGCCGCGGTTAAACCATGGACGACTCATGCTTTCTGGCGAAGTCCCCGCTACGTGGAACAATCGTCAAACAGCGCCGCTTACACTCAATTGGAGACGACTTCCAGAAGGTACCTTGTCCGTATCAGACCTTCGAGGCACACTGTGGGGCGTATCTGTGGACTTACGACCTATGGAAGGCCGACTTGCCGAAGCCGGATTGCAGTTTAATGGACGAATACGTGCCAATATCGATGACCTACACAATTTGCTTCCAGAAGACCTAGCCAAAGGCTTGCAACTCTGGCAAATGAAGTCAGCGATCGAAATCAAAGGAGATTGGAAGATCTCTCCCTCATCAGCCGAACAGTTTGCTCTCGATGGAACAATCTATGCGCGCAATAACCAAGTAATGGGCTACCAGTGGGAACTCGCTGAGGCCGCCATTAAAGCATCCCCTTCCAACATAGTTTTGAAACAGATTAAGCTTACCGACCAAGCAGGCAGCGGCACAATTCCAGAGCTATCCGGAACACGCCTTCAGGATGGCAGGTGGCTTGTGTCTATCCCTAAACTGGATTTGCTTGAACTATCGCTCAATAAAATACGCCGTCCGGGACACCAGAGACGGCAAGGTAAGAGAGCATTAAGCCTCGCACAAGTAAGTTTAAGCAGTATTGAAGGAACGTTAGGCGACCGCTTGGGATGGCGCGGAGATGGGTCTATTGACTTCACATACCATAGTCCAGAACCCACTGCCGCATTCGGAAAAATTTCCATCGGTTCAGGCATCGCCTACCCAGCTATGGGAAAAATCGACTTTCAAGTGCATAGCGGACGTATCCACTTGACTCGTCTTAAAGATGTATACAACGAGGGCAAGATGGTAAAATTCTATCTTGTCGATCGCAAATCCCCCTCTACCATAGGTCTAGATGGATCTCTACACGTAACGTTAAAAATTAAACCTCACCACATGCTGTTGAAAGTAATGGATAAAATGACGCTCCAAGTTTGCGGTACGCTTAAAGATCCCGTATGCTCCGTGCACTAGCGCAGTCACTCGCGTGGCTCATCTTCCCACCCTCCTGTATCCATTGCAATGAGCCTCTTGCTGATATTCACAGAGTGATGTGCGATGCCTGCAGCCATTTACTGGATCTGCTAGATCCGTCAGTACGATGTCTACACTGCTTTGGACTAGCTGAAGAGGACGAATGCGGAGAATGCACCGATAAACCTGTTCCCTGGCATGGCGCAGCAGCCGCTTTTGATTATCTCGGCCCGGCGGCAAGCCTAATAAAAACCTTGAAGTACCGCAACCGTCCCTATCTGGCCAAGCCCGCTGCCGCCTTTCTAGCTGCTCAGTTCACACGCCTCAATTGGCCCACTCCACATATGCTTGTCCCCGTTCCTATGCCGTGGCTGCGACAAATGAGCCGCGGATATAATCAAGCAAATCTTCTCGCTACAGAACTCACCCAATTTCTACAAATACCCGTCGTCAATGCACTCAAACGCACCGTGGGTACCTTTAGTCAAGCCGGCCTCACGCATGAACAACGCCAACGCCTTCCGGCCGCACACTTTGATCTATGCGATATCTCAGTATATGGACGAACAGTCCTGTTAATTGATGATGTTATGACCACAGGATCCACCCTGCACGCCTGCGCAGAAGCACTTCTGAAAGGAGAACCTTCCCGAATTTATGTACTTACCGTGTGCCGAACGCCTAGATAATTTTTTTTTGCGACAGGAAAAAACCCTCGAAGAGGGTTCCTCTATAGTTCGGACAATTTATACGAATTTCGCGTATCCATCTAAGGGTATGCAGAAAATCGCGGTAGCGATTCAGCATACGGGTGCACCCAAACGATTACCTCTCGACTGCCCGAACACCGACCTTCTTTTTATCCATAGGTTTTACTCGTAGAACACCCAACATCACGTAGAGCAAGTTATGGAACCTTTTGTTGGTCTGCTCGGCTGTCCATTTGTCATCATTTCTCTCAGTGTACATCTCGATAATCTCATCTGCCTGCTCTTCTGTCAGAAGCGGATGCCCCCCGATCACTTTGCGCAGGTATTCCAAAAAGCGAACTTCTCCAATTTCCCTTATGGCCTCACTCAGACTTTCTTTGTACTCGTCTAAGGCTGCAGGACGAGTAAGCTCGCTAAACATTACGTCACCGTAATTGGTATCAGCTCTAGTATAATCGCTTAAAGGAACAAATCCTAGGAAACAATGCCTAACAAGTTCTTCTTGAATATGAACATCCACTGAGTCTGGATAAAACTGTTTTAAAAGGCCTTGCACAATCTGCATTCGGTGCGTTTGTAGCGTCTTAAGCAATTTTCCTTTGTAAGTCTGTCCCACTACACCATCGAGAATCTCATCAGAAGCATCTTTAATTCCTAGCGCACAATAGGATCCCGCCTCGGCAGATAACTTTAACAGGGCATCTTGAATCTCCACCTTATTTACGACAGGATCTAAAGTGGTCAAGTAAGGAAGAATTCTCGAACAATTTTGGATGCCGTCCTCCAAATCTCTTTTCTTGCCTTCAACAAAGCTTCTGCCCATAAGGCCATCAACCAACATCACCATTCGATTACGAAGCCAACCCGCCACAAACTCTTCTTTAGTGACCTTGTCTTTAAAGGCAAGTCGGTCGATATAGGCGTCGGCATCAGCTGGCTTATACTCGTCTAACGATAGTCTCTCCTTAACCAATTTAGGGAATTTCTCGTCGTCCACTATCTTCAAGCGTACGCAATTGTAGTCCTGCTTCCAATCGAATTTATCAAACAGAACAAGAAAATTATCAAACTCCTGACTTACCGGAAGATGGCGAGACATCTGATCGTTGGAGCAATGGGCAGGATTAATTTCTAAATTGCGGCTATTAAGGTTTAGAACATTAATAATGGTATCGTAATTCATAGTTTTTGTTCTATCAATCAAAGGAGCATCATACTCCCTTAATGTGGGACCAAAATCCCCCTCCCTTTTAGCTGGATTTAAGTTAAGTATTTTACGATACTGTTCGCTAACTACGTGATGAATACGCTTTGCTATGCTAGGAAACATTGATGCCAAATTGATAATGGAGACTCCTCGGGTGAATAATGACCCTGGGGCAATAATTCCAACACCGGCGGTTATTATTGGCATGCGGACCTCTACCAATAGGCTGATAGGGCGAGGAATCAACCTTAATTTGTCTATCAGGGCATAGGTAAAAGCAGCTAAAGCAGCAATACCGTAGTATTTTCCCGCTCCCTTCCAAGCAAAACCAATATTTCCTGCTATCATTGCCCCAAAAAGAATATTACCACTTTGATTTGCAAGGAAACCCATGATTTTAGTAACTGACCTAGAGAGCCTGATGGCTGGGAAGGTGTTGGGTCTTAGGATATTGCCTTTCTCTCTAACGAGGTCGTAATTTTGCTGATCTTTTAATACGGCAAAGCCCCAAAAAACGGGAAAGCTCAAAAATGGCGCTATCATACAAAAAATCTTGACCCCTCTACTCTTCCAAGGACTGAGGGCTAACGAAGAGGCAATTCTAATCGCTACATTGCATGCGGCATAGACCTGAGCAGACTGAAAAATGGCGGCAAGCATATCACTACTTCCCCCAACTCGCACCGCATCTTCTTCTCTCTTACAGCTAGTATAATTATATCCTGTGCTCCAACCAGAAAGAACGTCTAAAATATTTGGGTTGATTACCATAAATTTCTCTCATTAAAAATAAAACCAAATAATATAGAAACACACATTTAAAAACAACAAATTAGTATTATATGTAAATGTAAATAGAAAGTTTTAGGTTTTCCAAGATAGAAGTCTCTACCCACTAACGGGCTTAACCATTTCGTTCACTTCGACGACCTTATTAGCTCTTGTAATCCGCACGTAAGCATACAAAGTCAAATAGATCACTGCTGACATACTCGCACCAACCAACGCTGCTGCATACAGAAGTGCATCGAGATCTCCACCCCATTGCGCATAGTGGAACAAAATATATCCAGCCCATGACACCAAACCCGTCATCAATGAGGCCCAGCCAGCTCTACGCGGTGGTTTAGTTAAAAATAATGCCCCAGAAACCGGCACAAACAAAGTAACAAATAAGAAAGCACCAGAGTGAATCATAAGACCGTAAATATTCTGCGTAACCAACGCCAATACCGTCGCCGTCATGCATAACGCAAACCCGCACAACCTAGCACGCAACAAAAGGCGACTCTTTCCCTTTTCTTGCAGTCTCAACAACCCGTGGCAAACAATCGAACTCCCTGCAAGAAGATAGCCGTTTGCAGAACTCATCGTTGCTGACAACATACACAAAACAAACAACAACAAAACCGTAGGACTCACAACACGATCAGCCAACACAAAAATAATCCCGTGCGGATCCGCATCTGTACAAACGACCCGAGCGTAATAACCAACAAATACAACACTTAAACCCAACAGCAAATAGAGAGATGCCGAGACCCAAAGACTACGCTTTACCGTCTTTTCATCCTTACAGGCGAAGACCCGCTGCATCAAGTCCTGACCCATCAGACCACCTAGACCAGTCATCGTAATCTGGCCAAAGTAGGTCAGATAACCATGCGTTTCATGGCTCTTAGGAGTCAACTGACCCAATCCCTCCCACACCGCATCTAACGTCACAGATAAATGTGCCGCTTCACTAAAAATAGGAAACAACAACGCACCCAGACCCAGCACAAGAAATCCAAGTTGGACGATATCAATAATCACCACCGCCCACATTCCGCCCAACATCGTGTAACCTGCAGCAGTAATACCTGCTAAGACAATACTCACCGGAAGCGACTGCTCAGTAAAACTATGAATCAAGTATCCAATCGCCACCAACTGCGCCGCCACCGTGCCGATATAAAACGGAAGGGTCGCAACCGAACTCAGACGTTCTAAACGCGACCCATAAGCCCGCTTAATCAATTCATTGATCGTAACCAAATTCGCTTTATACAAACGCCTGGCATAAAAAAGAGCACAAACAAAAAAGGCCAATGCCGCCCCAAAAGGATCCGGCAAAACAGTCTCCACCCCAGTAGCATAAACCGCCGCTGCGACTCCCAACACCGAAGCAGCACCAAACCAAGTGGCCACTATCGTAGGGACAGCCCACCTCATAGACAAAGAACGGCCAGCTAAATAATAATCGTCGAGCTGATTAACCCGACTGCGGGAGACAGTCCCCACCAACAGGAGCAGTATGAGGTAAAAACATACAAAGATTAGCATCCGGTGATGCCTACTCCATGTTAAGTGGTTAATAGGGTTCTAATTATAGTCAAATTGATGATTTAAAACAAGTTTTTTATTCAGTTAAATGAAAGTTTTGCTGTCTGATTAAAAAAAATTCATACCAGAATGATTATACTGGAAGGACGTAAGGCGCGAAGCGCCTAGCGCCTCTGCCCGTTCAAGCTACTACTTCACCAACTTTATCCCGAAACCTATCTTCCCGAATCCGGCTCCAGGCGACTAAGCAAGTCGCAAGATAGCCTGCGGCCGACATAGAAGCACCCACTAGCGCTGCTGCATAAGCTAGGGAATCCAAGTCTACACTCCATTCCGAACGATAGTACAGAATATACCCCGCCCATCCAACGAATCCAGCTAGAAGAGAAACTCCCCCGGCCGTTTTTGGAGGGTTTTTTAAATAAAGAGCGCCCGTAACAGGGACAAACAACGAGACAAACAGAAAGGCTCCAGAGTGAACCATCAATCCATAGATATTCTGAGTGAACAACGCCAATAATGCCGCCACCAGACAGAGACATAGATTGCACAGCCTAGCGATCAACAAAGACCGTTTCGAGCTCGCTTCCAAATGCAAAAGATCTCGGCAAATGATCGAACTACCAGCCAACAGATAACTATCCGCTGTGCTCATCGTGGCTGAGAGCATTCCCAAAATAAAAAGAACCATTACCAGAGGAGTCGCGTTTTGACGAACCAGAGCAAAAATAACATTTTCCGCGTTACCATCCACATTCACCACAAGGCGGCTATAATAACCGAGAAGAATCACGGCTAACCCGAGGAACAGGTAGATCGCGGAGGAAATCCACAAACTCACCTTAGCTGTGCGGGCATCTTTACAGGCGAAGATTCGTTGCATCAAATCCTGACCCATCAGCGCTCCCAGCCCTGTCATCGTTAACATACCAATATACGTTAGATAGCCATGTTCTGCATGCGTGGTGGGTGCTAAATCTCCAAGATCGCTCATCATGCTATTCAATGACATTGTAAGATGCTCGGGTACTGTAAAGATCGGAAACAACAACGCGAATAGACCGCAGATGACAAAAATGATCTGCAGAAAATCCGTCATCACTACCGCCCACAAACCTCCAAGCATGGTATAGGCACCTACTGTACAGCCAGCGATAAAAATACTTACAGGAAGCGAAAAACTAGAAAAACTATGAACGATAAATCCAATAGCCACCAGCTGTGCTGCTACAGTACCTACGTAAAATGGAATGGTTGCAACGGAACAAATACGCTCGACTGTTACGCCATAAGCACGACTAAGAACCTCGTTAATCGTCATCAATTTCGCTTTGTAGACACGCCCTGCGTAAAACAGTGCACAAATAACCAAAGCCAAGGAACAGCCAAAGGGATCCGGCAATACAGGTCCCATTCCACTGGCATGAACAGTCGTGGAGACCCCTAATAACGATCCTCCCCCAAACCAAGTCGCCACAATCGTAGGCACAGCCCAAAACAACGACAACTTACGCCCCGCAAGATAATAATCCTCCAAATGCTTAATGCGACCGTGACAAAACAGCCCCACAACTAGCAACAACAACAAATAGAGACCAACAAATAACATCATCCCACCAGGAGTAAAATTCCTAAAAAGCTGTGAAAATGTTAAAGAACTTTTTTCTTTTCTTCAATAGAAATGTACCACTCGGAGGAGGAATTGGTATGTTTGGCCTCCCGTTATCCCTCACTGCCGTTTGGTGCTAAAACACTCAGTTTATTCAGGATAAAATAAACCCATTTATCTTTGATAGATGCGTTATAATCGTCATTATAATCAAAGATTTTATCATAAATGACTGATGGATTAAGCTTCTCGTTAAGTTTTACGCGTCCCTTGCCATCCATTTCAACAACCTTTTTTAGGTCCTGCTTTTCAACATTAGCCGCAATCCATTGAACGATTTCTTCTCGCTCGTCTTGTTTGCCGTTGAGTTGCGCATTGAGCAGATCTCTCGTAGTTTTTACAACTTGAGCCACCGTATACTCGCTATAGAAAACTGGAGTTCTTGTAACGGCCGCACTGAATCGAGCTAGAGCGATAGACACCAAGTCCGGCCGCTCAGCTGGAGGCAAATCTCGGATCGCCTCATCTATCGTGTGCAAATGAAAGGCATGTCCATAGAGGACCAAACGTTTTGCATATGCGTGTGGGTCCTCCTGACTTCCCACAAAAAGTTCCTCTATCCAGTCATGTAGACGAGTATTACATTGTTTGAACTCACATTCGCGCACGAGATGGAGTGCCTGGTAAATCTTTTGCGAGAGACCGGTGACTTTATTGCAAATGGCGCTATACAGAAGTTGAACTTCGTTTTTAAAACCCAAAGGACAGTAATGGCCTGCAATTCCTGTTTGAATTATGCCAGGGATCTTTTCCATCAACTCCCTTCCCTCCAGCGTCTGAACACACAAAAGTGCCATTCGTTTGACTTCATCGCTGTCCTCACGTCCTGAAACCCGGCTGACAAACTGATCCAGTCCATCCTTCACATACTGAATAAGGTCTTGATCAGTCGACTGGTGACTATTATTGTCGATCCAGTGAGTATCAACCGTGATTAAATCACGGAGGTTCTTTAGGAAATTTACGTCTTTTTTATCGAGTTCGTCATACCAATCCGTCAGTAGAGTGAGACTTACACCTTCGGGAGCTGCGGGAAGTGGATCAGGAGGAATCTCCAAATGAGCAGAATGGACGAAAAATTCATCTTCGGACCTCGGCAACATATCCATGAATACATCAGGTGCAGTAGGCAGCTTGAATGGAATCGGCGCATCGTTGGCATCAACCTCAACTTTTGGTTGTTTTCGGCAAGCCTTCACCATGTTGGAGATGATCCAGGCCACAGAACAGACCTTATAGAGTCGGTTAGGCCAGGATGCGATACCATAACCAGAGCTAGCATTGATGAATGCAAGCACATAATCCAGTTTGTCTGCATGTCTACGAGGAATCCACTCACGTTGGCACGCAAATCCTGCAATTAAACCGGCTAGTGTCACGCATCCGAGGACAGCTTTACCCGATCTGATATTCATCACAGAACAGGCAACCAACGCCACCCTACATACATTACCGATATTCGCTTGAACAAACAGCATGACTCTCTTGGTCTTGGGATGGGTTTGGCCCGAGGTTTTGGAACTCCAAAATCCGAGCAAAGCAGGACTCAGATAAAGCAAATAAGTGGTCGCGGTACCAAGGGCTTAAGGTCGAAGGTTGTCTGCACATGCGAGAGGCTGGTTTCAATCGCCACCCACTGAAAAAGAGCCAAGGCCACGCGGTGTACGCCCTTGAACATATCGTTTTCTTGGATCAGATTCCGGGCGAAGCCACTCCCAATCCAAACACCATCAATCGTTTGCGATAGGATTGGAGTCATTGTTGAAATCTGTGCAGATAGAAATGGACCTATGTTTTGCATACACCCCTTTTAATACAATTTAATTAAAAACATAACCATTATAACTTATTTTAGTTATTATAGTAAATATGTTTTTAATATATATATATGAATGTAAAATAGAAAGTTTCGTTTAGTATCAGTTTTTACAAGATAATTAGGATAGACGTAATGACCAGAAGTGGAGATGCCGTCTCATAGCCTGCTATACAACCAATAATGATACATGCATAGTCAAACTTTTCTGCATAGGACCGTGAAACCCACTCCCTTTGGCAAGCATATCCTGCGATAAGACAAGCGAGCGCAGCACATCCTGAAACAACTTTACCGTTTCTGATATTCGCGACCGCAGAAACAATCACTGCAACTCGACAAACATTACCAATGTGACGTTGAATGAAAACGAGAACTTGCTTTGTGCGTGGATGAGCTTCACCTGAAACTTTTGAACTCAAATAACCCAACGCCGCAGGGCTTCCATAAAGCACACCGCTTTGCAAATAATTAAGAGGCTGAATGTTGAAGGTCTTCTGCGCATATTTTAGCGATTTTCAATCAGCAGCCATTGATGAAGAGCCAACATGACGGTGTGTACGCCCTTGAACATGTCGCTTTCCTGGATTTTACTGAGAGCAATATCACCCCCCCACCGCGATTCCAGAAAATGCCGAACTAACAAATGGGCTTACGTGCTGCATTTAACACCTTCAGTTTAAAAATTTATAGTTTAACATAAAGCAGTTATTTTGTCATTTTATTATTAAAATCATAAATTTTTATTTTTTACGCAATTCTAGACTGAGCTGATAAATCTCAATTTATGATTTTCCCTGTTTTTCTTTTTTTTAACAGGATTTGCAAGGCATACGCATCAGGCTAAGATAAGTTTTTGTGATTATGCAATTGATAACAAGCTCATTACGACAGGAAGACCCTCGTAGAGGGTCTCTGAATGTAGCCCACCGTGAACCTCGCGAGCGAAGCGAAGACAGGTGTAACGGTGGGAAAATGTGTCGAAAACCTATTGCACCCCCGAAGGGGTGTGCCTCAAGCTATTTGTAATCAACGGGCTGAGGCACTCTCGTTCGAGAGTGCGAACCCTATCTTGCCCATATTCCCACCGTTACACCTGTCTTCGCTTCGCTCGCAAGGTTCACGGTGGGCTACATTCAGAAACCCTCTTCGAGGGTTTTCTTGTCGCAACAAACTTGCTATCAATTGCATACATATCAAAAACTTATCTTAGCCTGATGCGTATGGGATTTGCAGGATCGCCTTTGGCGACAGGATAAAGAGGATTATATGCAATCCACTAGTATTCTTGAAGCTACATAAAACTTTAAAAAAGTAGAAATTAGCTTGTTTGTAAAGAACCGTTTTTGCGAAAACTTCGTGTCTTTGTGCATTTGTGTTAAAAAAAACATAAAATGGCTTCAAAAATACTTGTGGATTGTATATAATCCTCTTTATCCTGCCGCCAAAGGCGATCCTGCAAATCCTGTTTTAAAAAAAAGAAAATTATCTTGCTCGAAAGATCTGTTAACTTTAAAAAACCAGATTGGTCCATCTCTAATCTATCAAAAAAACCTACGTGCGTAAGCGCGTCAGAAATTTCGTTGATTTTTGCGATTGATTCGGTAAACTCAATTCTCCAATGCAAGAGGAGCCCAAGAAGATTCTATGCTGCGACAGTTTCTCGATTACCAGTTATCCTTAACGGAGAAGGGCAAGCCGCTGCACGTGGTGCGTCCGTTGATTAGTGCGTTGGACACGTTTTTGTTCGAGCCTCCCAATGTGACAAAACAGGGTCCACATATACGCGACAGCATCGACATGAAGCGTTGGATGATGGTTGTGGTTATTTCGTTATTGCCTGCTGTTTTTATGGCGATTTGGAATACGGGTCTGCAGGCTCTGGTCTATACAAGCGGGGACCATCTATTGATGAACAAATACCTGGCTGCCTCGCAGTCTTGGACAGCCTACTGGGACTTCGTCGGTGAGGATACGCGGTGGGCGTCTATCCTTAAGCTGGGATTAGGTGCCTTTCTTCCGGTTATGTTGATCTCCTATGCTGTGGGTGGACTGTGGGAAGCCTTATTTGCTGTCGTGCGGAAGCATGAGATTGCTGAGGGATTTCTCGTCACAGGTTTGCTCTATCCTTTGATTCTACCTCCAACAATTCCTTACTGGATGGTTGCTGTAGGTGTAAGCGTGGGCGTGATTTTTGGTAAGGAGCTCTTTGGCGGCACAGGCATGAACATCATGAATCCTGCGCTCGTTTGTCGAGCTTTTCTCTTCTTTGGTTTTCCTGGCCGTATGTCGGGGTATGTTTGGGCTGGGACGGATGCTAAAGCGGTGCGCGATAGTCTCGCTAAGATGAATGCCGATGCTCATTTGTCGTCTGTTGATGCATACACGCAAGCCAGCCCGCTGGCACTGTACAACATTGGTCCAGAGATCAAGCGTATCCATGTAGATGGAATCGCCACTAATACGGTAGGCAATAACGTGGGTACAATCGATGTGATCGAGAAACAATTTCACACCTGGAATGGTGCTCACGATACGACCTTGGGATCTCTCTCTGCAGATCAATTGCGCGATTTTGTTACCTCCTCAGTACCAGTAGGAGGCTTAGGACTATCCCCTGGAGCCTACGAAGATGCGTACAACTTTGCTGCTCTGCAATATGGAGTGGGGCAATATAACGATGGCACGTTCTTTTTCGGGAATATGCTCGGAAGTATGGGTGAGACATCGGTACTTGCTTGTTTACTGGGCGCGGCTTTCTTAATTTATACCGGTGTTGGCTCCTGGCGCACCATGGTCGCAATGGCTATCGGTGCCTTCGTCACCGCTTGTTTTTTCCAGCTACTCGGACACACGATCGGACTGGATGGCGGAGCTTGGAATGCGGCAACGTTGGGCTTTCCGGCGTATAAACATCTTCTCCTCGGCGGTATGGCCTTTGGTTTGGTATTTATGGCAACCGATCCTGTCTCTTCACCGGCAACAAACCTCGGTAAGTGGGTGTATGGACTCTTAATTGGACTTGTCGCCATCACCATTCGTGGGATCAATCCAGCCTTTCCTGAAGGGGTTATGTTGGCGATTCTTATGGGTAATGTTTTTGCACCTTTGATCGACCATTACTGTGTCCGCTTTTATCGGAGGTCGCGTCGTGCAGTCATCTAAGTACACAATTCTCTTTATGGTGGCGCTTAGCTTTGTCTGCGCGGTTATCCTCGCCACTCTGGCAAGTGCATTAGCACATCCCCAAGATGTCGCTAAAGAGCTTTACCGCAGTAAGCAAATGCTTGTTGCCGCACAGCTCTACAACCAAGACCTAGAGAATTTTACCACCCAAGATCCAAGCGATCAAACCGTTCCAGCCAAATTTGAAAACGGCAAACTTCTCCCTACTGACAAAATTATTCGCGCTTCACAGGATCAGATTTTGGATCTTTATCGTTTACGTTTTGAACCATTACTAATAAACGATAAAGGCGATGTAACTACTTTTGAAAAGGCAGGAATTGATCCAAATCAATATCTGAACAATAATCGCAAAACTGGTTATTACAGACTTCCACACAAATTAATCTATGCTATCTATAATAATGGTCCTGAAAGTACTGTAAGAGAGATCTCAGGCTATATCATCCCAGTCAATGGGTATGGGTTGTGGGATGCGATTTATGGGTATTTAGCGCTCAAACCGGATGGTGTTACCGTGATGGGTATCTCCTGGTACGATCATAAAGAGACGCCTGGTTTAGGTGCGGAAATTGCATCTAGCGCATGGCAGAGACAATTTCCCGGAAAGAAAATCATCCAAGAGTCCGCCGATGGAGCGATCGATGTACAGAAGAATCCTATCGGCCTTGTGGTCGTCAAAGGCCGCGTCTCTGAGGTGCTTGGCGAGTCGCCTAAAGCCAAGAGTGCGGTAGACGGCATAGCGGGCTCAACATTGACAGGCAATGGAGTCACAGAAGCCTATAGGGATGTCCTACAGGCATATCGCCCTTTCTTCATCAAGGTGAACCAAGAAAAAAAGTAGGAGTCCTTCTATGGCCGAATCCAAGCCACCAGCTCAGACCTACTTCACCAGCCAGTTATGGTCGGGCAATCAGGTTTTGGTTGCGATCTTAGGGATCTGCTCTGCATTGGCGATTACGAATAAACTGCAGATTGCCATTGCGATGGGGTTGTCTGTGATGTTTGTAACGGGATTTTCCTCGCTCTTTGTTTCGATGCTGCGCAAGCAGACGCCGGATAGCGTACGTATGATCACCCAACTGGCGATTATTTCTGTGTTTGTCATCATGATTGACAATTTCCTACGCGCCTATTTTTTTGATATCGCGCAGGTCTTGAGTGTTTTTACGGGGCTGATTATTACCAACTGCATCGTCATGGGTCGAACTGAGAGCATGGCGAAGAACGTATCTCCTTTTCCCGCTTTCTTAGATGGGTTAGGAGCAGGCGCGGGCTATGCAATCGTGCTCGTCTGCATTGCTGTCATTAGGGAGATCCTCGGCTTCGGCACGCTGGGTGGCTATCAGGTGATCCCTACCTCTTGGTATGCGACAGCAGACCATCCGTACGGATACGAAAATTTTGCGCTCATGGTTACGCCACCTGCTGCATTCTTCATTATTGGAGGATTAGTGTGGCTGTCCAAAACCCTCCAAAATAAAACCTAGAGGTTGAAGATGTTCATGGGTACTTATGAAACCATCAATCTTTTTGGACTGGTCATCCAGTCGGTCTTCATAGAGAACTTCCTTTTGGCCAACTTTTTGGGGATGTGTACCTACCTTGCCTGTTCGAATAAGCTCTCCACCGCCAATGGGCTTGGTGTAGCCGTCGTGATCGTGCTGACCGTGTCTGGAGTACTCAATTGGTTTGTTCATGCTTACGTGACAGGGCCTAACGCGTTGATGTGGTTGGGAAACTTTGGCATTGATGCCACAGGGATTAATCTCAACTTTCTAGAGTTCCTTCTGTTTATTGCGGTCATCGCCGGATTTGTGCAGGTTCTTGAGATTGTAATCGAACGCTTTTCTCCTGCCCTGTACATGTCTCTCGGAATGTATTTGCCTCTTATCACGGTAAACTGCGCAATCCTTGGCGCGTGCTTATTCGCGGTGACGCGTGAATATCCTTTTATCCCTAACATGATTTATGTGGCTGGTTCTGGATTTGGTTGGTGGCTAGCCATCGCGCTTATTGCCGCCATACGAGAAAAACTCCGCATCTCAAACATCCCTAAAGGCCTTCAAGGCATGGGAATTACCTTCATCATGACTGGTTTGATGGCGATGGCCTTCATGGGTTTTACAGGGATCAAACTCGCAACGCCTTCAGGGAGTAAGTCGATTGCTCCTAGCCCTAATGAACTCATACCTGCAGAAGAAGGTTCTCCAGGTACTTGGGGGCATGAAGTTAGTGACGGGGCGTCCTAGGTTGTTGGACTGACCTTATGTTAGTCCAAAGTATGCTGTTTTTCGACGCAAAGACGCAAAGGCGCAAAGAAAAGACTTGGAGATACTTTTTTTGAGCGCAGCTCAATAGGTTGGAACCGGCACCGGAGGACCTGCAAGGGCGGTAAATAATCTTACATCTCTGTGACCGCCCTTGCTGGCCTTGGTGCCGGTTCTACTCAGCTTGCTTCGCAAGAACCATCTCCAAGTCTTTTCTTTGCGCCTTTGCGTCTTTGCGTCGAAAAGCAGCATAATCTGAGCCGCCATAAGGTCAGTCGAACGACTTCTAGGATATCTTCAGCACTGGGTTACGTGCAGCACGTACTTCATCCAACCTGCCTACAGGTGTTGTGTGAGGAGCACTTTTGACAAATTCTGGATCCTCGGTGATTTCTTTCACGATCAGCTCAAGAATCTCTACAAAGCGATCAAGCGTTGCCTTAGATTCTGTTTCTGTCGGTTCGACGAGGAGGCACTCTTTGATAATCAGCGGAAAATAAACCGTCGGAGCATGCACACCATAGTCTAGAAGGCGTTTTGCAATATCCAGCGCGCGCACACCTCGATCCAAATAGTTATCTGCCTGCAGTACGAACTCGTGCATGCAAGGTTGCGGATAAGGCACCGTGAACAGTTTTTTTAGTCGCGCTTTGAGGTAGTTTGCGTTCAATACAGCTTGCTCTGAAACACGTCTGAGGCCTGTATGCCCATGAGCAAGTATATATGCATACGCGCGAAGATAAACGCCAAAGCAGCCAAAAAATGAAACCATGCCACCTATGCTTTGTCGGGCACTATCCACAACGTCGTATCTTTTTTTCTTTTTTACCACACGCGGTACGGGTAAAAACTCTTTCAAAAAATCTTGACACAACACCGGTCCGGAACCAGGCCCCCCTCCACCATGCGGCGTGGAAAAGGTTTTGTGTAAATTCACATGCATCACATCAAAACCCATATCACCCGGACGGGCAATGTTCATGATGGCGTTCAGATTCGCGCCATCATAAAAGAGCAGTCCTCCTGCCTTATGCACGATTTCTGAAATACTGAGAATATTCGGACTGAATAACCCCAAGGTATTGGGGTTCGTCAGCATCAAGCCTGCAGTACGTTCTGAAACGGCTTTTTGAAGATGCTGTAAGTCGAGGTCTCCTTGATGGTTCGTTGGAATCGAGACAGTTTTGTAGCCGCATAATGCTGCAGTTGCCGGATTCGTGCCGTGTGCATTGTCTGGAACCAAAATTTCGCATCTTGCACTGTCGCGTCGTTTGCGATGATAGGCAGCAATCATGCGAATGCCTGTAAACTCCCCTTGCGCTCCAGCACTAGGCAAAACGGATCCGGCCGCCATTCCAGAGATCTCGCATAGCCATGAAATAAGTTCGTAGATGATGTGTAGATTGCCCTGTACCATCTTGGCTGGCGCTAACGGATGCGTACGGGTAAACCCAGGCATAGCTGCACAGACTTCATTCATCCGCGGATTCAACTTCATGGTGCAGCTTCCTAATGGATAGAAAGTCGTATCTATTCCCATATTTTTGCTTGCCAATTCACAGAAATGCCGCGTCAAATCGAGTTCTGACACTTCTGGAAGAGGAATTTCTGCTCTGATCAGTTGTTTAGGCGGGAGAAATTGTTCAAACGCTTCATCCGACTGAGGAAGACTGTAAGCATGCTGCCCTTTTTGCGATTTTTCAAAAATGGTTCGCGTCATAACAAACAATCCCTCATTACACTGACATAGTGGTCCAACTGTTTTTTAGACTTGGTTTCAGTTACGGTAACGAGCAAGTAATTTTTCAACGAAGGGTAGAAGGGCTTGAGATCAATTCCGGGGGCTATTTTTTCGCTGTGAAATGCCTTCACGCAGTGGCTATAAGACTTCGGAAGTTGGATAGTAAATTCGTTAAACGTTGTGCCCTGGCCGAGAAGCTGGATTCCATGGATTTTTGCTAATTGCGCACGGAGGTAGTTGGCACGTTGATAGTTAGTCAAAGCTAATTTTTGAAGACCTTTTTTTCCATACCACAATAACGCAACCAGGCTTGCTAATGTATTACGGGCTTGGTTAGTGCAAACATTTGAAGTAGCTTTCTCGCGACGAATATGTTGTTCCCTGGCTTGAAGCGTAAGGACAAATCCTCGTTTACCGTGGCGGTCTACCGTTTCACCAACTATTCGTCCAGGAAGCTGTCGCACAAGGTCATGGCGGCAGGCAATATAGCCTGCATATGGTCCACCAAATTGCATAGGCATGCCAAAAGGCTGCGTGTCTCCCACAGCTATGTCTGCACCTAATTTTTCTGCCGACTCAAACAATCCATAGCTCAAAGGATTTGCACAGAGAATGGTCAACAGTCCAGAAGCTCGACAAAGTGCACTAACCTCCTTCACCTGCTCGACAAGACCGAAGAAGTTGGGGCTTTGCAGCAATAGGCATGCTACATCGTCTCCCAGATAGTTCTGAAGGATATTTAGGTCAAGTAAGCCTTCTACATTAGCTGGAATGAGTATCGGCGTGATTTCCTGTCCTTGCAAGTACTGTACAACAACAGCGCGGTACTTGGGATGAAGAGTGTCGGCGATCAGCACTTTGGAGCGACCCTTTGCTGCTCTCAAGCACATGAGAACGGCTTCTGCACAAGCGGAGGCTCCATCGTAAACAGACGCATTCGCGGCATCCATGCCCGTCAACGCGCACAGTGCCGACTGATACTCAAAAGTAGCCTGCAATGTTCCCTGAGAAACTTCAGGCTGATAGGGTGTGTAGGAAGTAAGAAATTCGGACTTACTGCAAATGAAGTCAACTAAAGCGGGTACATGGTGTTCATAAGCACCCGCGCCGAGATAATTATCCCAATGCTGATAGGTGTTGCGAGAAGCTAACTCCTCAAAATGCTGAATTACCTCATATTCTGAGAGTCCATCTTCCTGTTTGGGTGCGGCCAACATGATGGCCTCAGGAATATCTTGGAACAGCTCGATAACAGAGCCTATTCCGATTTCAGCCAGCATTTCTTGGTTTTGTGTTTCTTTATTGGCGATAAATTCCATGACTCATGAGTTTCCGGAAATGAGCTTAGTATAGGCAGTTTCATCGAGGAGATTTTCTATTTCTGACGGAGATGTGAGCTGGATTTTAAAGAGCCATCCCTCCTTTTGCGGAGAGGTGTTTACGAGATCAGGCACTTGCTTGAGTTTATCATTCACGGCAGTGATCTTGCCGGAAACAGGTGTGTAGACATCAGCTGCGGCTTTTGTGGACTCTAGGACGGCGGCTTCAGCACCTTTTTTTACTGTTTTGCCCACTTCAGGCAACTCCACATATACGATATCTCCAAGCTCTCCCTGCGCGAACTGAGTGACTCCAACCGTTCCTGTATTACCCTCTACAATAATCCACTCGTGCGAATCCGTGTATTTCATGCGTCACCTCATAACAAGATAAAAAGATTAATTGGACCCATCGTAACACACTAAACTCTTTAAAAAAATCAGGATAAAGAGGATCGCAAGGAGAGGGTTTAACAAAAACACAAAACTAAAAAAATAAAAACAGGATTTGCAGGATCGCCTTCGGCGGCAGGATAAGCAGGATGATATTTGGTCCACAACATCTCTTGAGGCCATTTTATGCCTTTTTTCAACGCAAAGCCGCAAAGAGCGCAAAGGTTCACAAAGACAGTTAAGGACAGACAAACTCATTTTCTTTTTTTTAGAGTGTTATGTCTTCTACACTATCTTCGCGAACCTTTGCGCTCTTTGCGGCTTTGCGTTGAAAAAAGGCATAAAATGGCCTCAAGAGATGTTGTGGACCAAATATCATCCTGCTTATCCTGCCGCCGAAGGCGATCCTGCAAATCCTGTTATTTTATTTTTTATAGTTGGGTGTCTTCTTGATTGTTTCGGCGCCTACAACTTGACAAACGGGATCTTGACGACTTGTGCTTTGGATTTTCGGCCGCGGATTTCGACTTCGACGGTTTCTCCGAACGCTAAAGTTCCGGTCACCATGATGATCGCTATGCTACAGTTAAGAGACGGTGAATGCGTTCCTGAAGTGACAACGCCGATACGCCGCTGTCCTTTCCAGATTTGACATCCTTCACGTGCGATACCTGGATCTAAAAGACGTATGCCGTATTGTTTGCGTTTATTAAAGCTATTCTCCCGGTTAACCAATGCCTCTTTGCCAAGAAAATCACCTTTTTTCCACTTGACCGTCCAAGCGCTGACGCTTTCGGTAGGAGCGATTTCATCAGTGAGTTCGTGACCGTACAAGGCGTATCCTGCCTCCAATCGCAATGTGTCTCGCGCTGCTAGGCCGCACGGCAAAATATCTGGCGTACATTGCGTCTGCAATAAGGCATCCCAGAGTGATCCTAGAACAGTCAGGGGCACAAAAAATTCAAATCCTAAAGCGCCAGTATAACCAGTCCGGGAAATTAGTATCTCGTTATCGTCAAAGGGCGCTGGCATGAACTGTCTGGGTCGCAAGGAAATAGGTGTTTTAAATAGTTCCTGAACCACGTTGAGCGATTGAGGACCTTGCAAGGCAATAATGCCAATATCTGCGAAGCGTGGCGTTATCTTGCATCCAAAATGTTGGTTGTAATGGGTTATGTGTTGCAGATCCTTATCACGATTGTTGGCATTAGCCACGATAAAGTAATGATTAGCCGAGATTCGATAAACGAGCACATCATCGACAGCACCACCAGACGCGTTGCACATAACGGAATAGGTAATCGTATTGTTGGGATGCTCTGTGATGTGATTCGTGAACAAGTACTCCATCAGCAGAGACACATTTTCGCCTTCCACATCGATTCTTCCCATATGGGAGACATCGAATAATCCAACTCGATTACGTACTGCCAAATGTTCCGCCACTGTTCCCTTGTAATACAAGGGCATTTCCCAATCGCCAAAGGAAACGATTTTTGCGCCGAGTGCCAGATGGCGATCATAAAGAGTCGTCTTCATGATTCTTTCCCAACTAATAATCGCAGGCTACTCCATAACGAGGGCTGTTCTTCGATTTGGTAGTCTTCTGAACTGACGGAAAAATGCTGTGATGGGCCGCCGCAACGATTGATTCTATAGGTAAATCCTAAGTGATCAAATTGATCGGGATCATACCCATGCAAGCAGTGAGCGGGAATAAATAGGTTCAGTGTATAGCCTGTCTTGCTCAAAAAGGACTGCACCTTTAGGTCGGCAGGGTTACACCATTCATGGGTTTCTTCGGCACGAAAACGGGTAAGTTCTCCAGCCTGTCTGTCCGTGGCTGGTTGCGGTAAAAAGAAGAAATGATGACAGAAACGTGTGTTAAAACCAGAGGTTTTGACATTTCGCGTATCAATAAATAATTCTACACTATCCCCTTCTTGCACCTCTGGGAATTGAGATTCCTCAAATGGTTTGTTAACACGGATGGATGCGTACAAACCTTGGTGACTCCACCCCAACGACACGTCAGCAAAAGAGGTTTCTCCGAGAGTCTGTGCTAAATCCGGCAGACGGTGTGCATTGGCAAGGCGAACGTCTTCTTTCGATGAGACGGAGAAACACGGAACTTCAGCAGAAAAAAAGCTTAATGGGGAAAGGCAGAAATCCTCATTTTCAAAAGGATTCTGCGCTTCGGGTTCTTCGTCATTACCCTTATGGAAGGGTCTTTTACCCTTCCTCGGTTTTACCACGATGTGCCCTTACGTCGGACTCCTGATAGGCTATGGAGCGTTTTAAATAGTCGAGAGACATGCCTTTTTTGTCTGTAATTTCATTCAATGTGCGGATCATCAATTGATCTTTAATCTCATTAGACAAAATCTCTTGTACTTTGCGCATTTGCTGCGCGCTGATCACTTTGCTGTCTGGGTGTTTCGTCTCTTTAACTAGAATAAAGCGGATATCCCCGGCAGGATGAGGGTACACAGGGCTGTAGTCCCCTGTCTTCAAGGAAAACAGGGCTTGCTGTTCTGCTACGGTGCCTTCATCGCTCCGGCCTATTGCGGTTGGAGAGCGGACTAGTTTCCACTGATCTTTCAGCGCTACAGGTGCGGCTAACTTATCTAATTGAGGCTCTGGTAGCTTTCTCAGATATTTATCGATCGTGTTGGATTTAGACTTGGCAATGCTGTCTCGTATCTTACGCATGGGTTGACCAAATCGCTGTGCAGCTGCCTGGTTACCATCAATACCTTTTTGTCCATTAAGCTTTTCAATGGTTTGAATCAATGGTTGAAAATACTCCATCGCAACCAATTCGCGCACTTCAGACAATGGCTTATAGGTTCCATCAGCTTTTTTGTAGGTGTGTGCATCTGTCTGCTTTAATTTTTCATAAAAAGGCTGCAACGTGGTTGTTACGAGTTCATCCATGACACCGCCTTCTACGGCTTCAGCAAATGACATAACCTCCCAGTCTTTGGATCGATCAAGCACACGGATACGATAGAAGGTGTGTCCATCTCCCGAATAACGCTCGAGCTGAGCACTCGCATCATTGATAGGCGCTGCATCTAACAGAGCAATCAAAGAGGCGCGATCTTCCACTCCGAGGAATGGTAGTTTTCCTCCTTTAGAATGGATGCCAACGACTTTACGTTGCATGGGTGCTGTTTGAAGCGCCTCTTCCAACCACTCAGGATGCTCAGCGACAATGGATTCGCGACTAAATTCGTCCACTTTGGCGCGAGTCGGTGCTGATAACTTCTCCAACACTTGAAAGCGGTCATCTGCCGTGCTGGCTTTCTTTGTGCTAAGTTCATTGAAGTGTTTCGCTAAAGTAGTCCAATTTTTGTCTGTAGTTTGCCACTGCCACATTGCTTTAATCCCGACCAAGGTCGTTAGATTCTGACGTGGGACTTCGGCTACATCCAACAGGTATCTTTTCTGAACTAACTGTGGCGCACTTTTTTGTACTTCACTTACGCTTAGCAGCTGATCCGGCAATGCCAGCGAATCTTTCCCTTCGCGCTTAGCGACTGCAGTCAAATACGCTTCAAAACGCTGCAGGTCAACGAAGTGGGCAAACCGAAATTCTGGAGGGAATTGGAATAGATCGCCAGATACGGTCTCTAGGGCATAGGAGTCAAATTGCTGAAACATCTGCGGATCGAGGAACATGGCGGTGCCAACTCCGTCAAACAGTCTGCGGAATAACAGTACGCGTTTCCATACTTCTACCGCACGTGAGCGATCCATTCCAAGTTGACGTAATTCGTCACTGAATAATTGTGAAGGGCCTTTGGACCCCATGTCTACATATTTGCTCAGGCGCTGGTACACGTTTTCTGCACGAAGAGATAGGTCTGCGAGAGCTTCTTCCGAAGAGACACGATAACCTTTTTGTTCAGCAATTTTGGATGCGTTGATGATGAATTGGCTGACGAGGTGAACAAATTTTGTACCAAACCAATCCTCTGCGGAATGATACCCAAATAGAGAAAGGTCGACACGGTCGAGGTCAGCATCAGATTGCACCCAACGATATTGTCTTTCTTGGTAACGGAGTACTTGCTTCAGTGCCAAGGGTGGAAATTCTTGCTGCGCCAAGTAGAGAGTTTTGTGCAGGTCAAACCACTGCTTAGGAGATTCAAACTGAGCTTTTCTCAGCTGTCCCACAGCGTCTTTGATGTTTGGTGCAAAGTAGCCCCACATCGCTTCTGCGGAAATAAATGGCGCACCAGGGTGTACGTAAAAACCGACTTTTTGCTCGCGACCAAGGCTTTCCTTCCAGTCAGTGACCAAGTTGTCTTGAAACTTATCCACCAGAATGTCCGCCATTCCTGTCGAGAGAAAGTCCTTAGCGATCACTCCATCGTTCAGATAGTTCCCACCGACTTGCCCTCCAGAGGCAAAAAACAACTCTTCGTCGGTGTCTAAAAAGACAATCATATCCTCGAGTTCAGATCGACGAATCGTGGATCCATCTGCAGCCACCAAGACATTCTCATGCACCGGCTCAATACGTTCGATCACTCCAAAAGTGCCGAAAAATGAAAAGGAGATCACGATGATGATCGTTACAATCAGAAAAAAGAAACGCTGATAACGTCTAAAAAAATGCAACATACCGCCGCAAACTCCCTTGACGAAGATAAGAGATGCGAGCGTAACAAATTGAACGCTTTACGCTCAAGAAGAAAGCGATGGGTTGCAGGATTTCCTTGCAACAGGGTCATCAGGGACTGCAAGGACAGCAGGGACAGTTTCGGAGCGAATAGATAAATTTTTTCTTTTTTTCAGGATAACAGGATAAACAGGATATAACTTTCTATAGTTCAAATCTAATGAATATGGGCATCTTTCTTTATCCTGTTCATCCTGTTATCCTGAAATAATTAAAAATTCATCCCTGCAGTCCTTGCAGTCCCTGTTGTCCTTTTACAAACCCAAAATTGCGCCTCTAATAGCTTCACGAGCCTCATTGAGATCATGTTGATTAGCATTAGGCCCCAGCAATGGAAAGCTGTTGCTGTGCATGGCATCGGCCAATACGGTTCCATCGACCAGCACCTGCTCCAGGTAGTCCCTTGAAGGAACTGTAAGACAAATAGATCCCTGATGCAATACTCCAAGCTTTGTTCGTCTTTGTGCAGCTCCGCCGACTTTACGGCCTCGCACGACGAGGTCGTATTGAGTTGGCTGCGCCATGCAGAACCGGTCTAAAGCAGGAGCTGTGCCACAACATCCGTTCTCGTCGATTTCTAGAGGCACGCCAAACACCCTCCCTATGAGCTGACCTATCCAACGATTCACTAACGCATAGCTCTCGAGGGTATTGGAGCGATAGGCATCGCTGTCGCGTCCGATCAGTACCGAAAAAGCATAGTCGCAGGTATGAAAAATAATGCCACCACCCGTCGGTCGGCGCGCTAGCTTTAGGCCCGTCTCCCGTGCCATCTCCATATCGATATATTGGACGGGATCGACAAAATGCCCGTAGGTCGCACATGCGCCTTGCCACTCATATAGATGAACAAACAGATCGCGTGGTGCTAGGGCGCGAAGAAATGTTCCGTCTTTTGCCATCACTTCTTGTGGTGGCAACGGAAAGGACTGTACGACTGAATAGGACTTCACAATAGTTTACAGGCGGCTTGTTGAGTCCAGATGGTGCAATTGGATAGAAATGGGCAACTCTCGTCCATCAGCAGTCATCGTTCCCTGATAGTCATAGTCGATCTTAGTCTTGTAGATAAGCGCGTTGGATCGCGACCAGACAACTTTCCCCGACACAGTTCCTGAAAGGGTAATCGAAGCGGAATTGGCCGCTCCATTTGCAGGGAGAAAGCCCTCTTTCACTTGCATGTTCCATGTGGGAATTTGACCATTAATAACGGCGCGAATCTCTTGTGGTGTAATTTTGATTACTTGATATTCTAAAGTAACCGGTTCCTGTCCTGCAGGTACGGAAACCTGTCGAGTAATGGTATCGCCTTCATGCAGTTCTTTCCCAGCAAGCGCAAACAGATGCTGAACCATCTCTGAAAAGAGGTTGTCTAGTTGAAATCCACTCACGTGGTTCAGCTGTTGGGTGGCTTCTCTATAGCTTTCGGAAGTTGAGGAGATCTGCAGGTTGTCTCCGATCATGAGTTCTACAGGCACGTTGAGTGTTTTTGCGATCTCCTGCATACCCACAGATGATTGTTGCGATGAGTCGGAATCAAAGTGTGCGGAGTGACTGCCGTCTGCTCCTACCTGAAGCCCTTTAAGGCTTACTTGAAGGAAGAATGGTGGTTCGGTTACAACGCCGGTTTCTCCCTTCTTTGCTTTGAGTTCAAGATCGGCTTGTGCCTTTTTATAGAGCTGTAGAACGTTACCGCTGCTTTGAATAGTCGTCGTCCACTGCGAGGATTCGCGCACAGCACGCCCCACCGGATATTGCAATTCCACCGGCTCAGAGGTTGCTTGAAGGGATAGGGGAACGAGAATAAGACACAGCCAGGTGGGCCATTTATGCATAGCGGCATCCTCAAATGTTTGCTTACAATTCGTATACGCTCAGGAGAATTTTAACGCAATCACCGATACACAATCGGGTGCAGCCGATCGATTAGCCGATCACCTACGGAATAACCTAGGCTTTTTGGAAGGTTCGCGCAAGGGTCTAGAGCTTGAATAGAATACCGTGCCACGGCGCGGCAATATCCGATCAACAAAAACGTACCCTGCAGGTTGTTTAAAACTAGTGGGGTTTCCGCCTTGAGAACTGAAACGTTTCCTGGTGCCGAAGGGAATAAACCCTCTGCACGCCCTTTTAAACAAATTACAGCCACAGCCACTATCCCCTGACAAGGGCCTAATGAGCCTGCCAAAGCATTAGCAGGAACGCATTGTTGCGACTCTGGTAATAGGAGCTGATCATAAGCTAGACGCAAAGGTTTTACCTCAGCGAGTTCTGAAATCACTTCTGATAACTTGCGATGACCAATCGCGCGCTTGAGTTCAAGGTCATCTCGCCACATGTCTCGGCAAGCCTTGAATAAGCTCACCGCATCATCTGGCAAGGTTACTCTGGGTGGAGCGCCACGACGAGATAACACTTGTTCGACCTGAGAAAGAATAGCCGAACAAGCCTCCGGCGTAAGCACTTCCTCAAACTCGATCCAACCGTTTTCTTCAAAGAACTCTCGGTGCGGATTATCTACGATAAATTTCATGCCCAGAATGATAACTCAACGAGAATTAATGATCTAGCTCTCTGAATAATGGGCGATGGACAAACTAGTTTGGAATCGGATGGACATACGACTAATTTCTATCATTAGGTCCCTTCTTTGTCCATCCCTGCAGTCCTTGCTTTTCGCTTTCGCTAAAAGGGGATCATGGCCACAATCTCGGTCTAGTCAAGTTATTGGGTCGAAATTGCATGAGTGAAAAGATTGGGGTATTGCTTGTTAATTTAGGGACACCGGACTCAGCGCGATTTGGCGCGGTCAGGCGTTATCTGAACGAGTTTTTAACTGACGGTCGTGTCATTGATCTTCCCTGGCTTTCGCGACAACTACTTGTGCGTGGTGTGATTGTTCCGCGTAGGTTTATGAATTCTACTCGTCTTTACCAACAGGTTTGGACGGACCGGGGTTCTCCCCTGTTGTTGCATTCGCAAGAAACACGAGACCAACTCCAACAAGCGCTGGGCGAAGAATTTCATGTCGTTTTGGGTATGCGTTATCAAAACCCTTCTCTGTCTTCTGCCTTGGAAGAGCTTCGTGATGCATATGTGAACCAGCTTATTGTTCTTCCCTTATTTCCCCAATATGCTTCCGCCACAACAGGTTCTGTACACGCAAAAGTGATGGAGACCATCAAAGACTGGATGGTGATTCCTCATTTAACGTTCGTTAACAACTACTGTACAGATGCAGGATTCATCAACGCATTTGCGGAGGTGGGCCGCAGTTATGCGCCGCATGAGTATGATCATGTACTGTTCAGTTATCACGGGTTGCCTGAGAGGCACCTGACAAAGGCGGATTCTAGTGGACAACTTTGTTTAAAGCAGAAAAACTGCTGCGCCTCATGGAACAACCAAAACCGTTACTGCTATAGAGCGCAATGTTACGCCACCACACGAGCGTTGGCTGAGGCGCTCGATCTGAAAGAGTATTCGATCTGCTTTCAGTCGCGGCTCGGCAACGATCCTTGGACACAACCTTACACGGAAGAAACCATTCGACAATGCGCAGAGAAAGGCATGAAGCATCTTTTGGTATTCGCCCCTTCCTTCACTTGCGATTGCCTCGAAACGATTTTAGAAATCGGCAAAGAGTACGCGGAGGTGTTTAAACACGCAGGCGGAGAAGAACTAACTTTGGTTCGGAGCCTCAACACACACCCGGCTTGGATCGATGCCCTAAAAAACCTGGTTCAACAATACACCTATCACCCTTTACCTAGTGCACATTACACATGAATTCTCCTCAAGACATTATCCAAAGCCCAGCAGTAATCGAAGAGCGCTTAGGGTACACATTTCAAGATAAATCGTTGCTCGCGCTCGCCTTTGTGCATCGCTCTTACGTAAACGAAAACCGCGCCATCGTGGACCAACATAACGAGCGCCTAGAATTTCTTGGAGACTCAGTACTAGGGATGCTTGTCGCAGAACATCTCTATAGAGAGCTGCCCGGACATCCTGAAGGAGAGCTGAGTTACTTGCGTTCGCGCTTAGTTGAGGCTTCATCCTGCGTCATCTATGTGCAGAAAATGGGTTTGGAAGAGTTCCTGCTGCTCGGTCGCGGCGAAAAAAGAAACGATGGCCGAGGACGAGAATCCATCATGGCAGACCTCTTTGAGGCAGTTATAGGCGCAATCTACCTCGACGGAGGGGTCAAAGCGGCTTATGATTTTGTCTTCGTGAATTTCGTGGACGAGATCCAGGATATTCTCGATCAACCGGAACACAATTGGAAAGCACTCCTACAAGATTATTCACAGAAGCACTTTCAGAGTCCTCCACGGTACGAGACGATTAGCGAAAGTGGCCCAGACCATAGCAAGAACTTTGAAATTGCCGTCTATGTCCACAATGAAGAGTGGGGTCGAGGCTGCGGTTCGTCAAAAAAAGAGGCGCAGCAAGCAGCGGCCCAGCAGGCGTTGGAGAAGACGAATGGCTAAAGTCAAAAACATCTGGTGCTGCGCAGACTGCGGACAAAAACAACAGAAATGGATCGGCCAATGTCCAACATGCAAAGCATGGAATTCGTTCCATGAAGAAATAGATCTACCTGCTGCAACCGAGCGCTATCAACGTCCGGACGGCAACCGACCTGTGCGACTGAAAGATGTCTCCTCGCAAGAAACGCCTCGAATTTCTACTGGCTTTTCCGAATGCGACCGTCTTCTTGGTGGTGGTATTGTTCCGGGCTCTCTTACACTTGTGGGTGGTGATCCTGGAATCGGTAAATCAACACTTCTATTACAGCTTTCTAGCACTCTCGCTAACCAAGGTAAAACTGTTCTGTATGTGTGCGCAGAGGAATCTGTCGAACAAACGTCGATGCGCGCTAGACGATTAGGGATTTCATCTGATAATCTCTTCCTGCTTTGTGAAAGCAACTTTGCCGCGATACAAAATCATGTAAAACAAATTCAGCCCGACATTCTCATCGTCGACTCGATCCAGATTCTCTATAAAGCGGAAATTCCTTCTGCTCCTGGATCTGTCACCCAGGTTCGAGAGATCGCGACCGAGTTTATGCATCTTTCCAAAGGGTCTGGGACGGCTACGTTTCTGATTGGGCATGTAACAAAATCGGGTGAAATAGCAGGTCCGCGCATCTTAGAGCATCTTGTAGACACGGTGCTTTATTTTGAAGGTGATCGACAACATAACTACAGACTCATCCGAGTAGTGAAGAACCGTTTTGGACCTACCGACGAAGTTGGCGTATTCCAGATGCAGCCAGAAGGGCTTATGCAGGTGCCTAACCCTTCACAGCTATTCCTAGAACAGCGAATGAAAGAAGCTGTGGGATCCGTAATTATTCCAACTATAGAAGGCTCACGGCCTATCTTGATCGAAGCGCAAGCCCTCGTCACTCCTACCGTATTCAGCACACCATCGCGTCGCGCTGCAGGGTTGGATCAAAACCGTTTAGCCTTGCTGTTAGCGGTGTTGGAAAAACGCATGAAATATACACTGCATCAATGCGATGTTTTTGTCGCTATCGCTGGTGGTATGCGCATCGTTGAGCCCGCCAGTGATTTAGGTATGCTCTTAGCGATTGCCTCCTCTTTCCGTAACCAGCGCGTGAATCCGGAAACCGTAGTCGTTGGAGAAGTAGGTCTCAGCGGAGAAATCCGCAGCGTACCCCGCATCGAAAGTCGCATTAAGGAATCGATCCATCTCGGATTTAAACGTTGTCTCATTCCTAAATGTAACGTGAAAGGCATCTCTGGAATCCTTAAAGAACAGATCAAAGTAGAAGGAATCGAGTTTGTCGAAGAGGTCGTGAATGTCCTCAATTAAAGTTGCAGCGCGAAGTAGCCCTTTATCTCGTGCTCAAGTAGCAGAGGTACTGGGTTTACTAAAACAAGTTCACCCTCAAATCACCTTCCAAGAAATCTGGGTGCGCACAACTGGCGACTGCGATCGCACGACCTCTTTGAGAACACTCGGTCAGACCAATTTCTTCACGAAACAAGTCGATGATCTTGTTTTGTCCAAACAATGTCAGGTGGGCATCCATTCAGCAAAAGATCTTCCTTTACCTCTCACAGATGGCTTAGAGCTGATCGCACTCACAAACGGTCTAGATCCAGGAGATTCTTTGGTGATGCGAGAGTCATCGCTACCGCCTAATGGTTGTGTCGCAACAAGTTCTGTGCGACGCGAGGAGGCAGTAAAGTTGGTTTATCCAGATGCACGCTTTATAGACTTGAGAGGAACCATTGCAGAGCGTCTAGCAAAACTGGACGGCGGTGAAGTGGATGGCGTTGTCGTGGCTGAGGCAGCTCTAATACGACTCGGGCTCACCCATTTGCCAAGACTGCAACTGCCCGGCAACACAACCCCTATGCAAGGAAAGCTTGCCGTAATCGCCCGTATTGACGATGAAGAGATGAAACAACTGTTCACCTGCATACATGATTATGAAACAGATTCTCTATCTCGGGCTTAGAGTTCCTCCAAACACGCCAGAACGACAGTACACACATTATCCCGTAATCACCATAAAACCAACAGGCTATAGCGTACCTGGAGGGGTTTTCTCGCCTATTATTTTCACAAGTCCCACCGCTGTGCAGCTTTTCCCGAACCCCGCAACTCTTCAAAAAAAACAACTCATCGCCGTGGGTCGCGCCACAGCTGCAGAAATTCATCGCCTGGGATTTGATGCTCTCGCCGCCCAGGAAGAAACAGCCGAAGGCGTTATCGAAGTTCTTTCACAACTAGATTTAGAAGGTGCTCATGCCCTTTGGCCACACTCTGGGCAAGCTCGCACACTCATTAGCGACTACCTAAAAAGCCAAAACGTAAGATGCACAGAATGCATTCTCTATAACGTAATGTTCACCCAACCAGCAAATAGCATAGACCTGCATGCCTTTGATGAGATCTTCTTCACCAGCCCTAGCACTGTGGAAGGCTTTCTCAAGATCTTTAGAGAGCTTCCATTGGATAAATGTCGCGCCATCGGGCCGGTGACGGAAAAGTGTTTAACAGAACGGAAGGCAGACATTCTGTTGGTACGGTTTTAAATGTGGAAAACGCAGAAGAGGCAGAGCCGCTGAGTGCGCAGAGCTTTTGGAAACGGTTCTTGCGAAGCAAGCTGAGTAGAACGGCACCGAGGCCAGCAAGGGAGTTACAGAGACGTAAAGATCATGATAGCCCTTGCTGGCCTTCAGGTGCCGGTTCTGACCTATTGAGCTTCGCTCAAAAAAACAGCTATCTTTGAAAATACCGCCTCCAAAAGCTCTGCGCACTCAGCGGCTCTGCCTCCTCTGCGTTTTCCACATTTAAAACCGTACCAACAAAACGTCCAACTTGCCAATTTCAAGCCTTTCTTACACAATGACTGCGCCAACCATAGGAGGCAAAAATGACATTTAAACCGCGAGAGCTACCACCACTCCCTTATGACTACAATGCACTTGAGCCTGTGATCAGCGCCGAAATCATGGAACTGCACCACAAAAAACACCATCAAGCCTACATCACTAACTACAACGCAGCTATGGAAAAATACCTGGAAGCAGAAGCGAAGGGCGATGTCGCCGCAATGATTGCTCTCCAACCCGCACTACGCTTCAATGGCGGCGGCGATGTCAACCACAGTATTTTTTGGACCAACCTCGCTCCCGTCAGCAACGACGGCGGTCAAGCCCCCAACGGCCCATTAGCAGAAGCCATCAATAAAGAGTGGGGTTCCCTAGACAACTTCATCACACAATTCAACACCAAAACGGCCGCCATCCAAGGCTCCGGCTGGGGCTGGTTAGGCTATGATAAAACAAAAAAACGCCTAGAAATCGCCACCTGCGCCAACCAAGACCCCCTAAGCACGCTCTCCCTAGTCCCCCTACTCGGAATCGACGTCTGGGAACACGCCTACTACCTTCAATACAAAAACGTCCGACCCGACTACTTAAAAAATATATGGAAAGTCGTGAACTGGAAAAATGTCGCCGAACGTCATGCTCAGGCCTCAGCCTAACCTTACGAGCCGCCGCCGGGAACACCCGGCGGCAATAGTGATCAATTGTCACCATCTGTGCTCATTTCTCTTGAGAACTTTCTTTAAACCCCATAGAATGCATGAATAGAACTAAATTGAGGGACTAATGGGATTATTCTCCCGAGACAAACCGAAGATAAAAGTTCAAACGACGAAAAAAGACAGCTTCAGCGGTTGGTTGAAATGCACCCACTGCACAGAGCTCGTGCACGCGCAAGAGCTTGCTCAACGCTTCAACTGCTGCCCTAAATGCGGCTATCACTATCGCCTCTCTCTACAAGAACGCATTCAACTCCTCGCCGACGCAGACTCCTTCCAGGAGTACTTTCAAGACATCTCCCCCGTAGACTCACTCAGATTCGTCGATTCCCAACCCTACATCGAACGATTAGGACAAGCACGAGAAAAATCCGGCACAACTGAAGCGATCACAGTAGGAACCTGTACATTAGGCAGTCATCCCATAGCTTTAGCCGTAATGGACTTCGCCTTCATGGCAGGTTCCATGGGTTCCGTCGTGGGCGAACGACTGACATTGCTAATCGAATATGCCATCAAACAATCACTCCCACTCGTACTCGTCGCCACCTCTGGCGGAGCACGCATGCAAGAGTCCATCCTCTCCCTTATGCAAATGGCTAAAACAAGCGCCGCACTAGCTAAAATGCATGAAAAACAAATCCCCTATATCTCCATTCTCACCAACCCCACCACCGGGGGCGTGACCGCTTCTTTTGCTTCGCTAGCTGACATCATCATCGCGGAGCCTAATGCCCTAATCTGCTTCGCTGGACCTCGTATCATCGAACAAACCCTGGGGAGACAACTCCCCCCCGAAGCACAAAAATCCGAATTTCTCCTCAAGCACGGGATGATTGATTGCATCATCCATAGAGAAGATCTGAAAGAGAAAGTCGCTGAGTTTTTAGAATTCCTAACCGCTAATTTGCGGACACAAAAGAATGATGAGGCTATGAATGGAAACGCAATCCGAAAAACCCATCGACATTGAAATTTCTCTGTCGCCCGATGCACAACTACCTCGCTATGCTTCACATGGAGCTGCAGGAGCAGACGTCTGCGCATGCATTCCTGACGCTATCGTCTTACGTCCCGGAACCAGCGCTCTCATCCCCACCGGACTGAAAACCGCTATCCCCGAAGGCTATGAAATTCAAATCCGTCCTCGCAGCGGATTGGCCTTGAAAAATCAGGTCACCGTATTGAACACACCCGGCACAATCGATAGCGATTACCGGGGCATCATTGGCGTGATTTTAATCAACCACGGATCCCAAGATTTCACCATCACACCAGGCTTGCGCATTGCGCAGTTTGTGCTAGCTCCCGTGCTAATCGCACGCTGGGTAGAAAGCGAAAACCTTGCCGAAACCTCACGCGGAAGCGGCGGATTCGGCCACACAGGAACTCATTGACTATGGCAGTGATTTCCCAATATTTGGATCCTAAACTCATCGCGTTTCTGGACGGTGAATCCAGGGATGAGATCTTAGCCAAATTGGTAAAACTGTTGAAAGCCAGTGGAAAACTACGCGATGATAAGGCATTTCTTGAAGCGATCATTAATCGCGAAAAGATCGTCACGACAGGAATAGGGATGGGTGTTGCCATCCCTCATGCTAAGTTACCTGCCTTTGACGACTTCTTCATCGCCATCGCGATTCTCAAAGAGGGAATCGACTGGAAAGCGCTTGACAACTCCCCTGTCAGGCTCATTTTTATGATCGGCGGGCCCGACGACAAGCAAACTGAATATCTGCAAATTCTCTCTGGATTGACCACTGCCCTCAAAGACGAAAGCCGGCGTAAAAGTTTACTGAGGCAAGAAGACCCTGAAGGGGTCGTAAAACTTTTTGAAGGATACTAGAGGCAAATCATGGATCTTAAACTAAAAGATATAGCCGAGATGTTAAACGTCTCTAAGACCACTATCCGCCGCTGGCTGCGCGATGGCAAAATACCCGCCTACCTAATCAACAACCAATACCGATTCAACCGACACGAAATTGAAGACTGGGTCATGCGTCATCGCATCGGGAATTCTGTCGATTTACAAGAAGAGTCCGAGGAAGAGATTACAACCTCTACGGAAGACCCTCAAGAAGGCACCATACATGGCGGCAGCAAGCAATTCGGACTATACCGAGCCCTTCATAAAGGGGGTGTGCTTGATGAGGTGCCAGGCACAGATAAGGAAGCTGTGATCGAGACCACCATGGAACTCATGGCCCATAAACTTGGGGTCGATGAACACGTCGTCACCGAATTACTGCTAGATCGTGAACGCCTAATGCCAACAGCTCTAAATAATGGCATCGGAGTGCCTCACACAAGAGATTTTCTTTTGGATGGCCAGGACGTTGTCATCGTGGTTTTTCCAGAGGTTCCGTTGAACTATGGTGCGTTGGATGGAAAACCCGTACACACATTGTTCTTTTTGTTTGCCTCAGATGATCGCCGTCATCTACACCTATTGGCCAAAATTGCCCACCTCGCAAGCCAAAGCGAAACAATCGAATTCCTTCGCTCACGGCCAAAGAAAGATCAGCTGCTTGAGTTCATCAAAGAGTGGGAATTAACTATTCAACATCAGATGGCGTGAGGGCGCCTTACGGCGCAGACATCTGCACGACTAAGTATGGACAAAAGATGGACGATTGATGGACAAACTTGCTGACTCCATTGTCCATTGAGTGTCCATTCTTTGTCCATCAATCGTCCATCTTTTGTCCATACTTAGTCGTACAAAAACGCGCGCGCGGAAGCGCGCTACTCTTTCTTCGCAGTCGACCTTTTCTTTTTCTTGTCGTTATCGCCGTTAGGACCCTCTTCGGATTCTTTCTCTTTCTCCCCTTCATTCTGCTTTTCTTCGTTAGTCGCGTTGGGGATTGGACCAATTGTATGGCGTGCGCGGAAGACTTCTTTGTCTTTGAATATAAGCTTATCGTCCTCGATCGTTACGGTTGTACGTCTACCTTCATCGGGGTTCATGAGAATCTTCTCGGCTAGAGGATCTTCTAGATACTGTTCGATGATACGGCGTAGAGGACGCGCACCCATTTCAGGTTGGAATCCTTTCTCAACCAAATAATTTTTGGCTTTGTCGTCGAGCGTGAGGTAGATTTCTTTTCTTTCCAGGCGATTCTGCACCTTCTTAACCTCGAGCTCGATAACCTGCATGAGGAACTCTTTGCTGAGAGGTCGGAAGATTACCACGTCATCAACACGGTTGATGAATTCCGGCTTAAATTGCTTTTTGATCGCATCTTCGATCTTCTCTTTGATCATATCATAATCTAGCGCCCCTTCTTTCGCACCAAAACCGACTGTCGTACTCTTACGAATCAGGTCAGCCCCAAGGTTGGACGTCATGATGACGATGGTGTTGCGGAAGTCGACTTTACGCCCAAAAGAATCTGTCAGACGTCCTTCTTCAAGATTTGCAGAAGGAGGTCCATCACATCTGGATGAGCTTTTTCGATCTCATCAAAAAGCACAACCGAATAAGGTCGTTGCCGCACTTGTTCGGTGAGCTGCCCACCCTCTTCATGACCCACATATCCTGGAGGAGAGCCTGTCATACGGCTGACTGCAAACTTCTCCATGTACTCGGACATATCCACTTGAATGAGCGCATCTTCGCCACCAAACAAGTTGATGGCGAGTAAGCGTGCTAGAAATGTTTTACCTACGCCTGTTGGTCCCAGAAAGAGAAACGCACCAATAGGACGATTCGGATCTTTGATGTCAGCACGGCTGCGGCGAATAGCTCGACAAACAGTCTTGACAGCTTCATCTTGACCAATAATAAAGCGGCGCAGATCTTCTTCCATTTTCAGTACTTTTTGCGTCTCTCCTTCTGTTAGTCGAGTGATCGGAATATGAGTCATCTTCGCGACGATGTTGCCACATCTTCGTCCTCAACGATCACTTCATGTTCTTCTTTGTTGATCTCCCACTCTTCGCGGATCTTTTGCAGTTGCTCGCGCAGCTGTTTTTCTTTGTCGCGCAGTTTAGCAGCTTTTTCATACTCTTGCTTGCCAATAGCCTCTTCTTTTTCCAGTCGAGTCTCTTCGATCTCTCCTTCGAATTTGGAGATATCCTGAGGCTGATTCATCATCGAAATGCGCATTTGCGCACCAGCTTCGTCGAGAAGGTCGATCGCTTTATCAGGTAGAAAACGACCATGAATGTATCGATCTGAAAGATAGCCGCAGCCGTCAAAGACTGTGGAGTATAGATACACTTATGATGCTCTTCGTACTTCGCTTTAAGGCCGTTGAGGATTTCGATGGTCTCTTCAACGGTGGGCGGTTGTACGATGATCTTCTGGAAACGTCGTTCCAAAGCAGCATCTTTTTCAATGTGTTTGCGATATTCATCGATGGTCGTCGCACCAATACACTGGATTTCTCCGCGAGATAGAGCAGGTTTTAAAATGTTCGAAGCGTCGATCGCACCTTCTGCCGCACCAGCACCTACGATGGTATGCAATTCATCGATGAAGAGAAGAACGTTGCCATTCTTTTTGATCTCATCCATGACAGCTTTGATACGCTCTTCAAACTGACCACGGTATTTGGTTCCCGCAATCATCAAAGCAAGGTCAAGAGTGATCAGTTTCTTTTTGCGCAGATTATCTGGTACGTCACCTCGTACAATCGCTTGGGCTAGCCCCTCAACAATCGCTGTTTTACCTACACCCGCTTCCCCAATTAGAACAGGATTGTTTTTGCGGCGTCGGCAAAGGATGAGAATGAGTCGCTCCACCTCGTCCTTACGGCCGATGACGGGATCCATCTTGTCTTCGCGGCACATCTCGGTAAGGTCGTGGCCGTAGGCACGCAAGGCAGGCATTTTTTCTGTACCAGCACCGGGGCTGGTAGATTTTTCATACTGTTTCGCAGAAGGACTCGCAGATGCTGTGCCCCCAGCCGACCCGATCGGAGGCAGCTGCAGATTAAACGTCTCCAGCTCTTTGAGTACTTCTTTACGCACTTCTTTAAGGTTGACGTTAAGGTTTTCTAAAACCTGCGCCGCTACCCCATCGGTCTGACGAAGAAGACCCAGCAATAAATGCTCAGTTCCAACATAATTGTGGTTGAGGTTAGCAGCTTCTTCGTTAGCAAATTCGAAGACCTTCTTCACCTTACCCGTAAGAGCCGGATCGCCATAGACTTGAATTTCAGGCCCATACCCGACAAGCTTCTCTACCTCGGCACGAACTGTCTCGAAGTCGATATTCAGGTTGCGCAGCACATTGACCGCCACGCCTTGACCCAATTTCAGCAGGCCCAAAAGCACATGCTCAGTACCCAAATAGTTGTGATTCAACCGTTGAGCCTCTTTCTTGGCTAACTTGATTACCTGCTTGGCTCGATTCGTAAACTTATCAAACATTGGATCACCCATCTGAAAACAGTCCTAAAGGATACTGGTACCGTTTCTTCATCTTAGGGAACCCACCTTTTTTTGGAAAGGAAGAGGGTTGTTTTTGTTGAACTGCCTCGCATAAGAGGCCGAAAAGATCAAGACGTACTGAAATAAAAATACTTGCTTAATTTAATTTATTACAATATCATTTCATTTTTAAACATAAATCAGAGCATCATTATGTGGTCACACATTCTTTCTAATAGTCCCAATTTTCTTCCTGGTGGTTTCCTATTCCATCTCCATCAAAGAAATCGTCTAAACACTGAAATGCAACTTCGAAATGAACGAGCACGTTTGAGGAATCCGAAGCTTGATAACACTTTATTGTGGGAAAATGCCATCAATCAACCCGACTGTGCTTCCCCTGGTGCTACCTCTAGAGACAGCTGCGAGTTTGAGATCAAGAACTCTGTACACGACAAAAATTGATCTAGTAAGGTTGTTGCGACAGGAAAACCCTCGAAGAGGGTTTCTGAATGTAGCCCACTGTAAGCCTCGCGAGCGTCAGCGAAGACGAGGCGCAACTGTGGGTAAGTGCAGGTTTAAATTTCACACCCCCGAAGGGGTGTGCCTCAAGCCACTTGCAATCAATGGTTTGAGGCACTCTCGTTCGAGAGTGCGAACTCTATTTTGCCATTATTCCCACCGTTACACCTGTCTTCGCTTTGCTCGCAGGTTCACGGTGGGCTACATTCAAAAACCCTCTTCGAGGGTTTTCCTGTCGCAACAACCTTACTAGATCAATTTTTGTCGTGTACAAAGGGAAAACTTCAACTTGAACTGCATTCATTAGTCCTCCTCATCTTCTTCTGCGTATTTTGCGAACGATCCTAAACCATGCAGACGTCCCTCCTCAGCATCTTTGATGCCTTTCATTAGAGAGGCTAGCGCTTTTCGATCTTTGTAAATCCAATGATCTTTTTCCGGTATGAGAACTACCGGCTCTAACACAATTTTGCCCTTATCCCGATAGATACGAAAAGAACTAAAATTCTCCCTCTCGTCCTTTGATAATACACGTGTTAGACAAATCCTTTGTTTGTCATCCATGTTGACAGTTGCTTTTTGTTTTCTCATAGGAATACCCCCCAACTACCTCTATTTTACCAAAAGTGGGAATTTCCCACATCAGCTAGTTCTCTCGCCTGCTTGATGCAATCATTGATGGAAACGCCAAAAAAGCTATTCCCCCAACAAAGTGCACTATTGTGGACAGGCATCCATGATCTGCGTTCGCAGTTGCGAGAAACTCAACTCAAATAGACAAATAAATGTAACTTTGTTACAATTTGTTTGAGTATGAATTGTCCGTGTATAGCTCGTGAGAAAAGAAGCAAGACCGCCGCAGTTAGAAAAACTGCTCGAGACTATCCGTAACTGTATTGACAAAGACAGGTATACGCAAACCGTACATGCTTTGCAACGCGAGTCCGAAAGATCTATTGATTTGTTAGATGTATTATACGTACTCAAAACTGGTTATCATGAAAAAAGTAAAACAAAATTTGATGAAGTATTCAAAACTTGGAAATATGCAATTAGAGGCAAGACGCTAGACGACGATAACATACGCGTGATCATTGCATTTGATGCTAACGATATGTTTATTATTACCGTAATAAAATTAGGGTGACGAGACATGATGAAAAAAAACCGCAACAATAAAATTACCATCTATGAAGGCTTAGGCTTTCCAATAAAGCTTGTCAACGTCCCCACGAAAGTTGTTCTCGGCGAAACAGTTCTAGACATTAATCTTGGTAAGTTCCAACGAGATGTGCTGCATTTGGTGATTTACAAAAATCAATCTTTAGCTCCAGCAGAGATACGATTCATACGCAAATATTTCGAGATGACAAGTACTGCATTTGGCAAAGCATTTGGCGTGACTCATGCCGCGGTTCTTAAATGGGAATCCGGACAAGGACGCCTTCCTCCTACAACAGAGCTCTGTATCAGACTTTTCGTGCTTGATAGGTTGAGAGCCAAAAATGATGAATTCGGCAGACTATACCATAAAATCCCTCTAGAAAGCCTCATGGAGCGACAAAAAGAGCCGTGTGATGACAATTTATTAGAATTCCATGCAGATCAAAAGTTGGCGTTTGCGTAATCGGCCACTTCCTGTCGCAACGAATTTGTTATTAATTATATAAACATCAAAAACTTATCTTAGCCTGATGCGTATGGGATAAATAGGATAGAAAATTAAAACAATTTTTAAAACAATTTTCAATTGATCAAAATTTTACTTTAGTTTATCATGTTGGTTTTGATTCGAGAAAAAACAAATGAATAGATTAGATTTCAGCAACTTTAACTCTCAATTCTTAATAGACGCCGCAACAGTCTATCGGCGAAGCACGGTGCAAATAAAGACGGGGGTTATTGGATCTATCATTTCAGCTACGGTTTTACTAGCAGGCAAACGTGTTTCGTTTGGCTCGCCCGCCACGCAACGAAGAATAAATATTTTCTCGTTTATCATACTCGCAACAAGCATTTGCAGCTTCATTTGGGGTAAATATCGACTCAGCCAGTTTCGCTCCTATCGACCAAAACTGACCTTTGATAAACTAGCATACAGAATGATACCGCTCTATCACCAGTACTTCGCGAGAATCAAAAAAGACCTAAATAATAATAAAAAAATGAAGCATGACACAGCCATGCAAAACTTCTTAGAGAAAACCCCCAAGGATTCTTGGGTAATTTCTGCCGAAGAATGGCTTCATACAGCGCGAGCTTTTCTTAATCGTCGCGTAGAGCTACTTTTGTCTCATCCAGGAGAGATACTTGACAAGGTTTTAAACGCTCAAGATGAAGAGACAGGCCGCATAGGTTTTTATGATTTTACCGAAAAAGCGAAACATGACAACAATTCTCGCATTGAGGTTTTGGGTGATATCCAAGGCGGCGTCGGCGGTCTAATCAACTACTTGCATGATTCAAATATAGATGACAACTTCAAGCTCCCTCCAGATGCACCTCATGTAGTATTTATTGGCGATTTGGTTGATGGAAGTGTCTTTGGTTACGAGGTGTGGTACGTAGTCATGCGGCTCTACCTAACCAACCCCAATAAAGTTACGATCCTGAAGGGTAATCATGATCTAAATGACATGAGTAACATTGATGAATATCGAGCTAAGTATGGCACCGTCAAAGAAAAGACGTATTCGGAGTCTCGTAAAATCAACTCGGCAGTGATCAACTTGCTGGGTAGCACTTTGCCCGCCATTTATGTGGCAGATCACAAGGGAACACTATGTTGTTTCAGCCATTCAATCGATGTTAAAGCAAGCCCTAACCTAGCCTCCGCAAACACCTTTTCTGACATTCCCTATCGCGACGCCACGAGCCTCGTTTTAAACCGAGATGATCTGGACCTGGAAGAAGGTGCACTAGAAGGACTAAAAAAGCCCGCCACGGTTCCCGGCTTGACTTATGGAATGGTCAAATCGTTGGTTCACTTCAAAAATCAGAGCAATTTTATCAAAAATAATTTTGATTTGGCTACCGCACATGGTGATGGCTGCAACTTTGCAAGTGAACATATTGTTAGTCTGTGGGTAAATCATCTCAACGGCGGTGCAAATGTACAACACTGGACGGTAGGGCATCACGACGAACCAACCCATGGCGATAATCAAGGAATAGCGAGAGGTTCCCTAGGTGAAGGAAAAACGCTTACCATTATAGATGGAAGCTTTGATGATCTTCAAACTACCTATGAGATGCCAGTGGGCACCTACCTCGCGACAGAAAACACATGGGAGACCCTGCCAGTCCAACGGATTCATGATTATGAAGGGTATTATTTTTACAAAAAAGGAGATCCATTGCTGGACCCAGCCTTGATAAAGAAATTCAAAGCATCGTTCAACATGATAAAAAAGACTCTTCAAGATAAAGGCATACGCACTCACCAAAATTTATCTTCTGGAATTAGGCACCCTCAAACGGAACTTCTATTTTGCGCTTACAATATTAATTAAATATAGACTTAATTTGTCAAATATGGTAGAATATTTTTTAACAAATTTATTATTCATTAACGCAAGGAGACAATGATGTGGTCAACAACTCTTTCTAATAGTCCCAACTTTCTTCCAGCTGGATCTTTATTTCATTTATACCAAAAAAATAATTTAAATAATAAAATGAATTCTCGAAATAGGACAGCAAATAATGCTTCCCGAGATACGGATTGGTTTGTAAAGGATCACTCTTTAATATGGAAAAATGCCTTAAACTTTGCCGAGATTCTTGTTGTCCCTGGATCTGTTTCTTCAGATCTTTTTAAAAAGAGAGATATTTCTACTAGCTGGGGTTTGCTGGGAGGGGCCGTTAGAAGCATAAGCGGAATAGCTGGTTTGGTTTGGCTGAGCACAAAAGCCACGCATCATTATACCCGAACCGTAAAGTTTGCCCTCGCCTTAATTGTCGCAGAGGCCGGGTTACATCTGCTGCTGGCACACTTGCAAGGTTCCAAAGGTTCCCGAGCGGAAGGGGCTATGCGCTCTTATGCAAAGTTAAGACTCTGGTAGCGTCCACTCAATTCTAATCAAATAAACACATAAATGTAAGGTTGTTGCGACAGGAACCCTCAAAGAGGGTTTTCCTGTCGCAACAAGCTTACTATCAATAGCATAAGCATCAAAAAATCCATATTAACCTGTTTGATGCCGTCATGGATGGATGCGCCCAAAAAGCTGTTTCCCAACAAAGTACTGATGGCAAGTCAAAGGCCGAAATTACCCATGCAGATTCAAATATTGCTGCGCATTCATAGGTGGTGCCAGCGAGCCATTGCTATTAAAATAAGAGAAACTAACCTGATTGAGGTTTGTTCTATGTACTTGAAACCAACGTAGGGTCTGAACGTTCTCCCTATGTGTGGGCTTGTAATGACCGCTTTTGCCACTAATGGCGACGATTTTACCGGTATTGTCCGTTTTAATTTCTCCAGCAGCCATAACGAGTGAATCGCTAAAAAAACTAGAATGGTTGAAAATATCTTTAACATGACTCGCACAATACAAATCGTTGTGAGGACCTATCACAAAAATCATCCATCCCCTTCCACTATGAACCGTTTCTTCAAGACAAGTCGAAACGACTGGTAATTTCCGGTTGGCATTTTCTTCTTTTAAGGTATCTATATTGCAACGCAACAACAGACCGTTACCGCACTCCATACGGTAATTCCAACGCTGGATTGCATTAAGATGAACAAAGCGCTGTGGGCTGAATCGATCTCGTCTCTGTTGCATTTTCCAGATCTCAAACGGCAACGGCGACTTTATAGCCTGATATTGAGAATAGATCCGCGATTCATGGGCAGCCGCCCATTGCTGAAAATTCTGTTCAAAATAAGCAGGTTGTATACTGTTGAAATTTCCACTTTGATACTGCTCGAGGTAAAACTGTTGCCGCATGACGTAGTCCTTAAAGGCGGCGCCACTTCCTGGCGCGAATGATGCGGGCGTCGTCACCGTAGGTTCCTTCGCTTTGCTCAGTCACCTACGGCTAGCACCGGCAGCCGCCTCGCGGCAAATCGGCGCTTCGCGCCCCGTCCTCGACCTTGCGCTTGTTTTCGATAGGCTAGAGCTAGCTACTATTTTCTTTTAGTATCCGCACCTGGTAGTAATGATCCAAACCTAGAGCTAAGATGTCCGAACTATAGAAATCCTCTACGAGGGTTTTCTTGTCGCAACAAATTTGTTATCAATTATATAAGCATCAAAAACTTATCTTAGCCTGATGCGTATGCCTGTTCATCCTGTTCATCCTGTTATCCTGAAAAAATTAAAAATCTTTCGAATTATGA
The DNA here is from genome assembly GCA_963790215.1 of uncultured Chlamydiae bacterium. Taxonomy (GTDB): domain Bacteria; phylum Chlamydiota; class Chlamydiia; order Chlamydiales; family JAJFMA01; genus CAWBNS01. Next base: position 84,360 of record CAWBNS010000003.1, read on the forward strand.
TTAAAACTTATCGACGAGGCTTAGAGTCCGTAGCCCCTTACAAAGCTGAAATTTCTCTCGCACGTTTGATACAATCGTTGATAGAAACACCAAAAAAACTATTTCCCAAGAGAGTACACTGGTGTGGACAGACATCCATGATCTGCTTTCGCAGTTGCGAAAAGCCCAACTCATATTGAGGGATTGCCTGTCTCGCTCGCATCACGATGCTAGCATCCGGCTGACTATCTGAAACAGCCTTACAGGCAATACTCGTTAATTCTTGATCGCTCAAGTCAATCAATTCAGAACGGCGCACGCCCCCCATCATCACCGTAGCACGCGTTTCGTCAGAGTGTTGGTTTTGTTGCGGAAATACGACTGAATCCCAGACAACACCCAGAATCGACTGTTTTTCCACCTCCGGTACCAAATACCCAAAACCTTTGTGAGGAAGAATCTTCCTTTTATACCCCAAACTGACCGCCGCTACGGATGCAAAAGGAATATGGCCCAACTCAGGAATAGGCAATAACTTCGCAAGTTGCCACGCAGGAATGGCGACATAAAGATGATCAGCAGTAAGCGATGATCCATCCGAAAAATCCACTTTTACATCCCGACCAAACGACACCTTAATTGCCTCTTTGCCTGTCTGCAACCGCTCGCCTAAACCCTCTGCAAGCGTATCTGTAAAACACTGCATGCCGCGACGAAAAGACATAATCTGAGGCGTTTGTTTCTTCTTACCACAAATCGCTGCCTTAATCAAAGATCCATGCTCTTGTTCCATTTCATGAAAACGCGGAAAACACGCCTCCAGAGATAGACTTGAAGGGTCTCCGGCAAAAATTCCCGAAACCATTGGATCAAAAAATCGCGCCGCAACCGTCGATCCAAGTCGCCTTTCCGCAAAAGCTTGCACTGACTCCTCTCCTACACCTTTCGGAACATGCCACTCACGCAATAAATCCAGAAGAATCCCTCGCGTTAACGGCGAAGTAAGAAGTGAAATAATCCCTCTAGGTATCTTCTGTACAACTCCGTTAAAAAACAGAAACTGATCCGTTGCGTCTGCTGCAATCAATTCGGAGGTGAGCCCAAGTTCGTCAATAAGGTCCAAAGTCTGAGCGCCATGCCCGGTGGTGCGAAAACTGTGTGGGCCGCAATCAAAGAGAAAACCTTCATGCTGGTAAGTACGAATCCAGCCACCAGATCGATTTGAAGCTTCTGCAATGGTAACGTCATATTGATCACGTAAATACCAGCCCAAGGCTAACCCTGAGATGCCTGCGCCTAAAATCAACACACTCTTCATGTTATACTGCTCTGGAAAATTGTGAATTCTGAGTCGCACCTAGATACGCATCAAACACTGAAGCCACATTGCGAATAAATAGTCTTCCTAGTGGAGTCGCAACAAGAGAGGATTCTTTTCTTTCGACTAAGCCTTCCGCAACCATAGAGTCAATAGCCACCTGTTCTTTGGCAAAATAAGCTTCCAAGGATAAACCAAAACGTTCTTTAAACTGCGAACCGTCAAGTTCAAAATGACACATCATCGACTGGATCACCCAGCGTCTCAGCCGATCATCCTCACTCAACACCTTGCCTCTAAACGTCGGTAGCTGCCCAGCATCTAGCGCGGCATAATACTCTTCAAGGCTCTTAACATTTTGAATAAACGCATCCTGGCAGTATCCAATACTTGTCACACCAAAACCGAGCATATCCTGGGATAGCTGTAAGCTGTATCCTTGAAAATTTCTGTGTAGCTGCTTCTTGAAATAGGCCTGCGCTAACGGATCTTCTCTGCGCGCAAAATGATCCATCCCGAGCGGCACATATCCTTCCTCCATTAATCGCCTTCTAGCGTATACGTAGATGGCAAATTTATCTTCCGTGCTAGGAAGTGTCTCATCCGGAATAGCCTTCTGATGGGCTTTCAGCCAAGGAATTTTCGCATACGAAAACAATGCAATTCGATCTGAACCCATTGCAATAATCTTCTCAATCGTATCCGCAAAAGATTCCGGTGTTTGATAAGGAAGACCGTAAATAAGATCTAAATTAATTCCGCAAAATCCTAATTCACGAGCTCGCTGATACGTCTCTAGCGTCATTTCATAAGACTGGTGCCGCTTAATCGCTTCCTGTACTTTTGGGTCTGTATCTTGAACCCCAAAACTCACACGATTGAACCCCAACTCTCGCAGGACGCGAAGCTTATTTCCTCTATCCTCTACAACGGTTCTAGGATCTATCTCGATGGAGATTTCACCTGTCTGATCAATAACAAAACAGTCATGAATATGCCTGACAAGCATCTGTAGAAGAGGAACAGAGAGTTTTGTCGGAGTTCCCCCACCGAAATGCAGCTGACGCACAGTATGAGAATTTTGCAACTGCTGCGAGACTAAAGTAAATTCTTTGCAAAGATATTCCACATAACGCTCTTCGTTTTCCGGACGACGATTGAGAATAACCGAACAACCACAGAAGAGGCACATGGTGCGACAAAACGGAATATGCACATAGAGAGACAAAGGACGTGCAGTTTGATCTAACAACGCGAGACGTTCTTGATAGGTTTGAGACGTGATCGCATGCCACTCAGGTGCGGTTGGGTAACTTGTATAACGTGGGATCGCTTTGTTCATATCCCGTAAGAGATCGATGCTTACATCGGTGATGTCAGGGAGAGTCACAGTAGTTTCCTGTAAGAAGTGGTTGCAAAAGTGCTTGTAATCAATGGCTCATAAAGCCACTTTCAACCGTCTTTTTTGTCACGCAGTCAACTAACGTCTCAACGGATTCGATCGGTGTACCGGGCAAGATGCCGTGGCCCAAGTTAAAGATGAATCCTGGGTCTCCGTGCATGGAAGCCAACAGCTCTCCAACCTCTTTGCGGACAACCTCTTTCGGAGCAAACAAAGCGTAGGGATCTAAGTTTCCTTGCAAAGCAATGGATGGCCCTAGTTCACGACGAATCGCCGGAAGGTTACCGGTCCAGTCCAGGCTAATCGCCGCTGGAAGCACCTCTGCGAGGTCTTTAGCGAACAGTGAGCTTCCGCGAGAATACACAATCACAGGCACACCCAAATCGGCAACACCACACACCATTGCATCAATGTAAGGCAATGCAAACTCACGGAAATGTCGATAAGATAGCATGCCAGCCCACGTATCAAAAATCTGCAAAGCTGAAACACCCGCCTTCACTTGCAGGCGCAAATACGCGATACTCACCTTCGTAATCGCCCCCAGAAGAGTATGAAAACTCTGAGGGTCCGCTCGCATCCAACGCTTCGTCATCTCTAAATCGCGGTTACTGCCCCCCTCTACCATATAGCTTGCAACAGTAAAAGCAGCTCCGCAAAAACCGACCAAAGGCACGTTCAATTGTGGAATCACCTGCTCAATACCTTGAGCTAAAAATTGAAAAGTCTTCTCCACATCCACTTCTGGAAGATTCTGCACAGCTTCCGCAGTACGGACAGGGTTTTCTAATATTGGCCCTCTTCCTTCCTCAAACCGCAATCCACCACCCAATGCATCCGCTACCAGCAGAATATCGGAAAAAATAATCGCAGCGTCTAAATCAAAACGGCGCAAAGGCTGCTGCGTCACCTCAGCCAGCAAATCGGGAGTATGCACCATCTCCATAAAGGAGCGCGTAGCACGGATTGCGCGATACTCCGGTAAATACCGGCCCGCCTGACGCATCAGCCACACCGGTGGGCGATCATAGTTTCGCCCAGCAAGCGCACGCAACAATCGATCATTCACAGGCTTCATAGAATACGCTCCAAGATGGATTCGACAGTAAACCCAAACTCGCGCGCTAGCGCGCTAGCAGGGGCCGAAGCTCCGAAAGTATCGATGCAAATAGCCGTACCGTCGCGTCCAATATACTTGTGCCATCCCATATCGCATGCGGCTTCAATGCTCACGCGCTTACCTGGGCCATCCAAGATCGACCGTTTGTATTCTGCGCTTTGGGCCTCAAAGATCTCCCAGCATGGCATGGACACCACTCTAACCGACTTGCTATGCTTCTCTAACTCTTGCGCAACATCCAACGCTAAATGCACCTCAGAGCCAGTTGCCATTAAGATATAGTCGCAAGGACGCGCTTCTTTTTTTACAATATACGCACCGCAAGCCATTCCGTTTGCATAAGGAACCTTCGTTGCTGGCAACTCAGGAAGGTTTTGCCGCGAAAGTATCAACGCCACAGGACCGTGATGCGACAGCGCAGCCAACCAAGCCATCTTCACCTCATTAGCATCCGCTGGGCGGATTACATACAGGTTCGGAATCGCTCGCAACGCCGCCAAATGCTCGATAGGTTGATGCGTAGGCCCATCTTCTCCCAAGAAAATACTATCATGCGTGAACTGATACACCACCTTTTGGCGTTGCAACGCAGCCAACCGCACCGCATTGCGCATGTAATCCGAGAAGGTCAAAAACGTGCCGATATACGGACGCATAAATCCGGTTTGATTCATACCCGTAGCAATCGTCGCCATGCCGAATTCGCGAACACCAAACTTGATGTTGCGCCCTTCAAATATGCCTGGAGCAATGATCGGATATTTATTCAAAAAAGTCATATCAGAGCCGGACAAATCCGCCGAGCCGCCATAAATTTGCGGAAGATGGTCAGCTAACAACTCCAAAACCTTCTGTGAAGAGCTGCGTGTCGCCATCGGTGTAGCGATCGAAAGTTCGTTTAATAACGCCTCAAGATTCTGCGGCAACGCATCCGCATGCATCACTTCTAACTGCGAACGCAGATCTGGATTTACTTGCGCCCACTCGTTATACAACGCCTTCCACTGCTCTTCTGCAGCACGGTCTTTTTCCAATCGCTGCGCAAAATACTTCACCACCGCTTGCGGAACAAAAAACTTTTCCTCAGGTATTCCTAAAGCTTGTTTTGAGAGTTTTACCTCTTCCTCACCGAGCGGAGATCCATGCGCTTTATGCGACCCCGCCTTATTAGGAGAACCCTTTCCAATCACGGTGTGCGCTAAAATAAATACAGGGCCTTGCTGCGTCTGGCGCGCTTTGGAAATCGTGCTATGTAACGCATCGAGATTGCTGCCATCCACCTCGTAAACTTCCCAACCATAAGCACGATAACGTGCCTTGGTATCTTCTGAAAGGCATTCTGAGGTAGGCCCATCTAAACAAATCTGGTTGCAATCATAAAGAACAATCAAGTTGTCGAGCTTCCAGTGACCGGCCAGTGAAGAGGATTCATGCGAGACCCCTTCCATGATGTCACCGTCGCTGACTAAGCAGAAAATTTTGTTATCGAAAATCGCTTGATTAGGTTTGTTAAATCGCTTGCTAAGAATCTTCATGCCAAAAGCCTGGCCCACAGCATTACCTAAGCCCTGTCCCAATGGCCCAGTCGTCGTTTCGACTCCAGGAGTATCCAAAGACTCAGGATGACCAGGCGTGCGAGAATGCAGCTGACGGAAGTTCTTCAAATCATCTAAAGAAACATCGAATCCAGACAGGTGCAAACAAGAATACAACCACATCGATCCATGTCCGGCGGATAAAATCAAACGATCGCGATTCCACCAATGTGGATTCTGAGGATTATGTCGCAACGCGACACCATAGAGATAAGCGCCGATCTCTGCACAACCCATCGGCAACCCAGGGTGGCCAGAGTTAGCCTGTTGCACAGCGTCCATGGATAGACCACGAATCGTATTCGCAATTTTTTCCAAAATTTCTTTTTGCTCAGCATCCAACGCCTGCACTTCCTTCACCTGATTTGTCGCCATCACGATCGCATCCTCCAAATTCGTTTTTGGCTGACAGCATATGACAACGGAAATTAAAGGCAAATAGCGCAAGCGCGCTTCCACGATGGCGCCCTTCCGGGCGCAAGTTTCTGTACGACTGACTATGGACAAATGATGGACGATTAATAGACAAAAATGGACGACTAATGGACAGAATAGGCAGCAAATTTGTCCATCGATTGTCCATTTTTCCGTCCATTAATCGTCCATCATTTGTCCATAGTCAGTCGTACAGAAACCTGCGCCCGGAAGGGCGCTTAAACAGCAACACCAAAGCCTGTCTAGCTTGCGCCCGACTTTGACAGTTGCGCAGTCAACCAGTCTCTAACTACTAATGGACAGAGTAGGCAGCAAATTTGTCCATCGATTGTCCATTTTTCCGTCCATTAATCGTCCATCATTTGTCCATAGTCAGTCGTACAGAAACCTGCGCCCGGAAGGGCGCTTAAACAGCAACACCAAAGCCTGTCTAGCTTGCGCATGAGCCGCATCTAACGCAACCGCATACACATTCGAATCGTCGGCGCAATACCACGTATCCCCACGCAGAACATACGCCGTGTAGTGCCCACCCGATGCATTGCCCGAATGACGAATAAATCCGATCAGTTGATAAGCAACGGTAGTCTCTTCCTTTGATAAACACTCTTTAGGCATTAACCAAATATCATCGACTGCAATATCCGCCTCAATCTTTACAGCCGCCCCAGCCACAAAGGTTTGTCGACGCAGTCCGATCGGTAAAATATCCGGCAAAGTAGACACATCCAAACGACCTTCCTGTATCCCCTGAGCGGCTTCTACCAAGTTCCCATCGCGTTGAAAACGAACCTTCTCTTGCTCCGTAGACAGTAAGTGACGAAGACATAGATTAAGATTACTCGACACAACACCCTCGACATCCACAACAGGTAGAATCAACATCCGATCTTCTATCATTCGATAGATCTCATCCGCTCCAGGCATATCCCCAGCAGGATCTGCAGCAGCAATTACTCTTTCTTCACCCAGTGGTAATACCTGCGCATGCGTCACAATTGATGGCCCTTCCAGACGATTCACAAGCTGCTCAAATACTTCAAGCGCACAACCCATCTCTCCTACCGGCACATCCGAAACATGCGCATTGAACAAAACAGTTGCTACCTCACCCATCTCCCCAAAAGACTCGCCTGCAGTCAAATCCGCCAACACCGGTATCAAGTACAACAAAACCGGATCTTCACCCGAAAGATGACCATTGTATCCTTGCGCAAAAAGCTGCAACGCTGACGCTAAATAACAGGTATTCCCCCTATTAGAAAGACCCCCAGGAGGATTCACCACCTCTACAACTACTCCAGCAGGCAGATAAGGTTCCTCTATTCTCACCGGCGTTTCGTTGTCCGCATTAAGCCCAAGCGAAGTTAACAATAGAGTAATCAACCAACACAACGCATACATATACTAATCCTCTTTAAGCAATCCGTTCAAATAGATACAAAATTCCCTGACCTTGTTCCTTCAGTCTCTCCCGCTCCGAAACACGCGTAACTGAACAGTCATCCGCATGATACCAAAGAGGACCACGCTTCAAATACGCAGTGTAATGCCCTTCATCCGTAGACCCGTTATCATCCCAATGCCGAATGAATCCAACCAATCGGTACGCAACAGAAGCGGAATCATCAGAAAGAAATTCGCCAGGCACCTCCCAATAATCAGGCACATCAACCTCTTGAGTACGTTTAACTGGATACCCATCTTGCCAACCGGTTCGCTTAAATCCGATCGGCAGTAGTCGAGGTAAAGCCTCGACGTCTAGAGTCTTTTTGATGGTTACATTTCCGCTATAAACCTGGCCGCTATCCGTATACAACAACCCGTCGATCTCACCCTGAAGCTCCAGTCGCAAAACCTCATTGAGCGTGTTAGCTTGGTCATCCAAACAACAGGTGAGCATTCGCCTCATCTCTTTGTCTTTCTTATCTAAACCAGATGGTGGAGCACTTTGATACCCCGGAATCAATACTGGCTCTACACCTTCTCTAAGGGCCTTCTGCCTCTCACAAAACAATGCTGAAGCCTGAATGTAATCCCATACATTTTCGAACACCTCCAACGCACATCCTTGCGTTCCAACCGGTGCATCAGTCACTTTTGCTTTCGATTCGAATAGCTTTCTGGTTAGCTCATACACACCATTGAATCGATGGCCCACAGCCAGCTGATCGATGGCGGGACGCACATGATCACGCACTGCTGCCTGATCAGGAATATCCGATTCTTTTACCATCTGAATCTGCACTCCGTCAGCATTTACGTAAGAGTATGGCTGTAAAGGCGCGTCCCCAAAATTCTCGCTGCAACCGTACAGAGAAGCTTGCGACAAAAGCTGCAGCGCCGAAGCTATATAACAGGTATTTCCTTGATTGGGGATTCCCTTAGGAACAATAGAAACAGTGCTTGTCAACTTATACGCCGTCTCTCCCAGCTGATCGTACCAGCTGGGTTCGTGTTCTTCCTTACGCGCAGTTTGATGTCTTTCCGCCAGTTCGACAGCCTGCTTCTGCGCTCGATCTACCTTGTGGAAAAATTCAATCATCTCGCGCGCTGTTCGCGAATCGTTATCCAACTCCGTCTGAAGCTCGGCCAAATAAATCTCTAACGAAACCGCTTTAGACCAACCAGAAACAACTTTATTTTGGTCTCTTGCCTCTTTTTGTAGCCTCTTCGCACGACCTACGAGACCACCAAAAGCCGTAGTTTGCCCCATCATGGAACCCATCCACCGAAAGACCCTGTGGACCACGCCATCTACATTCTGAAGCGTCTCTACTAAATCGGTGCACATTCCTTCCCGTTGCAACATCAACAAAGAAATCGGCTTCGTGATCTGTGCGAGCTCCTTATACGGCTTTTTATTGGAAACTCCATCACGGATCTCCGCTTCAAACCGCTCAAGAGCAGGTTCCATGATCTCACGGCTTCTCCCCAGTAAGCTCAGATGTCTCTGGACTTCCGTTTCCGCCCTCTTGAGATAATGGCCATAGGTGGTTTCATAACCCGTAATGGTGCGTAACGCCCAACGAGTTAACCGATAGAAAAACCAATCAGCCGCTCGAACGTCTGACAGAACAGCAACCGATCGAGCAGTTCGTACTTTGGATTCCTTAAACCATTTCTCAAACGAATCAGAAAACTCTAGCACTGACAAATCGGCAATGTTATCGAGAATGTTCTCGTTTTGAGGATTCGCGATCCTTCTATACAATTCTGTAGATTTTTTCTCCGTATCGAGCCGGCGCAACATCTGGTCGTATTGTTTGCATTTAGCATCTGTGACGGAAAACAAACTTACCAAAGACTCTTTCACCCACAAATAAATACCCAAGACAATACCTCTCATCAAAAGAGTGCATGATATCATACATTTATTAAAATTGCATTAAGAAACAACCCATTCTAGACAGTTTAAACAAAAAAACGATATAATGATAAAAATGATAAATTTAATTCAAAATAAGACCAAAATTTTAGAATCATCTGGCAAATCGGTACTAAAACTTTAAACGATAAAAACGATAGAAGGATAAAAACGATAAAATCAATCAACAAACGGTTTGATTTTTTATTACTTTATCGTTTTTATCGTTTTACCGTTTAAAATCTCAAACATCCTCAAACGCAAATATCCTTCCCTTACTTTAAAAATTTCACTACAATAGGAGTAGAGGAGTTTCTACATGTGTCGATTTTTGGTCTATCTTGGGCAGGAAGTGCTTGCGGCTGATCTGATCATCAAGCCTGTTCATTCGCTTATTTATCAAAGCTACAGCTCTCTGGAACGCTTTGAACCCCTCAACGGCGATGGTTTTGGTATGGGTTGGTACACTCCGTCGATCGACCAGCTTCCGTGCCTCTACACCACCGTTAGCCCAGCCTGGGCGGATCAAAACCTACACCGACTAGCCGCTAAAGTCAAAACCCCCTGCCTCTTTGCTCACGTAAGAGCCGCCTCCACAGGTTTAACCGTGACTGAGCTCAATTGCCACCCCTTCATCCATAAAAGGCTGCTCTGGATGCACAACGGTACAGTCGATGAGTTCACAAAAATCAAGCGTCGCCTGCGAGAAACCCTTCGTGATGACCTCTACAACGGAATCAACGGCACCACCGACAGTGAACACGCCTTTGCGCTATTTCTTAACCAACTCCCCGAAGGACGTGACACCTACACCGCCGACGAAATGGGCGAAGCCATGCTCACAACCATCCTTCTTATCGACCGCTGGACTAAAGAAGCCGGGTCTACGATCCCTACCCACACCAATTTCGCCGTTACAGATGGAGAACAGGTCATCGCTACACGCTATACCAATGGAAATGACCTCCCCGAAACCCTCTACTACACCACCGGCGCCAAGTTTGAAGTCGATCACCGCGAAGCTCGCATCCTACCCGCCTCCGGCCATCCACACGCCGTCATTATCGCCTCAGAACCTCTCACTGACAGAGAAAACTGGATTTCTGTCCCACACAATCATATGCTAACTATAACAAAACGGTTCGAAGTTCACCTAACCCCCATTCGATGAATACCCTCCGACGCACAATTCTTCCTTGGACAGTGATAGGCCTAATGGCTTTGAGTATGTTTTCGCTTTGGGGTAATTACCTCAGTGGGAGAAAAAAATCCCCCTCAATAGAGCTAGAGGCCGACCAACCCGAAAATCCCATGATCGTTCTCGCTGAACGCCTACACATTCCTTGGGATATCGCCTTCTTACCTACAGGGGAGCTGCTTGTGATTGAACTGCCCGGTCGACTGTTACGCATAGGCCCACCACTTACTACCTATCACCTACCAGAAGTCGTCTCGCTCAGCGAAGCCGGCCTCCTCAGCATCGCTCTCCACCCAAACTTCGAATACAACCAGTGGATCTACCTCTTCTTCACCACAAAACGCGATGAAAAACTGATCAATACCATCGTGAGGTACCGATTTACCGAATACAAACTCCAAAAAGATCGCATCATTTTAGACAATATTCCCGCCGCAGCTTTTCATAACGGTGGAAAAATTGCCTTTGCCCCAGATGGAGACCTCTACGTCGCCATTGGCGACACGGGCAATGCCTCTTTAGCGCAAGACCCCTCGTCTTTGGCGGGAAAAATATGGCGTATGAAAGACGACGGATCCCATTTAGAACTCTATAGTCGCGGACATCGTAATCCTCTTGGTCTAAGTTGGGATGAAGATGGCCACCTGTGGGCCTCTGAATCCGGACCACAAAACAAAGATAAAATTCATCTCGTCTTGCAAGGCAGTAATTATGGTTGGCCAAAAGAAAAAGCCGTCCGTGCCGCAGCCATCGACAGCCCTTCCGACGCCCCTTGGGGAATCGGTCAGATCACCTATGGCGATGGTCACCTCTATGCCGCCGGCTTGCTTGGGCAAGCACTTTATGACATAGACCTCAGCATACATCCTCTAGAACCAGAAACCCATCTACACCAACGCTTCGGCCGTATTCGCGCCGTCGCCTTCGGACCCGATGGCTACCTCTACATCGCCACCAACAATCGCGATGGCCGCGGAAGCCCCAGCATCCACGACGACAAACTCATCAAAATTGACCCAAAAACGTTATAAAAATCTAGTCAAAGTAAAAGATCAAAACCACGCATCAGGCTAAGATAATTTTTTGATGCGTATGCCTGTTAATCCTCTAATCGTGTGCAACCGCATGTATTGCGCTCACACATCCGTGACATTAATTTAATTTATACATATCCTATCCCTTTAACTAGGAGCCACTAATGGATGTAGCAATAAACAACGACGCACCCTTTGACGACACCTCTTCGGCCTGGGTAGAATATTCAGAACATGCCCACCCCCCTGCTTCAGCAGAAACTCCCGCAATCGACTCAAAATTAAATAGCCGCCTGCACAACTTTGCCGTGGATATAGTCCTCACCTCGTTGGTGTTTATGCTCCCCAACGCCCTTTCATGGGCTTACCGTACCCTTTGCACGAGGCAAATCACCTGTTTTAAAATCGAAAGCAAGACCTCCACCTCTTCAAAAACAGCCAATCTCTTCCAACATACATCGTTGCAATCAGACCCGAAAAACACTTCGGCAGTACTCCTTATGCATGGAGATCACAGTCATCCATTTAGTCTATTACACCTGGCTGACATCGCTCAGGAAGAAGGAAAAACCGTTTTTAGTGTTCATCTTCCATACAGTGATGAACACCCCGAAATCCACCAATCTCTGCTTCGTCAAAGCATCGAAAAAATTCAACAACTCGTTCAAGAAAAAGGTGGATCCTTAACCGAACTCATCGCAGTCGGTCATTCGCGTGGAGCCATCGAAGCCTCTCATGCCGCCTATGTCGAAGAAAACCCGCAGATCACTAAAGTTATCTCCCTCGCAAGCCGTCTTAAAGTAATTGAGAATACGAATAAACCTTGCAGACCTACCCTCAAAGATACAGTGAACGCAGTCTATGAAAAAATCATGAAAGCCACCTATCCACCACTCTATCAACTTTCAGGGGAATATGACTGGAATGCCGACCTAGAAGCCTCCCAAGTCAAACCTGATAACGCCCTGCTCGTCAAAGACGCCATGCACACCAATGTGCTATTTTTCCCCGAAACTCTCGATCAGTTTCGTCTATGGATGAGAACCTAGCTTATAAACGACAAATAATTCGTTTGGTTTATACATTGAAAGGTAGCTTCAGGATAAGTCTCAGTCCATATTTTAGGTGGTCGTGCTTGATTATCGCCCCATTTGAATTCATACCCAAACAACTTACCTTCACGCTCCTCAACCCAATCTATTTCCTTCTGATCATAAGTTCGCCAAAAGTAATTTCGACTCCAAAGCTTGGTAAGCTGCTGTTTTTTTAGCCGCTCCATGACCAGATAATTCTCCCATAATGGGCCGACGTCATCTCGCCTACTTAGTGGATTGAAGTTATTAATTAACGCATTCCTTACACCATTATCGTAAAAATAATAGCGCGATGTTTTTGTCACTTCTTTTCGTAAATTGCGACTAAAACCTCGAATATTCACGAGAACAAACGCCTGTTCAAATAGATCCAGAAATCGCTCTACCATGGTTTTACTCATCGACAGCTGCGTCGCCAGCTCATGATGGGAGACCTCCTTTCCAATCTGGAACGCCAACAAAACCAATAAGTCTAATATTTTTTTAGACTTCTGTACACCTTCAAAGCTCAAGATATCCTTCAGTAAATAGGCAGAAACCAACTCTCGCAGATATTCTTGTCGTCCCTGATCGCCTTCTTGCGTAATCACCTCAGGATAACACCCATACAGAAGCCTCTTCTCCAAGTGAGCTTTTGTCTCAGCCACATTTTCAATTTGATTCAATTGCAGCTGAGAAATTGGATACATCTGAATGACATGGCGACGTCCCGTTAAAGGCTCTCCAACCTGCCGAGCCAGCTCAAAGGTGGAAGAACCTGTAACAACAACTTTAACCTGGGGTATGTGATCGACAATAAGTTTCAAATTTATCCCTATCTCCGGAATATACTGTGCCTCATCAATCACAAGTAAGGTCTTGTCTCCAATGTAATCCTTTAATTTATCGACCGACCGACTTGAGAGATATTCGCTAACAAAGAGGTCTTCACCTGTAACGAAGAGGTAATTTTGTTGTTCTTTTAAAAACTGCTTAAGCAAAGTAGTTTTTCCAACTCGACGCGGACCAAATATAATAACAACCTTTCCTAAGTCAAATAACGATGCCAATTCCTCTAGTTGAGGCTGAGGGATATACATGCAAACTCCAAATTTATCTAAATTCAGCATATCAAAAAGCCGAATTCATGGAAATTCAGACTTTTTACTAACCATATTTCGAAAAATAAACCTAGAGCAGTGCCCAAATTTTAAGAAATAGGAACAGTTTGACGGAACAAAGAGGGTTAATCTTATCCACAACTACTTTTCAAGCCAATTCATGTTGTTTTTTTACCAGAGATCACAGAAAACACAGAGGGGAAAATCTGGTGTTTTGGACTATGTTTAAGGATATTTAGTGTTTTCTTCTCTCTCTGTGTTCTCTGTGATCTCTGCGGTAGAAAAAATGCATGAAGTGGCTTCAAAGAGACTATAGATACATCTAACCTCTTTTTATCCTGTTCATCCCATACGCATCAGGCTAAGATAAGTTTTTGATGCGCATATATTTGATAGCAAGCTTGCTGCGAAAGGAAAACCCTCGTAGAGGGTTTCTGAATGTAGCCCACCGTGAACCTGCGAGCGGAGCGAAGACAGGTGTAACGGTGGGAATATGGGCAAAATAGAGTTCGCACTCTCGAATGAGAGTGCCTCAGGCCGTTGATTACAAATAGCTTGAGGCACACCCCTTCGGGGGTGCGAAATTTATTTCCGCATCTACCCACAGTTGCGCCTCGTCTTCGCTGACGCTCGCGATGCTTACAGTGGGCTACATTCAAAAACCCTCTTCGAGGGTTTTCTTGTCGCAACAAACTTGTTATCAATTATATAAGCATCAAAAACTTATCTTAGCCTGATGCGTATGCCTGTTCATCCTGTTATCCTGAAAAAATCAAACTGTTCGTTCAATCTACTAGCCGGAAAATTACAGAAAATAAACTAATCTAAAACAAGGATCTTCATCTTGCAACAAATCCATTTTTAAACCATCAGCAGGCGTGACCCAAGTGAAACCTTTGTGCTCTTCGAAATTAATTTTTACAGCCCCTGGATCATCCTGCAGCTGAACTCGAAACATGTGATAGAGAAAATGAAGTGTCTCGTCATATTCGATATAGACGGTTCCCAAATTTTCAATTTCCTGCTTGGAAATGTCATAACCGGTTTCTTCACGAATCTCTCGGATACCAGCCTGAAGAGCAGTTTCGCCTCCGTTGACTTTTCCTCCAGGAATTCCCCATTTATTGCCTTGAGACTTATTTGGCTGTCGATGCAATAGTAAAATTTGACCATCGTACTCAATATAAACAGCAGCAATTTCAAAACGCGGTTTAAACTGAGGCGTAGGTTGTTGATAGACTACCGCCGACATCTGTGTTGTGAATGCTATTAAGAAACCTGCGAGTATTCTTTTCATATACAGCACAATAAAAAAAGGTACTTTCCCCTTAAGGGAAAATACCCATGAATATATGCGGAAGGGGGGACTCGAACCCCCACAGGACTTCTCCCACTACCACCTCAAAGTAGCGCGTCTACCGATTCCGCCACTTCCGCGAAGCCAAAAGTATAATCCCAACCCTCGAAATCTTGCAAGCGGTTTTCGCTGCCAGGCTTGAATCAAAAATCCATTCTTCGTTACAACCATCCTCTAAAACATGTTCAACTAGGTGAAAAATGACCTCTCATTCTTTTTCTCAATTTCTCAACACCTTTACCCCCAAACTGCAAGCCAAGAGTCGACAACATAATCAAGCCTTCTGGCTGCTATGTACAACCGGCTCCAAAGATGCAACCGACCTCAAAGCCACCCTGGATGCTGAACTGCGCTCCCTATACAACGACCCTTCCGTCCTCCAACAACTGCAGGATTGGTCTCAAAATGGATCCATCACCGATCCTATCGATCAAAGACAACTCAATGTTCTCATCCGCCTATTTAAACAAAATACTATTCCACAACTCCTTCTCGAGGAAATCGCAAAAAACCAAGCTCTCGTCGGACATACCTACATCAACTTCCGTGCCCTGTTCGAAGGGGTTGCACACACCGAAAACGAACTCAAAAATATTCTGAAGACTGAAAACGATCCAACTCGTCGCCAAAAAGTTTGGGAAGCAACCAAACAAATAGGAGAACAACTAGCTCCACAAATTTTGACTCTTGTGAAGCTCCGCAACGAAGCAGCCAAAGTGGCCGGCTACGACAACTATTTCAACATGCAGCTTGACCTCCTTGAAGTAAGTGAAGAGAAATTGTTCCACACCCTCGAAGAACTAATAAAAGGCTCTGAAAACGCCTTTACAGAGACACTGGAGTACATCGAAAACCAACAAGTACAGCGCTTCGGGGTTTCCAAAAATGAGCTCGGCCCATGGGCTTGGAGCGAACCATTCTGCCAAGAAGACCCTATACAGTGCAGCTCTCTGGATGCCCTCGTGAACGATAAAGATCTCTTCGCCATTAATACCCAATTCTATCAAAACATGGGTATGGACATCTCTCCCGTTGTACAGGCAAGCGATCTTTTTGAACGTCCCGGCAAAAACCAACATGCCTTCTGTTTGAACGTAGACCGAAAAGGCGACATCCGCACCCTCAACAACGTCAAGCCAACCATCACTTGGTTAGAAGTTTTGCTGCATGAATTTGGACATGCCATCTATGAAATGGGTTTAGACCAAAACCTACCTTGGTTGTTGCGCGAACCTCCTCACATGATTACTACAGAGGCCATGGCCTTAGTTGCAGGCCGACAAACCTATCGGGCATCCGTTCTGCAGCCACTCGTGGAAAGTACGCAACAGCAATTGATCGCAAAGGCTGAGCAGAGTCTAACACGCCGCCAGCTCATTTTTAGCCGTTGGGTACTGGTGATGACCCACTTCGAGCGAGAACTATATAGCAACCCCGACCAAGACCTAAACACCCTCTGGTGGCAACTTGTGCATCGCTTTCAACGCATCCCTATCCCAAAACGAACAGGCAAATCAGACTGGGCAGCAAAGGTACATATCGGCTTGGCCCCCGTATATTACTATAGCTACCTACTAGGCGAAATGTTCGCCTCTCAAATCGAAGAAACCCTTGAAAAGCAAGCAGGCTCTAAAGCACTCTCTACCCCCGAAGCAGGTCGCTACCTAAAGGAGCGCCTCTTTAAACCAGCCAATAGCATGAACTGGTCCAAGCTAATCCAACATGTTGTAGCCGAACCTCTAAGCCCGAACGCATGGCTGAGACAGTTCGCGGACGCACGCTGACACACAACACCCCCTTTACATAGATCTCTAAATCGTTTACACTATTATCTAACCCCGTTTTTTTATGAAATGTGAAACCTACTGCACGGCATCTTCTTATGACATCATTGCGCTAAAGCGTGAATTGAGTCCTAACTATCCAACTACTCTTTATAAAGATGTGTTGCATGTAGAAGTTCCTCACCCCTCTTACGTTGCTCATGTATTCTATTTTCCTTATGGCGTCACTGTATGCTGGGGACTTGATGAAAAAGAGGTCGACGCCTTTCTTAAAGACGCCGACAAGGTAGCAGACGAACCTTTAGACCATTACGAGAAAGACGAATACGTTTTTTCTATTGGCGATCAAGCTAGAATCAACAAAAATGAGATTTTTCTCCCTGCCGCTGATACCCTGTCCCTAATCGCTCTCTCTCACGGATTGGCACAGTCAGTTAAGTTAGAAGCCTTTGAATCCACCGTGCAAAAAACCTACAACAACAGCAAACACATCCCCATCGCCCTCTCTAAAGCCGGTGGCATCCCCCTGTCGCGTAAGGAAATCCGACGCATGATGGGACAGCTCTTTCTCGAGCGCAACTCTATCAACCTTCAGTGGGATGTACTGGACACGCCTGAATTCTTTTGGCAAAACCTTCAGCTTGAGCCCCTCTACACTATGGTATCAAGCCATCTCGACATCGAAAACCGCGTTAAGGTCCTTAACCAACGCTTAGATATCGTCCACGAATTGTTTGAAATGTTGGGGAATGAACTCAATCATCAACACAGCAGCCGTCTGGAATGGACGATTATTATTCTTATTGTCGTTGAGGTCGTGATCATGTTGACCAAAGACGTCTTCCACGCACTATGAAAAGCCTCGCACAGCTCCTCATTAAAGCCTATCAACTCTGCATACGCCCCTTTCTAGGTGAATGCTGCCGCTTCTACCCAAGCTGCTCCCACTACGCGTCCGAAGCTATCGAAAAACATGGGTTTTTCAGAGGCGCATGGATGGCCGCCTGGCGAATCCTAAAATGCGGCCCCTGGCACCCCGGTGGCATCGACTTACCGTAACAGGACGATCTGGACAGCGTCGACAAATTTCCAACTAAATAGTCAGGGGATAGAGTTTTTAAATTTTCAGGATGACAGGATGAACAGGATAAATAGAAAAACTCAATTAATTTAAACAACTTTAAATTCTATCCTGTTTATCCCATACGCATCAGGCTAAGATAAGTAGAGCAGCCACTCCGTGGCAAATTGGCGCTTCGCGCCTAGAAAATGTCCGAACTATAGAGGTAGTTGCAAAATGTTTTTAAGTCCTCGCAGAGCGCTTCCTAGATATTTTTTTTCTTAGTTGAGTTTTTTTAAGCGATTCTAGGTAACGCGAGTTTTGGATAAGCCAGTCTTGGAAATAGCTTAGAATAAGTTATTTGAGTTAAAAAAAAACTTCACAGGTTCAGGCTAAGATAAGTTTTTGTGATTATGCAATTGATACAAGCTCATTACGACAGGAAGACCCTCGTAGAGGGTCTCTGAATGTAGCCCACCGTGAACCTGCGAGCGTCAGCGAAGACAGGTGTAACGGTGGGAATATGGGCAAAATAGAGGTTCGCACTCTCGAACGAGAGTGCCTCAGCCCGTTGATTACAAATAGCTTGAGGCACGCCCCTTCGGGGGTGCGAATAGGTTTTCGACGCATTTACCCACCGTTACACCTGTCTTCGCTTCGCTCGCAGGTTCACGGTGGCCCATGTTCAGAGAATAATCGGACCAAAACGTCTTTTTTAACATAATGATAATTTTAAAATTCGCATGATCCCTGGGAGAATACGTCTTGATTTTCTAAAATAGCTTTGTAGTGTCAGAATTTGTGTTTTTTTATATTTCTTTTTTTATGCTAAAAATTTATACTGCTGTCATGTTTATACGCGAAACCATCAAAATCGATAAAAAAACAAACAAGAAGTACCTCTCATACCAGCTTGTAGAGGCGTTTCGAACCGTTAATGGGCCTAGGCAAAAAATACTTTTGACCATCGGTTCTGATGTAACGCTTTCGCCTAGTGAACGCAAGGAACTCGCCAATCGCATTGAAGAGATTGTAAAAGGGGAAAAAACTTTATTCCTCGCTCCTCCACATATTGAAAATTTAGCCCAGCATTTTGCCCAATTATTGCTGCGAGATCGCATTCAGACGGTTCAACAAACCGAGTCTGACGAATCTGACTGCCATACCATTAACATCAATAGTATACGTCACACTAGTGTTAGGTCTATCGGCTGTGAGTATGTCGCCTATTCCGCTTATTGTGACCTGGGCTTTGATGATCTTTTTAAACGACTAAAATTCTCTGAAAAACAAAGAGCTGCTGCTGCAGCTTCTATTATTGGGCGAGCCATCCACCCATCTAGTGAACGCTCGCTTTACAGATATGTGCAATCTCGTAGCGCTTTAGATAGCCTACTAAAAATCAGTTTTTCTAAATTATCATTGGATAGCTTGTATTTAATCTCTGATCATTTGTTTAGCTTTAAAAAGGTCATTGAAAAGCATCTCAAGAAAACGGAAGAGTCTCTATTTAACCTAAAAGAAGCAATTATTCTGTACGATATCACTAATACTTTTTTTGAAGGAAAGTGTAGTGCACACAGTAAAGCCAAAAGAGGCAAGTCCAAAGAAATGCGTGCAGATTGCCCTCTAATAGCTGTAGGTGTGGTTATAGACTCAGAGGGTTTTCCTAAGCACAGTGAAATTTTTGAAGGTAACGTTAGTGAGAGCGCAACCCTCCAACAAATGATATCCTCTCTAGACAGATCACCTTCAAAACAAAGTCCAGTTATAGTTCTTGATTCAGGTATCGCCACAAAAGATAACGTCGAATGGCTAAAATCACACGGATACTATTACATCGTGATGATGAAAAAGAAGGACAGACCACCTCGAGAAGAATGTAGCGATACAATTATTAGAGAAACCGGAAATCAACTAGTTACCGCTTCGCTTGTCCATGATGAGCAGACAGGAGATAGCTTTCTTAAATGCTATTCTCAGGCTAGAGTAAAGAAAGAACAGGACATTAAAGAGCGCACAGTGACCTTGCTTGAAAGCTCATTAATATACCTCAGAGAAGGCCTTTCAAAGCCTAGAAGAGTCAAGACAGTAGATAAAATTCATCAAAAAATAGGTCGTCTGAAGGAAAAGTATCCTCGACTTGCCCAGCATTATGCAATTAACGTGATAAGCTCAGATGGAGAAGTAGCCGAAGACATCGATTGGAAGTATGACGAGGCAAAAATTGAAAGAAGCTATAGCGGGACCTATACTCTTAGGACAAACATAAAAGATTTAGAAGCCGACAGACTCTGGCAGATTTATGTAATGCTCAATGAGGCTGAATCTTTTTTTCGCTGTCTTAAGTCTGAAGCAGGCTTGAGACCGAATTGGCATAAGCGTGAAGACCGAATAGATGGGCATATTTTTATTTCGATTCTTGCCTATCATTTAATAGCCACAATACGAAAGAAGCTCAAAGAAAGTGGTATAGAGGACAGCTGGGAGACGATTAGGCAAAAGCTGTCGGGTCACACATTAGTCAGTACATCGATGGAGACAGAAGAAGGATCGACATTGTACCTGAAGCAAGTAAGTGAAGTAGATAACGATCAACGATTAATCTATGGGGCTTTAGGATTACCACTAAAACCGATGAAGGCAGAGAAAACACTGATTCGAAAAGATGTAGTGTCGAAAAAGTGATCTGATTTTTTTCAAATCGTTAAATTTCAAGCACATACGCGATACCTACTCTGAACA
>CAWBNS010000004.1:0-158217 GCA_963790215.1 uncultured Chlamydiae bacterium
TGGGGTGGGCTACATTCAGAGACCCTCTACGAAGGTCTTCCTGTCGTAATGAGCTTGTTATCAATTGCATAATCACAAAAACTTATCTTAGCCTGAACCTGTGAAGTTTTTTAAACTCAAATCACTTACTTTAAGCTATTTCCAAGACTGGCTTATCCAAAACTCGCGTTTTTTAAAACTTTGTTATGGTATCTCTCCCTAGCTCGATTTTTTCCAACTCCGTCAAATCTTGCTACGCTTTCCCAATGGTTTGGATTGCGTGGGTTTGATTGCGGCTGATATGTTTCATAACTAGATATCCTATAAAAGGGCGAAGCTGCGATGTGCGATTCGGCCCCTTTCATGAATTTTCAAGAATGGCCTTTTGCCAAATGGGCTCCGCCCAATTACAAAAGATTTTCAACATTTCCGGTAAGTTAAGAAGGCCACTACTCCCTTCTATGATATCTCTATAAGTCATCAAGCAAGATATCCAGTCTTTTTCAGAACGTCTAATGTCGACGGTTTTAAATGGTTGATTCTCTAGTTCTGTGTCTCCAAACCGAATTTTAAATGACCAGCTTTGACCGTCATTATTTCGAATACTTACGCCGTAAGAATGTTCCCAGTCCCCATCGCATTGCCAAGCAAACCATTCCGTTAACCAAAAAAGATCACCGGTTTGATGTGAAAGTTCCTGTAACTCAATGGAATTAAGCTCTCTTGATTTTCCTTCTACAACCCAATTACGAAAAATTTGCATTATTTCCGGTAAATTATGTGGACCCCCAGCTCCCATAAACCATCCGTCCTCAATAAAGCAGGAAATCCAGTCATGTTCCGAGCGTTCTATTTTGATTTTTGAGAACGGTGGATTTTGCTGAGATATTCTATCAATATTTACGTCGAATACCCAACCAGGATTATCCAACGTACCAATACTAACTACGCTTTGACCTTGCCATGAACCTTTGTATTGAGATTCAAGCCACTTTAATAGCCATTTTATGTTTTCATCCATGTTTTAACTCCTTAGTATTCTGTTGGAAATTCCCATAACGCTGGCTCTCTAATGACTCCTGGGTATTTTGGGTCATGAACATGAGGCTGGAATATCTTTTTTTTAAACTTTGTTATGGTGTCCCTCCCTAGCTCGATTTCCGACTCCGTCAAATCTTGTTACGCTTTCCCAAGGATTTGGATTGCGTGGGTTTGATTGTTGCTGATATGTTTCATAACTAGATATCCTATAAAAGGGCGAAGCTGCGATTTGCGATTCGGCCCCTTTCATGAATTTTCAAGAATGGCCTTTTGCCAAATGGGCTCCGCCCAATTACGAAAGATTTTTAACATTTCTGGTAAGTTAAGAAGGCCACTACTCCCTTCTATGATATCTCTATAAGTCATCGAGCAAGATACCCAGTCTGTCTCAGAACGTCTAATGTCGACGGTTTCAAATGGTTGATTTTCTAGCTCTGTATCACCAAAGCGAATTTTAAATGACCAGCTGTCGCCGCCATAATTGTCAATACTTATGCCATAGGAGTGTTCCCAATCCCCGTCGCACTGCCAAGCAAACCATTCCGTTAACCAAAAGAGGTCGCCTGTTTGATTTGCCAGGCGCTGCAATTCAACGGAATTAAGCCCTCTCGATTTTCCTTCTGCAATCCAATTACGGAAAATTTGCACTATTTCCGGTAAGTTATGTGGACCCCCAGCTCCCATAAACCATCCGTCTTCAATAAAGCAGGAAATCCAGTTGTGTTCCGTGCGGTCTATTTTGAGTTTTGAGAATGGTTGGCTTTCCAATATCTCACTTACTTTCACTTGCAAGGTCCAGCCTGGATTATCCAATGTGCCCATAGTAACTATATGCTGACCTTGCCATGAAATTTTATATTGAGACTCAAGCCACTTTGATAGCCATTTTATGTTTTCATCCATACCTTAGCTCCTTAGTATCCTGCTGGAAATTCCCATGGCTCGGCCTCCCTAATGACTCCCGGATACTTGGGATCATGAATATGAGGTTCGGGAATATATCTATCGAGAACTTTATTATGGTGTCCCTTTCTAGCTTCATTTCCGATTCCATCAAATCTTGTTACGCTTTCCCAAGGGTTTAGATTGCGTGGGTTTAATTGCGGCTGATATGTTTCATAACTAGATATCTTATAAAAGGGCGAAGCTGCGATGCGCGATTCGGCCCCTTTCATGGATTTTCAAGAATAGCCTTTTGCCAAATGGGCTCCGCCCAATTACGAAAGATTTTTAACATTTCTGGTAAGTTAAGAAGGCCACTACTCCCTTCTATGATATCTCTATAAGTCATCGAGCAAGATACCCAGTCTGTCTCAGAACGTCTAATGTCGACGGTTTCAAATGGTTGATTTTCTAGTTCTGTATCTCCAAAGCTAATTTTAAATGACCAGCTTTGACCGTCATTGTTATCGATGCTTATGCCGTAGCAGTGCTCCCAATCGCCATCGCACTGCCAAGCAAACCACTTCGTTAACCAAAAAAGATCACCGGTTTGATGGGAGGATTTCTGCAACTCAATGGAATCAAGCTCTCTCGATTTTCCTCTTACAACCCAATTTCGAAAAATTTGCACTATTTCCGGCAAATTATATCCCCCCCCTGCCCCTAGAAACCCTCCGTCTCTAACAAGACACTGAACCCAGTCGCAATCCGTGCGATCTATTATGATTTCTGAAAACGCTTGATTTTGTTGCATTGTTTGATCAATATTTATTTTTAATATCCAACCAGGATTATCCAACGTGCCAAGACTAACTACGCTTTGGCCTTGCCATGAACCTTTGTATTGAGATTCAAGCCACTTTAATAGCCACTTTATGTTTTCATCCATATTTTTTTTGCTCCTTAATATCCTGCTGGAAATTCCCATAACTCGGGCTCTCTAATGACTCCTGGGTATTTTGGGTCATGAACATGAGGCTCAGGAATATCTTTTTTTAAAACTTTGTTATGGTGTCCCTTTCCAATTCCGCTCCCAACTCCATCAAACCTTGTTACGCTTTCCCAAGGGTTTGGGTTACGTGGGTTGGATTGTGGCTGAAAGGTTTCATAACTAGATACCCTATTCGGATTTTGAGAGTCGGTTCTTCTCCAAACCGAGTGCGCTCCGGTCGCATTTGGGTCAGGTGAGTGATGATTTTTGTGTTTTCCTGTTGGGGCTTTGCTATCCTTAACACCTACACCTGGAGAGCTATCAGGCTTTCTGGTCACTCGTCCAGAGGATATGCCTGTAGGGGTTTCTTTGGCACTTCGCTGCCAGACTCGAATGCCTTCTCTACCGATCTGTTGAATTAAAGCAGGTGCTGATCTCGACATTGTCCAACCCACAATAAGATAACCTGCAACAACCCCTGCAGAGCGTTGATTATGGCTGCAACTACGTGGATAAGCCATATGGCAACCGACTTCAGTTGCAACTTCAACAGGATTTGTAAAAGCTAGCTTAAATCCAGACCAAAAGCCGTTTTGCTCGGATCTTTGCGTGACGCATCCTGCTGTCCTACAGTCTCTGTTTTCGGACTTTCGGGTCCCTACGCCTGAGCTCGATGACCTGTCGCTTGATCTACTTACTGATTTTGTACTTCTTTCCGATCGATTTCTTTCATAAAGACTTAGCCCTACCGCGCCTGCATTGTAAAGGCCGTATAAATCGAAATGGGTTAAGGGGTTATTGTGCACATAGGCATAGAGGTTCGGTCCATCGGCAAAGCCTAGTGGATCTGGTGTGGTCCATCGACCTGTAGCAGGATCATAATAGCGCCTGCCAAAGTAAACCCATCCGGTTTCAGGATCATGCCGCTTGCTGGAGAAATACCAGGGATTCGGAATAAAGGTGCCTTCACGCTGCGCTTCACCAAAGGCCGTGTAGGTATAGTTTTCAACTTTGTTTCCTGTTAGATCCACAAGTACAGAGACATGTCCGGCATGATCGTGGTAAGGAATATAGATCTCGCCTTCCAACTCTAGCGCTACCGCAGCACCAATCTCTGCTCCTTTGCCACTACCGAGAATCCGCAATTGGACGATGTTATTCTGCTCATCGACCATTCCGATTTCGTTCTGATCGATGTAGAGATAGCGCTCAATACCATTTGGAGTAGTTTTTGTAATACGTCGATTGAAAGCATCGTACTGATATTCGTAACGTTCTCCGTTGTGTGTTACGGAAGTCAGTCTTCCAAGCGCATCGTAGGCGTATTGTGCTTGGGAATCCGCAATGAGATGGCCGCGCTTGTCGTAAGTATAAGTAGCTTCTCCTGAATCTAGTAATTGATTCAGAGAATTGATGGTGTGCTCTTTGCCATCGCGCAATCGACGGTTATTTAATGAATCATACACGTATTCGTGCTGTGCAAAATTGGTTATGGATTCCTTTTGCAATTGGTTTAAATCATCGTAGGCATACTTATGGAGCTGGTTCTGGCGTGTTTTCTGCAGAAGGTTGCCGACAGAATCGTAAGAGCTAATCTCTTCATTAAAAGACGCAGAGCGAATCGCTTTAACTTGATTGAGGCGATCCCACTCATACGAGATGCGACCACGGGGCGTCTCTTCTTCTAGAAGATTGCCTGATGAGTCATAGCGTGTGTAACGATGCTCATAGGATTGCTCTGAAAGGCGTTTAACAGCCCTCAGATACGCTGTATCGTATTCATAGGCTATTCCTGTGCGATCGGGAAGATCGACGTGCAGAAGCCTTCCTAATGCATCGTAGCGATAGTTGAACGAAAGGCCGTTTGCTAGCGTCTCGCTTACTATTTGGTTGTATTGGTCGTATTTGCGCTCGGTGCTGGTGTGGTGAAGGTTGTCTTTCGCTTCGATGAGGTTACTATTGTTGTCGTAGCTGTAGGTATAGCTAAAACTGTTGTCGGAAGCAAAATAGGTCTTTAAACGCCCCAAGGAATCATATGCATAGCGCAACTCCGTACCACCGGCCAGGGTAGTTACTTCCTTTTGGCCGCGCTTATTGAATATGTGGGTGGTGCATTTTTGCTCAGGAGTGCCTACTGCTTCGGTGAGTCTCACCATACGGCCCATCAGGTCATATTCCCATGCGGTCACGACTCGATGACTTGGCAATTCTGGCGCAAGGACTGTGTCTTCTTGACGAATCTGCTGCCCAGCTACATCATAAAAGCGCTCGCTGCATGCACAGAGTTGTCCTAGTGCATTTTTGCTCTCGATTTTGATCACGCGGCCTAACGAATCGTGACTCGTAATCGTCTGACGACCGAGAGGATCGGTTTCAGTTACGCGCAAAGTTGGAAAGTCGTCGTACTCAGTGACTGTAACTTGCCCCAATGCATCTGTAACGTGAACGGGGCGATGCAGACTGTCGTACTGGATTTGAGTAACTTGACTCCCTTCCTGAATATAGCTACGATTGCCATAGCGGTCATATGCATAGCTGTGGATGGTGATGGGAGTCGAGGTTTTAGTGATTTCGGAATATTCTTCAAGACGTTCTTCGATGACGCGGTCTAGCTCATCGTATTTCCAGGTTGTGGCACGAGCGGTTGCTTCGTCTATCCATTCTTGTAATTGGCTCTTGCGGCCTAGAGCGTCATATGAAATGGTCGTGCGCTGATCTCCCTTGCGAGTTTCAGTCAGGCGTCCTGCACCGTCATAAGTGTAATGGGTGGTCACACCGTTGGCGTCTGTTTCAGAGAGGAGTTGGTCTCCACGATAGTCTGCGATGGTGTCGTAGAGAAATGTTCCCTCTGTATCATAGTAGCATTTACGTGCGGGTTGAAAGCATTTATCGTAATAGATAATGGTCTTCACACCATTGACAGCGGTATGCGCAGCGAGAGAACCACTAGGGTTGTACTGATAGGTTTCGGACGAGCCGTCGGGATAAGTAATTTTAATGGGTTGCCCACGCGCGGTATAAGTTGTGTGCGTGGTATGTCCTAACACATCTGTGACGCTAGTTTGATTGCCAGCTACGTCATAACCGAAATGTTCTAGGCTTGTTTCGCCTTTAGCAGAGATGTAAGTAGTGGTAATTAAGCGCCCTAACTGATCATAGAGGTATTCGGTTAGGTTGCCAAAGGGATCAATCGTTTTGGTTTTGCGGCTACTTTTATTGTAAGAATGATAGGTCTCATAGACGTGGTGTGGATGGTATTCCGTTTCTTTAATGAGGCGATTAGCAAAATCGTAGGTATAATCGGTTGTTAGGCCTGTGGCTGCATTTACGGTCTGGATGCGATTTCCATTCGCATCATAGCTGTGGAGGGTTGTCTGCTCCGCAGCGTTCGTCTCCTTCAGAAGTCTTCCTGTAGCATCATAGAGAAAGTATAATGTGTAGTTGGATTGGTCTTCTGCATCAAAGATATGTTGTTGAGAGACATGCCCACGCTCATCATACCCATACATCACCTTGCGCAGGAGATGTTCTTGCTTATCTTTTGTGTCCCAATATTTTTCCCACACAATTTCTGGTTTGCCAAAAGCAGGCGAGAGTGACTTCACGATGGGTTGTGTTTGCGTGATTGTGCGGACGGTTATGTTGGTAAAATCATCTGATTCCGTGCCTGAGCCATTGTCGACAATATGAAGGACGCAATTGGCGAATTGGTCATACTCGAAAAATTCGCGTGCGAAGATTTCAGGAGTGCTTTCAGAGTTTTCCTTATAGCCTGAGAGTTTGGCTGTGAGGAGATTAGTGCCTTCTTTGTAGCGATAGCCCACATGCAGTTTATTGCCATGATCTTCGTCTTTAACAACATTGAAGATGGGTAAGAAGGTTCGTTTAATGGCATAGCCTTCTGTAGAATTAAGTCCTGTCAGGTTGCCTTCTAGGACTTCTTTCACTACGTTGCCATAGTCATCGTAAGTCAGCTGCCGGGCTTGGATCATGTTGTTCTGGGCATCGTAGAGACCTATTGCGGTCAGGTTGCCTGCAGCTTTGCCTTTTTTCCCCCACCAGTAACGCAATTCGCTGTAGAGGTTGTTTCCTAAATACTTCTGAATCTTTTCTACGCGTTTACATTTTCCAAACACATATTTGGTTAACTCACCTTCAGCTCCGCGCCACTCGGTCGTGTCATCGCCATATCTAAAAGTAGCAAACTCCACAGGAGTTTCATCAGAACCTACAGGTGCTTTTAATCCACAAACTCGTCCTGCATCATGGTCGTAGAAGATATTAAGGAAACGGCCTTCCGGCTGCTTAATCCGCTCGAGTTTGCCAGCGTGGGGTCCTTCCTCTGCGCTTTTGTAGTAGTGATATTCAGTGGAGATCAAATGATCGCCATCCACGGAGGCAAGTCGTTCGAAGTACTCTCCTTCACGGCGAGGCAACTTAAAGCGAAACAATCCTTTGCTGAGCTGTGCCTGCTGTTTGTTACTGCCAATTGCTGTGATGGTATTTCCATCGTAGGTGAGGGAGTAATCTACTAGCTGAGTGCCTTCAGAGCTATCTGTCAGGACGACTTTGTTTAGCCGGCGCGATGGGTCGTATTCGTACAGAACTTTATTACCATCGGGTCGGATTTCCTTGGTGAGTGTCCACCACCAACGATTGCTCTCATGCTCTTTCCAGCTATAAATACGTTTTGTGCCGCATCCTAACGTAACAGTCCACTCTCCACCTGTTAACCAAGACCACGTTCCTTCTTCCTTACTCAAGAAGTTATTAGTCTTGCAGCCAGAGGGCATCAAGGTGACGTTGTGAAGGCTGGTGGCTCCGCTGATTTCTCCTGGAGAGTAATTTGTATAGCCTACTTCAAATGTTCTGGGGTCAATTTCGAAGTGTTCCTTATCCGATACTTTCTGATAGGTGAGTTGTATGCCTTCACGTTCTTCTAACGAACAAGTTGTCCACTGTTTACCTGTGCTTCGCAGGTCTCTCGCAATGGACCAGGTGAACCCATGGCCTAATGTGGACAAAGTTTGTGTGGATCCGCTGTCATAGGTACGTGAAAGAGAGATAGACGAGGGGCCTTCGACAACAAGGTCTGTTCTTTGCTGGACAAATTCTCCTGTGACAACATTGACGCAGCCATGCACAAGGGCGATGGGTTCGGCTTCAGGAGCGAGTCGTGTCATGTTGCCATGTAACGAAGTCGTTAGCAGGAGAGAAAACAGGATTTGATAAGTCAGTTTTTTAATCACTTTACCACCAGTATGGGTTAATTTTATAGACCAGTACACAAATTGTCGCAATAGCAAATGAACATCTTTTTTTGATGTCATTGCACACCTGCAGCTATTAAGGTCTTCTAGATATCTCTAGAGACCACTTCAAAAAAAATTAAAGAAAGAACGAAAGGAGGCTATTGATGGCAGGGTGGCTTTCGGGCTTCTGTAGAAAGAATAGCTCGAGAACTCTTGGAAATGGGAGTGAAGGTCGAAACAATCTGTCTCATACTCACCTCATAGTGTGATAATGTTGCGAAAACATCTTAAAGCCAAACGATCATTTTTAAGAAGTAAAAAACAAATTACTTACAATTTATAAAAATTATATCTTTCATTATAAAACAAAATACATACAAAATCAGCGAGGGCATCAAGGTGACGTTGTGAAGGCTGGTGGCTCCGCTGATTTCTCCTGGAGAGTAATTTGTATAGCCTACTTCAAATGTTCTGGGGTCAATTTCGAAGTGTTCCTTATCCGATACTTTCTGATAGGTGAGTTGTATGCCTTCACGTTCTTCTAACGAACAAGTTGTCCACTGTTTACCTGTGCTTCGCAGGTCTCTCGCAATGGACCAGGTGAACCCATGGCCTAATGTGGACAAAGTTTGTGTGGATCCGCTGTCATAGGTACGTGAAAGAGAGATAGACGAGGGGCCTTCGACAACAAGGTCTGTTCTTTGCTGGACAAATTCTCCTGTGACAACATTGACGCAGCCATGCACAAGGGCGATGGGTTCGGCTTCAGGAGCGAGTCGTGTCATGTTGCCATGTAACGAAGTCGTTAGCAGGAGAGAAAACAGGATTTGATAAGTCAGTTTTTTAATCACTTTACCACCAGTATGGGTTAATTTTATAGACCAGTACACAAATTGTCGCAATAGCAAATGAACATCTTTTTTTGATGTCATTGCACACCTGCAGCTATTAAGGTCTTCTAGATATCTCTAGAGACCACTTCAAAAAAAATTAAAGAAAGAACGAAAGGAGGCTATTGATGGCAGGGTGGCTTTCGGGCTTCTGTAGAAAGAATAGCTCGAGAACTCTTGGAAATGGGAGTGAAGGTCGAAACAATCTGTCTCATACTCACCTCATAGTGTGATAATGTTGCGAAAACATCTTAAAGCCAAACGATCATTTTTAAGAAGTAAAAAACAAATTACTTACAATTTATAAAAATTATATCTTTCATTATAAAACAAAATACATACAAAATCAGCTCTGTTTGTTGGTTGAATATAGACCTGTTTTCGAGAAAATCGAAAAACAAGGGGTGATTATCAAATTTCTCCATTCTGGCTCAAAAACTCCTTGCAAAAATCGTCAACATCACAAAAAATTGACACCAATAAAAGAGCAGCTTGCTTTAGCATTTGGACCTTCCAAGTTAAAAATTTGTCTTTGCGAAACAAATTTTTAAATCTGTGAAGGTCTTTTTTTTAACTTAAATCATTTACCCTAAGCTACTTTTAAGACCGACTTATCCAAAATTCGCGTTGATGAGAATGGTATTCAGTTTCTTTAATGAGTCGATTGGTAAAACCTAATGGATCGGGTGTGGTCCAACAACCTGTAGCAGGCATAAGGCTAAGATAAATTTTTGATGCGTATGCAATTGATAGCAAACTCATTGCGAAAGGAGAACCCTCGTAGAGGGTTTCTGAATGTAGCCCACCGTGAACCTGCGAGCGTCAGCGAAGACAGGTGTAACGGTGAAAATAAGCGCACAATAGCCCCCGCACTCTCGAACGAGAATGCCTCAGCTCGTTAATTGTAAACAGGTTGAGGCACACCCCTTCGGGGGTGCGAATTTGTTTCCACATCTACCCACCGTTACACCTGTCTTCGCTGACGCTCGCAGGTTCACGATGGGCTACATTCAGAGACCCTCTACGAGGGTCTTCCTGTCGTAATGAGCTTGTATCATAATCACAAAAACTTATCTTAGCCTGAACCTGTGAAGTTTTTTTCAACTCAAATAACTTATTCTAAGCTATTTCCAAGACTGGCTTATCCAAAACTCGCGTTACCCACAGTTGCGCCTCGTCTTCGCTAGCGCTCGCGAGGCTTACAATGGGCTACATTCAGAGACCCTCGTTGAGGGTCTTTTTGTGGCTACCGGTCTTATTGCAAAAATATCCTCAAAAATATGCGCCCGTTTCGCGATTAAGTTGACACCATTGGGGCCGAAGCTAGGGTGAAACGAATCGGCCCCTTTCATGCATTTTCAAGAATAGCCTTTTGCCAAATGGGCTCCGCCCAATTACGAAAGATTTTTAACATTTCTGGTAAGTTAAGAAGGCCACTACTCCCTTCTATGATATCTCTATAAGTCATCAAGCAAGATACCCAGTCTTTTTCAGAACGCCTAATGCCAATGGTTTCAAATGGTTGATTTTCTAGTTCTGTATCTCCAAATCGAATTTCAAACGACCAACTTTGACCGTCATTATTGTCGATGCTTATGCCATAGCAGTGCTCCCAATCGCCATCGCACTGCCAAGCAAACCATTCCGTTAACCAAAAGAGGTCGCCTGTTTGATTTGCCAGGCGCTGCAATTCAACGGAATTAAGCCCTCTCGATTTTCCTTCTGTAATCCAATTACGGAAAATTTGTACTATTTCCGGTAAGTTATGTGGACCCCCAGCTCCCTTAAAAACCCCCTCCTCCGTGTAGCAGGAAATCCAGTCATGTTCCGTGCGGTCTATTTTGAGTTTTGAGAACGGTAGATTTGGCTGAGATATTCTATCAATATTTACGTCGAATACCCAACCAGGATTATCCAACGTACCAATACTAACTACGCGCTGACCTTGCCATAAACCCTTGTATTGAGTTTCAAGCCACTTTAATAACCATTTTATGTTTTCATCCATATTTTACCCCTTAATATTCTGCTGGAAATTCCCATGGTTCGGCCTCTCTAATGACTCCCGGATACTTGGGATCATGAATATGAGGTTCAAGAATTCGTCTGTAAACGAATCGCACATCGCAGCTTCGAGTACATCAAAACGAGTTTTCTGTCTTTGGGACATACATTGGGTTGTGAAGTTTATTTTTACATTGCGGACACTCTACCATCGCGTACGTCGATCTGCTTTCCCAGACTTCATGACAAATAGGGCAGTAGAGCCAACCTCTCCCAATATCTTCAGCACTTTTTTGGATTTCAGGAACAGGACGAGCAAGCTCTTCAAATTCTGCGTCCTGTCTCCACTGATTAGCAATCGATTTTAATTTCTGTTCAGGAAAGACAAATTCCTCTCCTATTTCCATTAAAGCAATTGAATCTAAGGTGCTTTGAACATCTAGGGGATAATGCAAGTTGGTGTGCCAGATTTTTCTGTATGCCCAACTAGCCAATTCCTGAACGTTTGCGTTAGAATTGATTAAGTCATCTAATTCGACCCCTAATTGAAATTTTATATTTTCCATAGTTCTAAATCCTTACCTGTGAGGGGATAGTGAAAGGAGCCGGAGAGGCGTACGATTCGATGCCCGCATCTCAGACGAATACCATGCCAAATCGCAGCTTCGAGTACATCAAAACGAGTTTTCTGTCTTTGGGACATACATTGGATTGTGAAGTTTATTTTTACATTGCGGGCACTCCACCATCGCGTACTTCGATCTGCTTTCCCAGGCTTCATGGCAAATAGGGCAATAGAGCCAGCCTTTCCCAATGTCTTCAGCTAACTGTTTTATTTCGGATAGGGGTTTTCCCAGTTCTTCGTATTCTCCTTCTTCAATCCAGCGATCTGCTATTTCATGAAGTTCTTCTTCTTTAAGAAAAAATTCACTTCCAAGATTCATAATTGAAATTTGTTCTAAAATTTTCACCAGGCTAGGCAAATATGGATTATTAAAATCTCTTATTAGTTTGTAAGCCCAACTTGCTATATCCGCAATATGAAATCCCGTGGATAACATTATCTTTAATTGAGTACCTAATAGTAGCTTATGATTAATCATTTATTAACTCTTTTCCTGTTGGAGGATAATGAGGCGATGTAACTACCTGGCCATTTATTTCCTGTGGATGGACTCTATTTACTCTATCGAACCTGTCACAGCATTCATACCATTGTCTAACTCGATTATTTATTGGGTCCCACTCTATTACTCTTTTTCCACCTCTCGTAGGCCCTTTTGATTTTGAAGGGCTTTCATCAAAATAATATCTAATTCTTCCATCAGATAAAACTCTTATTCTACAAGCGTTTTAGGCGATCCCTGAAGCTGACTTAGCTTACTTCTAAGCTTGCTTTAGCATTTGGACCTTCCAAGTTAAAAATTCGTCTTTGCGAAACAAATTTTTAAATCTGTGAAGGTCTTTTTTTTAACTTAAATCATTTACCCTAAGCTACTTTTAAGACCGACTTATCCAAAATTCGCGTTGATGAGAATGGTATTCAGTTTCTTTAATAAGTCGATTGGCAAAATCGGTTGTTAGGCCTGTGGCTTCATTTACGGCCTGGACGCGATTTCTATTCTACTGTAAAAAAACGGTGAGATGGTATGCCATCATTAAAATTTTATCAACATAGCAGTAGAGAAACTATCGAAGGTGCTCCTAAAAATGAAACGACCGGTTGACCTAGTTGGCTAGTAAACATAAAACGAAAACCCTTATGAGGTTTTCGTTTAGGTACATCATTTTGCCAATTTTCTTATGTGGTTCATCAAATCCTGAATACATTTTTCTCATGAAATTCTTGGACAAGAATAGCGTCCTTTTCTGATAGCGATGAAAATTCTTCTACTTCGGCAATCAAAACAGACGTCACCATTGGTAAGTGTACATAGCCCTTATCAACGATATAAGTCCCTGAAATCTTTAGCATAGGCTCTCCATAATGCCATTTGCTACCCATTTTTGTTTCTGTGACAGTCTGCAAATGAAACTGTACACCTTCATCCACAAGAATCATAGCGTATATAACGATGCTCGAAAGACAATTCAAAAAGAGTGCAAATCTTTTCTATCCCCTTTCACTTCTTTGGTTCGAATTGTGGATTTCGCCATACTGAATCGCATTTAGGGCATACCTCGATGGGATAGTTCGATGATATTTTCCACGCTTCACTACATTTCGGACAAAGATGCCAATCGAAATCAATTTCTATAGAATTATTAAAAAACGAGAAAGAAGATAAACTAACAAGCATATCATCAGTCATTTTGTTTAAATAGTTTACTGCATTTTCCACAATTTCTTTGATCTTAGTTTCGGAAAGTTTCGGCTTGCTAGCGTTGATGGACTCCAAAAGAGAAATTTGGCTGATAAACCTTTCGTTCCATTCAGGATCTTCAATGTCTATTACACTGAAAAGAAATTCCAGACTACTCACCAAGGAAAATAAGTCCGTGCGATATTCTAAAAAATTTATCAGCAGATCTTTCATCTTCTTGATTTGTTTGGCGTTGAATTCAACTGTCATTTCTTGCCTTTGAATGGTATTAATGTAATAACTTCATCATTTTCAACTATCACTCTAATTTGATTGATGTAATCTCGATACTCTATTCTATTAGGTATACGATTGGGAAGGGCTTCTCCACTTTGTATTGCATTCTCAATTATAGAAGGAGTTAATCCCCTATCTTGCATACGGTCTATTGCATGGCCCGTATATTTACGCCCATTAATTATTGCTGGCGAATTGCGAATCTGTTGAAAGGGAGCATAATCTAGCTGAAATCCTCTTCTTCCAACAAATGAAGATCCTCGATTCACAATCCCGCGAGTCTTTTGTTTGTAGCAGTATCTAAAGCCAGCGACTATTCTGCCTACCAAAACACCTGCGCCTGAAGCTTGCCATGCCCGATTAAGGAGTTGTTTGCCTCCGGCTGCCCAAACCCTTTGTCCAACACCACAAGTAAAACGGCCTACATAGTAACCTATGACTACTTCTGCATAGGTTTGTGCACCACTTTTTAATAAGCCAGAAGATGAGGACGTATCTGTCTGAATAGTCACGCCACAATATTCCATGCAGGTTTCCGCTACACAACACTCCGGCTTAGATTGACTATCCTGCAGATTGCATCCGCATAAATATCCAGGGTGGTCGGCGTTATAACTAACTCCTGGGCAGCCCAAAGTTCCGCTTGCTACATGCACTCCCGCTCTTGCACCACATCTATAGTCGGGTTCACTTTTAGAAAAGTCGATCTTGCGACATCCTGCTCCTGAATTGGACTGTCTTTGCCGTCCCGAACCTGACGAAGAAGATGCACTTCGCACCTCTCTGTAGCCAGCAGATGCAGTGCCGCAAGAGGCGGTTGCTGGCCCGGTGAATAGACCGTAGAGGTCCAAGTGCGTTAAGGGGTTATTGTGCACATAGGCATAGAGGTTAGGTCCATCGGCAAAGCCTAGCGGATCTGGTGTGGTCCAGCGACCTGTAGCAGGATCATAATAGCGCCTGCCAAAGTAAACCCATCCGGTTTCAGGATCATGCCGCTTGCTGGAGAAATACCAGGGATTCGGAATAAAGGTGCCTTCACGCTGCGCTTCACCAAAGGCGGTGTAGGTGTAGTTTTCAACCTTGTTTCCCGTTTTGAGATCTACAAGCGCGGAAAGATGTCCGGCATGATCGTGATAGGGAATGTAAGTCTCCCCTTCAAGCTCTAACGTTACAGCAGCACCGATTTCTGCTCCTTTGCCACTACCGAGAATCCGCAATTGAACGATGCTGTTCTGCTCATCGACCATTCCGATTTCATTCTGATCGATGTAGAGATAGCGCTCAACACCATTTGGAGTAGTTTTTGTAATACGTCGATTGAAAGCATCGTACTGATATTCGTAACGTTCTCCGTTGTGTGTTACGGAAGTCAGTCTTCCTAGTGCATCGTAGGCATATTGTGCATGAGAATCTGCAACGAGATGACCACGCTTGTCGTAGGCATAAGTTGCTTCTCCTGAATCTAGTAATTGATTCAGAGAATTGATGGTGTGCTCTTTGCCATCGCGCACTCGACGGTTATTTAATGAATCATACACGTATTCGTGCTGTGCAAAATTGGTTATGGATTCATTTTGTAACTGATTTAAATCATCGTAGGCATACTTGTGGAGCTGGTTCTGACGTGTTTTCTGCAGAAGGTTGCCGACAGTATCGTAAGAGCTAATCTCTTCGTTGAAAGACGCTGAACGAATCGCTTTAGCTTGATTGAGGCGATCCCACTCATACGAAATGCGACCGCGGGGTGTTTCTTCCTCTAGGAGATTGCCTGAGGAGTCATAGCGTGTATAGCGATGCTCGTAAGGTTGTTCTGAGAGGCGTTTAACAGCCCGTAGATACGCTGTATCGTATTCATAGCCTATTCCTGTGCGGTCAGGAAGATCGACGTGCAGAAGCCTTCCTAATGCATCGTAGCGATAGCTGAGCGAAAGGCCGTTTGCTAGCGTCTCGCCTATTATCTGGTTGTATTGGTCGTATTTGCGCTCGGTGCTGGTGTGGTGAAGGTTGTCCTTCGCTTCGATGAGATTGTTATTGTGATCATAGCTGTAGGTATAGCTAAAGCTATTGTCCGAAGCAGAATAGGTCTTTAAACGGCCCAAGGAATCATACGCATAGCGCAACTCCGTGCCCTCGGCAAGGGTAGTTACTTCCTTTTGGCCGCGCTTATTGAATATGTGGGTGGTGCATTTTTGCTCCGGGGTGCCGACTGCTTCGGTGAGTCTCACCATGCGACCCATCAGGTCGTATTCCCATGCGGTCACGACTTGATGACTTGGCAATTCTGGCGCAAGGACTGTGTCTTCTTGACGAATCTGCTGCCCAGTTAAATCACAAAAGCGCTCGCTGCATGCACAGAGTTGTCCTAGTGCATTTTTGCGCTCGATTTTGATCACGCGGCCTAACGAGTCATGGCTTGTAATTGTTTGACGGCCGAGAAGATCGGTTTCAGTCACGCGTAAGGTTGGAAAATCGTCGTACTCAGTGACTGTGACTTGTCCCAATGCATCTGTAACGTGGATGGGGCGATGCAGACTGTCGTACTGGATTTGAGTAACTTGATTCCCTTCCTGAATATAACTACGATTCCCATAGCGGTCATATGCATAGCTGTGAATGGTGATGGGTAAAAAGCACCCGTTAGAATATTCCTCGAGGCGTTCTTCTATGACGCGGTCTAGCTCATCGTACTTCCAGGTTGTGGCGCGAGCGGTTGCTTCGTCTATCCATTCTTGTAATTGGCTCTTGCGGCCTAGAGCGTCATATGAAATGGTCGTGCGCTGATCTCCCTTGCGAGTTTCAGTCAGGCGTCCTGCACCGTCATAAGTGTAATGGGTGGTCACACCATTGGCGTCTGTTTCAGAGAGGAGTTGGTCTCCACGATAGTCTGCGATGGTATCGTAGAGAAATGTTCCCTCTGTATCATAGTAGCATTTACATGCGGGTTGAAAGCATTTATCGTAATAGATAATGGTCTTCACACCATTGACAGCGGTATGCGCAGCGAGAGAACCACTAGGGTTATATTGATAGGTTTCGGACGAGCCATCGGGATAAGTAATTTTAATGGGTTGCCCACGAGCAGTGTAAGTTATGTATGTGGTATGTCCTAGCACGCCTGTGCTACTTGTTTGATTGCCAGCTACGTCATAACCGAAATGTTCTAGGCTTGTTTCGCCTTTAGCAGAGATGTAAGTAGTGGTAATTAAGCGCCCTAACTGATCATAGAGGTATTCGGTTAGGTTGCCGAAGGGATCAATCGTTTTGGTTTTGCGGCTACTTTTATTGTAAGAATGATAGGTCTCATAGACGTGGTGTGGATGGTATTCCGTTTCTTTAATGAGTCGATTGACGAAATCGTAGGTATAACCGGTTGTTAGGCCTGTGGCTGCATTTACGGTCTGGATGCGATTTCCATTCGCATCATAGGTGTGAACCGTTCTGCGCTGTGCAGCATCAGTCTCTTCCAAAAGTCTTCCTGCAGCATCATAGAGAAAGTGCAATGAATAGGCGTGTTCCTCTTTTGCATTATAGATGTCCTCTTGTAGCGTATTTCCACGTTCATCGTGCTGATACTTTACTTTACGCAAGAGGTATTCGTTACCTTTTTCCCAATATTTTTCCCATACAATTTCCGATTTGCCAAAAGCTGGTGAAAGGGGGGTCACAATGGGTTGTGTCTGGGTGATGGTGCGGACGGTTACGTTGGTAAAATCATCTGATTCCGTGCCTGAACCATTGTCGACAATACGAAGGACGCAATTGGCAAACTGATCATATTCGAAAAATTCGCGTGCGAAGATTTCAGGAGTGCTTTCAGGATTTTCCTTATAGCCTGAGAGTTTGGCTGTGAGGAGGTTAGTGCCTTCTTTGTAGCGATAGTCCACATGCAGTTTGTTGCCATGGTCCTCGTCTTTAACAACATTGAAGATGGGTAAGAAGGTTCGTTTAATGGCATAGCCTTCTGTAGAACTAAGTCCTGTCAGGTTGCCTTCTAGGACTTCTTTCACTACGTTGCCATAGTCATCGTAAGTCAGCTGCCGGGCTTGGATCATGTTGTTCTGGGCATCGTAGAGACCTATTGCGGTCAGGTTGCCTGTAGCTTTGCCTTTTTTCCCCCACCAGTAACGCAATTCGCTGTAGGGTACTCCCTCCAAGTATTTCTGTATCTTTTCTACGCGTTTACATTTTCCAAACACATATTTAGTGAATTCTCCTTCAGCTCCGCGCCACTCGGTCGTGTCATCGCCATATCTAAAAGTAGCAAACTCCACAGGAGTTTCATCAGAACCTACAGGTGCTTTTAATCCACAAACTCGTCCTGCGTCATGGTCGTAGAAGATGTTCAGGAAACGGCCTTCCGGCTGTTTAATGCTCTGGAGTTTACCTGCGTGGGGTCCTTCCTCTGCGCTTTTGTAGTAGTGATATTCAGTGGGAATTAAATGTTCGCCATCCACGGAGGCAAGTCGTTCAAAGTACTCTCCTTCACGGCGAGGCAACTTAAAGCGAAACAATCCTTTGCTGAGCTGTGCCTGCTGTTTGTTACTGCCAATTGCTGTGATGGTATTTCCATCGTAGATGAGCGAGTAATCTACTAGCTGGGTACCTTCAGAACTATCTGTCAGAACAACTTTGTTTAGCCGTCGCGATGCGTCGTATTCGTATAAGACTTTATTACCATCGGGTCGGACTTCTTTAGTAAGCGTCCACCACCAACGATTGCTTTCATGCTCTTGCCAGCTATAAATACGTTTTGTGCCGCACCCTAATGTAGCAGTCCACTCTCCACCTGTTAACCAAGACCACGTTCCTTCTTCCTTACTCAAGAAGTTATTAGTCTTGCAGCCAGAGGGCAACAAGGTAACATTGTGAAGGTTGTTGGCTCCGCTGATTTGCCCTGGAGAGTAATTTGTATAGCCTACTTCAAATGTTCTGGGGTCAATTTCGAAATGTTCCTTATCCGATACTTTTTGATAGGTGAGTTGTATGCCTTCACGTTCTTCTAACGAACAAGTTGTCCATTGTTTACCTGTGCTTCGCAGGTCTCTCGCAATGGACCAGGTGAACCCATGGCCTAATGTGGACAAAGTTTGTGTGGATCCGCTGTCATAGGTACGTGAAAGAGAGATAGACGAGGGGCCTTCAACAACAAGGTCTGTTCTTTGCTGGACAAATTCTCCTGTGACAACATTGACGCAGCCATGCACAAGGGCGATGGGTTCAGCTTCAGGAGCGAGTCGAGCGGTGCTACCATATAACGCTGTCGTTAGCAGGAGAGAAAACAGGATTTGATAAGTCAGTTTTTTAATCACTTTACCACCAGTATGGGTTAATTTTATAGACCAGTACACAAATTGTCGCAATAGCAAATGAACATCTTTTTTTGATGTCATTGCACACCTGCAGCTATTAAGGTCTTCTAGATATCTCTAGAGACCACTTCAAAAAAAATTAAAGAAAGAACGAAAGGAGGCTATTGATGGCAGGGTGGCTTTCGGGCTTCTGTAGAAAGAATAGCTCGGGAACTCTTGGAAATGGGAGTGAAGGTCGAAACAATCTGTCTCATACTCACCTCATAGTGTGATAATGTTGCGAAAATATCTTAAAGTCAAACGATCATTTTTAAGAAGTAAAAAATAAATTACTTACAATTTGTAAAAATCATATTTTTCATTACAAAACAAAATACATACAAAATTAGCTCTGTTTGTTTGCTCGTTTTTTCTATTGGTCGAATGTAAATCTGTTTTCGAGAATCGAAAAACAAGGAGTGATTATCAAATTTTCTCCATTCTGGCTCAAAAACTTCTTGCAAAAATCGTCAACATCACAAAAAATTGACACCAATAAAAGAGCAGCTTGCTTTAGCATTTGGACCTTCCAAGTTAAAAATTTGTCTTTGCGAAACAAATTTTTAAAAATGGTATTCAGTTTCTTTAATGAGTTGTTAGGCCTGTGGCTTCATTTACGGCCTGGACGCGATTTCTATTCTACTGTAAAAAAACGGTGAGATGGTATGCCATCATTAAAATTTTATCAACATAGCAGTAGAGAAACTATCGAAGGTGCTCCTAAAAATGAAACGACCGGTTGACCTAGTTGGCTAGTACACATAAAACGAAAACCCTTATGAGGGTTTTCGTTTAGGTACATCATTTTGCCAATTTTCTTATGTGGTTCATCAAATCCTGAATACATTTTTCTCATGAAATTCTTGGACAAGAATAGCGTCCTTTTCTGATAGCGATGAAAATTCTTCCACTTCGGCAATCAAAACAGACGTCACCATTGGTAAGTGTACATAGCCCTTATCAACGATATAAGTCCCTGAAATCTTTAGCATAGGCTCTCCATAATGCCATTTGCTACCCATTTTTGTTTCTGTGACAGTCTGCAAATGAAACTGTACACCTTCATCCACAGGAATCATAGCGACTCGAATTTTTTGGTCCGATTTTCGCCTCTCAGCTGTTACTTTTGTCGATCTGTTGACTGTATTCACAATTGTATAACCAGTATGCATTTCTTGACCTTGAGCCTTAAATAGAAGAGGGTCTGGAAGTTGTTTAGTTCTATTTAAAAAATTATTCCACAAATTTAATGCTGCCTTGTCCTCTCCCGCCGGAATGATCAAATGAAGCTGAAGCACATAGTTCTCATAATTCAGACCGACATAGGCTGCATATTCTCTTTCATGAGTCAATGCAATCGCAAAAAGAGGATAACACCCCCATGTTTTACTAATAATTGAACACTTTAATTTACTTTCTAACTCCTTCCTGTTGGATGCGTTTATTGCCGTTTCGACTATCTGTTGTGTTATCTGCGCACAGAGCCTCGCTCGAATAATGGGAACTTTTAGCGAGCGAGGATCTTCAAAAAAAGCCTTTAAATCTTCCTCTGGGCCCCAATATAGCCATTCCGGACAGATTCCCTTGGGATTCTGTAGGCAGATAAAGTTCTGAGGCAAAAAAGGATCCACGCCTAAATCAAAAGCATATTGGTCACGCGGAATGAGTTGATGAATGCGAAGGGGTTGCGTCACGTCGACGTCCTCGGCCCGCAAGCTTGAAATACTTATCAACAATATTAATAGTAAACGCTTCATTTTTCTCCTCTCAAATTAAATAAAAAATATCAAAAACATCTCATTAAAATTGCAAAAATAAAAAACCACACAAATCTAAAATTACATCAAAAAATTCAAATTAACACAATATAATAAATCATATTAATTAATATCAGTTATTTTCAATTTACTTTAGCGCTACTTATCTGAAGGATATTCTTCCAAGAGCTTTCTAGCAGAAATCAATGCTTCTAAAAATGCCTTATAGTCAAATTTCCAATTCTCCGGAGAAGATGAATAAAATTCGATTTCAACATGTTCTAAACCCTTGTCTTGATTTAAGGTCGCTATAGTTCGACCATTCCAACAAATATCGATTACCATTTCTTCATATTTGAGATCACTACACTCTTTAAAATAAAAATTTTTATTCATATATAAACCTAATAAATCCTCTGAATGATCCATTCACTAAGAGGAAGAACCGTAGAACACCTGATTTGCAGGTCCGGCAGTTAAGACATGATGGTCTGGTGTAAAGAGCATCCAATGTTCATCTTCTTCAGTATTACAGTTAAAGAGCCAAATCGCAACATTGTTTTCAAAACTCAATTTCAGATCTAAACTATTATTTAAAATCTCAAAGTTAATCAATTTTATGTCTTGAATTTCCGATAATTTAAGTCTTATTTTATCTTGAGAATCATTGCTGCCTACAAGTGGATCGCCACCTCTATCTATTCTCCAGCAGCACATGTAAATCCATAAGTGCCATTCACCGCGAGTTTGAACGTGAACTTCCCGATTAGAGTGAACTTTCACTTTTACCAGTTTTCCAAAATCAATCGATAAAAAACTTCCATGTCCTAAAAAGATTCGGGTTGCTTTCATATTTATAATATTTTTAATATTATTTATTATCACTTCTTGATTTTTTTTCATAAAGACCTTTTTCATTTAAATATTTCAAAACCTTGTTCTACAATTTCATGAAATCCCAATCCTTCTCCAGAAATTTCTCGATGTAATATCTGTTTCTGATCTGGTGACAATTTTCTGCCGAGTTGTTTTTCAACCTCCTTTACAGCGTCTCGAAATTGTTTATTCTGCGCTTGGTTCGTTCTGGGCGTACCTTTTTGACTGGATCTCGGTGAATTAGCATGTGAAGAGACCTCTGCATGAGGACGAGGTTGTGCGGTTTCTACACAGTGAGATTGTTCCACTTTGTTAGAGTTCGATTGGGATTTTTTAGTCACATGTTGCCACACCTTATAGCCTGACCTTCCCCAGGAATATACCTTAGCAATACCTCTGTAGACTAGCCCTCCAACGACCCAAGGAGCTACTTCCATTGTGGTCACTAATGCTGTGGCAGCAAATGCGGCAGGCGAAGAAAGATCTGCCTGAATAGTCACGCCACAATATTCCATGCAAGTTTCCGCTACACAACACTCCGGCTTAGATTGACTATCCTGTAGATTGCATCCGCATAAATATCCAGGGTGATCGGCGTTATAACTAACTCCAGGGCAGCCCAAAGTTCCGCTTGCTGCGCTCACTCCCGCTCTTACACCACATCTACAGTCCGGTTCACTTTTAGAAAACTCTATCTTGCGGCATCCTGCTCCTGAATTGGACTGTCTTTGCCGTCCCGAACCTGACGAAGAAGATGCGCTTCGCACCTCTCTATGGACTGCAGAGGCGGTACCACACGAGGCTGATACTGGCTCCGTAAATAGCCCGTAGAGGTCAAAGTGCGTTAAGGGGTTATTGTGGACGTAAGCATATAGATTAGGTCCATCGGTAAAACCTAATGGATCGGGTGTGGTCCAGCGACCTGTCACAGGATCATAATAGCGCCTGCCGAAATAGACCCATCCGGTTTCAGGATCATGCCGCTTGCTGGAAAAATACCAAGGATTCGGAATAAAGGTGCCTTCACGCTGCGCTTCACCAAAGGCGGTGTAGGTGTAGTTTTCAACCTTATTCCCCGTCAGATCTACAAGCGCGGAAAGATGTCCCGCATGATCGTGGTAAGGAATATAGATCTCGCCTTCCAGCTCTAGCGCTACAGCAGCACCAATCTCTGCTCCTTTGCCACTACCGAGAATCCGCAATTGGACGATATTGTTCTGCTCATCGACCATTCCGATTTCGTTCTGATCGATGTAGAGATAGCGCTCAATACCATTTGGAGTCATTTTTGCAATACGTCGATTAAATGCATCGTACTGATACTCATAACGGTCTCCGTTGCGTGCTACGGAAGTCAATCTTCCAAGCGCATCGTAGACATATTGTGCATGGGCATCCGTAATAAGATGGCCGCGCTTGTCGTAGGTATAGGTGGCTTCACCAGAATCCAGTAGTTGATTCAGAGAATTGATGGTGTGCTCTTTGCCATCGCGCACTCGACGGTTATTTAACGAATCATACACATATTCGTGCTGCGCAAAATTGGTTATGGATTCATTTTGTAACTGGTTTAAATCGTCGTATGCATATTTGTGGAGTTGGTTTTGGCGTGTTTTCTGCAGAAGGTTGCCCACGGAATCGTAAGAGCTAATCTCTTCGTTAAAAGACGCAGAGCGGATTGCTTTAGCTTGATTGAGACGATCCCACTCGTACGAAATGCGACCACGGGGCGTCTCTTCTTCTAGAAGATTGCCTGAGGAATCATAACGAGTATAACGATGCTCA
Organism: uncultured Chlamydiae bacterium; assembly: GCA_963790215.1. Lineage (GTDB taxonomy): Bacteria > Chlamydiota > Chlamydiia > Chlamydiales > JAJFMA01 > CAWBNS01. The sequence goes on from CAWBNS010000004.1 coordinate 23,406, forward strand.
TAAGATTGCTCTGAGAGGCGTTTAACAGCCCTCAGATACGCTGTATCGTATTCATAGGCTATTCCTGTACGGTCGGGAAGATCGACGTGCAGAAGCCTTCCTAATGCATCGTGGCGATAGCTGAGCGAAAGGCCGTTTGCTAGTGTCTCGCTTACTATTTGGTTGTATTGGTCGTATTTGCGCTTGGTGCTGGTGTGGTGAAGGTTGTCCTTCGCTTCGATGAGATTGCTAATGTTATCGTAGTTGTAGGTGTAGCTAAAACTATTGTCCGAAGCAGAATAGGTCTTTAAACGGCCCAAGGAATCATACGCATAGCGCAACTCCGTGCCCTCGGCAAGGGTAGTTACTTCCTTTTGGCCAAGTTGGTTATATTTGTGTGTTGTGCATTTTTGCTCCGGAGTGCCGGCTGCTTCGGTGAGTCTCACCATGCGACCCATCAGGTCGTATTCCCATGCGGTCACGACTTGATGACTTGGCAATTCTGGCGCAAGGACTGTGTCTTCTTGACGAATCTGCTGCCCAGCTACATCATAAAAGCGCTCGCTGCATGCACAGAGTTGTCCTAGTGCATTCTTGCGTTCGATTATCATCACACGGCCTAACGAATCGTGACTCGTAATCGTCTGACGACCGAGAGGATCGGCTTCAGTCACGCGCAAAGTTGGAAAGTCGTCGTACTCGGTGACTGTGACTTGTCCCAATGCATCTGCAACATGAACGGGGCGATGCAGACTGTCGCACTGGATCTGAGTAACTTGATTCCCTTCCTGAATATAGCTACGATTGCCATAGCGGTCATATGCATAGCTGTGGATGGTGATGGGTAAAAAGTGCCCGTTAGAATATTCCTCGAGGCGTTCTTCTATGACGCGGTCCAGCTCATCGTACTTCCAGGCTGTGACACGAGCGGTTGTTTTGTCTACCCACTCCTTCAACTGGCTTTTGTGGCCTAAAGCATCATAAGAAATGGTCGTGCGCTGGTCTCCCTTGCGAGTTTCAGTCAGGTGTCCTGCACCGTCATAAGTATAATGGGTGGTCACACCGTTGGCGTCTGTTTCAGAGAGGAGTTGGTCTCCACGATAGTCTGCAATGGTATCGTAGAGAAATGTCCCCTCTGTATCATAGTAGCATTTACGTGCGGGTTGAAAGCATTTATCGTAATAGATAATGGTCTTCACACCATTGACAGCGGTATGCGCAGCGAGAGAACCACTAGGGTTGTACTGATAGGTTTCGGAAGAGTCATCGGGATAAGTAATTTTAATGGGTTGCCCACGAGCAGTGTAAGTTGTGTGCGTGGTATGTCCTAACACATCTGTGACGCTAGTTTGATTGCCAGCTACGTCATAACCAAACTGTTCGATACTCTTGTTGTTGGGATTATCCGCAGGTATGTGTGTGGCAGTAATCAAGCGGCCTAACTGGTCGTAATCATACTGGGTTATGTTGCCGAAGGGATCAATCGTTTTGGTTTTGCGGCTACTTTTATTGTAAGAATGATAGGTCTCGTAGACGTGGTGTGGATGGTATTCCGTTTCTTTAATGAGTCGATTGGCGAAATCGTAGGTATAATCGGTTGTTAGGCCTGTGGCTTCATTTACGGTCTGGATGCGATTTCCATTCGCATCATAGCTGTGGAGGGTTGTCTGCTCCGCAGCGTTCGTCTCCTTCAGAAGTCTTCCTGTAGCATCATAGAGAAAGTGTAATGTGTAGCTGGATTGGTCTTCTGCATCAAAGATATGTTGTTGAGAGACATGCCCACGCTCATCATACCCATACATCACCTTGCGCAGGAGGTGTTCTTGTTTATCTTGTGTGTCCCAATATTTTTCCCATACAATTTCAGGTTTGCCAAAAGCAGGCGAGAGCGATGTTACAATGGGTTGTGTCTGCGTGATTGTGCGGACGGTTATGTTGGTAAAATCATCTGATTCCGTGCCTGAGCCATTGTCGACAATATGAAGGACGCAATTGGCGAATTGGTCATACTCGAAAAATTCGCGTGCGAAGATTTCAGGAGTGCTTTCAGGGTTTTCCTTATAGCCTGAGAGTTTGGCTGTGAGGAGATTAGTGCCTTCTTTGTAGCGATAGTCCACATGCAGTTTGTTGCCATGGTCTTCGTCGTTTACGACATTAAAAATGGGTAAGAAGGTTCGTTTAATGGCATAGCCTTCTGTAGAACTAAGTCCTGTCAGGTTGCCCCTGCAGCTTTGCCTTTTTTCCCCCACCAGTAACGCAATTCGCTGTAGAGGTTGTTTCTTAAATACTTTTGTATCTTTTCTACGCGTTTACATTTTCCAAACACATATTTGGTTAACTCACTTCAGCCCGCTGCCACTCGGTCGTGTCATCGCCATATCTAAAAGTAGCAAACTCCACAGGAGTTTCATCAGAACCTACAGGTGCTTTTAATCCACAAACTCGTCCTGCGTCATGGTCGTAGAAGATGTTCAGGAAACGACCTTCTGGCTGTTTAATGCTCTGGAGTTTGCCAGCGTGGGGTCCTTCCTCTGCGCTTTTGTAGTAGTGATATTCAGTGGGAATTAAATGCTCGCCATCCACGGAGGAAAGTCGTTCGAAATACTCTCCTTCACGGCGAGGCAATTTAAAGCGAAACAATCCTTTGCTAAACTGTGTCTGCTGTTTGTTACTGCCAATTGCTGTGATGGTATTTCCCTCGTAGATGAGCGAGTAATCTACTAGCTGAGTGCCTTCAGAACTATCTGTCAGGACGACTTTGTTTAGCCGGCGCGATGCGTCGTATTCGTATAAGACTTTATTACCATCGGGTCGGACTTCTTTAGTAAGCGTCCACCACCAACGATTGCTTTCATGCTCTTGCCAGCTATAAATACGTTTTGTGCCACACCCTAACGTAACAGTCCACTCTCCACCTGTTAACCAAGACCACGTTCCTTCTTCCTTACTCAAGAAGTTATTAGTCTTGCAGCCAGAGGGTAACAAGGTGACATTGTGAAGGCTGTTGGCTCCGCTGATTTGCCCTGGAGAGTAATTTGTATAGCCTACTTCAAATGTTCTGGGGTCAATTTCGAAGTGTTCCTTACCCGATACTTTCTGATAGGTGAGTTGTATGCCTTCACGTTCTTCCAAAGAACAGGTTGTCCATTGTTTACCTGTGCTTCGCAGGTCTCTCGCAATGGACCAGGTGAATCCGTGGCCTAATGTGGACAAAGTTTGTGTGGATCCGCTGTCATAGGTACGTGAAAGAGAGATAGACGAGGGGCCTTCTACAACAAGGTCTGTTCTTTGTTGGACAAATTCTCCTGTGACAACATTGACGCAGCCATGCACAAGGGCGATGGGTTCGGCTTCAGGAGCGAGTCGAGCGGTGCTACCATGTAACGAAGTCGTTAGCAGGAGAGAAAACAGGATTTGATAAGTCAGTTTTTTAATCACTTTACCACCAGTATGGGTTAATTTTATAGACCAGTACACAAATTGTCGCAATAGCAAATGAACATCTTTTTTTGATGTCATTGCACACCTGCAGCTATTAAGGTCTTCTAGATATCTCTAGAGACCACTTCAAAAAAAATTAAAGAAAGAACGAAAGGAGGCTATTGATGGCAGGGTGGCTTTCGGGCTTCTGTAGAAAGAATAGCTCGGGAACTCTTGGAAATGGGAGTGAAGGTCGAAACAATCTGTCTCATACTCACCTCATAGTGTGATAATGTTGCGAAAACATCTTAAAGACAAACGATCATTTTTAAGAAGTAAAAAACAAATTACTTACAATTATAAAAATCATATCTTTTATTACAAAACAAAATATACACAAAATTAGACCTGTTTATTCATTCGTTTTTTCTATTGGTCGAATGTAAATCTGTTTTCGAGAATCGAAAAAGGAGTGATTATCAAATTTTCTCCATTCTGGCTCAAAAACTTCTTGCAAAAATCGTCAACATCACAAAAAATTGACACCAATAAAAGAGCATCTTGCTTTACATTTGGACCTTCCAAGTTAAAAATTCGTCTTTGCGAAACAAATTTTTAAATCTGTGAAGGTCTTTTTTTTAATTTAAATCATTTACCCTAAGCTACTTTTAAGACCGACTTATCCAAAATTCGCGTTGAGAATGGTATTCAGTTTCTTTAATGAGTCGATTGGTAAAACCTAATGGGTCGGGTGTGGTCCAACAACCTGTAGCAGGCATACGCATCAGGCTAAGATAAGTTTTTGATGCGCATATATTTGATAGCAAGCTTGTTGCGAAAGGAAAATCCTCGTAGAGGGTTTCTGGAATGTAGCCCACCGTGAACCTGCGAGCGTTAGCGAAGACAGGTGTAACGGTGGGAATAATGGCAAAATAGAGTTCGCACTCTCGAACGAGAGTGCCTCAACCCGTTGATTTAAAATCTCTTGAGGCACGCCCCTTCGGGGGTGCAATAGGTTTTCGGCGCATTTTCCAACCGTTACACCTGTCTTCGCTTCGCTCGCAAGGTTCACGGTGGGCTACATTCAGAAACCCTCTACGAGGGTTTTCCTGTCGCAACGAACTTGCTGTCAATTATATAAGCATCAAAAAACTATCTTAGCCTGATGCGTATGCCTGTAGCAGGCATAAGGCTAAGATAAATTTTTTGTCGTGTACAGAGATAATTTATACAAATTATATTTTACATTACAAAAAAAAATACATACAAAATCAGCACCTAGTACGGCGCAGGATATGACCGCAAACGAATCGCACATCGCAGCTCAGGCCTCTTTCGATGGACGAAAATGGACGCTTAATGGACCAAGAATGGACGATTATGCTGCCACATGATGGACTGAGACTGGTCTAACAAGCTAAAACAGATAGGCTATTGTCCATCTCTTCGTCCATTGCCCGCTGTAGGCATTCCGGGGATCACCGTGAATGCTCACCAGCACAGGATGTTGTGAAAGGGGCTGGAGCTGCGATGTGCGATTCGGCCCTCAATAAAGTCAGCAACGTCTTAGGTTAAACCGTAATAGGGTGGTGTGCCTAACACGCGAGGTTCCTTTTCCTGATCAAGCTTTAACAGTTGCTGATAGAGGTTCCACACTTTGTCTAGCAGATCGGCGAAGTGGCACTGCTGCGCATGACCGAGAAAAACCAATTCTTCATCCCACCAAAACCGTTCGTCTTCTATGTTTAGAAAGTCTAGGATCTCAAGCCAAGTGTTACACATTTGGTGCCCAAGGTGTCTTTCGTCGTCGACAAAGGTAAGCGCTACCTCCCGATGTTGATGAAAAAGCGTTGCACTCAATTCACGCGTTGATGGTTTTGTGAATTCCATTTGCTCGAAAACGGTTTCGTTATCCTTCCAAACCTTGGTGAGTCTCCATTGATAACTGTTCAGGTCATCGATAAGGTCGTGCACGGCTTGTTTGCGCTCGAGACGGTGACTGCGCTCAACAAGCAGGGGGTCATGTGGATTACAGCATTCTAACAGGCGTTCAAAGCAGGGAGCTGATTCTTCACAGGCTAACCCATAGTCCACTCGAAGAGTGTGGAAACCTACCAACAATTGCGCAAACTCTCCATATTCACTTGTAGGATATTTTTGAGCAACATCAATGGTTTTTTCTTTGTCTAAAGAAAAATCCTGAAATAACGCTTCGTAGGCTATGACGGTTCGATCCCACTGCTCTGCTTCCGTATGCGCGATGAAAAGTTGATATCCTCCACAAGCGCCTATGATCACAACAAAAAGCAACAGCTTTCGATGGCCATGCGAAAAATAGGATCGACCACATAACCAAACAACAACAAAGATCACTAAGCTTCTAAGTATGGTCAACATTAGCGCGTAATTAACTTCAAATAAATCGTCGTAATAAGGCCAATAGCTCTGCCATACTACTCGAAATAAGGTAAGAATGGCGATTGCGTATAAAATTCTATTCATGAACATGTTTGGTAAACCTTTATGGAAAGTCGATGGTAGGCTCTGTTGGCTCGAATCATGCGCACACTAATCACGTACCAGCACAAAATAAAAACAAAATCCAGGGTTAAAAACAGCACTATCAGCTCATCAAACGGCGAATTAAAAGTGTCTATTGCTTCGCGCAATAGCATAAAGGGGGTAAGGATGAGGTTCCCAATGAGTAGCCAATTTTTACGAGCTCGTATAACGGTCCAATAAAGGAGTGCTGACGATACGATCTTTTTAAATAATTCTGGCAGCAGAAGTTCAGCTGTAGGCTGATACAGGGTCCATGTGCTAGCACACTCGCCCATTAGACACCACTGAGTGGTCAGGTTAAAAATCATAGGAATTAGTCCTAAAACAGCAAGGCCTAGGTTTCCAACCACTAATAGCCAGACCCAGTCGGATTGTATCTCCTTAACCTCATCGCTCAGAAAGTTCATTTTTAGACCTTATTTTATTTTTTAGTCTCCCATCGTACCATTTGAAACGTTTATTTTTAAGATTTTTCGGATTGGAATTTACTGTTCCACATCGTTCATAGTAAGCATGGCCTGTCCATAATTAGTCTTACAGGGCTTGTACTTAGAAGAACGTCTGGGACGTTGCCTTCGCAGAAATGTTCTTCTAAGACAAGAAGGTGAACTGATCGTATAATTTTGAAATGTCAACCATTTTTTTGTTGTAAATTTAAATTCTATATTTATAGAATTTAAATTTTCTATTTTCTTAGGGGACGAAAATTATGTGGGGTATAGCGCCTTATTCATCCGCGAGCTTTACTTACTCCAATAGAGCCCCCGCATCCCGTTCGAGTCCGCGTGTAGACGTCCTTAAGGTGCACGAAAATCAAAATATTCAGAACACTCCACCGGTTGTTTCGGTGGTCGCGATAAAGAAACCAACTGCAAAACTCAATGATGTTTTGGCCGCTATCGCAAAAAAGTGCAAAAATGCCCATTTGCTTCCCGAGGTTATAACTGAACTGCGCGAATCACTTAATGAAGCGTTACAAAACAGTACTCTCTGTTTAATTCCCAAACATTTTCAAGTACGTGTCCAACAGTTGTCTTCGCTTCTGACCCACTTGTCGGGCGAGGATCAATGGGCTTCAATCAAAACAGATGTAACGAACCATTTAGCAAGAATGCGTCACGAAGCAAGGCAGTGTTACGAAAAATCCTATCTGAGAGGCTTTTGGGCTTTACACACTCAACTCATTGCCTCTTCTGATTTAGTGCCAGATCTATTCAGCAATGCAATAGGCGATTTGAATGAGTTGCTAAATCAAGAGCAAGGAGCTGTTCATTCCATTCAAAAACTCCAAGTCTTTGTGCGAAAATGCCGTCATCCCTTAGAGGCGAATTTCGCCAACGATAAAAATTGCATCGAACAACTTATAGCAGAGTGCACCACCCTAATTCATACGTTACCGCAAACAGTTCTCCTTCACACTGATCGAATCAAGGTCTCTCTGGGAATCGTACGAGAAAGTTATCGCGAACTCCAACAAGTTGATCATAGAGAAAATTCTCTCGGCCAGCTGTCTGGTCCTGGGCTACATTGTTTTAAACTGGATCCGCAGAAAACCAAAGAGTTATTCGCATCTAACAATGACTGGGAATGCTATGGGGGCATAAGGTTTAGAAAGGATAACCTCACATACGTTTTATCACCCCATTTTAAGGCATCAATGCCAACTGGAGTCGAATGGATCAAGCTAGCTTTAGGGCAGATTTTCGGCTACTCCAATGAGCTATTTACTTTTTTTAAAGCACAGGAAAAGGGCTGTTCTCGTATATGGAGATTAGGCTTTGATCCGAGCCAAATGCCTTTGACGGACGAAGACAAGAGCTGGCAGTTTGTCATTTCCTTACTTACAGATTCGGTAAGTGATTGTGACGAAAACGTCTATCTTAACAGTCATGTTTGCCACCAACTGATGTCTTACAAGGAGGACCCCAACGGATGCCGTAAGTTGGTTTTGGCTTGCCTAACCTTAATAGAGCAGCATAGACAGTCGTACGAACGACTGATTGTGCGAAAGATTTGGGATCGAACCGATTTATATTCAGAAAAAGCTCCTCTCTTTTCATTTGAGCCCAATGCTGTTCAGGTATTACAACAACGCCTGGAAACACTTTTACACACGTTAACAACAGGAGTGACGTTTAAGGAGATTTATACAGCATTATCTGCTGACAATCAGAATTCGAATCTAGTGGAGGAAAATCGCCAATCCATTACTTCCGCTATAGTTGATTATATGAGTAGTCTTGACTTCGAGTCTCTGGATCCAAAGGATCAGGTGTATTTTGTTAGTAAGATCACGGAAACATTTCCCGGTTCTTGTCCTCTGCCGTTGACAGCAGCATTGCCTACTAAACGGGCGCCGTATTTTTACGAAGCGGTGATCCAAGGCCATGCGACCCTAGTTGCTGATTTTCTCGACGAGGAAAAGGGGTTACAGCCGTCATTAGGCAAAAATTCTTTACTTTACCGCCAATTTGATTATGGGGAATCAGAAGAAAATGCCTTGCCAATAGCGGCCATGACTCTTCAGCCAAGTATGGTTTCGACACTACTGCGATATGATGTACTGGCTAGGGATGTAGTGCTTGGTCTGTCCTATTGTTTGAGTCATTTTTCTGAAAGTCCTTTACGCGCTGCTGCCATTACCAATTTGCTTCTTCCTCATGTTGCAAGCAACCATGTAAATTATAGAAATAAAGATGGGCTACGTTTTCTTCATCAGCTTGTCAATTGTTTTTCCGAAGCTCCCGAAATAGTGCGTTCTTTAATTGTTAGTTTTGTTAATAAAGGCGCATTATTAAATCAACCGAATTATGAAGGTAAAACGGCCCTAGACTTAGCTATCGAAGCCCACAATGTGCCTTTGGCGGATCTGTTTATTGGGCTTGGAGCCGTCTGTGGGTCCGGTAGTGCGGGGTCCTTAGAATCTTTAGATTTATCTCAAGCATGCATCGATCGTCTAAAAAAACAGGATCTTGGGGTTCGGTGGTCCTTTGACTTGAAGTCATTGTCAAGTGAATCCTCACTAGATATGGATGAGAAAAAAAAGGTAACGGTATTAGGTACGAGTCTTAAATTTGCATTTGAACGATCGGGTTCTGCTGCGCCGCCTCTTGTTGAGCAGTCAAATTTTAATTTGAGTTCGCACCGGAAAGGAGAGTCTTTAGATTTTTATCTAAATGAATATTTCCAAAGGATTGACAGCTCTTTTATGGCAGTCAGTGCCGCAAAGTTTCAAAAGTCAGTTAGTTGTTTGGCTGTGCAGACATTTTTTGATTGCTTGCATATACAGGCTATTTCTCGAAGCGCGATGGTTTTTGCGACGACGGAGACATCCTCTGCAGCTTTCGTAATGCGTCAAAAAATTCCGGGCTTATTATTAGGCGAAAAGTTGTGGCTTGAAGATAACTATCATTTTGACCAACTTAATCCTTCTAGTTTTTCACTACTTGTAATTGCTTCTATGCTTTTCAATTTTACTGACTTACGGTTAGATGATTTTGTATTAGAATCCTTACCAGATAATTCTGAACGTCTAACATGCATTAATTTAGAAAAAATAATTCTGCATACAATTCCTGATGAATCAGATCGAGAAATCAGACCATTCGTAAGAAATATTTTATATTGTTTAGATCAAATGAAAGACAAAATAGATCCTCTAGCACGAAGCCATTTTTTAGCTTTTGAGCCTATTTCAACACTGGAAAAATGGATCAAGCAAGTTAGTGACTGTAATGAAGATCTAAAGCGTGAATTTGGAAAGACATTTGGGATTTCCAGTGACCAAATTCAGTTTGGCGCGGGCTTTATCTCCAATTTATGTAATTTATTTTTTAGACTTCAAAGCATTCTACAAAAACGGGTAGAGCTTTCTCATTTAGAATTGCTATTTTTGCTCCATCCTAATTTGGAAAAATTCTATGAGCCTGTATTCTCTGGTTTCACACACCCAACAAAACGATTTTATTCACTATATTTTCCCAGCAGCAAACTGCACCAACTTGAGCGGCTGAAATCGCTTCCTTTAACACCGTCTGCGTGGACTTTAACTTCTAAAAAGGGTGCTAGCCTCGACGATTCAAGCAAAGAACTAGTGGCAATAAAAAACGAAAAAAAACTGTCCATTGATGCCATAGATGGTATTACTCAAGAACTGGAACGAGGTATTTTAAAAAATTTCAAAAATCTTGTCTTAGATTCTAGCAAAGAAAGGGTGGTCTCAAACCTTAGCATTCTTGGCTTAAAAAGTGATCTAACTTATGGGATTCCAGCTTTAAAAAATATTTTAAATAACTACTACCAAGAAATTGATTTAGAAGGATGGAATGATTCTGATCTAAAAAACATAATTGATTTTCGCTTTCATTGTCCATTTTTACAAAAATTAAATCTAAGTTGTTCCGCTTTTTCAGATAATTCGATTGCGACGCTAGTAAAATTCAAATACCTAGATCATTTGAATTTATTCAAGCTAAGAAATGTTTTTGAACTAGATCTATCAGACTGTACAATAAAGAAACTTTTTATCGCGGATTGTAATGATCTCGAATGCATACGATTACCTTCAACATTAAAATCGCTCGAACTTAAAAATTGTCCTAATCTCTCGATGGTTAGGGTGCTTGGCTCGGCGGATTCAAAAGGCAATAACCACTTACTTTCTGACTTTTCCTTTGAAAATTGTCCGCGATTAAATCCTTGGCACACCTTGTTTCAGCCATGGTTGGAAGGCAAGGCGCCTCATAGTATCCGACTAAGTCAGGTGCCAGCGTATCCGATAACGAAGGATCTCTGGCTAGTACTTAAGGCTATTGCTAGAACTGATCGAGCGAAAGAGATTTTGCCTGCGCTGCAGAAATCTTTCGAGCATCCGTTTAGCAAGTATATAGAGCCGCTGAGTGGTTATTTTCGCGGTGAAATTAACAAACTTGAGCTGTGCGCTACGAAGCTGAATAACGACGATTTGGAACTTATAGGTCCATGGTTTTCAGGGATTAAAAAGCTGCGTATTGCTGGCTCAGCCGCAAAGCCTGGGATTATTTCAGATGCGGGTTTGCAGGCTTTCATAAAAAACAGTCACCGATTGACTGAGGTTGAGATTGCGTTCTGCCCAAAAATCACGTCCGATTGTGTGGAGAGTTTAGCGCAAAATCTACCTGGACTACTCTCTGTCTCTATACAGGGATGCAAACAAATCAACGATCACGCGTTAATCAGCCTAGCCAATCACCGTCCGGGTCTGCGTAGAATATCCTTTGCGGGTTGTGCACAAATTTCGGACGACGGTGTTGTCGCATTAGCCAAAGGTCTTGGGCAATTAGATAGCGTAGATTTTAGAGGTTGCCAACGGATTACGGATAGGAGTCTCTCTGAACTATTCAATAAGAATTCGGGTCTTAAAAACTTAGATGTAAGTGGTTGTCTTATGGTGGGCGAGAGTTTAGTGAACATGATTCGGTTAGGTGGAGTAAAGTTGAACCATTTATATTTACCTTTCTCTCACAAACCAAGTACCATTAATGCCATTTTAAAGGCTATGATCGAGACCGAGTACCCTATATGGAGTCTTGGTTTGGCTAACTGTGCTTTTAGTCCGGAAGAGCTCGAGAGCCTGGTGATGGCTAATCATTATCTTGTCTATCTAGATCTTACTGGTAGCAATTTCCAAAGCGCTAATTTTTCATCGCTCAAACATGCTTCTGCCGGTATAGAAGAATTAAATTTATCCTTTTCCAATCTTAAAGATGAGGCTTTGCATAATCTTTTGAGAGCGTGTAAAAATCTCGTGACCTTAGATCTCACAGCTTGTAGAGGAATTACTCAACACGGCTTGAACGCTATACCAAAGCTTGTTCCGTCTCTTCAGCGACTTAAATTTCGATCACAGTCTATACAAAACAACATTCGGTTTGAAGATATCGAAAGCTTACGCAAGCCAATGCCTCATCTTCAAATTGATGGGATGAAGCCTAGCGGGGGAAAAAACACTATACAAAAGGTATACATACCATGAATAATCTTCAAGCGTTTCAAAATACGAATGCCGTAAAAAAATCATTTTCTTTTAATCCAGAAGCACCATCCATTAACAATTTAAATTTACCTGCTTCTCTAAGTGATTCATTTTTATCACAATCAATAGAATCAAACAATAATAACAACTATAACTATAGTGTAGGCGAAGACAATTTTTTTGACTTAGAACATAACATCGAATATACGGAGTTTAGTAATTATCAGGAAGAATCAGAGGCTATTTCCTCTAATCCTATTGACATCATCACAACTATTTTGCAAGCAATTGATAAGGATCAATACAGGAATCAAAGCATTACTGAATCCACTATCAATGAATTAGTTGGTAAGTTAGGAACAACTCTTTACAATCAATCCATTCTGGATAACGGGCAAATTTCTGCTTTGCTTTTGCATATGAAAAATTTGACCCAGAAACTAGGTCGTTTTGAGAGTTCCAAAAGCGATGCGGAAGAGCATTTGAAGCAGCTTTTGATTGCCGCTAGAAACATGCAAAGGAAGCCTTATACTACTGTGCAGGATAGTTATTGGTCTCTGAAGATGAAGATTCTAGATCTATTCCACTTACAACCCGATCCTTTAAATGCGGCCGCTGGGAGATTGCGAGAGATATTGGTCCATACTCCTAGGAGTGTGCTTACTTTGGAAACTCAGGTATTGTTAAACCAGCTGAATCAGTCCAGAGAATCGCAAGGGAACGAGGTTGTGACCGACTCAAAGGGTCTATCTAAGCGATTGGAAAAAGCGGAAGGGGCGCAAGAGTTAGCTGTCGCTTTGGGTGCTTTTCAGGAGGCTTATAAAAATTCTGGACATTATCGAGAAATCCAAGATCCTGGAATGGTCGGTGTTGCAGCACCGGGGCTTGGTTTTTTTCGGGCTGAAAATCTTGAGACAAACGAGCAACTGATTGTCACCTCTCATGAATCAACTGAGTTATACAAAAGCGATTTTCTATCTTACGCATTTTATGCCCTTCTAAAGAGTAAAGGGAAGACGGCTACAATGCTCTTGAAGTCAAATAGTGAGGAGAGATCCGAGTTTCTCTATGTGAATAGCAATGGCACAGAACTTTCTCTTAGATCTGTTTTGGGGGTAGACAGGATAGTCGCAAAATCAGAAGAGATCTTCCGTGCTGCCGTACTTGTTCCTGAAACATATATAAAAAATATTGGTCGAGATGGCTTTATAGCGATGCTAAGATCTAACAGTCTCGGCAATGATTTTGACAGAGATTATAGAAAGTGGCTTCGAGTAGACGAAGATGGCAACAAAAAGATCGGACATGGAGCAGGTGTTCTTTACAAAAATTTCACAATAATTCGCGAACGTCTTAGTTCCTGTGAACCGGAATATTTGTACGATAATGTTCCAAATTTGCAGAAATTTATGGATCCGGTTTCTTATAGCCGACATTTTCTTATTTCCTTATTGACTAATCCAAAACATCAAAGTTCAGAACACTTTGCTGCAACTATTATGCAGTCGAATAAAGTGATTAATTCGATAAGGCTTACTGAAATACGTCACTCTGAAACCCTAGCGGGTCCTGAGGAAGTAAAATCGGTTGTCTATCTAATGACGCCTATGGACACAGCTTTCAGTTCTAAATTAGCTGACCAATTGCAAAAGTATACGGCTGAAAGCTTACTGTTTGATTGGTTGGCAAGTTTGGAAGAGCAAAACCGTCTTCATCAACAGATGGTAGACCAGGGTGCTTGGAGTACTAAGGAGGTTTCGCCATTTCAGATACCTTACGATCTCATTCCAACTATGTATCAAAAATTGACTTGTCTTTTAGAGCAGATAGAAAAAAACCCTCAAGTTACGCATCAAGAACTGTTGGATGTTATTTCACCGGAAACAGCAAGAATACATAAAGAGGCGCGAACCAGTTGTCCTACCGCTAAAAAAGCATTTATTAAATTAGAACAAGATAACATTCATGAGGAATCTACTGTTGTCAAAAGGCGAGAATCTATTCGAGAAGCCGCTGCACGTTTTTTTCAATTAATCAAGCTAGAGAAGCTAAGGACCTATACGAAAGTTGCTATTATTGGCAAGGCGTTGGCGGTTTTTCCAGAGGCCTGCGGCAATCTAGTCTTGCCTGGCAACGCAGCCAATCCTGATTCTCGACAGGAATTTTTTATTTTCGCTGTGCAACAAGGGCATATAGAACTCGTCAAAAGGCTATTGGATGAAGAAAAACTGGTATTAGAGGGGGAAGACGGGGGCTTACGATACATATATAAGGCGTTACAAGCTGCATGTGACAACTTAGATGTTGCGATGATTGAGTTGCTGACTTCCAATGGATTTAGTCCTCGATACGAGGAAAGTGGTACTAACAACTTATTATCCCTTTGTATTGGTAAATTTGCTGAGACTCCTATTCAGGCTTCTGCCGTGGTCCGCCATCTTTTGGAAAAGACTGATTATTTTGAAGAAGGTCAAACCAATAGCCATATAGTATGTCCACTCAGGCTATTGTTTAATGTAACCAAGTTTACTCCAGCAGCGTTAGAAGCTATTCTACCTTATTTTGTGAAAAAAGGTTTCAATATTGATTCAGTCGATAATACAAAGAGAACTCCTCTTCATTATGCTATAGACAAGGAAAATGAAAGATTAATACGACAGTTAATTTTTCTAAGGGGGGGACAAACATTTTTTGTTAGGGATGTTTTAACATTTTTTAACTCTCATGCTGAGTTTGGTGAATTATTCGAAACCTTAAAGAAAAACAGCTTACTGATTCGTTGGCATAGTGAATTACAGAATTTTATGGATATCCAAGAGAAGTCTAACCTGGAGATTCCGGGATTCGGACATGGTTACTTGGCACCAAGCGCGTTTGCAGATAATAAAATTCATTTTACTAATGCACCTCAATTAGAAATAAGAAAATGGGAAGGCAAAGATATTTCTCGATTTGCGGCAGAAAAATTGTTTGAACTGTTAATTGGTCATGGAATTACCTACAGTTGTTTTGCCACACATACATACGAAAAATTGGGCGCATTTTGGAACAGTAAAGTAAGCGACACACTGTGGATTAACCAAATTGTGTCAGGGGAGTCTTTGGCTGGGATCCTCAGAGGCGGTAGACCTAAGGAATTAGCGAAGATTGACCCTCTGGGATTTTCTGAACTTCTTCTGTTGAACTTTCTTGTTAATTTTCAAAGTGTTCGATCTGAAGATTTAATTTTAGAAATACAGCCTCATAATGAGATGTATCGTATAACTTATAAGGGGCTTAGCGAGGCATTTTGTTTTTCTGGGGTCCAGCAGGATAATAGTCATGATGTGGGAAATGCTCTCTTTTGCCTTCCCCAGATGGACCATGCCATTCATCCTGCAGCTAGAGAGCGTTTTCTCTCATTCAATCCCGCGCATATTCTCGAATTATGGGGAGAGGTTATGTCAAATTGGAACAATGAATCGGCTCAACTCGATTTTTCTATTCGAAGTGACAATCTGACTGGTCTTCGAAAGCAGTTTGAGCGCATACAAAGCGTACTTAGGGCTAATCCCCCTATTAAAGGGATACAACTATTACAAGCTTTAAATCCCAGATTAGGAGAAATCTACAAGAAAATCCTAACAAAAAGTAAAGATATAAGTCAGCGGGTGACTGCCCTGGGGAATAATTTTGGCAAATATCAAGGAGCGAGTACTTATTTCTTCTGGGGCACTTCAGGAACTGAGCCTAGCTATGTTGACTTTTTAGAGGTAGGCAAAGCAGCCAGGCAAATTGGCGAAGAAGAAGGGATGGGGGAAAATCGTTTGTTGAGGATTCGAGAGGCGCTTTTAAATGAGCTGCCGGAAAACTACGACCGTCTTTGTTTAGATACAACTAAACAACGTGCGATCAGTGGAATTGATTTTTCTAAGGCTCAAAAGCAAGATTTTCTTCTTAAACAGATTGAAAAAAGTTGGCTGCAGTCCATTTGCATAAATGGATGCACGATTTTGGAAACACCGCGGTTTTTCGAGCAGTTATCCAAAAATTCTCCGTTGCTGTCGTCGTTAGAGTTGAAGAGATGCACGGTCAGTCTGGCCACCGTCGCCCAGGTGAATGCATTAAAATTGAAGAAGTTATCGTTGGTAGACATCGTAGAAAATCAGGATCTTTCGCTGCAAGGCTCATCTCTTCGCCATATTCGTTTAGTGAATTGTCAGAGTCTTACAGAGTTAACAATTAGTACTTCTCTAGAATACTTATCCGTAGAGAAGCTTCCGATAACTTCAATTGGCGCATTAGGAAATGGTTCGGGGAACTTTACACTTAAAACATTCCATATAAAGGAGTGTCTTGACCTTGAGCTCTGGAGCACGACGTTACAACCGCTGCTGAAACAATGGAAGGAGTTGTGGCTGCATGATTTTCCATGCCCAACTAAAGGGAGTGTTACGGACTCGAGCCATCCGATGTATTTTGCCCTTATTTCTTGTCTTGCGCGTCAGCCAAAGGCCTTTGAGATGGCGTCTCTTCTGCGTGATGCAGGTGACGTAGAGGCACAGCAAACGGGTAAATTGATTTTCATCGTGCGAGATTATCTAAAAGGGGGAGCGCAAAAGCTTGAGCTCACCGAGGAAAAAGTCAGTGACCAGGAGTTGTTAATATTGGGAATGTGTTGTCCCGATGCCACTACGTTAGTACTTCAAGAGTCTCCGGCTACACCTAGTAAGCTATCAGATCAAGGCTTAATCAAATTTGCTGAGAAGTGCCCGAATATTCGCTCTCTGACATTGCGAAATTGTCCGCACATCACTTGGGACGAAATGGCTAAAGTGGCGCTAGTGTGTAAAAAATTAGAGACGCTTGATTTAGGACTTTCACAACCTTTAAACGATGGGATTCTTCATGGTTTAATTCGTTTTACACCAAATTTGAAGTGCTTTGTGATTACAAAGAAAAGTGGACTAACAAGTACTGGATTAGAGTCATTAGCTGATCATTGCCTCAATCTTAGAGATTTACGTATTGAACAGTGCGACGATCCCTTGCTCAGTGGATTGACCTCTCTAGGTAATAAACTTGTGCTCAATCATCTTGAGCTTGGATTGGAATCGACTATTCAACTTGCCAGCGTGTTAGCTAGCCATAAGCAGCTCGAGAATTTAGTGTTACAAGATGACACGGAAGCGGGAGATGTGCTGTCAAATGCGGATCTGAAGCATTTAGATAAAAGCAAATTGACCCGTTTGTGTTTAAGGAATTGCAACAAAGTTAATCGGGGTGTGCTTGAGGGTTTTGAAAATCTGCTGACTTTAGAACTATCCATTTCTGAGAACTTAACGATGGAGGATCTCGAGGAAATTCTGCCTAAACAGTGTCCAGAATTAGCTCTGTTAATTTTACAAAACGCTGCGGTCATAAAAAGCGGAAATGAAGGGCTCCAAAAAATCATGCCAGGGCTAACAGTGCATTTTGAAGAGGTTATCATATTGACTTCAACTGGAAGTGATTCGGATGATTCAAATTTCAGTATTAACGGAAAAAACATTTTCGAAACGAATCAGAATAATAACAATAATTATTCTAGTGGTGAAGAGGGGCGCAATCGAATCTACAACAACGTGATTTCAGATTAGATCGTGTGATGGTTGCCCAAGGCCGCCTGGCGACCTTTTGGAGTGCGCCTTCTTATCGGTGTTTTTCTTTAGCTTTCATGTGGTAATCAAAAAAGCGTTGATGGTAAAGAGGCTTTTTAAAACCCGGATGCTTTGCTTTGAGGAATATACTTGTTCTAATTGGGTGTTCGATACTGCCATTTCAAATTCAGGCGCTGCCTGAGGGTTGCGAAGTGGTGTCTGGTCAAGCGGCATTGCGCTTTCCTGATGAGCGGTCGCTTGTCATTTCGGCTTCAGAAAAAGTGATTCTGAATTTCGAACAATTCGCAATCGCTGCCAACGAAACCGTGCAGTTTATGCAGCCAAACGCACAATCGTGCGCTTTGACTCGCATTACGGGGAATGATCCTAGCACTATTTTGGGTAGGCTTACAGCCAATGGTCAGTTATTTTTGGTTAATCCGAATGGAATCTATTTTGGGCCTGATGCTGTGGTGAATGCGCATTCATTTATGGCTTCTACGTTAAACATTTTAGATAGTGACTTCCTAGATAATCGGTATGCTTTTTTTGTGGATCCAGGCTATGAAAAAAGCTCGATCATCAACCATGGTCAGTTGGAAGCGCTTTCTTCAGGTTTCGTGACGTTTTGCGCACCGACTATTCAGAATCATGGTGTAGTGCGTGCTCAAGCTGGGAAAGTGACTTTTGCTTCAGCCGAGCGTGTGAGCTTAGATTTTAGTGGCGATGGGCTGGTTACGTTCTTGTTAGATGGAGAGATTGAGCGGGCTCTGATCGAAAACTATGGAGAAATAGAAAGCCTGAGAGGTCAAGTTGAGCTCTCCACACGAACAGCTAGAAATTTGGTCAAATCCGTTGTCAATACAACGGGGTTAGAGGTGGCCAATTCGATTGAGAATTGTAACGGCGTGATCCGCCTGGTAAGTAGCGGTTCTGTCGAGGCTGGTAGTATTGCGATAAATTCCAGCTTTGATGGAACCACTGTGTATACGAATGGAAGCATTACGACACGCGGCGGGGATATTTCTATTTCCGGTCCTATTGTCTTAGAGTCAGATACGGTTTTGTCTACAGGCAGCGGATCGGGCGATATTATTCTCGATGGTTCAATTAATGGGTCAAAGAATATCACCCTGAATGCTGGTAGAGGCAACGTTATAGTTAAGGGTCCACTAGGAAATGTCACTCGTTTGGGGGATGTGGTGGTCGAGGATGCACATGATGTCCAGGTCTCTTCTCTTGCTGCTCGATCGCTGTTTCAGCGTGCGGCTACTGGCACGAGTACGTTTACTGGGGGGATAGATTCAAATGGCGCTAGCGGGATTTGTCTCAATGGTACTGGCTTTATACACGATGGAAAGTTCATAGCCACTAATGGGGGGTCGTTGGTGGTAGCGAATTGCGGAACCTTGGCAATGTCTTCTTCAAATGAGGTGTTTGTTGAAGGCGGTTATATTCAAAATGGCATGGGATCTGTTCAGCTTGCAGGGGCGATTTCCACCGGTGCGGGTGGAATCTCTTTTGACGGTGCGACTTCGCTGGTAGGTGCAACGTATTTAGATACGAGTGCAGGATCGGGCAATATTGCGTTTAAAGGGGCTTTAAATGGCTCAGGATCGCTTATTTTAAAAGCAGGCATGGGAGATATCTATTTCGGTCTTAACAGCCAAATAGGGTCACTTACGATCGATAGCGCAAACACGCTAACTTTTCAGTCACTTTGCGCAGATTCGGTAGTTGGGTCTTCCATTTATGGTTTGGTCACAGCAAACGGGTCTATGAAAACGACGGGTCCTCTAGGACTATTTCTTGATGGTACATCTTTTGCGTTTAATGGGGATGTGTTAACGGAGGGTCTGGGGTCATTCAAGATCACGAACTCCGGGCCTTTGCATTTCGCACCAGAAGCAACGATATCGGTGGACGGTGAGTTCTTCCAAAACGGAATGGGAGAAGTATTTGTTGGGAATGCAATCCGAACTAACAATAGAGATATCGTTTTCCATAGTCCTGTCATATTAACTAGAGATACGAATCTTAATTCTGGCACTGACGGGGGGGACATTCATCTTAAAAACGTTGTAGATGGTGGCTTTGGATTAATCTTTGGAGCGGGGAGAGGTGTTGTCTGTTTTAGCAGTATGGGCCAGACGATTCCACTTACTTCGTTGGCTGTGAGTAATGCGTATGACGTCGAAGTCAATGGAGCTGTCACGGTTGACGGCTCATTTAATTTATTTTCTACCGGTACAGCTACGTTTACCGATGAAGTTTGTGCTCGGGGGTTAAATCTCACCGGACGAGATATTCATTTTAACGCTCCTGTCATGACTAAAAATGGGGGTGCTGTTGTGATTGAAAATTCGGGATTACTCACAATAACCTCTAGCCTATCAAGCGATGGATTTTTTGCTCAGACGGGTGTAGGAACGGTTTCACTGGCTTCTAACGTTTCCGCAAAAGGGGATCTGTCGTTTGGGTCCGCGATCACCTTGGCAGGATCGTGTTCTCTTACTTCCAGCGGCGCCACGATTAGGCTTTCGAACTCTATTAATGGCGCAAACGATTTAACGCTTATTCCGGGAGGGGGAAATATCTTTCTGGGGTCTGTAGGTCAGCATGACCCTATAGGGGCTTTACGTTTGGAAAAAGCTAATCAAGTTACTACAGAGACCGTTTCGGCTTTTTCCATCCAACAAATGGATGGAGTGGGTACTACTCATTTTTATGGACCACTTTTGACAACGGGTGCGAATGGAATTTCGTTAGCTGGCACTTCTTTTATTTTTAATTCCCCTGTGATCACTACCTATGGTGGCCCACTCACTATTACCCATACAAAGTTGCTTAGGTTTAATCCTGGAGCGGATTTGAATCTAAGCGGATCATTCTACGAATATGGTGCTGGCGTAGCCCGCATTGGGGCAAATCTGACAACCAAGGATAAGGAAATAAATTGGTCTTCTCCTATTGAGTTGCTTAACACTGTGACATTCGATTCGGGTTCAGCAGACATCAGTCTGAATTCGGTCGATGGGCCTCATCGGTTTTTTCTTTCAGCTGGCGGTGGGAGGGTATTCGTACAGAAAGCGATAGGTTCAAACGTACCTGTCCATGGTTTAGTTGTATTAGCTTCGGAGTTGTATCAAAAGGCTTCGGTTACTTCAACGGAGCCTATTTCCTATAGCTGTAAAACGCATTTAGGTGGTGATCTCAAAACTGACGGGAAAAATATTCATCTAGCGGGGGACGTGGTGCTTACCAACACGGCCCTGAATATATTCACAGGTGACGGAGCGGGGTCTATTACAATTGGTGGGGCTATTAATGGGGAATTCTGCAACTGTGATTTGTTGTTAGCAGCGGGCAAGGGGGACATAACCCTGAGAGATAGTATTGGGGCTAATATTCCATTAACAACACTATCCATCAGCGGTGGGAA
Organism: uncultured Chlamydiae bacterium; assembly: GCA_963790215.1. GTDB lineage: Bacteria > Chlamydiota > Chlamydiia > Chlamydiales > JAJFMA01 > CAWBNS01. The sequence continues at coordinate 44,440 of CAWBNS010000004.1, forward strand.
CGTTTCTTGTGCAAATCTGGGTTCTTCTGTGGCTGGTGTGAGCGGGACAACAACGATTAATGCACTTTCAGACATATATTTTACCGGTACAAATTACAACGCTGAGATCCAAACTTATACAGCCAAAACGAATGTTGATTTTACGGCGGGTGCTCCTGTTTTGGTGAAAAGCAGTGGATCGCCGATCGTCTTTGACGCTGACCTTCTTTTGTTGAATCCACGAACAGACGTAGTCATAGACGCACATGGGGGGGATGTTACTCTATCTGCCGTTAGTGGACGTGCACAGAGTGTTACTGTGGATGCGGGTGTATTGAATTACGTCAAATTTGGCTCTGCTAACGCTATGTTAGAAACGGTAAATTTGACAGCGACCTATTTTAGCCATCCGCCTCCTCAGGATATTTATGCAGACACATTGATTATCAGTTCACATGCGCCGATCACGCTCCACACGGATGTGAATCAACTTGGAAGCATTACGTACGATGCTCCTGTGTTGATTGGGGGAGATGTTGTCAGAATCATCAATCAAAGCAGCGGGGTTGCAAATCTGTCTTTCAATCGCACTCTGGATGCGGATGTAGATGGATTAACTCGGAACTTGATCTTGCAGTCTCATGAAAGTAATATCACTTTTCATGGGGCTATTGGTGGAGTAGCTCCTCTGACTTCAATTTCCATTGAATCGGCTGGGAATGTTGAGGTCAATCACTCGATTAAAGTTGGGAGTTTTATCCAAAAACGAGGTGTCGGAACTACCAGCTTTGGCTCTGGAATTGGCACGACTTTCTCTAAGGGAATTGCCATTAATACGGCTAATATTACCTTCCAAGGGGCTATTTCCACGGCGAATGGAGGAACTCTGGTTTTAAATAATTCGGGTCCTTTTACGGCGAGTTCCGTGGCCTTCACTTTGGATGGAGAGTTCCAACAAATAGGCGATGGTGCGACGATTATAATTGGAGGCAGTGTTCTCAGTAGCAATCATCCTATTTCATTTGCTGCTCCTCTCGATTTGAACAGTGATTTTACCATCAATACGAATCATACAACAGGCGCGGATATCACGTTTAATAGGCGGGTAGATGGCGCGTATACTCTGGCTCTGGATGCAGGAGCTGGCAACGTTGTTTTTAATGAGACAGTGGGTGGTATTACGCCCTTAGGGGCCATTTCTATAGCTAGCGCCCACAACGTTTCTATCGGGGAGTTGCATGCTCTTTCTTTGACGCAATCTCAAGGTACTGGAGAGACCCTTTTGAATGGTCCTGTCACCTGTAGTGGGGGCATACGCTTAACGGGGACTAAACAGATGGTCAATGGCGTGTTATCGACATCAGAATTTGGCTCTATTGTTCTTGAAAATGCAGACACTCTTACAATAACTTCCAATGGGCGAATTTTTTCTGCTGATGCCTTCGTACAGACTGGTGTAGGACAGGTTAATCTGGCGGGGCAAATAAGCGCGAATCGCAAAATTTCTTTTGCCGCTCCTACCACACTTTTTGGAGACACAACGCTGTCTGCCTCTTCAGAACACTTTCAGAATATGGTTTTCGGTAATACGCTGGATGGCGATCATTCACTTACTGTTACTGCAGGAAAAGGTCATTTCATTTTCGAGGCTGCGGTAGGTGCGACAAACCGGCTAGGAGATCTGTCTATTGTTAGCGCAGAAAATGTAACAGCGCAGTCTATTACTGCGTCTTCCGTTACCCAAGTGGAGGGAAGTGGCTCCACAACAATCGGAGAACTGAACACTAATGGTTCTTTGGGGATTCATTTAACAGGCAACAACTTGTTCCTAAAGGACCCTATTGTGACTACCCATGATGGGGCTGTAACGTTGGCTAATAGCGGCGTCCTTCTGCTGCATGGGGGTGTGTCTAGCTCCGATAGCTTCACACAAACTGGTGCAGGTCCGGTTTTATTGGCTGGAACGATTAGCACAAACAATCAAAACATTTCCTTCTCCGGCCCTATTACAATAAGAGAATCGACGGTTCTAGATTCGGGTAGTGGCTCTGGCGAAATAGTGTTGCGAAACACGGTTGATGGCAATGCGAAGCTCACACTATTAGCAGGAAGTGGTAATATCACCTTTCATGAAAGTGTCGGTGCCACAGCCCCTCTAGCAGAGCTGGTGATCAACGATGGAAACGATATCGGCTATTCCTCCATCAATGCTTCCTCCATCAAACAGCTCGACAGTACTGGCACAACTACAATTAATGGAGACTGGCTCACTCGCTCGTCAGAAGGGATTCGTTTAAACGGGTGCGCTATAACGCAAAATGGTACTTTGACGGCACTTGGGAGTGGTTCGATAGAATTTGCTCATTCGTCTGATTTCACGATTAATGGAAATTCTATTTGCGGCGGAAAATATGTTCAAAGTGGTAGTGGAGTGGTTCGTCTCGAGGGTGTTATAAGCACGAACAATGCGACCATTTCTTTCGATGCACCTATCTACTTAATTGGGAACTCCTCGCTCAATACGGGACCAGTAGGCGCGAATATTACGCTATTGGATACCATTAGTGGAGCTAAAAACCTCGATCTCAAAGCTGGTATAGGCAGCATTATGTTGGCTGATGTGGGTTCGAGCAATCGACTGGGAGCACTGACAATTATGTCCGCGCATAACGTTGTTACAGGAAGAATTCGAGTCGGTTCTATGACACAAATAACTGGAACTGGAAGCACGGTTATTGGAGGAACGTTAAACACAAACAGCGGTAAAGGTATCCATCTCACTGGAACAAACTTCGTGTTAAATGATGTCGTCACCACGAATCAGGGTTCTCTCCATATCGTCAATGCGGGCACATTAGATTTATCGAGTGGTTCTCATTTGGATATTGGAGGGCCATTTATGCAGCGAACAAGGTCGGAGACATTATTGAGTGGCTTCATTACTGCAGGGGGGCAAATATCGTTCAACGGACCTGTCTCTCTTTGTGGAGTGACTCGTTTGGATTCGACTGCTAACGGTGAAGCTATTTTATTTTCGGGACCCGTTAATGGGTCTCACGATTTGATTTTAGCGTCAGGTTCTAATGATATCATTTTTCAGCAAGATGTAGGGGCCTTTAATCCGCTAGGAAACTTATCCATCGTGAGTGCGCATCATGTAGCGACAAAGGGTGTCTTTGCGGATTCTTTTACTCAATCCACAGGTACCGGCACCACACATTTGGATGGAACAATCTCATTAACAGGGCCCTCGGGAATGAATCTCACAGGGGCTTCTTTTATTCTCTCTGGAAATCCAATCGACATACTTCTAGGGCCTATAGCCATTTGCAATAGTGATCTGCTAACTCTTTCCAAAATCATTTCCTGCAATGATGCTTTTAGCCAAGTTGGCTCTGGATTCGTTGCTTTAGGTGGCACTATAGTGACGAACAATGCTGATATTTCTTTTTCAGCCCCAGTTAGCCTTATTAGCACTGCAGTACTATATTCGGGTGTTCAGGAGGGTAATATTGCCTTTAGCAATAGTGTGGAAGGGAGTCAGTCTCTTACTTTGAACGCAGGATGTGGAAACATAGAGCTTGCTGCCGACATCGGTGGGCAACACGCTCTTAGGGCCTTCACTATCGAGAACGCGCATAACGTCATTACGCAAGATATCACTGCAGGTTGCATTACCCAGATGGCAGGTTCGGGCACGAGCAGGTTTGGTGTCCTCAAAGCTATACACCCTGCAGGCACCAGCACAAATCTATTTGGTTCTCCCAGGGCGATGCAATCCTATGGCATTCATTTGATAGGAACGCATTTTACACTTACTGCTCCTTTGACGACTCTCTACGGAGATGTGCAGGTTCAACAGAGTGGTACAATCGATGCAATCGATGATGCGCGATTGGATACCAGTAACGGCACAATCGTAGTTGGGGGGAATTGGGAAACTCATGGGAACAACCTCTCTTTTCAAGGTCCGTTAAAACTGCGAGAGGATCTTCATGTGGCCACCACTGGTGGTGATATTTCGTTTAGCAACAACGTCACAGGCCCGTTTATCTTAGCGATTACCGCAGACGAAGGAACAGTTCGCTTCGCTCCCGCACAAGAAGCCACGGATATAAGAAGCTTGATGGTTCACTCCGCGCAGGATATCCACCTTCATAACGTTGGCCGTATAGAGAAAAAGAAGCAGGTGGAACAAGAGCAGATTAACCTAAATGCAACCAATGCGATTTACCTCATAGGTCACGATTATCATGCACAAACTCAACGTTTCAGTGCTCCTCTCGTTCATATCAACGGAGGCTCAACCGTCAACTTAACCTCCCATGGAGATATTCAACTAAACAATGGCCTTACGCAACTGTCAAAAGGATCTCACTTATCCGTAAGAACGAGTACAGGAAATTTTTCGTACAACCAAATTGAAGGATCACATTCTGAAAACATCAAGATCGACTCCGATTCAGGAAATGTCTACCTTAATACGATTGGGGAGTCAGGTGGTATTAAAAATCTGCATGCAAAAGGAGGAAATGTCTATCTTGCCGGTTCTATACGCGCTGAGAACGCAGACTTAGAAGCTAAGCAAGAGATTCAAAATCATGCGGACCAAGTACGCATTAAATGTGCGAACAGGATCGCGTTCAATGCTCAAGATGGAGATGTAGGGACTCGTACAAACCCTATTCTGGTGCGTACACCAAAAAAGGTCATAACTGGGTCTACGCATCTGGTTAATATTGATCATCCAAAAATCACCGAATTTGCACCGCGATTTAGCGACGCAGGGACGCACACGCATATTCAACAACATATTTCGAATATCCCTTGTGTGATTATTTTTAATGGCACTGTGCTGCATGACTGTAATGTGGATGGTGCTCTAAAACCACCCTACACTATCCAACAGGCGGACAATTCTTGGTGCAGTTTATCCTGTAATACTTATTTCTTACCTCAATTCGTGACGGTTGGTACCTATTTGGATAGAAGTGACTACATCCTCTATGAGGGTCGGGTATTGCCGATCTGGACACCGACAATATATCGCCCGCAACCAGTCATGGGGCATGCACACAGTTTTACACAGTTGGATTCTGTTATTGCTATCCCTTCGACACCGCCACAATTTTTGTCTCACCAAACTCAGGGTAAATCAGACATACTTGATCAACATAATATTGCTTTGAAGTCTATCGACAGTCACAACATGTATCCACAAGCAGCTGTTTCAGTTCCGTCTGAGGCTGAGGCTCATTGAGGCTTGGTTATTTCAGGATGACAGGATAAACAGGCAACGCATCAGGCTAAGATAAGTTTTTGATGTTTATATAATTGATAACAAGTTCGTTGCGAAAGGAAAACCCTCTACGAGGGTTTTCCTTTCGCTTCGATGAAGTTGCTATTGTTGTCATAGCTGTAGCTATAACTAACGCGAGTTTTGGATAAGCCAGTTTTGGAAATAGCTTAGAGTAAGTGATTTGAGTTGAAAAAACTTCACAGGTTCAGGCTAAGATAAGTTTTTGTGATTATGCAATTGATACAAGCTCATTACGACAGGAAGACCCTCGTAGAGGGTCTCTGAATGTAGCCCACCGTGAACCTGCGAGCGTCAGCGAAGACAGGTGTAACGGTGGGAATAATGTGCGAAAATAGGTTCGCACTCTCGAACGAGTGTGCCTCAGCTGTTTGTAATACAACGGGCTGAGGCACACCCGTTCGGGGGTGCGAATCTTGTTTTGCCGCATATTCCCACCGTTACACCTGTCTTCGCTGACGCTCGCAGGTTCACGGTGGGCTACATTCAGAGACCCTCTACGAGGGTCTTCCTGTCGTAATGAGCTTGTTATCAATTGCATAATCACAAAAACTTATCTTAGCCTGAACCTGTGAAGTTTTTTCAACTCAAATCACTTACTTTAAGCTATTTCCAAGACTGGCTTATCCAAAACTCGCGTTAACTAGAAGCGAAAAGCACCCCGATATCCCATTGCATTAGCTGAGCACTATTAGAGTTTCGATTGACGATCAAGCCCTCTCTGAGGAAGTGAAGCTCTACTTTCCCTTGTTTGCGCATTTCATCAAGAAGAGGTGTTTCACGGAAACTTCTTTGTAAGCGATCCACTGTGTCGGTAACGAGGGCTATAGGTTCCTTGGATTGCTTTATGTAGGTAAGCGTCAATTATAGCCAGGTTGCAGAGCGCCAGCGTTTCTGCTTTTGATTTAAACCCGACTTTGACAGTTGTTTTGTAATCTTTTGATTTTTACCTGCTGCAAAATCCGTTCCGCTATTCGACTTTCACGACTACTTCTGACCCGATTTCATCCATTGATCCGGCAGCAGTTCGTCCAGCTTTTGCGAATTGTGGCTCATTAATCTGCGCATTACATCCTCAAGATACTCCTGGGGGTTTATTTTCAGGCCGCGGCAGGTCTGCACCAGCGAAAGGATCACTGCTGCAGCCTCCCCTCCTTCCTCCGTGCCTACGAAAAGCCAATTCTTGCGACCCAAGGCTAGTGGACGAATTGCTCGCTCTGCCACGTTGTTGTCCAATCGCGCATAAGGATGATCAAAATAGTTTTTTAGATGAGGAATCAAGCCTAAAAAGTAGCCTAGGGCCTCTCGAAACTTAGATTTGGGGAGAATCTGACCCTTAGCCAAACGCTTTTTGATACCCTCTATGAGCTCATCAATGATCGGCCCTTGCTTGTCTCGGCGTATACATAGCCGTTCCTCTGCAGATCGATTCCAAGCGACTTTTTCCAGCATGAAAAGATAGCGGATTTTACGTAGCACCCATTTGCGAAAAGGCGGATCTCCGCTTTCTGCTTCGATGAATTTCCGCCTGATATGCGCCCAGCAGGGGCACCAGGTGATTGTTTTCTTGTTTGCTAGTTTCTCATAGGCTCCATATTTGTCTGAATGCAGTACCCCTTTGTAGCCCGCAAGTAGCTTAGAGGCATTTTCGTGCTTGCGATCCGTTCGGAAATGATAGACTCGATAAGGCGGATCAGCCTCTTGCCCTCCCACCATGACCCACATATAGGCTTGGTGGACTTTGCCCTTACCTGGAGCCTGCATGTCCAATGGGCTTTCATCCATAAAAGTGTTTTCGCTTTTAAGTACCTGCCGCATCATCTCCTCGTGCAGGGGCTTTAACGCCTCCCCACAGCGCAAAACCCATTGACAGAGCATTTGGCGACTGATTCCAATCCCTTGACGGGCAAAAATCTCGGAGAGACGATAAAGAGGAAGGTGGTCAGCAAATTTCTTGGTCAAAATGTCTGCAAGCAGGCTCTCATCCGCTTGGCAGCGGGGTAGGAGGCTCTCTGGCAAAGGAGCGGTGCGAATACCTCCCTCACTGCCTTTAGGAAGAGCATATTTCAAGCGAATGATCTCCTTGATAAAGTAGCTACCTGGCTTATAGGCTATCTTGCGGGTAACTTCTTCGCCAATCTTATCCAGTTCTTGTCCTGTCTCTGAGCAGATTTTCTCTTCTTCAGCCAAATCGATGATTTGACGTTCTACAGGCAGGTCTGGTGGGAGAGTGATTTTGTCCTTTCCATTGCGCTGCTGTATGCGTCGTTCATGCGCGGAAATTGGCTTCTTGGTTGCAGGTTCTGGATTCTGAAGCTCCTCAAGACCCGGAAGGAAAAGCTGGTTTTCATTAGTCAGGGTCTTCTCTGAGCGTTGCCCAAAGAGCTGCCGCTTCAGCCAAGTCATTTGCTCTTTTAGATGAGCGACTTCGTTCTGCAATTCCTTAATCACGCTCTTGCATTGAGCATTTTCCGCGATCAGATCTGAGAGAAAAGGTGTTTCAGCTGTCATATGAGCAACATTCTACTGAAAATATCATTTATAGTGAATTAAAAAAAGCCTTGCTAAGACATCTTGAAGCGTTTTTGTAGACGCCTAGGAATGACGCCTTCAAGCATCATCAAAAAGGCTCGACGGTCTATCGAAGTTCCTTCTAGATGACGCTTAGCAAACCCTCCCTTTTCAAGGCGCTTATACCAGATCACAAGACCATCTCCGTCCCAATAGAGGACCTTCATTCGATTTCGGCGGCGATTGAGAAAAACGAAATAGGCACCGTTAGTGGGTGGCTGGCAGAAGAGCTCCTCGACCATGAGACACAGTCCCTCAAAGCCCTTTCGCAGATCCATGGCTTGCTGATGGAGGAAGATGCGCGCGTTGCCTGGAAGAGCTAGCATGATAGCTCTTGCAGTACTTGTAAAAGGCGTTTTAGGGCATGCACATCAAAGTTATTGGAAATCCGAATAGCAATGCCTTGCCATTCGAGGAGGAGTTCCTGAGGAGTTTTTGAGATATCGACGAGCTCGACAAAAGTCCTAGGAGCCAAGCCTGCGAGTTTACTGCGCCAGTAGCAGAAGGTTGGATAAGGGATGTGTTGTTCTTTGGCCCATTCTGGGCCACTTTTTCCACTGTTCTTCCACTGTCGAAGCCTTTCTTGCCATAGTGTGACACGTTGCTGGCTCTTCTCCACCTGATCCTCCTCTTGTAGATGATGAGGCGAAGAATAGCCCACCGAGACAGGCCGCAGAAGATGGGTTTATTTGACGCTTACTTTAAACGGCCCAAGGAATCATACGCATAGCGTAACTCTGTGCCACCGGCGAGGGTAGTAATTTCCCTTTGACCACACTTATTGAATGTATGTGTTGCGCATTTTTGCTCAGGAGTGCCGACAGCTTCGGTGAGCCTCACCAAACGTCCCATCAGGTCGTATTCCTACGCGATCACGACTTGATGACTTGGCAATTCTGGCGCAAGAGCTGTGTCTACTTGCCGAATCTGCTGTCCAGCTACATCATAAAAGCGCTCGCTGTATGCATAGAGTTGTCCTAGTGCATTCTTGCGTTCGATTATTCATGAATTTTCAAGAATATCCTTTTGCCAAATGGGCTCCGCCCAATTACGAAAAATTTTTAACATTTCCGGTAAGTTAAGAAGGCCACTACTCCCTTCTATGATATCTCTATAAGTTATCGAACAAGATACCCAGTCTGCCTCAGAACGTCTAATGTCGACGGTTTCAAATGGTTGATTCTCTAGTTCTGTGTCTCCAAGCCGAATTTTAAATGACCAACTTTGACCGTCATTATTTCGAATGCTTACGCCGTAAGAATGTTCCCAATCCCCATCACACTGCCAAGCAAACCACTCCGTTAACCAAAAGAGGTCGCCAGTTTCATTTGAGAGGCGCTGCAATTCAGTAGAATCAAGCCCTATCGATTTTCCTTCTGTAATCCAATTACGGAAAATTTGAAATATTTCCGGTAAGTTGTGTGGACCCCCAGCCCCTTTAAAAACCCCCTCCTCCGTGTAGCAGGAAATCCAGTCATGTTCCGTGCGGTCTATTTTGAGTTTTGAAAATGGTTGGTTTTGTAACATCGACTCATTCACCTTCACTTGTAATGTCCAGCCCGGATTATCCAACGTACCAATACTAACTACGCGTTTACCTTGCCATGGGTCTTTTTGGTGAGGTTCCAGCCACTTTAATAGCCACTTTATATTTTCATCCATACTTTAACTCCTTTAGTATCCTGTTGGAAATTCCCATGGTAGTGATTCTCTGATACCTCCTGGGCACTTGGGATCATGAATATGAGGTTCAGGAATATATCTATCGAGAACTTTGTTATGGTGTCCGTCTTTATCTCCAACTCCGTCAAATCTTTTTACGCTTTCCCATTTGTTTGGATTACGTGGATTTGATTGTGGTTGATATGTTTCATAACTAGATATCCTATTCGGATTTCCAAAGTCAGTTCTTCTCCAAACAGAGTGCGCTCCGTGAATGGTCACGCCACAATATTCCATGCAGGTTTCCGCTACGCAACACTCCGGCTTAGATTGACTATCCTGCAGATTGTATCCGCAAAAATATTCGGGGTGATCAGCGTTATAGCCGGCTCCTGGACATCCCAGGGTGTTGTTTTCGACACTTATTCCTGCGTCAAAGTGAGTTTTCTGTCTTTGGGACATACATTGGGTTGTGAAGTTTATTTTCACATTTCGGACACCCCACCATCGCGTACGTTGATCCGCTTTCCCAAGCTTCATGACAAATGGGGCAATAAAACCAGCCTTTCCCAAGATCTTCAGCACTCATTTTAATTTCAACGAGGGGGTGGCCAAACTCTTCGAATTCTTCACTTAATATTAGGTCTTGGCATATTTTTTTTATCTGATCTTCTGTGTATTCAAACTGTGGATCGTCTTCCATTCGGGCCAAACAATACAAAATATCTTCTTGATTATCGCTTAGCTCTCTTAAATTATTTAAAATGATTCGGTTGGCCCAGCGAGAGAGTCGGGTAATATCGATACCATGATCTATCTCATTTTTTAGTATCAAACCTATTTTTATTCTACTCATCTACAACTCCTGCGCTGTTGGTGGATAATGTCCAGAATTAACTTCTTGTCCATTATTATTTTTTGGGTGTACTCGATTGACCCTTCCACACTGATCGTAACATTCATTCCATGTCCTTAGATCACCTGTTTTCGGATTATACTCGATTACGAAAGATGAGCCTTTGGTTGGACCAGGAGTTGCAGAAGGTCTTAGTGGTTTATAATAGCGAATACGTCCATCGGATAACACACGTACTTTAATCGCTCCACCAGATGTTTTTTCAATCTGAGATAGCTTATTTCTCAATGCATGCGGTGCATTTGCGCTATTGGCTCCTCCTTTGTGTGGCGTACGTGCTGATCGTTGAGGTCGAATGCTAGGCTTACCGGGAAGGCCCTTTACCACTAGCCCCCCTTTCAACCCTGGAACATATCCATAACCTTCAGCTACTTTTATAGCGCATAAAGCAGAGCATTCAAATTTGTAGTAGAGATCAGTTGTATCAACCTCGAAAACAGTTTCTATGATTTTTTCATTAATAAAACACTGCTCGGTTTCGTAGTCTCGCGCGTTTTGGAAAGCTTGGTCAAGGTCTATATCATAGCCATATACGCGGCCTAGCAAGGCATTTTTACACATCGCAGCTCCGGCTTCTTTCAATCGTTTCGATAGAAAGAGGGGGTCAGCCAGTCCCCACTATTGCCTTTCATAGTCTGTCAACCACTAATAAGTTTATCCTCAGCTTTTTTTAAAATCTGCATAGCTACATTTAACGGAAATTCCCACCATTTTCCGTAGGGGTGGGAATAAAATTGAACAATAATTTGCTTTCCTTCAAATCGCAACTCTGCCCATTGAGCATGTTGGTAATGTATTTCGCAAACGCATTGATCTCGATCAGGCAAACTGGCAATTAATAGCCTAAACTGCCCTATCCACGTATCATCGTCCATTTCATGGCTCCAAAAATCCTATAAATTTACCATCGAAGGTGAATCTCGCGCCTCCTCGGCCGGCAACTTCAATGTCAACAACCTTACCATACCTTCCCGAATGCCAAACAGTTGATTTGCCGCTCGGATTAGTGAGAATGCCATCTAAAATTTCCTGTGCACATTGATTTATCTGTGAAGGACTACCTTTAACACTTGGAAAAATACTTTCAGGCCGCCCGCTGTGTTTGGCTAATCCACGACCCGCCTTTGTCAAGCCCCCTCGATCTATAGCCTGACCGGCTCTCGAAAGCGCATCCAGTGAAGGTGTTCGAGGCACTGTTCGGTGAACAGTTTTCTCTGCAACTCGTTTGACGGCTTGAGCGACAAATTGGGCGGGCGCCTGTTTCGGAGTAGCAACCTTTCCAATTTGCCAGGCCCCATAACCCGATCGCCCCCACGTATAAACTTTAGCTATACCTCTGTAAACCAGCCCTCCAACAGCCCAAGGAGCTACTTCCGCTGTTGTCACTAATGCTGTGGCAGCAAATGCGGCAGGCGAGGAAAGGTCTGTCTGAATGGTCACACCACAATATTCCATGCAAGTTTCCGCTACACAACACTCCGGCTTAGATTGACTATCCTGCAGATTGCATCCGCAAAAATATCCGGGGTGATCAGCGTTATAGCCGGCTCCTGGACATCCCAGGGTGTTGTTTTCGACACTTACTCCCGCTCTCGTACCACATCTATAGTCGGGTTCACTTTTAGAAAACTCTACCTTGCGGCATCCTGCTCCTGAATTGGACTGTCTTTGCCGTCCTGAGCCTGACGAAGAAGATGCACTTCGCACCTCTCTGTAGCCAGCGGATGCAGTGCCGCAAGAGGCGGTTGCTGGCCCGGTGAATAGACCGTACAGATCGAAATGCGTTAAGGGATTGTTGTGGACATAGGCATAGAGGTTAGGTCCATCTGTAAAACCTAATGGATCTGGTGTGGTCCAGCGAGCTGTTACAGGATCATAATAGCGCCTGCCAAAATAAACCCATCCTGTTTCAGGATCATGCCGCTTGCTGGAAAAATACCAGGGATTCGGAATAAAGATTCCTTCACGCTGCGCTTCACCAAAGGCCGTGTAGGTATAGTTTTCAACCTTATTCCCCGTCAGATCTACAAGCGCGGAAAGATGTCCCGCATGATCGTGATAGGGAATATAGGTCTCACCTTCCAGCTCTAGCGCTACTGCAGCACCAATTTCCGCTCCTTTGCCGCTACCGAGAATCCGCAATTGAACGATGTCGTTCTGCTCATCGACCATTCCGATTTCGTTCTGATCGATGTAGAGATAGCGCTCAGCACCATTTGGAGTAGTTTTTGCAATACGTCGATTGAAAGCATCGTACTGATATTCGTAACGTTCTCCGTTGTGTGTTACGGAAGTCAGTCTTCCAAGCGCATCGCAGGCGTATTGTGCTTGGGAATCCGCAATGAGATGGCCGCGTTTGTCGTAGGTATAGGTGGCTTCACCTGAGTCTAGTAATTGATTCAGAGAATTGACGGTGTGTTCTTTGCCATCGCGCACTCGACGATTATTTAACGAATCATACACGTATTCGTGCTGTGCAAAATTGGTTATGGATTCATTTTGTAACTGATTTAAATCATCGTAGGCATACTTGTGGAGCTGATTCTGACGTGTTTTCTGAAGAAGATTGCCGACAGAATCGTAAGAGCTAATCTCTTCGTTGAAAGACGCTGAACGAATCGCTTTAGCTTGATTGAGGCGATCCCACTCATACGAAATGCGACCGCGGGGTGTTTCTTCCTCTAGGAGATTGCCTGAGGAGTCATAGCGTGTATAGCGATGCTCGTAAGGTTGTTCTGAGAGGCGTTTAACAGCCCGTAGATACGCTGTATCGTATTCATAGCCTATTCCTGTGCGGTCAGGAAGATCGACGTGCAGAAGCCTTCCTAATGCATCGTAGCGATAGCTGAGCGAAAGGCCGTTTGCTAGCGTCTCGCCTATTATCTGGTTGTATTGGTCGTATTTGCGCTCGGTGCTGGTGTGGTGAAGGTTGTCCTTCGCTTCGATGAGATTGTTATTGTGATCATAGCTGTAGGTATAGCTAAAGCTATTGTCCGAAGCAGAATAGGTCTTTAAACGGCCCAAGGAATCATACGCATAGCGCAACTCCGTGCCCTCGGCAAGGGTAGTTACTTCCTTTTGGCCGCGCTTATTGAATATGTGGGTGGTGCATTTTTGCTCCGGGGTGCCGACTGCTTCGGTGAGTCTCACCATGCGACCCATCAGGTCGTATTCCCATGCGGTCACGACTTGATGACTTGGCAATTCTGGCGCAAGGACTGTGTCTTCTTGACGAATCTGCTGCCCAGTTAAATCACAAAAGCGCTCGCTGCATGCACAGAGTTGTCCTAGTGCATTTTTGCGCTCGATTTTGATCACGCGGCCTAACGAGTCATGGCTTGTAATTGTTTGACGGCCGAGAAGATCGGTTTCAGTCACGCGTAAGGTTGGAAAATCGTCGTACTCAGTGACTGTGACTTGTCCCAATGCATCTGTAACGTGGATGGGGCGATGCAGACTGTCGTACTGGATTTGAGTAACTTGATTCCCTTCCTGAATATAACTACGATTCCCATAGCGGTCATATGCATAGCTGTGAATGGTGATGGGTAAAAAGCACCCGTTAGAATATTCCTCGAGGCGTTCTTCTATGACGCGGTCTAGCTCATCGTACTTCCAGGTTGTGGCGCGAGCGGTTGCTTCGTCTATCCATTCTTGTAATTGGCTCTTGCGGCCTAGAGCGTCATATGAAATGGTCGTGCGCTGATCTCCCTTGCGAGTTTCAGTCAGGCGTCCTGCACCGTCATAAGTGTAATGGGTGGTCACACCATTGGCGTCTGTTTCAGAGAGGAGTTGGTCTCCACGATAGTCTGCGATGGTATCGTAGAGAAATGTTCCCTCTGTATCATAGTAGCATTTACATGCGGGTTGAAAGCATTTATCGTAATAGATAATGGTCTTCACACCATTGACAGCGGTATGCGCAGCGAGAGAACCACTAGGGTTATATTGATAGGTTTCGGACGAGCCATCGGGATAAGTAATTTTAATGGGTTGCCCACGAGCAGTGTAAGTTATGTATGTGGTATGTCCTAGCACGCCTGTGCTACTTGTTTGATTGCCAGCTACGTCATAACCGAAATGTTCTAGGCTTGTTTCGCCTTTAGCAGAGATGTAAGTAGTGGTAATTAAGCGCCCTAACTGATCATAGAGGTATTCGGTTAGGTTGCCGAAGGGATCAATCGTTTTGGTTTTGCGGCTACTTTTATTGTAAGAATGATAGGTCTCATAGACGTGGTGTGGATGGTATTCCGTTTCTTTAATGAGTCGATTGACGAAATCGTAGGTATAACCGGTTGTTAGGCCTGTGGCTGCATTTACGGTCTGGATGCGATTTCCATTCGCATCATAGGTGTGAACCGTTCTGCGCTGTGCAGCATCAGTCTCTTCCAAAAGTCTTCCTGCAGCATCATAGAGAAAGTGCAATGAATAGGCGTGTTCCTCTTTTGCATTATAGATGTCCTCTTGTAGCGTATTTCCACGTTCATCGTGCTGATACTTTACTTTACGCAAGAGGTATTCGTTACCTTTTTCCCAATATTTTTCCCATACAATTTCCGATTTGCCAAAAGCTGGTGAAAGGGGGGTCACAATGGGTTGTGTCTGGGTGATGGTGCGGACGGTTACGTTGGTAAAATCATCTGATTCCGTGCCTGAACCATTGTCGACAATACGAAGGACGCAATTGGCAAACTGATCATATTCGAAAAATTCGCGTGCGAAGATTTCAGGAGTGCTTTCAGGATTTTCCTTATAGCCTGAGAGTTTGGCTGTGAGGAGGTTAGTGCCTTCTTTGTAGCGATAGTCCACATGCAGTTTGTTGCCATGGTCCTCGTCTTTAACAACATTGAAGATGGGTAAGAAGGTTCGTTTAATGGCATAGCCTTCTGTAGAACTAAGTCCTGTCAGGTTGCCTTCTAGGACTTCTTTCACTACGTTGCCATAGTCATCGTAAGTCAGCTGCCGGGCTTGGATCATGTTGTTCTGGGCATCGTAGAGACCTATTGCGGTCAGGTTGCCTGTAGCTTTGCCTTTTTTCCCCCACCAGTAACGCAATTCGCTGTAGGGTACTCCCTCCAAGTATTTCTGTATCTTTTCTACGCGTTTACATTTTCCAAACACATATTTAGTGAATTCTCCTTCAGCTCCGCGCCACTCGGTCGTGTCATCGCCATATCTAAAAGTAGCAAACTCCACAGGAGTTTCATCAGAACCTACAGGTGCTTTTAATCCACAAACTCGTCCTGCGTCATGGTCGTAGAAGATGTTCAGGAAACGGCCTTCCGGCTGTTTAATGCTCTGGAGTTTACCTGCGTGGGGTCCTTCCTCTGCGCTTTTGTAGTAGTGATATTCAGTGGGAATTAAATGTTCGCCATCCACGGAGGCAAGTCGTTCAAAGTACTCTCCTTCACGGCGAGGCAACTTAAAGCGAAACAATCCTTTGCTGAGCTGTGCCTGCTGTTTGTTACTGCCAATTGCTGTGATGGTATTTCCATCGTAGATGAGCGAGTAATCTACTAGCTGGGTACCTTCAGAACTATCTGTCAGAACAACTTTGTTTAGCCGTCGCGATGCGTCGTATTCGTATAAGACTTTATTACCATCGGGTCGGACTTCTTTAGTAAGCGTCCACCACCAACGATTGCTTTCATGCTCTTGCCAGCTATAAATACGTTTTGTGCCGCACCCTAATGTAGCAGTCCACTCTCCACCTGTTAACCAAGACCACGTTCCTTCTTCCTTACTCAAGAAGTTATTAGTCTTGCAGCCAGAGGGCAACAAGGTAACATTGTGAAGGTTGTTGGCTCCGCTGATTTGCCCTGGAGAGTAATTTGTATAGCCTACTTCAAATGTTCTGGGGTCAATTTCGAAATGTTCCTTATCCGATACTTTTTGATAGGTGAGTTGTATGCCTTCACGTTCTTCTAACGAACAAGTTGTCCATTGTTTACCTGTGCTTCGCAGGTCTCTCGCAATGGACCAGGTGAACCCATGGCCTAATGTGGACAAAGTTTGTGTGGATCCGCTGTCATAGGTACGTGAAAGAGAGATAGACGAGGGACCTTCAACAACAAGATCTGTTCTTTGTTGGACAAATTCTCCTGTAACAACATTAACGCAGCCATGCACAAGGGCGATGGGTTCGGCTTCAGGAGCGAGTCGTGTCATGTTGCCATGTAACGAAGTCGTTAGCAGGAGAGAAAACAGGATTTGATAAGTCAGTTTTTTAATCACTTTACCACCAGTATGGGTTAGTTTTATAGACCAGTACACAAATTGCTGCAACGAAAAATAAACATCTTTTTTTGATGTTATTGCGCACCTGCAGCTATTAAGGTCTTCTAGACATCTCTAGAGACCACTTCAAAAAAAATTAAAGAAAGAACGAAAGGAGGTTATTGATGGCAGGGTGGCTTTCTGGCTTCTGTAGAAAGAATAGCTCGAGAACTCTTGGAAATGGGAGTGAAGGTCGAAACAATCTGTCTCATACTCACCTCATAGTGCGATAATGTTGCGAAAACATCTTAAAGACAAACGATCATTTTTAAGAAGTAAAAAACAAATTACTTATAATTTATAAAAATTATATCTTTCATTACAAAATAAAATATATACAAAATCAGACCTGTTCGTTTGCTCGTTTTTATATTGGTCGAATGTAAACTTATTTCTTGGTATTCTGCGTGTGAAAGGCATACGCATCAGGCTAACATCTCTGTACACAACAAAAATTGATCTAGTAAGGTTGTTGCGACAGGAAGACCCTCGTAGAAGGCCTCTGAATGTAGCCCACCGTGAACCTTGCGAGCGGAGCGAAGACAGGCGTAACGGTGGGAATATGGGCCGAAAACCTATTGCACCCCCAAAGGCGTGCCTCAAGAGATTTTAAATCAACGGGTTGAGGCACTCTCGTTCGAGAGTGCGAACTCTATTTTGCCATTATTCCCACCGTTACACCTGTCTTCGCTAACGCTCGCAGGTTCACGGTGGGCTACATTCAGAAACCCTCTACGAGGGTTTTCCTTTCGCAACGAACTTGTTATCAATTATATAAACATCAAAAACTTATCTTAGCTTGATGCGTATGGAATAAACAGGTATACGCATCAAGCTAACATCTCTGTACACAACAAAAATTGATCTAGTAAGGTTGTTGCGACAGGAAGACCCTCGTAGAAGGTCTCTGAATGTAGCCCACCGTGAACCTTGCGAGCGGAGCGAAGACAGGCGTAACGGTGGGAATATGGGCCGAAAACCTATTGCACCCCAAAAGGCGTGCCTCAAGAGATTTTAAATCAACGGGTTGAGGCACTCTCGTTCGAGAGTGCGAGCTTTGTTTTGCCCATATCCCCACCGTTACACCTGTCTTCGCTCCGCTCGCAGGTTCACGGTGGCCCATGTTCAGAGAATAATCGGACCAAAACGTCTTTTTTAACATAATGATAATTTTAAAATTCGCATGATCCCTGGGAGAATACGTCTTGATTTTCTAAAATAGCTTTGTAGTGTCAGAATTTGTGTTTTTTTATATTTCTTTTTTTATGCTAAAAATTTATACTGCTGTCATGTTTATACGCGAAACCATCAAAATCGATAAAAAAACAAACAAGAAGTACCTCTCATACCAGCTTGTAGAGGCGTTTCGAACCGTTAATGGGCCTAGGCAAAAAATACTTTTGACCATCGGTTCTGATGTAACGCTTTCGCCTAGTGAACGCAAGGAACTCGCCAATCGCATTGAAGAGATTGTAAAAGGGGAAAAAACTTTATTCCTCGCTCCTCCACATATTGAAAATTTAGCCCAGCATTTTGCCCAATTATTGCTGCGAGATCGCATTCAGACGGTTCAACAAACCGAGTCTGACGAATCTGACTGCCATACCATTAACATCAATAGTATACGTCACACTAGTGTTAGGTCTATCGGCTGTGAGTATGTCGCCTATTCCGCTTATTGTGACCTGGGCTTTGATGATCTTTTTAAACGACTAAAATTCTCTGAAAAACAAAGAGCTGCTGCTGCAGCTTCTATTATTGGGCGAGCCATCCACCCATCTAGTGAACGCTCGCTTTACAGATATGTGCAATCTCGTAGCGCTTTAGATAGCCTACTAAAAATCAGTTTTTCTAAATTATCATTGGATAGCTTGTATTTAATCTCTGATCATTTGTTTAGCTTTAAAAAGGTCATTGAAAAGCATCTCAAGAAAACGGAAGAGTCTCTATTTAACCTAAAAGAAGCAATTATTCTGTACGATATCACTAATACTTTTTTTGAAGGAAAGTGTAGTGCACACAGTAAAGTCAAAAGAGGCAAGTCCAAAGAAATGCGTGCAGATTGCCCTCTAATAGCTGTAGGTGTGGTTATAGACTCAGAGGGTTTTCCTAAGCACAGTGAAATTTTTGAAGGTAACGTTAGTGAGAGCGCAACCCTCCAACAAATGATATCCTCTCTAGACAGATCACCTTCAAAACAAAGTCCAGTTATAGTTCTTGATTCAGGTATCGCCACAAAAGATAACGTCGAATGGCTAAAATCACACGGATACTATTACATCGTGATGATGAAAAAGAAGGACAGACCACCTCGAGAAGAATGTAGCGATACAATTATTAGAGAAACCGGAAATCAACTAGTTACCGCTTCGCTTGTCCATGATGAGCAGACAGGAGATAGCTTTCTTAAATGCTATTCTCAGGCTAGAGTAAAGAAAGAACAGGACATTAAAGAGCGCACAGTGACCTTGCTTGAAAGCTCATTAATATACCTCAGAGAAGGCCTTTCAAAGCCTAGAAGAGTCAAGACAGTAGATAAAATTCATCAAAAAATAGGTCGTCTGAAGGAAAAGTATCCTCGACTTGCCCAGCATTATGCAATTAACGTGATAAGCTCAGATGGAGAAGTAGCCGAAGACATCGATTGGAAGTATGACGAGGCAAAAATTGAAAGAAGCTATAGCGGGACCTATACTCTTAGGACAAACATAAAAGATTTAGAAGCCGACAGACTCTGGCAGATTTATGTAATGCTCAATGAGGCTGAATCTTTTTTTCGCTGTCTTAAGTCTGAAGCAGGCTTGAGACCGAATTGGCATAAGCGTGAAGACCGAATAGATGGGCATATTTTTATTTCGATTCTTGCCTATCATTTAATAGCCACAATACGAAAGAAGCTCAAAGAAAGTGGTATAGAGGACAGCTGGGAGACGATTAGGCAAAAGCTGTCGGGTCACACATTAGTCAGTACATCGATGGAGACAGAAGAAGGATCGACATTGTACCTGAAGCAAGTAAGTGAAGTAGATAACGATCAACGATTAATCTATGGGGCTTTAGGATTACCACTAAAACCGATGAAGGCAGAGAAAACACTGATTCGAAAAGATGTAGTGTCGAAAAAGTGATCTGATTTTTTTCAAATCGTTAAATTTCAAGCACATACGCGATACCTACTCTGAACATGGGGTGGGCTACATTCAGAAACCCTCTACGAGGGTTTTCCTTTCGCAACGAACTTGTTATCAATTATATAAACATCAAAAACTTATCTTAGCTTGATGCGTATGGAATAAACAGGTATACGCATCAGGCTAACATCTCTGTACACAACAAAAATTGATCTAGTAAGGTTGTTGCGACAGGAAGACCACCCTCGTAGAAGGTCTCTGTTAACGGTTGGCATCTATTTGGATAGAAGTGGCTACATCCTCTATGAGGATCGGTATTGCCGATCTTGACACCGACAATGCCTGCGCAATTGGAATCTATCCCCTACCATCCCCTCGACGCCACAGTCTACCGACAATCATAACATGTATCCACAAGCAGCTGTTTCAGTTCCGTCTGAGACTCTTTGAGCTTATCTTGTTCTTCGTTCATTTTTTTTAACGCTACTTCTGCAACAAGAGCTGTGACTATGAGCAAACCAGCAATGGTGGTTTGAGGATATAGCTCAGCCTTTTCAAGAATGTAATTCAAGGCAACGGATGCAACCGGCTTTAATCGTGCGGCAATCCGTTTGGGAATATGATAGAGACCGAGGACTATGAAAGGAGGGAATACAAAATTAAGGATTTTTCTAAACGCAATCCCCAATGAATTGAAGGCTGTTTTTACCGAACGTGGCATTATGGCTGCGATCTGCTTAAGTCTTCGGTTGAGCCAGCCTTTAATATCATACCCAGAGTCGAGTAGCAGTTTGTTAAACTGATAGAGTATAGGCAATGCAACAACTACAACAGTAAGCACACGAGCGATCAATGTTCGCCGGAAAATATAGGAGCAAGCCAGCACTCCAAATGTTAGAATATGGGCGCTAGCAAAATGTAACAGTTTACCTACAAATGCCATTCCAGATTTTAGCCTCAATGACTGATGATACCGGACCAATGCCCTAAGTTCATTTAAGGTGATGTCACGCCTAGCCAATATGTCCCGGAACAGATCCACTTTTATCTGAGAAGTAACTGTTGATCCGTCTGACGCTCGTCCTTCGATGTAAATTTTTTTAATAGAAAATTTATCGATAATTTTACGCAGGCTAGCACCGAACTGAGGTCCATCACAAGTCAAGCTGTAATATTTGTCATCAAGATAACGAAAAAAAAGCCGCTCCTCTGACACAATAAAATGGACTTCTGCATCGCGAACTTCATGATCAAACCGCTCCCAAACTAACGAACACTCATCATCGGCAATCAGATCACTGATTTCCTTTTCTCTGTGTCCAGACAGTTTTCTGCAAATGCAGCATCGAAAATTATATCTTTGATCATGTTCCAAAACTTGAACTTCTGGAACAGCTACACGACTATCAACCTGCATATCAGGGAAATTTCTAGGGTCTAAGAAACTAAATTATACTGAATATCAAATGAATACAAAGTCAGACACGAAACAAACCGAATCCGGCCGAATTGACATCGCGTGAAGTGTGCATTTGCTGAGCATATATGTAAAGAGAAAAATATAAAATGTTACTATCACGTAGAGATGATGATCGGGGTGAGAAAAATGAACGATTGATGAACATAAGGCTGCCTAAAAGTCAAACAACAAGGGGTTGAAGTAATCTAAATGGATGATGCAAAAAGCGCAGACAGAAAAAATCTAGCCTGCGCTTTGATTAAGACTGATCGGATCTATGTCTACGCCTTATAGTCAGACATTGTTATGCGTTGGCCACCGAAAACCGCAGCTTTTCTGTCCAGAAGTTGTAATAGGTTTTCCTTGCTTGCAGTATCCTCTTTATTCACGCCGCTTTTGGTTATCTTTCGGCTTACTTTTTTATCATCTACGCTGATGAGGTCAACTCTATCTTTTTGAATCTGTGTATCAAACATTCTTTCGCTTTCACCATGAGAGTTGACAGAAAAGCAGATACCGTCGACGAACATAAATTTAGCTATTGATTCGGTAAGCTCTTGAACACCCTCTGTATCTTCCCTCGTCGTCGCTACTACTTTAACGAATAATTTTGGAAGACGATCGGTATAGCTTACTAATAGCGGTTTCTCCATTTGGTTTATGTTTGGGTCTTTTCTACTATTCCATTTCGCGTACCCGTGTCTCTGCACGACTCCGCGGAATTCCGCTGGAATTTGGTTCAAAGGGTTCCGATCTTGGTAGGCTCGATAAGCCAATTGAATAGTTTTGCATATAGCTAATGCTACTACAATTACTACTGTATATTCGAGTGTTTTGTATTTGGAAATTGTATTAAACATTTGTACTGGTAAATTTCTTGCTACTGCTAGTGCATTTGACATTTATACGTTCCTTATTTTTGATGTGTTTGATGTGTTTATGTATTTGATGTGTTTGCCACACTGGCGGCATGCAAATTAAAAAAATAAAGCATAATCGTCAAGAAAATTTTACATATTTTTTTAAAATTTCAATTTTGCTTCGTGGTTGTCGACAGGGTCGGTAGGAACGGAAGTTGGATTGGGATGTTCTTTCGTTAAAACATGGTTTTGTCCTATATTGGAGCCGATTTTTACCGCGGGTTCTTTCATGTCATCTACTACTTTATTGATTGTCCGCCATGGTCAGACTGATTGGAATGTGCAGAAGCGCATTCAGGGGCATACGGATATACCATTAAACGATACGGGAAAATCAGAAGCGTTAACGTTAGCGGAAAAGTTGCAGACAACGCGTTTCGTGGCTTGTTATTCGTCGGATTTGTCTCGTGCATTTGAGACTGCGACTATTTTGGCGCGTCCGCATGCGTTGCCGGTACAGTCAGACACAAGGCTGCGTGAGCGGCAGTTTGGTCCTTGGGAGGGGCGCCTGCGGGATGATTTGTTTGCGTGTCCACTTCCGGAAAGAGGTGGCGTGGAAAATAGTCAAGATCTGCATCAGAGGGTGTTTCACTGCTTTGATGAATTGGCGATGCAGCACGCTGGGGAGTCGGTGCTGATTGTCTCTCATGGCGGTTTGATGTTGAGTATACTTCTGCAAATAGGGGGATTCGAATGTCCTATAGAGTTGCTTAAAAGTCGAAATACGGCAACGATTCAGCTTGAACATAGCGGTGGTAGGTGGTCGTTAAAAGATGTTCAAGGAATCACATTCGCCACAGGCGAACCATTCACTTTAGATTCGTAAATTTGGAGTGTAAGAGTGCCGCGTCTGTGGTACACTACCCGAATATGCATAGATTTCCAAAGCCATTAGCTCCTTATCATGCTCGTGCGCAGCAGCTTGTAAAGTCTTCTGCTGTGCGAGACATGGATTTTTCCGGTTCGACCTACCAGGTTCTCGTTGATGCGGACGAGGATTCGGAGGCGTGGGCGTTTATCCAGTTGGATGATCGCGGTGTCGCGAAGGACTTTTTTTGCGAGTGCGATCATTTCGATCAGCATGGGGGTTGCATTCATGTGGCAACGGGTTATGTGCGTGTCACACAGCCTGAGCCGCTGCATCGTCGTTTTGAGAAGTCGTTGTGGGTGCAGCTTTGCAAGATTTTTGCAGAGGAGTCGGAATACAATCCGAATGCCTTTAAGTGGCCGTCTGAGAGTATATGCGAGTTCTGTTCGAGGTCTGGGAAGTTGTTGATGCGAATTCAGGCAACGACTTCTGAATGTGCGGAAAAGTTGTTGGAGATGACGGAGGAGCGTCCGAAAGAGACGGAGGAGACTTCGTTAAAGTTTTCGAATCTTTCGCAAGAAGAGTTGGCTGAGTATGAGTCTGGAACGCTAAGCCCGCAGCTTTCCTTTCGTTTATCGGCTTGGTACGATATTGCTAAGTGGTTGTTTCTGCAACAGGATACGGATGTTCCGTATTCGATTGCGTTCGACAATTCTGCTGAAGGGATTCCGAATGCGATGCGTGTGGTTTTTCCTGATGCGGAGCTTTTCTTTTATCTAAGCGAGCCGAATTTAGCTGGTCTGATTTCGTCCTTGGCCACGGTGCGTTCTCCATTGGTTGTGAAGGATGTGCGGGACGAGGTGATCAAGAGTCTCACGTACGACAAAGAGTCGGGCACGGTAGAGTTGCATCTGGATGAGACGGTGCTGCATTCGAACGAGCGCGAGTTGGAGCGGCGGGCGGAGGGTCGGCAGTCACACAAGATAGGGGCATGGACGTATTTGCTGGGCGATGGTTTTTATCGTCATGGTAAGGGTTCGTTGCTTTCGCAATCGAAGTTGCAGGGTGCACAGATTAGTGAGTTGTTCCGCGATCATTTCCAGATGGTTCATAAGCGTCTCAAGGGTGCTGTATTGCATCCGGAGGCGATTGAGTTGTCGTACCATCTTTCGTTTGACGAGCATTGGAATTTGCAGGTGGCTGCGTATGCGTTTGAAGTCGGAGATTTGCAGAGGGATTTTTCGCGAGACTTTGGCGATTGGGTGTATATTGAGGATGATGGTTTTTACAGAACTTTAAGCCGGCGTTTTCCGTCATTGTCGGCGATTATTCATCCGCCGGATGTGGGGGACTTTGTCACGCGCCATCAGTTGTGGCTGGGTACGTTGGAGGGGTTTTCTCCGCATTTAACGGCGATAGAGGCACAGCTTGCGTTTCATCTTGACCAGCAGCATCGGCTGATTTTTTCCAATCGAAATCGACCTGATGACACGGTGTCGCAGCAAAAAGATTTTGGTCGTTGGGTATATGTGTCTGGGCAGGGTTTTTATCCTAAACTAGGGGCTGTTTTCCGTTCTCCTGTGCGTGCGGGCGTGGTGATTCCTCCTCCGGAGATTTCTAGCTTTATCCGCAAGCACCAGGATGAGTTAGAGTTGGTTCCTGGTTTTTTTAGCGATACGTGTCCGGTGGCTCGTGCGTTTATTCGTGTGGAGTTGGATGCGAAAGAGCGGGTGCATGTTGTTCCGATTTATGAATCGACAAAACTGTACGTAGATAAAGAGATCCTCTTTTTTGACGATATGGTCTATGTGGATGGTGCGGGTTTTTATCATCTTCTGCCAGAGAAGCAGTTACCAGAGTCCTATCGGTTGCCAGTTACGGTTAAGAAAGATGATTTGGCTGAATTTTTGAATGTCGAGATTGAGCTGCTCAAAAAGTATTCACATGAAATCGATCCTAGGGTGCAGCGTCCGCATACGATTCAATTGGTGATGGATGAGATTGAGCAGCGTTTGGATTTAGGGCGTGGGTGGTATTCTGTCGCGATGCATTGTCACACGGAACGCGGGAACATTCCTCTGGGGCCTATATGGACGCATATTAATAAAAAGAAGAGATTTCTTTTTTCGGATGTGGGTCTTTTAGATTTGACTGAGGAGAAGTTTCATTGGCTTTCGTCGATTCCTTCGGATCGTGTGGATGTTAAGGAGAGTCGTTTTCTCATTACGTTATTGGATGTGGCGCGTTTGCAGGCGATGGGGCAGGTGGAGGCGACGCAGAAGCGCGACCATCATGGCTCTGAGGTACGTCACAGGCTGCATAGTCTGTTAGATTTTAAGGAAGATGTTCCTCCGGATATTTCTGGGTTGACGAGTACCTTGCGTCCGTATCAGATTTCTGGTGTGAGTTGGTTATGGCATCTCTATGAGAACGGCCTCTCTGGTATGTTGTGCGACGACATGGGTTTGGGTAAGACGCACCAAGCTATGGCGTTGATGGCGGCATTGGCGAATCGCGGTGATTTGGCAAGGGTGCTTGTGATTTGCCCTACGTCTGTGTTGTACCATTGGGAAGAGAAGATTCAGGCTTATCTTCCGGGCTGGACGGTGTTTACGTATCATGGTGTGGAGCGGCAGCTGTCTGACTATCGAAATGCAACGCAGGTGTTTCTTACCTCTTATGGCATTTGGAGGCGTGATGTTGAAAAGCTCAAAAAGCTTAGTTTTGATCTGGTCATCTATGATGAAATTCAAGTCGCAAAAAACCACACAAGTCGTCTGCACCATTGTTTGAGGGAAGTCAAGGCGACAATGCGGATAGGGTTGACGGGTACACCGATTGAGAATCATCTGCTTGAGCTGAAGTCGTTGTTTGATCTTGTGTTGCCGGGTTATATGCCTCCGGAGAAGCGTTATCGTGAGTTCTTTTTACGTCCGATTGAGAAGGAGCAAGATGCGTCTAAGCGCGAGATGTTGACGCGTTTGATCAAGCCGTTTGTATTGCGCAGGAAGAAGGGAGAGGTGCTTCGAGATCTACCTGAGAAGACGGAGGAGATTTTCCACTGTGGTTTGAGCAGCGAGCAGCAAGGATTGTATAACGAGGTGCTGCAACGATCGCGTCGGCGTCTTTTGGATGATCTGGCGGACTCCACTAAAGCGGTGCCGTATGTACATATTTTCGCTGTTTTGTCGCAACTGAAACAGATCTGTAACCATCCTGCGGCGTTTCTTAAAGATGTAGTCAACTACCAAAAACATCATTCGGGCAAATGGGATCTTTTCGTCGAGTTGTTGAGAGAAGCGAGAGATAGCGGACAAAAGGTTGTCGTGTTCAGTCAATATTTGGCTATGCTTGATTTGTTTGAGGCTTATCTGAAGGATCAAGGAATCGGTTATGCCTCAGTACGGGGTGCTACGATGGACCGAGCGGGGGAAATTCGTCGGTTTAATCATGAAGCTCGCTGTGAGGTATTCCTCGGTTCGTTGCAAGCGGTCGGTCTGGGCGTTGATCTCACAGCCGGCAGCGTTGTGATTCATTACGACCGTTGGTGGAATGCAGCACGCGAAAATCAAGCTACTGACCGTGTTCACCGTATCGGACAAACTCGCGGGGTGCAAGTTTTCAAACTGGTGACTAAAGGCACGTTTGAAGAGCGTATCGACGAGCTGATCATGAAGAAAGGTCGTTTAATGGAAGAGGTAGTCGCTGCTGATCCTGAAGATATTGTGAAGCGGCTTAATCGACAAGAACTGATGGAACTGCTGCAAGAGATTCAGGAGACCAGTGAAAACAGTGGCGATGGGGATGGAGAGGGTGATCACGAACATGATCAAGACGATGACGCAACGGAACAGTGATTGCCGTTCCGGGCGGAATTTTTGCTGATAAATGTTTGTTTAAAGTTTACAGGTCCTTCGAGCAAGATAACTTTCTTTTTCTTAACAGGATTTGCAGGATCGCCTTTGGCGGCAGGATAAAGAGGATTATATATACTATCCACAAGTACTCTTGAAGCCACTTTATGTTTTTTTTCGACGCAAAGGCGCAAAGACGCGAAGGCTCGCAAAGATAGTCTAAAAGACATAAAACTTTAAAAAAATTGAAATTAGTTTGTTTGTAAAGAACCGTCTTTGCGAACCTTCGCGCCTTGGCGTCGAAAAAAACATAAAGTGGCTTTAAAAGTAGTTGTGGATAGAATACCGCTTGCGATTCTGCAAATTCTGCTATCTACGTGCGCCGATAGAGCCAAATAGGGCGACTATGCCTACGATTCCAATAGCGGTCATCATGCAAATTAAAAGTCCTCGAAAACCTGACAAGGGTTTATCACCTGGTGTAAATTCTTCTTTGTTGCATATGGAGAGATCGCCACCGAGCGCGACAAATTCCTTGATGGCTTCGGGTTTGCTATTCGCTAGATAATGCAGAGGTGTATTGCCGAGATGATCTTGTTCATTTATGTTGAATCCCCAGGATACTAGTTCTCTCATCACGGGGAGGTGCCCTTCGGTTGCTGCGAGATGCAGCACAGAGCCATGGTTAGGGATGGGATTAAGCATCGAATCTATGTTTAGATTATTTTCTTTCAATAGGCGAAGGATCTCTAGATTGCCAAATTTTACAGCGGCATAAAGACTTGGGTTGATTCCGTTCACAACCATATTGACATCCGCGCCTTTGGCTAGTAGTTCGTTTATGGCGTCTCTGTCATTAAGTGCGATGGCGACTGTGAGAGGGGTGAGGCGGTCTAATACGACGACGTTGACGTCTGATCCGCGCTGGAGAAAACGCCAAAGGGCTTCTGTTGAAGTGGTCCCTTTCCACATGGTTTCGTTTTTAATCGTGTAGATACGCTGATTGGTTTCAGAGATGGGTTTAACGTCATCAGTTAAAGTATATTCAGCTTCAATTCTAAAATTAGGATCTACAACAATCACGATCAGACTTCCTACCAACAAATAACAAAACAAGTAAAGATTAAAACTTAGTTAATTAAAAATCAACTAAAGTTTATCGTCATCATCAAATGCTTCGTAGCCATCATCATCTAGACCTTCTTCTACTTGCCTTCTCCAGACTTCTTGCTGTTTGGGTGTGGGCATTCCAGAGCGTTCTCGCACTTTTTTGCCTTTCAGATAGAAGTAGATGGGTGCTCCGACTAGACCGAAATGTTCGCGGAACTGATTCATTAGATAACGTAGGTAGGAGGGGTTCATGAGTTCTGGTTTATTGACAAAGAGCACGAATTGAGGTGGCTCTACAGAAACCTGCGTCATGTAATAGATGCGTAGTCTTTTGCCTTTAATCATGGCGGGGTGGTTGCGCATGACGGCGGCTTCGACGAATTTGTTTAGTGTGTGTGTGGTGATTCGTGTGTGGAGGTTTGTGTAGACTTCTTGCACGGTGGCAAAAATCTTTTCCACGTTACGTCCTGAGACGGCTGATATCACATGGATGGGGCAGTGTGCGAGGAATGGCATTTCTTCGCGTATGCCTCGGAGGCAATGTTCCATTAGGATGCCTTTCACGAGGTCCCATTTGTTTACGAGGATGACGCAGCCTTTTTTTAGTTCATGGATGAGGTTGGCGATTTTTTTATCTTGGCTGGTTACGCCTTCAGTTGCGTCGATGAGCAGCACACAAACATCGGAGCGTGCGATGGCGCGTTCGGTACGGATGGAAGCGAACTTATCTACGACTTCGTGTTCAGCGCGCTTACGACGGATTCCTGCGGTATCGATGAAGGTGAAGAAGTGGCCATTTTGCTCGACGACGGCGTCGATGCTGTCGCGTGTGGTGCCGGGAACGGGGCTGACGATGGCTCTGTCTTCGCCTAAGACGTAGTTGAGCAGCGAGGATTTACCTACGTTGGGTTTACCGACGATGGCTACGCGGATGGATTCTTCGTGAATTTCTTTTGGCGGTTCAGTGATGTCTGTGAGGGCGATCTCTAGTAGTTCGGCGATATGCCAGCCTTGAGCGGCTGAGACGGAGACCATTCGTGAGATGCCTAAGCCTGTGAACTCGTATTTAATGGATTCGTTTGTATGGGAATCGACTTTATTTACTGCCAAGCAGATGGGTTTTTTGGTTCTGTGCAGGCGCTGGGCGAGTTCTTGATCTAGCGGTGTGATGCCTATGGTGGCGTCGACGACCATGATGATGGAGTCGGCTTCCTGAATGGCAATGGCGGCCTGATTGCGGATTTCTTCTTGGTAGGCTTCAATCGAGTGGTGGTCAATGCCGCCGGTGTCGATAATCTGAAAGGGTTTACCAAAAAAATCGGCTTCGGCGTAGAGGCGGTCGCGAGTAATGCCTTCGGCTTCGTCTACGATGGCGATCCGTTTTTTACAGATGCGATTGAAGAGTGCGGACTTGCCTACATTGGGGCGTCCTACGATGGCTACTCGAGGCAGTGAAGTTTTTTGTGATTTCATGTGAAGTAGCCTAACATAAACGTGATTTAACTTGAAGAAAATCTCTAAACAGGCAATGCTAAGGTTCTGATACCCAAAACAATGTGATTCTCGATGCAGTCAATTTCGCCTAGCGAACACATTTCTTTTGCTCCATTGAAGGAAGATCTTAAGGGTTATTCTTTTAAGAAGCTGTACCTGGATTTGGTTGCTGGTCTTACGGTGGCGTTGATGACGATTCCGCAGGCGATGGCGTATTCCGTATTGGCGGGGTTGCCGTTGACGTGTGGTTTGTTTTCAGCGGTATTTGGGGGTCTTGTTGCGGCGTTATTAGGTTCTTCACGGCACTTGGTTGTGGGGCCGACGAATGCGATTGCGATTTTGGTTCAGGCTGGAACAGCTGAGATTTTATATACATTTTACCGAGATGTGGGGGGACCTGCGCGCGACATATTAGCGGTGCAGGTTTTGGCGCAGCTTACGTTGATGGTGGGTGTTTTCCAGGTATTGTCAGCGGTGTTTAAGCTTGGTCGCCTGACTCAGTTTGTGAGTCAAGCTGTGGTGGTTGGGTATATGACTGGCACGGCAGTGGCGTTGGTTGTGAGTCAGATGTTTACTTTTCTCGGGATGGAGCTGCCGCCTGGGTTCATGTCCCTTTATCATAAAGTTTTGTACATCATTCAGAATCCTGATTTGTATCATTGGCCGACGATTTGGATTGGGCTGACTTGTTTGGTCTTTTTGATTGGGATGAAGAAGGTGGGTTGGCCGAATTCTGCGGCTGCGGTGATGTTGGTGGTTGCGGGTGGAGCGGTCTATTTTCTTGCTGTTTCTGCGTATCCTTGGCCGGACATGCTTGATCCTTATGCTGAGGAGTATGTAGCGAAGATTCGGTTGGTCGGGATGGAGGGCAAGATTTTTGGTCTGCTTCCGGTGATGGAGTGGCCGGGTTTAGAGCCGATGATTTTGAGCAAGTTGATCACGATTGCGTTTGCGATTGCGCTTTTGGGTGTGTTAGAGAGCAGTGCGGTAAGTAAGTCTATCGCGGCGGAGTCGGGTCAGACCTTAGCGATCAATCAGGAGATTTTTGGTTTAGGGCTTGGGAATCTGCTGGCTTCCTTGTTTGGGGCTATGCCTGGGGCGGGGAGTCCGTCACGAAGTTTGCTGAACTATCAGTCGGGCGGGAAGACGCGTTTTGCTGCGGTTTTTAGTGCTGGGGTGGTCTTTTTGATTGTTTTTGCGTTGGGGTATTTCATCAGGTTTATTCCTCTTTCGGCGTTAGCGGCTCTTTCTTTCATCACGGCTACGGGTTTGGTGAATATGCGCTATGTGATGATGTGCATTAGAGCTACGCGATCGGATGCCTTTGTTTTGGTCATGACGGTCATTTCCTGCTTTTTCTTCAGTGTTGATATTGCGTTTTACATTGGAATCGTGCTCTCGGTTATTTTCTATTTAAATAAAGCGTCGCATCCACAGTTATTCGAATATGCCTCGCGCGA
Source organism: uncultured Chlamydiae bacterium (assembly GCA_963790215.1). Classification (GTDB taxonomy): domain Bacteria; phylum Chlamydiota; class Chlamydiia; order Chlamydiales; family JAJFMA01; genus CAWBNS01. Next base: position 75,397 of record CAWBNS010000004.1, read on the forward strand.
CGCGGCTTTGGATCAGTCACGCGAGACTGGCATTCGCGTTATTAACGTTTATGGCGAGTTGTTTTTTGGCGCTGCGGATCTGTTTCAGAGTACGTTGAAGGCGTTGGCCGATCGCAACGAGCATTTACGAGTGATTATTCTGCGTTTGAAGCATGCTCGCGATATTGACGCGACAACGTGCATTGCGCTGCTACATCTTCACAGATATCTCAGAGGGCATAAAATGCACCTCATCATTTGCAGCATTCCGGAAGGTCCGTGGAGTGTGATGTTGAATTCGGGTGTTATTCAAGAAATTGGCCCTGAGAATTTCTTTATTCATAACTGGAAATCTTCTAGCGCCAGCATGGATCAGGCTTTGACGCGTGCGCGAGTCATTTTGAGTTTGGATGATCCTGCTACCGAGCCTTCTGGGCCTATTGTTCAGTCTGTTCCTTCGGAGCCTCTGATAGCGGCAGAAGCTGCCAACGTACCCTCATAAAGAAAGAATCCATATTTATGAATCACGTCCATCGTATAGTGTGATCGCCTCAGTATCCTTCAAAGAAACGAGATTGTAAGATTCTCCATCCAGAATTTCAAGTTCTCGTATTTTTTGGGCTCATCGCGCAAATGAGTACTTGCAGATCAGATGATTTAGGAACAGGATGAGCAGGCATAGAGCTGCGATGTGCGATTCGATGAAAGGCGCAGGATTGGCTTCGATATCTTCGATGACTCTCTTCATTGTAGTGGATAGAGATCAAGCAATTCTTCTCTTAACATTGGATTGATAAGCTCAGGTTTTGAAGCCATAATTTGATGAAAAACAATTTTTTGAGCAAAAGGAATGAGCTTTTTAAATTCCATAGGATCGAACCAATGCATTCTAACACATATTTCTCCAAAAGACTCGGCACAGTCTCCCGTTAAAAAAGAATTATCCTCCTTAGTATCTGAAGCAATTTGCAATAAAGCGTTCAGCACTCTTTTATCGGCATATTTGCTCAGATCCATTGCAGCATCTTCTCTTTCATCTTCGCGTGCGGTTTTGTCTAGTAAGATGTCGATTAACAACTGAACTCTATCTTTCATCTCAATTTTTCCATTAATAATTAATAATTAGATTCAAGAGGCAGATGTGCATCGACGCTTTTATTTCCTATTTGTCCACTAAACGGATTGATGTAGATCTAACCAGAAACATCAGAAGGTCTTCTCGCATCAAATCTCGGAAAGTTACTCCCTTCTTGCAATCCCTCTCTGATACTAGCTTCTGGTTTTATTCGAAGCTGCCATTAAAATTTATTATTCTGTACTACTCCCCACCTTTCTGGTCCCCCGAAGGTATTCGGATTAGGCTTCTTAATCCACCCCCTACTTTTAGCCCAACTTCTTAGAATCGGGGTTCGTTAGCCATTTAATTTTCCATTTTTTTTCGGTTACACATTGCTGAACATCCTGGATATTTTCTACCCACACATCAAATCCCATCGGATTTTCTTTTGAGAGTGAAGGGCTTAGCAAGATTAGGTAACCACCTGTATTTTTTGAATCGTCTTCTATAAATACGCACCAGCTATTAAATTCGCCTTCTAATATTACGCCAAATGTGTTTAATTTTAAGTCGTCCATTAATCTACAAGCAGCACATGATTGTTAATGTAAGGAAATTTTTCGCCAAGATTAAAAATTTCGTAGTGCACATGTGGCTTCCAAGGTCTGTGCTCGCTAACAATGATTGGGTATCAATCCGAAACTGTCTTAAACCATCCTGGCTTCTAAACACTCCACTTCCTTTTTTGCCGATTTCCTTATAACCGATCCCTAAAAATTTTTCTCCTGCAGATAATACTTCAGATGCAGATAGTCGAAATTGGCTTGAGATCATACCCTGGCGTAGAGATTAGGACCATCAGCGAAACCGATGGGATCGGGTGGGTCCAACGACCTATTGCAGGCATACGCATCAGGCTAAGAGGTTTTTTGATGAATATATGATTGATAATAAGGTTGTTACAACAGTGAAACCCTCGGAGTTGTTATCAATTATATAAGCATCAAAAAGCTATCTTAGCCTGATGCGTATGCCTGTTGCAGGGTCATAGTAACGTCGCATCTCCGGCCCCCTTTCATAATCGACTTCAAGCCTCCTTCACTCATCCTTTAGAATTAACTTTTGTGTTCGGGCATCGAAGTTTTGGATGGTTGACGGGTCATAAATGCATAGGGTTACTTCTTTTTTATAATCTTCATCGGAAAGATGGACGTGGTCGCAGTTGGGATCTTCAAGAAGTTGTTCAGCATAGCCAATCAATTGTCGCATTTCACCCCTTGTTAAAAGTAACATTACGCTATCCAATTTTTTATCAAACTCGTCATCTAAAATTCGCATTATTCTTCCTTATTCAATTGTGTGGAACATCAACGGGGTATACTTGCCCAACTCCTTTCCAAGTTCCTTCTATGTACTCTTCCACGTGCATATGCGGGTTATTGTGCGGGTTAGGTCTGAGAAAGTCAAATCTCACTCGTCGCATGCTGTCTTCAGACAGAAATATTGAGTCACCAGCTTTATTAGTAATCATTTTTGTTTCTTCACCTAAGTAAGATTTTATTATCTCTTTCGCATTTTGAACTTTTAAGAATTGTTGTTGATCCGAAGATGCAAGATTTCCAGAGTGTCCGGCTTTGGGGGATTGTTGGCTAATCCCGGCTATTTTTGATTCATTTGCAGATTCAGCTACCAGAATATTAGAGGTGGCCTTGCCTGCATTAGTCCCGCCAAAAACGGCAGTGCCGCCAATGCTTGCGAGCAAACTAATAAAGTCGTTAGTAAGAACAGCTGTTTCAGGAGACATTCCAGTTTTTTGCAGTTGTTCGGCCGAGAAAGCACGTCTTGGAGTACCAGTAATGGCTGTTTGCATACCCGCAGTAAATTGATCCAGACCGTGAGCGATCATGGTCCATCCAGCGGCGGTTGCTAAACCACCACTACCGTAGGTAAGCACACTTCCAACACCGGCTTCCGCGAAACCGCCCATGGCTTGCATGGTACCTTGAAAGCGCGGATTGCTGAGTATATTCCAAATAACAGTTTTGGAGGATTGGTACGCCTCTGCAAACAATTGTCTGGTAGAATACGAGGCTGACTGCCCTACGTTTTTAGATTTGTACTCAGACTTCGAGTTTCTATTTTTTTCTTGTTGCCTTTCCGATCGATGGAGATCGCAGAGACCTGATCCTGTTTCGTACAATCCATACGCATCGAAATGCGTTAGGGGGCTGTTTTTGACGTAGGCATAGAGGTTGGGTCCATCGGCGAAGCCGATGGGGTCGGGTGTTGTCCAACGACCTGTTGCGGGGTCATAATAACGTCGGCCAAAATAGACCCAGCCACTTTCTGGATCGTAGCGCTTGCTGGAAAAATGCCAAGGGTTTGTGGTGCCAGACCCGTAACGCTGTTGCTCACCAAAAGCGCTGTAGACATAGCCTTCGGCAAATTGTTTGGCTTGTAGGTCTATGAGTACAGAAACGTGACCGCAATAATCATGAATCGGAATGTAAATGCGATCATCTAACTCAAGAGCCACTGCAGCACCGATCTCAGCACCCTTACCACGACCTAAAATGCGCAGTTGTACGATTTTTCCCTGTTCATTGACCATCCCAACTTCGTTTTGATCGATGTAGAGATAGCGTTCAGTAGCTTGAGATGAGTGTTTGGCGATGCGTCGATTAAACGCGTCGTATTGGTAGGTGTATTGGTTGCCATTATGAGTGAGTGAGGTGAGGCGCCCTAGCGCATCATACGTGTACTCAGAATGACTTGTAGGGCTATCTTCGGAAATAAGGTTTCCGCGCTTGTCATAGGTGTAGGTCGTTTCTTCGAGTTGAAGCAACTGGTTCAGATGGTTGACTGTGTACTCTTTATTGTCGCGCAGGCGTCGGTTGTAGAGAGAATCATAAGTATATTCATGTGCATCAAATCCAGTGATCGTTTCGGATTTGAGTTGATAGAGGGAATCGTAACTATACATGCAGTGTGTGAGACGCTCTGGGTCTTGACGACTTTTGTGGAGAAGGTTGCCGACGGCATCGTAGCCAGTTTCTGGAATGGTTTCACTAAAGTAGGTAGATTCGATCGTGCATGGGCGATTTAATAGATCCCAAGAATAAAAAATTTTGCCAATTGGAGTAACTTCCTCAAGAAGTACTCCTGAAAGATCATAAGAGGAATACTGATGCTCATAGCTATTACGAGATACGGTTTTGAGATGTCCTGCGGTATAGGTGTAGGTTATTTTGGACGCATCTGGAAGCGTAACTTGAAGGGGTCTATTCAAGGCGTCGTACGAGTATTTGAGTGAAAGACCATTGGCTAGCGTCTCACTGGTCGGTTGTTGTCATCGTAGAGACGCTGGGTCATGGTTTGTGTGAGCGCATCTGTCACGTTGAGCACGTTGTTGTTTAGATCGTACTCGTAGGTATAGTCGAAGGAATTGTCTGAGGCATAGTAGCGCTGCAGACGACCTAAGCCATCGTAAGTGTGTAAGAGAATGGTGCCATCAGGGAGGCAAATCGACTCTTTTTGACCGAGGGAATTAAAGCCATAGACGGTGGTTTTTTGCTCAGGTGTCTTTAGCTTCGGTTAGTGTCGTTACGCGTCCCATGGCGCCGTAAACCCACTCCGTGACGATTTTGCGGTCGGGTAGGTTGGGTGCCATGGCTGTGTCGCATTGGCCAGTCTTATGGCCAGCTAAATCATAGGTGAATGTACTACGTGCACGGGTGATTCCCAAGATGTCTTTGCGAAGCTGCTCTGTAACCTGACCAACAGAGTTTTGCGTGGTGATGGTTTGATTGCCTAAAGCGTCCGTCACGGTTGTGGTGAGAATGCCGTGAGTCAAGTCTTCGTCATATTCGGTAACAGTGATATTCCCTAAAGCATCCGTAACACGAACGGGACGATGGCGGCAAGTTGCAGCTTCATTTTCCTCAGTTGACGTGCATCGGATTTAGAAATCATCTGATTTAGAAATCATCTGACCCCCGGAATAACAGTAATTACACGCTCAGTCTCTGAATCCAACAAGACTCGTAGATTATTGGAATAGTCTATACATTGGGTTGTTCCAGGATATCTACCAGGGGTAGCAGATCCATTTTTTATGGCGTTTTCGACTAAAGATGGCACCATTGGCTCTGGCCCCTTCCACTCAAAGCAGGTCAGAATCGACATCTACATCGTCTAACCCAATATCTTTTTGCTCAATTTGGAAGACCTCGGCTTGTTGCTTCATAAGGTCAACAATTTCGTGATAGGCCATCAAATAGCCAACATCGTAGATGTTTTTATCGTTTGAAAGTAGATGATTGTCTACATTATGCTTTGCATTTTTTGCTTTTTCTTTGATAAGGATCCCTAAATCATATATATAATTTTTGAATTTATCAATTTTCATGATGATAACTATTTTTTATCGTTTATAATAAATTGAAGAATTTCCTGTTGTTCCGTCAATCGTTGAATATCAGAAGGCCATTTCCTTTCAATCAACGCTTTCTGTTGTCTCGCGTCTAACTGGTGCCAATTGTTGAGATAGTTTGGCGGATAAGAAATCTTTTCCCTGTGCATAGTTATCTGTTTTCCAAGGCTCAAAACCCCTTTTTCAAGTTCTTCAGTCGAGCGAAGTAAATTATTTTCTAAAAATCCTGCATGTTTTCCTCCACTTTTCGCAACCTCATATGCCTCGGAGGTCATGGTTTGTGAGGTATGCACTATTTCACTTTTTACCGCGACAGTTGTCCTTCCGATACTACACCCGTCTGTAACTAAGGTGCCTGTTCGCGTAGCGGCAGTGCCGCCGATGCTTGCGAGCAAACTAATAAAGTCGTTAGTAAGAACAGCTGTTTCAGGAGACATTCCAGTTTTCTGCAGTAGTTCGGCCGAGAAAGCACGCCTTGGAGTACCAGTGATGGCTGTTTGCATACCCGCAGTAAATTGATCCAGACCGTGAACGATCATGGTCCATCCAGCGGCGGTTGCTAAACCACCACTACCGTAGGTAAGCACACCTCCAATACCGGCTTCCGCGAAACCGCCCATGGCTTGCATGGTACCTTGAAAGCGCGGATTGCTGAGTATATTCCAAATAACAGTTTTGGAGGATTGGTACGCCTCTGCAAACAATTGTCTGGTAGAATACGAGGCTGACTGCCCTACGTTTTTAGATTTGTACTCAGACTTCGAGTTTCTATTTTTTTCTTGTTGCCTTTCCGATCGATGGAGATCGTAGAGACCTGATCCTGTTTCGTACAATCCATACGCATCGAAATGCGTTAGGGGGCTGTTTTTGACGTAGGCATAGAGGTTGGGTCCATCGGCGAAGCCGATGGGGTCGGGTGTTGTCCAACGGCCTGTTGCGGGGTCATAATAACGTCGTCCAAAATAAACCCAGCCGCTTTCTGGATCGTAGCGCTTGCTGGAAAAATGCCACGGATTGGTAGTGCCAGACCCATAACGCTGTTGCTCACCAAAAGCGCTGTAGACATAGCCTTCGGCAAATTGTTTGGTTTGTAGGTCTATGAGTGCAGAAACGTGACCGCAATGGTCATGAATCGGAATGTAAATGCGATCCTCTAGCTCAAGAGCCACTGCAGCGCCGATTTCAGCACCCTTACCACGACCTAAAATGCGCAGTTGTACGATTTTTCCCTGTTCATTGACCATCCCAACTTCGTTTTGATCGATGTAGAGATAGCGTTCAGTAGCTTGAGATGAGTGTTTGGCGATGCGTCGATTAAACGCGTCGTATTGGTAGGTGTATTCATTGCCATTGCGACAGAGAGTAGTAAGACGGCCTAGCGCATCATACGTGTACTCAGAATGACTTGTAGGGCTATCTGCGGAAATAAGGTTTCCGCGCTTGTCATAGGTGTAGGTCGTTTCTTCGAGTTGAAGCAACTGGTTCAGATGGTTGACTGTGTGCTCTTTATTGTCGCGCAGGCGTCGGTTGTAGAGAGAATCATAAGTATATTCATGTGCATCAAATCCAGTGATCGTTTCGGATTTGAGTTGATAGAGGGAATCGTAACTATACATGCAGTGTGTGAGACGCTCTGGGTCTTGACGACTTTTGTGGAGAAGGTTGCCGACGGCATCGTAGCCAGTTTCTGGGATGGTTTCGTTAAAGTAGGTAGATTCGATCGTACGTGGGCGATTTAATAGATCCCAAGAATAAGAAATTTTGCCGATCGGAGTATTCTCTTCGAGAAGTACTCCAGAGAGGTCATAGGAAGTGTACTGATGCTCATAGCCATTACGAGATACGGTTTTGAGATGCCCTGCGGTATAGGTGTAGGTAATGTGAGTGGCATCTGGAAGCGTAACTTGAAGGGGTCTATTCAAGGCGTCGTACGAGTATTTGAGTGAAAGACCATTGGCTAGCGTCTCACTGGTCATGCGGTTGTTGTCATCATAGAGACGCTGGGTCATGGTTTGTGTGAGCGCATCTGTCACGTTGAGCACGTTGTTATTCAGATCGTATTCGTAGGTGCAATCGAAGGAGTTGTCGGAGGCATAGTAGTGCTGCAGACGACCTAAGCCATCGTAGATATGCAGAAGAATGGTGCCATCGGGCAGGCAAATCGACTCTTTCTGGCCAAGTGAATTAAAGCCATAGGCAGTGGTTTTTTGCTCAGGTGTGTCTTTAGCTTCGGTTAGTGTCGTTACGCGTCCCATGGCGTCGTAAACCCACTCCGTGACGATTTTGCGGTCGGGTAGGTTGGGTGCCATAGCTGTGTCGCATTGGCCAGTCTTATGGCCAGCTAAATCATAGGTGAATGTACTACGTGCACGGGTGATTCCCAAGATGTCTTTGCGAAGCTGCTCTGTAACCTGACCAACAGAGTTTTGCGTGGTGATGGTTTGATTGCCTAAAGCGTCCGTCACGGTTGTGGTGAGAATGCCGTGAGTCAAGTCTTCGTCATATTCGGTAACAGTGATATTCCCTAAAGCATCCGTAACACGAACGGGACGATGGCGGCTATCGTAATCGGTCTGTGTTCTAGCAGTGCCCTGACTGGTTTCTGAGAGGTGTAAGCAGCAGTTACCACATTGGTCATAGGTAAATTTGTTGGAAGAGATGAGCGATGATTGTTTAGTGATGAGCGAATATTCTTCGACACGTTCTTCGGTGATACGGTTTAGAAGGTCATATTCCCAGCAGGTGGCACGAGCTGTGGTGTCATCAATATGTTCGAGAGAGCAGCATTTGCGTCCCAAAGTATCGTAAGAAAGGGTAGTACGTTGAACGCCTTTGCTTGTTTCGATGAGGCGACCTGCACCATCATAGTTGTACTTGGTCTTTATGCCATTGGCATCGACTTCTTTGATGATGCGTGTGCCTTTGTACTTGGCACGGGTACAATAGTTGAGATTCTCTCCAGCAATCTGCTTGACAATGGGTCTTTGACAGGAGTCGTAATAGAGGGTGGTGACGACCTTGTTGGTCGCTGTATGTTGGGTCAATAGGCCATTACCACCATAGAGATAGTGTTCTTCTGATCCATCTGGATAGGTAACCGAAATGGGTTGTCCACGCGCGGTATATGTAGTGCGTGTAATGCCTCCTAACACATCTTGAACCAGGATTTTATTACCTGCAAGGTCGTAGTCAAACTTCTCGATGCCGCGGATATTATTTACCTGCGGATGTGTAACCGAGGTGATTTCACCCAGCTGGTTATGCTCGTAGAGTGTTTCATTTCCAAACGCATCTACGGTAGCGGTTTTGCGATTGCTCAAATCATAACAATGGGTCGTTTCGTAGCGAGCATTTGGGTGGACTTCAGTCTCTTTAATCAGGCGGTTGCGTTTGTCATAGAGGTATTCAAACGAGATTTTCTGCTCCACGAGCGTGGTGAGAATGCGATTGCCATTTGCATCATACGCATGCTTTGTTTTGTCTCCTATAGGATTCGTCTCTTCGAGGACTCTACCTGCGGCATCATAAACACGGTGCAAGGAGTAGCGAAGAGCGCCTTTGGCATCATGGTGATCTTCTTGGATAGGATAGCCATGGTCGTTGTATTGGTAATGAATCGTGCGTAGCGGGATTTCTCGACAAGATCCGCATTCGCAATATTTTTCCCAACGGGTTAGCGGTTTGCCGAAAGCAGGTGAAAGGGGCGTGGTGATAGGATCAATTTCGGTTATGGTGCGCACAGAAACATCTGTGAGGTCATCTGAATCACTTCCACTGCCATCACCGACAATATGACGAATTTGATTGGCGAATTTGTCGTACTCGAAAAATTCACGCTCAATATGTCGAGGGCGACCTTGTAGTTTTGCAATTAGGAGATTGGTGCCTTCTTTATAGCAATACTTAGTGTAGGAGCCATCATCGCCTTTTTCTTCGGTGATGACATTGAATACGGGGAGGTAGCTACGTTCTGTGGCATACCCTTGTACGTTGCCCTCTGGTATTCCATTTGCAGTCAACGCAAATTCGGATGTGCCTTGTCCTGTCAGATTGCCGAAAAGGGTTTCACGGGTGATGTTACCGAAGTCATCGTAGATCAAATATTTACTATTCAAAGCCTTTCCAGAGGCATCACAGAGGGCTTTAGCCACAAGGTTGCCTGCGGATTTTCCGTCAGTACCCCAAAAGTATTTACTCTGATGATGCAGCTTCAGCTGCGAGAAATGTTGAATGTGAGAAATGCGTCTTTGCGGGTTAATTATGTATCGCGTTATTTCGTCCGAGGCTCCGACGACCTTGCAATAGTTGCCGCCATAGCTAAAGGTGGCCAAGGGTTTTTCTGAATCAGGTTGATATAAAGCACGCACACGACCTGTTTCATGATACTTGATGCCTACTTCTCTGCCATCCGGACGGGTTATACTAGTCACTTTTCCTAATGTCGGAATCGTAACCCGGTCTTCAATATAGCGGTATTCAGTTTTAGGAAGGTGGTCTGCTTCTACTTGAACGAGACGCCAAAAGGCTTCATATCCGGTCCTATTTTTATCCGTAATGTACTGAATGGTTTGGCCATTATTGCCTTCGACAATGATAGCTCGGTTGGTAGGTGTGACGCTGTACGAAGCGATGGGTGTTGTTTCTTCCGCATCTGTCAGCCAGACTTTTCGCAACGTGTCTTTGTCATAGTCATAGAAGAGTTTGGTTCCGTTGGGTCGGATTTCTTGCGATAGGTTCCAGCATCTTGCTCTTACGCAGTTGTAGATGCGTTTGGTTCCACAGCCAAGCGTGACGGTAAAGGTGCCTTCTGTACCACTCTTATAATTACGATGCAGAGGAGTGACATTATGCAGGCTCGTCGCGCCGCTGATGCCCCATGGAGAGTAATTAGTATAACCACGGCTTAGAGTAGAAGAGCGAACGGAGTATTCCTGACCATCTAAGCCAGAAGGTTTGCCGTTGTGTCGTCCTTGATAGATGAGAGGAACTCCTTCTCTCTCTTCTATCGAAATGACTGTGGTACCTCCGTCGACTCTATTGCCCTCGTCATCCTTGCCTCGTTTCTTAAACTCATCGAGGAATCTAATTTGTCTTGCAATAGACCAGGTGAAGCCGGCTCCAAGGGCAGAGTGTACATTGCTATTCCCACTATCGTAAACTCTGCTATGGACTAACGAAGGACCATCAATGAATAAGTCGGTTTCCTGCTGGACGAACTCCCCTGTCACTACATTGACGCAGCCATGCACCAGTGCAAGAACCTCAGCCTCTGGAGCTAAGCGCGAATCATGCGCATGAGCCGTCAGGAACGTTAGAAACAGAAAAATTTGAAAAGCAAATATTTTCATAGCTGTTCACGATAAGGCAAACCTGATAACAAGTGGAAGGAAAAAAGATGGACAATGGACGACGATGGACGAAAATATGCTGCCACAGGCATACGCATCAGGCTAAGATAAGTTTTTGATGCATATACAATTGATAACGCGAGTTTTGGATAAGCCAGTCTTGGAAATCACTTACTTTAAGCTATTTCCAAGGCTGGCTTATCCAAAACTCGCGTTTGATAGTAAATTCGTTGCATAAAGCTTAAGGAACGGGGTTGTACTTCGTATCGCAATTGTAACGCCCTGGTGTGGTGCGGTAGATCCATGGGTCGTTATTTTCGCGCATGAGGCGGTCGCAGCCCATGATCCAGCCTTGAAGGAATCCATATTTATGAATCGCATCCATGGTATAATGTGAGCTAGTTGGAAAGAAGTGGCTGCGCGGTCCATCCGCGGGAGAGATGACCTCTTGGTGAAATCCAATAAGACACTCTGCAACTCGTTCTAAAGGTCCACGGCGGGAGGTATCGCAGCAAGGGCGTTCCTGATAACAGAGATCAGCACCTTTGCCCCAAGGACCTGCGTCTACTGCAGGTAGGGGGCGAGGTGCGATGGATAGGAGCGTGAGTAAAGAATGGAAGACAAACAGGTAATTAAAGGTCTTCATTCGTCTCCGATGAGCTGCTTTAAAGGTAAGAACAGTCTGTCCGGTTGTTCGGTTTTTTGCAAGGGAAGGTCTTTAGAGTCACGACATAGACGATTCTCATTCTCCCCAATGAAGGGGCCGGAGCTGCGTTGTGCGATTCTATGAAAGGCGCAGGGTCGGCTTCGACATCTGCTTTGAATTGCAGCAGCGCCTCCCATTGTGGCAACCATGCTTACTTTTGGAGTGCGGCGACAAGTCGCCATACTCCAAAAAAATTAGACCATCTCCCAAAATCACTCTGCCTTGGAAGGTAGTTCACCATACATCAAGCGGATAGCTTGTCCGGGCTGTGAGGTTGTGAGTAGTATTGCGTCATCTGTTGCGGCCATTCTGGTGAAGGTAATGTTAGGTAAACTCCAAGTAAACCCCTCTTGATACGTCTCAAGATTTTGAAGGTTCACCCATTTTAGCTCTGTAGCTGTGGCGATGATGACTGCCGTTGGTCTGATTTCAAAATCGATGTAATCCACAAATTTTGTCCAACACAAGGTCAAAACGGGGGTGTTGTTCAATTCATTGTTTTCTAATTTTAGAAGAGTCAAAGAGTTTTTGTTTCCCATTAAGATGAGGTTGCCGCTAACTTTACATGCTTTAATTTGAGTCACTCCTGTAACTGGGGAAGACAGACTCCTTGAGGAGTTATCCAGATCATACAGAATCACCTTTCTCTTAACACCGACCACCAACCAGGTCGTATCAGCTTCAACGCAGGTGGCCAACGCGTAATAACGCATATTTTTGCATGGCAACAGTTCGGAAAGGTAACTCCATTCTCTGGTTGTTTCTGTTACTGTATAACGATAAAGGCGAACAGCTTTGGAAGCGGCAGCGAGATAGATTTGTTCTTTATGCGAAAAAAAACAGGCGGACTCGACCCCTTCATTTAACTCTTGGTCATCGAGTATGCAGGGCGGTAATTGACCCCAAGCTGGAGTTTCGCCTTCTTGGTTGTGAATCTCATAGGTGGTTATCCGATTATCATGAAAGAGGCCTACCATGGTTACTTGCTTATCTTGCCATACGAATGGTAGTGCACTTGGGCTGTTGAAATTGAAAGCTTCGTAAGATCCTTCCAAGAAATCACCGTAGGAAAGTCCTGAATATTTGGACTTTTGTCCACCCGTGGACAAGAGAGAGGTCAAGACTAAATATTTTGGAGAAAAGGCGACAAGTCCGAAGGGTTGGTCGGGTACTATCTTAAACTGGCCGGCTTCTAGCTTGCTGTTGTCTGTTTTGGGCAAAGCGGCTCCAAAGATTCCGCCTTCGGGTGCATACCTTTCGGCAATCGCTGGTGTTTTTTGTGGCCCTCCGTCGCGATAAATTCCTTCCAATTGACGAATGATGCTTTCGGCTTCGGAGGACTTACATTTGCACCAGTCTTTTAGTCTTTTTTGGGCGTCAAGGAGCAAATTTGCTTGTTGAGCTGTGTCGGCTTCAGCTATCTGCCCCCACACATGATGCACCTGTAGGACCAGTCTTTCGTTGAGTTTTTGCGTTCTGCTTAGCAAGGTGTGTTGAGCAGAGTCAGATGGATCGTCCCACCGTGTAGGAATTTTGAAGGGTTCACACTCTTCTTCACTTGCATTTGCTATGAGCGTCAAATAGCGAAAATTGAGGGCAAAATATTGAGCCTGGTTAGTAGCTTCAGGAAGGTTGTCTATACACCAGCAAGATTCGCATGCCTTAACCTGTTTGATTATGTCCTGGCAAAATTGGGCACGGTTTGGTTCGTTGTGGAAGGTTATTCTAATTGAGGAATGTTTGTAGTCTTGTGTAGATAGCGTTGTTGAATTCAAATTCATTATGTTGTCCAAAAAAAAATTAATAAGACAAATAGTATAAAGAATAGAATGTTATAATTCAATAGGGGTGTGGGGGCGCGCTTCCGCGCGCACTCCGTCCCTTAAAACCCGACTTGGATGGTGAGGACGGGGAAGAGGTTGCATTGGAGGAGGGTTTCTTTGCCTAGGAAGTTGAAAGTGTGTTCGTTGTATTCTTTGGCGGCGAGTCCGGCGCCGTTGATACCACCGAAATACCAACCCATTTCTAAGCTGGTGGTGATGGCTCCTGCAGCATAATAGCCTCGGTGAAAGAACTCATAGGCGGCCCAGGTGAATAGGGCGTTGATGGCAAACGAGGTGACGGCGGATTTTTTTTGTCCGACGTAATAGTAGCCTGCACCTGGGAGGAGGGCGTTGAGCCATTGGGCTTTACATGGTGATTTTGCGCAGATGCAGTATTGTTCTGCAAGAGAGGTTATGCATCCTTCTCTGCAGGTTTCGTGAGCTATGGTTTGGGCTATGCTGATGTCGCCGCACTGGATGGCATGACTAATGGCTTGGTCGATGGCGCAATCGGGGTAATGCACTTTCATGTGTTCCATCAGGATGGCTGCGCGATCGCATCGTCCGTCTTGTGTGTAGGCGTCTTGTAGGATGATCAGGAGTGTTTTAAAGGCTGGGAATTCGGGTCCGGTTTCGGTGAGGTCACTGCACTCGAAGACTTCGATGGCTTCCTGGTATTTGTTCCCCAAATAATAGGCCAGGATGATGCTATATTGCAGCTGGCGCAGCCTAGTATTCTCTTTGCACGGCAACAGCACCAGCGCGCGTTTAAACGCGGTTACTGCGCGATATAAATCGAGTTCCTTAGCGAAGACTAGGCCAATTTGTAGTTCTTTCCCCCAATCTTGTGTGCGTTCGTGTGCAGTGAGGGGTGGAAAGGGTTCGCATAGGGAAGCTATGTAGCGTGGTTGTGGACAATACCAGATATCGGGTTCGAGCTTGCAGGTGTTTGGATGACACCCGACAAGCAGGAACAGGGCTAGAAGAATGCTAATCCCATAGTGGATCGCCCCAGAATTGGCAGCATTCGGTATTTGGTTCGTTGACATCTGGTACACAGCACTCTCTGTCGTTGAATCGTGGTAGGTGGAAAAATTCGAGGGCTTCATCGACTTCATATTGCCATGGTGGTTTTTTGTCTTCGCTGTTCATACGGTAGATATTTTGTTGGCGTCGTGTGACTTCGTCGTATTCCCATTCGGTTTCGATGATTTGTGGTCGGATAAAGACCATGAGATTTCGTTTTGCTATGGTATTGCGTTTGCTTTTGGCGAATCCGGCGAGGATGGGGATGCCGCCTAAGCAGGGGAGGTTTTGCTGGACGACGGTTTTTTCTTCTCGGATCATGCCGCTGAGGATGACGAAGAATTTATTTGGTACGTGAATTTTTGTTGTGGTTCGTGTGGTGGAGGTGGTGGGGCCGGGGTTGATAGTGTTTGCGCTGGGTCCAATGCCTCCGCTGCCTCCGCTGCCTGACCCACCGGAAACGTCTTTGCTGTCTTCGAGTGCGATCACGAGTGTGATCATGTTGCCATTGCCGATGAGGGGTGTGACGGAGAGTCGGGTGCCGACGTCGCGGAATTCGACGTTGTTGGCGATGACGTTTCCGAGCTGGTTGGTGATGGCTTGAGACAGGAAGGCGGTGTTTTGGCCGACGAAGAGTTCTGCGGGGGTGTTGTCTTCAACCACGATTTTGGGGTTCAGCTTGATATCGACATCGGTAACGCTGTGCAGTGCGTTAACAAGGAGTCCGAGGGAGGAGAAGTAGAGGTTGCCGAGGAGGATTCGTCGGCCGATGACGCCGAGTTGGAAGCCTTGTTGTCCGAGTGTGGGTATAGTCAACTGCCCTATGGTTGTGCTTTGAGCGGGCAATTTCAGGAGTCCTGAAGCTGCGGCTTCGCTTTGCCAAGCTTGGGCGCCGGCGGCGTGATCATCGGCGAAGTCAGAGGCCCAATCTACGCTGAAGTTGAGTCCGTCTGCCACTGTAGTTTCGATTACGAGCATTTCTAAAAGGATTTGGCGGAGGGGGACGTCGATTTCGAGAATGAGCTGTTTGACGCGGTCTAGTGCGAGTTGTGTGCCGGTCACCATAATGGCGTTAGATGACTCGATCCATTGCGTGCTGGTGATGGCGTTGATAAGATCGATATTAGCTTTTTCGTTGTAGCGTAAGCTTTCTGCAATACGGCTGAGGGCATCTACTAACTGATCGCCTTTGCGGTATTGTAGGCGGTGGATGTAAAATTTTGTATTGTCTAACTCTTCGAGGGTGACTTGTTCTTGGGTTTTTTCCGGAGGCCGGGCTGTTACAGGGACATTAAGGAAGGGTGTGCCACCGGTTGTTTCGCGCAATGGGGCGTGAATATCTTCGTTCGGATTGACTTCGTTTTCGATATCGAGGTGGGAGGCTTCGGAGCGCAGGAGGTTTTCTGGTGAGAGATCGAAAGGTCGTCTGCGTGTTGTTTTTGTTACTGCGTCTGTGCTGGAGCCGGACTGTCCTTTGCTGGATTGGTTGGGGCCGAATTCTCCGGGTACGAGTTTATCTAGCGATAGGATTTGTGTTTGTCCTTCGAGGTGGTCTAGGTGTTGTAGCACGGAGATGGCACGTTGGACTAACGTCGCTGGGGCGATGATAAAAACGCTGTTTGTGGCTAGGTGTGGAACGAAGGTGAGGGTTTCTGTCCCAGCCAAGGGGCGTATGATTTGTTCGGCGAGGGGGATGAGGTTTTCGATAAAGTTATTGATAGCGACGTATTGTCCGAGTTCAAAGGTTTTGGCGGGCACGTCGAGGTTGTTGATGAGGCTGGAGAGTCGGGCGATGTTTTCGGCTAGGTCGGTGACGATGAGCGACTGGCTTTCTGGGAGTACTTGAACGAGTGCTTTATCGCTGAGCATTTGTTTAACGACGGGTGCCATTTCGCTAAGCGGCACGTTTTTGAGTCTGAAAACGCGTGTGACGATTTCAGCTTCATCGACATGTGTTTCATCTGCCCACATTTTCGCGGGGCTGTTGGCGCCGCTGCGGTGGATAATGAGGGTATTACCTTGGTCGATGAGGGAAAAACCATGGATGCGCAATTCTTGCAGAAGTGCGGCCATGATGTTCTCTAGAGTGGTTGGTTCGGCGGAAACGATGGTGACGTTGAAGTCGAGTTCTTCTTCGTTGTAGATGAAGTTTTTTTCTGTTTCGCGACTTACAAAGCGGATGAATTCCTTTATATTTACATTAGGGAAGTTCATCGTAAAGCCCTTGATGGAGGGCGGTGGAGGCACAATAGCGACGGTTTCAGTTTGAGGCTTTGTGAGTTTAGAGGACAAAGATTCTGCAGCTAGGCTACGGCTGGGGTTAAGATCGCGGCTGGGTGTGAGAGGATCCAGTTGCGGTGCAGGCATTGGTTGTGCGATGGCATCGGTTGTTTGCGGTTGTGAGAGTGCGATGCTTTCGGGTAGTGGTGCTTTCGGTGTTGGGAGGGTATTGACATGCACGTGCACTATGGGTGCTGGCATTTCGGGTTCCCAGTCTACCCATTCTTGGTCTTCTACGGTCTCTGGAGAGGCTTCTGTGGCTTCTGCAACGGCGGTGAACTCTTCTTCTGGTTCTTCTTCTAGCTCATCCAAGTTCCAGTCGTAATTTTTTTTTTGAACCGGCGGGTGAAGCTCGGAAAGTGCGTAGTCTTCAAGCTCATAGTCTTCGGCTTCGGGTGCTTTGGGAATGAGGGTTGTTGAGGTGAAGGATTCTGGGACATCCCATTGGGGCACGAGTTCGTCTTCGTCATAGTCAGCTTGTGGAGTATGGCTCCAGAGGTGTCCTTGGCGTGTTACTCCCAGGGAAAATTCTTTATATTGAGGATCGTCGATGCCTGCAATGGTGCGAGGAGTAGGTTGTCCTGTGCGGAGAGGATCAGCGTGAAGAGCGCCGTCTCGTGCACCAACAACAAAGTCATTGTCTTCATGGGGCAGAGTGGGTTCTTGGGCGATGGGTTCGTACCACCAGCTATCGTCATCGACGACGGTGATGGAGCCCTGTTTGTCAGCGGGTGGAGCTCCAATGCATTCGAAGGCGTTTGTGGATTCGCAAGGTTCGGAGGCATAGGCTTCGGGTAGGAAGTAGTTCAGCACCTTTCGCAGCATAGCTAGCGGGCCTTTAGTCTGGGGAGCTGCTGCGTTCCGTCGATTTTGTTGTGTGTCGGCCTTTGGTTTTACTTGAATGCGGAAGGAGGTATTGCCGGTAGGGTTTCGTGGTTCGGCTTCGGCGGTGTTTTTCGTGCGCACGTTTTCTTGGTTTTTTTGTGGGGGTTTCGCCTGAGTAACACGTGGCGTACCGGTGCTACAAAACGAATCGTCTTCGCATACGGTAGTAACGCCGGCGGGTTTGAAGATGACTCTGGGTGCAGGTGATGTTGGCGGGGGATAGGGTTCGTCATCGAGGGCTGTGGGGGCGAATTGTACGCGAACATTTTTAACGGTTTTGCCTATGCCTGGAGGGGATTGAACGACCCCTCGGCGGAGTGGCATATTGTCTACACGTTCTTGCCAGTCTTCTTCGTCGCTGCTGAAGCCTGCGACTTTATCTGCTAGGGGTGACTTTGGTGCCGGGGAGCGTGATCCTGGCATGGTCATGGGTTGGCGCCCACCCAGTTCATTGGGGGCTTGAACGCTGATGACGACGTGGCGCTGGGCTTTTTCTTCATCTCTGTGCATTTGTGCGACTGTATCTAGCAATCCTTCAACATCACCGCCTATGTAAGGTGCGGGGGTTGTGGGATGGTTAGATCTGTAGGGGTAGCAAATAAGCGGGGGCGATCGGCTTCTGACGAGTTGCTGCGTCCGACGAACTCTTATTGGCTGTGGGTGCATCCGAATCGTTCAAGGCTAGGGGTTCGAAGGGAAGCAGATCTAGCAGAGGGGCAGCTAACCATTGGTTCCAGAGTGTGAGAGCTTCGTTACCAGTTTCAGATGGTGTGGAAGTGGTTGAAGGCTGGAAGGAGGATTCGACTACCTGGGTTGTGGTCGATGAAGCTATTTCCCAGGTACTCCAGGGCGAGTTAACGGCTTTAACGGGTTCAGAATTCGATGTAGCATTGAGAGTAACATCTCTTGATGGAGCTATTTGAGCAATTTCGAATGCGGTCCAGCTTGAGCTTTTCTCTAGCTGCAATTGATCCAGGGTTGTGTCAGCGGTGATTTCTTCTGATAATTGTTGTGCTTGCCATTCTTTACACAAGGGATCTGTGCAATCGGTAGTGTTTTGCACTGGTGCTTGTTGAGTAAAGCAAGCCGATGATAGGGGTTGGGGTGGTGTACTAGAGCTCAGAGCTAGAGGGGTCCATGAATTTTCGGTTGGCTGCGAAGCTTTTGATGTTCGGCGCGTTTCTATCGATTGTATGAGCGGTTGTTGGAAAGCGCTCCATGGCGAGCTAGCAGATGGAGTAGTGGACCGGGTGGACGGGGTTGGGGTCGTTTGAGTGAGTGCAGTTTGTCCGTCAATGGCTGTCCACACATCGGTCGGTTTGGAGCTATTATGGCTTCTTTGAGCCAGTGTGGGTTGTCCAATAAGGTCTTGACGAGGCTGCGCTTCGAGGGCGGC
Organism: uncultured Chlamydiae bacterium; assembly: GCA_963790215.1. GTDB lineage: Bacteria > Chlamydiota > Chlamydiia > Chlamydiales > JAJFMA01 > CAWBNS01. The sequence continues at coordinate 94,329 of CAWBNS010000004.1, forward strand.
TAGCCCTCCAGGAATGGTGAATAGTTGGGAGTAACTGAGTTGCAGCGCTGTTTCGCGTTCGGCTTCATTTTGCTGTCGATCTTGAAGAATGCGAATATCCGCTAAAAGGTCTTCCAGACGTAGTTGGAAGGCACCTTCCGAATCGTCTAATTCGAGATTAGCTGCTAGGGCAGCAGCTTCAGTATTATCGATGCCTTGATTTGGAAATGTAATTTCGGATCCATCGATGGATTCGTCGGCGAGTGCGTAGAATTCTCCTTCGGCTTCATAGCCATCATTGCTTTCGGCGAGGAGTTCTTGATTATCGTTGAGTTGTGTTTCAACGGCCGTAAAAGGTGTCTCGTCGATCTCTGCTGGGTTGTTGAGCGGGGCGCGATTACGTTGGAAGGGAGCAGCGTTTAAGAGCGCCACAAGGTGTGGAATTTCTGGATGAGCTGCCGAGAGGTAGTTTTGAGGCGCTGCTTTTTGAGCTGTGCAGGCCATGTCTTGGTTATGAGAGCTGACTTCTGCGGCTGCTGTTTTATATTTGGCAAGTTTGGGGGCATGGGCGATTTGATGAGCGTCGGCTTCTTCAGAGTAAGAACCACTTTCTGGTGTTTCCGTACGCATCGCGAAGAACTCATCGGTGGAGCCGCTGATGAGTTCTGGAACATTATTTCTAGGTGTGTTTGTGCGTTCGATTTTGTAGTTGAACGTAGCGTATGGACTATCACCGGCATTGAGATGAGTTCCCAACTGGTTTGATGCAGTTTCTTCACAACATTCGCCGAGGAGTTGAGGAACGCCTTTATGGACAAGATCTTCGTGAATGATGTCTGTATTTCCTGCCACGACGAAACTATTAGCGGAACTCTGTTGGGTTCTTGGTTGAGCGCTGATGTTTTTGTCATAACATTCGCTGAGTAGTTCTGGGACCCAATTTTGGGCGATTCTTTCTTGAAGAATGTCCGTATTTCTTGCTACAGCGGAACTATCTGCGGGTCCTTGCTGGTATTGTGGTTGTGCGACGACGTTTTGTTCACAACATTCGCTGAGTAGTTCTGGGACCCAATTTTGGGCGATTCTTTGTTGAAGAATGTCTGTATTTCTTGCTACAGCGGAACTATCTGCGGGTCCTTGCTGGTATTGTGGTTGTGCGCCAATATTTTGTTCGTAGGCTTCGCTGAGCAGTTCTGGGACCCAATTTTGGATAGGGTCGAAGCGTTGGATTTCCGTATTGGCAGTAGCGTAGGAGCTATCGACGGATCGTTGTGCTTTAGGTTGTGCGTTGACGTTGTCTGGGCAGCTTTGAGTGAGGAGTGAGGGTACCCATGCTTCTCGCTCTGACGAGGCTAACGCTTCATCGCTAGTGGCGGATTGGCCTCTGATAGATCCTTGATGGCCGAGCGGGATAGCGGTGCTGTTTTCTTGACAGCATTCGTTCAGCATTTCTGGCACCCAAGCATCGACAAGCTCGTGAGAGAAGACTGTTGAGCTGCTTGCGTATCTGCTGTCTGCTGTGCCTTGTACTAAGGATGATCCAGCGATCTGAGGTTGTTGGCCTTGATCCAATAAGAGGGGGACGGCGCTTTGCTGGACTTTGGGTTTGATGATGGTCGAGGTATCGGTTACATATTCGTTGTAACCACCGCGGCTTGGTCCGTTGGTTTCGGATCGATCGAATCCATTTTCGCTAAAGGCGAAGGAGGGGATTGAGTCGGAGAAACGGCTGGTGTGTTTTTGATCTTGTGCCGTGGCGATGGGTGTGGCGGTGGAGTGGTGGTCGGGTTCTTGGTAGAGGGCGGTGGGCACGATAGCGCCGAACAGGGGATGAAAGGCCACGTTAGCGAGCAGTGCTTCTTTCTGCTGCTTTTGAAGACGTGTTGGATCTTCTTCATCGATCATGGTGGCATTTGTACGGCCTGAGCGGGGTTGTTCGTTGCTGCCTTGGCTGGTTAGGCAGGAGTCTTGAGCAAAGCGAGGAATCGATGTGTCATCGACTCTCTGATGGCTAGCAAAGGAAGGAGCACGAACCTGCGGATCCTGCACGACATTAGGGTGGAGTACAGGAGCGAACTGATTGGGGTCGTAGCAGCTTGTGCAGGCGAAGGCGGGCACATCGGCGGTGGCGGATGGTTGGTGAGAAACCTCGGCAACTGGTTCATAATGGCCTTGTTGCAGGCGAGCTGCGATGGCTTCAGAACGCAGAATGGTTGTAGAGCCCTCTTCAATTTCGGATGCAAAAGTGGGAACATTTCTATCGTAATTGGGCTTATGGGCTAGGCTTCTATCTTTGGTGATGGTGGAGACGGCTTCGCGCTGTCGTGTCATCCCTTCTCGGCCTGGAGTCATCTGACAAGACTCTTGTACCCACGCGGGAACAGGTAGGTCACTTTGGTATGGGTTGTGGGAGGCATCAGCGATCAGCGTGGTGTGGTGATCTCGTTCAGAGATGACGTCGTAGTTGGCATTGTGGTGTGTGGAATCGATATGGCTGCTGCTGGCAAACGAGGGAACGTCGTTGTTGCGGCGCGGTTGGTGAGCAATTTCGGAGGTTGAGCGCGTCGATCCTTGGCGTGTTTGAGAGAGGGGTAGATCTGCTGATGCATAGGTGACGGAGTTATCTCGACCCTGTTCTGCGTAGGTGGGAATGCGTTGCTGGAACGTTGGAGCATGTGTAGAATCGCTGGACAAGGTAAAATCTTGAACAGGTTTAGTGGTTGATTTATCTCGACTATTTCCTGGTGAAGCGATGCAGGAGTCTTGAATTAAATAGGGAATATCTTCATTGCGAGAGGGTCGGTGTGCTCTATCGAAACTGAACGTAGGGCGTCGCTCCTGTACGGCCACAGGCTCATTCGAAGCATGTCTGACTGAAGGGTTAAAATGGCCATCGCTTGCAAAGGAGGGGATATCTTGGTGGTAGTTGCGTTGGTTATTGGCTTCGTTGGCAAGAGCAGAGTTACCGTGTTGGTTATTTCCTGCTAAGCACTGTGGAGATTGTGTTCCAGAGCGATCACTGCCTTCGTTGGCGAATCTAGGAACCTGTCTGTCGTAGTGTACGTCATGCTCTATATCTGTCGAGGAGGCGACTGACGGGTCATTGAGTTGCCACACTTTTGGAGTGGTCTGCATTCTTTGTGATGGCTCACAAGGTTCATTGACGAGGTGTGGAATTTCGGAGTCGAAACCAACGCGATGCGCGACGTCTGTGTGTGAGGCTACGGTAGTGGTTGTGGTGTCGCAGCTAGATACGTATGAGGTATCGGCACGATAGGCGTAATCTTCATCAACGACGACAAATTGAGGGATGGTTTGATTGTGCGATGGCCTGTGGGCTACTTCAGAGCGATATATGGCATGCTCATCGCGTACACCTAGCCATTCGTGATTTCTTGAAGATTGCTCAATGTGCTGATTTCCTTCGCGTGCAAAGGAGGGAATGGAGCGGTCAAACTGTGGATCGTGAGGGAGGTGGCGTTGGGGGGAGGAAATATCTTGTTCAGCGACAATATTCGCTTCTCGATAGGCGATTTCTTGTGAGGTGCGATCGCATGCTTCATTAGCGAAGGAGGGGATCAATTCGTTCCAGGCGCTATCGTGAGCTATCTCTTGGCCGTTGGATGGCTGACTGTAGCATGCTTGCTGTAATTGGGCGGCAATTTTCGGCGTAAGTTTGCATGGTTTGCAGAGCAGTTCTGGCACCTGTCTCAGCATGCGATCTGGGTCATTTGCTGTGACGGTATCTTTCGCTTGAGCGGAAATTTGGCGGTCTACAATGCGAGACTGTTGTTTTGCATCGCCGCTGAATCCGGCGCCTTCATCATCACGGCTGGCTTCGGCTAGACCGGGTACGGGGCTTAGGCAGTGGACTTGTGAGTGGCAGATCGTGGCTTTGTGGACACCGCCAACTGATGCATTTGTACTTTGTGGAATATGTTCACTAACGTAAACAGCGGAGCCTTGGCACACGACAGGCGCGTTGTCAGCATACTCATGAACATCTTGTGAGCTTTCCGCACGCTTTGTGGCCGAGGTTTTGTTGTAAGCTGTGTTGTCCTTTTTGCGTTTATTGCGTACGGGAACTTGGGGCTTAGGACAATGTTGTAGAGCTTCTTGTAAGCGTCCACTGCAATAGGATTCTGCATCGCCATCCAACGTCCAAAAAACCTCAGATTGAGGGGAGGACGACAAATCGATCGCTGGCAACGTATGTCCAGCGACACAAATCGGAATAAGCAATCCTAGTTTGGCCAAAGCCGTACTGAAGGATGGTCTATGTCTCATCAAGCCTCTCTCAATATCCCACAATCAATCATCCCGATGCCGGCGAAGAAATTCCTCTTATCTCAGAATAATCCATTTTAACGCCACGGAAAAAGAAAGTATGAATGAGAAGGAAACCGGTTGTCTGCATATTCCTCGTGCCCGTGCCCGTGTGCGTGCCCGTGCCCGTGCCCGAAATGACGTAAGCGATTTGATACAATGAGTTTTTTATCGATTTTTCGGGCGCGGGCACGCACACGGGCACGAGGGATGTAAACTATCGGTTTTTGTCGATAAGGGTCTCCCCTTCCTTTTTTCGGGCACGGGCACGAGGGATGTAAACTATCGGTTTTTGCTTGGGCACGAGGGATATGCAAACTACCGGTTTTTGTCGATAAGGGTCTCCCCTTCCTTCCTCTTGACACAAACCACGCAGTGGCTGCGTCGTTCTAGTAGGACTTGCATAGAGGCTTGTGATTTACGCAGCAGTGTTTCTGCTTGTCGTTGGGGTGATTGCACGAGCGACTGGATGAGATTTTCTACGAAGTCGCGCTCGGTGAAGACGCTGTTGAGTGCGTCGTCTGCGGTATAGACGGCCTGAGTGTTCACGATCAGTCGATCGTTTTTTTTCCATGGCACTGTGAGTTCACGAAACTGTTCAAAAGGTCGAAGGCCCACGGCGGGATTACCGGTGTTGATTCTTCGGGGCGAGCTGGAATCCCCCGCTATTTGCCAAAGGTAGGCATCGCCGCAGGAGAGGAATTTTAGTGTTTCCTTAGCGGGTGATAATACGAGGAGGCTCAGGGTGAAAATTTGATGAGGTGCATCGCGAGTGATGAGGTCATTCAAAACAGTTACGAGGTGACCGGGGTCGGTTGTCAAGTGGCATAGGCAGCGAATCATTCCGCGTAGGGAAGCTGTGTGTATGACCCCCTCAACACCTTTTGCCATGGGTTCTGCAAGAACGATGGCAAAGTTTCCGTTCGCCAATTCGAAGAAGTCATAATACAATCCTGCGATGCCTACGCCTTGATGTAATGCGAGGCCGATTTCAATCTCAGGCCACTGTGGGGCATGCGAAGGGACTAGGGTGAGTTGCGCTTGGTGAAGGTTTTCGGAGAGTTCGCTCAGTGCTTCACCGGTCATGCGTTCTTGCGCTTCATCTCTCGAGTTGACGTAGGCGGAGAGGTCGGTAATAAAGTCGACGACGTCTTGATAACGGTCTTCTTTACGTGGCTGCATGGCTTTGCTGAGAATCTTTTGCAATCCTTTGGGGATTAGAGCCAGATGAATTTGGCCATGGCTGAGCTTACCTAGTAGGAGTTCGTACGCAATGATTCCTAATGAATAGATATCTGAAGGAAAGGAGACAGAAGCTGGATCATAATGTTGTTCAGGGCTCATGTAGACTGGTGTGCCAACAAGTTGAGACGGTGCGCCTTCCGAGGGGATAGACAACAGTCTGGCGACGCCAAAGTCGATTAATTTTACCGTACCTCGAGAGGAGAGAATAATGTTTTCCGGTTTGAGATCGCGGTGGATGATTCCATGAGTGTGCAGATGGCAGAGAGCGTAGGCAATCTCTAGAAGTACTTCTAAGGCTCGTTTTACAGTAAGCGGGCTATGTTTTAGGTAGGTATGAAGGGATTCGCCTTCTATGTATTCCATCGCTAGGTAGGGTTTTGCCTGCCACTCACCGCGATCAAAGAGTTTTACAATATTCGGATGTTCGACCACTTGAAGAATGTGTGCTTCGTTGAGAAATCGTCGCACGATATCTGGATTGTTTCTGAGTCTTTCGTGGAGAACTTTGATGATGACAGGATCATGAGTGGTAGGGTGGGTGGCGAGGAACAGATAGTTCATTCCTCCCTGTCTAAATAGTCCTTCGATGGGGTAGGGACCGATTTGTTTGGGAATTTCCGGGAGCTGTTCAGTCATGAATTGAGGAGATCATAGGGAGCTACCCAATTTCCACGATGCGCACACCGAGCGTTTCGCCGAGTCGTAGCAGTTCGCCTTTGCCGATGCATTTTCCGTTGACAACTAGGTCTACGCCTTCTTCTGGGTCAACGTTGAGTTCGAGAGTAGATCCGGGTTGGAGTTCCATGAGTTTGGCTAAGGTCATACGTACTTGCCCAACTTCGATTTTGAGGCTGATTGGGATATTCCCCATTTTTTCTACAGGGGACGTTTCCTCGGATTGTGTTACTGCGTCTAGATCGTCATCGATGTCCATTGCTGGCTCCACTTTTTGGAATAAAGGATATTCCAAGATTTTAATTTTATCGCGCTGTAGAACACCTCTGAATAGGGGCACGTTTTTTGTCGTCAAGGTAACCTGACCGCCGTCTTGTCCGGGAACAACAGAACAGGAGTCGAGAATGAGAAAGTCGCCTTGTTTAATTTGGGTGAGGTCCTGGCGGGTCATGGTGGCTTCGCCGGCTTCTAAGTGAACAATAAGTTCGAGGGTATTTGCCATTTCGGGCGAAACTTGTTTTTGCTGTTTCGCGGCTTTGAATCGTTCATTCCATGCGAGAGCAAACTCTTCGGGTGCGATGAGTTGTCCTTGTAAAACGCGTCCTGAGGTGGAAATGGATACTTCCATGCCGAGTACTTTTCCTTCTGACGGATGAGCGGGATCGCTGATCAAACGCGGGGCGATGGAGGCATCGAATCCAGCAACCGTTAGTGCTCCCAATGCCTCTATGGCGAGAAAGTGATAGAAAGCCTCTAGAAACTCTTCATCAGGATAGAGATTGCCTTTAGGCTCCTTACTTAGAGCTATTCCTAGCAGCAGACCAATGTCGTCTTTAGATAGCAGGAAAGTAACAGCTCCAGGGAGATCGCCAAGGGCAAAAGCGAGTGGCCAGCCGGATTTGCCCGTTGTTTTATGAAATTGCTCCTGAGTACCCCAGTGAGGGTCTGTTCCTTGAATAGCGAGATCTGGAAGAGCAAAACGAGCGCCCAGTTTTTGGCTGAGAAGATCCCAGGCGAACCCTCTAGGGGCGCCGGAATAAGTGAGTTCTTTTTTGTCGACTAGCTCAGCCTGCACTGTTTTAAGCCAGTCGTAACCCTTTGCTACTGCCACGACATACCTGAAATGTTGTACGACTAACGGTTTACCGCTTATGAGACTATGTTGTCAAGGGGCGCCCTTACGGGCGCGCGTTTTTGACCGACTAAGTATGGACAAAAGATGGACGATTGATGGACGAAGAATGGACATTTAATGGACGAATAGTCGGAAAGTTGTCCCATGTAAATGTCCATTCTTCGTCCATCAATCGTCCATCTTTTGTCCATACTTAGTCGGTCAAAAACCTGCGCGCGAAACGCTAATAAAAATGGACAATTGGTGGAATCCTACCAATTGTCCATTGCATTTTTATTCAGCCTAACTTGGGGTTACGCCATCTGACGGTGCCATTTACCAGCGGAGAATATTAATATTTGGTTACCTTCTGTTTCAGCGATCAAAGGAGCGCCCATAAAGCCACCGATGAACTTGCTTACTAGAGTCAAGTCATTTTGTTTAAATTCGATCTCTTCATAACGTATGTCGTTAAGATGAATCTGGACTTTACCTTCTAGCATCTGTTCACGCTTGAAGCCATCGATTCCTGTCCAACGATAGATATCGTCAGGACCTAGATCTGCCACATCAGGACCTGGATCTTGAGCATACGCGCAACCGCCCCATTGAGACTTCGCCCATGCTTCGCCATTGAATAAATAGTTTTCATTTGAGCCGTCTTGTTGCGCAAATGGAACCCCCTGATCGTCGATTGTACGAAGGGTGTTCACATCATTCAACCACTTTGGTGCGGTGGACTTCTGCGCATTCAAGTGAGCATTTTTTGGTTGTACGATTGGTTGTTGCTTAGGCTGTACGTTTACCTGCTTTGGCAGCTGAAAGAGTGGCTGCTGTCTGAAGTGATACTGAGGACCGGATCTCCAGGAAGCTGGACGATTGGCCCATGCATCAGTAAGAACTTCACGGCTTGCGTTCATGCAAGCAACGCCATCGGCACGACCTTGTCTTAGACCGACGCCTACGATACCGATATTGTAGATGAATGGTGCGATCTTTTTAACTGCGTATCCGGTAAGACCTGCTAATCCAAGAACAACTGGAGCCTTAGAAAGAGGCGTAGTGTCACGTACAAATCTTCCTACGGACGCGCCAATGTGGAAATCATCATCGATATTTTTGTTTTGGATCCAAGCATGTGCAGCCTGTGCACCACCCCAGATCATGCCGAGTTTATAGGAAGTAGGGGCGAGGAAAAGAAGCGCGCCGCCTTGAGCTATACGAACCGCCTTTTTCAACAAGTTTACTAAAGGTTGGGTGTCGCCGCTCCAATCGATCTTCACGGAAAGAGAGTCTTTCCAGTTAAGACGCAGGTTAACAGGATTAACAGGACCTGGCATGATGTATTCTCCTTAGTTTTTGGTTGTTTTGTGCCGTTAATGTTAATTGAGAAGTATTAAGATACATTAAAGAAGCATTATTTTCTAGTTTTTTTCTGGTTTGAGCATATTCTGTCCTTGTTCGAACTCGGTCTGGGGCACGCACGCGGGCTCGGATTTTCAGAAAAAACAGAAAACTCTACCGGATAAAGATTGGTTTGGTAATATATCGTCCATGAAATGCCCTTATTGTCATCACGAAGAGTTGAGAGTCGCGGACTCACGGAACGCATTAGAAGCGAATGCGATTCGTCGTAGGCGAGAATGTTTGGCTTGTGGAGAGAGGTTCACGACGTTTGAGACGGTAGAGTTATCGTTACAAGTCCACAAGCGGGACGGTCGTTACGAGGATTTTCAGCAGATCAAGTTGATGCAGGGGATTGATGCTGCGTGTCGGCACACTTCTGTGAGTCGGGATCAGGTGACTGCGTTGGCACATGAGATAACGAGTGAGCTACGTATGAGGCAATCGCGAGAGGTTAGTACGCGGGAATTGGGCGAATTAGTGATGAAAGCCTTGCAACCTGTGGACCCAATCGCGTATATCCGGTTTGCCTGTGTCTATCGGCGCTTTCGTGATATCGATGAGCTGATGGAGGCGATAAAGACCATTCCGGCTAAGGATGGCAAGGGCGAAGCGGCTTAAAAGTTTTTAGAGAGAAAAGGAGCCAGATATGGCATTAACCAAAGCGCAAATCATCAAATTTAAAAAGCGTCTAGAAGAGTTGCGCACGGATCTTGTTCGATCTCTTCGAGGGACTGCGGCCGAGGTTAAGACTCCTGATGAGGCGACGGGGTATTCCCAGCATCAGGCGGATCAGGGCACGGACGATTTTGATCGCACCATTAATCTTGAGGTGACGACGAACGAGTACAAGTTGCTGCGGCAGATTGATCGTGCATTGGAGAAGATTGAAGATGGTACTTATGGCATCTGCGATCTGTCCGAGCAGGAGATTCCGTTGAAGCGTTTGGAAGCAGTGCCGTACGCGACGATGACGGTGACCGCGCAGGAGAAATTAGAAAAGGGTCTCGCTTAATGCGTACAGCAACAAAGGGCGCGCTTGCCGTGCTCTTGGCCTTATTTATTCTTTGTGCTGATCAGTACACTAAGTGGTACACGACGCAATATATTCCGCTTATTAATTCTTACGATCTGGTTTATCCTTACAATGGGATTGGGATTTTTGAGAATTTTCTTGGGATTGAGTTTTCGATCAGTCACGTAGAAAACCGTGGGGCGGCGTGGGGTGTGTTTAGCGACCATCAGATCACGTTGATCTATGTTCGTTTAGCGTTGATTGTGGGTTTAATTTGTTATGCCGCCTGGTCGGCTAAGGCGAGGCAGTGGTGGATACCGCTGGCTCTGATCATAGCTGGAGCCAGCAGCAATGTGTTGGACTACTTTCTTTATGGGCACGTGGTGGATATGCTTCACCCTGTGTTGTGGGGGTATGATTTCCCTGTCTTTAATATTGCGGATGGGTCCGTGTTTTTAGGTGTTGCCTGGATCACGATCAGCTCTCTCTGCGCAGCGAACCAAGAAACTCATGAAAAGCATCCCGTACAGCGCCTCTAAATATCTTGATATCCATGTTCTGCTAGAAAGCGATGAGATGCAGCGCTTACTCGCTATGCTGGATCCTCAGTGTCGATTTTATCTTGTGGGAACTATTCTTGGGCCACAAGAGGGGATTATCACGCCTGATGAATTTTTAGTTGTTTACGCAGAGTATGTGAGCGACTTGCGCGAAGGGAGGGATCCTCCGGAAGCGCGTCACAGAAGAATTTTTAGCAGTTCTTTGAGTATTTCTGAGAATATGTTGATGCGTGAGCAGGTGAGTGAAGGGGAGACATTGCTGAAAATACGTGGTCCAGTGGTACAGCTGCGCCCCCATCGATTTAGCTATTCGGCGGTGGATGGTAAGTTTCGTTCGATGGTCATGGGTACGCAGACGATCGCGTGGGGCGTGCAGTTTTCTTATCCGCAATTTTGCCAACTTCCGGATGCAAGCGTGCATCAGGTGAACGACAGTTTTCCTAATACAGCAGTCTTCAAGCAGCTGCAGCGTTGGGTGCGCCATAATACTATTCCCACACCTTTGAAAGTGGATGGCACACGCACTAACGTGCCGATACGAATCGGCAAAGACTGTTTACCTTGGATTCATAAACATCCACATCTCATCCAACACAACATTATCGTAGAGACTACACCAACATGACACAAGACGACTATGCCCTGATTGATTCAGGAGAAGGCCGCAAGCTTGAGCGCTTCGGCCGGTATGTGCTTTCAAGACCTGCGGGACAAGCTCTCTGGAGGCCACAGCAGGCTGATACTGTCTGGAATAAGGCTGACGCGAGTTTCACGCGTGAAGGTCAGTTCAACTGGCAAAAAGAGGAACTTCCGGCTGAGTGGAACATCACTGTGGAAGGCATACGCTTTCACCTCAAGCCTACGGACTTTGGCCATTTGGGAATTTTTCCGGAGCAACGTCCTCTTTGGCGTTGGATACGAGAGCAAAGCCATGAAGGCTTAAACATTTTGAACTTATTTGCTTATTCTGGGGGGGCCACTTTAGCAGCAGCACAGGGTGGAGCTCAGGTATGTCATTTGGACGCATCCAAGGGCATGGTATCGTGGGCGCGTGACAATGCGAAACTCAACAAACTGGATAAAGCGCCGATCCGCTGGATTATCGAGGACGTGAACAAATTCCTCGTGCGCGAGATACGTCGAGGCATGCGTTACGACGGCATTATTCTCGATCCGCCAAGTTTTGGCCGTGGCGCCAAGGGTGAGGTGTTCAAGATCGAGGGGCAACTCGTTCAGTTGCTTGACAACTGCCGCGAGCTATTGACACCCAGACCGAAATTTATCGTACTTTCATGTCACACGCCGGGCCTCACTCCAATCGGGTTGGAAAATCTACTCAGGCAATCTTTGCATGGTCTTAAAGGCAAAATTGATAGCGGAGAAATGCTTTTGGAGGGGAAAGACGCATTTCCCTTGCCGAGCGGCGGCTTTGCTCGGTGGCAGGCATGATCACGAGCTTGCAAAATCCCAAAATTAAAGAAGTCGTGCGCCTGCGCGACCGTCGGGAACGCGATCAAACGGATCTTTTTTTAATCGAAGGCTATCGCGAACTTTTGCGCGCGACCGATGCCGGACGTTATTGTGAGAGTCTTTTTACCTGTCCGGAGTTATTTCTTGGCAGCAACGAACCTCCCCTGATCGAACGCATCCGCAAACAGGGAACCAGCGTTTACGAGTGCTCTGCGGCGGCATTTGGCAAGATTTCCTACCGCGATCGACCTGATGGATTGCTTGCAGTGGCGCCTCAACTACACCGTACTTTGCATGATCTTGAAGCCATCCTAGCTTCAAAAACCACCCCTCTTCTGGTCATCGCTGAAGCGATTGAAAAACCAGGAAATCTTGGCACTATTTTGCGTTCTAGCGATGCTGTAGGGGTGGATGCGTTGATCGTTTGCGACCCTTGCACGGATATTCACAATCCTAATGTTGTGCGTGCTAGCGTAGGAACGCTTTTCACCGTACCGGTGATTGAAGCTGCGGGTCAGGAAACCCTGTCCTGGCTGAAGCAGAGAGGCATCCAGATCGTGGCCGCGACGCCTCATGCGCAGGGGGAGTTTACACAAGTGAACCTTGCTCAGCCTGTGGCTATAGCAATGGGAACGGAGCAATTAGGCCTTTCTGACCTCTGGATGAAGCAGAGTGATATACAAGTGAAAATACCTATGCGCGGCGTGGCAGATTCGCTCAATGTCGCGATGGCCACCACACTGTTGCTTTACGAAGCACTGAGGCAACGTCATGCACGTTCTTTATGAGGACAATCACCTACTGGCCTTGGATAAACCGACCGATCTGTTAACGCAAGATAGCGGAACCGACCGTGAGAGCTTAGAGACCCAAGCGCGTGTCTGGATTAAGCAGCGCGATGAAAAACCCGGCAACGTCTATCTGCATGCGGTACACCGTCTCGACACCGGTGCCAGCGGCATTGTCCTGTTTGCCAAAACCAGCAAAGCCCTCTCACGTCTTCAAGCCATGATTCGCGCCAAAGAGTGGCAAAAAACCTACCTGGCTCTCGTCAGCCCTCCTCCAAAAAAAACGGAAGCGACGTTAGAGCATCGCCTCAAACATGGAAAAAGCCACGCACACGTAAGTGCTGATGGGGTTCCAGCCGTATTGCATTACAAAGAAGTCAAACGCAATAAGCAGCAAGCTCTTCTAGAGATCGACCTCATCACCGGCCGCTACCACCAGATCCGCGCTCAACTAAAAGCCATCGGATGCCCCATCGTCGGAGACTTTAAGTACGGAGGTGTGCCTTGGAAGCAGCAAGGACTGGCTTTACACCATCATCAACTTAAGTTTGCACACCCAGTCACGAAGGAAGAGGTCGTCATCACGGCACCGATCGATTGGGGATAAGAACGAACTTTTGGTACAGATTGAAACGTGGAAAACGCAGAGAAGGCTGAGTCGCTGAGAACGCAGAGCACCATCGCACTTTTGCAACTGCAAATCTACTAGAAGAGGGGTGGCCTTAAAAACAACAAGAGAGCCTACTTGTTAGAAACGAAAATGGTCCTCTCTCTTGTTTTTTTAAGGCCACCCCTCTTCTAGTACGACTTTGAGCTTTGCTCAAAGAGCTGCGATGGTGTGATGGGGGACCAAATCACTGTGCTCATTAGGGTAGTCAGTTTTGGCGAAAATCTCAGTGAACTCTGCGGCTCTGTCTTCTCTGCGTTTTCCACAATTCCAAGTACTCTCCGGATAATTACATTTTGGGTAGTCAGTTTTGGCGAAAATCTCAGCGAACTCTGCGGCTCTGTCTTCTCTGCGTTTTCCACAATTCCAAGTACTCTCCGGATAATTACATTTTGGGTAGTCAGTTTTGGCGAAAATCTCAGCGCACTCTGCGGCTCTGCCTTCTCTGCGTTTTCCACAATTCCAAGTACTCTACGGATAATTACATTTCCGACAAAACCAAAAATAGGGGACTATTCACTATTCTTCTGCTGGCTTGTTCGCCTCCGCTGTCTCTTCACTTTCACCCTCCGCAGCCATTTTGGGAATAGCTGGAATGGTATGCAGAATCAGTTCCAGATTTTGGAAATCTCCTAGCACGCTGTCGATGGCTTTTGTCACCACAACCACGTCTGTGCGTCCTGCGTAGGTGTCTCCGGTCAAAACGGACTTGAGCTCGCGTAAGGGATGGGTAAGTACTTTTAGATCGCTTTCTTTATCCTTCTTAAACGAGGCTTTGGCAATGTCTTCGAACTGGTTGACAACGGGAATCAATGCGTCCTGCACAGAATACTTTGATGCATCAACATCGCGCAAGATAAGCTTAGAGACCTCTACCAGCAACACGTTTGCCTTTACAGCTACCTCATTCACATTCTCTTGCAAAGCCTGCAGAGCGAAGGTTCCAATAGAGCGAATCGCCGGCGCCGCTTTCGACGCATCGCCTTGCGCGGCCATTGCGGCGATCTTACCCAAGGCTTGCTCCACATGATTGCAAACCGTATCCAATCGACCGCGCAAAGCGACTCCAAACACCATCTCTAAACGCTCAATAGCATAATACAAAAGATAGTTACTGCGATGGTGAATTTCACCTTCTGAGGTAGCCGCCTGCAGTGCCCGTCGATGCACCTCAAAGAAACGCTGCACGCTCAGACTCATTCCATCTACACAATACGACGCAAATGACGGGCTACGTCGGTCTACAGCACGCAACGCCATGTCTCCTAAAGCATCAAGCCATTGCGTCAGATCCTTATCATCACCCGCCCAAACGGCCTGCTTCGCCCGTTCTACGACCAGGTCGACAAATTCCATCGGACTAAAATAGACCAGCACCTGCCGAAAGAAGGCCCGAACAAAATCGATGGATACACCCGTAAAAAATAACCAAACACCGAGCAAGAGATGCCCCCAAACTGGTTCCGTCTGCACAAACAATGCCGCCGCCAACGAGGCCAAAGGCAATACAGCCATCCAAACCAACATCCACCAAAGCCGCCTATTCTTTTGCAGCAACTGTCCGACCCTTGGGGAAATCTCTGCTGTTGCCCTCTGCAATGGTCCCAATAATAGAGCCACCAAAAAGGTAAACATTAATAAAAAGGCCCCTCCCGTACAAGCAAGCACAATAGCGACCGTCTCCTGCGAAATCGTCACCGGCCAAAAGTAGAATAATAGCGATAACGCTAGGGCAATTAACGTGGCTAACACAGTTATCTCCTGGTGATTATTTGCAGACACTGTGCTGTAAAACAGATTTTTTGTCACTCAAAACAGTCTAAGTATTGACCTTAATTACGTTTTTAATTAAAATCTTACTTTGTTATGTAACAAGGACATAATAATCATGATTGATTTTTCTTCTTATAGACTTCCTTTTCGCTTGGGTGCTACCTTAGCTAGTTCTCATTTTGGTCTTAAACAGCTAGATCAAAATAGAGTAAGAGGAAATGTAACTAACGGAACTCTTCTCTTGGTTGACCCGCTTAAAGCCTCCATTGCTTTAAAAATCGCTACTCTCGCCTTAGAGCATGCTCAAATCAAGATTCCAACTAGAGTGCAACACGCCTACTGCCTTTTACCTTTCGTTTTGGGACTGGCTCACCTTATTTCTGCGAATATGCGAGACACTCTCAGCCTCGATGATTCTAGCCCATCAGCTAGACGTCTCATCAGAGGCGAGAAATTATACGAATTCACCGCTCTATGGTTTTCTCGCGCAAACATGGCTATTTCTGGATTGGGTTTATTAGCTTTGGGTGTGCAAGGACAACATGGTTTTATGGGTTGCGTGGCCGCTGGTGCGCTATTCGATCGACTAGCCGATAAGGTATTTGAAAAAATTAATGCACAAACCAACTCTTTCCCTGTCCGGCTTTTCACCAACGCTGTGATCGAATTGACCCTGGTAAGACTAAAAATGACTACTGTTACAACGGCAGTCACCAATATTTTTGTGAACGCTGCCTGGCATTCAGACTTCAACCCATTCAGTATACATTCGAACGCATCGAGAGTCTTTTCACGGATTTATGCAGGGATGGATGAATTCGCTACGCCTTTGGCGTCTAGGACGTACAGTTTGGCGAACTGGCTCTATTTCTCAGTTATTGGCGCCAGAGCTGTTGCAGAAGTCGCCGCTAGTTACGAGCGAAATACTACGTGGAGTGGTAGCATGAGCCACAAGCTTTTAGTTGTGTTGTCCAGTGCGCGAGCTACGTGGATAATTAAAGCGCTTCCGATCAAATGGAACCTGCAGGATAGAGCTGGGCAAACGATCCTACACGTGATTTGCGTGACTAATCGAGCTGCTTACAGGACGCGCGGAATGATCGAACGCGTGGCAGCCAATATGACCCCATCAGATTTGAATAAACCCAACAAAAAGGGAGTCACTCCTTTGCACATGGCCTGCATATTCGGCAACGTCGAAGCGGTGCGGCAGCTATTGAAACGAGAAGTTGACGTGAACAAACCGATCGATAACAAAGATCACTCTTGGCACCAATTTACACCCTTAGAGCTGGCATGTCTTAATAATAATGAAACAATCGCGAAATTACTAATCAATGCCCAAGCTGACCTTAACGTGAAACATCCAACGCGTGGCCATGCATTGTCAATTGCTATTGGCGCTGGTTGCTCCTCCTCATTTCTTCATTCTTTATTGGAAAAAATGGCAATTACGCCTGAAGAAATGATCTTTATGCGTACCTTAATTGATTGCCGTTCAGGAAATTTAGAAGCAATTAAGAATCATTTATCAAATACACCCTTAGAAAAGTTATCGCTCAGCTATCACAACATTCTAAAAACAACCGCATTTGGCCAAAATCAACAGCAACTAGATGTTCTTAATTATCTATGTGAGTTTGGAAGGAAGAACGGGATAAACCTTAACTCCGCGAATAAATCCGGGGAAACGGCTCTGCATGCGACGTGTGAATGCGGCAATGAGAAGGCTGTAAAGGTGCTGTTAAGCTTCGAAGAGATCGATCCAAACGTAGTTGATAGCCAAGGACTCCCCCCTCTTTATTACGCGCACAAAGCGAAGAGCCATTCAAAAGCCCTAGTTAAACTTTTGGAAGAGTGCAGCCGACTCGATACAAACAGTCTAGGCTATAAACAAGTTCGGTTCTTCGACCTCTTTGAGTTGGACTTAAAATCACATGAACAGCTTCTAGAACTTTATAAAAAACTTGGAAGAGCTCCTGACGAAATTTATTTGTGCCAGGTGATGGTAGAAAGTGCGATCAATGTAAACTTGCCGAGTTACGACGGAAAACCTGTTCTGCAAAGAGCTGCGGAATCAGGGATGACCAATTGGGTATTGGCTCTCCTCAAACGAGAAGGCACTTTGTTAGAATCCACTGCAAAAGATGGGACTAAATTAGACCTGTTGCAAGCTTGCAACTTGAAAACACAAGACCTTAAGCAATGGATCAATAAGGTCGTTTTACAATTACCTTTCAAGGCGGTAGATCGCCTCGCATCCAACATTAAGCAAGATATGGATTACCTCGTTAATCCTCTGCTGCTGGCGATCGGGGTGCAGTCAGAAACGACTCGTGACAAGATTCTGAACCAGCTGAGTCAGCTCTCCTTCCCGAACGAAAGCCTACACCTATATGCAGGTCAACACGACCGGATCATGTGGGTTGCTCAGGTATTAGAGAGAATGAATATCGTTGAAGAGGCCGTGAGTAAAATGGCGCCAAGCGCGGCTCTGGCTGTTCTTTCTCTCGTTTCTAAAAGGACGCGAGAAAAACTTCAGGATTACTTCCAGTCATGTCTTGAGAACATTGGCACTGACTATGAGGAAGCGATCAAGACCAAGATTTTGGAGTTCAAAGAAGCCATCGCAAACAATACGCTCATTAAAAAAGATTGGGCTCATCATAAAACTGCAGTTCTTGCAGACAGCAGACACCTTCAAGCGCTGAATCAAATCATTCTGGATACCCACCTGGAGAACGCTTCAGCTGCTCTATCTTTAGCTTCTGACGAGACACGAAATAAATTAAAGCTACGCATCGAACAAGACCTAGAAAAGGCCTTTACAGAGGCTTCTCCAGTAATCGAAAAAAATATTTTTTCCCAATTTGAAGTAGCTCTTGATGCACAAAAAATTGCGGCTCCGGAGGACGAAGAACACCTCGAAAAGTTAGCAGAAATTCTCCTGCGTGCGCAGGCGGACTTGAAACTATTGCGTATCGCACAAGCAGCGCTGAAGAAGTATCGCCTGGAATTGGAAGGACTTTCTCCCAAATTCCCTGTAGACGAAGAAAACGTGAAATTCGATCTGACCCTAGAGCAGCAAGCCGAAGAGGAAGCCAATCAGGAAGAAGCCGCAATTATAGTCGCAAATATTGTAGGCCAAGAGAAGCGGATGAGTGATTATCAAAAGATTCTTGATTTTGATCCAAGTCATTTAGATCACTTTGGTATTGAGACAGGTGCCGATCTTCATCTGATTGGAATTGATACAGTACCTCTCACGCTGCTAAAGATGATAAAAGGACAAGATAAGCTTCCTGATCAGTGGCAGAATGGTATTGTAGCCCGCCTTGAGGATGGGATTCGTAGGCTAAAGGAAATAGCGTCTCATACCGGTGATGAAACATTAAAGCAGTTGAGCAAAGACTCCAGTGACAAATTGAAAGCGCTGTTAGATTCCGGAAAAAAAGATAGAGAAATGGTTGATGCATTGATTGATCAGGAATGTGATCGCCTAAAGAAACTTCTGAGATGCTACATGAAGCAAAAAGAAAAAACCAGAGGCGAAGATAACAAATCGCTAACCCAATCCTTTCCAGTGGGTGTTTGGAAGGACTTTTGGATGGAGCGCGCTTCCGCGCGCGGGTTGTTGCATGACTGACTATGGACAATAATGGACGATTGATGGACGAAAAATGGACATTCGATGGACAAAACTTGCTGATCATCTGTCCATCGAATGTCCATTTTTCGTCCATCAATCGTCCATTATTGTCCATAGTCAGTCGGGCAGTAACCTGCGCCCGGAAGCGCGCTCCCACCTTCCATCCGGGCCTAACATCTCGTGCGGTTTGAAGGACGCCTTATGCCTCATGAAGTGGTTGTCAGCGACATAATATCCCAAATATAAATGCTTCTTCCCCATCTGTTTTGCATACTCGATCTCTTTCAAAACGGAAAATGTTCCTAGAGACAAATCCGAATACTCCAATCGATAAGTAAAATACACCGAAGATAGCGCGTGAGGCACTTCGTGTACTAAGCCTACCGCTGCAAGCCTATCGTCGACATAGTACAAAAATTCCCATGCCGGAAAACTGGGATCATAAAAAGAAAACGCAAAATCTTCAGCGCTCCCCCGCGCGGCAGGTCGATTAAAACGCTGCAAATGATCGAGGTAGATCTCGTATTTTTCTTCCGTAAATACTGGTGTTCCCACCTCCAACCGGATCGTTTGCGATTTTTTCCACAAGCGTCTCTGCGACTTGTTGGGGGTGAAGGTGTCTACCGGTATGCGTAACGGAATGCATTCAATACACCCTTCACACTGTGGTTTAAAGTAATGTTTCCCAAACGCACGATACCCTGATGCGAGCAGCAGCTCGCGCTCTTGCGGAGTCGCCTCCAGCACGAGAAAGGATTCGTAACGCGCCATACGATCAGGAAGGTAACCGCAGACATGCGGTGCTTCGTCAAGCGGGATAATGCGCATGAACCGCCTGCTTGCGCAGAGATTGCCAAACAACTAAAGCGAAACAAGCGTTCCAGAGTACATATAGAGCCAAAACAAATGGAGAACGCTTAGCATTATGCCCCAGAGGAACTGTCTGTAACCGAACCTCAAGCCAAGCAGCATTAAACGCATGCTCTCCGCTCTCTAAACGGTTGACAAATCCCACCTCGTCTGTGGCCGCCCAATGATCGGCCAAATAGTGATGCCAAGCATCCGACAGCTCAAGATCCCCTGACAACTGTGCCTCAGTAGGAAACAGTGCCGCCTCTCGCCCATCAGCGATCTTACCATGCCAATGATTATCCAACGCAAACGCAAACGCCACTGCTGGAATTAACCAAACAGCCGCAACAGCCCCCTCAGACCTACGCAAAAGCATGATCGGAAGCGAAATAGATAAAATCAACCAGATCTGGGTCAACGGAGAAATCCCAAAAAACAACACGCGCAACACCTCACGACATTTCGATGTAAAAGACCGCTGCATATGCTCCTCCAGATTGGCATACGCCCTTTCGATACCTGTCCGCCGATGTTCAGAAAACTGTTGATACCGCTCCCAATTGCGTGCCGAACGACCCGGCACTTCTTGATTTCCCATCACCGCTTGAAAAAGGAGCGCGGAGGATTTACTACGCACATACTCGCCTAAAAAAGGCCCAGAAACAATCCACAAAAAAGTAGAAAAAGCCACACACAATTGCAGGATGGCCATCACGCGCGCAGAGGTACGAATAAAGGGAGACATCAAATCTACAACTACTTCCTTTCCAAATAATATGAAGGGTGAAACCATTTATTGACCACCTAAAACGCTTCTAAGAGTCACCTCAACTTATGGTTACACCCCACGAATTTGTTAACCTTGCCTTATTTTCTGGGACCAGGTATGCTGATTGGCCTGAATAGAACTACACGAGTGGTGGAGAAATTATGTCTTCTGTGAAAAAGAAGCGTCGACTGAAGATTGCGAAGCACAAACGTAAAAAACGTAGCCGTCGCGACCGACACAAGAATCGCTAGTAACGTATAACTTCTTTTAACTGGCCATCATGAGTGACCTTCCAATATTTTAAGGGAACTATGTGGACCTATCCTGATTTTTTCGACGTCATCATCATGGGTGGTGGACATGCAGGGTGCGAAGCAGCATTGGCTTCTTCGCGCATTGGCTGCAAGACACTGCTCTTGTCTATGAACCTCGATACGCTTGCAAAAATGAGCTGTAATCCTGCTATTGGCGGGACAGCTAAGGGCCAGCTTGTGCGCGAAATTGACGCATTAGGCGGCGAAATGGGTAAAGTAGCGGATGCTACAGGCATCCAATTTCGTATGCTTAATCGCTCCAAGGGACCTGCAGTGTGGGCGCCTCGTGCCCAAGCTGACAAGTTTGCTTATGCGCAGGAGATGAAGCGTCGCCTCGAGGCGACACCCAACCTATTCCTCATGCAAGGCACCATAGAAGACCTGGTGGTTGAGAACGATCGTATCGTAGGTGTGGTGACCAAGGAAGGCATCCGTTACAATACGCGCACAGTTATCATCAGCTCAGGCACCTTCCTAAGAGGCCTTCTACACATTGGCGAAACGCAGTTTGCAGGTGGACGCGGCGGAGATCCTCCAGCAGTCGGAATGTCGGCTAGTCTGGAACGACTTGGCCTCAAACTCGGCCGACTCAAAACGGGCACTCCACCACGCATCCATAAACGCTCGATCGACTTTAGTTTGACTGAGGAGCAGCCAGGCGACAGCGACGTGCAGTTTTCTTATGATGAAGCCCCCGCTCAGCGCATGCCGCAGATTTCGTGTCACATCTGCTATACCAACGAAGACACGAAACAAATCATTTTAGACAATCTCCATCGCAGTCCTATGTATTCGGGCACAATCAAAAGCGTAGGTCCGCGATATTGCCCCTCGATTGAAGACAAGGTGGTCCGTTTCAGTGATAAAGATCGTCATCAAATCTTTCTGGAGCCAGAAGGCCTGCATACAGATGAAATCTATACCAATGGCATCTCTTCTTCTCTGCCTTTAGACGTGCAGTATGCATTCCTTAGAACCATACCCGCATTGCGTAATGCAGAGATTATGCGTGCTGCCTACGCGATCGAATATGACTATCTTCTTTGTGGGCAGATGGCCGCCAATATGGAGTGTCGTTCGGTTGAAGGACTGTTTTTCGCCGGACAAATCAATGGTACAACCGGTTATGAAGAAGCCGCCGCACAGGGACTTATGGCGGGTATTAATGCCGCACACAGATGTCTAGGCAAAGAACCATTTGTCTTAAAACGTTCAGAAGCCTACATCGGCGTCATGGTCGATGACCTCATCACCAAGGGTCTCGACGAGCCCTACCGCATGTTCACAAGCCGTGCCGAGCACCGCCTTCTGCTGCGTCAGGACAACGCAGACCTACGCCTACGCCCCTATGGGCACCAGCTTGGGCTCATCAACGCACAACAACTCACACGCTTGCAACAGAAACAACAACTGATCGATCAAGAAACTGAGCGCCTCACGAAACACTTCACACAAGTTGGCAGTAAAGGTTTCAGCATCGCGCAACTTCTGTGCCGCCCCGAAAATACCTACAACACCATCCTGCAAGAGTTTTCAACAGTCGTACAAGACCACGGTGAAGAGATCAATTTTCAGATTGAACTCAGCCTCAAATATGCCGGCTACATCCAACGACAAAACAACGACATTCAAAAGTTAATGCATATTGAGAACATCCGTGTCCCATCTCAACTTGACTTCAAGACAGTTCTCGGACTGAGCCGAGAGGCGCAGGAAAAACTCAACCGTCATAAGCCGGAGAACCTCGGTCAAGCGTCGCGTGTTTCAGGGGTTTCGCCAGCAGATATCCAAGTTTTGATGGTACTTCTAGCTCGTCGAGATAAGTAGTACCTATGCAAGAACTGCACTTGTTACATCTATCGCAATGGCCTATTCTTGATCAATTGCGCGTAGAGGAGGCACTCCTGCGTACTGACAAGCAGAATTGGTGCATCCTCAACAGCGGATCCTCTCCAGCTATTGTCATGGGCATTTCCGGCAAGGCCGAGTGCCTTGTAGCGCCACATTCCACACTTCCCCTCATACGTCGGTTCAGTGGAGGCGGCACAGTCGTGGTGGATCAAAATACACTTTTTTTCACATTGATCTGCAACCGCACTGCTCTGTCCATCGAACCCTATCCAGAACCTATTCTCCGTTGGATGGCAGCCCTGTACTCCCCACTTTTTGCAGAAGGCTTCGCCCTCTCCGAGAACGACTTCACGCTTCACGGAAAAAAGTTCGCAGGCCACGCGCAATACCTATCCAAAGACCGTTGGCTGCACCACACGACACTGCTGCACGACTACAGCGATGAACATATGAACTGCCTACTCATTCCAGAAAAACAACCCAAGTACCGTAAAAACAAACCTCACAGCGAATTCATCTGCAAACTGAAAGAATTTGCACCGGATCGAGATTTGTTTTTGGAAAGGTTGAAAGAGCGTTTAAGAGAGCATTTTCGGGTTAAGGTGGCTTCAGAGATGATTGTAGACGAGATTCTTGAGAGAGATCATCGTAGGTCGACTCGAGTGGAGAGGTGCGCTTCCGCGCGCGCGTTACTGCAAATCCCATACGCATCAGGCTAAGATAAGTTTTTGTGATTATGCAATTGATAACAAGCTCATTACGACAGGAAGACCCTCGTAGAGGGTCTCTGAATGTAGCCCACCGTGAACCTGCGAGCGGAGCGAAGACAGGTGTAACGGTGGGAAAATGCGCCAAAAACCTATTGCACCCCCGAAGGGGCGTGCCTCAAGATTTTAAATCAACGGGTTGAGGCACTCTCGTTCGAGAGTGCGAACTCTATTTTGCCATTATTCCCACCGTTACACCTGTCTTCGCTAACGCTCGCAGGTTCACGGTGGGCTACATTCAGAAACCCTCTACGAGGGTTTTCCTTTCGCAACAAGCTTGCTATCAAATATATGCGCATCAAAAACTTATCTTAGCCTGATGCGTATGCCTGCAAATCCTGTTTTTAAAAAAAACGTTTATCAGCCAAAATTATGAAATTGTCTCAGTACGTCCAGTTTTGTCCATACCTAGTCGTGCGGTAACCTGCGCGCGGAAGCGCGCCCCCGAATAGACTCTTGATATCCACGGCAGCATACATAGCAGCGTCATGAACGACACCACCTCTACAGACTGATACACCAGCGTTTCCAACAAACTTGCAAAAAAAGCGCCACGCAAAAAAAGATGTTCTTTACGAATCAGCAATCCCAAACAAATAAAAAACCCATAAAAGCTTATTACGCCTAATAATCCGTAATTCAATAGTTGTTGCAAGAAGCCTGATTCTGTAATAAAAACCGGTCCAGAACTAAACCTCATGCTGCTATTGGTGGCTACGCCCGTCATCTCGCCAAACCACAAGTTTGTTTCCGACCAGCGTGAGGCAGACATTAGCCACTTTCTGATTCGATCAGCATTACCTGGCGCGTGGCTGTCTGCCACAGTCACAATCCGCAACGCCGCCTTATGAGGTAGAGAGTCGGGATCCGACCACAAAGCCGCTCCCAATGCCGCTGCGATAACGACTGCAAGAACTCCTGCCTTTAAAATCGCTTGTGGACGTTGCACAATCGTCATAAGCATCACCAAGCCGTAACCCGCAGCGACGATCAACACTCCAGATCGCGACAACGCAAGAACCTGCGCTAAACAGAAAAATAGGCCACAGTAGAGATACACACGCTGCTTTGTTAACGCATACCATTGCAATAAACAGAATGCGATGACGGCCAAAATAATCGGATAATGCAACATACTTCCCGTTAAAGAAGCCGGACGCGTAATCACAAATCGGTCCGAACCAGGCATTTCAATTAGGTTTAACTGCTCCAATAAGGCCACAGAGAATAATAACCAGCCGATCCAAAGAAAAATCTTCGCAAAAGGAATATCCTCTTCTGATGGTTGACTTAAACAAGCTAAAAATACTCCCGCCAATACACTGTAGACCGTAAAGATCACATAGATGGGCCACGCCAATGATCCCTGATACGTTGTTAAGGCTGCGCTTATAGTTACACAAAGTAAAAACGCACCACCCCAAAAGAATAAAGGCAAAAACCGCGAAGAGAGCTTCGTGCGGTCACGACAAGAAAATAAGACAAGAAAGGACCCAACCAAGGCTAAATGTAGTGTCATGGCAATTGGGGTCGGCAT
The DNA here is from genome assembly GCA_963790215.1 of uncultured Chlamydiae bacterium. Lineage (GTDB taxonomy): Bacteria > Chlamydiota > Chlamydiia > Chlamydiales > JAJFMA01 > CAWBNS01. Next base: position 119,084 of record CAWBNS010000004.1, read on the forward strand.
GACCAATTGAAATAGTCCCCGACTGATGATAAGGAAGATAAATAGTGCGACTATCATGAAAGTCCCTGTTGTCCCTGATGTCTCTACTATCTCAGAATCTGTTGCAAGCGCGTGGCTTGCGCCTCTCGGGAATATATGGCTATCTTCTCTGGGCACCTCGGGGTTTGTTGCAACCGACCTTCTACCATCTCGACCAGAACTTGCTTGATCTTCTCCACATCGGTGCCGCACACAATCCCCCTTCCTGCTTCCTGTATGAGACGACCCGCTTCCATCTCAGGCGTCACACCCACGGCTAATATCGGTGCTGCAGCATACAAATACTCGAACAGCTTTCCCGTTAAAATGCCGTCGACATCAGGACGCTCCAAAAAAAGAAGCGCATCAGCCGACTGCTGCGCGCGATAAGCATCCACTAATGGCAACGCCCCACCATAATAGACCCATGATTGTAATCTGTGATGGGTAATTGCAGGAATCAAATTAGCCATCGAACCACCGTAAAAATGCACCTCGAACCGACCTTGGGGTAGCTTGCCCGAACTGGCAAGTTGGGATAAAGCTTGAAAAAAAGGCTCCTTAGACTGCCCATGACAGAGTTTCCCCGTATAGACCACGCGGAACACCCCATCTTTCGGGAAAAAATCTCCACCAGCGTTATCGATGATTTGGGGTTCAAACCCATTGGTGATTACATGTACGGGTAGTTTTGGAAATTTCTTCACCAGCGTCTTTCGCAATCCTTCAGAGACTGTGGTCAATACATCCGCTTGACCCACGCATTTTTTTTCTACCCAGCGTTCGACCCAAGTCATCGGCCAAATACCCTTGTAGGCGTGATTTTCGATCCATAGATCGCGATAGTCCGCTATCCAGCGGCAGCCAAAAATCTTCTTTGCATAGTGACCGACGATATGGCTGGAGGGTGGCCCATAGGAACTAACAATCGCATCGTACCCTATACCTGCAGCTTTTTGTCGTCGCAGCTCTTTTATGGCTGGCCAAATCCAGAAATCCGTTCGATTCGGCATGCGTTCGTTCATATGAGTACGATAGAAGCGATGGAAGAACCTTTCAGAGCCTTCTCCTTTGCTCTGATCGCCATTTACTGCTGTTATAGGGTCAAAGTAGGGGATCTCAATGATATCGATCCCTGTCGTGTCTAAACGCAGTGGATGGCCAATTTGATTGTGCTTAGTGGTTGTTAAGACGGTGACCTGATAGCCAAATTTGGTGAGGTAATGAGCCCACGAGTGCATGCGCATGGTGGCTATGCTATCCAAAGGAGGAAAATAGCGCGTGATCAGTAGTACTCGTGGCCGCATGGCCTAAGCGTCCATCGTCACGGCTTCATCTTCGCACGCAATAGGAGGGCTATCCACACGGTGTCCCTCGCGATTCATCCAGCCTACCTGTCTGGCTGGATTGCCCATTACTAACGCATAAGGGAGGACATCTTTCGTCACCACTGCGCCAGCCCCAACAAAGCAATAATCTCCCAATGTGTTTCCGCATAGAATCGTGGCGTTGGCGCCAATCGTCGCGCCGCGTCCCACATGTGTCGGAAGAAACTCCTCTTTACGACTGATCTCACAGCGCGGATTGATCACGTTTGTAAATACCGCTCCAGGCCCAAAGAATACATCATCCTCAGCAGTCACGCCTGTATAGAGACTGACATTATTCTGCACCTTGCAGTTGTTTCCTAAACGCACCTTCGAGGCAATCATCACATTCTGACCAATCGTGCAATCCGCACCTAATTCGGCCCCGCCCATGATATGGCTGAAATGCCAAATTTTTGTGCCTGGACCAATCTTAGCATCAGCACTGACTACAGCAGAGGAGTGATGGAAAAATTCACGCTCTTCCAGTGTTTCCAGCGCACCATCAAGCGTCATGCTTTTTTGCGCAGCCTCGAGAACTTGCAAGACCCTCACGCCTTCTTTTCCATCTGTCTTAGGCGTCTCACGTGTGTAACAGCAATGGATAAAGTGCAGGCACTCCTGCTTCAAAACCTCTTCGCCTTGAACAACCTCCACAGAAACTAATTGCGTGTTATCGATCACGGGAAACTCCTCTTGCGTCCACTTCACATATCGATGGCAAACCATCAGCTTCTCATTCCAAGGACGCGTATCATCAAACACAGCAAGACCCTTAGAACCTACTACGACCAGCTTCTGCTCCTTAAACGGATTGAGCCAACTCACATAGATATGCGCCGATGTACGCTCGCCAAAGCGCAGCGTCGTCACACTCATGTCGACTACGCCTTGCGTAATGCATGCATCGCCCACACAGCGCACCTGCGTAGGCAGGCTGTCCCCACAGAGGGATAGAATCACCGAAATGTCATGCGGCGCAAAATTCCAAAGAGCGTTCTCCTCCACTCGCAGAATCCCCAGATTCAACCGATGAGAAGACAGGTAATGAATATGTCCTAACTCCCCAGAGCGCACCATCTCCTGCAGCTTCTGTACGCAGGGATGATAATGCAGGAGGTGACCCACCATCAAAATCAGTCGACGTTCTTCTGCAATCCGAACCAGTTCCTCCCCTTCTTCCACGGTCATACAAAGCGGTTTCTCGACATAACAATCTTTGCCAGCCAACAACGCCTGTTTTGCCATTTCGTAATGCTTAAATGCCGGAGAAGCTAACGCTATTTGTTTGATTTCAGGGTCATGTAATAGAGAATTGTAATCAGTAGTTAAATGAATATCGGGATATAAAGGGCGATAACCTTCTAACAAAGACCCATTCGCATCGCAAATGGCACGTAAAACACCAATCGCATGAAAATTACGCGCTAAGTTCTTTCCCCAATACCCAGCCCCGACCAACGCAAGACCGCGATGCGTGCACTTTTCAACCACTGTTCCCATAATCCAAACTCCTCTGAAACTAGGAGGAAATCATAGCGACTTCTCAGCTTTTTTGGAAGGAGGAAGGGTGGGATAACCAAAGCACTTCACGTCAATCCAATCCTACCGCTAAATTGGAACGTTCGCAAAAGAATCGAAATATAAAACAATCTTAATTAAATAAATTTATTATGAAATACCTGAAGAAAAAAAACGGACCCTCAGAAAGAGGGTCCGTCTATTAATTAGATTTTGGCGTCGCCGGGGTTGCCTTCCTTTTTTGTCCAATTTTTGAAAGACTGAACGAGCTGGCCGCCAGTTGTCACTAAGCTCCATCCTGTGAAAGCTATCGCTGTGTTCACAAAACCGGCTTTCACCCATGATTTAGTTAGTTTACTGTCTTTGTCGGCTGCTAGAAGTTTTGCATTTGCTGTGCGAACTTTTTGAACTTCTTGATAAGCGTCCCACAGGCCTTTAGCAACACCAACAACGTAAAGAGCACGAGCAGCATTAGCGGAATAACGAGCGATGTTATTTGCAGGCTGGCTGATGAATACAGTTTTGAGAGCGTCTACAACTGGCTTTGTGTATACTGATAATGATGACATAAATGTCTCCTTTTGGGTTTGTTAAAATTTGTTAAACGTTATAGTTTCTTGTTTCTTTGTTTTTAACTTGGTTAACTCTTTGTCAAAGAATGAAGTATAGCATACAGTGTATTTTAATGCAACTCATTTTATTAAAAAACTTAACAATATGAAAAAACTGTTAAACGAGTTAATGATCTTTACGATCGATTTTTCATTAGACTTTAGCCTTTTCCCCCGCAAATTTGATTACCTGCCCGCAAATCAGTTCCTGTTCTTCAGGTTCAAGCCACGGATGCATAGGCAGGCTAATTACTTCATGAGTTATCTGTTCTGCGACAGGGAAACTCCCTTTGCGCAGTTCTAGGAAAGAAAAAGCTGGGGTGAGGTGCAGACACTGTGGGTAGAAGATACAGGTCGGGATACCCTGCTTTTGTAAGGCAGCGGCTAATCCATCACGATCTTCGATTCTAATCGTGTATTGCGCATAGGTGTGGGTGTTCCCTTCCTGGACTTTAGGAATCGTGCATACATCCTGCAGAGCCTGGTCATATCTGGCGGCGATCGTTAGTCGTGCGCGGAGCTCATCGTCAAAGTATTTGAGCTTCACTCCGAGAATAGCGGCTTGGATGGTGTCGCATCGTCCGTTAATACCTATATATAGGTGGTGGTATTTCTGTTCTCCGCCGTGAGTGCGGATAGCGCGCATTTTGGCAGCGAGGACATCGTCATTGGTGAAGAGTGCTCCGCCGTCGCCATAGCAGCCGAGGGGTTTGGCGGGATAGAAGCTCGTGGATCCAACAGTGGAGACGCTGCAGCTGCGACGTCCATTCTGGGACGCGCCGAAGCTTTGGGCACCGTCTTCGATTACGGGAATGTTATATTTGGCGGCGATGGCGTTGATCCGGTCGAAGTCGGGCATTTGTCCGAAGAGGCTTACGGGGATAATGGCTTTAGTTTTGGGTGTGATTGCGGCTTCAAGCTGGTCGATGTCCATGTTGAATGTGTGCGCATCTATGTCGACAAAGACGGGTTTTGCGCGTAGGAGGGCGATCACTTCGACGGGCGCGATGAAGGTAAACGGTACGGTGATGACCTCGTCGCCGGGCTGGGTATCCAGCGCCATTAGGGCCATTAACAATGTGTCGGTGCCGCTCGAAGCGAGGAGACAGTGCTTCACACCTGTGAAAGCTGCCAACTGTTTCTCCACAGAGAAAACCTCAGGTCCCATTATATAGGCCCCATGATCCAGTACTTTATGGACTGCAGCATCTAGTTCATTTTTATGGATCTGATACTGTCTCTGAAGATCAATGAATTTCACGTTTAATCCTTGGCTAGTTAGGCACTATACACTAATTGATGCTTAGGCAGCAAATGTCTTGTATCGACTATAGGCACCGCATAGGATAAAAGATTGTCTGCGGAAAAACAACTATGTCGAGTGCTGATCAGAAAACAATCATAATCGCTCGAGAGTGGAACAGAGTGTCGACCTATCAATTCTGGGTACTCTCGATTCGGTGGAAGCACTATTAAATGAGGGTCATGATAGTCAACTTTTGCACCCTTTTCTTCTAAAAGGCGCATTAATTCCAAAGTGGGGCTTTCGCGCATATCATCTATGTCAGGCTTATAGGAAAGTCCAAGAACAAGGATTTTGGATCCTTTCAGGGCTTTTGCGTGGTCATTTAAGCAGTCTTGTACCTTTCCTACCACCCAGCGCGGCATAGAGCGATTGATCTCCCCAGCGAGTTCGATAAACCGTGTTGGTACGCCTACTTCTCTCGCCTTCCAGGCTAGGTAGAAGGGGTCGATGGGAATGCAATGACCGCCTAACCCGGGTCCTGGCCAAAAGGACATGAATCCAAACGGCTTGGTGGCAGCCGCTTCTAGCACCTGCCATACATCGATCTGAAGGGCATTTAGGAGGACTTTGAGTTCGTTAACCAGTGCGATATTCACGGAGCGGAATACGTTTTCAAACAGCTTTGCCGCTTCCGCGACGCGAGTACTGTTGACACGTACGACCTGCTGGATGACCTCTGAGTACAGAGCTATGGCAATGTCCAAGCTTGCTGGATCATCGGCGCCGACCAGCTTGGGGATATTATGCGTTTGGTACTGTTGGTTGCCTGGGTCTTCTCGCTCGGGACTGAAGGCGAGAAAGAGGTTTTCGCCGATTTTTAAGTGGCTGGAGGAGAGGATGGGTGCTACAATTTCGTCGGTGGTTCCCGGCCAAGTCGTGCTTTCGAGACAGACTAATGTGCCTGGTTGCAGGTGAGGAGCGATGGCTTTGCACGTGCTTTCAATGTAGTGTAGATCGGGTTCGAGGTTTTTGCTGAGGGGTGTCGGCACGCAGATGAGAAGCGCGTCGCATTGTGCCGCCAAGGCAAAATCGGCGGTGGCTAGAAGTTTTTTTTGTTCAATGACGGTATCTAGGCGCGACTGAGGGATGTGGCGAATGTACCCTTGTCCTCTATTGAGGGAGTCGACTTTGACAGTATCGGTATCAAAACCCAGAACAGAAAAACCTGCTTCCGCAAACAGCAGCGCCAAGGGATAGCCTACATAGCCTAAACCGATGACTCCTACGGTGCATTGCCGTGACAGAATTTGTTCTCTCGTGATGGACATGTTTGTCTGTCATATTTAATTTTTTAGAGCGAGAGTTTAGCAGTTGTGTGGGCTTTTTGGGAAGGGTGATAGACATTAAACTGCAAGATAAAGAGAGTTATATACAATCCACAAGTAATTTTGAAGCCATTTTATGCCTTTTTCGACGCAAAGGCGCAAAGATTCGCAAAGACGTTTTAGAAGACATAAAACTCTAAAAAGAAGAATAAAAAACAGGATAGCCTGATGCGTATGGGGTCAGCAGGATAGTTTTAGAGTTTTATGTCTTCTAAAACGTCTTTGCGAATCGGGAGTGTAAAAGATTCTGTGTAAATTCAACTGAAGGATTTGTCTCCTCCATGCAAAATGGCTGAAGTTTTCACAAACTTCAAGCCCAGTTGAACATTACGCGGAGATTATTCATGTTAGAATCTAATATCAACATTGATGAAGAGCTAAAAAAGTGTCGTACCATGAACGATCTCATGGGCAGAAATGGGCTACTACAACGGCTCGTGGGCCCCATGGTAGAGCGTTTATTAGAGGCCGAGCTTGAAGAAAAATTAGGGTATGAATCCCATTCAAGAGCAGAAAAAAAATCCTCTAATAGAAGAAACGGCAAAACTAGCAAAACATTACAAACGTCATATGGACCCGTCGAGGTTTGCGTCGAAAAAGGCATAAAATGGCTTTAAAATTACTTGTGGGTTATTTGTAACCTACTTTACCTTGCCGCTAAATTGTCTATCATTCTTTTTTGGCGTAGTGGAATAAAGCGCCTCCGCGGGCTATCATTTCGATGCTTCGAGGTGGAATGATTTCTGTGGCGTATGCATCGTTCATTTCAAACCATTTGCCTCCTACTTTGCGATAGGAGAACCAATGACCAGATCGTTCGGTTTCTCCGGAGTGGATGGAAAAATAATCGCATTCATAAGTCTGTGACTGACCGTTTTTGGCTTTAATTTTGACCTCTAGAATGGGTTCCTTAAGGTCGACTCCATCCTTTGGCTTTGTCTTTGCAACCGAGAACGACGTAGGCATTGCAGTCAAAGTTATAGGCGACCTTTCAAGTTCGACACCTTGGTCTTCGCGTACATCGTCGTCTTCTAAATGGTCGAGAGCGCCTTGTATGTTGGCATGGTGTTGGCCTGAAAGCGACAGTACATACAGGGGTCTTTTTGCTCGAGAGCTTTCTACTGAAATGCCTGTATTTGCAGTCAATCGACCAGCGGCGGCTAATCCTCCATATAGTCTGCTAATGACGTGGGTCGCATCATATTCCTTATTCGTTAGCAGCTGCGCGGCGGATTGGTGATCTCCCGTCTGGGCTAAGAATTTGGACAGCAGTTGTTTCATTCTGTTGGCAAACGCTGGATCTGCGGGGGCTCCCTGGCTTTGAAATCGGTCATAGTCTGAAAAGAGTCTCTGGAATTCTGGACCTAATGGAGGAGCTCCTTCGCTTAGGTTTTTTAATCCTTCTCTTAGATTTGGATCTTGCAAGATAAGCTGAAACGAGGTGTTGATATAACAGCTATTCCCAATATTTCTAATGCCACTTGGGCCTGTTGCACGAGCTATGTTTGACCGGCCTTCAACTCGAACGGGAGCGGGGGCTCGACTGACTTTATCTTGATTGTGTAAGATCGAGCGCTCGATTCGCATGCTGCTATGTCGCTTATAAAGCACAGGACGTACATCTTGGGCGAGTGGTGGTGGTGGGGCTGGTCTAGCGGCTTCTGCATAGAATTTGACCTGCTGGGCAACAGCTGAAACTTGGGCTAGGACGGCTTTATCCACGATAGACAAACCAGCGGAAATCGAAGGGTCAGTAAGAAGGGTTCGAAGATTATCAAACGAATCGTTTGTAGGACAATTCAGAATAGTGTTCACTAATTTATCAATAACTGGACTGTTTGCGTTCTTTACTAAAAGATTTTTTATTACAGCGCTTTGATCGCCGAAGTTCTCATTAATTTTGGTTGCTATCCTGCTTCCTGCGTCTCGGCCAAAGCGATTGAGCAGTGCAACATCCAGTGGTCTGTGCTGCTCGGGTTTTCGGATGACAACACCGCCTCCGCCAGTTCGGAAGATTGTCGCAGCTTGGTTGGAGATCATGGCTTGTAATTGGTTTTTTTCATTCTCAGTCAGAGCCTGCTTCATAGCAGGATCGGTTGTGAGTCCCATCAATGTGAAGATGGGTTGATCCGTTGAGTTGACCACATGTTGCGCGAGCTTAGCAGCAAGCGTGGGATCTCTTGCAGCCACGTCGTCCAAAAGACGAATAAAGCTCTGATTTTCTGAACTTACGCCACGACTCAGAGCTACGGCTATCGCACCCCTTAGCTCTTGAGGGATTTTCGACTCTTTTCGCGCCATGACAAGTCGGGACATATAAAGACGGCTTAGGATGTCAGATTGACCGCTACTGCGTTCGGTAGTCCAATATTTGTTGTTTAACGTGTCTAACGCTTTTCCTGTCGGGTCGCTCATGATTGCATTAATAAGCTCCTGAGTTTTGGCCCGAATAGCCGGAGTCAATGCACTTAGTTCCAGGAGCGAGGCAAGCTGTGCCTTAGCTTTTTCGGCATTATCGCCATAGAGATTGTCCATGCTCTTTAAGATCGGGGCTCCCTCGGGGAAAAACTCCATAATTTTTGCGTCGAGTTGCGGTCCTGTAAGATTGCCTGACTGCATGGCAAGCTCATGGGTGTGTTGATGATGGTTTTCGGTTTTTTTTATTACGTTGTGTAACTGCGTTTTTAGATTTTGAGGTAGCTGCGGGTTCAGGCCAATACTCTGATGATTACTCAACCGTTCTAGCACAACGGATTCACGCAAATTTGATGTGGACAGTTCAACAATCACCTTGATGGCGTCTTGCTGAGCTCTGGGAGGAAGAGCCAATAGAATTTCCTTGATCAAAGCGGCGGTGTTTTTTGAGGAAAACTGAGCATCGACATACTGTACGATATTTCTATTGATCTGCCCTAAACGTTGATTGGGGGAGGCCTGACGAAGATTTGGCGTTGTTCTTCCCTGAACTGGCGCCGGTGTGTGAGGAGCGGCAGTCCTAGCTGCAGGTCTCGGTTGGGCGAAGGCAACTCCTCTAGCCACGGCACTAGGCGGTACTCCTGGTCTTCTCTGAGATCGATGCGCTCCCCCTCCAACAGGGGTATTACGGTCAGGGGTTAAAAATTTTATAATCCGATTGCCCACCTCTTTAAAAAACATCTTTCCCAGTTCACGCAAACTATGACCTTGAGGGTTTGGCTCTATTCCGCGATTTCTGTTTAAGGGATCCATTTGCTACCTCCCAGCGGTTTGTAGAGACTGCACATAGGCTAATGCACCGTTGAGGGTCTCGGTGGTAGCCTTGGTTTCCTCGCTGACCGGTTCATTGGCCAATAGTGACAGACCGTAGTTTAGCAGTTCTTCGGCTCTTTCATATTGTTTAGTCTCCAGCAAACAGCGGCAGGTGGAGCGGTAACACTCAGGGTTCAGAGGTTCGCAATTAATGGCGCTGGTATAAGCAAATTCCGCATCATCCCACTGCTGGGTTTGCTCCCAGCATTCGCCCAAACCTTGCCAAACGGCTGCTATATAAGGGTTTAAATAGAGCAAAAAGGTAAGCATCTCAGCCGCTTCCTTCCAGTGGCGCTGTTCTTGAAAATCCACTATAATCTGATAAATATTTTTAATTTGCTGCTCGGTATAACCGAAATACTTCTGCAGCGTGCCCTGCTCGGTCATAACTCGTTGGAACTCTTTTGGGTCGTTGATAGCCTCCCGCAACGGAGCAGAAAGGACATATTCGGGAAGATGTTCCTTCCACAGCTTTTCCCCCTCAGCCAACATCCGCTGGTATCCTTTTTCTACGGTGGAAAAGTAGGATTGTAAGGTTTGTTGTAGCTCTTCATTTCTAGCGTCTTGTTCTTGTGCGGATAGAGGAAACTGCCTGGGTTTTTCTAATATTCCGGACTCGGTAAATAGTTCGTCAAGTTCAGATAATGAATCAGAATTAAACACAGGAGAAAACATAAATTACTCCTCAGACAATACAATTTATTTAATTAATTAATAATTTAACTATAATTAATTTTATATTATTAAACTAGTTGAAAAATCATAAATAAAAAGAAAGAAAGAACAATAAAAAGATCAGATTGATGTGTATATCTGCCTATCCTGTTCTATTTTTGATTTCTTCATCGTGTGAGGGTCTCGGCTAGAGTAGCGGCTTCGCTTTTTTGGATGTAGACGTCGGACTCGACCCATGCTTCGTGCAGGGCGTCGATAATTTTTTGGTAGACGCTTTCGTAGGGGTGCCAGAAGGGGGTGTTGAAGCTGGAATTGTGCCACAATAGCACGAAGTTCCCTCGATATTTGCGAACTGTTTGCAACAGTCCGAGCACGCGTTCCGTCATGAGCTCCGGGGTCATCTTAGAATCGCCGCTGCGGATACTGCAGTCGAGCACTAAGGGTGGCTTTTCGCGTAATTTCAGTTTTTTGCGCGATAGAATATTAAACACGGGGAAATCGTAACAGGTGCCGCAACGGAAGCCGATCTGATCGTGATAACCTAGTGTGCTGTCAAACCACATATTGTGATCTTCCCAGATCTGCCAGGTGGTCGGTGCTTCAAACCGCAAGAGATGTTGCCGCCCGGTCGTCACCTGCTGCGGTGAGTAACTGGCAAGCTTGCGGTATTCCTCGCCCCATAATGTCGGGTTATTAAACGTATCGTAACTGGGGTGAAATCCGATGTGGTGAGCGCGTCGATGAATCTTATCCATGAGCTCATTCACGCGTTTGCTAGGTAACTGATAGGCTGGATCAAGATCGGTCTTGCCACCAGCCATAAAATAAAAATGCGAACGCACTCCCACGCGCTCCGATTGGTCCATCAGAAAGTCAAACGTATCAAACGGATCCTTTTTTCCAGCCATTTTTGTAAGAAAAAAGCTACTAAAGTTATCCCAGAGGCCGAATTCAGGAACGCATTCGTTCTGAAAATTTTTAACGACATCCCAACGAAACGGATAATCGACATCATGGGTCAGCGTCCAGCTAAAGCGTTTTTTGATGCGTTGTTGCTCGGTGCCCAGGTGTTTGAGCATATTCCACAACATTTCGACATATTCATTCACCACGGGACGATGTAAAATATGAAATTGGGCGGCGGCGCTGTTAGCGGCACAAAAGCGACGATGCGAATCGCGCTCGGGCTTTACGTATTCCTCCCAACGAGTCAACATGAAGAAGGCCGAAGCAAACAGATCCAATCCACAACGAATCGATCCCTCCTCCACTTGCCATAAATCACGGCCGTACAAAATCGGCACATCTGTCTCAAAGCTAAACGGCGACCAAACTTTATCTACTTTTTCGGGAATATGTTTTGCGTCCAGATAATCTGAGGTGGTCGAAAAAAAGTGATCTTCAATGATCAGTGACTTACCATTTCTGAGCAGAATATGATAGTCGCGTTGATCATGGACTTCTACGCCAAACTCTAAGCCAAGAAATTCACCCAGCAGGACATCGAGAATATATCGTCGCTCTCCGGAGTAATTCGCGGGAATTAATACTCGCATGTCGTTACCAATTCAGGTGAAGGTTCACTGTTTCATCTATAGCGGATAATTCATTTCGGCATAAAATAAAAAAAAGATATCATGCGTCGCATGAACCAATTAGCCACACAAAAAACCACTGCTGCGGAGGATTTGGCGCACTATTTGCTGGATCAAGCAGGCTTTCCCGAAGGAGCCAGGGTCTTAGAGATTGGCTGTGGGGATGGAGCGACGCTAGCGGCGTTGGCACATCTGCGGCCGGATTTACACTATTTTGGCGTTGATGGCAGCGAAGAGCACATTGCGACCGCGCGCCTACAGGTACCTGAAGGGCAGTTTGCCGTTGCTAACCTAAGCGATCATGCCCCACTTAAGGGACCCTACGACCGCATTTTTAGTTATGGTATAGCGCAGCAATTTAACGCGTTGCAGTTTGTCGAGTTGAATGAAAAGCTATCGCGTTCGCTATTACCACGAGGAGTTCTGCATCATTTTGGTGTGCCTAACGCTAAACAGAGCTTTCAATACATTATGCAAAAATGGCAGGATCAGCATGGCCCGACTCTGGGCACTGTGTTAGGTGGGGTAAGCGGGGTGATTGCTAAATGGACTCGTAGATTTCATGAGAACAGCTATTGGCATGATCCGGAAATTCTGCAAGGTTCATTGCAACATTTAGGCGCTGTTCAGCTTCGCATTCCTGCGGATACCTGGTATCATTTCGACGTTAAGATTATCCCTTAGGACAAGATGAATCCGTTCCCTGCTGCTGAGGCGAAACAAGCCGACATGAATTTTGCCATGAGGCTCTCTTTTGGTGTTGGTTTATTTATGCTAGCGCTGAAAACCTACGCCTACACTGTCACACAGTCCACAGCGATTTTGTCCGATGCGGCAGAATCCGTCATTCATGTTTTTGCGGTAGGGTTTGCCGCCTACAGCATGTGGCTTAGCTTTAAACCCGCCGACCAAAATCATCCTTACGGACACGATAAGATCACCTTCTTCTCCGCCGGATTTGAAGGCGCTATGATCATTTTTGCCGCTTTGTATATCCTCTACGAATCTGTCCACAAGCTCGTCTATGGCATGGCTATGCACAATATCGGTGAAGGGGTTATTTACATCCTCGCTGCGTCCTTGATCAATCTTGTGCTAGGACTTTATCTCATTCGAAAAGGCAAAACGCATCACTCTCTTATTCTAGAAGCGAATGGACAGCACATCCTGACCGATTGTTGGACAAGCCTAGCTGTTGTTGCCGCTCTCGGCCTCGTCAGCTATACTGGCATTGCGCTTTTTGATCCTTTAGTCGCCATCCTAGCCGCTCTGAATATTCTCAGAACAGGCAGCGCTCTGATTCAACAGAGCGTCGGCGGTCTCATGGACAAAGCCGACAATCATCTCCAACAACGCATCGAAGCGATCCTAGACCGTGAAACAAAGAAACATCAACTGCAGTATCATCATCTACGTCATAGACCTGTTGGTAATCGTCTATTCATCGATTTTCACCTACTCTTTCCCTCTGAGACAACCATTTTAAAAGCTCACGATGTCGCCTCAGAAATCGAGGCCTTGCTACGCTCACAGCTAGAAAAATCCGTCGAAGTCACTAGCCACCTAGAACCATTGGAACAACATAATTTGATCCATGACCGCTTCGGCTTGCCGATTTAGTGCCTTATGCTTTCTGATTAAACACAAAGGTGCAAAGAGATTCAATTTCAACTATAGTGTCTCCTAAATAACAAAATTATAAACCCTCTGTGTACTCTGCGATCTCTGTGGTGATTAATTTTTTAATACGTTCAAAATTTTACCACGGAGATCACTGAGTACACAGAGAGGCTCATTCATTATTTCCCGGTAAGGGGGCGAAGAAACTGTCTCGCTTTGTGTTTAATCAGAAAGTATAAGGTGATTTCTATACATGTCCAACCTACCGACAGTCCTCTTCATCTGTCGCTACTCATCAATAGGCTTCCGGATTAGACGCACATTACGTTTGCCGCTGACGTACCAGAACATCCACTGCAACATAACGCTGACGCGGTTGCGGAAGTTGACGAGATACACAATATGAATCAACCCCCACATCAGCCATGCAATGAATCCGGTAAACGTAAAATCTCGAAACATGGCCACAGCGCGCCGTTTTCCAATCGTGGCCATACTTCCCTTGTCAAAATACTCGAACGCCTTCCTATGCGGCTTTTGGATGCCTTTAGCGATGATATTGGCGACATACGTCCCTGCTTGTAAAGCCGCTGGCGCCACCCCAGGAAGCGGTTCGCCCTTCGTTCCCATTACTCGCGCAGCATCACCAATGACAAACACCTCTGGGTGGTTAGGTAAGGACAAATCCGATTCCACAAGTGCTCTTCCGGCTCGATCAAGAGGACATAGAAGCGATTTCAAGAGCGGGGACGCCTCATTACCCGCCGCCCAAATAATCGTAGAAGCTTCAAGCCTGCGCTCACCGAGGTGCACGGCCTCTTTTTCTATCTCGGTAACTTTGGTATTCAACAAAACCTGCACACCCATGGCTTCCAGATCACTTCGTGCACGATCGCAAAGCTTCTGAGGATAGCCGTTGAGCAGACGGTCTGTTCCTTCAATCAAATAGATCTCTGTTTGTTCCGGTTTGATCTTACGAAAGTTCTCCACCATCGTGTAACGAGCAATCTCCGCAATAGCCCCGGCTATCTCCACACCCGTAGGGCCGCCCCCAACAATGACAAAGCGTAAATATTTTTCAGCCTCGAAAGGGGTTGTACACCGTTCGGCTAATTCGTAAGCAACAAGAATACGATCTCGAACCTCGATGGCATCATTCATCGTCTTCAGTCCTGGCGCATATCTTTCCCACTCTGGATGACCGAAGTAGGAGTGGCTAGCGCCCGGAGCTAAGACAAGATAGTCGTAGCCATAGTGTGCGCCATCTTTAGTCACGACTTCGCGATTATGGAGATTAATAGCCGTGACCTCGGCCATAATGACAGAGGTGTTCTCCTGTTTGCGCAGCACTTCACGAATCGGTGACGCGATATCGCCAGGAGAAAGTGCAGCTGTCGCTACTTGGTACAGCAAAGGTTGAAAAAGGTGGTAATTCGACCGATCGATGACCAAGACATCCAGGTCGGCAGATTTCAGCTCTTGAGCCGTTCTTAGCCCGCCAAATCCGCCGCCAATAATCAGTACTTTGAGCCTATTCATAATCCGAGGCATAACTCATCGGTTCACCTTTCATTCGGGTATAACTGCAAAACTGTGCGATTTCTTTTCTATAGACCAGCTGTACAGTACCTACGCCACCATGACGGTTTTTGCCAACAATTAGTTCTGCCATTCCCGGTTTATCCATCGGATCATAGTATTCTCGCCTCAGAAGGAATAAGACAACGTCAGCATCTTGCTCGATAGATCCCGATTCACGCAGATCGCTCATCATGGGGCGGTGCCCAGGACGTTCTTCCACCTTACGCGACAACTGGCTTAAGCATAAAATTGGAATATTCAACTCTCTCGCTAGGTTCTTCAACATACGCGAAATTTCAGAAATCTCCGTCTGCCTATTTTCCGCCATGCGGTTGCTCTTCATACCAGAGAGAAGCTGTAAATAGTCGATCACGAGCAGTTCAATATTATGCGCTTCCTTCATGCGACGCGCACGCGCACGCAGATCCGTAATACTCAATCCAGGCTGGTCATCGATGATCAATGGATAATCTTTGATTCGCTCCACCGTTTCGTAGATCTGCCGAAACTCTGCACCATTGAGCGAACCGGTCTGAATTTTGTCCGATTCTACTTCAGCCTGAGAGCAGATAAGACGGTGTACAAGCTGGTCTGCGCTCATTTCTAACGAAAACAGACCAACCGGCTTTTGACTTTTGAACGCTACGTTTTCGGCGATGTTCACGGCTAAGGCCGTTTTTCCCATTGCCGGACGCGCAGCTAAAATAATTAAATTCGAGCGGCCAAATCCATTTAGCATCTTATCTATGTCGTAGAAATGCGTAGAGATGCCCGTAATGCCCGGATCATCCTCTCCACGATTGACATAGCGCTCTTGACGTTCTTCGAGTTCTTTAAGAAAGGGTTGTCCGATCTCGCTTTTAGTGCCATCCAACACATCGCGCAGGGTGACACCAGCGCTGGTGTGTACGCTTTGACTGATTTGATAAAACTCTCTCTGAGCTTCATCTAACGCTTCAAACACATTTTCAGGCTCGGCCAGAGCATTCGTCTCGACCTTCTGCGCAGCGAAAATCATGCGACGCAACAAGGCTTTATTCCGCACGATCAGCACATACTCTTCAATATGCGCAGAGGTACCCGCGTACTGCGCCAGTGTCGCCAGGTAACCCACTCCTCCTACAGATTTTAACTGCTCGCGACGCTTGAGCTCCTCTGCCGTCAAGTGCACATCCACAGGCTTATCCTGACGGAAAGACTGCTTCAGCACCTGAAAGATCAGCTTGTGTTCGCTGTAATAGAAATCCGTGTCATTCAAGCCATCCGCAGCAATGTTCAGCGAATTCACACTCGTCAACATACACCCAAGAACCATCATCTCCGACTCTTTAGAAGAAGGCGGTACCTTCACCGGAATGGAGGGAGCCGAAACAGGAGACGAAGAAGCGGGAGGAGCGTATGTATCCATAAAGGTTGTGCCAGAGCGTTAAGATTAGACCAAAACAATACGCGAAAAGGACAAAAATGGGAAGAGACAGGACAAACTATGCAGGTGACTGACCCATACGCATCAAAAACTTATCTTAGCCTGATGCGTATGGGATTTGCAGGCATACGCTCACATCTCAGGAATGACCTCGATCCCTTGATGGACTTTTGCGCGTAGCATTTGTTGGATAGCCGACAAGGTAGCACCAACGCTGGAGTAACAAGAGGTGCATGCACCGTGATACCGCACCAACAGTTTACGCTGCTCTAACGATACAACTTCTAACCCACCAGCATCCAGAGCTATGTAGGGGCGTATTTCTTGATCTAACACTTGTTCGATTACAGCAACTTTTTGTGGATGAGGCAATTCATCCCAGCCTGGGTAGCCTTCGCCTTCAAACATGCCTCCTTGCATGGGCATAGGCGGAGCCACATAACTCGATGAAACCGGTATGTCATCGCAATGGTCCGCAGCATCGGCGATGGCTGACAGAACAAGATTCAAATGCGGGAATGTTTCATGTGGAAATGCGGGTTCATCCGATCGTTCCTGCACTTGCTTCTCAATCAGTTCTGCGGTCAATCGTTTTGCTTGGTCATAGTTCTTGCCTACAAGAAGCTCACAGGCTACTTCCGCAGCGCCAATTAATGCTGTTTGGCCAAACACCTGAAACTTCACATCTACGATGATGCCATCAGTCAAATCGACCAGCCAATAGAAATGCACTACGTTGCCATCTTCGGCCGAACCATCAACGCCTTCCACCAGCCGCACACCTCGCTCAGCTGACTCTTCAGCAGTGAAGAAACCGCCATTACGCGGATTTTCAATTTTGTTTCGCAATCTTTTACTATACATGGCCCAAGGAAACGGATGAGTCAAAGCAGCTAATGTCATGCGGGTGCCCTCACAATATGTTGTGAAAGATTGCGTAGCTTCTTGGCCGTTTCTGCAATCTGCACAATAGCGCGATCAATCTCCTCTTCATACGTCATGCGAGATAAACTAAAACTCAAAGCGGTATGGCTGAGAAGATCATTCACTCCTGTCGCTGTCAGCAACAAACCGATTTGCTGAAAATTGCCTCCTCCCATGCTAGCGTAGAGGCTATGTCGGCTCAATGCAAACAGCAGCGCCTCGTTGGCAATTCCGGGAAAAACAATGGTCGTAACGTTAGGCAAACGTTCTTGATCGCGATAGAATACCTTCGCCTCCGGATAGGCGGCAAGCACTCCTTCTTCCAAGCGATTACGTAAACGCGCAACTTCGGTACATAATAAATCACGACTCTCAATGGCTTCTCGAGCGGCTTGACCCAATCCAATCAAAGCAGGAACATTCACATCACCGCCGCGATAGCCGCCTTGTTGCATGCCGCCAAATAGCAGGGGCGACAGTCGTGCTTTAGATCGAATAAACAATCCTCCGCTTCCTTTTGGGCCATGCATCTGCTCGCCATTAAATGTAATGAAATCAGCACCAACTTCAGATAAATCAAAGTATACCTTGCCTAAAACATGCGTGGCATCGAGATGAAAAAGAATGCCTCGTTGTTTGCATAACGCGGCGATTTCCGCGACTGGGTTGATCACTCCAGTTAATCCATTCGCCCAAGACAAGCTCACAAGCGCTGTACGCGGTGTAATGGCATCACCAACTAGCTCTGCAGTCACATAGCCACCTTTAGCAACTGCTGTGGCTTTACTTACTGCACCTAACTGCTCCAGATGTCCCAATGTCAAAATAGCGGGTGCTTCATCAATCGAAGAGGTCACGAAATGGTTTTTTCCACTAGGGCGCGTCACGTCATAAAACACAGACTGCAGAACCTGATTGACCGCCTCCGTTCCAGACGACGTGAAAACAATCGTATCCTCAGGAGATGCTCCAAATAAGGCATAGAGAGAACGATAGGCTTCTTCCATTGCTGGCCACATGCGCTGTCCCATACGATGCGGCGAAGAGGGCGACGCCCAATCTTCAGAGTAGTAGGGCAACATGCGCGAGATCGTCAGCTCAGAAGGTCGCGCTGCATTAGCATTATCTAAATAGATGGGTTGGCTGACCATGGGTCCTTTTTGCGAAAAATTCCACTTTCATATTCATACAGAATTGGCTCTCCAGTAGGAATCTCTACGCGCAATATCTGTTCATGAGTCAATTGATCCAATTCCATAATGATCGAACGCAACGAGTTACCATGCGCTGAAATAAAGACGTTTTTCCCTTCATTCAATAGCGGTACAATCGTGTTGTGGAAATAGGGTAGCGAACGGGCCGCGGTCATCGCAAGGCTTTCGCCTCCGGGCGGGCTCTCGTCGTAGCTACGTCGCCAGCGGTGCACTTGTTCTTTACCAAACTTCTCCGCAGTTTCCGCTTTGTTCAACCCTTGCAGTTCTCCGTACATGCGCTCATTCAGTTCCCAACAACGCAGCACAGGAATGGTCTCAGATGAACCATAACTGCGGGACCATTCGTCCAACTTACCTTCTCCGGTGTGCAACACAGCCGGCACCTTACCAGAGCTATGTTGGGCCATGGCTAAATACGCAGTCATCTGTGCTCGCACAAGAGTCGTGGTGACGATCACATCCACCGGCAAATCTTTGATTTTTTGCCCGCCTCGAATCGCCTCCTCTACTCCCTCTGGAGATAAAGGCACATCCACCCAGCCCGTGAACAGATCTCTCTTGTTCCATTCCGACTGCCCATGACGCATTAAAATCAATAAACTCATGCCAGCGAGAATAACGGTTTAGGAGAAATCACCGCAAGGACAACAAGGACGATAGGACAACAAGGACGGCAGGCATGCGCATTAACCTACAAGATGATTTTTTGATTTTTATGCTATTCCAACCGGAAAACCCTCGAAGAGGGTCTTCTTGTCGCAACAAACCTCTAGCCATCAATGGGTTTTTGCTATATACTATCTGCATGGATCAGAAACGTTTAAGTAAAGCATTGGCTGGTGCGGGTGTGGCTTCTCGTCGTGCATGCGAAGAGATGATCTTCGAAGGGCGGGTCACCGTCAATGGCACCACCGTCAATACACCGCAAACGCTTGTAGACTGGGATTCGGACCGCATCAGCGTAGATGGCACTCCGATCACGGGTGAACAAGTCAAGGTCTACCTCATTCTCAACAAACCACCCGGATATCTCTGCTCACGCGTACGTCGTGGACAGAAAGATAAGCTGGTCTTCGATCTCGTTCCCGACTCACAAAACCGACTCTTCACTGTTGGCAGACTCGATAAAGATACCTCCGGCCTTCTGCTGCTAACTAATGATGGCGATTTTGCTAACCAGTTGATGCACCCACGCTATGGCATCACGAAAGAATATCTCGTTAAAGTAGACGGTGACATCTCCCATGAAGACCTCGTTGCTCTCTCTGAAGGGGCCATGGTCGAAGGATCCCTTGTCAAACCAAAGAAAGTAGTCAAAGTTCGCCGCGGTACACTCAAAATTACCGTTGCTGAAGGGAAGAAACACGAGGTCAGACTCCTCATCACCTCCATCGGATTCAAAGTCCTACAGCTCTCTCGTATTCGCATCGGTAGCCTCACGCTCGGTAATCTAGCCTTGGGCAATTACCGTACACTAAAAGAAAAAGAACTCGCGCAATTTACGGAATGAGTTCATCTTAATGTGATTTTTACATAGGTCTGCCACACTTAGAGTTACTAATTAGGGCGAGGCTTTTATGAAAGAAGGAAAACTTCCCCAAGACAACATCGCCGATCTTCAATCGGCCATTGACAATCTATCCAAATTTGCCGAAGAAAATGAGTCTACGGTTGTTCCGCACTTTTACCATCTCAACGTGCGTAATGGACAGATTATTGCCGAACGTGACACTCCCCGCTCCAGCACGGTCGAACTCGCACGGTGCTTTGTTACGGCTCTGATTTCTAACCAGGTTCGGAAAGGGTTTTCGCAAAAAAAAGAAGCGGTACAATCCGAACTCATCAAAGCTGTCGAGACAGTTAAAGCCAATTATTTGATTCTGGATCGATTAAAAAAAGGATCTGCTGCTGAGCGCAAGCTGGCCGACGCGGCTGTGTCAACCATTCAACGATTCAATTTGGTCATTGCCAACGCGAATAAAACTCCAGATACTTTAGTAAGCCGATTTGCTCGTTTTTTATATCAGCAAACCGGTTTGTCGGCTGATCCTGATTTAGCACATCACACCATCGACCTTCCGCTTTCAACCTATATTCGCGTTCATGCACCAAGACCTGAAATGGTCTCGCACGCATTTAAGCCGGTGGCGATCTCTGACATGTTGGTGACGAGCCAGAACAAAGTATCGGCTCTCGTTTCTCCGCTAGTTCCAGGGTTTCAACCCACCGGCAGAGAGCGCGACGCCTTTCGTCTCAAAGCTATGACACTCATCCGACAGCATAGTGACGGGGAGGAAATCAGTTGGGGCGAAGTCATTAAAGCTGTTCGTCGAGCACCCATTCAAAGCACCTCCAATGCGCCTCCGGGGGACGATCCATCGGCCTATCACGGCATCGTTACCTTCCGACAAACTTTGCAGCCGTTTCCCGGCGAGTTAATCGTGCTTGAGGGATCCTTTCAGCGTAATGCATACAATGCTGTTACCAGTGTACCGATCACCTCGAGTTTTAAGCTCACTGCAAAATCGGCTCAAACGGGGTTTCCTCATCCCAGCCAGCATAATGGCTGGGCACTGAGCGATAAGTTGATCTCTCCGCATCTTTCTCATGATCTCCTTCTTCGCAAACGTAAACTCGCTAATCAACTTCTTCCTCAAGGACGCTTGAACCGCAAAGCTAAGGAATGGCTTCTTCTTAAAAAAAATGCCTTTCAAGTCAATTTGGACAGGTTTTTAGCTCTTCATCAGCAGCTTGCTGAAACTATACTCTCGCAAGCGAAGAGGAAAGCCTCTTCTGATGCACTCGCAGAATTTTTTGCGTTCATACGGGTGCAAGAAGACCCCTATGATATGCTTTCGCTAACTTATCAGGTGCTCAACGAGAATTTTTTAACGGTCCCGTATGACAAAGCACGTGGACTTGATGCGGCGGAAATTTCTTCCGTTTTTTTAAAAGAAGTCAAACGCGCGCAGAGACAAGCGGAAAGGCTTAAACATCCGGGAATGCTGCCTGGAAGCTTGCAGAAGTATGCGGCTCTTCTCGGCCCCGTCATTGGTGAAATGGGCGCTAGTCTAGCGCAGCAGCATCTGATGGAAGCACCCACACCTCTTCCAGAGCTGGCACAGCGTTTTCAGGTGGTTCTGCATCGTCAACTGATAGAGTTTTTGGAAGAGCTCGAAGAAGACACGCCACCCAACTTCGCAGAGCGTTTAGAGCGTAGTCTGGAGTGGGATATTGATTGTATAGAAATGGGCAAGGGGTAGATTCCGAGCCCGAGCCCCGGAAAATTGTACGATGAAGCCTTCTTTTTGTACGGTTTTAAACGTGGAAAACGCAGAGAAGACAGAGTCGCAGAGGACGCAGAGCACCATCGCACTTTTGCAACTGCAAATCTACTAAAAGAGGGTTGGCCTTAAAAAACAAGAGAGAGATTTTATTTGTAATACCAATGATAACGCTCTCTCTTGTTGTTTTAAGGCCAACCCTCTTTTAGTAAGACTTTGAGCTTTGCTCAAAGAGTGCTGATGGTGTGCTGGGGGACCAAATCTCTGACCTCATTGGATAATCAGGCTGGCAAAAATCTCAGCGCACTCAGCGGCTCTGCCTTCTCTGCGTTTTCCACAATTCCAAGTACTTTTGGGTAATTACATCGCTAAAGAATACAATCATACCTGTGGCCATGTTCTCCGATCACTTTTCGTGGTGGTGGCTCGGCGCAGATGGGTTGTGCATAAGGACAGCGTGTCCGGAATGGACATCCTGAAGGAGGATCAATTGGCGAGGGCAACTCTCCTTTAAGAACTGTGCGTTCGGTTTTTGCATCCGGATCGATTCGAGGCACTGCTGACAGCAATACTTGTGTGTACGGATGTTTAGGATTGCGAAACAACTCATCTGCAGGAGCCGATTCCATCACCTTTCCCAGATACATCACCACAACATGGTCGCAAAGATGACGCACGATAGAAAGATCATGTGCGATAAACAGGTAACTCAATCCCAATCGTTTTTGTAGATCCACCAGTAAATTCAGAATCTGGCCTTGCACAGATATGTCTAATGCTGAAACAGCCTCGTCGCACACAACCAACTTGGGCTCCAACGCAATAGCTCGTCCAATACAAATACGCTGCAATTGGCCGCCTGAGAACTCGTGAGGATACTTAGCCATCGCACTTGCCGACAACCCGACCTGCTCTAGGATGGCTCCTACTTGATTGTGGAGTGCGCCGCGATCCGTAACGCGTCCGTGATAAACTAAAGCCTCTCCTACGCTTTCTCCGATCGTCATACGCGGATTCAGCGATAACATCGGATCCTGGAAAACAATCTGAACTTCCTGTCGAAACCGATTCATCTCTTGCGGAGAGAAGGTCTGCAAATCTTTGCCTTCATAAAAAACCTGTCCAGAAGTAGGCTGCAACAGCCTGATCACGGTCCGCGCGGCAGTGCTTTTGCCGCAGCCGGATTCACCAACTAAACCGACGGTCTGCCCTGGCATAATGGTGAAATCGATTCCATCAACAGCCTTTACCGTGGCCACTTGATGTCGGAATACGCCTGCAAGTACAGGAAAGTGCTTTTTTAAGTTGCGTACATCGAGAATGGGTGTCGTCATAAAGCGTTTTTTACCTCTTCTGCATGCAACCAGCACTTAGCTTTGTGACCGAGTCCTTCACAAGCAAACTCTGGCACGGGGCCATCTAAGCAAATAGGCATGGCGTAGGGACAACGAGGATGAAAATGACATCCTTTCGGAAAATGTCCCAAAGCCGGCACGCTGCCCTTGATAGGGTTTAAGGCCCCTTTCGAGGAATTCAGAGTGGGCCTTGAAGCAAAAAGCCCTTGCGTATACGGATGACTAGGTTGATGAAAAATCTCTCGCACAGAACCATGCTCTACGTTCCAAGAGGCATACATCACCACAACATCGTCAGCCATCTCGGCCACCACACCAAGATCATGCGTGATTAACAACAGTGCCATCCCGCGGTCTCGCTGTAGCTGACGTAAAAGATCTAATACCTGCGCCTGAACCGTCACATCCAACGCTGTTGTAGGCTCGTCAGCAATCAGCACCTCAGGCTCGCACATCAATGCCATCGCAATCATTACTCGCTGACGCATGCCACCCGAAAGCTGATGCGGATAATCCTGTAAACGCTCTCGCGCCCGCGGAATACCCACTTCATTCAACGCCTGCACGCATCGCGTCTCTGCCTCATCCCCATATAGATGCAAATGAAGCTCCGCCATCTCCGCCAGCTGCACGCCGATAGGGTAGACAGGATTCAAGGCACTAGTCGGATCCTGAAAAATCATCGACAGGTTACGGCCTCTGATACGACGCATCTCCCTCTCTGGAAGCGTTAACAAATTCTGTCCCTCAAACCAAACTTCTCCTTCAGGAGGCAGCGCAGGCGGGTCAGGCAAAATGCGCATGAGCGATAAAGCTGTAAGCGATTTTCCACATCCCGATTCCCCCACAATAGCCAACGTTTTGCCCGCGTATAAGCTAAAGGAAAGATCGTCCACAACCTTGTGAACCTGATTCCCTATCCTAAGACGCGTAGTGAGGTGAGATACCCGAAGGATCTCTTTCGACATAGAGCAACTCCAGCAATTGACAAGCCATAGTCAAGATCCCATAATGGTCGCCAAAAAGGCAAGCGAATGAAATCGATCTGTGTGTTTGCATCCAATGGACTAGGTGATGGGTTCCTCTCGCTTACCCTTGCTCGCAATCTGCAACGTATGGGGCACCGCATCACACTCTACAGCACCCCTTTATGCGGATTAGCCTCCTGGATTCCTTGGGCAGAAGTCCGTCCCTTCATGGCAGAGGCCGACATGGATGAGGAGTTACGAAATTTTGATCAGATCATCGCTGTCGAGCATTCCAGAGCGGCCAACAAAGGCGATATGGTACGCGTGATACGCGGACAAACCGTGGTGCAATCTTTTGAACAGTATCTAAAAACCAACTGGGGTCCTATTGAGCCCGTTAACCACACTGACTTAGTTATTCCTTCCAACTATCTTCATCGTAAGTATTCCAAACGCGTAGTGATCCACCCCACAAGCGGCGCTGAGAGACGCAACTGGCCGGCAGAAAAATACTTAAAACTAGCCCAAAAATTGCGTGAAGAAGGATTTGACCCAGTATTCATGATGAGCCCCGCTGAAGCTCAAACATGGACGCGGGGCGAGGATTTTCCACTGGCAGTATTTCCTCATTTAACAGAAACAGCCGCATACATGTACGAATCCGGGTCCTTCATCGGCAATGACAGCGGCCTTGGCCATATGGCGTCACTAATCCGGTTGCCTACCTTATCGCTCTTTGCACGCGACAGCTACGCGCGCGTCTGGCGACCCGGGTGGGGCACCGGCATCGTTGTCACCCCAACAATCAAATTGCCCGGTGCAAGACTCAAGGATAAATACTGGAAGTCTCTGTTAAGCGTCAGGAAGGTCCTGAAAGGATTCAGAGAGCTTGTTCGCGGGTCGGGGTAATTTATTTAGAGAAACAGTTTTTTATTTTTATTTTCAGGATAACAGGATGAACAGGATGAAGAAGATTGCATCTATCAACAAGTGCTTTTGAAGCCATTTTATGCCTTTTTCGACGCAAAGACGCAAAGGTTCGCAAAGACGGTTCTTTACAAACAAACTAATTTTAATTTTTTTTATGTTTTATGTCTTTTAGACCGTCTTTGCGAACCTTTGCGTCTTTGCGCCTTTGCGTCGAAAAAGGCATAAAATGGCTTCAAAAGCACTTGTTGATAGGTTTAATCCTGTTCATCCTGTTATCCTGAAAAAAAATAACAATTTTACTTTGTTGCTAGCATGACACCTTCTCTTAACTTCACCCTGATCATAGTCGACTTTGATGGCGTCATCGTGGATTCACGCTACGAGACTTATCTTGTTTCTAAAACGCTCCTGTACGGAGATAGCGCTCTCACAGCACAACACGAACAGCTGTGGTTACAACACCGTGGACTCTCCGTAGATGGAAGAGGCTTCTTACCCCTGCATAAGGCGGTTGAAAGCTATCTAAACAATTCATCGGGCTCATCTATCCCTGTTCTGTTCCATACTATCAACTCCCAGATACCCCCAGAAGACCTTCGCGCCTTCGAACAACAGTTTTTCGATCTGCGTGAAACACTCATGACCAAGGATCTTCAAGCGTGGCTCAATCAGCACCGGCTGACGGCCTACGGGAGCTTTTTGCAAAACAAACAGTTGCCTCGTCACTATATCCTGACCACTAAAAATCGTGCTGCGGTCACCGCCCTTCTTACTCATTTTGCCATTAGTATTCCTCACATATATTCTTGGGAAGAGGTACAAGCTGCTACATCTAAAGGAGAGGTCATCCGCCAGCTGCTTGATCAGAACAAAACCAAAGCCATCTATGTAGACGATACTGTAGAGCAATTAGACACTGTACGGGACCCTAGAGTGGACTGCTACTTTGCCGACTGGGGCTACGGAACAAACACGACCTATCCCATTTATCAATCTTCCTTGTGGACCGTGTAATGCTCAATAAATACACTGCTTTTCTCAACGACGAAGAAAAAAAACGGCTCTACTGGATTTATGGATTGATCCTCCTCGGAGCCCTCTTTGAGTCAATAGGATTGGCTCTGGTGTTGCCCTATATCCATTTTTTACAAAATCTGTCGTCACAAACGACGATGTCGTTTTCTGCTGCAGGTATCGCAACTTTAGCGCTGGGTTGTGTTATTTTGGGTCGGCTGATTATGCAACTCTTGGTTAACCGAGTCATGACAAACTTTGCTTATACAATTGGGCAAAACCATTCAAAACGACTCTTTGACCGCTATCTACGTAT
Source organism: uncultured Chlamydiae bacterium (assembly GCA_963790215.1). Lineage (GTDB taxonomy): Bacteria > Chlamydiota > Chlamydiia > Chlamydiales > JAJFMA01 > CAWBNS01. The sequence continues at coordinate 145,422 of CAWBNS010000004.1, forward strand.
GGATTACCTAGCGTTTCTCAACAGGGATTCCGCCTCGCTTATCAAGAATTGCACGCATTCCATCGATCAGGCAGCACAAGGTCTATTGTTGTTGCTACAGTTTTTGTCTGCAGCTTGTGTGGTCGTCGGCTTGACGGTTGTATTGCTCGTTGACAATGCCGCCGCTACGCTGATTATAGCCCTAGGATTGACAAGCGTGAGTTTCCCCATTTACCGGTTTTTTAAAAGAAAGCAACGCGAAGCTGGAAAGGAACGAGACACTCTCTTAGGACACCTATTTAAACTCACAGGAGAGGCCTTTCAGTGCTTCAAAGAGGTTCATTTATACGACAAGGCACCCTACTTCACAAAACGCTTTACAAGCCACGCAAACAGGCTAAAAAAGGCTAATTCAGATAGCACCTTCTATCCCCTACTGCCAGGCCCCTGCATCGAAGCTATCGCTCTCGTGGCCTTACTTGGACTTGTCCTGTGGTTTCTCTGGGTCGACCTCCCCTTACAACAGCTTGTGCCTCAGCTCATCTTTTACGGCGTCATTGGCCGACGTCTACTTCCCAGCTTGCATCAAAGCGTCTACTTCGGCATGGCTCTTCAAAAATTGCAACCATGCATGGAGCTGGTTCAAGAAGAATATACACAGACAAAGGAGCGGACCTTCTCAACGGCTTCTCCGGCTCCTTTTAACAAAGAGGTGTCATTCGATCAGGTGTCGTTCGCCTACCAGCCGCCGCAACCAACATTGCAAGAGCTTTCGTTCACCTTACTGCGCAATCAATCCGTCGCGCTTGTCGGCCCATCAGGATCAGGGAAAAGCACTACCGTAGAAATTCTCACTTCTCTCCTGAAACCTAGCCAGGGCCATTTTTTTCTCGATCATCAGCACACCGAAGATCTTTCCTCCTTACGGCATCGCATCGGCTATGTCCCCCAATCAGTCAATCTGCTCGATGATACATTGGAGCAAAACATTGCCTTCGGAGAAGAGAGCATTGACCCCGAACAACTCCACAAAGCTATCAGGATGGCTCATCTTGACAAACTCATTGCACAGCTTCCACAAGGACTGCAAACCGTCATCGGCGAACGAGGAGTCAAGCTCTCCGGCGGACAAAGACAACGCGTAGGCATCGCCCGCGCCTTATATTTTGAACCTGAACTCATCATTTTTGACGAAGCCACCGCCTCGCTAGACACGCTTTCAGAAAAAATGATTACAGAAAACATCCAAGAAATTGCCGGTCACAAAACTATCCTCGCCATCGCCCACCGCATCAGCACCATCAAAAATTTCGACAGAATCTACGTAATGGACCAAGGAAAAATTGTTAGCTCAGGCACTCATGAAGAACTGATGGAAAGGTGTGTATTGTATCGGGGGTTGGCAGCACAGTAACCGTCCAAGACAGACAGATTCGTGCCCATGCCCGTGTGCGTGCCCGTGCCCGAAAGCTAATCATGAAAAACACTCTGGTTACAACCGGACCAACAATTCGGGCTCGGGCACGGGCACGCACACGGGCACGAATTTCTATGCTCTAGACGGGTTTAGTTACTCCATCCTGCGGTAAAACGAATGATCCGCGTACTCCAGCAGTTCTTTGTCGCCACGAGTATCTCCATAAGCGTAGAGTACATAACCTTCTTTGGGGCCGACCAATTCTTGTAAGCGTCGTACCTTTTCGGGTCCCCAACAGTTTTTGCCGACGAGTTTACCGGTGATGCGGTTGCGTTCGTCCACTTCAAGGAGGCTGGTTGCGACTTTGTCAAATCCGACGATTTGCGCCCAAGGAATCAAGTAAGTATCCACTGACGCGCTCACAAGTACACAAAGATGTCCTTGCTGGCGATGCCAGTGAAACCGTTCCATCGCTTCGGGTCTGAGATGTTTGGTCAAATGATGTTTCGCGAATTCTACACCAAGATCACGCATCTCGGACGTTGTCTTTCCGCCGTAAAATTCTCCGAGCACGCGTTCTTTCATTGGTTGCCGGCTAGCTCCTTTAAAAGCATCCTGAACGAGCCAGGGGGACAGTCTCGCTAGAGTGGTCGCTGCCTTCCAAAAGCCATGGGTATAGACCAAAAAAGGCAACAAAGTGTCGTGATAAGTGAGCGTACCATCAAAGTCAAACGCTGCTACTACAGGTGGGTCATGATCAATCATGAGAGCTATTATGTCAGATTTGCTTGCGAAACACCAGCCACTTGCCTATTCTTATGTCATTTATTTAGGTTCGCTATGGCAAAACGCATTTTTCTTACTGGCGCCGCAGGGTTTATCGGCTTCCACCTCGCACAAGCTTTGGTCGCTCGCGGCGATACGGTGCTCGGGTTTGACAACTTCAATCCTTACTACTCCCCCGATTTAAAACGCGCCCGCGCTCGGGTGCTGCAAGAAATCGGCGTTACTATCGTAGAAGGCAGCCTGTGCGATATGGAACTTCTCCAGCGCACCGTTGGTGAGTTCGCGCCTACACAAATGGCTCACCTTGCTGCGCAAGCAGGGGTGCGTTATTCTCTTAAGCACCCCCAAGCATATGTGAAAGCCAATTTAGAAGGTTTTGTCAATATCCTTGAAATCTGCCGTGCATCGCCGACTGTCCCTCTCATTTACGCTTCGTCTTCCTCTGTTTATGGGCGTAACGAAAAGATGCCTTTTTCCGAATCCGACCGTACGGATAGGCCAGCTAGTTTGTATGGAGCGACAAAAAAAGCCAATGAAGCCATGGCTTCTTCCTACCATCATCTCTTTGGCATTCCTGTGACGGGTCTACGTTTTTTCACGGTTTATGGCCCTTGGGGCCGACCTGATATGGCGTATTTTTCCTTCACCGAAGCTATCCTCAATGAAAAGCCCATCGACATCTACAACTCTGGCAACATGCAACGCGACTTCACCTTCATCGATGATGTCGTCAAAGGTACGGTGGCCGCCATCGATCTAGGTACTGCCTGCGAGATTTTTAACCTAGGTAATCATCGACCTGTAGCCTTAGATCGTTTTGTTGAGATCTTAGAAGACACTCTCGGGAAAAAAGCCATTAAGATTCAGCGTCCCATGCAAGCAGGCGATGTGCTTGCTACCTACGCCGACATCGCGCATGCGCAAAAGCACCTCGGTTTCTATCCTTCGACTACGTTGGAAGAAGGCCTACCCAAATTTGTTTCTTGGTACAGAGGCCACTACTAGGGACAACAAGGACTGCAAGGACCATGGCAAAAAAGCAATCATTGAATAGCTCTATTGTCCTTGTGGTCCCTGCAGTCCTTGTTGTCCCTGTTGTCCCCAGGTGACTGACCATTAAAAGCAATTTTTGATTAGATGGTCTCTGTATGTCGACGAGGTGGCTGCTCTCATCTGCTTACCAGGTTTTCCGCACTTAAGTGTTGCGTCCTTTCCTAATATTCCCAACGCCACTTTCCTCAACAACGACAGGTTTGCTGCTCCTATCTTGTCTTGATAACGATGCTTATCCTCTTCAAAGACAACATCCAGACATAGGTGCAAACCGTTTTCAACTCCCCAATGCTTTCGTACGCTTCTGGAAAACTTCTCCACATCTAATTCTAAACTGGTTATGTAGTAACATACCTCCGTTGATGTCTTGCCTTTTTTTGTTCTCCTCCTAGTTACTCTTCCCACACTTGAGCAACCTGACCATTTCCCTGCTGAAGCCAGATCCTCTATATCCACAAGCTCATAGCTACGCTCTTCTACTCGTCCAGCTGATTTTTCTTGAGTGTGGCTTTCTGCTGCATCAACACCTCTAAACCCTTTCTTATCAGCATCCTCAAACAATAATTTTATGTCTTCATACAGGTCTTTATGATTCTCCTTCACCGGCAATACATAATCTGCTTTTTGGTTGATAATTGCGGTTGCGGCTTTCTTTTGAGTATTCAAGGCATCTGTAGTAACTATTGTCCCTTTAAGTTCTAATCGCTCAATCAACTTCGGAAATGCCGTGATCTCATTAGATTTCTCATCCACAGACACCTGCCCCAAGCAAACTCCAAGCTCTGTACTCCAGGCATGTAGTAAATGAAGTGGTCGACTTTCCTCGTTCCAACCGCGACTACCACGAAGAGTTTTCCCATCTATTGCTATGATATCTCCCTCCGTAAGGTCCGATTTTATACAATTGAGCAAGCCCTCCAAAGAGTCTGTAGGTATGAGACCCATAACCCGTTTTAACGTCTTACTTGAAGGGATTCCTGACGAAACATCGACATGTTTGCCTAGCCAATCCTCTATTCCGTTAGCGGCTTGCACGATCTCTTCCCAATCTTTTGCTCCACACAGAACACCCACGAGTGAGATAAATATAATTGTCACTAACGAGTAATGGAAATTACAGGACGGCTGACGAGGATCTTCTATTTCACAGAGAGTCAATACTATACGACTAGCTGTTCCTGGATGATTAAATGATTTTACCTTAATATGGGAAGGTATCTTTCCCTTTGGTTGGCTCATGAAAAACTCCCTGAAAATGTGTTTCAACCAGTTTCTACTAGCCGAATTCTAAATTCAAGAAATCGATTTAATGGTCAGTCACCTGCTGTTGTCCCTGTTTTCGATTGTGCAGAAACCTTCGCTATGCTAAACCTGCTCCTTAAGGCACAATAGGAACATGATTCATGAAAGCTCTCCTCTGCGCACTTTTGTTAGCGACAATGACCGCTTGTTGTCCCTATTGCCCCCCTGTTGATGGTTATATTCCGGGCGGACCAAATATCCCCGAGCTTGAATACGTTGTGGTCACCTATGGCGACGAACTTTTGCGCGAAAAGCGGCTCTACCTGCGTTGTGCGCACGCTCATTACGACGCCGACTCCATCGAAAAAGTCGAGATGTACTTCCGTACACAAGCCATTATGGACGTCGACGAAGGGCGCGACCTCATGGTCTACCTTGTTGAAGGCTTCTTAGCTCGCGTGAACGAAGACGAATCTCTCAATGGAGACCTCAGTAGTTATCCATTCGATCCAACCAATCTTAAAGTGGAGATTGAATTCGAAAGCTATTATGTCAAATATATTGATGAAGACTATCTCGCTCGTATCACCATGGACAAGGGTATGGTTTCCTATTATAGCCATACAGCCATCAACCCTGACTATGCCAATTTCCGCCAACGCACAGAGCCGTATGTCAAAACACTGCACTTCAGCAAATACAAAACGTACCGTCCATGGCTGAACGCGACCTGGCATGATCCCAAAAAGAACGTAAATCCAGAGACAGAAGACTCTGCCGGCTATCTGATGCTCCAGTAATGGACGAAAAATGGACGCTTAATGGACCAAGAATGGACGATTATGCTGCCACATGATGGACTGAGACTGGTCTAACAAGCTGAAACAGATAGGCTATTGTCCATCCGGTAGCGGCCTATTCCGTCCACCTAATGTCCATTAAATGTCCATCTCTTCGTCCATTCAATCCAATTGACTCGCGTAGGCTTCTGCAATCATACTATAGGACATATGCTTGTATGCGCGATTTCGCCTGCCAATCCATGAAAGAGGGAGTCAGCCAGCCCCCACCATTGCCTTTCATAGTCTGTCAACCACTAATAAGTTTATCCTCAGCTTTTTTTAAAATCTGCATAGTTACATTTAACCGATTTCGTTCTGATCGATTCATTCAATCCTTGATCAGATCCATCAAGGTATTCAATTAAATATAATTCTGAGCCAATCTGAACATTAAACCTGTCTGCTAGTTGTTGTGTGTCAATTTTTCTGATTGAGCATATCCATCCATTTTCCCTCGGCCTATACTTAATTGGAGCTGTTGGCACAACAGTCACACCATCTCCCCAGCTGCGATGTGCGATTCGGTCCCTTTCATGAATTTTCAAGAATGGCCTTTTGCCAAATGGGTTCCGCCCAATTACGAAAAATTTTTAACATTTCCGGTAAGTTAAGAAGGCCACTACTCCCTTCTATGATATCTCTATAAGTCATCGAGCAAGATACCCAGTCTTTTTCAGAACGCCTAATGCCAATGGTTTCAAATGGTTGATTCTCTAGTTCTGTATCTCCAAAGCCAATTTCAAAAGACCAGCTCTGACCGTTATTATTTCGAATACTTATGCCATAACAATGTTCCCAGTCCCCATCGCATTGCCAAGCAAACCACTCCGTTAACCAAAAAAGATCACCGGTTTGATGTGAGAGTTCCTGCAACTCAATGGAACTAAGCTCTCTCGATCTTCCTTCTGCAATCCAATTACGGAAAATTTGAAATATTTCCGGTAAGTTGTGTGGCCCCCCAGCTCCCTTAAAAACCCCCTCCTCCGTGTAGCAGGAAATCCAGTCATGTTCCGTGCGGTCTATTTTGAGTTTTGAGAATGGTTGATTTTGTAGTATAGACTCATTCACCTTCACTTGTAAGGTCCAGCCCGGATTATCCAACGTACCAATACTAACTACACGCTGACCTTGCCATGAACCTTTGTATTGAGATTCAAGCCACTTTAATAGCCATTTTATGTTTTCATCCATACTTTAACTCCTTTAGTATCCTGCTGGAAATTCCCATGGTAGTAATTCTCTGATACCTCCTGGACACTTGGGATCATGAATATGAGGTTCGGGAATATATCTATCGAGAACTTTGTTATGATGTCCTTCTTTAGCTCCTCGTCCAACCCCGTCAAATCTTGTTACACTTTCCCAAGGGTTTGGGTTACGTGGGTTTGATTGTGGCTGATATGTTTCATAACTAGATGTCCTATAAAAGGGCGAAGCTGCGATGTGCGATTCGGCCCCTTTCATGAATTTTCAAGAATGGCCTTTTGCCAAATGGGTTCCGCCCAATTACGAAAAATTTTTAACATTTCCGGTAAGTTAAGAAGGCCACTACTCCCTTCTATGATATCTCTATAAGTCATCGAGCAAGATACCCAGTCTTTTTCAGAACGCCTAATGCCAATGGTTTCAAATGGTTGATTTTCTAGTTCTGTATCTCCAAATCGAATTTCAAACGACCAACTTTGACCGTCATTATTGTCGATGCTTATGCCATAGCAGTGCTCCCAATCGCCATCGCACTGCCAAGCAAACCACTCCGTTAACCAAAAGAGGTCGCCAGTTTCATTTGAGAGGCGCTGCAATTCAGTAGAATCAAGCCCTATCGATTTTCCTTCTGTAATCCAATTACGGAAAATTTGAAATATTTCCGGTAAGTTGTGTGGACCCCCAGCTCCCTTAAAAACCCCCTCCTCCGTGTAGCAGGAAATCCAGTCATGTTCCGTGCGGTCTATTTTGAGTTTTGAGAATGGTTGATTTTGTAATATCACCTCATTTACCTTCACTTGTAATGTCCACCCTGGATTGTCCAATGTGCCCATAGTAACTATATGCTGGCCTTCCCATGAAATTTTATATTGAGACTCAAGCCACTTTGATAGCCATTTTATGTTTTCATCCATATTGTTAACTCCTTAGTATCCTGCTGGAAATTCCCACAACTCGGGCTCTCTAATGCTTCCCGGGCATTTGGGATCATGAATATGAGGTTCAGGGATATATCTATCGAGAACTTTGTTGTGGTGTCCCTTGTCATTTTTACTTCCAACTCCGTCAAATCTTGTTACGCTTTCCCAAGGGTTTGGGTTACGTGGGTTGGATTGTGGCTGAAAGGTTTCATAACTAGATACCCTATTCGGATTTTGAGAGTCGGTTCTTCTCCAAACCGAGTGCGCTCCGGTCGCATTTGGGTCAGGTGAGTGATGATTTTTGTGTTTTCCTGTTGGGGCTTTGCTATCCTTAACACCTACACCTGGAGAGCTATCAGGCTTTTTGGTCACTCGTCCAGAGGATATGCCTGTAGGGGTTTCTTTGGCACTTCGCTGCCAGACTCGAATGCCTTCTCTACCGATCTGTTGAATTAAAGCAGGTGCTGATCTCAACATTGTCCAACCCACAATAAGATAACCTGCAACAATCCCTGCAGAGCGTTGATTATGGCTGCAACTACGTGGATAAGCCATATGGCAACCGACTTCAGTTGCAACTTCAACAGGATTTGTAAAAGCTAGCTTAAATCCAGACCAAAAGCCGTTTTGCTCGGATCTTTGCGTGACGCATCCTGCTGTCCTACAGTCTCTGTTTTCGGACTTTCGGGTCCCTACGCCTGAGCTCGATGACCTGTCGCTTGATCTACTTACTGGTCTTGTACTTCTTTCCGATCGATTTCTTTCATAAAGACTTAGCCCTACCGCGCCTGCATTGTAAAGGCCGTATAAATCGAAATGGGTTAAGGGGTTATTGTGCACATAGGCATAGAGGTTCGGTCCATCGGCAAAGCCTAGTGGATCTGGTGTGGTCCATCGACCTGTAGCAGGATCATAATAGCGCCTGCCAAAGTAAACCCATCCGGTTTCAGGATCATGCCGCTTGCTGGAGAAATACCAGGGATTCGGAATAAAGGTGCCTTCACGCTGCGCTTCACCAAAGGCCGTGTAGGTATAGTTTTCAACTTTGTTTCCTGTTAGATCCACAAGTACAGAGACATGTCCGGCATGATCGTGGTAAGGAATATAGATCTCGCCTTCCAACTCTAGCGCTACCGCAGCACCAATCTCTGCTCCTTTGCCACTACCGAGAATCCGCAATTGGACGATGTTATTCTGCTCATCGACCATTCCGATTTCGTTCTGATCGATGTAGAGATAGCGCTCAATACCATTTGGAGTAGTTTTTGTAATACGTCGATTGAAAGCATCGTACTGATATTCGTAACGTTCTCCGTTGCGTGTTACGGAAGTCAGTCTTCCTAGTGCATCGTAGGTGTATTGTGCTTGGGAATCCGCAATGAGATGGCCGCGTTTGTCGTAGGTATAGGTGGCTTCACCTGAGTCTAGTAATTGATTCAGAGAATTGACGGTGTGTTCTTTGCCATCGCGCACTCGACGATTATTTAACGAATCATACACGTATTCGTGCTGTGCAAAATTGGTTATGGATTCATTTTGTAACTGATTTAAATCATCGTAGGCATACTTGTGGAGCTGGTTCTGACGTGTTTTCTGCAGAAGGTTGCCGACAGTATCGTAAGAGCTAATCTCTTCGTTGAAAGACGCTGAACGAATCGCTTTAGCTTGATTGAGGCGATCCCACTCATACGAAATGCGACCGCGGGGTGTTTCTTCCTCTAGGAGATTGCCTGAGGAGTCATAGCGTGTATAGCGATGCTCGTAAGGTTGTTCTGAGAGGCGTTTAACAGCCCGTAGATACGCTGTATCGTATTCATAGCCTATTCCTGTGCGGTCAGGAAGATCGACGTGCAGAAGCCTTCCTAATGCATCGTAGCGATAGCTGAGCGAAAGGCCGTTTGCTAGTGTCTCGCTTACTATTTGGTTGTATTGGTCGTATTTGCGCTTGGTGCTGGTGTGGTGAAGGTTGTCCTTCGCTTCGATGAGATTGCTATTGTTATCGTAGTTGTAGGTGTAGCTAAAACTATTGTCCGAAGCAGAATAGGTCTTTAAACGGCCCAAGGAATCATACGCATAGCGCAACTCCGTGCCCTCGGCAAGGGTAGTTACTTCCTTTTGGCCAAGTTGGTTATATTTGTGTGTTGTGCATTTTTGCTCCGGAGTGCCGGCTGCTTCGGTGAGTCTCACCATGCGACCCATCAGGTCGTATTCCCATGCGGTCACGACTTGATGACTTGGCAATTCTGGCGCAAGGACTGTGTCTTCTTGACGAATCTGCTGCCCAGCTACATCATAAAAGCGCTCGCTGCATGCACAGAGTTGTCCTAGTGCATTCTTGCGTTCGATTATCATCACACGGCCTAACGAATCGTGACTCGTAATCGTCTGACGACCGAGAGGATCGGCTTCAGTCACGCGCAAAGTTGGAAAGTCGTCGTACTCGGTGACTGTGACTTGTCCCAATGCATCTGTAACGTGAACGGGGCGATGCAGACTGTCGTACTGGATTTGAGTAACTTGACTCCCTTCCTGAATATAACTACGATTCCCATAGCGATCATAAGCATAGCTGTGGATGGTGAGGGGTAAAAAGCACCCGTTAGAATATTCCTCGAGGCGTTCTTCTATGACGCGGTCTAGCTCATCGTACTTCCAGGTTGTGGCGCGAGCGGTTGCTTCATCTATCCATTCTTGTAATTGGCTCTTGCGGCCTAGAGCGTCATAAGAAATGGTTGTGCGCTGATCTCCCTTGCGAGTTTCAGTCAGGCGCCCTGCACCGTCGTAAGTGTAATGGGTGGTCACACCGTTGGCGTCTGTTTCAGAGAGGAGTTGGTCTCCACGATAGTCTGCGATGGTATCGTAGAGAAATGTTCCCTCTGTATCATAGTAGCATTTACGTGCGGGTTGAAAGCATTTATCGTAATAGATAATGGTCTTCACACGATTGACAGCGGTATGCGCAGCAAGAGAACCACTAGAGTTGTACTGATAGGTTTCGAAAGAGTCATCGGGATAAGTAATTTTAATGGGTTGCCCACGCGCGGTATAAGTTGTATGCGTCGTATGTCCTAGCACGTCTGTGCTACTTGTTGGATTGCCAGCTACGTCATAACCGAAATGTTCTAGGCTTGTTTCGCCTTTAGCAGAGATGTAAGTAGTGGTAATTAAGCGCCCTAACTGATCATAGAGGTATTCGGTTAGGTTGCCGAAGGGATCAATCGTTTTGGTTTTGCGGCTACTTTTATTGTAAGAATGATAGGTCTCGTAGACGTAGTGTGGATGGTATTCCGTTTCTTTAATGAGGCGATTAGCAAAATCGTAGGTATAATCGGTTGTTAGGCCTGTAGCTTCATTTACGGTCTGGATGCGATTTCCATTCGCATCATAGCTGTGGAGGGTTGTCTGCTCCGCAGCGTTCGTCTCCTTCAGAAGTCTTCCTGTAGCATCATAGAGAAAGTGTAATGTGTAGCTGGATTGGTCTTCTGCATCAAAGATATGTTGTTGAGAGACATGCCCACGCTCATCATACCCATACATCACCTTGCGCAGGAGATGTTCTTGCTTATCTTTTGTGTCCCAATATTTTTTCCATACAATTTCGGGTTTGCCAAAAGCAGGTGAGAGCGATGTTACAATGGGTTGTGTCTGGGTGATGGTGCGGACGGTTATGTTGGTAAAATCATCTGATTCAGTTCCTGAACCATTGTCGATGATATGAAGGACGCAATTGGCGAATTGGTCATACTCGAAAAATTCGCGTGCGAAGATTTCAGGAGTGCTTTCAGGATTTTCCTTATAGCCTGAGAGCTTGGCTGTGAGGAGGTTAGTGCCTTCTTTGTAACTATGTTGTAAATGCAGTTTGTTGCCATGATCTTCGTCTTTAACAACATTGAAGATGGGTAAGAAGGTTCGTTTAATGGCATAGCCTTCCGCAGAACTGAGCCCTGTCAGGTTACCTTCTAGGATTTCTTTCACTACGTTGCCATAGTCATCGTAAGTCAGCTGCCGGGCTTGGATCATGTTGTTCTGGGCATCGTAGAGACCTATTGCGGTCAGGTTGCCTGCAGCTTTGCCTTTTTTTCCCCACCAGTAACGCAATTCGCTGTAGGGTACTCCCTCCAAGTATTTCTGTATCTTTTCTACGCGTTTACATTTTCCAAACACATATTTGGTTAACTCACCTTCAGCTCCGCGCCACTCGGTCGTGTCATTGCCATATCTAAAAGTAGCAAACTCCACAGGAGTTTCATCAGAACCCACAGGTGCTTTTAATCCACAAACTCGCCCAGCGTCATGGTCGTAGAAGATATTAAGGAAACGGCCTTCTGGCTGTTTAATGCTCTGGAGTCTACCTGCGTGGGGTCCTTCCTCTGCGCTTTTGTAGTAGTGATATTCAGTGGGAATTAAATGTTTGCCATCCACGGAGGCAAGTCGTTCAAAGTACTCTCCTTCACGGCGAGGCAATTTAAAGCGAAACAATCCTTTGCTGAGCTGTGCCTGCTGTTTGTTACTGCCAGTTGCTGTGATGGTATTTTCCTCGTAGATGAGCGAGTAATCTACTAGCTGAGTGCCTTCAGAGCTATCTGTCAGGACGACTTTGTTTAGCCGGCGCGATGGGTCGTATTCGTACAGAACTTTATTACCATCGGGTCGGATTTCCTTGGTGAGTGTCCACCACCAACGATTGCTCTCATGCTCTTTCCAGCTATAAATACGTTTTGTGCCGCATCCTAACGTAACAGTCCACTCTCCACCTGTTAACCAAGACCACGTTCCTTCTTCCTTACTCAAGAAGTTATTAGTCTTGCAGCCAGAGGGCATCAAGGTGACGTTGTGAAGGCTGGTGGCTCCGCTGATTTCTCCTGGAGAGTAATTTGTATAGCCTACTTCAAATGTTCTGGGGTCAATTTCGAAATATTCCTTATCCGATACTTTTTGATAGGTGAGTTGTATGCCTTCACGTTCTTCCAAAGAACAGGTAGTCCATTGTTTACCTGTGCTTCGCAGGTCTCTCGCAATGGACCAGGTGAACCCATGGCCTAATGTGGACAAAGTTTGTGTGGATCCGCTGTCATAGGTACGTGAAAGAGAGATAGACGAGGGGCCTTCGACAACAAGGTCTGTTCTTTGCTGGACAAATTCTCCTGTAACAACATTAACGCAGCCATGCACAAGGGCGATGGGTTCAGCTTCAGGAGCGAGTCGTGTCATGTTGCCATGTAACGAAGTCGTTAGCAGGAGAGAAAACAGGATTTGATAAGTCAGTTTTTTAATCACTTTACCACCAGTATGGGTTAATTTTATAGACCAGTACACAAATTGTCGCAATAGCAAATGAACATCTTTTTTTG
>CAWBNS010000005.1:0-82374 GCA_963790215.1 uncultured Chlamydiae bacterium
TTATAGCCAGGTTGCAGAGCGCCAGCGTTTCTGCTTTTGATTTAAACCCGACTTTGACAGTTGTTTTGTAATCTTTTGATTTTTACCTGCTGCAAAATCCGTTCCGCTATTCGACTTTCACGACTACTTCTGACCCGATTTCATCCATTGATCCGGCAGCAGTTCGTCCAGCTTTTGCGAATTGTGGCTCATTAATCTGCGCATTACATCCTCAAGATACTCCTGGGGGTTTATTTTCAGGCCGCGGCAGGTCTGCACCAGTGAAAGGATCACTGCTGCAGCCTCCCCTCCTTCCTCCGTGCCTACGAAAAGCCAATTCTTGCGACCCAAGGCTAGTGGACGAATTGCTCGCTCTGCCACGTTGTTGTCCAATCGCGCATAAGGATGATCAAAATAGTTTTTTAGATGAGGAATCAAGCCTAAAAAGTAGCCTAGGGCCTCTCGAAACTTAGATTTGGGGAGAATCTGACCCTTAGCCAAACGCTTTTTGATACCCTCTATGAGCTCATCAATGATCGGCCCTTGCTTGTCTCGGCGTATACATAGCCGTTCCTCTGCAGATCGATTCCAAGCGACTTTTTCCAGCATGAAAAGATAGCGGATTTTACGTAGCACCCATTTGCGAAAAGGCGGATCTCCGCTTTCTGCTTCGATGAATTTCCGCCTGATATGCGCCCAGCAGGGGCACCAGGTGATTGTTTTCTTGTTTGCTAGTTTCTCATAGGCTCCATATTTGTCTGAATGCAGTACCCCTTTGTAGCCCGCAAGTAGCTTAGAGGCATTTTCGTGCTTGCGATCCGTTCGGAAATGATAGACTCGATAAGGCGGATCAGCCTCTTGCCCTCCCACCATGACCCACATATAGGCTTGGTGGACTTTGCCCTTACCTGGAGCCTGCATGTCCAATGGGCTTTCATCCATAAAAGTGTTTTCGCTTTTAAGTACCTGCCGCATCATCTCCTCGTGCAGGGGCTTTAACGCCTCCCCACAGCGCAAAACCCATTGACAGAGCATTTGGCGACTGATTCCAATCCCTTGACGGGCAAAAATCTCGGAGAGACGATAAAGAGGAAGGTGGTCAGCAAATTTCTTGGTCAAAATGTCTGCAAGCAGGCTCTCATCCGCTTGGCAGCGGGGTAGGAGGCTCTCTGGCAAAGGAGCGGTGCGAATACCTCCCTCACTGCCTTTAGGAAGAGCATATTTCAAGCGAATGATCTCCTTGATAAAGTAGCTACCTGGCTTATAGGCTATCTTGCGGGTAACTTCTTCGCCAATCTTATCCAGTTCTTGTCCTGTCTCTGAGCAGATTTTCTCTTCTTCAGCCAAATCGATGATTTGACGTTCTACAGGCAGGTCTGGTGGGAGAGTGATTTTGTCCTTTCCATTGCGCTGCTGTATGCGTCGTTCATGCGCGGAAATTGGCTTCTTGGTTGCAGGTTCTGGATTCTGAAGCTCCTCAAGACCCGGAAGGAAAAGCTGGTTTTCATTAGTCAGGATCTTCTCTGAGCGTTGCCCAAAGAGCTGCCGCTTCAGCCAAGTCATTTGCTCTTTTAGATGAGCGACTTCGTTCTGCAATTCCTTAATCACGCTCTTGCATTGAGCATTTTCCGCGATCAGATCTGAGAGAAAAGGTGTTTCAGCTGTCATATGAGCAACATTCTACTGAAAATATCATTTATAGTGAATTAAAAAAAGCCTTGCTAAGACATCTTGAAGCGTTTTTGTAGACGCCTAGGAATGACGCCTTCAAGCATCATCAAAAAGGCTCGACGGTCTATCGAAGTTCCTTCTAGATGACGCTTAGCAAACCCTCCCTTTTCAAGGCGCTTATACCAGATCACAAGACCATCTCCGTCCCAATAGAGGACCTTCATTCGATTTCGGCGGCGATTGAGAAAAACGAAATAGGCACCGTTAGTGGGTGGCTGGCAGAAGAGCTCCTCGACCATGAGACACAGTCCCTCAAAGCCCTTTCGCAGATCCATGGCTTGCTGATGGAGGAAGATGCGCGCGTTGCCTGGAAGAGCTAGCATGATAGCTCTTGCAGTACTTGTAAAAGGCGTTTTAGGGCATGCACATCAAAGTTATTGGAAATCCGAATAGCAATGCCTTGCCATTCGAGGAGGAGTTCCTGAGGAGTTTTTGAGATATCGACGAGCTCGACAAAAGTCCTAGGAGCCAAGCCTGCGAGTTTACTGCGCCAGTAGCAGAAGGTTGGATAAGGGATGTGTTGTTCTTTGGCCCATTCTGGGCCACTTTTTCCACTGTTCTTCCACTGTCGAAGCCTTTCTTGCCATAGTGTGACACGTTGCTGGCTCTTCTCCACCTGATCCTCCTCTTGTAGATGATGAGGCGAAGAATAGCCCACCGAGACAGGCCGCAGAAGATGGGTTTATTTGACGCTTACTGAGAAGACGCCAGGAACCCCCGGAGAAACAGTCCGAAAATCTATTCAGCCACGCAAGTGGCGCCACCTGTGAAAGGGGCCCCTTTCATAATCGTCCCTGGCGTCCCTGCTGTCCCTGTTGTCCTTCGAAAATTAATTTTCCTATCGAACCAGCTCTACAAGTGTTTCGACGTGGGTGGTTTGTGGGAACATATCATAGGCTTGAATGAAGTTGATGCGATAGCCTGCTTGTTGTGCTGCAGCGAGATCTCGAGCTAGTGTGGCGGGCATGCAAGACAAGTAGAGAATCTGCTGTGGACGTGCTTGTAGCAGTGATCTTAAGGTAACCGGATCGAGACCTGTGCGTGGGGGGTTAACAATGACTGTATCCCATTGTTGTTGCAGCAATTCGCGTATTTTTTTGGATACATCGTCACAGATAAAGGTTGCTTTTAGATTATTTTGAGTGGCATTGATTATGGCAAGACGGATGGCATCGGCGCTGTTTTCGATGCCAGCTACTTTGACACCATTACGTGCTAATAGAAGACTTAAACTGCCGATACCGCAATAAAGATCCAACACGGACTTTCCGGATAGTTCGACCATTTTTTTGTAGATAGCGGCACTTTGCTGTGGATGATTTTGCACGAAGGCTAGAGGTGAGAAGGTAACCTGTAAGCCGTCCAACAAAAATGTACCAACAGGATCACCCCACGTGCGTGTCTTACTGCTGCAACGAGCGGTTACGCCTTGGATTTGTGGATATTGCTCTAGCTGTTTCTGAACAATCTCTTCTAAGTTGGGAGGAAATTGTTGGCTAAATTCATACGCAACAATAAAGCGGTCGTCATTTTTGTAAATTCCAAGGCGGGCATCGCCTTCTACAGGAATCAGATCGACGATACCATCTAGAAGGTCCAGTTTGGCAGGTAGGAAAATCGGACATTGGTTGATAGGAAGATGAGTTGTGCCGTCGATGCAAATATACCCTGCTCTATAAGGTCCTGTAGAGGCGTCTAATGAGAGGTGGATATGCCGACGGTAGCCCCAGATCGGGTCGGCTGAAACTATGGGAACAGGGTTTTCTAAACGGATTTTGCCGATGCGTTGCAAGGCATCGGAGACAAAATTGTGTTTTTGTCTCAGCTGCTCTGCGTAGGAAACATGCTGTAGCTGACACCCACCACAACGACCATAGTAGGGACAGGAGGCGGAAATGCGCTCAGGAGATGATTCCAATACGTCGATCAACTCACCGTCAGCAAAACGCTTATGCTTCTTTACAACGCGAAGGCGGACGCGTTCTCCAGGGGCAGTGAAAGGTACAAAGATCACTAAACCTTCGGACCGTACGACGCCTTTTCCGCCAAACGCCAGAGAATTTACGTCGCCGATCACCTCGGTCATCGCTCTGTGATCCATACTAAGGTGTCTTTTTTTACTCTCGGAAATAGGTCTATAATATCTCGGTTGCCCATACGTATACAGCCTTGTGACGCGGCAGTACCGAGGTTTTTTTCGTGATTAGTTCCGTGAATATAAATAAAGCGGTCGTGGCTATCTACCACGATTCCCTGTGCATTGCGTCCTCGATTGAGTCCTGGTTCCAGCCCTTTGAGACGTAGGATTCTGGATAGAATAAGATCCGCTTCATTGCTGCTTTCGGGTTGCCAGATTCGTCCTGTGGGGACACGGGATTCAAAAATGGTATTTTGGGGGCTGTTTGCGCCAATTTTTTCTGCGACGGAATGGAGTCCGAGAGGCGTCTTAAAGCTGCCTGATTGGCTGCCAATGCCATTTTTAGCAGTGGAGATAGGGTATTCTTTTACAACTTGGCCCCAATTGTAGAGGGTCATTTTTTGTGTATGGATATTGATGATGAGTAGTTGTTGTGTGAGAGGAATTTCAAGCGTAGATAGTTTTTGGTAAAGTTTTTCTGGAAGGAGCGCCGTGGCGTCAAGTGAGGAGAAAAGCATGATCAAAAGGGCGACTGTACGTAGAACGGTCATGGATCCTAGGATATCTAAGGGACAAAAAAAGGAGGCAGATCAGAGATCTGCCTCCCGTTTCACAATGATCTTGCGAAATAGTTACACCGGTTGTACAGAAACGGCTTCTGGACCTTTACGGCCTGTTCCTTCTACGTATTCGACGGATTGACCTTCTTCTAGGTTGTGATCAGCTGTCAACACGTTTGAACGGTGAACAAACAGGTCTTTGCCTCCGCCTGACGGTGTGATGAATCCAAATCCTTTTTGAACGTTGAACCACTTAACGGTTCCTCTAACTTTATTTGCCACTTGCATTCTCCTTATAACCTCCACTTTTGGTATGAGAGGTAACGTTTAGCCCCCGATCTTGTATAAGCTATGAATGGACTTTGCCGGGGTAACAAATCTACTTCCCATTTATAGCACTCGTAATGATAGCACAATATGCGTCGAAAGTAAAAGGAATTAATAAAAAGGATGAGAGGGGTAATCGTAACTGGACATAAAAATTCGTGCCCGTGCCCGTGTGCGTGCCCGTGCCCGATCATAACAAACGGTCGGGCACGGGCACGCACACGGGCACGGGCACGAGTTTTCTGTGAGTTACCGGCTTTTATTCCTTCCGGAATCCTACATGTGTCAGGGCTACTACGCCGGCATCGGAGCGGTTAAATAGGAATCGGATTTTGGCAATTTTGTTTGTTTGGAGGTTGGGATTTTGTGCGACGAAATCTTTGAGAGGGATGGCAAAGCGCTGAAAGACCACTTCTGGAAAGTTGTCGGTTTCCATGAAGGAGTATTTCATTAAGCGAGCATAGATAGGACCAGCTAGGGGGGAGATGTGGCTTAGAGGGAGGTCGGCTTTATTGCCGGCTGTATCTTCTAATTCGATGGTGAAATCGAGAGGGCAGTGGCAAATTTTGGAGGAATAAGTAGGTTTTTCGTGGCTATTGGCAGCTAAAAAGATGAGTTCGTCGTCCGGATTGATATGAGTTGAGTCAGGTAGGGCGATCGTGTAGGAAGCTGTTTTTTTATCGGCTTTGCGATCCCAGCCGAGGTAGACGGCGGAGATATCTTGTTTTCCACGCTTAAGATCTACTTGTTGATGTCGCCAAACGGAGACGTTTTTGGCGGACATGCGCGCTCCGCTTTTAGAGTCTTCAGTAACATCTAGGCCGTTCTCTAGCGTGAGGATGTAGCGGTCTTTGGAATCTTCAAACAGACTAATATATCTAGTGTCCGGCAGCCAGTGGCGGCCTGTGCGGTAGTCTTCAAAAAGGGGCAGATAGCCTTTTTGTTTGTTAAGTACCACCTCTAAGAATGCTGAAAGATATACCTGAGCGAGCTTTTGTTGTGTAAATCGAGGTAGAAGATCGATGCTTTTCATCCAACTATCGGCGGGGGCTTCGATATCGAGCCATTCCCAGGAGGAGTTAAATCTGCCGTGATTGGCTCTTGCGACATAGGCAGCCGCTTTGAACCAATAACCATCTCCGGTGAAAGTGAGGCGATTGAATTCAGCTAAACCGTAAAAAGCGCGTACATCACCATCGTGGGCGCCTTGTAGGACAAAATAATTCACGTCACTGAGGCGCACAGGTTTGCTAGCTGGTGTATATTGTTTATCAACAGGAGCAATAGCCGCTACGGCTAAGATTTTAAAGTTATAATCAAATTTTACAGTAGCGTCGTCAGGGTAGTAAGGGAGTCTATTCATGGCGACTGCGGTAGCGACAGCTTCTCCTCCTCGGCTGTGGCCGATCAAGGCGATTCTTTCCATATCGACTTTTCCGAAAAAAGGATTCCCCTCCTCGCTGTTCCATTTTCTCCAGAGACTGAGGTGTTCTAGAAGTAGCCAGGAGCGAGCTGGATTGGTACTGACAGAGTCCCAATAGGAGGTCCAGGAACCGTTGAGGAAGTTTTCGTCCACGGAAAAGGCAATGTAGCCGCGAGAGGCAAATAGCTTTCCTAGGTACTCGTAACCTGGATCGGAATATTCTTCCATGTCGTGGTTACCGTGGACGATAAGGATAAGAGGGAAAGGGCCGGTTCCTTCGGGCATCCATACGCGGCCGTTAAGAGGAAGCTCGAAGAAGTCGAATCCCCAGTAGTTCGTTCGTAATTTTCCCCAAAATCCCGTCCAGCCGGAGATGAAGGCAGAACCATCAACAGGAGCTGTTTTAATGGCAACATTCGGGCCATATTCGGATCTATGGCGGTCTTTTCCGCTGCCGTAAAAGAGGGTATTGACCTTATAGGCACCCTTTTCGGAAGGATTAGGTAGGTCGATCGTGGCTACCGATTCCGGGATATCCCAGTGGTAAGTTGTGGGGGGATTGAACAGCGACGTAGACATCCAAACAGCAGTGAGAATGATACCGGTTAGAGAGAGACCGGAGACTAGGACCATGATCCCCTTACTCCAGCTTTGTCGACTTTGCCAAGGGCTGCGTGTAAGTTCACCCAAGCAAAGACCGATTGAAGTCGCCTGACCTACTAGCAATAACCAGACGAAGTGGGTGGCTTCACTGGATCGCAAAGGGTCGTAGGTATAGGTGAAGATGGGTATGGATGCGGCTAGGGCTAAGATGAAAAAGTTAGGAATGTATTCTAGAACAGCTTTGCCAAGGACAACTAACAGACCGATGCCTATCGCGATAACGAGGCCGACAATCCAGGTAAGCAGGCCAAAGACCCATAGAGGTTGGAGGGGTACAATCGTTGGGCTTCGAAGCGCCCAGAGAACTGCGCAAAGCAGAAGTACAAACCACGAGGCCCACCACCAAATTCCCGTCTCTTGCCGCAACCTATGGAACATATTGCGCTTCAATGATGATAAGTTTTTTTTCTGGGTCATTGGTTCCCACTCCTTTTTCGGCAAGATGGCAGCGTTGGGTTTTTCTGTCTAGATGAGACAATTGCTGAATTCTGGATAATAAATTTTCATATCTGGTTATTTGAAAAAAAGGGGTCTTTAAAAAGCGTAAAGTTGGCGTGAGCTTTTGGAGTGCGGCGACTTGTCGCCGCTTTCAAAGGCATCGACTTGTCGATGCCACAACTTCGCTGCTAATTGCCGCTTTGCGGCTTGTTTGGGTTTTTTCCGAGAGAACGAATTATGCAACAACGCCCTTTTAATGTCCGATGCCCTGCCGAGAGAGGTATACCTGTTGCTTTGATTATTTATGTCTGCTACGTTGTTTCTCACTTTGGCTCGGTTTTAAATGAAAGTTCTTGTTTATAAACTACTAAGTGTTTTTCTTCTTTGCAGCGTAAGTTTGCAAAGTCACGAAGCTCGTTTAGCTCCCGAGGCAGAATCTCTAGCTTTAGTTCATGGCTGTGTGAGTATAATCAATGGCGAATTCGTACAACTAAAAACGGACCTATACGTAGACGGCCCTTCCCCTATTGGTCTTTCGCGCATTTATGATAGCGGTGCCGACCATGCCAAGTCTACGTTAGGGTATGGCTTCACTTGGACTATACCGAGGCAGCTGACATACGGAGAACAACTCGTTGCTCTGGAGGAAAGAGAAGGCCTTTCGCTCTACTACCAGCAGTTAACGAGCAAGGGCTTTCAATACAAAATCCACCCCAATACATTTGCAGTGGGATACACCAGCTATTCACCCGGAAATCTCAGCGGTAGTCATAATCTGCACAACGTTACATTGCAATGCGAAAAAACCACTGTGAATCACTTTAGAAGTGAGGACGGCACGCGGTGGTGGCACACTATGACCGGTGGAGAATGGACAGCGACCCTTGGGTGCGGCACAAAGCGTATCTATACATGGAAACAACTTGGCGGAAGCCCCGGACGATGGATTCTCGCTAAAGAAATCCGACCCGATGGCAACAAAGTCCTCTACCAATATGACAACATGAACAATCTCAATAAAGTCATCCTGACAGATAGTTCTGAAAGCGTTTGGTTGCAGTATTATTCTCTTCAATACCAGGGCAAACAGACAACAGTTACCAGTAGTAATGGACAGCAGGTCCAGTATACCAATGCGAATTTTCGTTTTAAACTGAAGAACCTTCCAGGTCGGGACTATGAGCGACTCTCCAGCGTGGAGGGAGATCATCTCGTCCGGACAACCTATGGCTATTACAAAAACTCATGCGACGATTCGTGTACCGGTAAGCTTGAGTGGATTTCTCAGCCAGAAGACCGTCTACTCACGATCGAATATGATTCAATAGGACGCGTTTCCATCCTTAAGGCGGCTGTCGGGGGTGATGGCAAGCAGTATCCCTTTGCCACATTTAACTATTTGAACAAGGCCCGTGAATGGCGTGGGGCAACCGGCGAGTTGACCAAATACCGACTAGATGACAACAACCGTATCTCCTGCATTGAGAAGTGGAGTGAGGGGCGCCTTTATAGTGAGATGCGCTACCTGTGGGGAGCAGAAGGCAAGACTGCGGGAAACCTGCAAACGTTGGCGCTCTATGATGGTTCTAATGTGTGTTTCTATAGCAAGCAATTTACCCACGATAAGCGCGGGAATATAACGCGCGAAGTCCTTAAAGGGAACCTGACAGGAAATAGTCCGAACAAAGAATATGCCATCGAACGCACCTTCCTACCCTTTTTTAATGTTATCTCAGAAGAAAAGGACGAACATGGACTCAAAATAGAATATCGCTATCAAGAAGATACAAACCTTCTCACAGCTAAGTTGCAAGGGACACCACGCTTTGCACGCGAATTCTATGAATACGATCGATTTGCTAATCTAATTAAACACATCGTCGATAATGGTTCTGAAGATAGTGCAGACGATCTTTCAAATGTCACAGAGCGCACCATTACAGAAATCGAACCCATCACTACGCAATATTCGCCTGCTTTTGGAAAACCAAGCAAGAAACGAGAAAAATACTGGGAATCCAATCGAGAATATACTCTAAGAACAACACACTTTCATTATGATGACTGGGGTTATCCCATTCAGGAAGACATCTATGATGCCAAAGATGAGTATTGTTATTCTATCCACCGCCTCTATGACGCCGCAGGACGGATTCTTGAAGAGACCAACCCCATTGGACAAAAAAACATCTACTCCTATGACCTCAATGGAAACCGCATCCTCGCCACCCTAGTCGATCAGAAAATCCACATAGAATATCACTATGACCTTTGCAATCGATTGATCAAAGAGACAGAAATCCATCCACATGCTACCTACGAAACTGTCCATCGCTACGATCACAGTAGCCGCAAGGTTGCGACCACAGATCCATTTGGCAATGAAACGCTTTTTTCGTATGACGATCTAGGCAGAGTGACGAAAGTCCATTACCCTCTAGTGAATGGAGTTCGTGGCACAGAGGAATTCGAGTACGACGTCGCCGGCAACAAAACCGTTGCGCAAGACCTGTCAGGAGGCATCACACGCACGACCTACACTGCGCGCGGCCAACCCATTCACATAATTCACCCTGATAGCTCTCAGGAGCATTACCGTTATAAGTGCAATGGATTATTAGCCGAACACACTGCGCAAAATGGTGTGACAACCAAGCTTTATTACGATTACGCTTCACGACCTATTAAAAAAAGCTTTTACGATAGTGCAGGTGAGCACCTTTATGACACTCTTGCCACCTATCGAGGCTCCAAAATCCTCACCGAAACAGATGCTCAAGGTATTCAAACAGAATATACTTACGATGGGGCAGGCCGCCTTATTCAAACTCGTAAAGAAAATCAGCGCACACAATATACTTACGACAGGCTTGGACGTCAAAATAAGACTATCGAATGGGTTGACGAAACTACCGCACGCATCACCTTCCGAGAATATGACTATCTAAATCGAACCATCGAAGAGCGCGTAGAGGACGATTTAGGCACGTTGTATAGTTGCCAGCGCTATGCCTACGATAGTCGAGGGAACTGCAGCCTACATGTTACAGATACCAGTCAGGGCATTGCTAAAACCTCAATCGAGTATGACAGCCGTCATTGCCCCATCCGCATCACCGATGCACTAGGAAACGTGACAATTACGGAGTACGAGGAAAATTTCAAACAAGGCACCACACGCACCACGATCACCGACCCATTAGGCCTTCAGACTGTCACCATTCAAAATTCGGTTGGACAAGTGACCGAACAACTTCGCAAAGATCTCGTAGGCCAAGTATGTGCGCACAGTGAATTTTTCTACGACCTCGCAGGCCGCAAGATCCGGCAGTGTGATATCGCCATTGCGCCCGGTTTGTCTGATCGTAAAATCGTTACAGAGTGGGTTTACGATTGCATGGCGCGCGTTACAGTCTTGACTGAAGCTGCTGGCGCTCCTGAACAAAAATGCACACGCTATAGCTACAATGAGAAGGGACAAAAACAGCAAATCATCCTTGCTGACGGCATCCAGCTCGAACACAGGTATGACGGATTAGGACGGCTCCAACGCTATTTTGCTTCGGACAATTCTATCGACTATTTTTACCAATATGATCTGAATGGCAATGTGCTGGAAGTCACCGATCTTCTTACGCAGACGAAGACACAACGCCAGTATGACAAAAACAACCGAATAACCTCTGAAACCCTAGCCAATGGATTATCGACCTATTACGACTATGATGGGTTAGGCAGACTTCTAAAAGTCATACTGCCTGATAGTACCGCTGTTGATTACACCTACAACGCCAACCATTTGACCAGCGTAGTGCGACCCTCTAAATATGAGCACCGTTATACCGCGTATGACCTCTCTGGGGTGCTCTTGGAAGAGGAATCCCCTGTAGGAAAACTTTCTTATCAATGGGATCTTAACCATCGACCCCGAGCGATTCGATCTGCGCATTTCACAGAGACCATCCCTGAAGAGGGGTACGATGCCGTCGGTAACCTCCTCAGAAAAACTCGCGAAGATTCTGAACGAGCAACGCATTGTAAATACAGTTACGACGCGCTTTATCAATTAAGGACGGAAACAGTTACAGGATTTAATAAGCAAGAATATGTGCATGATTCTCTGCATAATCGACGGTTACACAACAATAATGAACATACGATTAATCATCTTAACCAGCTTCTCAGTGTAACAGAGACAACCTATACCTATGACAAGCGTGGAAATCTCATTGCGGAAGATCACCCTCTAACTAACGCTCAATATTGTTATGACGCGCTTGGACGCCTTACTTCACTCACACGTGATGGCAGCCACTATGAGTATCAATATGACGCGTTCAATCGACGTGTCAAAAAAAACGGTCCTGATGTTGACGAGCGCTATCTTTACATCGATCAAAACGAAATCGGCATGGTTGATGCACAAGGCAAAATCGTGCAATTGCGTGTTCTGGGTCAAGGCAAAGGAGCAGAGATTGGTGCAGCCATCGCTCTAGAGTTGAAAGATCAAGTAATTATCCCTATCCATGATCATTGCGGTCATGTCACTGTTCTTATCGATCTAGCTACTAAAAAACTTGCCCAGGGCTATGTTTACACTGCTTTTGGTGAGATGCAATGCTATGGACCAGGCGTGTCCAATCCTTGGCATTTTTCGAGCAAACGCTTGGATCCGGAGAGCGGTTGGGTCTATTTTGGCAGACGCTATTATGACCCTCGCACAGGCCGTTGGACCACTCCGGATCCAGTAGGCTTTGCCGATGGTCCCAATCTTTATGCCTATGTGAAAAATAGTCCGCTGACTCACATCGACCTTTACGGTTTGTACGAGACCATTAGTAGTCCCTCTCTCTACGACATGAATCGAACCCACAGATCATCCGAGAGGTCTCGCAGCGAAACTCGATCGAGGGACAGGCCGTCAAGCACAGATTCTTGGGTGAGCAGGTCCTTAGATCGTGCGTGGGGTTGGGTGACACAACCTCGTGTTCTAGGAGGCTTGCAGGCATTTGGTGGTCTTTTTGAAGCTAGCATTGGAGGCGCTCTCGCGTTAGGCACCTCATGGTCTGGCGTCGGCACAGCCTGTGGCTGTGCCATTATTGCTCATGGTTTGGATCACTATGCAACCGGAATGCATGCGGTATTGACCGGTCAAATACGAGATACTCTAACTGTTCAAGGTCTGCAGACTGCCGGGGTCCCACCCAATGCAGCTCACTTCATTGACGGTACGATCGGTATAGTCGCTACCATGGGCGGACAAGCCCTAACTAGATCCATCCAATCAGCAGGGCCATTCTTAGAACTACCTACAACAGCCGCTACTCTAGAGGGGGCGCAGACAGTAAACGTTGGCAAGAATATCGACCGTGTTTCTGGATCAGCTAAAAGAATATCAAAAATAGGCGACGAAGTTCTGTTTCCTAATCCCTTATCTAATACATGCTATAATTCCAAAGTTATTGATGATATGAGACTTAATGTAATAACTGCGTTGCCGGATTTTCATGCTTTTCCTAGAATCGTGGATAACTATGCTAAGTTTGGTCGCATTGAACCCATTCTAGGGGGAGACGGGATTGTGAGAGCAAAGGTAATTTTACCAGGGGGGTATCAAAGAAGAGATGGATGGTTCGAGTGGATTATTGAACCAGACCGAACAGTAAATCACAGGATTTTCGTACAACGCAAGCCCTAGAGGATAAAGTGATAAAACGTCAAATACGGGAAAAAATATTAGGGGACGCAGTTGCGTTGAGTCGATTTGGCTTATACGACTTAGCCTGGGATAGGGAAAGTGCTAAATTTCTTATCGATTCTTTAAAATCAGATGATATTGGTATATTAGGAGGAAACGTTTATAAAATTGAATCAGATTGGCTTATACCGTTATCTGACAACTGGTCGTGTAATCCCACTGTAGGAGAGAATAAAAAAGAATATTACTTAAGAAGCAAGCTCGAGTCACTCAAATATATTGAAGCGTATCCAAATCATGAAAATGAATTAATTTTATTCTCAATTGGATTTACTGAAGATCTTGATTCTCAATCTATTTTGCATATTAAAAAAAACGCAGAGGATATAGGTCAAGGATGGTTGTATTGTCCCGTCTGTCACGATGCATGGGCAAGCACCTCGATTTGTAAGGTGGTGTTGTGTCCTAACTGCGAAACGATACTTAATAACCCCAGATATGAATCTCGATAGTGAAAGGGGCAGCCTTCCTAGTGATGTTATCCTAATACGAGGGGGCCGCCAGGAACTTCTTTAATTGATCCATTAAAATGAACGGTATTGGAGAGTATGAAGATTAAGACAATAGATATACCAGCAGCGGGAAAGTGGGCAAGAGATTTTGAGTTGATGTCTTTGTCTGATGAGAAAAGTTTTACCTTATATTATCATAAGGCTGAAGATAATACCTATTGGAAGCTAGGATGTAGCTTGGTTATAGCATATCAAGTAACAGATAGTGAATTCGTTCTTGGAAATTATCTGTTAGAACTACCAGAAGAAGGTGTCTTTGTCGAAATTACAGATTCACCATGGATATCCGAATTTGGGAGCTATGACGCGAAAATTCTAGATAAGTGTAAACATTATGTTTTTCGTTTTAGCGATGAAACAGTAGAAGTAATAGCACAAAGATACTCTTTTGAGAAATTGGATGAGAGAGCGAGTATCATTTTTTAATCGAATTACGGTCGCATAATGAAATTCAGACAAATAGATATTCCGGCAGCAGGAACGTGGTCAAGAGATTGTGAAGTAAAGTCCTTAGTTTATTGTAAAGGCTTTAAAATAAGCTATCATAAGGATGAAGATGATACCTACTGGAACTTGCGAAGCGAAATAGTTATAGCAGTTCGAGTGCTTAGTGAGGAATTTTCTCGGGGTGCCTACCTCATAGATTTACCAACAGATGGCGCGTTTTTTGAGGTTCTGGACTCGCCATGGATGGCAGAGTTTGGAAATTGTAATGTTGAGATACTAAGGAAATGCACGCATTATGTGTTTCGATTCTACGACGAAACAGTAGAAATAATTGCAAAAAAAATTGATTTTGAAAAATTAAACGAAAAACCAAAAGCCATTTCTGATTAGCTCATTACAATGATCAACAAGTGGAACTTATGAAAACAAGTGAAAATTATGAAAATTAAGACAATTAATATTCCGGCAGCAGGAACGTGGGCTAGAGACTGTGAGTTAATATCTTTGCTATATCATAAAGGATTCAAATTAAATTATCATAAAGATGAGGACGATACCTATTGGAGTATGCAGTTTGAGGGGGTCATTGCGTATCAGGTTTTTAGTGAAGAGTTTTCGATGCAGGATTGTCTAGCCAAGTTGCCTGTTGAGGGTGCATTTTTTGAGATTCTAGACTCGCCGTGGATATCGGAGTTTCGAGATAACAAACCTGAAATTCTAGACAAATGTAAGCACTATGCTCTTCGGTTTTATGATGAAAAAATTGAGGTAATAGCGTCAAGATTTACATTTGAAAAATTAAACGAAAAACCAAAAAAAGTTTTATAATTAACTTAGAAAATGAGATTTATGAAAATTAAGACAATTGATATTCCAGCTGCAGGAACTTGGGCAAGAGACTGTGAGTTGATATCGCTGATATATCATAACGAATTCAAATTAAATTATCATAAAGATGAAGACGATACTTACTGGAGTATAAAAGTTCATGGAATGATAGCATACAAAGTTTTCAGCGAAGAGTTTTATATGCGGGGCTATCTAATGGATTTACCTGTAGAGGGTGCGTTCTACGAAATTTCAGATTCACCCTGGGTATCAGAGTTTCGAGATTACAAGGCTGAGGTTATAGAAAAATGTAAGCACTATGTTTTTCAATTTTACGATGAAGTGGTAGAGGTGATTGCGCAGGAATGTTCTTTCGAAAAGTCAAACGAAAAACCAAAAATCATTTTTGATTGAATTATGAAAATAAAAATCAACACACGCGGGGTTATCCAAGAGGGAGACAACCAGGGTTGGGAAGTCTGTATTGAAGATGATCGTCTCAATACTGGAGGCTATTTGATTTTGATTACTCCTTCCTCGAAATCTGACGAATTAGTTGGTTATGATAATTGGGTAGACAGCGCGGATGCCTTGCAAAAGTATTTTGAGGAAGCGCATTGGAAAATCCAATGGTGTGAAAGGGACCGAAACTGCGATGTGCAATTCGGCAATTAGGTAGAGAACCGCACATTGCAGCTCGGCCCTTTCACAGGATTTTCGTACCGCGCAAGCCCTGAGGATAAAGTGATAAAACGTCAAATACGGGAAAAAATATTAGGGAATGCGGTTACTTTGAGTCGATTTGGCTTGAACGATTTAGCATGGGATAAAGAAAGCGCTAAATTTCTTATCGATTCTTTAAAATCAGATGATATTGGTATATTAGGAGGAGATGTTTATAAAATTGATTCTGACCATATTATACCATTAGGCGATAATTGGTCGTCTAATCCAAGGGAAGGAGAAAACAAAGAGGACTATTATTTAAGAAGCAAATTTGAATCACTCAGATATGTTGACGTCTATCCAATTCATGCGAAAGAATTCATTTTATTCTCGATTACATTTACAGAAGACATTGACTCACAATCTATTTTTCAAATTGAAAGAAACGCAGAGGATATAAGCCAAGGATGGTTGTATTGTCCAGTCTGTCACGACGCTTGGGAAAGCACCTCGATTTGTAAGGTGGTATTGTGTCCTAGCTGCGAAACAATATTTAATAACCCCCAAACATGAATTCGATAGCAGATTAAAGACTATTTTTCACATGATAATTAACGCGAGTTTTGGATAAGCCAGTCTTGGAAATAGCTTAAAGTAAGTGATTTGAGTTTAAAAAACTTCACAGGTTCAGGCTAAGATAAGTTTTTGTGATTATGCAATTGATAACAAGTTCATTACGACAGGAAGACCCTCGTAGAGGGTCTCTGAATGTAGCCCACCGTGAACCTGCGAGCGAAGCGAAGACAGGTGTAACGGTGTGGAAATGCGCCGAAAACCTATTGCACCCCCGAAGGGGTGTGCCTCAAGCTATTTGTAATCAACGGGCTGAGGCACTCTCGTTCGAGAGTGCGGGGGCTATTGTGCGCTTATTCCCACCGTTACACCTGTCTTCGCTGACGCTCGCAGGTTCACGGTGGGCTACATTCAGAGACCCTCTACGAGGGTCTTCCTGTCGTAATGAGCTTGTATCAATTGCATAATCACAAAAACTTATCTTAGCCTGAACCTGTGAATTTTTTTTTAACTCAAATAACTTACTTTAAGCTCTTTCCAAAATTGGCTTATCCAAAACTCGCGTTAATTATCATGTAAAAAGTTGCAGTTGCAATCAACACATCCATGTTAATCGGGTACGGGCACGCACACGGGCTCGGGCTCGGGTTTTTCTATGCTACCGAAAGATATTAAGACGGTTGAAAAATATCCTCTTGCGGTTTAGTCTGTTGGGGTAATTAGTTTTGTGGGCAAATATGCAAACGCGTTTAGTAAGCAAGCGAGTATTAGTAGCGGGTGGCGCAGGATTTTTGGGGTCGCATTTATGCGATCGCCTCATCGAGGGAGGGTATGAAGTCCTGTGCGTCGACAACTTCTTTACGGGTCAGAAAGCGAATATTCGCCATCTGTTAGACCATCCTCGGTTTGAGTTGTTGCGACATGACATTTGTCTTCCTTTACATGTAGAGGTGGATGAGATCTACAACTTGGCTTGCCCGGCGTCTCCTGTGCATTACCAATTTGACCCAGTGCAGACGACTAAAGTCTCTGTGATGGGTTCTATCAATTTGCTTGGATTAGCGAGACGCACCAAGGCTCGGCCTTTGCTTGCCTCCACTAGTGAAGTATATGGTAATCCTACAGTGCATCCACAGCCAGAATCTTACTGGGGTCATGTCAATCCCATCGGACCACGCTCATGTTATGACGAGGGCAAGCGTTGCGCTGAGACATTATTTTTTGACTATCACCGTCAATGCAACATCCCCATTAAGGTCGCTCGTATTTTTAATACCTATGGCCCCAGAATGCATCCGAACGATGGGCGAGTCGTGTCCAACTTCATCGTGCAAGCGCTGCGCGACGAACCGATCACTATCTATGGAGATGGGTCTCAAACACGCTCTTTTTGCTATGTGGATGACCTAATTGAAGGACTAATCCGCCTGATGCAGTCGCCTCCAGAATTTGTGGGGCCGGTGAATTTGGGCAATCCTGACGAATTCAGTATGATGCAATTAGCTGAGCAAATTTTACAGCTGACTGGTTCCAAGTCGAAGATTGTCTATCGTGATCTACCGACAGATGATCCGGAGCGACGTCAGCCGGATATTTCTTTAGCCAAGCGCAAGCTGGACTGGCAGCCAGACGTAGGGTTAGAAAAAGGGTTGCTGTCTACCATTGCGTATTTTGACCAATTGTTAGACCAAGAGAAGATTAGAGAGATGGTAGAGGTATGAGTCAGGACGTTCCAGCGATTCTTTTCGCGTTCAACCGTCCCGACAAGCTGCAAGACTTATGGACTAAACTTTCAAGCCAGGATGTAAAGACTGCCTATCTCTATTGCGATGCACCAAGAAACGAAAAAGATGCTGAACTGTGCGAAGCTACTCAGAAGGTGGCGAAAACGCTGCCGGTGGAATTGCGGATCCGACCGCACAATTATGGCCTGTCGAAAAACTTGATTTCTGGCATCAGCGAAGTGTTGAGTCAACACTCCACCGCAATGGTGTTTGAGGATGATGTGCATCCTAAATCCGGTTGTGTGGAGTATCTGAGAACAGCTTTGCACACATATGAACCGCGTCAGCAGATTTTTTCTGTCGGTTGTTACTGTCGTCCTCTGGGGGCTATCACTGGTAACGTTTTCCTTAGTCCACGCTTTAACTGCTGGGGATGGGCTACCTGGGCGCCTCGTTGGCAACAGATTCAGAAATCGTTAGAAGATTGGGAACTGTTGTTTCCGGCTTTCTATAAGCTTTCAGAAGCGGCAGGGTATGATATCGTGCAGCGTTGGCGTTCCTATGAGTTGAAGAAGAAGAATCTAACCTGGGATACATTGGTGGCTCTGCATTGCTTACAGCAAGGTTGGCTGCAAGTGCAACCAAACGATGTGATGATTGAAAATGTCGGCTTTGATGGCTCCGGAACTAATTGTGGAGCAACTGGTATTGGGCGTGACTGTTTTGACAGTGACCCGGAGATAGAGGATTATCGACAGATGGACGCTGATCTTATGCCTGACCCGGCGATTATGTACGCAGTGCAGCAATCTTATGCAGACCCCAGAGCGACCCAACTCATGCGTTTTCGCCGAAAATGGCACTACCGAATCAAACGCATGCTGAAAGGTTAGTCAACCTTTCGGTAACATAAAAACCGTTTATTATTTCTAATTGACCTTTAACTCGTTATTGCTAAAATACCCCCTGTATTTTAGCACATTTTATGCTAAAATACCCCTCGTAAATCATTATTTCATATATGATTAGGAAAAAAATGAAGGTGTTAGGATGCATCGTGCCATCGAACCATTGTTGAAGAAGTGGAAGGATCAAATTGATCGTATGCCCATTATCCTTAGAGGAGCAAGGCAGGTTGGGAAGAGTTTTATCGTTGAGAAGTTTGGACTAGAAAACTTTGCTTTACTGCTTACGTGCAATTTTGAGTTTCGGCCCGAACTCATCTCTTGTTTTGATACATTGGATCCTGTCTCTATCTGCGCCAAATTGGAGATCGCTTTCAACACAAGGATCATTCCTGGGGAAACGTTGCTTTTTTTGGATGAAATACAAATTTGTCCTAAAGCAATTATGGCTCTGCGTTATTTCAAGGAGAGATTGCCTTCTCTCCATGTTATTGCAGCAGGGTCGTTGTTAGAATTTGCTCTCCATGAAGAACAATTTTCTTTTCCTGTTGGTCGAGTACAATTTCTTTATCTCAAGCCGCTGTCCTTTTACGAATATCTTCTCAGTGATAAGCGAGAAGCTCTCATTGAGTTTTTAAACACAGTTTCTATCAATCAACCGATAGAACCGTTTATCCACGATGAGTTGTCGAGGTTATTGCGGCAGTATTTTCTCATTGGCGGCATGCCTTCCGTAGTGAATCGTTTTCGTGAAACTCAGTCCTTTCTCGATTGCCAAGCGGTGCTTGCCAGCCTTTTAGAAACATATCGATCTGACTTTCCAAAATATACGACAAAAACACAGTACAAGCACCTCACAACCTTCTTTGAAATGGCCCCGGGACTGATTTCTCAACACTTTAAATATACTCTTATCAGCCCGGACCATCGGTCCAAAGATCTAAAAATTGCCTTAGAGCAGTTAGAGTGGGCTGGCTTACTCTATCGTGCTTTTGCAACAAGCGCCTCGGGGATTCCGTTGAACGCACATGTTAAAGAGAATAAATTTAAGATCTTTTTTTTGGATCTTGGACTAGTTAACGCAGCAGACGGACTCGATCTCCAAACAGCCTGGAAAACTGATTTACTCCAGATTAACGCTGGTGCTTTAGCTGAGCAGTTTGTTGGCCAGGAACTTCTTGCATATGGAGACCCGCATACAAAGGGAAGGTTGTTTTATTGGGAGAGGGAGAAGAAGAGTTCGATGGCGGAAGTAGACTTTGTGATTCAAGCGGGAACGCATATTCTTCCCATAGAGGTAAAGGCAGGCACTACAGGTACGCTTAGATCAATTGCTCAGTTCCTTGATGAAAAAGATCAGCCCTTCGGTATTCGTATTTCGCAACATCCGCTATCGTTTCACAATCGCGTTCTCTCTGTTCCGCTCTACCTTATGCACCAACTCCCACGGCTTATTGGACAAGTTTAATCCTTCTCACGTTTCTATAGCTTGAAAAAGAACCAGAACCTTACAATAATGGGCTTAATTGTGGGGGAGTTCTTTTGGCACGCAGTATCGATGAGCTAGTGTTGTTGTCGCGATACGCTGGTTTGCGTCCGGATTTGGCTCAGGGCGGTGGGGGAAATGCGTCTGTCAAAATGGCTGACGGGCAGATGCATATCAAGGCTTCGGGCTTTGCATTGGCGGATGTTCGGGCCAATTCTGGATTCTCCACGTTAGATTTGCATGCCTTACAAGGAATTTGGAGCGAGCTCAATTGCCTTCCTGATCGTATGCAACGAGAGAAGTTGGCTTCACAATGGATCTCCCGAGCGCTGATTCCTCCGTCGTTACCGCCGTCGATTGAAACCCTGGTTCATGCGATTTTGGGTCCTGTAGTGCTGCACACGCATGCTTTGGCGGCGAATGCGCTTACGTGGACGAAAGAAGGGCAACAGATCTTGCAAGAGCTTTTTCCTGAGGCAGTTCTGGTGGGTTATGAGACTCCTGGGGTGGATCTGGCGATGCGTATTCGGACACAGCAAAGTCATCTTTATTTTCTGGAAAATCATGGTCTGATTGTGACGGGTAAGTCGGGTGATGAGGTCATGGCTTTGAATGAAGAGGTCGTAAGTAAGCTTGAGCAACGTCTTGGAATGGATTTTAACGCGTATCGTCGCGCGGCCGCACTTATAGAGCAGGTCGATTCGAACTTATCCGGACATTTGAGTAGAGATGTGGATCTTCTGAACTTGGCGCGGGAGCGTCCTGATTTGCTATCGGTGGGTCCCTGTTCGCCTGACACGGCTGTATACTGCGGTTTTGAATTGGTGTTTGTTCAGGATACGAACGATTGTTCGGCGATCCATGACTATCGTAAACGATATCAAGAGCCTCCTAAGGTATTACTTTTTGGTAGTGATTTAGTTTTTCTGGGGTTATCGCTGAAGAAGGCTCAGGAGGCGGAGCAAGTTTTTAAAGCGCATCTGACGACGTTGGCTTACAGTCCCAATGCGCCGGTGCCACTACCTCAAGATGAGTTAACACATTTATCTCGTTGGGAAGCTGAAAAATATAGGATGTCGCTGTGAAAATCGTCATACCAATGACTGGAACCGGCGATCGGTTCCGAAAAGCGGGTTATCATGATCCTAAACCACTGATTAAGGTGGATGATCGGCCGATGATAGCGCATGTATTAGACATGTTTCCGGGTGAGACAAATTTCCATTTTATTTGCCGCGATGAGCATTTGGACTCAACTCATT
This sequence comes from uncultured Chlamydiae bacterium, assembly GCA_963790215.1. Taxonomy (GTDB): domain Bacteria; phylum Chlamydiota; class Chlamydiia; order Chlamydiales; family JAJFMA01; genus CAWBNS01. Next base: position 21,420 of record CAWBNS010000005.1, read on the forward strand.
TGAGCGAGGTCTTGAGGGAGCTTGCGCCTGAGGGTGTGATTCATCGCATCGCGGGACATAAGAAGGGTCCTGTTTATGCGGTTCAGCAGATTGTGAGCGAGCTGGACGATGAGGAAGAGGTTATTGTCTGCTATTGCGATTTTTCGGCACATTGGGACTACGCGGATTTTCTTCGCCACACGCGTTTGCGTGGCGCTGATGGGGCTATCGTAGCGTATAAGGGGTTTCATCCGCATATGCTTGGATCTACGCACTACGCCTTCATACGTGAAGAGAATCAGTGGATGTTAGAGATCAAGGAGAAGAGTCCGTTTACCGATAATCGGATGGATGAGTATGCGTCAAACGGGCTCTACTACTTTAAGCATGGGCGTTATGTCAAAAAATATTTCCACAAGCTTATGGCGGAGAAGATCGATCTGAACGGCGAGTACTACGTAAGCTTGGTATACAACTTAATGCAGCAAGATAAGTTGGCGATCTCGGTTTATGAGGTGCCGAATATGCTGCAGTGGGGTACGCCCGAGGATTTGGAGCAGTTTCAATCTTGGTCGAAGATATTCCAGGCGTTGGTGAAGCCGACGCGTGCGATACCGCCTTTAGATAGAACGGTCAACTTGATTCCGCTAGCGGGTAGGGGTAGTCGTTTTCAACGAGAAGGGTATCCGATCCCCAAGCCGCTGATTCCTGTGTCAGGCACGCCGATGATTGTGCAGGCAGTGCGTTGTTTACCGCCTGCACAGAGGCATGTGTTTGTGGCTTTACAAGAGCATTTGGACAGCTTTCCTCTTAAGGAAGCACTGGATGCTTATTCGACCGCTTCGACAGTTGTCGCGTTAGATTGGGTGACAGAAGGGCAGGCGGAAACGTGTGTGATTGGTCTTAAAGGCGAAAATCATGATCACCCGCTTATCATCGGTGCATGTGACAATGGGATGCTTTGGAATCGTAAACGTTATCAAGCGTTGATGGATGATCCTACTGTTGATGCGATTGTCTGGACGTTTCGTCATCATCCTAGCAGCAAACGCAACCCGCACATGTATGGATGGGTAGATGTCGATGAGGCGGGGGCGGTCAAGAACGTGTCTGTCAAGGTGCCTATTTCGGATAATCCAGCTAAAGATCATGCGATTGTGGGGAGCTTCACGTTTAAGCGTGCGGCGGATTTCATTAAATCGGTGGAGCGTTTGCGTAAAAAGAATATCCGCGTGAATGGCGAGTTTTATGTGGACAGTTGCATCAATGAGTTGGTGCAGTCTGGCAAAAAGGTTGTGCCGTTTGAGGTAGATCACTACATCTGCTGGGGCACTCCAGACGACTTGCGAACCTTTGAGTACTGGCAGCGTTTTTTTCATGACTGGCCTCACCACCCTTACGACACAGCTAAGGATCGGATGATGCAAGAGGAAGTGTTGTGCAAATAAAGGAAGTGGCGCGCTTTTTTGTTTCGGGTTGTGCGGCTGTAGCGACTGATTTAACCACGTACCATCTGTTATGCACCTTTTGCTCTTACGAGTTATCAAAGGGCCTTTCTTTCTTATTGGGTACTTTGGTTGCTTATGTACTGAATAAATTTTGGACCTTCGAAAGTGTGCGTCATTCGTGGAAGGAACTGTTTTCATTTGGCCTGTTGTATGCGATTACACTTTGTCTAAACGTAGCTGTGAATCAGTTTATGCTTAGTTATCTTCCTTGGCTTGGCGCTTTTCTGATCGCCACGGGAGCCAGTACTGTGGCTAACTTTACCGGTCAGAAATTTTGGGTTTTCAACGATAAAAATCTAGAGAGGGCATCTTGAAAATCTCGATCATTGTTCCTGCATATAATGAAGCGAAGAATATTCCCTTAGCTTTGCAGCGCTTTGCCGAGGTGATTCGACGCACTGATGTCGAGTTGATCGTGGTGAATAATGGATCTACAGATGATTCTGCGCAGGTACTTGAATCGCTTTTGCCGAGTTATCCGTTTGCGCGTTGCGTGACGGTTCCGGTCAATCAGGGGTATGGTTACGGCATTCTGCAGGGCTTGGCGCAGGCTACAGGTGAATTTTTGGGTTGGACGCATATGGATATGCAGACGGATCCTCACGATGTGATTAGAGCGTTGGATCTGATTGAAGCTCGCGGAAGTGATTCTAGGCTATTTGTGAAGGGGTTTCGAAAGGGGCGTCCTTTTTCTGACCAGTTCTTCAGTATAGGCATGGCGTGTTTTGAACTGTTATGGATGCGGAAGTGGCTGCCAGAGATTAATGCACAGCCGAATGTCTTCCATCGCAGTTTTTTTGAGTCGTGGAGCAATCCTCCGCACGATTTTGCGCTAGATCTTTATGCGTTTTATCTGGCGAAGGTTCAGGGATTGGAGATTATTCGTTTTCCAGTTTTGTTTCCAAAGCGAGTTTACGGAACTTCTTCATGGAACACGAGCTTGCCGGCTAAGTGGAAGTTTATCAAGAGGACGTTCGCGTTCAGTTTTCAACTTCGGAAGAGATTGCAGGATTTAAACTAGGACTAGCTCAAATTTTTAATTTTTTCAGGATAACAGGATGAACAGGATAAATGAGTTATATTCTATCCACAGTGGCTTCAAGATATGCTGTGGATAGAAAATAATCCTGTTATCCTGAAAAAAATAAAAAATTTAAATCATGAAACAAGGATCTGAATCATGAAATTCATGGCACATCGCATTAACACTGTGACGGAACTGAAGACGGTTTTCAACTTCGGAAGAGATTGCAGGATTTAAACTAGGACTAGCTCAAATTTTTAATTTTTTCAGGATAACAGGATGAACAGGATAAATGAGTTATATTCTATCCACAGTGGCTTCAAGATATGCTGTGGATAGAAAATAATCCTGTTCATCCTGTTATCCTGAAAAAAATAAAAAATTTAAATCATGAAACAAGGATCTGAATCATGAAATTCATGGCACATCGCATTAACACTGTGACGGAACTGAAGACGGTACCTGCCGAGTATGGAATTGAGTTAGATTTGCGCGATCATGGGGATAGGCTTGTGTTGCAGCACGATCCCTTTAAAGATGGTGAAGATTTTGACGAATATCTGAAACATTTTCGTCACGGTACTCTGAACCTGAATATTAAGTCTGAGCGGATCGAGCATCGCGTACAAGAGCTGATGCATAAGTACAAGATCGAGGATTATTTCTTTTTGGATAGTTCATTGCCAATGATTCACCTGTTAGCGTCTCAGGGGGAGCGCAAGATTGCTCTGCGTTATTCGGAGTGGGAAGGCATGGATGTGTTGAGGGCGATGAAGGGTCGTGTGGATTGGGTTTGGGTGGATTGTTTTACGCGCATACCACTCGATGCGAAGATTCATCAGGAGATCAAAGATCTTGGCTATCGCACCTGTTTTGTGTCTCCAGAACTGCAAGGACGGCCTGATGATATCCCAACGTACATTCAGCAATTGGATGACGAGGGCATCGTATTTGATGTCGTTTGCACGAAGTTGAAGAATATTCCTTTGTGGCAAAAATCTGCGGCTTTTGTTTAGGTCTATTGATGAAGATTGCCTTTTTAGGTCGAGCGATACATGAGAAAACACAAAGCGATGCGTTTTTTATTGATCTACTGAAAGAGGTTGGTGAAGTGACTGTCTGGAGGCGAGAGAATCTTGGCTCTAGACAGTGTGTGGAGCAGGTTAATGCGTTGCAGCCTGATCTAACGGTGTTCTTTCAACTTCCTCCCTCAATCTCACATCATCTGTTGCGGCTTCGGTCAAAACGTAAGATTTGGGTACCTATGTGGGATGGGTTTGAGCCGCTCAATTGGAAGAAGCGACTGGCGTATCGGTGGGCGGGTTTGGAGGCGATCAGCTTTTGTAATCCGGTGCACAATCATCTCGTTTCGCAGGGCATTCCGTCGACGCAAGTGCGGTTTTTTCCTCAGCCCAAACCATTCCCCAGGTTATCTGAGAAGGGGCCGTATACCTTTTTTCTCTGGCAGCGCGATCCTCGAATTGGGTTAAAATTGATTCAGGATGCCTTCCCAAGGGATCTGATAGGCAAGATTATCTATAAATCCGACTTTCCGACGGATGTTGCGTCTTCTGATGTGATTGAAAAGCTTGAAGGCTGGTTGCCTAAGGAGCAATTATTGGCAAAAATGGCTGAAGCAGACTTTACGATTGCGCCTCGATTTCAGGAAGGGATAGGTTTTGCTTTTTTAGAGGCGATGGCAGCGGGGAAGATTGTTTTAGCTCACGATGATGCCACGATGAATGAGTATATTCAGGATGGGATGACGGGGTACCTATTTGACAAGGAAGGGAAGTTTCGGTATTCCGTTGCTGCACCGGCGTCTTTGGAGGTTACTCTTGAGAGATCGGTTCACCAGCTGTATAATCAGTGGTTGCAAGATAAGCACAATTTACTTGGGATATTGAGGGGATAACTATGCGCGTGTTAGCACTAACGGTTGGCACACCTACGGCCGGCAGCACACGTTTTCGCCTTATGCAATATGCGACTATTCTGAAAGAGAATGGCATCGAATTAGAAACGGTGGAAGCGCAAAATTTGGATGATTCCCTTCTCAGTAAAGTGGCAGCGGCTGATCTTGTGATCAATCAAAAATGCGTTTTAAATAGTTCCTGGGCCAAACGTATTCGAAAAGTGGCTAAACGCTTGGTGTTTGATTTTGACGATGCTATTTATACGCGACCGGGAAAACCCTATTCGTTTATTACGCGGTGGCGCATCAACCACCGGTTGAAGAAGTGGCTGGGTTCGTCGGATCTTGTGATTACGGCCAATGAGTTTCTCAGAGACTACGCGGAACCGAAGGCGAAGCGTATAGAGGTGATTCCGATGGCGATTGATTTGTCGTTATTCACGCCTGGATCTCGGCCCAAGAATAAAACTGTGACCATTGGGTGGGCTGGTGCGCCAAATAATTTGCATCACATTGAGCGTCTGGATGGAATGCTGCAGACCATTGTGAACAAGTTTCCGCAAGTTAAGGTGGCTATTTTTTCCGGCGCGCAGCCCAAGTTAAAATGTCCACATAGCTATGTGAACTTTACTCCTGACGGAGAAGCGCATTTTATTCAGCAGCTTGATATTGGGTTGCTTCCGTTATCGGACGAGGAGTTTTCACGAGGTAAGTCTCCGATTAAAGCTATCCAATACTTCGCCTGCGGGGTTCCGGTAGTGGGGAATGTGTATGGGGCGACGTCTGAACTGTTGACTCCCCTCAACAGCATTGCCGTGCATGAGGATGATGAGTGGGAAGAGGCATTAGCTGAATTGATCATGAATCGACCGCGCTGCTCGTTGTTAGGACAAGCCGGGCGGGATTTCGCTACTTCTCACCATTGTAGACAGAAAGTCGGCGCACAGTTGTGCGAGGCATTACTCGCGCTGTAGAAGATCCCTTTGGTTTGTGTAATGTGTTTCATATTATAGTTGATACCAGGGTACAGCAGTGATGGCAGTGTTAGTGTAGGCTGCGTGATCACCGCAGTAAGCTATTGTACCTGCTTGCGCAGGGTTGTTTTTAAAGCTTAGCCAGCGATCAATGCTTAGCTTAAAGTCGGGATGCAGAGTCTGCGAGAGTTTGATCTCAATGGGATAGCCGGTACGACCATCGTAAATTAACAGATCTACCTCGGTACCAGACAGATCTCTCCAGAAATAGAGAGCAGGTGTTTCTCCTAGGTTGTAAAACCGCTTAAAGCATTCGCTGACTAGAAACGTTTCAAAGATATGCCCCAAGAGAGGATGCGTTTTTAAGTGATCCGAAGTGCGAATGGAGAGCAAGTAACACAATAAACCAGGATCACTGAAATACAATTTAGGCATTTTAACTAGACGTTTCGAAAAATTCTCAAAGAAAGGGGAAAGAATGAATATGATTCCACTCGCTTCCAAGATAGACAACCATTCTTTGACGGTAGGGACCGAAATGCCTAGCGCATTGGAGAGATTGGAGTAGTTCAAAAGCTGACCTGAGAGTGAGGCACATAGCTTTAAAAATGTCTCAAATGTGCGCAGGTTTTTTACCTGAAGTAGGGAACGGATGTCTCGTTCCACATAGGTAAGCACATATCCCTCATACCACTTATTGCTATCTAGTTGTTTGTCGTGAATACGTGGAAAAAAACCGGTGAGAAGCATGTTTAGGAGCTGCTCTTGATCCACCTTTTCCCGTCGAGAATGTCGCTTTCGGTAGAGAGTAGAATAGTCGGTATCTTCTGGATAACGATATAGTTCAGTAAACGTTAGGGGGTAGAGCTTGAAGGTTATAATGCGACCTGCCAGGGACTGCGTGATGTTCTCCATGAGAAGGAACTGCGCAGACCCTGTGAGGATATATTGAGCGGGCGAAGAATCTGTATCCACCTTTTCTTGTAAATAAGCAAAAAGCTCAGGCACACGCTGTACTTCATCTAGAATCGCGTATGGGCCAAATTCTGCCAAAAAGCCTCTAGGGTCTGTAGTGGCATAGTGTCGTAAGTCAAGATTTTCTAAAGAGACATAATTATAACTGGGGAATAGGGCTTTTGCCAAAGTTGTTTTACCGCTCTGGCGAGGGCCTACCAGTGCAATAATGGGGTATTGTTTGGCATATTTGAGAATAGATCTGCTTATATGTCGTGGGATCATGATGCAAATTTAAAGTGCCACTTTAAATTTGTCAAGGCGTCAAGGCGTCACTCGCACTGCCAGGGCATCGGACATTAAAAGAACAATTTAAGTTAACTTGTCGAACGCTCATAGTACTCTTCCACACACCACTGCTATTTTTCCAGGAAAGCAAGAAAAAGCTCTATACACGACGAAAAAAATTGATCTAGTAAGGTTGTTGCGACAGGAAAACCCTCGAAGAGGGTTTCTGAATGTAGCCCACCGTGAACCTGCGAGCGTCAGCGAAGACAGGTGTAACGGTGGGAATAAGCGCACAATAGCCCCCGCACTCTCGAATGAGAGTGCCTCAGCTCGTTAATTGTAAACAGATTGAGGCACACCCCTTGGGGGGTGCGAATTTGTTTCCGCATCTACCAACCGTTACATCTGTCTTCGCTGACGCTCGCAGGTTCACGGTGGGCTGCATTCAGAGACCCTCTACGAGGGTCTTCCTGTCGTAATGAGCTTGTTATCAATTGCATAATCACGAAAACTTATCTTAGCCTGAACCTGTGAAGTTTTTTCAACTCAAATAACTTATTCTAAGCTATTTCCAAGACTGGCTTATCCAAAACTCGCGTTAATCATGACTTCCATTAATTTCGCAGTTCATCCCTCGCGCATCATGTGTGTAGTCGCAAGTGGAGCGCATTCAGAATGACTGATACTGAGCTTAAAGTATGATGATCATAGAGCTGATTGCAATAAAACCTCTAAAAATTTACATCTATTGGTTTTGCGTTTTACTTTGGACTCTTTGTGATTGGTTTTCGTTCATTTTTTCTATTTCTGATCATGACTCCTTTGTTACAGGCCACCCCAACATCGCTTTTTTGGACCAACTGCACCACTGACATTACGCCAACTGGCACGGGGCAGTTTCAGTTGAATAATTTTTTCACGGTTTGCGGAAGTGGAGGACAGGGTGCTGTATTGAATCCTGACGTTGGGATCACCATAGGTTTGCCCACCTGGAAAAAAATTACGGCAGAGGTGGGAATTGACCATTTGGGGGGAGCGAATTACCCCATTTATTTTAACGGAAAATTTGGCATGGCTGAGAACGATCTTTATCAAGGCGCTCTGGCGTGGAATATTGGTCTTTTCGCAGTAGGAACGCGCACAAAGACATCCGGGAAGACGAATCAAAACGTGCTAGATATTATTTTTGGAAAAACGGTTCCAGGTTTAATGGGGGGAAGAATTTTTTTCGGAGGATATACGGGATCTGGTGCCCTCAAAGGTACAAAGAGAGGGGTGATGGTTGGGTACCAGCGTACTTTTTGCCATATTAAGGATTGCAACAATGTGGAGTACGATCGTTGGGTGTTCTGTGCGGATTGGGCATCCGGCAAGAATGTGATAGGTGGAGGGGGTTTTGCCCTTACTTGTAACTTTACCCCTAATATTGGACTCCAAACAGGGCCTGTTTTCTTTAATTGCAAGAAGGTGAATGGAAACTGGAAATGGGGCTTTCAGCTCGTTATTAACTTCCCTATCTGGCCTGATGACTGGTCGGGCAGAGCCAAGCAGAGGGAGGCTTGGAAAGAATATTGCGAAGATTGGTGTAAACGATTCAGATAGAGTGGGGTGCGTGCGGAAGCGCGCCCGTCACTTTTTTGCTTTTCTCAACCGATACACAGCCCCATCCCTTTCCAACTCCCCCTCAACCGTTACCACCGAATAGCCGGAGCTACAGTCAACCTGATCTAACCCCTCTACAATAATCTGTCGGTCCGTCTTATGGCCTGCTCCCACACAACAGGTTTTCAAATTGGGCTCTGATGCCAAAATGACAACGCCATCCAACGACGCATACAAAAATCCACGAATCTTAACCTCGCGAATCCCTTCAACTTTGGCCAAATCCTCCCAAAGAAGCATCTCTGCCCCAAACAAAGGAAAAACAAACACTAAGCTAGCACACAAAATCCAAGTAGGCATCCCATCCATCCTGTTCATTCTGTCATCCTGAAAAACAAATAACAATCTCGTAACCACGAAACCCTATCAATTCTACCCAAATTTTTCCTTATCCATTTTCTTGATTATGTGTTGATAAACCATTGAGAATTTTGGCTAAATCAGCTATTCTATTTTCCAAAAAACCGGAATTAAAATGACAAAACACTTTCTTTTCACCTCCGAAGCAGTTTCCCGCGGGCATCCTGATAAAGTAGCGGATCAGATCTCTGACGCCATTCTCGATGCGTGTCTGGAGCAGGATCTTCTGTCCAAAGTAGCCTGCGAAACTCTTGTTAGCTCCGGGCTGGTCGTCCTAGCTGGTGAAATTACCACCAAAGCACATATTGATTTTCGAGAAATCGTTCGCCAAACCATCAACGAAATCGGCTATCACGACTGCACTTTAGGATTCGACTTCCGCTCCTGCGGCATCATCTCCAGCCTCAACAAACAATCCCCGGATATCGCGCAAGGAGTCAATGAAGGTGAAGGCTTGTTTAAAGAGCAAGGTGCTGGTGATCAAGGACTTATGTTTGGTTTTGCCTGCAATGAATCGCCTGAATTCATGCCCCTCCCTATCATGCTCTCGCACCAAATCCTCACCGAACTCCTTCAACAGCGCGTTTCCGGACACCTCCCCTACCTACGCCCTGATGCGAAGAGCCAGATTACGGTCGAATACGATCAAGACCACAACCCCGTACGCATACACACCGTTGTTCTGTCTACTCAGCACTCTGAAAAAGTCAGCTATGAGCAAATCGTTAAAGATATGAAAGCTCTCATCCACAAAGTAGCTCCAGAAAATCTCCTAGACGGCGACACCCTGTACTATATCAACCCCACCGGTCGATTCGTTATGGGCGGCCCAGAAGCAGACTGCGGCCTCACAGGACGCAAGCTAATGGTCGATACCTATGGCGGAATGGGGCGCCATGGCGGTGGTGCCTTCTCAGGTAAAGATCCAACCAAAGTCGACCGCTCCGCAAGCTACGCCGCCAGGTATGTAGCAAAAAATGTCGTCGCCGCTGGATTAGCCCGACGCTGCGAAGTCCAACTCTCCTACGCCATCGGAGTTGCAAACCCTATCTCCATCAAAGTAGACACCTTCGGAACTGGCACGGTACATGAAGAACTCTTAGAGCGAGCGATTCGCATCGTTTTTGACCTCACTCCTAAGGGAATCATTCAAATGCTCGACCTCCGACGCCCCATCTACAAAAAAACCGCCTTCGGTGGACATTTTGGACGCCATGACCCAGACTTTACCTGGGAAAAAACCGATCGAGTTGATGACCTTCTCCAAGCCATTAAACAAGAATCTTTTACAGTTAATTCGTAGTTTCTTACTGGTTGGCATTAAATTTGCGTTTCTTTAAATACAATATTTAATATATATTATATTTAAGAGTTCGAATTGGAGGCTAACTATGACAGCCGGTGTTTTAATTAACACAATACTACGACCCCTGTCGGTCGTACTAACTCTAGCGTGTTTAACTTTCTCCCTCTCCTCTCATGCCGCAAACAGCAACTTGGATGACCGCATCCTTGCGATTGATTCCGGAAAATCTCCCCCATTCACCCTACTCGCGATAGAGACCCTAGTTCCCATGAAAAGCAGGCAATTTGATTCGCCCTCATTACGTGTAATGGGAGTGTATGGCCTGGATCCTTTGAGCTACGAGGAAAATGCAACTAAGGGATCAGTCCCTCTAGTGGCAGAGACGCCTCAAGGCCTCTTGCAAACAGTGAAAACACTGGGTGCAGGGTATGATCATGAATCTGGCAATCTCAACTCTACCTCTCTAGTCGTCGCACAAGATGCCGGAAACATCACCCCAATGGAAGAGAGTATCCTTGATGACAAGGACGTTCCACCGCTTGACGCCAGCCAAATTCCCGCTGGTGCAGATGATTCCAAGACTCAGCTGTGGCACGATTTAAACAACCTAGCCGACGCCTCGGCGACTTGTGCAAATGATACCAGTAACTGTTGTAACAAGAGCTGCAATCATAAGCACGATACTTGCACCGGTGACAATTGCGCTGCACAAGACACTCAAGACACAGAATGCACAGGAGACAACTGTACAGCGGATGAAGCGTCTTGTACAGATGACAGCTGCCAGACAGAAGATGACTGTTGTGACTGCTGCTGTTCTGAAGATGTCGGCGGACCCCTGGGTTCTGGTTACTTCGGTTATGGCGCTGGTGGTGGTGGTTTCGGTGGTGGATTTGGCGGTGGTGGCGCTGGAAGTTCAGCTCGCTCCAACACGAAGAGCCATGATAAACCACCTCCCACACCAGTACCTGAACCTTCTACCTATCTAATTCTAGCTGGTGCCGCATTAGTAGTCGCGGTAGTAAGAAGAAAACAAATACAAAAGAAAGACAGCTAATAAATAGATAGAAAGAGAAATGGTCTGACAGGAAGCATTATTTACTAATGTTTCCTGTCTTTTTTTAAGTGATGAGTGATGAGTTTAGGGACTTTGTACGATGCATCCATTCGAATTGATCGCAGCCCTGCAACGACTTCTGTAGGCACTCATCATTCATCACTTGCTTTTAGTCCTCATCCCTGAATCGATAGCCTACGCCACGCACGGTTTGGATGAGTGTGAAATTAGGCCCCAGCTTCTTTCTGAGGGCAGCAATATGGACATCAATGTTTCGATCTACGATAAAGGCATCGTCATTTTGCACTTCATCTAACAATTGATTGCGAGTTAATACCTTTCCGCGATTAGTTGCTAGCCGACGCAAAATGCCAAACTCGGACAACGTCAGGGAAATTTCTTTGTTCTTCTTTTTGATCTGGTAGCGATCGACTTCCATAGTGAAATCGCCAAACGTAAGAACCTTGCCAATCTTTTCAGATGGCTCCTTTCCACGACGCATCACCGCTTTTATCTTAGAAAATAGAATTTTAGGCGAAAACGGTTTGGGCACATAGTCGTCTGCACCCAACTCTAAACCTAAAATCACATCAATTTCTTCGCTCTTAGCCGAGATCATGATTACGGGAATGTCTTTGCAATCGGGGTTTGCCTTTAACTTACGACAAACATCCAACCCGCTCAATCCTGGAAGCATGATGTCCAACAAAACCAGATCCGGTTTTTCTCTCTCAACAGCACGCAGTCCGTTCAAACCATCGGTTTCAATAACAAGTTTATAACCAGATAGTTCGGCTTGTAGTTTAATTAGAGCTGCAATATCCGCTTCATCTTCAATCAGCACTATCTTGGGCTTTTGCATTGGTAATGCCTTGGGTCCTCGTCAAAATGACTCGTATCTGCTTAGGTAGTTAATCCAAGCAATTTTACCAGACGTTAACTTTTTTCTCAATTGCAGAGCGCGCTCCCGCACGAGAGCTTGAAAGCTAATGAAATCGTCTCCACTGGACAGGATGTGCTGAAACCTAATTCGCCCAGTAGAGACGATTTCATTAGCTTTCAAGCTCTCATGGAGCGCGTTCTGGCGATTTTTTTTCCTGAATTAGCTTTTTGCGTGATTCTGGACAGTTTCGATAAATTTTCAACTAAATACTCAGGGTAGAATTTTTAAATTTTCAGGATAACAGGATGAATAGGATAAATAGAAAATCTCAACTAATTTTAACAATTTTCAATTTTATCCTGTTCATCCTGTTATTCTGAAGAAAAAAAAGAAAATTGCTTTGTCGAGAATCTACTATCCAGATCATTTATCAGCTAGAATTATGAAATTGTCTCAGTACGTCCAGATTGCCAGTTCTGTCTATGGTTAGTCATACAAAATCCCGCTTTCAAGCCGAAAATAATACTCAAAAAACTCCGCAGAAGGTATGAAGGAACCTATGTTCAAAAAAATCAACCACTCCACGGAGTCGACCTGTGAAATCAATGGCATACGTTAGAGCGGCAATGGTGTTGACGGTTGTCTTCATCTTCTCACTGATTGGATATATGTTCTTCACCTTCCAGAGTGATATCGGCGTAGATCTGGCCACAGAAGACTTCCTGAAAGGGCAATACCAAGCTGCTCTGACCGAGCTTGGGAAGGCTGAAGGCCACATTCCTCAGGAAAGCTTATTGCTCTATCAAGCCTATCTATATCGAGCCCTAAAGCAAGCTGCCGCCTCCAAACAAGCACTTGAACAGGCTCAATTTCAAGCCAAGAAACATGAAAACGACGATCTTTTGGTAGAAATATACTACAACCAAGCGTTCAATGCCTACGTAGCCAATGACCAAGTCACTCTGAACGATACCGTCAACGAACTCAAAAAGATTGCGCCAGACAATCCATGGACTACGTTTTTTAAGGCCTTAGATCTCTACCAGGCCGGACAATTCGGCGCAGCTCTTGACCTATGGACGAAGTCCGAATACCCACCTCGCAATGCCCTGTCGCGTTGGATGGAGAAATCATTCTCCGAGGAGTTTAATCATGCCTGGTTTGCTCAACATATCGCTCATAGCCAAATCGAAACCGGACAGTATATCGCCGCCAGACAAGCTCTTGAACAAGAACTGAAGACATCCCCTTCAAACAACGATCGAGATGATTTTGATTTTCTTCTTGGTTGGAGCTATATCAAAGAAGCACAAGATAAACCGGTCTCTGCTGCTGCACCTTACTTTAAGCTTGCGATGTCCTACCTTAGTCAAGTACCCATTCAATCGCACCGCTACGACACAGAACGCAAAGCACTCGTCGCAGGCATTGAGACACTTATCCAAAATCTCATCGCACAAGGCTCCTACACCGATCTACCGATGTATGCATCCATTCTTAACTCATGGGATGCCACCAGCGGTTTACAAGAGGTCTCAGGGCAGCTAGTCGAACTTCTCAATCAAACCTTTCAAGAAAAAAACTGGAAGCAATTGCAAGAGTTGGCCTCCCTGCTTAATCGTGTGCTACCTCCAGGAACAACACGTACAAAACTTCAGAATGACCTAGAAAAAACCGCTCAAGAATCGCTACAAAAAGGGGATTTAGAACAACTGACCAACGTTTGGACCGCTGCTCAAATCCTCAGCGACCATCCAACAGAATTGGCTACCAGCCTAGCCGACAAGGCTTCTGACATTGTCCTGCGCACTCTTCCTAATGACAACGCCACCCTCCAAAATACCCTCCCTTACATCGTGTTTTGGAAAATGGCGGAGAAAGACCCCGAGTCGCAAACTGCATTTGCAAACCGCTTGGTCGGCATTGCAGAATCCCTCTGGTTACAACAAGGACACGAAGCCAAAGGACTCAAACTGATGGAAGTCGCCCTAGATATTCCCTCAGGTCAACAACGCTTCACCGTTCTCCAAAACGTCGAACAAACTCTCAAAAAGGTCTATCAAAATGCTGCGGCTAAAGATGATTTCGACAAAATGGCCTACCTGCTGCAGGCAGTTAAAGACCTACACTTAACTAATATTCCCATTCAGCGCGATCAGAACATCGCCAAACTGCTTTCGACAGCCAAAGAACAACTAGCTGCCGGAAACTTGCAAGACGCACGAAAGCGTGCGAAATGGGTGCTAGAACTCGAACCGCAAAATCAAACAGCCCGACGCATTGTAGGAAAAGTCTATTACCTCACGGCCAATTATCCAGAAGCCGTTAAGTACCTCTCGCTCGTTTCCACCCCCGATCTTGACACATTAGAATCCCTCGCCGTTGCACAAATCCTCACTGGTAATAGCAAAGAAGGACAACGCCTTCTCGATCGGGTCGCGCAACAACACCCCTTACAGCAGGATAACATCCTGCGACTAGGCTTAGGCCTCATCGGATTACGACAATGGGAAAACAGCCTAACATGGCTGCAGCAGCTGGAAAAACCCTCTTCTGAAGCCTCTGTCGGCACAGCTTTTGCTCTGTTTCAATTACGCGAATTCACCAAAGCACTGGAACAAATTCAAGCAGTCAAGGCGCCTTACACCGACCTAGACAGCGTCAAAGGAATTGTCTTGCAAAGCCAACTAGAACTCGGTCAACGCAAAGCCGGCGAACAAGCCCTAATAGCCCTCCTCAAACAGCCTGCAAGTGCAGATACCAGCAAATTTTCCTATCCGTTCCGCCTCTTACAAGAACAAAGCCTAATCGAACTCGACCGCAACTATCTCGCAGGTTTGTTCTTTAAAAAAATAAAAAATCAAGATGACATCGCCATCCGCTACTTCAACCTCATCCAAAAACCAACACCTACAATGCTGGTAGAAAGAGCTGATACTCTATTGCAGCTAGTACGTGAACGTGAAGCCATCCTAGACCTCCAGGCAGCGCTCAAAGAAGCTGACTATCCTGAAGTCACTCAACGCGCCATGCCGCTCATCGCCTTAGCCTACGCCCGTACCGGAGATGACCTTCACGCAGAAATTTGGTTCCAAAAATTCTTCACCAAATTCCCTCAAACCACCTTCTACCGTGGCACCTACGCAGATGTATTGCGACGCCTACATCGTTACGATTTGGCCCTAACGCAATATCGCATCCTCGATAAAGCTCAATCCCTCAGCCCAGAAGAAGCCGTAGGCTTTGTCGATAGCCTAATCCACACCAACCAAAACCAAGAAGCACAACGCATCGCCAAACGATGGATGGAAAAAAATCCCCCCATCAGTCTCGACGCCGCACTGCAAATCGCCACTCTCATGGTCTCTACAGGTAATCAAGAAGATAGCTGGGGCGTCCTCAAACGCATATCCAACACCAGTCAGCTCACCTCAGACCAAGCTCGCGCCCTATTAGGCTTCCTTGAAACCATCGGTGCCTACGCTCAAGCCGTTTCACTCGTGAACGAGCTGCCCAACGTATTCGAATCTAGCATCCGCAACCTTCTCGCCGCTGCCGCACTCAACCAACACCTCTCACATAACATCGAAGCACTAGATATCGCACAGAAAGCCTACTCCCTCGAACCCGATAACCGAGATGTGATCCGCTTCATCGGCCGCTACACACGCGATGAACAACAACTCGCAAAGCTTGTTACAGATCTCGAACACCGCGTCGATCAAGACCCAACCAACCCTACTCTCCGCTTACTCTTTGCTTATGAAACCTCTCGCCTCGCTAGATTAGTGCAAAACCGCAATCCACAGGATTTCAAACGCTACTCCGCCGTACTTCATAAAGCGCGCTTCTACATGGAACAAACAGACAGAGATTTCCCCAATCTACCTGAAGTTCATTACCTTCTCGGAGAAACCGCCGCATTAACTAATCAAACCGATAAGGCCGCTCAGGAATACCAGGTCGCCTTAAAATTAGATCCATCCTATGTAGATGCCTACAATGCATTAGGGGAACTGTATCAGCGTTCCGATCGCCCTCAGTTAGCTCTACAAACTTACATCGATGCGGCCAAATACTCTCCCACCAACGGAGAGATTTGGCAAAAACTAGGGTTGCAGTTCGAGAAAGAAGGCAACCTCTTCGAAGCCTCCTCCGCACTCCAAAATGCCATCAAGTTTCGACCCAATGACATCCCAAGCTACATCGGTCTGGGACGTGTTTTCCTCAACCTCAGAAATCCCGAAGACGCCAAAATTATTCTCGAACATGCTGCCAAAATTACACCAAAAAATGAAACCGTACAGTCGCTACTTCTAGAAACCCTCTACGATGGCGTACTGCAAGCCACCACAGATGACCGCAAAGCCCTCATCGCCCAACAACAATCCGTCTACAAAACCCTGAGCGAAATTGATCCAGCTAAAGCACAACGCCTTCTCAAACGACTTCAACAACAGTCCTCCCTACTCAACACCGAAACAGATATCTTCGAAGAAGAAGATAAAAACACAGCACCTCCCACAAGAGGCCGGCTAAAAATGGAAGGCCTCCCACAGTTTCCAAGAATGCCAAAGGGGTTTTAAGACGCCTCCATGCGCCTTCAAGCAACATAGCTAGATGAATAATTTTTATTTTTTCAGGATAACAGGATAGCAGGATGAACAGGCATATGCATCAAAAACTTATCTTAGCCTGATGTGTATGCCTGTTTATCCTGTTTATCCTGCCATCCTGAAAAAAATAAAAAAAGAGGTTTTTTTTGCATGAATCACAACATGAAACAAAAACATTGCCAAAATTAAACAATTATAGTTAAAGTTATCAAAAACTAAAAAGAGGTGATTGATTATGTCATTGATAGATAGTGTCGGCGAAAGCCTTTCAAGTTGGTTTGGCAGTGGCGAAACTGAAACAAAAGAAAAAAGCGCCCTCACAACTTTCGCTACTGAACGATTCAAACTCATCGATACAAATATACAAGAAGGCTCGCTTGGACATAAACTAAAAAAAGCTAAAGTTGTTCTTATTTTAGATGAAATAAACTCGCCTCTAATATCTGAATTTCTTGAGAATCAATTTTCTGAAAACGCCAAACTTGTCACAAGCTATAGAGTCTGGTGGTCGCTAAGAAGCCCCTTCTCCATATTTAGTAGCGAAAAGTATAGCAACTACAAGCACCCCACCAACCCACTGTCCGTGGTCAATAGCAAGCTAGAAAGACTGCTGTTTCCGTCTCTCCTAATCTCTACCTATGCACAAACCGATGACGAAATCCACATACCCGATGAAAATTTAGCTGAGCTGCTTCCTGCACTTGGCCTAACCCCAGAAAAACCATTAGCTGATCAATCTCAAGAAGAACGATTTAAACTCAATCAAGCTCTGATCTCCGCTATTGTTGCCAAGGCCCTCCAAGAGGTACGCAACTACGACGAAGAATACGCCAACAATGAAATCCAAAACCAAACCAATGGAACGAAGGAAAAAATCGAAATTGCACTCAAACACTCGTCAAAAGCATTTGTGGTCATGAATGAATTCGCTGGCCGGTACATCAACGCGAATCCGCAAAATATTTCTGCAGTTCAAAGCCTCTACCAACACTTTTTGGATAACAATATTTCATTCGTAACGCTAAAAGTTCGCAAGCAGTTGGGAGCAGAACCCTCTCAACGAGAAAAAGAAGGTTTAAGTCTCAACGATCCATCCCGCATCGAACAAAAAATCGAAAAACGCAACGCGAAATTAGAAAACCGTAAGATCGCATTTCTTCAATTGTTGGAAGCAGCAATTCAAAAAAACTGGAGCCTGTACAATCAGGCGCAATCATTGATAGAATTGGCGTTTAAAGTTGAAGAGACTCCTCTACACACAACAACCTTGGAGTTTATCTCCAAAACTGTAGAGTCGTGGAAGCTGCCGCAAGTTTAGAGCACGTTGTTGTAAGACTAAGTATGGACAAAACTGGACGAACTGGACTATCTGGACAAAATTGTCCTCTTGATTTTGTCCATACTTAGTCTCACAACAACGCACGCCTTTTTGATTCCCCCTCAAAGACTTTCCATGCTACTATTTACGTATGATTCTCGTTTTCGTATTGTACAGTCTCTTTGCCAGTGTATTTGTGATTGCCAAGGTTGGTCTTGAGTATTCGCAACCCTTCTTCTTCGTTGGGTCTCGCATGCTTGCTGCTGGTTTTATCATGCTTGGGTACCAATGGTTGGCGCAACGTCATTTGTTCATCATAAAACGCGACCATTATATTCGCCTCTTTGCGTTAGGGTTCTTTAATATCTATCTTACTAACGTGATGGAATTTTGGGGATTACAATATCTCACTGCATTTAAAACATGTTTTATTTACAGTTTATCTCCTTTTTTTGCAGCCTTCTTTTCCTTTTTAGTTTTTCATGAACGTCTAACGCGAAAGAAATGGTTAGGATTACTGGTCGGCTTCATTGGGTTTTTTCCCATTCTTCTCATGCAATCACCTACTGAAGAATTAGCTGGGGGATTTGGTGTTTTTAGTTGGGCGGAGTTAGCTGTCCTGGTAGCTGCTGGTTCTAGTGCATATGGCTGGATTCTGTTACGTCAATTAGTGCGCGAAGATGGCTACCCTGCTCCTCTTGTTAATGGCTGGAGCATGCTTGTAGGTGGCACTTTTGCACTTATTCATTCAGGAATCTCTGAAACGTGGCACCCTGTTCCTGTCAGTGAATATGAAATCTTCCTCTACTGCGTCATTGCGCTCATCGTTATTTCTAATATTTTTGCCTACAATCTCTATGGCCTACTCTTAAAGAAGTTTTCGGCAACATTCCTCTCCTTTGCCGGCTTTTCTACTCCTGCCATCACTGCGTTGTTTGGTTGGTTATTTATCGGAGAATCCATCACCTGGGGCTTTGTTTTTTGTTCGATCGTTGTCTTCCTTGGCTTAGGACTGTTCTATCAAGAAGAGCTCCGCCATGGCTTGCGTATTCCACAGAAGGTCTAATTTATGATCTCTGCTTTAGCCTCCGACTCTGCGACTACGCGCGAAGACCGAAATGACCTCGCACAAGTAGTCGTAGACGCTACCCTAGGCCCCTTTAATCGTGTGATCAAATCCTATGTCGCGTTTAACTTTCTGTTCCTTTTTTTAGGCACGGCTGAGCTGCTGGCATTGACTGTATTTTTTTCCCGACTGAGCGACTCTGCTGTAGTAGCGCTGACGCTTGCCCTCTTTTTCCTCACTCTCTTCACCTATTTTATCCTGCGCATCTACCTCCTCTCGAAAAAGCCAGTTCAATTTGTGCGCATTCAAAACACATTCGTTACCATGTGCTGCGAACTCTATGACTATCAGGAAGACCTACCGGAAAGCTATTTTGAGCTAGCCAATGCTTGCATCTACTGCACACAATGTTTGGAAGGATTAGAATTTTCCTACTATCGCCCTCCGCGTTGGCTCGATCTCCTTTCCAACACCTTAGAGCACTTTAGCTACTGGTGGCATTGGGAAGATTTGCACCGCATGCGTGAACTTCTTTTACAAAAAGCAATCGATGAACTTCTAAAGCTCGTCCGCTGCGAACCTACTCACCTGCAAGTACACACCGCATTAGCTAATGCTTACGTGACTCTGTCGGGACTCTATGTAATCTCTCGTCCTCAAGATCGCTACGACGAAGACCGATGGCTTCCCCCTCCTCACTTAGCTCAAGAGCTACAGATCAAATTCCGCAGTGCCGCAGAGCGCGCCATCGAAGAATTTAAAATCCTCAACGACTATGCACCCGACGACCCTTGGATCCATGCACAGCTGGCCTACAGCTACCACGACCTGCAAATGCCTCATGAAGAAATTCGTGAATACGAAACCGTCTTGCGCCTCAAACCAGACGATATGGACACCCTATTTCGACTCGGAGTGCTCTATTTTCAGCAAGGCATGAACGCCAAAGGCCTTCAAGTCTATGAGGAACTCAAACGCTCTCACTACGAAAAAGCCGAAGCCCTCATCGATTATTATGGCTCAGAAAGTCCTCTAAAAACATACTAAGAAAAGGTCATGCGGCATAATGTAATTATCCGGAAAGTGCTTGGAATTGTGGAAAACGCAGAGAAGACTGAGCCGCTGAGTGCGCTGAGATTAGTCAACCCTGATTACCCGATGAGCACGAGGATTTTATGTCCCATCACACCATCGCCACTCTTTGAGCATAGCTCAAAGTCGCACTAGAGAAGGGTCGCCTCAAAAAACAAGAGAGAGCATGATTGTTAGAATCACAACCGTCCTCTCTCTTGTTTTTTGAGGCGACCCTTCTCTAGTGGATTTGCAATTGCAAAAGTGCGGTGGTGCTCTGCGTCCTCTGCGACTCAGCCTTCTCTGCGTTTTCCACGTTTTAGGCTGCACCAAAGATATTAGAAGAAAGACCAAACGCCCCCAAACGAACACCCCTGATCAAAACAAATTCCTCCCATCTTAAATTTTATTTGATTTTTTTGTCGCCAAATTTGATTGTGTGGCAATAGAAGCTTATCAATTGGATAGAACTATCCGCAAAGAGGAAGGGACTATGTCGGAACATGATATACACCAGGTTCGCGAAAAAAAGGGCCTCCCGAGCTGGATTAAGGTTGCCATATCGCTAGCGATTCTCGCGGCTGTCGCCGTGGGATTGGCCATCTATTTCACTCAGGATTTAGTCAAAACGGCGGACGGACAACTGTCAGCCTTAAGGGATAAAGACTACTCTAGAGCCTACTATGAATATACCGCTAAGGACTTCAAAACAGCGACTTCGTTAGAAGCATTTAGCGAATTCATCAAATCACACCCCGCTCTCGCTCGTAACGTGCAAGCGCATTTCAATGAACGAAGCATTGAAAACAACATCGGTACACTGCACGGCACGCTAACCTCAGCGGACGGCGGAGTAACCCCTGTCGAATACAAATTCGTCAAAGAAGCAGATCGTTGGAAAATTCTCAGTATGCGCCTGCTTGCTAGCGGAGCCCTCACTTCAGGTACTATCGTAAGTCGCGGTGCGGAACTCGTAGCACCTGTTGAAGGCCAATTGACCGCCCTGCGCAGCAACGATATTGCAAAAGCCTATTTTGGATACGCCTCAAAGGACTTCCAAGAAACAACTCCTTTGAAATCATTTAAAGAATTTGTTAAAAATTACCCAGTTCTGACCAAGCACCATTCCACAACCTTCAATGATGGAAACGTGGAAGGCAACCAAGGCACAATCGACGCTATCGTACACGGCGAAGACATCACAACTACCGTTGAATACAAACTCGTAAACGAAGACGGAAAGTGGAAAGTGTGGAGCATGCGTCTCAATCTGCCTGCCGACCAAACAGCTAAAACGCCATCACTCACAGAAGCAGATTCTCTACAGGAACCCATTGAAGCATTTCTCGCTTACCTACGCGCTGGAGACTACCCCAAAGCGTACCACGAGAATACCTCTAGAGAGTTCCAGTCAGCCACCTCACTCGATGGTTTCAGAGAATTCGTAAAGGCCTACCCAGCTCTCTCCGAGCACAAAGGGGTCACCTTTAAAGAACCGTCTATTAATCAAGAAGCGGGTAACATCACAACTCTTCTAGACTCTTCAAATGGAGCAACCACGGTTGAGTACCAGTTGATCAAGTCACCAAGAGATCGTTGGAAAATTTGGAGCATGCAAATTTTAACTAAGCCTAGCTCCGCCTTAGCCCCATCAGCGTTCAATACCTCGGACCTGATTAATGCGATCGAATCCCAGCTCGCCGCTTTGCGTTCTGGAGACCTATCGCGTGCTTATTATGCTTACACAGCTAAGGAATTCCAGCGCTCCACACCACTGGCAGCCTTTGAGAAGTTTATTCAAGGCCATCCAGTACTAGCGGAAAACCAAGTGGCGAACTTCTCCAACCTCTCCTTCAAAAACGATATCGGTACTTTCCAAGGATTACTGACATCACAAGATGGGGTCACCAATAAAGCAGAATTCGACCTCATTTATGAAGGCGGTAAATGGCGCGTATTGAGCATCCAACTCTACCCTACGGATGCCAAAGCACCTAAAGCTACCACAGAGAAAACCACCGCTCTAAATAGCTACCCAGAGAGCAACCCAACAAGCCAAATCAGTGAAGGACAAATCAAGTCAACTGCTGGCGAAAGATATCCTTCCAGACCTCTTCGCCGAAACACCGGTGCAGAAATCGGACAAATCCTCATCGGTAGCGATGTGGACAGTAACGGACGTATCAAAACTTCACGCACCGTCTTCACACCAAGCTCAGCTGATTTCCACGTTGATCTTATCGTCAACAATGGACAAATTGGGGAAAAAACAAGCCTGATTCTCGAACATCTCGAGACTAAAACAAGGGTTCCCCCTGTGGAAACAGCACTTGACCGCGACGGAGATGCCGTGCTTTCTTTCGTTTTTACTCCGCCTACTCAAGGCTGGCCAAGAGGCAACTACCGCCTCATCGCCAGAACACCCAACGGAGATGAAAAAACACTGCAGTTTCGCGTTCAATAACGCCAACCGCATCAATACCTCGATCCCGGCCAAAGCCTCGTGCTTAGCCGGGATCCTTTTGTACAAGGATCCTCGCAAATGAATCTTCGCTATTTTCTTATCGTTAGTCTCTGCCTCAGTTCACTCGCTGCAGCCCCCGTTGATCTTCCTACTCGCACTGCAGCGCAAAATCAAGCCGAGCAGCAGCCCCCAACCATCCAGGTGCTTGTTCTGCTCAACCACTTTCTCAAATCCATCTCCTCCCACGACACCAGCCAAGCCTACTTTGCCTTCACCTCCAGAGATTTTCGCGACAATGTAAAACTAGATGACTTTAAAAATTTCCTACTTCGCTTCCCAGCCCTCTCCAGAAATAGCTCCGTTCAACACATAAAAGAAGAATATTATGACAAAAGCGCTGGCGAACCAGCCGCTCCAGGAGACGTCGCCGTCATAGAATCCCTTGTTGAATCTTTCGACGGTCAAAAAAATACCGCCAAATTCGTTCTCGTCTTCGAAGGCGGACAATGGCGCGTTCGCTCCATCGAAGTCCTTCCAGCCCCCATACAGGAAAGATAGTTCGCGCTTTCGGGTGCAACCATAAGTGGGGGGGGTTGCTGGTACGGTTTGAAACGTGGAAAACGCAGAGAAGACTGAGCCGCTGAGCACGCTGAGCACCACCGCACTTTTGCAATTGCAAATCCACTAGAGAGGGGTGGTCTTAAAAAACAAGAGAGAGAGTCAAGCTGTGATACTAATCATGACATTCTCTCTTGTTTTTTAAGGCCACCCCTCTCTAGTGCGACTTTGAGCCTTGCTCAAAGAGTAGCGATGGTGTGATGGGGGCATAAATTTCTTGTACTCATCGGGTAATCAATGTTGGTTAAAGTCTCAGCGAACTCTGCGGCTCCGCCTTCTCTGCGTTTTCCACAATTCCAAGTACTCATTGGGTAATCAATGTTGGCTAAAGTAAAGTCTCAGCGAACTCTACTCTTTCCGTCAGGCTGTTTAAAAAGCATGCTCTCTGGTACACTGGCTTCATTTTGTGAGGCGAATCCATGATTAGATGGTTCATCCTACTCTTGCTCTGCACTAACTATACGTCACTACCTGCTACTGATGTGCAAACTCTCCACGTCCGCCGCATTAAAGAATTGTGGCAAGTTAACGACCTCGAACCGATGAAGCTGCAAGCCAAAGAGTTTTTTGTCCTCTACCCTAACAGCCCTTTCAAAGACCAAATTCTAGTCTATCTAGGCGATGCTGAATGGCGGCAAGGCAATTTCCGCGAAGCCCTGCGAACCTTTGATCGCATTCACACTCAACAATTTTCCGAAGCGATTTTCACACGACGCGCTGACAGCCTTTACCGGTTAGGTGAAGATCTCCAACTTCAACATCTCCTAAAAGACCGCGTAGGAGCGATAGAAAGCACCTCCCTAAGCGAAGATCAACTAATCTGGATCTACTACTATGCCGAGGCCCTATCACGCGAGGGAAGACGCTACAATGACCAAGCCGCCATCCAGAAAGCTGCAGATTGCTACATATCCCTCCTAAACACCAATTTAAGTCCGCGCGCTAAACTCGGCCTTGCCGGCGCACTCGCCTCCCTCGGCGAAAGAAAACAAGCCGCTACGCTCTATCTACAATTAGCACAACAAATGCCTGAACAAAGCGACTCCCTCATCATGCTTGCAGGGCAACTACAAGCCTCCTTCGACCCAAATGCCGCCATTGCCACTCTCTCTCAAATGAAAAATTCCGGCTCCATACGTACCTCTGCGGCTAATTGCCAACGCATCGCACTGTGGTTTCAAAAAGGACAGTATGAAGACATCATCGATGCACGCTCAGAACTCGAGCGCGGAACGCGAGGAAATGATCTCCAATGCATTCAATATTATCTCGGACGTAGTTATTACCATCTGAACAACTACGCAGAAGCTATCTCTCTACTCGAACCCCTACTAGGGTCTGAACTCGATAACGATCAGTGCATCCTCATGATAGTAACAGCCAGCTCCGCTTCTCTGAAACGTCTAGATCAAGTTCGGAAATGGGTTGCCTACTATCAGAAAAAATTTCCTTCCGACGCCGGATTGGCCAAAATGCGCCTATTATTAGCACGGGCCGAAAGACAAAGTGGAAATATAGATCTTTCCAGAAACCTGCTCGAGCAAATCATCACTTCACACCCCTACTTTGAAGAACTTCCCGATGTATTGTTCGAACGCGCCGTTATCGCTCAAGAACAACACGACTGGGCAACCAGTCGACGATGGCTCCTCAGCCTTATCTCGCGCTTTCCCGATAACCCACTTAAATCCCGCTCCCTAGAATATATTGTTCGCATCGACCTATCCCAAATCCAGTCTAACCCAAAAATGGACCGAGCGCTTCTCGAACAACTCATTCAGGATCTCAAAAACGTACTCGAATATGCCAACGTTACACCAGAATTACGAGTAAGCTACCAACTGCAACTTGCAAAAACGGAATATCAGCTTCAGAAGTATCCTGAAGCCATCTCACAACTTAATCGATTACTCACTAATTACCCCAACGAAGCTCAAGGCCATCTCTTGTTAGCCTATGTTCTTCTCGCTCACACTAAAGACCCGCACGCATTTATCGTGGAAGCCGAAAAAGCCCTCTCGCTACAGCCAGACCTCCCCGATTCAGTTCATCAACACCTCCACCATGCCTACCTACAACGCAACCGAGAAAAAGATAAGGATCTTGCTGCTGCCCACCTCATGCTCCTTCTCTCAAAAGAACACAACGACGTTCCCAACGTCTCCCGCATGTGGATGGGCGGATACTTTTATGATCGCCTGAAGCAAATTGGAAATGAATATCAGCCAGAACCCCTTGCTACTGAAAAAGAACGACAAGCCGCGGAACGCGCCATAGCCGTCGTTGTACCAGCACTAGATAAAAGTGATCATGAAGAAGGCTTCATACAACTTGCCGCCTTCTATGGTTGGGCCGGACATATCGATAAACAAGCCGCCGTCTACGAAGCCCTAGTCACAGCCTATTACCAAAGTGCTGAACGCTCCTGGAAAATGGTGCCACGCACACTTTTCGCCCTAGGAAATGCCTATGATCACCTCAATCGCCCTGAAAACGCACTCGCTTGCTACACCCAAATTAACTCCGTAGAGCCTTATCTACAACAAGCCACCAAACTGCGTGTAGCACGTTTAAAACTACTCCAAGGCAAAGAAAAGACCGATCCTCTACTCAACGAATTGCATCAACTGCAAACGCAAAAAAAACTCGCCACAGAGCCTATACACCTCGAAGCCGCCTACGACTACGCTAAGCACCAATCTAAAGGCAACCCTCAGAAACTCCTCACTCTACTTAAAACCGCGAAAGAAGAGTTCACCACTCAAAAAGATATTCCAGCCAAAGAATACCACATGCAACGAAGTACAATACCGCGTCTTGATCACGTCTATCAAGCCTACATGATGCTCTTCGACGCACGTATCGCCCAATTAGAGGGTGACCTCGCTAAGAAAAAAGACCCCGCCGAAATGCAACGCAAATACACTGCCGCTAAACAACTCTATCAAACCCTTCTTACTGACAAATTTTCGGTTTCAAAATATCTCTGCGATCAAGCAAAATCCTCGCTTTTAATGCTACAAGGAGATATTTGAATGAACCATAGTAAACGCAAGCATCGCCTACTCCTTTTTGTCATCTCCTTAGCAGTCGGACTTCATCTTGTTCTCATCTATTCTCTCAATGATCTACCTCTTGAATTTCAAGGTCGAAGCTTCAGGCTCGATGAACAATTAGCAACACCTCTCAGTGATACTAGCGAAGAGGAAATCAATCGACACCTCGCTCACATCTTCCGTGACTTTTCACAACACGCCATCTCTAGCAACCTCGTCACACCCAATGCACAGCTCGCTGAAGCCACTCCACCATCTCTGGAACTTCTCTCTCAAGATTCTTTCCTGTTTGAAGAAGAACTATCTTCCTTCCAACTAACCAATCATGACCTTCCCAAAGACCCCCTACAAGCCATGGCAGAAGGGCTTTTGGGAAATGTCGATGTTGTCCTTCCCGAACTATTTCATGACGACATCAGCATTCGCGTTGGCACCTCAGACCTCGGTTCTCTCAATGGCCCTGCCCAACAAGCTAACCCACGGCTCAACCACACCAACAAAGAAGCCTCAGGAGCCATTGCCAATAGTAATGACTTCGATGTCTCTCTAGAATACGCCCCAAAAACAGATGGAAAAGGCCTGGCTTTCCGCGTTACCCTCACGCCCAAACACTCCGTTCACTTTAGAACCATTGCACAAAACGTCGTCTTCCTCATCGACCGCTCGCATTCAATCGACCAAGAACGCTATCTAGCCTCAAAACTCGCGGTATTGCACGCGCTGAAAACCTTGCGTCCAGAAGATCGATTCAACATCCTCGTGTTTGATGATCGAGTGTCTCAATTTGCCTCGCAAATGCTCCCCAGCACCTCGTACAACATTGATCTCGCACGACAGTTCCTCCAAAGCCAATCCTATGGAGGCATATTTGCTTCAACAGACCTCTACTCTTCTCTTGGCAATATCATTCCTGACATCGTCGAACCCACAGAAGTCAATGTAGCCATCCTACTCTCGGATGGGGATACCTTCTTGAGCAAAGACAAACAGCGTCGAAGCATTGCAACATGGACCGAACACAATGAGGGGAAAGTAGCTCTCTTCTGTGTTACAGCGGGATCCGACAATAATCTTCCGTTGCTTGATTTCCTTGCAGCAGAAAATAAAGGAGCTTTAGTTCATGCTCAAGCATCTGTGTTGGAGGCACTTTTGCGTCTTATGGAGCAAATCTGTCAGCCGATAGCCAAGGACATTGTTGCCAGCGCTGTATCTCGCTCGCCTGGTGTCACGCTTGCCCTTTATCCTCCAAGTAATCGCCAAGCACATCTTTATCAACGCAAGCCCTATGTTCTTTATGGAACACTTGACAATCCCGCCGATTTCTATCTCTTTCTTCAAGGTAAATACTACGATGATTGGCTGGATATTCGACAACTCATCACGTTTCAGCAAGGAACACAAATCTCCGCCTCTGAACTAGAACAAGCGTTGGCAAAGCAACAAGCGTATGATCACTACGAGGACTACCTGCGCAGCGGCAACCATGTTTCTTTGACACATGCGCGTAAGCTTCTTCATGCACATAATATTTCAGTAGCATTTCAGTAATTATCCTAAAGGGCCAACATGCGTATTATAGCCGGCAAATATTACAATCGACCTATCTCAACACCTAGAGGCTTGATCACTCGCCCTACTTCGGAGCGTACACGAGCCACAGTGTTTAATATCTGCCAGCTGCTCATTGAAAACGCAGATCTGCTTGATCTCTATGCAGGTAGTGGGGCAATGGGTTTAGAAGGACTCAGTCGAGGCGCACGATCGGCTACGTTCGTTGAGGACGACACCTATGCCAGAAAGGCGATAGAACGAAACATTGAAAGCTATGGATGCAAGGAACAGAGTATTGTTCTGCGCGGTGATGCGTTTGTGATGTTGCGTAGTCTGGGCAAACAGGGCCGTACATTTGATCTCATTTACGCCGATCCCCCTTATGAACATTGCAACTATACAGCTCTTATTGGCCTTTTGGATGAGCTAAAGCTCCTCAAACCCGGTGGTCGCCTATTCGTCGAAGCCCCCAGCAAACCCGCCCTAAACCTGCCTGAACTCTCCCATTTGGAACTGCTAAAACAACGCAAAGCCGGTCGATGCACCCTCTACGAATTTACAACAGCAATAGGAGCGATTCACTCTCTCTGAATGAAATATTTTACTTGAAAAACGATATCACACATGATATCATATGTATATATGAGCAAGTTCGAAAAGCTAAAGCAGAAGATCAGAAATGGTCAGGTTGTCTCTTTCGAGGAAGCGGAAAGCTTTTTACTTAGACTTGGATTTAAAGCGAGATCCCCCGGAAGTTCTCATATTATCTTCTGGGAAGAAGGTTATGAGAGAAACATCTCCATTAAGAAACGATCAGAGCTTTTGCCTTATCAAATGTGTATGCTAGAAGAGGTTTTAAAAGATCATGAAAAAGATTAAAGATAAAAAAGATATTAATTATTATTTAAACCTTCCTTGGACTTACACAATTGAAACCGAGGTTGGTGAAGGCTCTTCTTATTATATTATTCGTGTCAATGAGTTGCCTGGGATTTGCACAGACGCCGAAAACTTAGACGTCGGCATGAAAGAGATTAAAGACCTTATTGCTTGTGCTGTCGAGATATACAGAGAGAAAGGAGAGCCTGTTCCAGAGCCAATAAACAAAGAGCGTTATAAAGGAAACATTCTGTATCGAACAGATAGCGCAAGGCATTATGGGTTAGCCAAATTGGCACAGCAGGAACACAAGTCGCTTAGCAAAACTATTGATATGATTGTTGATGCAGGTATGCAAAAATTTAGGCGTCCATCTATTTAACGCGAGTTTTGGATAAGCCAGTCTTGGAAATAACTTATTCTAAGCTATTTCCAGGACTGGCTTATCCAAAACTCGCGTTAACTCAGTACTGACTAGACGTCGGTAACGGCTCTCCTAGAAAATCTTCGCATTGAAAAACCTGCACCCATTTGACTGTTTGACCGTACACCTTGAAGAGACTTTTGGCTCCGAGATACTGCACATTGCGATAATAGGTACGTAGACGGTCTTCAACCTGCAGTGCATGCGCCGCAAGTTGATCTTCCGTCTTGGGTTCATAAATAACTTCCAAAAAGAATCCTATTGCATTAGGACCAATTGCTTCGAGACCCGGCCAGAAATCAAACTGATTCTTACGAACACGATCCAAGTTGAGATACAGCGCCCGTTTTTGTCCTTCTGAATAAAAACTTCCTAAGCTGCTGATCTGATAGCGATTACTGACAAGGTAATGTTCCTTTGGATTGAAACCCATCTCTTTTAAACTGCGTTTGAGATTGCTCCAACCCACATTGTATCGGAAGGGATTCCATTTAGCAGGTATGTGAACCCATGAAGGAATCCCTGTCGACTGCATAGACGGAACAGAGACTACAAACGCTGTGAGTCCAATAGATAATAAGCTTCCAAAGAAGAGCCACGGGCGGCCGCTCTGAATCTGCTCGCAGGCATACCAGCAAATAAGCACAACACCAGTAGGATACGCAAACGCACACCAGTTACCCTGCATCTTCATAAAAAGACTGAAAATCCAATAAACAAAAATAGCCGATGTCGCAACTGCGCAGAATTGAATCGATTGCGAAACTGTCTTCCACTTTCGCCACAGGTCAATGTACGCTAAAATAAGCAGAACAAAAAAGACAGGCGAAAGCAACGCAATCTGTGCGCCAATGAAATCAAAGAAATTCCCGTGAAACCAAGCCTGCTGCCCGCCAGCAATTTGCGTGCCCACATGACGAAAGGTAACCCAGCCATGAGCCATATTCCAATATAGGCTGGGGAGCAATCCTAAAAGCGAAATAAGGATGCCGGGAATCAACTTTAAGGTTCTGAGCCTCGGCTGAAAATAACTATAAACGAGAATAACGAACCAAAAGACATAAATGGTCCACTTAAACAACGCACCAAAAAGAATAAGAAGGCCGACCAAAGAATAGTAGGGTTCTTGGTTGCGCTGTAGCTTATAAGCTACGGCTGCCGCGGCTAAGGTCCAAAACAAGATATATCCAGCATCCGTAGTAGCAATAAAAGATGCGATGATCCCTATGGGCGCAAATGCCATGATCGCACCCGCCCAAAATGCTGTGCCGTGTTTCAGACCGCAACAATGCGCCAATAGATACACAGAAAGCGGGATGCCAAATCCAAGAAGAATTGCGCCGAAGCGTACACCTAACTCGGTACTTCCAAAAAGACTGGTTCCCAAAAAGATCTCCCACGCAATACCCGGGGGTTTACTGTAATAACCCCAACTGAGATCTTCGCTCCAGAGCCAATACTGCGCTTCATCAGGCCCTAATCCAATCCCTGCTTGGAAAATAACAAATAAAATCGCCGCCGCCTTAACCAGAAGGAGGCAAATCAATGAAAGGTTGTAGTTAGGCGCAGTAAAGCCCTTAGGGAAGGTGATATGGCCTGGAGAGTCGGAAGAGATCATGCTTTCTCAGATTTCGGTAAGGTTGAGTATGTTGGGCTTCATGGTGCGTCAAATGGGTTAAAATCTCAAGGTTCACGAAAATGGACGATGGACAAAACTGGACTATCTCAATCAGGCGATTGTTTCTTTTTTCTTCAGGATGACAGGATAAACAGGATAAACAGGCATACGCATCAGGCTAAGATAAGTTTTTGATATGTATGCAATTGATAGCAAGTTTGTTGCGACAAGAAAACCCTCGAAGAGGGTTTCTGAATGTAGCCCACCGTGAACCTTGCGAGCGAAGCGAAGACAGGTGTAACGGTGGGAATATGGGTCAAGTGGGGTTTGCACTCTCGAACGAGAGTGCCTCAGCCCGTTGATTACAAGTGGCTTGAGGCACGCCCCTTCGGGGGTGCAAAATTTATTTCCGCATCTACCCACAGTTGCGCCTCGTCTTCGCTGACGCTCGCGAGGCTTACAGTGGGCTACATTCAGAAACCCTCTTCGAGGGTTTTCTTATCGCAACGAACTTGTTATCAATTACATACGCATCAAAAACTATCTTAGCCTGATGCGTATGGGATAAACAGGATAAACAGGATAGAAATAGAATTAAAAATAGCTAAAATTTATTGCGATATAACAATTTTTTAAACTATCATAATAGATGATGTTTGACCTTAATAACGTGGTGATATGGTCGTTTCTGTACCGTTAGTCCCCTATTCCGATCGGAATCTGCATGATCTAGTTGCAAATAATATCCCTGTTTTAACCGGAAATTTGCATCCTCAACCACCTGTGTCCCCCCAAGCTGTTCCAGAAAAATCTTCCTGGTGGGGTTGGGGTGTTTCCTTGCTTGTTGGATCTTCAGAATCGTCCAACGCCGCTCAAAATGTTCTTTATCAGCCCAATGCTCCAAATCAAGAGAAAACCCAGGCCTTTTATAAAAGAGAAATTCGGTTTATTGATTCGAAAATTGTTGAATTAGAAACAAAAGCTTCGGAATTAAACGAAGAAATAAATCAATGTGCAGATAAAATACTAAAATTTAGGCTAGAAAGCGAACTATGCGCGATGGAAGAAGTGCTATTAGCAATGAAGTATGACCTGATCAAAGATATTCAAGAGTTGGCTGCAATCAAGTTTGCCAAATTCCCTAGTATCCGAGACCAGAAAATCATGCAGGCGGAGGAACGCAAGGCGAGCTATCAGCTTGAAGAAAACACCATCTTGGATTTTCACGACTATTTTGAGAAAGAGAAGGGAGTGGTTCACGCGTGGGGAGAGAGTGTATATACTGGAGGTTCGTTTCCTTCGATTGCAGAAAGACGAGCTGATATAGAGCGTGAAATCGGCATACAGCCTTCGTATGATTTTCTAGCTGCTAGATCGTCGCGTACTTACGAGCTTGAGCAGAAGAAGAAAGGGTATGATGAAGTTTTGGGAACGCATGATACACCAGGCACAGGTCAGTGGCCGGTGGTTAATGAGGCGATCTCGCCGGCAGATCGCGCAGCTTTGACCAGGCAGCGAAACGAGGTCACGGTAGAACTAGAAAGATCGAGAAAAATAGATTCTGAACAAACGCTTAGCGCGTTGAGACAAGAATTAGAAGCCATTAATGATGTTCAGTTTTTTCAGGAGCAAAGGGTTGCGGAATGGCCTCCCTTTCATAATAATTATTCGCCTGAGCTACTTATTCATGAGCAGATTCGTAGTGGTCCGTTTAGCTATTTGATTCCCGCTGAACTAGCTGAAGGTAACCGGGTAGATGAAGAGATGTTGGGTGAGTTAGTGATAAAAACAGCGGAAGTCAAAACGAACCTCATGCAGCGCATAACGAATGAGGAGGCTATTCTTCACAATCACATGGGGAATTATCAGAGAGCCGCTTATCGTAAGCAGTACGAGACTTCCCCGCCTAATGGGTCTTGGGGTGCCAGGACCAAAGCAGCCCTAGGTGGCCTTTACAGCGGTGGTCAAGGATTGATCAAGGGTAGCGGAAAAGTTGTTGGGGGAATTGTGTCGGCAGCCTCTTCGGTGAAGGCGGCGGTGGTTTCTGATGTTGTTGCTGATAAAGACAAGCACTATGACTGGATGGATACGTCTTGGGGGCAGGCCCTCGTAGAGAACAAGGAGAATTTAGGGAGATTTTCGCAAACAGTGAATCCCTTGATTGATGAGTATCGCCGAAAGTCAGAGAGCATCTCTGTGATGCGCGAACAGATAAGAGTGGCAGAGAGGGAGGGCCAAAATGTAGCTCAACAGAAAGTGAGTCTACAGTCGGCCGAGAGTGATGTAGAAGATCTTCGTATTATTACGAGTGCGGCGTTTTTGAAGCGTCTAACGGAGACAATGAAGCCTCACTATGCGGCTCGCAGAGAACAAACCATAACTGTTGCCGAATTGGAGAGTGTCATCAAGGCTAAAACGACCACTCAAGAGGAGCATCAGCGAGAAATTACGCTGGGGGATGAACTTATCGCTGCACAGACCAGAAGCCTTGAGACATTGGAAGTTGGCAGGGATGCACTGACGGGGCAAGCGCGAAGCACGCGGGAAACGCAAATTGCTAATGCACTCGCCCAACGGCAAGCTCTTCAAGGCAGAAAGGTTGTTCTAAACAGTGAATCAGAAAGACTCTCTCGAGAAGTTGCGGGTTTGCGCGATGCCATTAGAAGTGCACAAGAAAAGATCGCAGTCGAAAATCGAACTCTAGCCATACTAGAGGCGGGGTTTGAAGAGAAAATTCTAGAGTATCAAGGTTTGAATCCACCTGCGCGTCCTCTTACGGCGATGTTGCAGGATAGCATAATGAAGCAGGCCATTAATATAGCGACGCTTGGCTACTTCAATGGGTGCTATATATCACCCGCTCAGTTCCGATTAAATCAGCAGCTAGCGGAGATTTGCTACACTAAGGAACGAGGCCAGGCGGCGCTGAATACATCAGAATTGATTAGTAGCGGAGACTTGACAGCTTCTCTACGGAACAAGGTAACGGATTTTCTCAAATGGGCTGACACACATCCCGACCTAGCTCAGGGATTAGCTGCGGATCTTGCCATTTCCTTCGCTGTGTATAACAATTCCTCTCTGTTAGATTCGTTGGTAACGGGAATTAGGACGCGGGCGACTGTGCAAGCTGCTTTAGGAAATATAGAGCGTCAACAGCATATTGCTCCGATAAAGCTTACAGAGGACGATTTACAGTGGATCTATCTCGGAGAATGGGTGAGGACGATTAGTTCTGGCAAAGATGTGGGCAAGGGGGTCATGGCTACTTTGGGAACTGCATTGGCATCGGGACCCATCATAGGTGGTCTTGTTGGAGTAGGCGCCTACGTTTGGTCGGCTGCGAACACGACATTAGTTACGGAGTTAACCAATTCAGTGGCTAATAGGGATTTGCGTCTTGTGCATAGCGCGCTTATGAAAGTGCGGGGCGATGCGCTGGCTGAGATTGCAGGTCAAGAGGCTAAGTTAGACTCTTTAGAAACCTTTGGCAGGTTTAAGGATGGTTATCTAAGACCTGCAAACACTTTACAAGCGATTGAAGTCTGGTTTTCTAAACAATGGACCGCGATTAAATTGTCAGGGGGATATGAGAGAGCTCTGCGTGTGGCTGCCTTCGCCGCACCTGTTGTGGCTGTTGGTGCAGTGGGTGCTCTAGCCTTTTTCAGCTTAGGTGGTGTCGCGTTAGGCCCGTTAGCTGCTATTGGTATAGGTGCAGTCTTTGGCTTAGCGACTGTGATTATTCCAGCTTCCATTGGTGTCTCCGCTTTTGTGCTTAAGCTTGCCAATGGCATAGGTCTGTCCTCTGGAACCTGGCTTAAAGTGAAAGAGGCGCGTCTCAATGCTCTTTTTAATGAAAATAGTGAATTCGGTGAAGAATTCAGAGCTGACCAATTGCGTCGACAGAACGCGTTTATGGATCGTCTTCATAGTCTTGGTGCGCTGCCTGTTACACGGGCAAGTCTGTATGACCTGGAACCGCCTCACGTAAAACAATGGATAGAAGCTAACCAAGAAGAATTGAATCGCACAGCAAACCCTCTCATTGGCCGGAATGCTGGACTCAGGTTAGCGGCAAGCGAAGCAGCTCGTCTGGCGCGCATTGCCCCTGGGACACTTTCTCCACGTGATCGAGTAGAATTGGAACTAGCTATCAAAAGCGAACTTCAAGCTAGACTGTTGGTGCCACCGGTGAACTTTAACGAATTAAAGGGATCTGTAATCGAGTCGCTCAATGAAGGCGTTCGTTTAAAAATTGCCGATCTGGACCCGACACAAAGAGCGCGTCCGGTCAGAAAACTTCACCCGGATGAATTGGTCGGTGTCTATCGCGAATTTCTTTCGGAACTTCCTGCGAAGGTGAAGGCAGTGGCTGACGCTAGCTTAGACGCGTTAGAATTGAGTTCGGGCAATATCATGACTCTTGAAGAACGCGCCAAGATGATCGAGATGATCACGGCTGATTTGACGGGGCAATTAGAGAGAGAGTGGTTTGTGCCCGGACTGATGGAAAGTTTGGTGTATGAATTCAAAGTTATTGGCATGCGGTATGATAATGACGCGCAGTTCCAAGCCTTTTACGATGAGGTTATTTCCCATAAGAAAGATGAGCCAGATGTAAGCAAATTAGTGGCGGAAGGTGCTGATGAGGCGGGGACAAGAAACATTTTGCGACCTATGTTTCAGCCCAATCCAGGATTTGCAAGCGGTTTTCTAGTTATGGCATCCAATGACTATTTGTACAAAGTTTGACTTTCTTCATTATTCCTGGTAATCTTTTTTGAAAAACTATTGGAGAAGATTATTATGGGAAATCTAGTTGGAAAACAAGCTCCTGCATTTATAACTAAAGCGGTAGTAAAAGATGCTATTATTGATGGATTTACTTTAGAATCGTTCCGTGGGCGTAATGTTCTATTTTTCTTTTATCCCCTAGATTTTACATTTGTTTGTCCGACGGAGCTTCATGCGTTTCAGGAGAAGTTACAAGAGTTCAGAGACCGTAATACGGAAGTGATTGGATGTTCGGTGGACAGTCCTTATTCCCATCATGCATGGCTGAAGACGCCAAAGGGTCAGGGGGGCATACACGGGGTTGAGTATCCGCTGGTGTCTGATTTGAATAAGCAGATTGCGCGCGACTATGGCGTGTTGATTGAAGACCAGGGCATTGCTTACCGCGGGTTGTTTCTCATCGATACTAAGGGTGTTGTACGGCATGCGTTGGTGAACGATCTGCCGTTGGGGCGTTCTGTAGATGAAGCGTTGCGAATTGTTGACGCGCTGAATTTTTTTGAAGCAAATGGCGATGTTTGTCCCGCTAATTGGCAGAATGGCAAACGTTCTATGAAAGCGACACAAGATGGTCTCAAGACCTATTTTGCGATGCATTGATGGATGAGGTCTGTGCGACCCAATCTTATGTGTTTTTTAAACGCAAAGCGAGGCAGAGGCGCAAAGAAGGGTCAAATAGATTTTATCTTTCGGAATAGGTAGAAAGTTAATAATCTGATTGATCTTGCTATTCTGTCAATTTTTTGTTGTTTTTAACTTGTAATTAATATATAATAAACCTATGGAATTGTATCCTGCTCGTACTAATTTTTCTAGTATCTCAGTACCTTCAGTGGGGTCTGGCGCTAGGACAAGGTTTGGTTGTTCGGATCTGAAACGTGTTGGGTTAATCGCTATACCCATTTTCGTGTGTCTCCTTGTAGGTGTGTATTTATACTACCGATGGACTGCCAAGAAGGTTACGCGACGGGAATTGGATTCTTCCAAAATTCTACCGAATAATCTCTTTCAAAAGGCTTCTCCATCACCCTCCCTTTGTAATCTCAAACCGGGAGGATTTGCTAATGGTGGTAATACCTGCTTTATAGCCGCGGCTTTGCAAAGTTTAAGATTGGTACCAGAAGTGCGACGACGTTTGAATGCTGAACTGCATTCTTTAACCACAGGTAAGGGAGAAGATCCCACAGCTTTTAAGCGTCGACAAGAACTTCAAACCTTCATTCACAAACTCTTATGTACCATTGACAATGGTGATCCTGTAAAGGGTTCTGAACTTGCTAAACTTCAAGTGTTACTAAACGGGGTATATCCTTCAATAGGCCTGAAAAAGTCGGGAGAAATTCCTGATAAAGTATTTTACGCTGTTAATTCGATCTTAGATTTACAAAGCTATGAGGTTACGCCCTGTAATTTCCAGACTGAAGAGTTGCCTGATGAACTTTTATCGCGCTCCCCTTATGTGTTAGTGCAGATGATTTTTGGACCTACAAAAATACAACCCTCAGAAGAAAAACCCTTGTTTTTTTGGGAGCGTTTTCCTGAGTATTGCATTCGCTCACATGAGTTTTCAAAAGTATATGTTTACTCGGTCTCCAGCGTCATTCTTGAGCATCCGAAAGGGTTTCACAAAACAACGTGCATTAAGGCGGAAGGCGGATGGTATCACTGCAACGATTCGCAGGTGGACTTTGTCGAAAGCGTTCCTATTATTCGAGGCGACTACCACGAGACTTCTTATACAGCAATTTATACGCTTAAAGACATCAAGTCTAGATAGGCTAGCTTATCTTAACGATTCGATAGTATCTAGACTACGGTGTGAAAAGAGAGGAAAAAACACATCTCCTCCGTAACGACGTCGGGTTGAGGCAATGTAAGTCTCCAGGTTCAATCCAGGATTCATTTTTCGAATGCACGCCGGGTCGTGCAAGTCTACAACGATTCCATAGCTATCTTTGACATCACGATACTGAAGTTGTCGGATGCATTTTGCCGGCAACATCAGAAATGGTTTGTTGGCATAGAAAAAAAAGATCTCTCCCGAAGGTTCTATCCTCAACTGGTGCGGTTTTGTTTCTAGAGAAGTGAGTCTTCGATAGGGTCTAAGGCCAAGCGTGATTAGCGCACCTGATGCAAAAAATCCAAATAGTCCCCACCCATTGGTCGCTTTGGGTGATAACGAGAGTCCCATGCAAATGAATATAGCGATTCCTAGTAGTCCGAGAATTGTTCCGCGTTGCAGATAGGCTTTCTTTAATTCTGGACGAATGGTGCTGTAGAGAATCTGTGTAGACATGAGCTATAGCATAGCGGAAGGGTGGATTTTCGGGCGCAAGTTTTTGCACGACTGGCTTTTTACGCGATTTTGGGCTGAGGCACTCTCGTTCGAGAGTGCGAACTCTATTTTGCCCATATTCCCACCGTTACACCTGTCTTCGCTCCGCTCGCAGGTTCACGGTGGGCTACATTCAGAGACCCTCTACGAGGGTCTTCCTGTCGTAATGAGCTTGTTATCAATTGCATAATCACAAAAACTTATCTTAGCCTGATGCGTATGGGATGAATAGGATAAATAGAAAATCTCAACTAATTTTAACAATTTTCAATTTTATCCTGTTCATCCTGTTATCCTGAAGAAAAAAAGAAAATTGCTTTGTCGAGAATCTACTATCCAGATCATTTATCAGCTAGAATTATGAAATTGTCTCAGATTGTCCAGATTTGTCCATAGCCAGTCGTGCAAAAACTTGCGCCCGAAAGGGCACCATCCTTGACATCGATGTGCGATCGCATTAAGGTGATCTTATGGATACGTCTAAATGGCCTATTTCGCTTGGAAGTACGATCGTGCTGGCTTGCACGTTGGTGGTGGCGCTGATCACGATGCTGACGATGCAAGTTTCGCTGTTCGAGCGTCTGTTTTACGCTTTCTGGATGGCGTTGCCTACGTGGTTATTATTAATGGCTCTGAAATATGTCGTGGACTGGTTCGGGGATGTGTTCAAAGAGTAGTCTTTTATAAATTTTCCCTTGCTAGTTAATTTACGGATCGATTGTATGAATGTTTTGCTGACCTGCAGGCCGCTATGTATCGAGCGTTGTTGTTTATTTCTTTAAGGAGAGAGATGCAAAGAGTCAGCCTAACGATCATTTGCCTTCTTCTTGTTTTCATCCCTTCGTGCAACTTTGCGCCGAGAAATTGCCGCCCTGAATGGCCGGTGCCTTGTGAGTGGAGAGTGGAGATTGATGAGCCACAGACCATAGCGAATCTGCTCTGGTGGGAGCTGTTTGAAGATCCCATTTTGAATGAGTTGATTTGTGAAGCTCTCACGCATAATCGGGATTTAGCGATTGCTGTGGCCAATGTGAATGAATATTGCGCGCGGTTAGGCGTAGCGCAAGCGCCCTTATGGCCCTTTTTGGGCTATAGTTTTGAAGCCTCGCGTCAAGAAGCTTCGCTAGTTACGACTCCGCCAATTCCCGGTGTACCAAGGATTTTTGATATCTTTGCTCCACAACTTTCGCTTACGTATGAGGTGGACCTATGGGGAAAGATACGTAATGGTCGATGCGCGGCTTTGTATGAATTATTAGCTCGAGAAGATGCCCAGCGTGGTGTCATTATTACGCTTATTTCGTCTGTAGCTCGAGCCTATGTCGAACTACGTGGGTTAGACAAACAGCTAACCATTGCTGAAGATACGCTGAAATCTCGTATTTACTCTCTTGATTTGGCCACAGAACGTTATAAAGAAGGTCTTACCTCGGAGTTACCTGTAAAACAGGCTCAGGCAGACTTTGACACAGCACGCATTCAAAAGTTACAGCTGGAAATTTTGATTCCGCAAAAAGAGAACGAATTGTCTGTTCTCATTGGTCATAACCCTGAAGGTATCTGCCGTGGATTGGGTCTCGACTGTTTGCGAGCCCCAGAACTGCCTTCAGATTTACCGTCAGATGTGTTGTGTCAACGTCCGGATATTTTACGTGCTGAGGATAACTTGTATGCAGCCAATGCTCGTCTAGGAGCTATCAGGGCGGCATTTTTCCCTTCGTTTAATCTACTAGGAATGATCGGATTTTCAGGGGATAATCTGAACAATATTTTTACTCCTGACACGCGCAACTGGACGTTGGCGAGTTCGTTGGCTGGACCCATCTTTCAGGGAGGGCAAATCTTCTTCCAATCCTGTGCAGCGTATTGGGTGACGCAGGAATTAGTATATAATTATCAAAGAGTTGTGCAGGTGGCTTTCCGTGAGGTGAGCGATGCGTTGATCGCGCATAAGATATCGATCACGCTGTTACAAGCGCAGCGCGATCAGGTTGAAGCGCTGACAGGATATTTGCGCTTAGCCAGACTGTTGTATGATAATGGGCAGACCGATTACCTTACAGTTCTCGATGCGGAGCGCAATCTGTTTACAGCACAGCTTAACGAAGCGCAAGCGCAAGCGAATGTGCTTTTAACCATTATAGATGTTTACAGAGCCCTAGGCGGTGGTTGGGATGCGTGTATTGATTAAAATTCTATCCACAACTGCTTTTAAAGCCACTTATGCTTTTTTTAACACAAAGACACAAAGGCACGAAGAGAGTTAACAAATAAACCTTCTTGCGTCTTCGCGTCTCCTAAAACAAAATCATGAGCCTCTCTGTGTGCTCTGTGATCTCTGTGGTAATTAATTATTTTCAATACTGTTTCAAAATTTTACCACAGAGATCACAGAGCACACAGAGAGGCTCATATTCTTATTTCCCTGTCAGGGGCCGAAGGAACTGTCTCGCTTTGCGTTTACTCAATCGGTATAGCTTGGTTGCGCAAAAGCTCTTTTATTTTTTGTTAAACGCAAAGACACGAAGACGCGAAGAAAGTTCATTTTTTACGTGCTTCGTGCTTTTGTGTCTTTGTGTTAAAAAATGCATAAAGTGATCTCAAAAGTACTTGTGGATAGAATATAATCCTATTTATCCTGCCGCTTGCGATCCTGCTCATCTTGTTTTCTTTTTTTACTTTATTCAACACCTCAAACAGCTGAGCTTGTACATGCAAAAAATTATTTATTTTTGATGACATTGGACTAGCATCGGCTGTCACTTCGTGGTAAATTGCCGTTTCGCTTCACTATCAAGGAAGTACATACATGAATGACTCTCAAACCCTACCTACAGCGTTTGTTTGGCGACGTACACACTCCCTAATGGGTGTGTGGATGGTGTTGTTCTTGATTTTTCATCTGTTAACGAACTCTCAAGCTGCCTTATTTGTGGGAGACGATGGTGAAGGATTCATCGCGTCGGTGCAAGATATCCACAAACTGCCCTACCTTCCTGTGCTTGAAATTATTTTTCTGGCGATCCCTTTTGCGATTCACATGTTTTGGGGAGTGCGGTATCTCTTTACTTCAGAATCCAATTCATGGTCTACAGATGGTTCTAAGCCGGCATTGGGTCAATATTCTCGTAATCAGGCTTTCACCTGGATGCGCTTAACATCCTGGCTTTTGCTTTTTGCCATTCTGCTACATGTGTTGCATATGCGTTTCCTTGAAGCTCCTTGGGAAGCCGAGGTCGGAGGGAAGCGCTACTACATGACGCGCATTTCGTTTGATTCAGGTCTTTATACGTTAGCGAATCGTTTGGATGTAGATATCTACGATCGTTCGCGTATAGCGGAACTTCAGCCTTCGACGGTAAGCCATCCGGCACATGCTCCAGAAGCGCATTTTTCCGCGCAGGAGTTTTTGTTTGGACCGCCGGAAGAAACTTATGATCCCACTAAAGCGGCACAGCTACAAGAACAGCAAGAAACGCACCAGCGCGTCCATTGGATAGAGGCATTGAGCCGTAAGCCTCTTTCAGATGGCGATGTGATCGCTGTCGGGAAGGACTTTGGCACCGCTACGCTGCTCATGGTGCGTGATGCGTTCAAAAAGCCATGGTTAGTCACCCTCTATGTTATTTTCGTGCTGGCGGCCTGTTTCCATGCGTTTAATGGGCTATGGACAGCAATGATCAAATGGGGAATTACCCTTACAGCTAGATCTCAAAAATTATGGCTGATGATAACGACTGTGTTGATGATTTTAGTTGCCTTCTTGGGCTTAGCTTCTGTTGTCGGCACTTATTGGATCAACCTGAGGCTATGATACATGACTGAACATAAGCCCAACCAAGTGATCGTCGTAGGAGGCGGTTTAGCAGGCCTGTCAGCGGCGATGAAACTCGCAGAAAAAGGCTGTCACGTCAAACTGGTGTGCCTTAGTGCCGTGAAACGCTCGCACTCCGTCTGTGCCCAAGGCGGTATCAATGCAGCTATGAATCTGATGGGTGAAGACGACTCTCCCTACATTCATGCCTACGACACACTCAAAGGCGGCGACTTCCTCGCCAACCAATCTCCTGTCCTTGAGATGTGCCTCGCAGGACCAGCCATCATCAACATGCTCGACCGGTTTGGATGCCCCTTCAACCGAACTCCAGAGGGTAATTTAGATTTTCGCCGTTTCGGTGGTACGCTCTATCATCGTACAGCTTTTTGCGGAGCCTCAACAGGGCAACAATTACTCTACGCTCTCGATGAACAGGTGCGACGCTACGAAGCCAAAGGCCTGATAGAAAAGTACGAACATTGGGAGTTCATGCGTCTGGTTCGTGATAGCCACGGACTCACCCGTGGTATCGTGGCCATGAATCTCTTCAATCTCAAGTTAGAAGTTCTTAAGGGCGACGCCGTATTAATCGCTACAGGCGGTCCTGGAATGATCTATAAACTATCGACTAATTCTACCTTCTGCACCGGCGCAGCTAACGGACGTCTCTATACGCAAGGTATGCATTATGCGAATGCGGAATTTATTCAGATACATCCCACAGCTATTCCTGGGCCAGATAAACTACGTTTAATGTCTGAATCGTTGCGTGGTGAGGGAGGGCGTGTTTGGGTTATGGGTGATTCTTCTAAAAGCATCGTTACACCCGATGGACAAACAGTTCCTTGTGGCGAGACAGGTAAGCCCTGGTACTTCCTTGAAGACTTCTACCCTGGCTATGGCAATCTTGTTGGACGCGATGTCGGTGCGCGTGAAATTTTACGAATTTGTGAAATGGGCCTCGGTGTCGATGGGTCACATCAAGTATATCTCGATGTTTCCCACCTTCCGCATACCACTCAGAAGAAGGTTGAGGCCGTTTTGGATATCTACGAGAAATTCACTGGTGACGATCCGCGCAAGTTGCCGATGAAGATCTTTCCTGCCGTTCACTACTCAATGGGTGGGGCTTGGGTCGATTGGCCCGCGGCGGATGCTGCAGACCGTTCCACTCGTTTCCGCCAGATGACCAACCTTACAGGTTGTTTTAATGCCGGAGAATCTGATTACGAATACCATGGCGCTAACCGTCTCGGTGCTAATTCGCTGTTGTCTTGCATCTTTGGGGGACTTACAGCGGCGCTGGAGATGGAGCGTTATTTGCAGACGCTTGATCATCACAACGAGACTGTCTCCTCTACGGTTTTTGACCAAGAACTCGCAGTAGAAAGCGATTTTCACGATAACCTTATGTCGCGAGAAGGGCCTGAGAACGTGTTTAAGCTCCACGATGGAGTCTCTCAGGTCATGGTTAAACATGTCACAGTGGCGCGTAATAATCAGGATCTGAAAAAAACGCTCGATGCGTTAAAGGTTTATCGCGAACGCTATCAGCACATCTCGTTGGCCGATCGCACCCGTTTCGCGAATCAAACCTACATTTTCGCGAACCAGTTTCGCTACATGTTGGAGCTGACAATCGCGATCACTAAATCTGCTCTGGCGCGCGATGAGTCTCGCGGAGCCCACTTTAAGCGCGACTTCCCCAACCGCGATGACGAACACTGGCTAAAAACCACCATCGCTAGCTATAACAGGGACGAACCCGACCTTTCCTATCGACCCATCGAAACGACCTATATCGAACCGACAGTGCGCAGTTATGCAGAAGCCAAAAAGGTGAAACCTACCTTAAAAAATGTGCCCACTACCATCAAGCCCCCCCTTTGAGGAGCACCCATGGCGCGAAGTTATACACTGCGAATCTACCGTGGACATCCAGGACATCAGTACTGGGAAGAATTTGATTTCGAGCTAGTTCCGCTTGCCAATATCATTTCATCCCTCATGCAAATTCAGAAAAATCCCTTTAACAATAAGGGGCAATCAGTCGAGCCAGTTGTGTGGGAGCAGGGTTGTTTAGAAGAAGTGTGTGGTTCATGTTCCATGTTGATCAATGGCAAACCTCGTCAAGCAT
This sequence comes from uncultured Chlamydiae bacterium, assembly GCA_963790215.1. Lineage (GTDB taxonomy): Bacteria > Chlamydiota > Chlamydiia > Chlamydiales > JAJFMA01 > CAWBNS01. The sequence goes on from CAWBNS010000005.1 coordinate 65,094, forward strand.
GTACCGCGTTGATCGATCCTCTGCTTCAAGAATCCGATAGCGACATTATTACCGTGGCGCCATTTACGAAATTTCCTCTCGTCCGTGATCTAATCGTCGACCGTAGCAGCATGTTTGAGAATCTCAAGAAGGTGCAAGCATGGATCGAAGTTGATGGAGCTTACGACAGGGGGCCTGGACCCAAAATTAGTCAGAATACACAAGAGGTACGCTATATTTTGAGCACCTGCATGACCTGTGGTTGTTGCACAGAATCTTGTCCACAAGTGAATGCCCACAGCAAATTTGTTGGACCGCAGATTATGGCTCAAGTGCGGTTATTTAACGCACATCCTACAGGACGTATGCAAGCCGCTGAGCGTCTTCGTCCTCTTATGGAAGCTGGCGGTATCAACGACTGTGGCAACGCGCAAAACTGTGTTAAGGTCTGTCCCAAAAATATTCCACTTACCGATGCCATAGCCGCTATTGGTCGCGATGTGAGCCTGCAAGCCATCAAAGATCTATTCAGCCTGCCCGATCGCGAGTGACTGGCGTCCAAAAGGGCGCGTTTTGTAAGACTAATTATGGACACAACTGGACGATCTGGCCATATTTCTGCTTGTCCAGAGGCGATTTCATTAGGTTTCAAGCCCTCACGGAGGCGCTTCTTCGTACAAAAAACTGCGCGCGGGAGCGCGCTCCCCATTCACAATGCAATGCTGTACAGCATTTATCTCTTTTCCTAAAATATCTGCGCCGGTCCGTTGAAACTTTTGGGGATCGTCGGTAACGAAGTATTCGTAGACGGGTTGCGTTTGGTGATTTAGGGTCTCTGTCATTTGCAGTGTTTGTTGCAGAGCCTCTGCACATGCTTGGCCGCAGTCTATTAGGGTTACGGTGTCGCCTAGGTATTCTTGAATGACGCTGGCTAACATGGGATAGTGCGTGCAGCCTAGGATGACTGTGTCAACATTGGCTTGGCGTAAGGGTTGCAGGTATTCTTGTGCGATGAGTGCTGAGGCGGGATGAGAATAGTATCGTTCTTCAACAAGGGGAACAAAGAGAGGGCAGGGGACTGCGTGCACTTCGACATGAGATGTTTTGGTTAATTCGCGTTGATAGACTCCTGCAAGGATTGTGGCACGTGTGCCGAGCACTCCTATGCGTCCGTGAGAGGTCTGTTCCAGCGCTTTTTTGATGCCTGCTGTAGTGACACCTAAAACAGGAATAGGGAGTTCTATCTGCAGTGTATGTAGGGCATGTGATGAGGCTGTGTGGCACGCTAGTACGAGAACTTTGATGCCGCGCTGCATGAGAAATTGTGCGCTCTGCCGCGCGTAGTGTATGACGGTTTCCGCGCTTTTATCTCCGTAGGGTAGGCGAGCGGTATCTCCAAGGTAGATGACAGATTCTTGTGGAAGAAACTTGACCACTTCTCGCAAAATGGTCAGTCCTCCTACCCCGGAGTCGAATAGGCCGACAGGCCGTCTACAAAGATCCTTGGGTAGGGATTTTGAGTTTTTTTCCGGCGATGATGCGGTCGTTGACAAGTCCGTTTGCCTCTTTGATGGCTTCGATGGTGGTGTTATGTTGTCGGGCTATTTTTTCGAGTGTGTCACCTTCTTTCACTACATGCATGGGTGGTGTGACTGAAGAATTCAAACCTATGCGTGGGCTGTAGTTATTTCGGTCATTTTTTTGCATGAGTTCTACAAGGGCATGTACAGCCTTTTCGAGATTGCGGACGTTCTGTCCTTGGATTTCGGTGTTTTTCTCGATTTGGCGGATCTGGTTTTGGAATTGAACGAGAACCTTTTGGCATTTTTCGTTGTCTTTGCAGACGTTTGCCACATCTTGTTCCATGGTGGTGGTCGCCGCTTCGAGGTTTGCCATTTGCTCTACGTATTGGGTGGAGGTGTGGCTGACCTGATCTAGCTCTTGGCGTATATGATTAAGATCGCCATCTTGGTAGTTTAGGCGTTCTTGCAGCATCTCCAGCTCTGTTTGAAGAGCGGTTACTTGGTGCTTGAGCTGCACGATTTGCTCTTTTGGGAGGCCTCTTCGGAACGTGGCTTGCGCATCATAGGGCGAGCGCGTAGTTGAATTGGGTCGCTCTTCTTCAGCTGTTAACGATCCGAAAATCGCGCAACAGATCAAAACGGATGACAAAGTCTTCCTGGCTATTGGCAGCATGGGCACACCCCTTTGCGTTAGGTTTCGTAGATCTTGAATTCAACTCTGCGGTTTTCTTTGTAAGCATCTTCTGTATCTTCAACTTTTAGAAGTCGATCTTTGCCATAGGTGATGGCGAATACTTGATCTTTATCGGCTCCGAATTCGATGAGCAATTTGCGAACGGCGTTGGCGCGCCTGGTTCCTAAGGCGGCGTTGTATTTTTGTCCACCTCGTTGGTCGCAGTGTCCTTCAACGAAGACGTAGGTCTTTGGATGGCTACGCAGATATTGAGCCATACGTCGTATTCTTTCAACGTTATTGTCCCCTTTTATGAGGCTTTTATCGTAGTCGAAATTGATGTTCTGGAATACTTGCGCGAGTTCTGGATTGGAGCTAGGGTCGCTAAACGCTTCAAGACCAGGGATGGGACTACCGGGTTCGCCAGGAAGTCGGCGGGGTTGTAGGCGTAGTTCTTCCATGTTGATGAGGCCTTGGGCTTCTGCATCTTGGAGTGGGTCGAAGTCGCATCCGTAGTCATCTTCGAAATCGCCGACGCGACAGAACTCTTCTCTTGAGCATACGTCTACGCAGTCTCTGCCTTGTTTGCCGCCGAGTTTACGCATTCCTTTGCCCATGTATCGGCTAGCGGACTTTGTGTCTTCCCAGACATCGCAACCGGAACGGCCACAACTAGAAACTAAAAATGCACCCAGTATACACGTCAGTGACAACCAGAAACTCGACCTACCCATAGTAAAACCCTTTTTTTAAAAAAATTCAGAAACTGATCCTAACAAATCGGTCGCTAATAAGGAAGGAAAAAGGTTCCTACCTAGGCTCCCAGTTTGGGTACCATTTTTCGTTGGGTCCGGATGAGATTTGGACCGGTGTGCGGTTATTAATGTCGATGATCATGAGTTCGCCTTTGTTGGTGTCGGCGGTGTTATAGGCGAGGTGGAAGTTGTCAGGAGCCCAGCTGGGGTTTTCTTTGTGTGAGGGTCCGCTGGTGAGTTGCCAGTCGGTATCTTTAAGCAGATCGTATATCCAGATTTGTCTGACGCCTTGTGTTTGTGCGCAGAAGGCTATTTTGGAGCCATCTGGGGACCAGGCTGGGGCGGTGCCATTGCGGGCGCGTTTGGAGATTTCTCTGGGTGCAAGGTCTTTCATTCCGGCGCCTTCTGCGGGGATGGGCATAATGTAAACGCGGGCAGTACCGCCTTTATCTGAAGCGAACGCGATGTGATTTCCGTCGGGGCTGAAGGTTGGGCAGCTTTGTGTAGAGTGTAGTGCTGTGTAGATTTGCCGTGGTTTTCCATATGCGCCAGCTTGTGGGTCAAAGTGCTGAATGAAGAGGTCTGGGTTGCCTGTGACATCGCAGATGAAGGCGATGGAGTCGCGTTGACGGTTGATGACTGGCATCAATTGGTTTCCTTTTAGGGAGGTCAGCAGTTTGGATTGACCTGTCTTGATGGAGCTTAATACAATGCGTGGCTGTCCGTAGCGATAGGAGACGTAAAGAAAAGAAGCGGGTAAAGAACCCGTCTTTGGGGGAACATAGGTTGGCGTAACGGCATAAGAATTGTCGCGAGTAATCTGGCGGGGGTTAGCGCCATCGTAGTCGGACTCCCAGACCTCTGCTAACTGTTTTCCGACTGTTTTTACTGTATAAAGCATTCGTGTGGAGGCGATGCCATCGACGGCAAAAAGCTGTCGATGAAGTGTGTCGGATAGGCGATGAATCTGTCGGCGATCGACCGCTAGATCACCTGATAGGGGGAGTGGTTCTGTTTGTTTGGCTTGTCCTGCATCTAGGAATAGAACTTGAGCAATGAGTTGGTCGCCCTGGATTTGGGGAATGATGGCAAAATGAAAGGGGGATTGCTGCCATTTTTGCATATCTAGTTTCGATTGGGCCAACTTTTCCCACTGGGGATGGAGTTGTACTAATTGTGCTTTTCCGCCAGTTGTGAGGTCAAAACGCAGGATTTCATGGAGTTGTTCGGCATAGTCTTTTGTTAGCGTAGAATCGTTCAGGGCTGTTTTCGCGATGTATACGGGTACGCGGGTGGATTCGGTTGGGATCTCAACAACGAGTGGCGTTGTGGTTGCGCAAAGCGGACTAAGAAGTAGAAGTAAGAATCGCGTTAGCTTTAGAGCCAGTGTCATGATGTCCATCCTTTGAGAGCAAAGGAGGCATCATACTGGCCGCGAAGTGTGGCGTCAAGCTTGTGGCTGGGTCGGCAATTTTTTTAGCAGCAGGCGTGTTCTTTAATGACAGCGAATCGAGGCACGATGTTGCCATTATGTACAACGTTTTCCACAAACATGCCCAAAGGGCGAATGACAATGGCTTGATCGCCGAATTTCTCGCAGTTATAAAGCTTCTGGTAAACGACATGTAGTTCTTGCGTTTCTGTATGTCTTGCTATCGCCAGCACTTTCATTTTCATTCCTTTGTAGTGCTGCACAACAGAGCCTACGTGAACCTGTGAGAGGGCTTTTTGTTCTTCGGATGACGCGATCATGATAACCTCATTGAAGTTGAAAGATATAGAATAACTATTTCTTAAAGTGCGAGCAAGTAAATATTTTTGAAGATAATGGACGATGGACGAAAAAATGGACCTTTAATGGACGAAGTATGGACAAATCTGCGGGCACGGAATGGACAAGAGTCTGTGTGATTTGACGTGGACCAGCCTCAGTCCATGGCATGGCCGCAGATTTGTCCATACTTCGTCCATTAAAGGTCCATTTTTCGTCCATCTGTTTACTCATTCTTTAAGACAAGCATGAAAGAATGTTTTTCTTCTCCTGAATAGTGTTTGCCGAAGCCGACAAAACGCAGATTGGGTAGTTGCTTTTGAATGTAGTCTCGATTTGTTTGGCTTTCGGCTTCTAATACGTTGACCTTGTCGACGGTTCCGGTGCGGTTAAGTGTGAGCTGGATGGTGACTTGGCCGTATTCGGGTAATCGAAGGAATTTGTGGAGGCGCTGAGACAGATCTTGTTCATAGGAGAGGGTGTTGGTGGAGTGGGTTGATGGTTCTGTTTGGGCAAGAGTTTTGGTTGGTTCGACGGTGGTAGGTTGTTTCAGGTTGCGCAGGGCGTCTCTAGCAGCATTAAGGAGAGGGTCATCTTTTTTTTCTGGAGGGGGAGGGGTGGTTTCTTTTTGTTTGGCTGGTGCTTTTTTAGGGATGGGTTTGGATGCTATAGGTTTTTTTTCGATGGGTTTTGGAGGTGGAGTGGTTTTCTTTGGGGCTGGTTTGAGTGCGGAACTATTGTTGAGCTTGGGGGGTTGGAGGGCAATGGTTTTGACGACCAGCGGTGGCAGAGGGGTTGGTATGGGACTATCGGCGCCTTCTCTAAAGGCCCATAGAATGAGTCCGGCGTGCAGAGCAACCACCAGGGTGAAGATGGTTACAAGCGACCGGTCGAGCTTCATGGTGTCTGTCCTGGCTGCAGGACAAGATGCAGTTCAGGCCATCCGGCAGTTTCTACGGCATTTTTCACTGTTTGATAGGTGCCGAATTGAGCGCGTTGATCCTGATAAAGCTGTGGGATTGTGTGTGGATTTTTTTCTTTGAGTTGTCGGAGTTGAGCTGGGAGTTCGGCAGCAGTGACCTTGCGCTCTTGTAGCCAGATGGAGTTGTCGGCTTTGACTTGGATAGCTACTGGGCCTTGTGTGCGTAAGGGTTGAATTCTGTCTGGCGCGGTGGGGGCTTGAGCCAAGTCGATGCGTTCCATCTCGAGCAGGGGCGCGACGACGATGAACATAATGAGGATAACGAACACGATATCAATGAGAGGTGTGAGGTTAATCGCGGGTTCTTCGGTATGTCGTCGGATGCGTCTAATCATGCTGTCTTATGTCTACTTGTCGGTATTGGAGTTCGACGGAAGCAAGTACTTCATTGGCGAAGGATTCCATTTCGACTTCAAATCCTGCGATGTTGTTTTTGAGGTAGTTATAGCCTATGAGGGCGGGGATGGCGTCGATGAGGCCAAGAACGGTGGTGACTAGAGCGAGGGAAATTCCGCCAAGGATGACTTGATTGCTGCCAGAGCCTCCGAGAGCGCCGGGATCGGAGAAGGTGACCAAAATTCCCCAGACGGTTCCGAGTAATCCTAAAAAGGGGCCGAGGGTAACGACGGTTGAGAGGAGGTAGAGGTTTTTTTCTAGTAGGGCGGTTTCGGTGGAGATGGATCCGCTTAATTTGAGTCCGACGAGGTCGATGTCGGATGGGGAGAGGTAGGTAGGCGTGTCTCCTGTGGATTGGACACCAAAGCGTCGATTTTTGTTCAGGAGGTCTACGGTATACTGCCTTAGTGTGAGGTAGATGTTGGAGAAGGGGTTTTCGCTTTGGGAGGCCTCTAAGGCGAGGGGGCTATGTCGTTTTTCTCTGAAGGTGGACAGGAAGATTTTGGAGTTTTGTTGAGCGTTTATAGTTTGTCGAAATTTATAAAGAATGACAACCCAACTTAGAATAGAAAGGGCTATTAAACTGAGGAATAATAGCTTTCCAATTAAATCAGAATTTACATAAGCATCAAAAAAAGGGTTGCTTCCTAATAGATTTATGTTTACAATCATGGGCTACCGTCAGTAATTTGTATGATTTATTGACTTTTAGCGATTACGAGTACTAAGGAGATACTTTATCACAGCACTATTTGTCAAGATTCTGGAGGAAAGCATGGGACTGAGGCATTTTCGACTTTTACTGGGACTACTGTTTTGCCTCGGGGTATATCCGGTTGTATCTGCGGAAGTTGCGGCTGAGGAGTGGGCTGTTTCGTACGAGTTGGTTGCGGAGGACACGGGAATTTTACCTGAGCGTTCGTTTTGGTTGGCGTTATCAGCCAGGTTGGAGCCTGGATTCCAGACCTATGGGAAGGACGCGGGCGATGCTGGGATGCCGACGAGTATAGACTGGGAGCTTCCTCCGGGTTTTGAGGTGGTGGGGGTGTCGTGGCCATCGCCGAAGCGGTTTGATAAAGATGGAATGATCTCCTATGGGTACGATCAAGATTTTGTTTTATTGGCTGAAGTGAAGCCTCCTAAGAATTTAGAAGCTGGGCAGGCGTATAAGTTGAGTGCCTGTGTCCATTGGGTGGCCTGCGATGATGGGCATTGTGTTCCTGGGGATACGAGTGTAGAGGCGAAGTTGCCAGTGGTAGCGGTAGCGCCTTTGAAGGACGATCGTGCGGTGCCGTTGTTTCAGCAGGCTCGCAAGTATATTTCGATAGAACCTTCTTTGATCGCAGACAATAAGTTGATAGCGATGGTTGAGAAGGTGTCATTTGGTGGTTCTGAGTACGATATGGGCTTGGGGCTTGCGATTGTTTTAGCTTTTCTTGGGGGTATGATCCTCAATTTGATGCCGTGTGTGTTGCCTGTGATTTCCTTAAAGGTATTGAGTTTTGTCAAGATAGCTGGGGAGACGCGTTCGACGACCTTGAGGCATGGCGTGGCTTTTTCTGCGGGTGTGATTGCGTCGTTTTGGGTTTTGGCTGGGATGTTATTGGCTTTGCAGACGTATGGTCATGCGGTGGGCTGGGGTTTTCAGTTGCAGGAGCCGCTTTTTGTGGCGGTGTTAGCTGCTGTGTTGTTGGTTTTTGGTCTAAGTCTTTTTGGTGTGTTTGAGTTTGGGCATATGTTTGCGTCTTGGGCGGGCCAGAAGGATGAGAAGGCGAAAAAGGAGTCTCATGGGTTAACTGGGTCCTTTTTGAACGGTGTTTTGGCGACAGCGGTTGCGACGCCTTGCACGGGTCCGTTTTTAGGTACTGCGATTGGGTTTGCCGTTACTTTATCGCCTGCTTATTCGATGATGGTGTTTACTTCATTGGGGCTAGGAATGGCATTTCCGTATCTGATGTTGGCGGCGTTTCCTTCGTTATTGCGTTGGTTACCGAAGCCTGGATCGTGGATGGTGATGTTTAAGCAGTTAATGGGCTTTTTGATTCTGGCAACGATCCTTTGGCTGATGTGGGTGTTTGGTGCTCAGACAGATAATTTGGGAATGTTCTTGTTGCTGTCCGGTCTTTTTGTTCTATCTCTGGCGTGCTGGGTGTATGGACAGTGGAGTCATCCGGTCAAATCTCGGCGTACGAGGCTTGCAGGGGGGCTATCGGCTTTGCTGATTCTTCTGGTAGGTTCTTACCTTGTGGTTATTTCGGCTCAGTTGGTGCCGCAGGCGCAGGTACAGACATCGTTCAATTCTGAAGTCAAGCAATGGCATAATTTTTCCAAAGAGACGATTGACAAACTGCGTGCGGAAGGCAAGCCGGTCTTTGTTGATTTTACAGCGAAATGGTGTGTGATTTGCCAGACGAATTTTGTCGTCCTTAATTTAGCGGATGTGGCCAACAAATTTGACGAGTTGGGAGTGTATCGTTTTAAAGCGGACTGGACGCGTCCGGATCCGGTTATCACCGAGGAGTTGCGGAAATTTGGCCGCAATGGTGTGCCCTTGTATCTACTTTATCGACCGGGTTCTGATAAGCCGGAGATTCTTCCACAGGTGTTGACACCGGATACGGTGTTGTCGTACCTGAAGGAGATGGAAGAGATGGCTTCCAAAGATTCAGGTGTTGGATCTCGATAAGTGTATTTCGATTCTCATGCTCATTTGACTTCTCCACAATTGGTTGAGGAGGCAGATCAGATCGTTTTACGTGCGGCTGAGGCTTCTGTAACGCGTATCGTAAATATCTGCACCGACCGCGCTTCTTTAGAGTCTGGCTTGGAGCTGGCAAAACGGCATTCTGGCGTAGTTAATGCTGGGGCAACGACGCCTCACGACGTGGCTAAGGAAGGGGAGGAGCTTTTTCCTCTTTTTGAGCATCATGCTCGCCAAGGTGATTTTGTTGCTATTGGCGAGACGGGTTTAGATTATCACTATGATCATTCTCCAAGAGAGTTACAACAGCAGTTTTTGCGACGTTATTTGGCCTTAGCTACTTCTTGTAAGTTGCCGATCATCATTCATTGTCGCGAAGCTTTCGCTGATTTATTTCGCATCTTGGATGAGTCGTATGAGGGACCGGGTGTATTGCATTGCTTCACTGGCAGTGTAGAAGAGGCTCGCGAGGTGGTGGCGCGGAACTGGTATGTTTCGTTTAGCGGCATCGTCACTTTTAAGCGGAGCGAGGCGTTGCGAGAAGCAGCGGCAGCGGTTCCGCTTGAGCGAATTCTTATTGAAACGGATGCTCCGTATTTAGCACCGCAAAGCCGGCGTGGTCAGCAAAATGAGCCGGCCTATTTGCCCGAAGTATGTGCTGTGCTCGCTCACGTTAAGGGCGTGACTGCAGAAGCAGTGGCAAGCGCGTCATACGAGAATGCCGTCAGGGTCTTCCTAGGCGCCCTTACGGGCGAACTGTAGCAAAACTAAGTATGGACGTTCTGGACGAACTGGATGCACCCTTCAGCATGTCTCGTCCAGTTGAGACAATTTCATAATTTTGGAGGATAAACGTTTTTTCTTTTTAACAGGATTTGCAGGATCGCAAACGGCAGGATAAACAGGATTATATGCAATCCACAAGTACTCTTGAAGCCATTTTATGCATTTTTCTAAACACAGAGATCACAGAGTACACAAAGGCGGTTTATTTGATTAACAATGAAGATATTATAATTTAATTTTATAAATATGCGTGAGTAGATAATTGCATCGATAATCTTTCTGTATTGTCTCTGTGTTTAGAAAAATGCATAAAATGACCTCAAGAGTACTTGTGGATTGCATATAATTCTGTTTATCCTGCCGCTTGCGATCCTGCAAATCCTGTTAAAAAAGCAAAACAAGTTGAAACATAAATTGAAATTTATCAGCCCCGTCTAGAATCGCTTAAAAAATCAGCCAAGAAAAAAATCGCCAGGACGCGCTCCATGAGAGCTTGAAAGCTAATGAAATCATAGCCAGTCTTGCAAAAACCTGCGCCCGGAAGGGCGCCCTCATCGCTTGGTTAAACTTTTTTCTTGCAACGGTTGTGCTCATCTATTAAAAGGGCTTCTATAACAGAAAGAGGATCTTATAGGGAGGCTCCAGAGGTTGCTCTCCGTAGGAATTACACCGTAAACGCGATCATTCGCAGGAGATGAAGTATGGCAAAGCACGATTTAAAGAAATTGGCACTACTGGGTTTAGCCAGTGGTATGATTGTAGCTAACCCAGTTAGCGCTAACAGCGAGCTTCTTTCACAACTGAACACCGCTGGTACCGAAGGGCTCATGGCCAGACTCATCGCAAGCCCATCAACTGGAGACAACTGGAATCCAGACCAAGATCAGACTCGTATGCAACAGCGTCAAAATAGTGGAGCAGGTCCTCGTACAACAAGTGGTCTGCGCAACGACAGTGGAGCGAAAGGTCCAGGCGGAGTACGCCAAACATCAGATCGCGACAATGTTTACAGAAGCGGCAGCTCTAACGAGCAAGATTGTAGTGCACAAAGCGCTGACTGTGGTGCTAAGAAGCATGGCGGCACTATCAATCAGAGTCGTACAGGCAACACCAACAATAACAACAATAACAACAATAATAACAACAATAGTACCAATAGCGGCAAAAGCAATGCCAAAAAAGGTCAATTGGCTTTAGGCGAAACTAACACACTGACTAACGACACCACAACGAATGCAACGAAAAATGCAAGCAGCAACGCCACGCAGAAAACAACGAATACTAGCTCTAGTACCATCAATCAGAGCGGCCGTGGACAAGGGGTTAAAACGACACCTCCCAACTCACGTACGATCAACCAGGGTGGCAAAACAAACACACCTTCTAACCAGTTGCCAACCAATACTCCCCACACTAACAATGACCACCTAGCAATGAACGACTATGTTGCTGGTGGAAACTGTGGCGGCGGCGGTAGCTGTGGTGGTGGAGAAAGTGGTTACGGTTATGGTGAATATCAGGGTGGATATCAGGGCGGCGGCGAAGGCTTCTCCCATCGTCACCACAGACATCATGGCTGTGCTGGACAAAGCGGTTGCTCTGGCGACAGCTACGACAACAATAACAACTCTGGACGCGTACGGTCGTCCGATCAAGGCAGACACGGAAAACACAATCAAGACCAAAATTCAAGCCAAGGCCACTCCAACAGCAACCACACAGGTGGACAAAAGGCTGGATTTTTGGATCAGTCACAGCCACAGGCAAGACAGCGCCCAGGTGCTACTGGTAATCAAGGCATCAGTGCTCAGCGCAATAGCCAAAGACAACAACCACAGACCGACTCACAAAGCTGGTAGTCGCTCTTAAGTTGTTAAAAGAATGAACTTGTCGGCCGCTCCGTTTTCACGGAAGCGGCCGATGTGTTATAAAACTGACTCGAAACGAATAGGCCGACAATGACCGAAACTAGCAGTTCTTTTGACCCATCTTCCCCGTCAAAACCTAAGCCTCCTAATCTTGGTATCGGCATTGGTTTGCGCATTCCGCATTACGAAGCCATTTTTCGCGATGAACCAGACATCGACTGGTTCGAAATCATCAGCGAGAACTTTATGGTGGAAGGCGGCAAAGCGATGGCCAATCTGGAGCGTATTCTGGATCGGTATCCCGTTGCCATGCATGGTGTCACTTTAGCCATCGGAAGTCCGGATCCGTTAGATTGGGACTATTTAAAGCGTTTGAAGGCATTGGCGAGAAAAACCAAGACACCTTGGGTTTCTGACCATCTGTGTTGGGGTAGACTTCCAGGGGCTCATTATCATGATTTACTGCCTCTTCCCTACACTACAGAGGTGATCGACTATGTTGCCGAGCGTGCACGCATTGTACAGGATTATTTAGAGATCCCTTTTGCGCTTGAAAATCTTTCTTCCTATGTGGCGTTTCGGGACGACCAAATGACTGAGTGGGATTTTTATGGAACGATTGTAGATAAAGCCGACATTTACATGATGTTGGATGTGAATAATATTTATGTTTCTAGTCGTAATCATGGTTTTGATCCTGCTCAGTACTACGAAAATATTCCCATTGACCGAGTGTTGCAGATCCATTTGGCGGGTCATTTGGATTATGGAAGTTACTGTTTAGACACGCATGACAACTATGTTTGCGATGAGGTCTGGAAGATTTATGCAGAGGTCTATCCGCGTACGGGTGGAGTAGCTACCTTGCTTGAATGGGATGATAATTTTCTTAGTTTTGAAGACACGTGGAAAGAGGCTCTGAGGGCCAAAGAGTTTCAACAAACCCTGAGTATGGTATGACAAAAGCCTACGATCCAAAAGTACCTCGTAAACTTCAACTATTGCAGCAATGGTTTGGAGCGATTATCGAACAGCCTTTGCGCGAGGATCAGACGATACAACCGCGCACTCCGCAGCGTACGCATATTCGGCCCGAAGCCGCGAGATTTGTGCGGCCTAGCCGTACCTTAGCGCCTTTTCAGAGGATGCAAATTTATAATCAACAATATTGGTGGCGGCTGCTGAAAAATTTGGGAGAGAATTTTCCCATGGCGTATGCGATCTTGGGCAAACAGCAGTTTGATCGTTTATTGGCTTACCCTTATTTAGTGAGTCATCCCCCTAGCCATTGGGCGTTGATCGGTTTAGGACCGCTTCTTTCGGAGTGGTCTAGGGAGAACTATCGAGGTCCGCATGAGCGATTGATTCATGACAGTACGTTGGTGGATTATCACCTGAATATTTGTTTTGTATCGGCACACAATGAGCCTGTAGCGTGGTCAGAGGCGGGATTGCAGGAGTTAGCGACACAGCCGCTCTATCTGCAACCTCACTTTAGATTATTCACCTTTACGTATGATTTGATGCGGCTTCGCGGTACAGTTTTGGAAGCTGAGGAGGGCTATTGGTTGACGCATTCGTTACCTGAAGCGGATGAGTCGAGACAATTCTATTATGTGTTTTTTCGCAATGCCGACGGAATAATGATCTGGCGGGATATATCCCTTGGGATGTATTTTCTATTGGGTCTTTTTGAAAAAGGCAGCTCTATCGATGAAGCTTGCGAAGAGCTGGAGACTCAGCCAGAAGCCATTCAGGAGGAAGTCGTAGCTCATCTGCAAGGATGGATGCAAGAGTGGGTGGGGAATGAGTGGCTGACCTTGACAGAACCAGATGCCAACACCCTCTAAACGGAATCATACGTGTTTTCAATTCCTAAAAGTTCTAAGGCGCGTGAAGCGGCCTATCTGGCTGCCTTGCATACAGGTGAAGGCGGGCGATTTGCTGCAGAGATGTTGGATCAGTGGCAGAACGATGCTACACCTTCTTTGGCCGACGCTCATCTGGCTCGACATATTGCTTATGGCACCATTCAGAGGAACTTGTCCTTAGAATATTTGGCTGTGCAGCTTACGGAACGCAAGCATCTCAAACTAAAGTCCAAAGAACAGATACTTTTACTCACAGCGCTGTATCAGCTTCATTTTATGGAGCGCCTTCCGGCTTACGCGGTGGGAAATGAGACGATGCTGCTAGCTAAAAAATATTGCCAGCCGCATTTTGCAAATTTTCTGAATGCGCTTCTTCGCCGTTATCAAGCCTCACCTCCGACTCTGCCTACAGGTAGTTCTGAACAGGCTATGAGCGTGCGTTATAGCTATCCACAGCATTTTGTGCGTGCTCTTAAAGAGCAACAGTCAGATTTTGAAAGCATCTTGCAGCGAGGCAACGAGCCGTCTACCTTGATGGTGCGTATTCGTGATGGTCAAGTGCCGAAGGGCTGGACAACAGTCTTAGACTCTCCGCTATGTGTCGGTATTCCGTCTGTTGAAATAGAACTAAAAGAACTGGCTTCTGATTCTCGTTACTATATTCAAAACGTGACCCAAGTTGCATTATTGAGTCACTTAAGCAGTGTAACGCCCACTCCAAAAGCGATCATCGATTTGTGTGCCGCACCTGGCGGAAAACTGATCGCTGCGCATGATTTGTTTCCAACAGCTAAGTTGTATGCTAACGACAGTTCGGAAAGACGTTTGCAGAAAGTTCGAGAGAATCTGGAGAAATACAAAATTCAGGCCGAGTTATCTACAGGATATGGCGAGGCGTTTCACTCTGACCATTCTCTTGATTTGGTTATTGTGGATGTCCCGTGCAGCAATTCCGGAGTTTTGAATAAACGTCCTGAAGCGCGTTGGAGGTTAACTCCCGAAGAAATTCGTTCTCTTACAGAAACTCAATTTAATCTTCTTCAGTCGGCCAGAGAGTTGGTTTCAGATCAAGGAGTGATTTGGTATGTTACCTGTAGTATTCTCAAGGAAGAAAACGAAAATATGATGCATCGGGCTTGTACAGAACTGGGATTGACGATGGTCGGCGAACCTAAATTGATTCTTCCTAATCAAGACGGTTGGGAGGGTGGTTTCGGGTGTGCGCTCAGGAAAGGATGATGCACGAGCGTTCTTCCGACCTCAGGTTTCTGTGTGACTAGCTATTAAATTTTTATTTTTTCAGGATAACAGGATGAGGAAGATTATATTCTATCCACAACTGTTTTCGAAGCCACTTTATGTGATTTTTTGAAACACAGAGCAGGACAGTTCCTTCGGCCCCCTTACCGGGAAATAACGAATATGAGCCTCTCTGTGTACTCTGTGATCTCTGTGGTAGAATTTTTAAACAATATTAAAAAAAATAACTACCACAGAGATCACAGAGTACACAGAGAGGCTCATGGTTTTGTTATTTAGGAGGCACAAAGAGCACGGAGAAACTAAATTGGCCCTCTCCGTGTCCTTTGTGCCTCTGTGTTTCAAAAAAACACATAAAATGGCTTTAAAAACAGTTGTGGATAACTTTCGTTAAGCGTCCGAGTTAAGTTCACAACATTACCTACGGTACATTTTAACGATTAAAAAGAGACCGTAACGCCACCCGCAGTGCAGACATTCCGTACGAGGGAAACGCTATCACCGAATTCCATATTCCGGACACCCGCGCGTTGAAAAGACTATTTCCATTTATATTCGCACCAAAAGTTCTATTCATCCCTCGGTAAACTACCAGAATACCGATGATAGCCAGAGCCACACCACTAATTCCGAACAGGATTTTCTTCTTCTTTGACCATTGAGAGGTCGGAAGGGTTGTTGGGGCTAGCTTGACATTACTGCGTCTGACAGGAATAGTCGGTAGCTTTGAATGTGTTTCGTTTTTAGGAATCACGCTTGCGATCGGTTTAGCATTCTCCACATTAGGCACGATCTCTGATACGTGAGATTTTTCTTCGACGACAACTATCTTTTTTTCGGTTCGAATTTCTCTATACCTTAATTTTTCATGATCTGAATAGTGGAGGGTCGCGTTAAAATCTACTAGCTCCAAAACTCTTAGTGAGGGCAGATCGGGTAGTGTATATTCGCCGGTTTCTGTGCCATCTCCCACGATTTTTAGTCTTGTTAACGCCAAAAACTTGGACAAGTTATCTAACGATGCCAGTTGATGGTGAGAGATGGTCAAATCGGTGATAGAATCGACATGAGAGTCTAATGTCTTATCCGCCAGATCTACGCGTAACCCTGAAATGTCCAGATTCTGTAGCGGCTCAAATTCCTGGATTGTATCTTTAATTCTAACGTGCTGTTCATCTGTTAGCTTTTGATCGAGGGAAAAGAAAAGGCCTTTGAGTCGCATAGTTTTGTAAAATGCAATGCTCCTTTCAAAAAAATCATCAAGTTGATCATTACCGCCTGAATAACGCGTATGGAGGCAAAGGTTTTCCATTAACTGCCGTTCTATAGCAGCTTGTGCTGGTCGAGTAAGTAAATGAGGGTAGAGATTGATGTAGCGCGCTGGACTATCGAAGGGCTTCTTCATAGATTGAAGCACTTCATTCAACTCAAGTTGACTCCAAAGCTCCATGCCTAGTTTATTAACGCGAGTTTTGGATAAGCCAGACTTAAAACCCTCTTAAGGTAAGTGATTTGAGTTGAAAAAAGACCTTCACAGGTTTAAAATTTTGTTTCGCAAACAAATTTTTAACTTGGAAGGTCCAAATGCTAAAGCAAGATGCTCTCTTATTGGTTTCAATTTTTTGTGATGTTGACGATTTTTGCAAGGAGTTTGAGCCGGAATGGAGAAAAGTTCTAATCGAAGACCAAAGTGGTCAATCACCTCAAGGTAGAAGAAGAAGGAATAGGAAAACCGAACTATTGCTGAGCGAAGCGATAACAATTGTTATTATGTTTCATAAAACTCGACATAGGACATTTAAAGATTATTATGAAAGATACGTTCTTGCTTTTCTGAGACCGTTCTTCCCTAAGTTGTTGAGTTATAGTAGGTTTATCAACTTGATGAAGACTTGTCTGTTTCCCTTATTTGTTTTTTCTCAAGGCTGTATGGGTCAGTGTAGCGGGATTTCTTTCGTCGACTCAACCATCTTAACTGTCTGTCATGCGCGTCGTATTAACTCGCACCGAGTATTCAAGAAAATGGCAAAGCGAGGAAAAACCTCAACAGGATGGTTTTACGGGTTTAAATTACACCTAATCATCAACGATATTGGAGAAATCCTGGCCTACATGCTAACTTCAGGGAACATTGACGATCGTGTCCCTGTTCCGGGATTATCTCAAGGTCTATTTGGCAAACTTTTTGGAGACAAAGGCTATATTTCTCAAGAGCTGTTTCTTAATTTGTATGAGAAAGGAATTAGTATAATAACTAGGTTAAAAAAGAATATGAAAAACAAATTAATATTACTAGTTGATAAATTATTGTTGAGAAGCCGTGGTGTTATAGAAAGTGTGAACAATAAGTTAAAATCAGACTGTCAGATTGAACACCATCGCCATCGCAGCCCACAAAATTTTCTGGTCAATCTCGTGAGTGGGATAGTGGCATATGCTTACGATACCTGCAAACCTTCGATACAGCTGACGAAAAAAGAAAAGCAAAAACTATTTGATCAATTGGTGCCTAAACCGATCTGACGGACTGATTTTGATCAATTTTCTTATCCAAAACTCGCGTTTATTAGCGTAGAGCCGTCTGAGATGTATCGTGCCGTAAGTAACGGCATCGCCGCTGCTACTCTCAAATTCTACCTCTTCCATAAGAAAGAGGGGTTGTGAATGCCTTTTCGAGTGAATCGTTTTGAAAACGCCGTAATAGTGAGTATCTGGG
>CAWBNS010000006.1:0-26405 GCA_963790215.1 uncultured Chlamydiae bacterium
ACTCTTATCGCAACAAACTTGTTATCAATTATATAAGCATCAAAAACTTATCTTAGCCTGATGCGTATGGGATGAGCAGGATCGCCTGCGGCGGCAGGATGATGGGATGGTCCCCGACAGCAGGATCGGGCAGGATGATTATTGTCCGTACAACCCTCAGAGAGAGTTTATGGAGCTTGAGTATGGATGGCTTGTAGACGCTGCTCCTTCAAATCCTCACTGCTTCGCAGTAATGTCTTACCCTGACTTGGAATCCCTGAATCGCACATCGCAGCTCCGGCCCCTTTACAGATCCGGCCCCTTGCATTTTTAACGGTAAAAACTGGGAGACCGTTTCTATCATCTTTTCAATCATCGGTTAGCTCTGGAAGTTTAAGTTTTTCGAGGCAATCGTGGATTCCTTTTGTAGCTTCCAAAATAAAAAGTTGGCCTTGTTGGTCTATCTAGAATTATCCTTCTTGTTGTTTTGTCAAACTTTAATCAAGATGAAATTTTTGTATCCAACTAGGTGTTCTATTTTTAATAACACAATAGATTCCGTCTTGAGCAAATTTAGGAAGTTTTTTATAGATCTGTTCATCAAAATATTTTTTTTTCACCCAAATTTTCCCGATACTTTCTCCACAAGAACTTAAAATCATATCGATTTCTTTTGGATTGCTAGCAACCTGAATTAAACTATTTAAAGTCATCTCATCCTCAAATTCTTCCCCTAAATCCATTGCGGCATCGTCTCTATCAGCGTCTAGCGCGCTTTGATCAATTAACAATCGTATAAGGCTTTTTTGTCTATCTTCGGGAATTCTATTCATAAAATTGATACTCCAGAGGATTATGAGTTCCTATCTTGCTGTTGCCCACTTCGCCAGTAAACGGATTGACATATGCACCTTCACTCAACCTAGCGTCAAACCTAGGAATTTGACTTCCAGAATCTAAGCCGGTACGCAAACTTGATTCTGGTTTAATTTTTAAACGAAATTCAAATTTTCCTAACTTGGTTATTCCCCATATTTCTGGCCCACCTTGGGAATTTGGTAGTCTTTGCCACCCCTTACTTTTAGCCCAGCTTCTTAGAATTCGTATATTGGTTTGACCAGTTTCAGAAAGATTTTTAGCGGCATAATGAAAGCGATTTAGGTTATTAGCTACCTGAGTTTCTTCAACAATTGTGGTTGTAGTCAAGGTTTTAAGAATTGGTGTGGCCGTTCGGCTGCTTTGAATCGCAGCAGCACCTCCCATCGTGGCAACCATGCTGAGACCGCCATCAATGAGATGAGCGGCTTCCGGTGGAATGCCAGCTGTCTGGAGACCTTGAGAAGTCATTGTCTCCTTTGCTTCACCTGAAAATAGTGTATTCATGCCTGCGATGAAATGATCCATGCCATGTGCCATAACAGCACAGCCACCCCATGTACCTAATCCAGAAGTGCCTAACGCTAATGTTGCACCAACTCCTGTTTCGAATAGACCACCTACAGCCTGTAATCCGCCTTGCACACGAGGATTGCCGAATACACGCCGCCCTTTATCGACAGCCCTATCCCACCAAGACGGTCCTGAAGGCTCTCGTGATAAAGGCTTAGTCGACCGATTAGCTCGATTTGTGTCATAAAGTGACGAACTACCTGTCCCTGCACCAAGCAAACCATACGCATCGAAATGCGTTAGGGGGCTATTTTTGACGTAGGCGTAGAGATTAGGGCCGTCGGCGAAGCCGATGGGGTCGGGTGTTGTCCAACGACCTGTTGTAGGGTCATAGTAACGTCTCCCAAAATAAACCCAGCCACTTTCGGGATCGTAGCGCTTGCTGGAAAAATGCCACGGATTGGTAGTGCCAGACCCATAACGCTGTTGCTCACCAAAAGCGCTGTAGACATAGCCTTCGGCAAATTGTTTGGCTTGTAGGTCTATGAGTACAGAAACGTGACCGCAATGATCATGAATCGGAATGTAGGTGCTATCCTCTAGCTCAAGAGCCACTGCAGCACCGATCTCGGCACCTTTACCACGACCGAGAATGCGCAGTTGTACGATTCTGTTCTGGTCATCGACCATGCCAATCTCGTTTTGGTCGATGTAGAGATAACGCTCAACTGATCGAGGTGAGCGCTTGGCAATGCGTCGATTAAACGCATCGTACTGGTAGGTGTATTGATTGCCATTACGAGAGAGGGAAGTGAGACGACCCAGCGCATCATATGTATACTCAGAATGGTTTGTAGGGCTATCTTCTGCAATCAGATGTCCACGTTTGTCATAAGTGTAGGTCGTTTCTTCGAGTTGAAGCAACTGATTCAGATGGTTGACTGTGTGCTCTTTATTGTCGCGTAAACGTCG
The DNA here is from genome assembly GCA_963790215.1 of uncultured Chlamydiae bacterium. Lineage (GTDB taxonomy): Bacteria > Chlamydiota > Chlamydiia > Chlamydiales > JAJFMA01 > CAWBNS01. The sequence continues at coordinate 2,341 of CAWBNS010000006.1, forward strand.
GTTGTAGAGAGAATCATAAGTATATTCATGTGCATCAAATCCAGTGATCGTTTCGGACTTGAGTTGATAGAGAGGATCATAGCTATACGCGCAGTGTGTGAGGCGCTCTGGATCTTGACGGCTTTTGTGGAGCAGGTTACCGACGGCATCGTAGCCAGTTTCTGGAATGGTTTCACTAAAGTAGCTAGATTCGATCGTGCATGGGCGATTTAATAAATCCCAGGAATAGGAAATTTTGCCGATCGGAGTATTCTCTTCGAGAAGTACTCCAGAGAGGTCATAGGAAGTGTACTGATGCTCATAGCCATTACGAGATACGGTTTTGAGATGTCCTGCGGTATAGTTGTAGGTTATTTTGGACGCATCTGGAAGCGTAACTTGAAGGGGTCTGTTTAAGGCATCGTACGAATACTCGAGCGATAGGCCATTGGCTAGCGTCTCGCAGATTATGCGGTTGTTGTCGTCGTAGAGACGCTGGGTCATGGTTTGTGTGAGCGCATCTGCTACATTGAGTAGGTTGTTGTTTAGATCGTACTCGTAGGTATAGTCGAAAGAATTATCCGAGGCATAGTAGCGCTGCAGACGACCTAAGCCATCGTAAGTGTGTAAGAGAATGGTGCCATCAGGGAGGCAAATCGACTCTTTTTGACCGAGGGAATTAAAGCCATAGACGGTGGTTTTTTGCTCAGGTGTGTCTTTAGCTTCGGTTAGTATCGTTACGCGCCCCATAGCGTCGTAAACCCACTCCGTGACGATTTTGCGGTCGGGTAGGTTGGGTGCCATGGCTGTATCGCATTGGCCAGTCTTATGGCCAGCTAAATCATAGGTGAATGTGCTATGTGCACGGGTGATTCCCAAGATGTCTTTGCGAAGCTGCTCTGTAACCTGACCAACAGAGTTTTGCGTGGTGATGGTTTGATTGCCTAAAGCGTCCGTCACGGTTGTGGTGAGAATGCCGTGAGTCAAGTCTTCGTCATATTCGGTAACAGTGATATTCCCTAAAGCATCCGTAACACGAACGGGACGATGGCGGCTATCGTAATCAGTTTGGGTTCTAGCTATGCCCTGACTGGTTTCTGAGAGGTGTAAGCAGCAATTACCGTACTGGTCATAGGTAAATTTGTTGGAAGAGATGAGCGATGATTGTTTAGTGATGAGCGAATATTCTTCGACACGTTCTTCGGTGATACGGTTTAGAAGGTCATATTCCCAGCAGGTGGCACGAGCTGTGGTGTCATCAATGTGTTCGAGAGAGCAGCATTTGCGTCCCAAAGTATCGTAAGAAAGGGTAGTACGTTGAACGCCTTTGCTTGTTTCGATGAGGCGACCTGCACCATCATAGTTGTACTTGGTCTTTATGCCATTGGCATCGACTTCTTTGATGATGCGTGTGCCTTTGTACTTGGCACGGGTACAATAGCTGAGATTCTCTCCAGCAATCTGCTTGACAATGGGTCTTTGACAGGAGTCGTAATAGAGGGTGGTGACGACCTTGTTGGTCGCTGTATGTTGGGTCAATAGGCCATTGCCACCATAGAGAGAGTGTTCCTCTGATCCATCTGGATAGGTAACCAAAATGGGTTGTCCACGCGCGGTATATGTAGTGCGTGTAATGCCTCCTAACACATCTTGAACCAGGATTTTATTACCTGCAAGGTCGTAGTCAAACTTCTCGATGCCGCGGATATTATTTACCTGCGGATGTGTAACCGAGGTGATTTCACCCAGCTGGTTATGCTCGTAGAGTGTTTCATTTCCAAACGCATCTACGGTAGCGGTTTTGCGATTGCTCAAATCATAACAATGGGTCGTTTCGTAGCGAGCATTTGGGTGGACTTCAGTCTCTTTAATCAGGCGGTTGCGTTTGTCATAGAGGTATTCAAACGAGATTTTCTGCTCCACGAGCGTGGTGAGAATGCGATTGCCATTTGCATCATAAGAATGTGTTGTTTTGTCGCCTATCGGGTTAGTCTCTTCGAGGACTCTACCTGCGGCATCATAAACACGATGCAGGGAATAGCGAAGAGCGCCTTTGGCATCATGGTGATCTTCTTGGATAGGATAGCCATGGTCGTTGTATTGGTAATGAATCGTGCGTAGCGGGATTTCTCGACCAGATCCGCATTCCCAATACTTTTCTCGACGGGTTAGTGGTTTGCCGAAAGCAGGTGAAAGAGGCGTTGTGATGGGGTCAATTTCGGTTATGGTACGTACAGAGACGTCGGTGAGGTCATCTGAATCACTTCCACTGCCATCATCGACAATATGACGGATTTGATTGGCGAATTTGTCGTACTCGAAAAATTCACGCTCAATATGTCGAGGGCGACCTTGTAGTTTTGCAATTAGGAGATTGGTGCCTTCTTTATAGCAATACTTAGTGTAGGAGCCATCATCGCCTTTTTCTTCGGTGATGACATTGAATACGGGGAGGTAGCTACGCTCTGTGGCATATCCTTGTACATGGCCCTCTGGTATTCCATTTGCAGTCAACGCAAATTCGGATGTGCCTTGTCCTGTCAGATTGCCGAAAAGGGTTTCACGGGTGATGTTACCGAAGTCATCGTAGATCAAATATTTACTATTCAAAGCCTTTCCAGAGGCATCACAGAGGGCTTTAGCCACAAGGTTGCCTGCGGATTTTCCGTCAGTACCCCAATAGTATTTACTCTGGTGGTGCAGCTTCAGATGCGAGAAATGTTGAATGTGAGAAATGCGTCTTTGCGGGTTAATTATGTATCGCGTTATTTCGTCCGAGGCTCCGACGACCTTGCAATAGTTGCCGCCATAGCTAAAGGTGGCCAAGGGTTTTTCTGAATCAGGTTGATATAAAGCACGCACACGACCTGTTTCATGATACTTGATGCCTACTTCTCTGCCATCCGGACGGGTTATACTAGTCACTTTTCCTAATGTCGGAATCGTAACCCGGTCTTCAATATAGCGGTATTCAGTTTTAGGAAGGTGGTCTGCTTCTACTTGAACGAGACGCCAAAAGGCTTCATATCCGGTCCTATTTTTATCCGTAATGTACTGAATGGTTTGGCCATTATTGCCTTCGACAATGATAGCTCGGTTGGTAGGTGTGACGCTGTACGAAGCGATGGGTGTTGTTTCTTCCGCATCTGTCAGCCAGACTTTTCGCAACGTGTCTTTGTCATAGTCATAGAAGAGTTTGGTTCCGTTGGGTCGGATTTCTTGCGATAGGTTCCAGCATCTTGCTCTTACGCAGTTGTAGATGCGTTTGGTTCCACAGCCAAGCGTGACGGTAAAGGTGCCTTCTGTACCACTCTTATAATTACGATGCAGAGGAGTGACATTATGCAGGCTCGTCGCGCCGCTGATGCCCCATGGAGAGTAATTAGTATAACCACGGCTTAGAGTAGAAGAGCGAACGGAGTATTCCTGACCATCTAAGCCAGAAGGTTTGCCGTTGTGTCGTCCTTGATAGATGAGAGGAACTCCTTCTCTCTCTTCTATCGAAATGACTGTGGTACCTCCGTCGACTCTATTGCCCTCGTCATCCTTGCCTCGTTTCTTAAACTCATCGAGGAATCTAATTTGTCTTGCAATAGACCAGGTGAAGCCGGCTCCAAGGGCAGAGTGTACATTGCTATTCCCACTATCGTAAACTCTGCTATGGACTAACGAAGGACCATCGATGAATAAATCGGTTTCCTGCTGAACGAATTCCCCTGTCACTACATTGACGCAGCCATGCACCAGTGCAAGAACCTCAGCCTCTGGAGCTAAGCGTGAATCGTGCGCGTGGGCCGTGGTGATCGCTAGAAATAGAAAGATTTGAAAAACAAATATTTTCATAGCTGTTCACGATAAGGCAAACCTGATAACAAGTGGAAGGAAAAAAGATGGACAATGGACGACGAAAATTGGACATTTAATGGACAACGATGGACGAATTATGTTGCCGTAGGATGGACAAGAGACTACCTATTTTTCAATTTGTTGGATTAGTCTCAGTCCATCCCCTACGGCAGGCATACGCATCAGGCAAGATATCTACGTGATGGTATTGGTATCACATGCTGTCGAAGGTCTTCTGTTATTGGCCTCTTTCATTGATTTTGCAGCATAACATCAATCACACCGGATAATCTTCGCAGACCAATATCTGACGTAGCTACCATGTGGCTACATGGGGCAGGAGCCAAAACCATTGTAAGAAATTGGTGCGCATCTTCCTTAGATAGTTGTCCGTTGACCTGGTGGGTTAGGAAGAATTTAGTGGCATAGTAAATCGGTCCCCGATCTTTTGTGTATGCACAGGTGGCATTCACGAAGTTAGGGTCAATTATTTTTGTAATCTCATCTCCAATAACAATATTGTATAGATCAATAAACGCTTTTCTTTCCATTTGAGTAAGATTTTCTCGATTCGGAAAAAATTTCTTATGCACTTGGTCTATCGTCTCGGTTAGCTGTTCTTTTGTTATCAGGTCGGCAAAATAATAAGCATCGGACTCGAGATGTTGACTAAACTGGATCTTGAAATCTTTGAAATTTTGAGATTCTTCATTTGACTGTTGGTAAAAAGCCGATTTTACGTCTAATGAGATCACAAATAGTGTGCCGTTATAGTTTCTTGCAAGTTCTTCTAATGTAAGACATCCATCACCCTCGTTGGAACCCAATCGGCGCTCTAAGAGATTGATATAGAGCTGTTTTTCTCCCCTAGCTTTAAGTGCGGTGAGATGATGCATAAAAATATTGCTAATAGATCCCACATGACCATTATCAAGATCTCTTTCATAAGGTCGTGGGAACGCTAGGTAGGCACAGGTACCGATATTAAATACTGTTGCTGGTAAAAAGTGATGGCGCATTAGATCTTCTCTAACTAATAGACTCGATCTACAGTGTCCTTCAAAACCATGAACTTTGCGTTGAGCGATGGATTGTCTGATTTTTTTGTTTGCTTCTAGTAGTTGTTTGCTCAATGAGTCACATTCATCTGTTAAAGGATCAACAATCTGGTTCAGAAAGGTTGTTTGGCCTTCAAAAGCTGTTCCGCCTTGAGTGTATAGGGCGCGGGCTAATTCACTTGCCCATGTGGCTGAAACATCATCGATTGGCGCATATTCAATTTCCTTTAATAATTCATCATATTGGTCACGCTGTTCCCGCAGAGACGAATTTGCCTGCAAACTCTCTAGCATTTGTTCAATATTGACGGGCAGTGTCAACGGACAACTTTCTTTAAAGTATAACGCTACCTGCTCGATAAATTTTGAAAAAATTCGGGTTTTAGGATCGAAGTTGCCGTCATAAACTACATATTTGAAGATTGTGTCTTCCGGAGGGAATTTTCTCTCGCTTGGGGTTTCTTCCCAATTAACAATTGGTGTGATTGAGTAAGTGTCCACAACTGCAAATTCGTTAGATACGTTCATATGCGACTCTAGTTTAAGGTGGATGACAGAAATTAAATATTGGCAAAAACTAAAAATTTGGGAAGCGAATATTCATTGCTGTTCATTATACGCAAACCTGATAACGAGTAGAAGGAAAAAATACAGGACTATTCCGATCAGGTTTCGATAACCGCTCAATGGACAATTTTAATTTTTCGGGATAACAAGATGAAAATTATATTCAGCTCGCTTTGTTATCCTAAAATAAACCAAAAACTGTTTGTTTGAAAGAGGTTCAAGCAAACAAAACTGAGTAGATACATGGCTCTTCAACTACGTGGGAACGTGATTCTAAAGTAAGAATCTTTCGTTTTTCATCATAATCGCAGGGGATTATATGCCCATCACGTCGCACCTCCAAGATCTCTCTTTCACAATAGATCAGGATGGGCGCCGCCACGCGGCTGTGAATATGAAGCGATTCCTCGTCGAGACTTAGGTTGAGGATAGGTCCATACGTGAGAAAATACTGGTAACAACCAATAACTGCGACACCTTTGTTGATTGGAGCAAAGGTGAGAATATCGCTCTGGCGAGTTTTAAGATGCACTGGAAGAGTTTCTGATTGCTCTAACACACCGATAAAACCATGTCTCAAACTATGTACAGCAAATTGACTTCCAATTAACCCTATTACATCACCCGACGAAACGGTTCCATGAACGCCGCGACGGCCGCTGTGCAAATTAAATGCCGCTATGATGCCGTTGGGCCCTTTTGAGGTGTATGCTTTATAAATGGTTTTTTCGATGATGGGATCGGTAAAGATAGATGCAGAGCATAGCGTGAGTGTGAGATCTGGTCTCAAGATATACCCTGAAGGTAAAACAATACGTCGGATTAACAAAGCGTTGTAGCCATCTGGTTTGTTGCCCAAACGATGCGGCGTACCGCTAAGGGCATGGAAAATCGCTAAAGTTTCGGCATCTTTTCCCGACGTATGCCAATCATCGAAATCTAAATTAACCAACTGCTGCAACCAAAGGCCGTTGACAAGGTGATTTCGAATGGCTTGCATGATGTCGGAATCATGACAAGTATGCCCAAGCCGTGCTGTAGGCCAATTAAATAAACATTTATTACTCAAACATTCACTGTTAGAAATGACGTTATTAAATTGAATGGCCGAAGCAGCCTGAATCGCTGACAACACATTTTTCTGTACCTGAGTAACGTCTAAACTCTCTCCGCAAAAGTTGGCCGTACTGACCTGATCTCCTGCTTTGATGTACGTGACACCCTGTTTTTTTAGATATGCATAGTAGTCGTTAAAAAACCGGAACGTATGTCCTAAGTCCGTTCCTAAAAAGAAACGTCCTTCACCGTCCTGTGGTAAATCATACAGTTTGGCAAGCTCGGAATGAAGACCTCGACGAGAGCCCATAAGGCCATGCCAAACTCCAACCTGATGCACACCCAATTTGTGCAAATCGTCGATCGTCTTTTTCAAACCCATAGGAAAGCGTACTCGGTCAGCTTCAAAGGAAGCCAAAGCACCCTCATGCTGACTCTGCCACCCCTCATCAATGAGAACATAATCTATAGAAAACCCAGCTCCCTTAAGGCTCTGTACACTAGCCACAATCTGCTGATGAGAAGGTAGTTCTTTTCCAGACCCCCACCCCAGCCGATGCATCCATTTTGGAAGAGGAGGTTTGTCACGCTCAAGTTTGCCCAATTGACCCGTTAGATCAAGCGCACATTTCATAAGCTCCGGAAGAATTTCGTGAACACTCATTCCTCGAAGAATGATCAACGCAGAACGAGATCGCTCTGCATCTAAAGATATGCCACTCTCACACTCCAGTACTGGACCCGTTTCTCCTGGTTGAAGACGGGAACGAAGATTATTGTGAGAGAGACATAGGTAACAAGTGTCCCCAGAATCCTCCCTTGTAAGTAACAGGAACGTGCCCTGAGCCAATTCTGACCAGTTATTCACATAACAGGGAGTGGCAAAGCCATCATCCCCTGGCTCTTGATGAATACACAGCGCCTGGAACGACCCCTGTTCTATCTGGAGAGGAACGGTCAAAGAACCCGTAAAAGGATCAAGCCACAGAACAAAAGGCTCTCCCATAGTTAAAGAATCAGCCAGAACTATGCCGTTAGGCGTAACTAAAGAGGAATTTTTGATCATCTTTTTCCATCTCTGGTAACTTCGCATTGTCATCATATGGGTAGATTTTTGAAAGAAGTATTGTGCGTATTAATAATTTGAGCTTTTTGCAACTCTAACCCCCTACTGTTAGCCAAATTCGTGATTAGGAAAGACCAGAATAAATGAATAAAACGCGTCTCTGTGCTCTCTGGTGCACCTCGTGGCGCACCAGAGCACGCAGAGACGCGCATTTTCTTAATCGCGCTATCTTGCTGCCCTTCCGAATTAACCGCCTCCCAGTTATTCTCTCGACGATGGACCATTTTTTATCATACTTATGTTTTCACGCAGCCAATGCTCACTATTTTATTTTTGGGCTCTTGCTATTGACTGGTGCAAATGTTCCTATCAGCGAAGATTTGTTATTGATCGCTGGAGGCGTGCTAGTTGCCTTGTGCGTACCTGGAAATGAATATGTCATGATTGGCTGGATGTGGGCTGGGTGTGTCTTATCCGCCTATGAAGCCTATTGGCTGGGACGTTGGCTCGGACCACGTGTCTATACCCTTCCCATTATTCGTCACTACATTAGTCCAAAACGGGTAGAAAAATTAAATCACTCCTATGAAAGGTTTGGGTTATTGACTTTTCTGATTTGCCGCTTCTTGCCCTTTGGGCTACGCAATGCCCTATTCATGACAAGCGGTATGGGTGGAATGCCATTTACAAAATTCGCCCTTCGCGACGGGTTTGCTGCCATAGTTTCCACCAGCGTGCTTTTTGCTCTAGGACACGCCTTTGGATCAAATTATGAAACATTACTGATGTATATAAAAACCTATGAACATATTGTAGCTGTAATAGGAATACTAGTTATCGTAGTCGCAATTGTGATATACTATCGCGTCCGCTTGACGAGGACGTTGTAACATGAACAAATTAACGATCTCAAATCTTTTAAGCGCTATGCGCGGGCCATTGGCTCTGCTGTTCCTTTGGCCATCCCCCACCGTACGGGCTATCGTCATTGTACTGGCTATGGTTACAGATGGTTTAGATGGATTTCTAGCGCGTCGTTGGCACCAAACTAGCCAGTTTGGAGCTATTCTTGATCCGATTATGGATAAGTTTTTTGTGATCTCTGTCGTAGGCATCTTGTTCGTTGAAGGAGATATCCAAGCTTCCCAAATTGCGGCCTTAATATGCCGAGATTTTGCCGTAGTCCTGTTTGGAATCCATCTCTACATGACCAAACAGTGGTTTCGCTACCGAGTGAGAGCTATTTGGAGTGGGAAAATTACAACCACGCTGCAATTCTTTTTGTTGCTCGCGTTGAGTTTAGGGTATCCTATTCCTGACTATGTCTACTCGGTGTTTATTGTGTTGGGAATTTTTGCTTTGATCGAACTTTATTTCATGGCTCGTCAACGAGGAAGGGTGGGATCATGAAGATCGCTTGGAGCGCATTTGTTTTAGACGGAGGGGTCTCAGGCATCTCCACTTACGTATTGTCTTTGCTGCAAGCGCTGGATCGGGTTGACAAACTTAATAGCTACGACGTTCTTTTACCCGCACCCTTGCAGACTATGCTGCCGACGCTAAGCGAGAAATTTACCCTCCGACCTTCTTGTTCATTTGTCGACCATCCTCTTGCAAGTATCCTGTGGCATAATACAGTACTGCCAACCTTAGCATGGGAACGAGACTATGACCTCTTACACATCCCTAGTATCCGACGCATACCATTGCTGAAAAAAGGCCGCCTCGTCGCAACCGTACATGATATGGCCCCTTGCGCCATGCCAGAGAAGTATGATGCCTTTCGCTGGTTCTATCATCAACACATATTAGGACGCCTCATTCACCGCTGTGACCGCGTCATTGCCGTCAGCCACAACACAAAAGCCGACATCATCAAATACACAGGATACCCCGAAGAAAAAATCGATGTGATCTATTCAGGCATAGACCAACAACTATATCAACCACACCCCGCCGATGGTGTACTGCAAGAACGATACGGAATTGAAAAACCCTTTTTGGTTTATGTATCACGCATCGAACATCCAGCAAAAAATCACATCAATCTGATCAGAGCGTTCCAACTATTAAAGCAACGATATGATTTCCCCTATGAACTTGTTTTAGCCGGCCCAGACTGGACTGGCAGCGATCTAATTAGAGATTATGTCCTTCAATGCTCTGTAGGAAAAGAAATTCGATTATTAGGAGCCATCCCAACAGAAGATGTAGTACGCCTCTATTCCGCCTGTGAAATGATGGTGTTCCCATCATTGTTTGAAGGCTTTGGATTCCCGCTTTTAGAAGCACTTTCCTGCGGTGCCTTGGTAGCCTGTTCCAACAATACCGCCCTAAAAGAACTTGCAGAAGGCCATGCACAACTGTTTAATCCGTACGATGCTGAATCCATTGCTACAGCCATAATGGAGGTCTTAGACTCTCCAGACAAAGAACAGAAACGCGAACAGGGCAAGCAATACGCAGCGACATTCGATTGGAATGAAACCGCACGAAAAGTACTGGAGACCTATCAACGAGTGGGTAACTGAACCATGACAGTTGCGATCATCATGCGCTCTATGAATGAACAGCCTTATGTAGAAAAGGTGTTTCAGGCGTTACAAGAGCAAACTTTCCGCGATTTTGCCATCTACAATGTCGATTCTGGATCAACAGATGGCACCTGGGAATGCATCTGTCGAGAAAACATCCGAGCTGAAAGACGTCGAAAGATTCGTCCTGATCAATACATTCCAGGCCAGGTTCTGAATAACGCCATTGCCCTTACAACCGAGCCGGTGATTGTTTTACTCAATGCCGATGCCATTCCTTTGAGTCCGAATTGGCTCGAGGAGCTTGTGCAACCGCTTTTATCTGGCGAAGCTGATGCGACATTGAGCAGACAGATAGCGAGAGAAGACGCCTATTTTATCGTGAGAGATGACTATCAGCGAGCCTATGACCCAGCACGTTATGCGATGAAATCGCTAGATCTTTTTTCTGCAGTTTCCTGTGCGTTCACTCGTTCTTTGTGGGAGAAAAATCCTTTTCCTACGGAAGGCTATGCAGAAGACTGGGCCTGGTTTCAAGCGGGTCGGGCGCAAGGGGCAAAGTTTCAGTTTGTTGCATCCTCGATGGTGGAGCATTCGCACAACTATTCGTTAAAGGCTTTATATCGAAAACGCCGTCGCCAAGCTAAGACCTTTGCTCGCGTGGACAGGCTTGAGACCAGTGCCCTGAAGCAGGTTTTAGCGGCGTTGAAAGAGGTTGGTCGCGACCTTTACAGTGCCGGCAAAGCACTACAGTTTCACACCATCCCCTACAACATCGCCTACCGCGCCGTCATCCACACAGCCGTCTACAAAGGACGAAAAGATTTCTCGGCTCAGTGATGGACAATGGACGAAAATATGCTGCCGCAGGATATTTTCGTCCATCGCTGAGTCGTGAGATCTTAGAGCGTTTGCAATTCGGTGAAGTTGTCGAATAGCGCCGTAGCGTTGATCGGTTTTTTATCGAGGGGTTGAACGGTGATGAGGATGGGTTCAGGCCCGGATTTTCCGAGTGTGAGCCGTCTTAAGCTTGTTTGCCACCAGTAGCGATAGGGGGAGTCGTAATGATGAACCCCATCGCTAAACCAGTATAGAGCTTCTTCTTGCTCTTCACCTTTCTTCAATTTTACTAACACGGCAGTACCACCGGGAATGGTCACAGTTTCTTGTGAATTCACTTCCCAGCCGGCGCCGCGGAAGCAGTATAAGGGGTCGTGAACAGCGTGCCGGTCTCTGGTGCCATCGAGAGCGGTGAGAAAGAGGCTGCGGTCTTTCACTTTATACGCGCGTTTTAATACACCTACATTTTTGAAGAACTGCGTTTCCCATTCTTCCATTGGAATCACTTCGCCTACGTATCCGTTTCCGAGCAGGGGGAGGTTGTCCATGCGGTTTTTAGCGTCTGGAAGGGGATAGAATTGCCATAGGGCTCCTAGAACGATCGCGAGGCAGAGGATGATCCAGAGTAAGGTGCGGTTCATGATTCTTCCTTTTTTAGGAGCAGGCAAAGGCTACCGAAGGCGGCTAGGGTGATTTGTAGGGCTAGTTGTTGCATTGGTGTGAGCAGCTTGGTGACCCAACCCAGGGCTGGGGTCCAGGAGATGAAGCAGACCAGCCATGTGAGTTGCTGCCAACTGAATGGGAGCATGCCTGCGAGAGCGAGGGCGAGTCCAAAGTGGTTGAGTGCATGCAAGGAGCCGATGGTGCCTGCGAGTGACGAGGCGACGGCGAGACCCAGCAGTGCAGGGGTTGATCCTTTGTCGCTGTCGGTTCTGATTTTTTTTGCGACAAAGTAGATCCAGGGGGCGATCCAGATGAGAAATGCGATCCAGGCGTAGCGTACGGAGGGGGTGCTGGTCCAGGAGTGAGGGAGGTCGGCTGCCATTACGATGCAATAGAGCAGGATGGCGAGTTCGATCAGAGTAGGAAAACCTTTATTTTTCATTACGCTTGGGCTCCTGTAGCTGGAAGATGAGCCAGCAGCCTAGGAACATGAGGACGAGGATGAACCAACCTCCCCAGGTGTGGAAGGCGCCCATGGCGAATTCTGGGCCTGCGGTGAGTCCGACGGAGCTGATGAGGAGGATGCGGACGGTGTTTGCGAGCCAGGCCATGACGAAGAGTACGGGGAGGTTCCACCAGAAGCGGTTGGTTTCGCCGAGGATGATGAAGGCGATGACGGAGCCTGCAATGAGCATGGATTGAAGGGTGTTGAGTCCTGCGCAGGCGGCTTCCACGGCTATGGGGAGGCCATTAACGAGGAGGTTAGTGCCTTCGTATTTAACATCGAGGCCTATGAGTTGAAAAACTTGTGCGGTGATGTAGGCGCCTGAGAGGCGGAAGTACCAGCCGAGGGTTTGTAGGTCGAGTGTGACCCAGGGGAAGGAGAGGATGGGTAATACGAGGAGTTTGCTGATGGAGGAGTGGTGTGAGGCGGGTGTGCGTCTTTTTAGCCATAACCAGAGCAAATAGGTCCAGGCTATAGCGAGGAGTAGGGTGAAATTTGTGATGATGCCGATTAAGAGTAGCCCTACCGAGAGGAGAATGCCTTTGACGGGCAGTTCGCCTTCGGTATGGTCAAGCAGATCCCAGGGCTTTCCCAGCCAGTAGAAGACTGGGAGAGCCACTAAGATAGGCAGTGTATCGTCTGCGCTGGTCATCCAGTCGGTGTTTCTTAGCCAGATAAACACCGCTAGAATGGCCAGCGAGACGAGAACTGTCCAATCCTGTTTAGTTAGAGGTAGTTTTACCATCGTCCTTTTTTAACTCCTCTAGGATTTGCGCTAGGTTTTTGCGTAGGAGTTCATTGTTGGGGAACTCTGCAAGTATTTGTTCGGTTAGCTCCTTAGCGCGCTGCCAATCCTTGTTTTGAAAGGCTTTGCGTGCGAGGTAGGATTTAGCTTCCCAGGAGTCTTTTTCGATGGCGCTATAGAGTTGGTCGGCCTGTTCATCATTCCCTTCTAGTAGTGCTATACGAGCAAGCGTTTCTTTGCCAAGCATATCGTCGGCCAAACGTGGTTGCGCTATGACGACTTCGCGTGCTTTGGAGTAGTCTTGCCGCTCGATATAGAGCAGGCTGGCGAGCCATGCGGAACGAAAGCCTACATCGCTATCCAGTGTGGACAGTTTTTTCAGTTGGTCCAAACCAGCATCGGGAGATCCGCTGGAGACAAGCAGTTCACCGATGAGCATGGATAACTGAGGTGAAGCGGCCTGCTTGGTGGCAAAATCCAACGCAGCAAGGTCGCCTTTATTGTACCGCAGTGCCTGTGTGATGCCGTAGGTGTACCATTCTGGGTAATTCTTGGGCAAGACACCTAGGTGAGTGAGGTTGAGAGATGCTTCTAGCCAACCTGCGGCGAGAAATACGGCTGAGAAGGCATCCTTACCCATGAGCAAGGCATGAAGGTCGCTAGGAATCTGTGCTGATTTGTCTAACGCGCCATGTTGAGAGTACTCGTCGATGGCGACGATGAGTGGGTGCTTTTGCATCTCAGAGTCGACTGTCTCGAAAGAGCCGGTTGGTGTTCTCGAAGCTGCAGTTGCGGCGCCCTGCACCTCATCAAGAGTGAAGGTGCCAAGTTTGCGGTAAGTTAATACACGTTTGATCAATTGTTCTAATTGTGGATTCCATGATTCATTTTTAAATGCATTGTATTGAAGCAACTCCCACGCTTTTCCTTCGTTATCATTTTCTAGCTGTTGTAGTAGTCTCAGCCAGAAAGTTGATTGTTGTTCTTGGAGGTAGCGGGTAGCTAGGGGAAGCTTGTCGAACTCTGCCTGATCCCAGAAGTTGCCAGGGGAGAGGTGAAATAGATATTCTAAAAATGGTTTGAGTTCGCCATCAGGCACCTTATCGGAAACCCACACGTTATTGAGTGGTGTAGCGACGCGGTTCCAAAACCAGGTCTTTAGCCACAGAGAATCTGAGTTAGGACGGTTTAGGCTTTCTTGCCATACCTTGAGGGCCAATTTATAACGTCCATGGCGGAGATAGAATTCGGCCAATTGATCCATTAGAATCAGGTTGTTGGGTTGCACCTGGACGGCACCAAGGTATTCATTGAGAGCTAAACCGGGTTTACCAATAGCTTCCAGTAATCTTGCTCGATACGAACGGACGTCAACGTTATCAGGATCACGATTGTAGGCGTCTGTGAGGTATTCCCAAGCCATACGAGGGTTGTCTTGTACTTGCAATAAAGCTAGACGGACAAGGCGACCAACATCTTTTTTTCCATCGAAAGTTTGTTTATTTAAAACTTCAATAGCGGCTTGACGACCATCTTTGAGGAGGGTCCTGTCGGCATCAAGCACAAACCAAACTTCATTTTGCGTTTCATGTCCTTGCCATTTGGCGCGTACTTTAGCGTAGTCTTCAAGTCGCAATGTGCGTAGGAGAACGTCGGCCAATCCAACAGAGGCAGTTTCATTTTCAAGTACTTTATTTGGAACTGTTTCCCATAGATAGAGTAAGCGCTCGGCATCGCCGGCCTTCACGACTGCATCGATGTAGAGTTGGAGCCATTCTTGTCCTTGAGGATCATCGGGACGAGCAAATTTGTAGTTGTAGTTGTCGATGATCGTCAACGCTTCGGCAGGTTTGGATTGCTTTAACAGCTCTTTTACCTGTGCTAGATCCTCGGATTCCTGCTGAGGAGAAATGGATCGAGTGTTGATGTAGGCTTTAATTTTCTGACGAAAAACCACACCTGTGGTGATAGCAAAAGCGGCCAGAATGCAAGCCGTAACGAAAAGAAATCTGCGCATTAATAACCCCTTTTTGGAAGGATGAAGGATGAAAGAGGAAGGATGAAAAATGCGGAGAATAGGAAAACAATAGAAAAGTCTATTGATTTTTCCTCCTTCATTTTTCCTCCTTTACTCTCTGCTAGGTTGGTACTCCTGGTGGGGCTTATCGCCCGGATAGGGAGTATTGGGTTGTACATAAAATCGTCCTTTTTCGTAATGCCCTTTTTGATAGGTAGTTTGCCCGCGCGGGACATTATAGTAACCCGTTCGTTTACCAGTGGGTTCGCGGAAATACTGTCCTTGTTCTGGAGAGGCATTGAGAAAATATTGCTCCTGAGTCCCATACGGACTGCTAAAGTAGTGGTCGCCTTCCACTTCGCGCTTATTGACATCGTAAAGTTGCGTGGCGGGGCTGGCGTGTCCGGTTGTTAAGGCTAACGCGAGTAGGCTCGCGAAGATTTTCATGTTAATAACACCCATATTCCGCATATTTTTTGCCCTCTGGCTCCTCTCCTTTACGTCCAGGATAGGGCAGAGGGGGCTCGACTTGGTAACGTCCGTTTTCGCAGTAGCCATGGTAGTAGGGACCATTATATCTTTCGCGGCGATTTTCACGTTCTCTGTAATTTTGCTCATAAAGGCTCTGAGACCCATTTAGTTCCAGCGGCATCAACAGCAGCCACTGAGCGATCAATAGGGGTGTGCATAGGGAAAGGAATGGTTTTTTCATGACGCTCTCCTCGATCTATTTTTTGATTAAGCTTTTGATCAAAATTTTTTATTTTTTTTAGTTCTGAGCGTAATTGAGCGTTATCAGGAAATTCTTCGAGCAGCTGATGAGTGAGTACGGCGGCTCGGTTCCATTCTTGTTGTTCATAGGCACGTCTTGCGAGGTAGAATTTGGCTTCTGTGGACTCTTCTTCGATCTCTTGATAGAGGTTGTCGGCTGTGGTGACGTCACCTGCTTCCATGGCGATACGTGCGAGCGTTTCTCGACCCAGAAGGTGATTGGCGAGGCGGGGATAGGTCATGATAGTTTTTTTTGCGACGTCAAACTGTCTTCGTTGAAGCTGTACGAGGCTAGTCACCCAAGCGGCGCGCAGGCCTATATCCGAATCATTTTGGAGTAAACTGGCTAGTTGATGAATGCCTCCATCAAAGTCGCCTGTGGCAATTTTGAGTTCTCCGATGAGAAGTTGCAGGGGAGGTGAGTTTTTCTGTTTCGACGCGAACTCCAGAGCCTTCTCGGGGCTGCGATTGAAGCGTAGGGCTTGCGTATAGGCGAAGGCGACCCATTCGGGTAGATCGGAAGGTAGAACTTCGGGCAAAGGAAAGCTCAGAGCGGACTCCAACCAACCTGCAGCTAAGAAGGTGCTGGGGATAGCATAGGGGCTTAGAAGGAGATTTTTTGTTTCTATGGACAGATTTTTTGAGGATGAGGAGGATAGCTGTTCCAATTCGCGGAAGAAAAGGTGGCGGTCAGCATTTTTTGCAGTCAGATCCTTGTGAAAATGCGGTGGAAGTGTTCGTACAGATCGGTAAGCGAGTACCTGTTGTAAGGCATTGTGGAGGTCTGCATCCCACAACACATGGCGGAAGGGATTATTTAAGAGAAGTTGAGAAGCCTGTTTTTCCTTACCTTCCTTAAGCGCTTGGGCAAGTTTAAGCCAGTAGGCGGCTTGTTGAGTTTTCGAGAATTGAGAATGATTTGGAATTTGTTTAAAGGCAACCTTATCCCAAAATTGCGGCTGACCGCGGATTGCAACCAGATAAGCAATAAATGGCTTAAGGTGCCCTATAGGGATAGAATGCTGGTTCCATTCGATAGGAGAGGGATAGACAACGCGGGACCAGAAAAGGGACTTAATCCATAGCGAGTCACTGAGGGGCAGTCCTAGACCACAGCACCAGGTCTCCATAGCCAAGACGTAGTGCCCATGTCGGCGGTAGAATTCGCCGAGTTGATCGATTAAGGCTACATTAGAGGGATCTTTATGGACTGCCTTTAGGTACTCTTGTCGAGCCAATTCAGGTTTATTGGTGAGTTCGAAGATCTGTGCACGAGCAGAAAGGAGCGAGCCGTTATTGGGGTCTTTTGCGCGTGCTTCTGTGAGGGAGTTCCAGGCTCTTTTCAGATCGGTTGGCGCTTGTAAAACGGCGAGGCGTTGGAGGCGTCCAACGTCTGAAGATCCCTCAAAGGTATTGGAGGATAAGATGGCGATAGCTTCTTTTTGTTTTCCTTCAGCTAGAAGCGCATCTACACTGAGGTCGAACCAAGAGACCGGTTTATTTCTTCGAGACAGCCACTGCTGCTGCAATTGTTTGTACGGCTCCAATTGCCCTCTAGCAATAAATTCGGAAGCAACCAGCAGCGCGGCTTCTTCGTTATTATCGAATTTTTTTGGAGTCTGGAGGTAAATAGTTAGGAGTGCCGGCCCGTCATGAAGTTGTGCGAAGCCTTGAATTGTAGGGATGAGCCAGTCAACAGGTCTATCTGAGTTTTGCTCGTCGATATTTTGGTAAGTGCGAATGAGTTCGAGTGCGTGGCTGGACTCGCCCATGGAAAGATAGCGGCTAACAGTCTCATAAGCTTGCATCTCTTTAGTGAGCTCGGAGGCATCTTCATGGCGATGCCATAGAGCACCCGCTATCGCGAGCGCACCTATCAGCGTTGCCGTGATCGCCACCCGCCTGCTCATGCCTTCTCCCCCTCACCCTGCCATTTCGTCCTTCTATCTGAAAAATATTTTTTTCTCAAGAAAAGGCATTCAGGCCGGAACGTGGTTTAATTTTTATTTTTTTCAGGATAACAGGATGAACAGGATAAAAGAAAAATCTCACAGATTCTATAAACTTTAACTATTTTTGATTCTATCCTGTTCATCCTGTTATCCTGAAAAAAATAAAAGAAAGAACTCATTCATAATTATTAGAATGCCAACTGCTTGCGTATCCATCTCCAGAGAATCTTGAAATCTAACCGCAAGGTACGTTTGGTGGCGTAGTAGGAGTCGTTGGCAAGCCGTTCTTCTTGCGAGGGATTTTCTCCATGATTTACGTACTCAAGAGTGATTAGACCCACTTTGCTGCGGAGGTAGAGATGTCGCCAATCTAGGGGAAGAGCCTCTACTTCAGAAATGGACATGGGACGCAGGCCGACTAGATGGACTTGGCCTTTCACTAAATTGATCATTGCTGGAAGTGAACTGAACCAGCTTGGCAACCATTTGGGGGAGCGGTTCAATCTTAACAGTGAAAAAGTACGCCATTTTCTTCTGTGGATGGAAGTGGGCAGTTTCAGTACTTTTTTGCTTGTCAGACCGCAGGTGGTGATTAAAAGCACCAATAGTGGTGCGATGGCGATCAAGCCTGCTAAGGTGATGGCGCGGAAGAAGTAACCCGAGATCTCGAATCGATTTAAGGGTGGTTTAAGTTGGCTTAGGATGAATTCATCCGCGAGGTGAATATGCGATTTGTGAGAGAGATTGAGTAGCATATTGTGGTCAACAATACTGTTGCGAACAGCTAGGGCTTCTCCGACATAGCTGTCGCGGCAGATGATAGATTTTTTTATGACCGAACCTTTGTCGATTACGCAGCGCCCTTCAACAATAGCTTCAGGACCTATCTGTGCGCCGTCTCTTACCTGTGCGTATTCGCTGAGGAAGACTGGAGGAATGATTGTAGCTGTGGGGTGTATGACGACGCCTCTCGAGATCCATACGCCGGCTTGTACACGTCGTGCGGCGGATGGAAAGAGAGCGAAGGGATCAGCTAGGCGCAGGCAGTGGAGGTTGCTACGTTGTAGTTCGGCAACGGATAGTGCGGAAAGAAATGGCTCCTGGATAGTTTGTCGGGTGGCTTCTTGTACGGCAGAAGGGAAATCCTCAAACTGGATGTTTCGATTGAGATCGGCTATGGTTTGACGAGGTACGATGCCCCATCCTGTCCATTTTTGGCCTTGAGAATACCAAAGAAGGGATTTTGGCGGTTCTGACAGTTCTTTGATATGATGTTTTGGTAGTAAATCTGCGCTGGCGATGGCTACCCATGGATCTCGCCATGCTTTGGCTGCAGGCGTCAGGGTGCGAAAGGGCCTTCGCCAGTCGGTTGTAAGGTGGTATGTGATTTGCACGCCCCATCTGGAGCCTTCCTCTAAGATTTTTTCAATCATTTCTGGAAAGTGACTCAGGACTATGTGGAGGTTGGTGATTCCTTGACGTGCCAGAGCTTCGATGACATGCACGATGATGGGTTTATCGGCGACACGTAGCAAAGCTGTGGGCCGCTTATAGATCAAGGGCTCCATGGCTTCGCTGTAGCCTGTCGCAAGAATCACCGCTTTCACTAGTAGGCACCTCGCCCTAGAATTACAGCAGGAATGGTTTTGAGAAGGATTTTGATGTCCAACCAGAAACTTTGACTTTGTATGTACTGCACATCGAGTTTGACCTGTCGGTCGAAGGGGATGTCTGAGCGGCCGCTGACTTGCCAAATTCCTGTTAGGCCGGGAATGGTATCCAGGCGAGCTCTTTCTTCCAGCGAATAAGTGGCGACTTCCTGCGGTAATGGAGGCCTTGGACCTACAAGGGACATATCGCCCTTAAAGATACACCAGAGCTGTGGCAGCTCGTCGAGACTAGTCCTACGAAGGATGGAACCGATCCAAGTAACACGTGGATCGCCTTTGATCTTAAATTTTTTTGCGTCTTTCTGCAGATTGAAGACTTGCATTTGCGCTTGCAGGAGATCGGCGCCGACACGCATGGAGCGGAACTTTGGAAACCGGAATTCTTTGCCCCACTTGCCGACTCGATTGGTAACGTAGAGAATGGGTCCCTCGTCTGTGAGCTTAATGAGCAGAGCGATGAAAATCATGAGGGGGCTGAGCAAGCAAAGTAAAGTTGCTGAGGCAATGATGTCGACTAGGCGTTTGAGCGCTTTAGCACCGCCTACGACGATGGCCCATGAATACCGTTTGCGCAGGTACACGAATCGTTGTGTCCAGCTGGTACCCTCGCTATATTTGCGATGGAGTTCATAGATCATCTGCCGTCGGGCGCCGGGCCGCAGCGACTGTCTCCTACTCATGCTTACTCAAACGAGCGCAAGGCTTCATCAGGAGAATTGAAGATTTCGAAAATCTTGTGCATGCAGACCAGCTCAAACATAGTGCGGATGGTTTTATTCATTCCGGATAGTTTGAGGTCTCCGCCTTTGCCGTGCAGGTTTTTTAGGATGGATAGGAAGGCGCCTAATCCAGAGCTGTCGATGAATTCTAGCCGATGCAGGTCGAATACGGCTTTAGTCACTTGCTCTTGCTCGATGAGATCTGCCACTTTTTGTTTGAATAAGGGCGTCTCTTTGGCGTCTAGGTGATCTCCTTCTAGAGTCACTACTAGCACATCTGCTTTGGTATTATGTGATAGATCCATTTGGCCCTCATCTAAAATGTAGCGTTTATAAATAGATAAATGGTTCCAATCCTTGTCCGTGGCTTTTTTGCTGTATACCACTTCATCGGCGATTTCTTTAATGATATACCAGCCGAAGCCGCATTCTTTTTCCCCAACTAAGTTAGGGTGGTCGACTACAGATGGATCGAAAACTATGCCTTGGTCTTCGAGGATGAAAGTAACACCGTCGGGGCCAAGACGAGCTTTGACGACGACTTCCGCCCCGCCTGCTTCCTTATACCCATGTAAGACAATATTGCAAAAGGCTTCGTTGATTGCAAGTTGGAGCAAGTTGTTGAGCCGCTCGTTTTCTCCAGGGGTTTGCAAGCAGACACTCTGAACGAACTGGCGCACGGCTTTTGCTTGGGAGAGGTCGTTTGCAAATTTGGCGGTGACTTCGTGTCCGATCTGAGGCAGTTCTGTGTCGAGCACTTTGACCACGACTAGAGTGAGGTCGTCGTCGAATGCGTTTTGCTCTACGAATGCGACAACCTCTTTTAGGACTGCGGAGACGATTTCTTTTGCGGAGAGAGGAGAATCGCGTTTCAGAACGTCTTTGGCGGGCTGTTCCAAACAGTTGGCCTGCGGGATTGCGTGCTTCTGTGATGCCATCGCTGTAGATGAGGAACACGTCATCATTGCGGTAGGAGACATATAGTTGTTGGTAGTCTTCCTGGGCAAGGATACCTAGAGGAAGATTGTTTCCGCTCAGGAGGCGCACATCGTCTTCTAGGGCACGGTAATGCAGGGGCTTGCTTGCGCCGCAGTCGACATAAGTAAACGTAGTGAGGCGGGCGTCGAAACGACCATAGAAGAGGCTGACGAAGAATTCGAGATTCACAAGTTGTGGCGAGCTCTCCTGACGTACGCGGTCAAGCACTTCACTAGGTTTGGGCATGACTTCGTGCCAGATTCGCTCCATGATTATAAAGCTGCAGCTGATGTGGCGGCATGGCAAAGCGTTCGATCTGCGTTTTGACTGAGGTGCCGATTAGGGCTGCAGGGATACCTTTGCCCATCACATCGCCTAAAACGACATCAAACGCATGGGACGCAGGCTGAAAGAAGTCATAAAAATCCCCATCAACTCCCTTGCTGGGTGTGGTAGAGGCGGCTACATCAAAGCCTTTGAGGTCCTTGGGTACATGTCCGAGGAGCATCACTTCTTGAATACGTGACCCCAGCGCTAGCTCTGCTATAAGGCGTTGATGCTGTTCCTCGATCATTTTTTGCAATAACCTGTTCTGACGGCGCAAACGGTACTTTTCTACAGATTCTGCGACGGTTTGTTGCAAAGAGGCGTTGTCCCAAGGTTTTAGTAGGAATTGTGAAGCTTGGCCAATATTGATCGCCTGCATTGCTGTGTGGAGGTCACCACTACCTGTGAGTAAGATCCGTGCGGCATCAACCTGCAGCTGTGCCACTTGGCGCAATACGGTCACCCCATCCGCTCCAGGCATATTCTGGTCGCAAATCACTACGCCAACCTCATGCTGTCGCAGGAGATCTAGGGCTTCCGTCCCGTTTTTAGCCAAAACGAGTTCATAGCCAGAATGTCGCAAAGTTGATTCTAAAGCACTGAGTACCAGTGCATCGTCGTCAGCAATTAAGATTTTAACCACTGTAAACGTAGACGTTTGCAGCTCAGTCTCTAGCGTCGGGCTGATCATATTTTCTAAACATCCTCTTACAAGCGCATCTTGGGATCCCAGGAGGATTTTGTCAAGGATGGTATAAAAGCCTGACTTGTATTATGGTAAAATTAAAGACCTACCTATCTAAGGAGCTATCATGGCGGACGTCAGAATAGATCAAAGGGTAGACCAAAGCCTCAAGCAGAGCCAGCGTCTGATGATGCTGCCGCAGATGCAGCAGGCAATTCAAATGTTACAAGCCCCGGTCATGGAACTCTCTCAGATGGTGGAGCTGGAAATTCAGCAAAACCCCATCCTGGAAGTAGCCGAGACGCAGTCGGTTGATGAAGATTGGGAACCAGATACTTCGGATGATAACGTTCCAGAAGTAACCTTCGATGATGATGACTTCGCTGTTTTCAAGCAGTTGGACGAAGACTATCAGGAACATTTTGCGCAAAATGCCGACTTCACTGAACGCCATTCAATAGAGGAAGAAAAACGCCGTAACTATGCTGAGAGCCTTGTGCCTTCTGTGCCGACGCTTTATGAATTTCTTCTGATTCAAGCCCGAGAGACCTTTGACGATCCGAAAAAAATCCATTTGGCAGAACTATTGTGTGGCTCGTTAGATGACAAAGGTTTTTTGACTACGCCTTTGGAAGAGATTGTCGCATTGAATGGTGTCGAGATGTCGGCGCTTGAAGAGGTGCTCAGTGTTATACAATCTTTTGAGCCGGCAGGTGTGGCTGCTAGGGATCTCGGGAAGCGCTATTGATTCAAATGAGACGGCAGAACAGAGAAGGTAGCCTTGCATACAGCATCGTAGAGGGTTATTTTGATGATTTGTTGCATAAACGTATCGTCAATATAGCGCGGGGTCTGCACTCCACGACAGGAGAAATTTCGCAAGCCATCGATACAGACATTGCGACACTGGATTTACATCCAGGGACCGATTTTTCACGGATGTTGCCTCAAGCTACTGTGCCTGATGCTGTGGTCAAGCAGGAAGGCGAAGAGCTTATTGTTGAGATCAATGACGATCCCATGCCTCCTTTTAAAGTGAATGGCAGATCTACGCATGTTGGACGATGAATCGGTTCCAGAAGAAACGCGTAATTTTATTCGCAATAAGCTCTCTTCTGTAAAATGGCTTCAGCGTAGTGTACAGCAGCGAAATGAAACTATTTATCGAGTAACCGTTTCGTTGGCGCGGCGTCAGGCTAATTTTTTTCTGAATCCGGATGGACAACTTGTTCCCTTGACGATGAAGACGCTAGCAGATGAGTTAGATGTGCATGAGTCGACGATTGCGCGTACCGTTTCGAATAAATATATCGATTCTCCTAGAGGATTGCTACCTCTGCGGTCGTTTTTCACCAATGCCTATGTGAATGAAACCGGGCAAGAACTATCCTCCAGTACTGTAAGAGAGGTGTTGCAGCAGAATATAGCCGGGTGAAGACAAGTGCGTCCGTTGTCGGACGAGGCCATCTCGACGCTGATTCGTTAAAAAAGGCATCCAGTGCGCACGACGCACCGTCACGATACCGCGGAGAACTGAATATAGGCAACGCTCAACAGCGACGGGAGTATGGGGACTAAGGGCTGTCCCTACTGATCTGATCAATGATACGATCTCCTCGGGTTTTACCGAGAATATTAATTCCCAGAAAGTACTTGGAATTGTGGAAAACGCAGAGAAGGCAGAGCCGCTGAGTGCGCTGAGTCTTTTGCCAGAACTTGTACCAAATTCTCTATTCTACCAATGCAAGTGTGTGTGTGTGTGTGTGTGTGTGTGTGTGTGTGTGTGTGTGTGTGTGTGTGTGTGTGTGTGTGTGTGTGTGTGTGTGTGTGTGTGTGTGTGTGTGTGTGTGTGTGTGTGTGTGTGTGTGTGTGTGTGTGTGTGTGTGTGTGTGTGTGTGTGTGTGTGTGTGTGTGTGTGTGTGTGTGTGTGTGTGTGTGTGTGTGTGTGTGTGTGTGTGTGTGTGTGTGTGTGTGTGTGTGTGTGTGTGTGTGTGTGTGTGTGTGTGTGTGTGTGTGTGTGTGTGTGTGTGTGTGTGTTGTGTGTGTGTGTGTGTGTGTGTGTGTGTGTGTGTGTGTGTGTGTGTGTG
>CAWBNS010000007.1:0-12602 GCA_963790215.1 uncultured Chlamydiae bacterium
ACCCTTACACAACAATGAAAGGGCTGTGAAAGAGGTCGGGTATATTCTAGCTCCTAATGAAGGAGGCAAGATGAAATTTGAGACTGTAAAGGAGCTAGATTAAGAGAAGTTTCGCCGTAACAGGCCGCTGAGGGACAATCTAAACCGAATAGTTCTTACAAACTATTCGGTTTTTTAATTTTTACAATTCGTACTGAATGCCAAAAACAAATGCGTTATATTGGATGTTCCTTACTTTAATATTCCATGGAGAGGTTGCCGGATGACCAGGACTTACGGTTGATCCCAATACATAATTATTAGCATCCACGTACAAATAGCGGTACTCACCAAAAACATGGAACGATTCGCTGATTTGATAGCGAAGACCAGTCTTTATCTGAGCCGCAAAAGCCCAGGTCGAGTCGCTTGGCTTAGTATTAAAATGGTTAACTCCCACCTCTGGCGGAGAGGTTTGTATAGATTGCGCATTGTGAAGGTATATGCGTGTTGCGCCTACTCCTCCACCGACATACGGAATAAGTCCCCCCAGAGAGGAATTGTTTATCGAAAAAATAGCATTGGCTAGATACACACCGGAATCCAGTTGAAAGGAATCTAAAAAGTCATGTTCATCCAATCTGTCCGTGGGATTAGCGAGGTGACCTTGTTTTTTATGACTATACCAAAATGCTTCTAGTTCGAATGTTGGGCTTATGTTCCAATCTGAATATCCAAGATTTATAGGATTATTCAACCATTCGTATCCAAACTGTATCCCACCGAATCCTGTTGACGTTGAGCTTGTTTTTCCGTGCGCATATACGGCTAAGGGGCCACCTTGGGCTTCAGTGAAAAATGCAGTGCCCATTTGAGATATCTGGGTAGGGAGTGAGTAGAGTCCCCCACCAAATCCTCCCACGTACATCCTATTGCAATCGCATGAATCACCATACCCCCAGGCCATTAACGAGCCCGTTGTACCTAATGATAATAGTGCTATGAAGGCTGACAGACGGCCTTTGCTAAATAAACTAAACATTCTTTCTCCAGATTTTTTGTTTCATATTGAGCGGTTGCAAAAAAACAGTGATAGTTGCTTGGGCCTTTATTTTTCAATTTTTTTATAGATTTTTTCCACATAGGTCGGGTATGATTTTTCAATAGCATTCGTTTTTTTAGGGTTCTTATGATTGTCTATCTTCACAACAAATGTTCTACGTGTCAGAAGGCCCTTGAGTTTCTGAAAAGCAAAAAAGTCCCGTTCACGGTTAAGGACATCACCAAAGAAGCACCCACGATCGACGAGCTACAACGTATGCTCGATTTTCAAAAGGGAAACATTGCCAAGCTGTTGAATACTTCTGGGCTGCTTTATCGGGAGATGGAACTATCCAAAAAAATCAAGACGATGACTCTTCCCGAAATTCTAACCCTTCTAAACAGCAACGGCATGCTTGTGAAGCGACCTTTTCTTTTAGATAAAGACATCGGACTGACAGGTTTCAAGGAAGTCGATTGGCAGAGAATCTAGAGTTAAATCTTTAAATTCTTTGAAAATTCATAGCTAATCAGCTGTAAAGGTTCGGTCTTCGTAAAGGCTTGTTCTTCATGGGAAATTTTTAAAAGCTTCTTGCCACAATCTTTATGTGCAATTTGCGCAACAAATTCCAAAACTTCTTTTTCTGAATCTGAAAAAACAGTGAGATCAGGTTTTTCGACACTCTTTAAGATGTGGTGGCCACCAGAAATCAGAATTTTTTTAGCGAGAAGTAACTGATAGATATTCTGAAACTGGTCTGGGCACGGACCATATTCTAAATGCACATACCTAGCTCCGGTTATACTCATTCCATGTAGTTGGAAATGCTTAAAATCAGAATAAAATAAGGTTTTGTTCAAAAATAACGGGCTCTTCGTAAACCCGATCAGATATCGAACCGCTTGTTTGAACAGCTCTAAACAAAATGGTCTATTTCCACTGTAAATATCAGAAGAGTGGCTTTTCCAGTGAACTTCAAGAGCATTAAGTTCCGCGTAAGCTTCGTCGCATTTCAAACGTATGTGATCGTTCTGAACGATATCTTGAACATAGTAAGTCTCCCATCGTTTGATGCTTGCTTCTCCAACTTTTAGATAGTTAGCAAAAGCAGCCTGAGACATTCCTAGGGAAGCACGATATTTGATAATCTCTTCTGATGTTAAAAGATGGTGTTTTTTGCGATATTTATCAGCAGCACTTCTTCGTAACACATTCATTTGTTCCCCATCCATCAAAGGCATTTGGCATTTGGTGCAAACAAACGAGGGCGCGACCACATCAATTTCTTCCCCCTTTATCTCAGGGTTGAAGCGGACATTTTTTGACTCAAACTTCTCGCAATCGCAATTTGGGCATTTCATTTTAGACTTCTCCTATTTGTTCCGTTGAGCGGCTTTGATGTAACGAAACGTAAAAAAAATGTTCACCTTTTAAAATAAATTTAATATACATCTGCTTGGCACATTTTGGACTCCACCAGCTGAACGCGAATAATTCAAGTCCCATTGTTATTTTCTCATAGGACTTTTGTGGGGGCCTTGTTCCTCTGTAGTCCTTGGGAAAAATTTCCTGAAGCAATTCCCTAATCAACAGCCAAACATCATTTGAATCTCCGATGTCTAGATCGTTTAACTCGCCCACGGCTTCGAGGCATTAGCAAATAACCCATGTCGATCTGTTAGACACTTCTTTGCCTGACTTAGTCGTTTGATCAGTTCTCGTTCTGAAGGGCGCTTATCTTGCATTCAGATCTCTTCGTATCTTATTTTAGCATCAAATGATACCAATATCTAATAAAAATGTCAATTTTTATAATGAATGGGTCGGTGATTGGAGTGGGTATATGCTGTGCGGGTTGAACTGGAAGCGATTGCCTGGCGCGATGGTCTCAAGCGTAATTAAGTTTTTTGGTTTGTGGGTCTACAGGACATTCTGAGGCGATTTTATTTTTATTTTTTCAGGATGACAGGATGAACAGGATAGTAGGAAAATCGCACCATTCATAAACGAATTTAAAACTATTTTTTTATCCTGTTCATCCTGTCATCCTGAAAAAAAAGAAAAAAGTTTTTTTTGCTGATCCTTCGCCCAATTTTCTAAGCAACATGAGATTGTTGCTTTGTGTTTATTTTCTGCAGAGACTTTTGATCAAAAAAATCAATTTCACATGCGATGTTTTGCGTCCATGGTAGGAATTCCCGAAGATCCCTTTACGGGATCTGTTTTGGGTCGACTGACAGCCTATGTGGATACGTTCGGTTTTTTACCAAAGGGCGCCTCGCAGTTTCGCGTTGAGCAGGGTTATTTCATCGAACGACCTTTTTGGATCCATAACCTGTCTTTGAAATATTGGAGAATTTTTTCTAACTTGATTGGCGTAAAATCCTGACCATAAAATCTAACAAATAGTTCTTGCTGAAGATCCAATCTGGAAATATTGGGGTTATCTTTAAGAATACCGCATGTAGCAAGATGCTTAGCAGTGTCATACATCGATGATGCCATTCTAAGTCGCTCATACGGACTCTTTTGACGCATCATATCACGCACTTTGTCTTCTATTTCGGGGCATGTATCATTCATAAGAACACCTTTTTATAGACATTCGATAATTCTAATTTCTCTATCCAATTAGATAAATAGGTTTCATCCAAATTATTTAAAGAGCTTATTAAGTTTCTAATGTCTTTAAATTGCATTTCCGAAAAACTATCTTTTGCCCATAGAAGTTTAGAAATGATTAAATCTTCGGGGGCAACGACCCAAATTAATGCATTAGCAATCTGTACTTGTTGTCTTCGCTCGAATTCTGTGAGTCGATATTCGGTGTCTTTTCGAATAATCAGGTCGATCTTTATAATCGTATCATTGTGAATAATGTTAAACATCCCGTGACTAGATACGGCGCCCTGGATATCCTCGCGAGTTATATAAAAGTCATCTTGAAAGACGAAAAGAAATTTATCAATCCTAGAGCTGGGGATATTAATAACAAGGTCGATATCCCGCGTCATTCGTGGTGTAGCGTAGAGGTTCACAGCAAATGAACCCGTGAGCATGTAGGGAATTCCTGCTTGATCTAAACGATTGGCTACAAATTTTAAAGTATCTAGTTCATCAGACATTATAGCTTCAGGGTGAATTCAGGGTGAATAGGCTAAGCTTATCATTTTACATCAGTGGTTCTACTTTTGCAATCGTCTCAATAAGGGTCGAAGTCTCCAACGTTTGAGAAGCAGCTGCTAGTGGCGTTACCGCTAAAATTGCCCCCAAAATTGTACGTAACATGTTCATTCTCCTAGTTGAGTATTCGGACTCAGCGAACTCGAAAGAGTACCAGTCCAAAATGACATTTTCAAGGGTTTTCTATATTAAATGAATGTGCTATGGGTCAGAACTATGGATCTATTTGAGACTCTGGAAGCGCTGCCGTGGGGATTAGGGGCACTGACCTTTGTGCTGGTGTTTGTTTTGTTTGCTGCTGTGGGTATTTTGGTTGTTCGTCGTTGTGTGAGTCATCAGAAGCTCAGGGAGCATCATGATGTGGCGGGCTTTATCTACACCAATCTAGGTGTATTGTATGGAGTTCTGTTGGGGTTTACGGTGGTCAATGTTCAACAGCACTTTGATGATGTGCGTCTTGACTCTGAAATTGAAGCTAGTTTTTTGGCTCAGCTCTATCGGGATGCTCAGGTGTTCTCTGAGAAGGATCGTATCGCGATCCGGAAGGCGATCGCTGGCTATGGTCAGACGGTGATCGCTATTGAGTGGCCAACCATGACGAATAAGGAGACGAGTGCAGCGGCGAAGGCGAGTCTATTAGGAATTTGGGATGCCTATTATGCGGTCGAGCCGGCAACTAAGCAGCAGGAGATCTGGTATGCGGAGTCTGTAGGAAAATTGAATTCTCTGATGGGCGCGCGCTTACAAAGGCTAATGGGCGGAACGGAGTCGTTAAGTTTCGAGATGTGGACGTTGTTGGTTGTAGGGGCATTGGTAATGGTGTCGTTCCTCTGGTTTTTTGGATTAGAAAATTTGACGACTCATCTTCTTATGGCGGGTATTTTAGCGATGTCGATGGCGTTTTTGTTGTTCCTCATCTACTCCCTAGACACGGCGTACTCTGGTCAGGTTAAGGTGCCTCCTGAGGCATTCGAAAGGGTGCTTAAGTCGTTCGAGGGCGACGGATTCTGATGTCTAGCAGGGTTCGTTATTTTTTTCTGGTTTGGTGTTACCTGTTTATTGCAACCAATGTGTTTACGGTTTTTAGTAATCCACCGGGTATCAATGCGGATTCGCGCTATGCTTTTGCCGCGATGGTCAGGGGTGAGGCGGCGCGACCGTTTGTTTATCGTGCATTGACGCCGCAGCTTACCCGTTGGCTGAGCGTGCTTGTGCCGGATTCCGTATTTGCGGTGTACGAGAAGTATCGTTGGCGTGACTGGATGGAGCAGGAGCTGCAGCGCAGTCATACGCCTGCTGGACTCGCAAAAGAATGGATTCTCTATTCTTGGTTGGCGGTTCTTTGTTTTGCAGGGTTGGGTTGGGCACTGCAGGCGTTGGTCCGCGATTTCTATCCTGAGACTTCGGGATGGGCTCATTTATGGGGACTGATAGGGCTGTCTTTTGTTCCGATTCTTTTTGATTTCCATGGGCAGCTTTATGATCCGGTCTCGGTGGTACTTTTCCCTTTTGCCTTTTTGGCGATGGTGAGGGGGCAACGGTTGGCTTATTATCTGCTGTTAATTTTGGCGGCGTGGAATAAGGAGACGGCTGTTCTTCTGATTGGTTTTTATGTGATTTATACCTGGGATCAGAGGTGCTGGTGGGATTGGGTAATGCAGTGCGTGATTTATTTGACGGTGATCATTTGGTTACGGTTTGTATATGCGGATCACGCGGGGGTGGCATTGGAGAGCCAGCTCTTGAATAATTTGTTGTTTGCGCGTACGCCATCCATTGTGTTGCTGGCGACTTGGATGAAGTTGGTCGTTATGGCGACGGCTGTGATGATTGGTTGGAAGCAACGGCCTACGGTGCTTAGATACTGCCTATTGTTGGCGCTAGTTGTTCTTGGTCCGTTGTGGTTATTGTTTGGACGTGTTGCGGAGATTCGTGGCTTTCTGGAGTGTTATTTTCTGCTGTTTTTGTTGGCTTATCCAAATTTCAGGAAGGTTACATACGCAAGCAAGAATGAATGATTTTTATTTTTTTTCAGGATAACAGGATGAACAGGATGATATCTATCTACAATCTATTTTGAAGCCACCCTATGCATTTTTCTAAACACAGAGGCACAGAGAGCGCAGAGAGATTAACTTATTAGTAATGGAGATATTACTTAATTCTAATTCTCTCTCTGTGTTCTCTGTGCCTCTGTGTTTACAAAAATGCATAAAGTGGCTTCAAAATATATTGTGGATAAGATGTCGTCCTCTTAATTGTTAATAATCGTTTCTGCGGTAGTCGCCTTTGCGAGGTACGTCCTGAATGAGAGACACGACAACGGTTTCCCATTGGCGGTTTTGCATTAGGCGGTAGTATTTATCGAAATTGACACCTAAGGCGTCGGTAAAGTCATGAATTTGCTCAGGCCGGAGGTTATTGCGGTTGGCTTCTTCATTAAAGCTGGCGGCTAGTCCGCCGTTTTGATCTTCTCCGTAGAGAAAGTTTTTCCAGGTCATATTTTTCTGAATGTTACGCATGGAGACTTTCATTTGTTCGTCGTTGAATACGCAAGCGAGAAATCGCAGTGGGTGTACGTTATCGATTCTGTCGCCGCGTGTTTTGAGCTCGCCGCGTTTTCCTAAAAGGGCGACATAGGTGAGGGCGTTGTTTGCATTGCCCATGGTGGTGACGACGTACTTAATGTCATCAGCTTCAGATTGTGAGGTGACGAGATCATAGTCACGGGGGCTCCAGTTTTCCTCACTGGATGCGTGGGTTATGGATGGACAGCAGAGAATCATGTAGATCGCCAAGAGAGTAGTTGAAATTTTTGTAGACATGGTGGGTTTCCTCCGCTAGATAAGAGTTTTGGGCATTTTTACCCTTCGGTTTGCAAATTTGTCAAGAGAGCGTTTTCTTGACAGGGTGTGGCGGATCTCCTATAACCGTAGCTCTTTTTTTCTGTTTAGGGGGCGTAGTGCGATTCTATTATTGGTTGGTTTGCTGGGTGGGGCTGCTGTCTTTTGCTTCGCTGAATGGGAATGAGATCACGATTTTTGAAGGACCTTACCGGATTTCTGTTGGTCCGACAGTCTATCATTTGCAGCGTACTAAAGAAGGCGGTAGCAACCAACAGGGTGTGTTGGGCGGCGTTCAGGCTTGTGTGGAGAGATGGCGTCCTAAAGGTGTTTACTGGGGTTTAGAGGGTACGTATGCAACGGGGCGCTTGCACGGGCATACGGCGAGCGGCCGGACAATTGATTCTCGCTTAACAGAAAAAGAGGTTGAAGGTCGATTAGGTTATAATATCGCTGCTAATTTTAATCGTTTTCAATTGGTGCCTTTTATCTGTGGGGGAAAGTATGAGTGTGAGAACAAATTTGTGGCTCCGTCTCCTATGACAACAACATTTAATGATCATTTTGATTTTATTGGATATGGTTTTTACTTGGTTTGTAATTTAGTCGATCGTTTTTATTATGGTTTTACGTTCAAAGCTCATTATGCGACGAATGGTTGGGATGAACTTACTCATGACCCTGGGGTTGAGGATTCCAAATCTCGGATCAAAAGTGAATGGCAATACGATGTGGAGTTTCCCTTTCAATATGGTTCTACCCATCAAGGGTGGGCTATGCAGTTGATTCCTTTTTATCGTTTTCGTCATTTTGGGGGCATGGAAAGCTATCCATTTGATTTTATCGAAACAAAATTTACTATTTATGGTGCGCGGTTAATGGTCATGAAAAGTTTTTGATAAAGGACCATTGCCCATTTCGTGCCCGAGCCTGTGTGCGTGCCCGAGCCCGATAAAAAGACTTAAGAGTCCTTAACAGAATAATCGGGCACACGGGCACGCACACGGGCTCGGGCACGAATTAGTGTATTCGGTGAACAGTCAATGGAAGAGATCCCTCTTTTAAGAGACGTAGTGACGATTTTCGGCTTATCGATAGCGGTGCTGTTGGTCTGTGCGCGTTTGCATGTACCTACGGTTGTGGGGTTGTTACTCACTGGTGTGATTAGTGGTCCACACGGTTTTGGGCTGATCAAGGGATTGGAAGAGGTTGAGGTGATAGCGGGCATCGGTGTGGTGCTGTTGCTGTTCACGATTGGTCTGGAGTTTTCGTTAAAGCAGTTGGTGAGGATCAAGAAGCAGGTATTTCTTGGTGGTTTGGCGCAAGTGGTGTTTACGGTCGCTACGGTCGCATTTTTGTCACATCATTTGTTTGGGGCTTCATGGGGTGCGTCACTATTCAACGGATTTTTGGTATCGGCTAGTAGTACGGCGATAGTGTTAAAGTTGCTTCAGGATAAGGGGCAGATGGGTACGCTGCATGGGCAGCTGACGTTGGCGATCTTGATCTTCCAGGATATCGCTGTGGTGCCGATGATGTTGGTCACACCGTTTTTGGCTGGGACTACCGAGGTGCAGGCGGTGGATTTGCTTGTGCATTTTGGAAAGGGGATTTTGATCCTTCTAGGAGTTTTGTTAGCGGCGCAGAAGGTGGTTCCCTGGCTATTATTTCAAATTGCCCGTACGCGCAATAGTCAGCTATTTTTGCTTTCTGTTTTATTTATCTGCTTTTCTGTGGCTTGGCTGACCGCGAATATTGGGTTGTCTTTGGCTTTAGGTGCGTTCCTCGCGGGGTTAATTATTGCTGAGTCAGAGTACAGCCACCACGCTGTGGGGCACATCCTGCCTTTTCAGCAGATCTTCACGAGCTTTTTCTTTGTCTCTATCGGCATGTTATTGGACATGAACTTCGTGATACATAACTTGTTCTTAACCGTTTCGGCGACGTTAGGCGTGGTTGTTCTGAAGAGTGTGCTTGTTACGTTGTGTGTACTGCTTCTTGGATATTCTTTGAGAGTCGCGGTATTGACGGGATTAGCTCTGGGTCAAGTGGGGGAGTTTGCGTTTATTTTGGCGAGCGTAGGGTCGCAAATGGGATTGGTACAAGGTACTGATTATCAGATGTTTTTGGCCGTATCTTTACTGACCATGGTACTGACGCCTTTGTTGATGTCCATCGCGCCAGCAGTAGCGGATGGTTTGCTCAAATGGGGGTGGCCTGCACGAATTAGGAGGGGTTCATTGGCGTTCTCTCCTCCAGTACCTCACGTCACATTCAAGGACCATGTGGTGATCATTGGCTTTGGTGTGTGTGGACGGAATCTTGCTTGGGCTGCGGATTTGGCTGGGATTCAGTACGCGGTGATTGAGATGAATCCAGAGACGGTGAGAACAGAGAGAAAGAAGGGACGGCACATCTTTTTTGGCGATGCGACGCAGATTGCAGTTCTGGAGCAGGTGAATATAAAAGAAGCACGTATTGTTGTAATTGCGGTGAATGATCCGATTGCAGGTCGGCGGATGGTCGAGGTGATTCGCGAGAAGAGTGGGAAGGTCTATATCGCGGCCCGAACGCGCTATGTCAATGAGATGCAGCCGATGATTGATTTAGGCGCTGATGACGTGATCCCGGAAGAGTTCGAAACATCTGTTGAGATTTTTACTCGTGTTCTGCGGAAGTATTTGATTCCTCATGATGAAATTGAGCATTTTGTTACAGAGGTGCGGTCACGCGGTTATCAGGCGTTGCGGCGTCTGTCTTTGCATAAGGCGACATTGGCGGATTTAAAGCTGAATGTTGTGGACAGTGACATTGGTGTCTTCCGCGTGGGTGAGGGTTCGTCTCTGGTTGGTAGGTCGTTGTTAGATATGGATATACGTCGCCATTATGGCGTCACGATTCTGATGATTCGACGCGGTACGCATGTGATGTCGAACCCGTCAACTAATACTGTAATAAAAGCTAAGGATCTGGTCATTGTATTTGGCAGGCCGAACGATCTTCTTCATTTTGCTGAGGCGGTGAAGGGGACGTAAATCAAACTAGTTCGTGCCCGTGCCCGAAACAAGCATCGAAACCGGGCACGGGCACGATGAAATCTTACCTCTGAACGGGTGTACCTTGCCCAATATTGACGTCACCGGTTAGAGTACGGAGTAGATTGAAAAAAATCTATATTACGCATTTTACAGGATTGGTAAGACAAATGAAGAGAGCTTTCACGACTTGTGCGCTGGTAATTCTAACTGCGACAACATGTGTTTCTGCGGTGACAGACAAGGGGCCTGCGCAGGCTGCAGCCGCTAACGCTGAATACAAACCTAAAGATTTTTCCCACCTTATTGGAATGAAGGGATTCTCAAAAGACCAGCTTGAGATGCACTTCAAGCTTTATGAGGGATATGTAAAGAATGCAAATCTGCTTCAGCAGAAAATCAGCGATCTGTCTAAGGGTGGGCAAGATCGAGGTCCTGAGTACGCAGGCCTAAAGCGTATGTATGGATGGGAATGGGATGGTATGCGGCTGCATGAACTGTACTTCGGCAGCTTGGGCGGGGATGGAAAACCAGATAAGAATTCCGAGCTCTATAAAGCGATCTCGGATGGATTTGGTTCCTACGATGCCTGGAGAAAAGACTTCGCCGCGACCGGACTAATTCGCGGGATGGGCTGGGCTGTTCTTTATCGCGATCCTGAGACGGGGAAACTAGTGAACACCTGGATCAATGAACATGATCTAGGACATTTAGCTGGTGGGACTCCACTTTTGATGATGGATGTGTTTGAGCATGCTTACATAACCGAATATGGACTGGACCGGGCTAAGTATATCGACGCCTTTTTTGATAATATCGACTGGCGAGTTGTGAATGATCGATTTAATAAAAGCAAGTAATCGCAAATAGATTATTAACCTAAAGGAAGGTAAGGCATGGATTACATACGTCTTCGAAAGAGAGTTCAGTTTTGTACAACTGCGTTGGGTATTCTGTGCTTTGCGTCGATTCAGGCTGATGTTCAGCCGACCACGCCTCCTTCTACCCCACCTTCCGCACCGCCTACTACTGAAGCTTTCGGTATGGGTCCGCAAGAGTTGCTTGGAACCGGTGACAAGTACTACTTTGGACAAGGTGTGTC
Organism: uncultured Chlamydiae bacterium; assembly: GCA_963790215.1. Lineage (GTDB taxonomy): Bacteria > Chlamydiota > Chlamydiia > Chlamydiales > JAJFMA01 > CAWBNS01. The sequence goes on from CAWBNS010000007.1 coordinate 11,185, forward strand.
AGTCGATTATACTCAGGCCTTGCGCTATTATCAGATGGCGGCAGAGAAAGGTTCGGCAGAGGCTAAACAACGCCTCGGCTATCTCTATGAAAATGGAAATGTTGTCGAGAAAAACTACGCAAAAGCCGTTGAGTACTACCAACAGGCAGCCAACGAAGGTGTTCCTGCTGCAATGAATAATCTCGGCTGGTTTTACTATAACGGTTGGGGCGTACCAAAAGATTATCAACAAGCTGTGAGCTGGTTCCAAAAAGGTGCTGACAAAGGCGAGCCATTCTCTCAGACAAATTTGGGATGGATGTACTCCTTTGGTTATGGTGTTCCCCAAGATTATAATTTGGCCGTTCAATGGTATAAAAAAGCTGCTGATCAAGGAAACCCACAAGCTGAAACAAATCTTGGTTGGATGTACGAAAACGGCAAAGGCGTGTCAGTGGATTTAGCTGAGGCAGTGAAGTGGTACCGCAAAGCTGCCGAAAGCGGAAACGCCAACGGACAAGCGAACCTTGGATTCATGTATGAACAAGGCAAGGGTGTCACCAAGGATCCGCAGGAGGCACTGAAGTGGTATACTAAGGCTTCTGACCAGGGTAACACTCAGGCACAGAATAATTTAGGATGGATGAATCAAACGGGGGAAGGCATTCCTGTTGATTTGGCGAAAGCTGCAGAACTCTATCGCAAAGCTGCGGAAAAGGGATTTTCCGCTTCGCAAGTGAACCTGGGGTGGTTGTATCAAAATGGCCAGGGCGTTACCAAAGATCTAGCGCAAGCTGTGCAGTGGTATCAGAAAGCGGCCGATCAAAACTTTTCTCTTGGTCAGACTAACCTAGGCTGGCTCTATCTCAACGGCGAAGGTGTGCCGATGGATTACAGCAAAGCGTTGGATCTATTTAGAAAAGCGGCAGATCAGGGCGAGTCTGGGGCTCAGAATAATTTGGGTTTCATGTTTGAAACAGGAAAGGGCGTAGACAGAAGTCCCGACCAAGCGCGAGCCTGGTATGAAAAGGCTGCAGCAGCAGGCAATCAATACGGTCTCTATAATTTAGGGCGTGTCTATACCTATGGTCTAGGTGTGCCAATCGATGCACCAAAAGGTTTGGATTATTATCAAAAAGCTGCGCGTATGGGTAACGTCGATGCCCAAACCGAATTGAAAAAACTGAATGCTACCTGGTAGTTGAAGAAATGATCTGGATAGTCGATTTTCGACAACGCAATTTTTTCTTTTTTTCTTCAGGATAACAGGATAAACAGGATAGAATTAAAAATAGTTAAAATTAATTGAGATTTACTATTTATCCTGTTCATCCCATACGCATCAGGCTAAGATGGTTTTTTTTGATGCGTATGTAATGGTAGTGAATTGTTTGCGATAATAAAACCCTCGTAGAGGGTTTCTAAATGTAGCCCACCCC
>CAWBNS010000008.1:0-36300 GCA_963790215.1 uncultured Chlamydiae bacterium
ACTTTGCAGACAACCATGCAGCCTGCCTCGGATCGCGTACGCGCCGATACGTCAGGCACCGTCGAGGGTAATCCAGTTTTCTCCTATCACGATATCTTTAATCCCAATAAGGATGAGGTCGAAGATCTAAAAGCACGCTACCGAGAAGTTTTTCAGAAAAAATTTGAAGACCAAATTAGTAAACAATGGCAAAGTAATGCTCATTTAAATGTATTAGACGCAGGGGAAATCGAGTGAAAGCAAAAATTAAATCGTTCAGTAGCCCCGAGACAGATGATCTTCGTAACTTTAGGCCAGACACTGATGCTTACAGCTTGTTGATTGAATTTGCCATCGGTCCAGTCGACGAACCGGGTGAAGAAATTTTTGCTGTTGAGGTGGTAACACCTCTTTGGTTTATGGCGGCTTTAAAATCGACTAATTCGCTATTTGGTAGAAATTTTTTAATTGTTTTAGATTATAATTTTAATCTCGTTTATAACAGAATGAAAACTTTAATTGAGTCTTTTGACGCAGAGACATGGCACGAATTGGCCTTAAAAATAAGTCGATATGCGCACTGGGAATTTGAAGACATTCAGGGGCATGGAGAGATGGTGTAGTGAAGGAGACCGGTTTCAGACCGGGCGAATTCTTCCAAACTTATAAATAGAGGCTCAATATGGGATTGAGACATTCAATAAATTACAGTTTGAGCTTAGCTGATTCACGAATTGTGAATTATCAATCTTCAAATGGTGATCTAATAATTTTTCTTGAGTGTTGGAATGAAAAATTATTGAAACTCAGATTCATTGATTGCGTTTTTTTTAGCATTTTCAGTAATTGGAAGATAATAGATATTTGTGAAGCTGAAGACCAAGCTGTTTTTAACAAAGCGATGAAAAGCGTTTATGAAATTATTCCTACGGATAATCCATATAAATTATATCAATTTATCGACGACGAAGGTGAGCCAGCGGCTTACATAATTTCTTCTGGATTCATTATAAATGATGCTCGAGAATCAAAATGTCCGAACTATAGAAACCCTCTACGAGGGTCTTCCTGTCGTAATGAGCTTGTTATCAATTGCATAATCACAAAAACTTATCTTGGCCTGAACCTGTGAAGTTTTTTAAACTCAAATCACTTACTTTAAGCTATTTCCAAGACTGGCTTATCCAAAACTCGCGTTAAATACGTGCGGCGAATCTCTCGGTGTAATATGAACCACACCCGATCCCATCGGCTTCGCCGACGGTCCTAACCTTTATGCCTACGTCAAAAACAACCCCCTCACGCATTTCGACGCGTATGGTTTGCTAGGCGCAGGTTCCTTTAACTAAATCTATTCCATCATCGTCTCACGTCGGTCTTGATTTTTTAATTTGCGGAAGATGGCGGCGATGGTGGTGGTTTTGTAATCGCCAGAGGAGTGTTTCTGAGCATAGATGTGCTTGAAGGCTCTTTCAGCTTTGAGGATTCCACATTTTTTTAGCCACGTTTCTAGTACGGCAAATTGTTCCTTTTGGTAGTGGCCGTTGCCGTGAATGAAATTGAGCTGGCATTCCAATAGGAGGAATGCGGGATTGTTGAGTAGCAAGTCGGGATTAATGGCGCTGCCTGCGGCTTGGTCTCTGAGGCCTACATCGTACAGAAATACCTTGTGATGGTCTTGAGGAAGGCTTTGAAAGAGTTTTTTGCGCCAAATGGTTCCTTCGGGACCAGAAAGGCAGCCGATGTGTTGTATGTGATAGACTCCATTTTCTTCGATGGCATAGATCAGCGCTTGTTCAAGAGGTTTTTGCAGGTCACTTCCGAGCTCTGTTGGCTGTAGGTGGGAGTGGGAGAGCGGTAGGAAGTTATTGGTTACCCATATTCGTGGATCAAAATGAGGAGCAAGTGCCTTCAAATCGGCCATTTTTGCATCTTCCGCTGCTGCGGAGAGAGAATATATGGGCGGTATGGTTTCTTGATTTGCGTTAAGATCTACCCCAAAGCCTTGAAGGATAGAACTTCCCTTCTTAAATAGGGAATTTCCCTTCTTAAGTAGGGAATTTCCCCAACTTGACAGGGCTTTTACTTCAAAAGTTGCACGTGCTTCTATGGGTAGAACAAACTGTTTGTTCCAATTATTTAATACAATGTCAGTGCCGATAGCCTCAGGCCATGGTTGTTCTGGATATTCGGTTTTCATCTCACGTGATTTGCCGGCTTGCAGCTGATTTTGCGATTCTTGCATGAGTTCGCTTTCAGCTTCGGATTCCTGCGCATTCACTTGTTCGATGCTGACCAGTTGGTTGGCATCGAGAATATCGAAGTGAATTTTACTACCGTCTGTATATACGCGCAGGGTGGGTGTCAGGGGCGGAACCGGAAGCTCTTGCATGTCCTTTAGGAGTTTGTTTTTTTCCGCATCAGTCAGGCAAGGACCGTCCTTAATTAGGTCGTAGATTTCTTTTTGTTGTGCTTTGATTACATCATCAGCAGGTAGATTGACAGCTTGAAGGCCGTACATTTTGATGGGGTCATACTTTTCAGTCGTAATAAATACGTTTTGGAATGCTTTGAATAGCTGAACCATTTCTTTTACTGATCGAGCGTGCAGAATTTTATCATAAAGAGCGGATCGAACGACGTTGTGGAGTTGCTGTCGATAGGATACGCAGTTGTCATCCAATACACTGGTCAATTGCTGAAGCAATGCGTTCTTTAAAAAGACGAATAGGTCGGCCTTGTTTTGGATACTACCAAAGAGCGCTTCGTAGTCGAACGCTTTCATTACAATCGTGGATTTTTGTGTACGGTCGAAGTTGATTTTTGAGAGGGCGTCGAGGATTTTGGTGAATTTTTTGATTCCTCTATGTCGGAACAGATACTGCATGAATGCGTAGATAGGTGTAAACCTGTTAACGAGGATAACGGAGCGTCCATTTCCTTTTTGTGGGATATCAGCACCGAAGCAGTGAATTTCGTCATAGTAGGTGAGTCGTTCGTGAGGCGGGCTGGAGCAATGAGCTAGCAACTCGACACGTTCGGATTCTACATGCAAGGCCATTTGTACATATTCGCGTTTGGAATTAGCGTTAGTGTCTTTTTGATAGAAGACGATGACCTTGATATCGGTACGGTTATTTTGGCGGCAGAATTCGGCCATACGTTTGGCGACTTCGATGGGTTTTAAGCCTTTAAAGTAGCCTGCTCCATCTTCGATTGAGGTGTGGTTTTGCTCAGGATCTGTGAAATAGTTTGTGAGAACTTCATCTAAGATCTCTTTTGGGCGTGTGGTCGTAAGGTACTCGATTCTGTCGATTTTTTTTGCGGCGATATCAACGGATTGTCCCAGCGTTTTGGGGTCGAGAAGATGTTCAATATCAGTTGGGCAGCAACCCAAGTTATAGGGTGTGCCTGTAGTGTGAAACCGTTTTTTCTTGTTAAACATCGAGTCCCAATTGTGGGCGTTGGAACTGAGATTTCCTTCCCAATAACGAATATTTTGGGCTACACGATCGACGATGAAGATGCTAATCGCCTCCTCGTCATGTAATAGACTCGTTAAGATGAGGTTGCGCTCTTCTGGGGTTTTTTCTTTCCATTGTTTAAGCGTGACCTTAGGCAAAAACTTATCTAATTTGATTTGGGCAGAATTGCTGTTGCCGCCCAGGTTTGCCTCTCTTTTTGCTTGGAAAAGTAAACTCCAAACCAGTTTGTCGGCGTCGTTTAACTTTAGGCCATTGCAGTAATAGGACACATAGGTTTTGAATAGGCCTTCAAAGGGATTGCGGATATCGGAATCATAGTCTGGTTCTGACGCGCCTTCAAAGGGATGGGCGTGTCTGTCATCTCCTTCCTCAAATAGACCGAAGTCCTTATCGACCCCTTTGTCGCATACTCCAGTGGGAATATTCTTCGTCAGCATACCTTTGACCATACACATCAAGCGATATTCGTCAGTGTTAGTGGACAGCCTTCGTAAAGACTCAACAGGAATAGGTTGGTCGGTAAGGAAGAGAACGAACATCTTCCGATCATCATCATTGAGATCCCATCGGCCCATGTTGGCAATGATCTTTGCTAAGGTTGGAAGGACTGAATCTTGATAGATCTCCGGAGTCATGAGGTCCATCTCGTTGGTGAGAATCAGGTCCCTCAGACTTGGGAGGCTGATGACTTCTTTTGAACACAGGTCGATGATCTCAACTAGCTGTGGGGCAATCGTGGATGGAGGACCTACAGGATAATTGAGTTCATTTTTGCGCGGGTGAAACTGTTCGTGTGGTTCATCACCGTTCAGGATGCCTTTTTCGCGCAGTGTGCGAAGGAATTGGCGAAGCCCTTCTGCAACACTTTCAAAATCCGCGACTAGGTCGTCTTTATAGCGACCATTGCTTAGATTGTAGAGCGTGAGGAGAAATCTAAGGTCCCAGGCTTGTCCATCGCGTTGGGATAGGTGGAGAATTTCGCCTTCAGTCATTACTCGTTGTAAGACTATGTTGAGGGCCAGTAAACGTTCATTAGAGAGTGAGGCACTGCGGGACATATGGAGAACTTGAGAGCCTTGACCAAGTCGAGCATTGAGTTTTGATACTTGCTCTGTGTTTGGTCTTTCTTGCCCTTTGGGCCAGCCGACGACGACGACATGTTGTCCGTCGGCCTCTTGACGGGCTTTGAGAGGGATGATGCAGGATGTTTTGCCAAAAGACATCAGCAGCTCTTTGAGGCCATTATTTAGATCTTCCTGCAGGACATCGATTTGGCATTTCCACATGAGTTTATTTGTGATCATTTCGTACACGGCCCACAATCGAAGCTGCTGTATGGGCAGATCGTCGGGTTTATACTGGCGTCGTGCGAGTAGTTGGTCTAAACCGAGCTCGATCTCTTCTACGAACTGATCTTCAGATTCGGTATCCAGGCATTTTTGCATATGGCCAGCGACTCTTTGCAGCTGTTTTAAGCGACCGAAAGCGAAAACGTGTCTGAGGAGAGCGATTTCAAGAGTTTTTAGGGCCTCTAAATCCTCGATACGCATGTTGCATACCTGTGCAATGGGACTGAAGTCGCCATCAATCAAAAAGCCGCATAGTTCTTCGAACGTAAAAGGGAACCCCTGGCGTGGAAAACGGTTCACAGCGTCCATGAGAGCCTTTCTCTCCTGCATCAATCCCTTTTCTAGACCTGCTACAGCTCTTGAAAGAGAGAGTGAAAGATCCCAGAGCGCTTGCTTGTTTTTTAGGATGGACAGATGTCGTGCGGGCATTTCTTCGTAGAAATTGGCGAGGCTGTTATTGATGTGCTCCGTTACATGAGGATTGGTGGGACAAGGTTCTAATTGAACGTGTGGGTGTTGTGCAGCGCGTGTGGTGGTGACGAAGGCAATTTCGTAGAGCGTATTGAGGAGATTGTCGTAGTAATCATCTATTTCAGGGAGTTGGACTTCGTTAATATCATTGAGAGAAATTCTTTCAGCTACAGGGGGTTCGGGCGGGAGCTCGACGATTTCTATCTCAGAGTGTGCCGGTTCAGCCTCACCATTTCCACTAATCAGGTTGTAAGCTTTGACAGTAGCTCCTTGAACCATGTTTACGGCGGTTTTTGTAGTCGCCTTTACAATGAGAGAACCAACCATAGATCCTACTTCAATAGTAAATGTGCTGTTTCGTAAATCGGTAAAAAACTCTTCTAATTGACCTTCTCTTTGGTTCTCAGGCCTATTTAGCGCCTTAATAAGCGTCTCTGTGCTAGGGACGATATACTTCAACACATATTTCTCTAGGGTCGGATGAGAATTCACAACATGGAGATAACGAACTAAAGCTGCGGTAGAAGGATTCCACCCACCTTGAAGCAAAGTGAGCAGCTCAGCCAGATTTTCACGCTGGCCTGGCATGTCTCCTTTGGCGATCGCGAAATAGGAGGCAAAATTCTCTATAAAAATATCGGCATTCAGGTTCGCGATTTGCAGGGGCGGCAGATCAACGACAGGCTTCATTTTTAGAGCCATATTTTTGAAATCCAGGGATCGCGTGTCTTTGATGAGTGAATCAAGCACATAACGTAAAATGCGGCGTCCGTCGCCTTCTGTAGATAAAGCATCGTCTAGAAGACCTGGGCCGGATGCGCCGGGTGCCTTCCAAAATTTCATTCCGACTTCTACGCCACGGAGTAAGCGTTTGATGGCAGGAGATTGATCTCCACCGAACTCTTTCCTGAGCTCTTTGAATCGCGCCAATAGGCGTGGGGAGAACCCTGAAATCAAGAATGCGGCTTCTCCGATGGCTAGAGAATAGGAACCGATACTTTTGGGAAGTCCAAGATCAGAGACAGCGGGACTATGAAAGAGTTCACCGGCGAGTCTAAACAGTCTGAGGAACAGAAACAATTCTTGATCTTTCGAGATCGTTGGACGTACAGCTTTGTCTGGATCCATTTGGAGCAAGTCCAGAGCGGTGACCACAAGCATGATCGTCGTTATTTTTGTAGATGGCTCAAAGTCAGGTGCTGTGGATTCATGTACGTAGTAATTTTCTTCTAATAAGGCGAACAATCGTTGGCGAATAGTGGCTATCCCTTCGAAGTTACCGGGCACAAGGGCTAGGGGGAGAAGAGCTTTGGCGGCATCGGCAGGAATAGCGTCCATTCGGCAGCGCATTTCTAAATCGGCAGCAACTCGGTTGGCCTTTTCTCTGTTCCCTTGGGCTAAGTATTGTAGCAGGAGATAGACCATGCTTTCGGTGCTTGCGCTGGTCAGGTGGCCGTCTTCTTGTATTGTAAACTCATGTTTCACCTTGTTGGTGACACTAGCGACCACTTGGCCGGAAATGATTTCCCACCAGCGACGTGGACCTGGCTCAACGTTTACGTAAGAAGACACTCTCTCGATCGCCGCTGCATTGAATTGATAGCCAAACGTAATGACTCGACGTGACCATTTGTTTTCCAGAATTAAGCACGCTCCCAAGCCCTCTACAGCAGGGTCGGCTTGTATAGGAGCGATCCATTCTTCAGGGTCGGATTTTTCGCGAACGGCTCGCAATTCGCCGTTTATTTCTTTAACATCGAAGGTTAGTTTTTTACTGCCTAGATCCAGCTGAAAGCGCTTTAGCTGCTGGCTATCGCTATCGGTTAGACCCAAGATAAGGGGAGAGAATCCCAATATCGCACCGAGACTTGCCCTAAATTTTTCTGGATGGACAAAGTTTAGGACTTTGCCGTCTTCAAGTTGTTGTGAGTGCACAGCAAAGGATGAATACGGATTTTTGAGGTCTTCCTTTCGAATGATGAAAGTTTCTTCTGCATCGGTATGAAGGCGGAGATCGGAAGCATCTTGGTTTTGATTTTCCTCAAGCCAAAGCGGTTTGTCTATTTGATCTGGTTTTAACGCGCCCTGGACACACTGTGCCTCAACACAGCGGAACAATGTGCCATCAATAACGCGCCAAACTTTGAGAGTGTACTCATACTTACCTAGTTGATATTCCACATGAAACGAGCCATCGGCTGTTTCGATCACACCTGGTGTTACAACATCCAGAGTTTTCAAAAGATCATAAGGAATGATGTCCTCTAACAAGGGACGGCAGCCCTTCAGCAAATCGAGATCGAGATCATAGAGCATCCCCTCCCATAGATCTACCTGAACGTTTTTCCAGCTATAGAAAAACGTCGTTTTTTGAGTCCAATTGGCGTTATGAAGCCCTGGTCTGTTCCCGTGGGTGGAAGATAAAATTCTAGCGAATAGTTCGGTGCGGAATGCAGAATCGTCTAAGGACAAGCAGAGATCCGGCATCAAACGCCATAAACGATCTTTAAAGGCTACATTTCGGGGGGTCCAATCGACCCTTTTTTCGCGGGCATTGAGGAAGAGAGCGTGTCCGAGAGTTAGCAGTGCTTCCCTTTTCTCCTGAGGGGATGTGGGCTTTTCTGGGTAAGCGAGTGCCTTTAAGGACATAATGAAGGGATGATGCATCGAATGAGTGCAACCCTCCATTCGTTCTAAATAGTCTAGTAGGTCGATATTTAGGCTATTTGGTCCAGCATATTGCTCTAGAGCGTTACGAACTTCAATGGCAAAATAGAGCCAATTCAGAGCGGATGTCAGCTTTTGGGACAACGCTCCTCTATCTTCGTTCTCGCCTACTTGATAATCTAATACTCGTTTTAGAGAAGAGGTTATCGTTCTTGATAAGCTATTTGAGGCGTTCGAGGCTTGAGCCTGAAGGAGCAAGGCTCCTGTGCGAAATAGGGCGAAGCGACAATCGGCTAGGTCGACTTTATCAGGATTCTTGTCCATCAAATTCAAAACTGCATTAAGCTGATTCAAGGGTTCAGTCCATGCAAGGGCATGAGCCAGTTCGAAGTTATCAAAAGACTTGTCGGCTAATAATGTAGACTGAGTAGGACGTCTGCTTAATAGTCGCGAGGTTTCAGGAGTCAGCTTAAGTCTTTCCGTAAGACCGATAGCAGATGCATCTCTAAGGTGCTTTTCTTGACCTAGAACCCATCTGAGCTTATTGAACCAATAATCTGGTAATTTCGAAGGCATTGTTTCTAGGTCTTCCACAGGAAGCAAGTAGTCTTGTCCTGCCTTAACAAGTCGATACTTTAGAGATTCCTTCTGCCAATTCTGAGCGGCATGCAATAGCGAATAGGTGTCGTCGCGATAGTATCCATAAGAGAAGTAGTCATTTTTCACAGACACATGGGCAGTGTGCGAGAGTTCTCGGAGGTACTTATACGGTACCGGTACGATTAACTGTGGCAGCGATGAATTGGGCCGAGCAACTGCACTAGCATCAGCATAAAGCACCCATCCCCAAAGCTCAGGGTTCTTGTTAAGAGTTTGCCGTTGATATCCAAACTGGTTCGAAAGAACTTGACGAATAGAAGGGTCTGTAAATAACTCCTCAATAAATTCACTTTCTGCGAGTCCGTTAATTGAAAACAGTGCGTTTGTATAACGGTCCTGTATCTCATCTTCAGACGGAAATCGGTTTGTAAATTCGGGCCAGAAGTAGGCTCTGAGGGCTTTCAATCTCTCTGTATCCCGGCGAGAAGCTCCTGTTGTGGAGCTTTTTATGTATCTGAACAGATTCGAAGCATTTGTGGTATAATTGTTTAATTTTTCCTTCAGTAGCTTGCGAGCTAATTTGTCTTGAATAGCTAATAGAGTAAAATAAGCGAGTGGTTCGCCGTCAGTATGATTGGTATAATTTGAGGCTAACTTACTAATTGCCTCCATTGCTTTAAGCGGGTTTGTGAGATGATCCCAAAACGGATCATCACCGGAATTTTGGGGGATAGGAAGCACAGAAATTCTGTCGTTGTGAACCGACCCCGGTATGCTGATGGTGTTTCCACAAATAGCCGGAACGCTGAACGCTTGGTGATGTCTATCCTCGGACTGCCATTGAACGAACAAACTTTCTAATTCATATGGCGTTGTTGGACTTGAAGTGACCTGGGGCTGTTTGAGGAGTTCCTTCAAGTGGTAACGACCATTGATCGGTGGTTTTTTTTGCAGGGCAAATTTAATCTCGTGATCTACAAAACTGTCTATTGTTAGCGGAGAATCGGATGTTGAAGCTAGTGCGGGAAGGAGGTCAAATGCAAGTTCCCGCTGGCCACGGATTTCTTCTGCGATAAGTTTGGCAGTGCCTTGCACGTGTTGTGCGAGACTCTTTAAGGTATCGATTCCCTTTTGCGTTTTGGGTGCATGTTTAGTTAGGAGATGCAGACCAAGTTGAATACCCGATTCCACCAGTTTTCTGAAGACCGTGCGGATAACGACTCCATACCAATCACTGATAGGACGAGGGCCATGTTTAACGCCCATATATACCGCAGGAGCTATCGTCAGTGCGGAAAAAGGTTTTTTGATTGCGTGATGGATCCATAACCCAAAAACTAAAGCCTTAAACAGTGTCGTAACCGTGAGCTTTTGCCACAGCGTCGCCATCCACCCTTGATTGACCGGTTCCATTTTTTTGGCCGGAGTGATTTCCACAACAGCATCAAGAAGTTCGCCGACTTCGGGACCAAACATCCAGGAAAGTAGCCTACGAGTGGATTGGAGATGCTCCATAGCCGTATCGCTCTTCGCCAACAACCAATCCCTGATGGTTTCAAGGATCTGCTTTCCTTCGCCGTTGTCTACGTGGTAGCGCGCCAGAGCTTCTTTGGCTTCGTTTAGAACCATTTCTGTTTCTTTTTGCGCATCAGGCGAGAGAACTTTTCGGGCAGACAGATCCGCTAATTCTTTAGAAATCTGCTTCACAGCACTGTGGAGAGTATTAGCAGTTTCCTGGTTTTTTAAGATAAGTGTTGCCTGGCCCGGTTGGATTAATCCTTTGCAAAAACGAATAAGCGCGTTGTGGTGCATCAGAAAACTAGGAAGACCTTGAGGAACATTAGAATTGGTCAGCCATGCTTCGGTAAATTCCAACCAGTCATTGCGGTAAGGATCCAGATCACGCCATGCAGACTCGACCTCTTTAGTCCCCTGTAGATGGTTTTCTAAAATAGAAAACAGATCAGCCGCATGCGAGGGGAAGTGAGGATCGCACTGAGGCTCGATTTGGTGCTGTAGCAGGCGCAAAAAAAACGCTTCATTTAACTTTTGCGGTGCAACACCTGTCAATCTCATCGGCCACTGGCGGTCGGTCCCGTTCGCCCCTGGACGAGGAGCATGATTGTTCAAAGCCATTCCTGATGAGTAGACCAAAACAGTGAAGTTACCATCTTCTTGGCGCTCAAATTGGAGCCAGAATTGTCCGCCTAGAGCCAGTGAATCTAGATCCGCAGCATCCAAAACCCCGTCAGGAATATAGCGAGAGATTTTTTGTAGCAGTTCATGGAGATGTTCGTCGACTAAGTCCATCCCTTTTTTCGCATAAGGACGCGATAAATCTTTTAACCAATTCTCTGTTTCTTGAAAGAAAACTTTTCTTGTTTCTGGATTTTCAATCACTGGCGCATGCTGAGTAACTAAACTGAGCAGAAAATCAACTGATCCCTTTGGAATAAAAGCACGCACATCATCGATCAAACCTCTCTGCATCCAGCGCTCGACCCACCTCGCGATCAGGGGTGGCAGTGTTCGCTGAAGCGCTGGCGGCAAAGTTCGAGTATTATCAGGAAAAAGAGCATGCACTGTGGTGGGCTTTGGATCACCCAGCGCCTCGTTCATTCCTTCTTTAACTTCCTTTCCGAATTTTTCAAAAAGCTTATCGACCAATACTTCAGCGGTTGGAATCGTTCCATTATCAAGAAATTCGTGCAGCTCTTTAGGAATATTCTTGGGATCTATCTGTTTTAGGGCAATCCGTGCGGCTTCCATCCCTGAAGCTTGTCGTCCATAGCTACCTCCAAAAACAAACTGTCCGGTTTCGCAAGTGGCTGCCATCTTTTTGGCAAATTCGATAAGTTTTTTTTGACGAGCCTGAGATTCTAAAGCAACTCCGTCGGGGAAGCACGCTTCATAGACCCACTTCTTCCAATCTAGGCCTAGATTCATTAAGTTCTGTTTATCTTCAAGATCTCGCTCGCTAATGTATTCGGGATGTTCTTGCAAAAAAGTCACCAAGTGCCCGACTTCTGCCTCTTCACGACTGACCATTTCCTCTAGGGCTTTAGCGTTAACCACGCTTTGCTGGGATTCTCGCGCGAAATTCGCGATCACTCGTGGTTTGACCTCTTCCCTCTGTTGAACAGCAGCCTCGGCAGCTTGACGAAGTGGAGCAATGTTGGCCTTCGGGGCTGTATTTCTAAACGGTTGAGGTTTGATAAAACCAGCTTTTTTAGCTTCGCGATAAAGAGGTAGTACCCCTTTTACTAAACGACCCTTTTCGGTTTGGGCTAGCATTTCCGCTGTTTTTGAAAAGTAGTCTTTAATATGATTTTCCATCTCTTTTGGAGTTCGATAACTATTTAACCAAAGAGAAATTCTTCCCTTGAGCGAAACTTTTCCGGAAGAATTTTTGATGGGAAGGACGCCTTTTCCCCAGAGAGCAGGCACGAAATGCTTGGATAGTTGAGGTAGCAAAGGCTGTTTTGGGTTCGCCTGAGTCCAAAAAGTGTTTACTATACGTGAGGCTGGATTCATATTACCATCCAGGGCAATTTCATGAGAAAAACTTTACACCTATTACCTTGAGTAAATATTCGTTGTCCCAGCCAGCGGCTTGACGCTTTAGCTCTATTCCGCATTTGGCGGTTTTCTCCTGTTTAAGAAGATTCAGAGCCATCCGCCTCATCAGAGACATGTTCTCAGCTATATTACCTGCATTAGCTTTTTGTTCATCCTCTCGCAGTGCCACATCCAAGATCCAATGAGCCTGATTTTCAATCCCCCAGTGACTTCGAATAGCTCGTGCGATATTCAACGCACATGCCGGCAAACTCGATAGATAATATCTTTTTTCAATCGATGGGGGCTGGTCAGGCAATATACGCTCACTCACCACCATTACAATGCTTTTTAGCTTCTTCCAGTCATCTTTTTGCGGAAGCCAGTCAAGGTCTTCTATCACATATACCTCCCGTTTTTCCACACGACCGTGCCCTGTATCTTTTGATCCCACAGCATCACATGAAATCCCTTCAAAATTAACGGTCTCAGCTTGAGTAAAATAATTCTCCACCTCATCTGCCATAGCCCCTTGATTGCCTTTTAAGGCCAGTACATAATCAGCGTTCTTTTCCCCAATTTTCTCAGCTATATCAGTTTGGCAACCCATTGCGTCAATGGTAACTATTGTTCCTTCAATCTCAAGCACTTCGAGTAGTTGTGGTATAGCGGTGATCTCGTTCGACTTGCCATCAACTTTCAGCTGCCCTAACGTCAAGTGATTCGCTACTGCCCACGCGCTGACGATATGGACAAAGGAATGAGGCTGCCCTCGCTTTGCCGTCCCCCGTTGCGCTTTACCATCGATGCTAACAACATCGCCGGTCTTTAAGCTAACTCTAGATCGAACCCAGTGGACAAATGATTTTTCTAAAGCGCTAGGATCTAAAAGAGCAAAGACAGTCCAAAATGTCGTGTATGATGGGATTCCATCTGGCAAGTCTAGTACTTGGATTAACCACTCCCTCTTACGAATGGCATAAAGAGCCACAGACTTTAGGTTGTTGGCACCGCTGATGACTGCACAGATGGTAATAAACAAAATGTCCATCAGCCGGTGACTGATGCTACCTTGCCGTCTATAATCATCCAAATCCCCAAAATGCTCTTGAAGTGATCCCTTAAGAGCGTTATTATCTTCTATGTCAAGCTCGTTTTCATCCATGCCAACCCCCTTAGTGAGTTGGCAGAGGACTTTACCTCTAAATTATTTTGCCTATCAATAAATTCTCATGAAATCGCCCTGTATTACCATCTATTAAATCGATAATTAAAAAGAGTAATTTTAACTATTGTTTAATTTAAAATCAATAGAAATCGATGAATTATTATGAGACAAGGGACGACAAGGACATATCTTCACCCCGTTGTCCTTGTGAGACGATTTCATTAGCTTTTTACGTCATTCTAGACTGAGCTGATAAATCTCAAATTATGATTCTCTCAGTCTTTCTTTTTTTAACAGGATTTGCAGGCATGCGCCTTTGGCGGCAGGATAAAGAGGATTTATATACCATCCACAAGTACTCTAGAAGTTACTTTATGTTTTTTCGACGCAAGAGCGCAAAGACGGTTCTTTACAAACAAAACTAATTTCAAATTTCTAAAAGTTTTATGTCTTTCAGACTATCTTTGCGAACCTTCGCGTCTTTGCGCCTTTGCGTCATAAAAAACAAAAAGTGGCTTCTAGAACACTTGTGGATTGCATATAATCCTCTTTATCCTGCCGCCAAAGGCGATCCTGCAAATCCTGTTTAAAAAAAGAAAGTTATCTTCAGCCAAAATTCTGCAATCGGCTCTTGTAGTCCCAGTAGTCCCAGTAGTTCCAGTAGTCTCTGTCGTCTTTGTGGTCCCTTCGCCTGAAAGGGCGCTCTTCCCAAAAAATCCCAACAGCGGTTATCGTCGCAAGCATGAACAAAGAGCCGTTGCTGCTTTACATTTTCCGTTTTGTTGTTGGCTTGGGGTTATTGGTCTTTCTTTTGATGCTCTACTGGTCGTCGGTCCTGATCGAACAGCAGGTCATAGAGCTAAGGCGCGACGTTACTGGTCTACGAGAGAGCCTAAGAACGCGTACGTTTGCCACCCCTCAGTCTGTGTCGAAGGGGCACACGCAAACTGCTGAGGCATCGAACGCACAAGGTAAACATATTGACCCGTCCCTTCCGAATTTACTGTCGGCCGATCCTTTTTATGACAAGACCCTTCCAGAGCTGTTAGGCCCCAACTTTCATCCGCACGGCACTCGTCGTACTGCAACCGTAGGCAAGCCTAACAACCTTCATCCCTTCAGTGAGTTGCAGCAAGTCTCCACCTGGACTGGTATGTGCAGCGTTAGTGTTGCTCAGATGCACTTTGGTAAGTACGAAACTCTGGCCCCTGACATGGCCATCAAAATAGAAGAACGCACAAATCCAGATACAGGCCACATGGAGTACTGGGTCCATCTACGCGACGGCGTGTTTTGGCAACCACTTGACCCCTCTTTTTTTTCAACAGATGTTAAATTAGCCCCGCAGTTTTTCGAAAAACATCCCGTTACAGCGCACGACTTCAAATTTAATTTTGATGCGATCATGAGTCCTTGGGTACAAGAACCCGGTGCACTTGCGATACGCACCTTTTACAGAGATATCGAGGAATTCCGCGTCATTGATGACCTAACCTTTGTCGTGCGCTGGAAAGTGGATGAAAAAACCAAAAAAATCAAATATACCTCGCGCGGACTCACAGGATCTCTCTCCCCTCTCGCCTCATGGATTTATAAGTACTTTGCCGATGGATCTAAAATAGTTGAGGACGATACGGACCCTGATACCTACCGCAATGATTCCGTCTTTGGTCAAAACTTCCATTCACACTGGGCCAAGAACATCGTCGCAAGCTGCGGCGCCTGGACGTTTGATGGCTTTACAGAAAGACAAATCAAGTTCAAACGTAATCCTGAGCACTATCAGCCATTGGCAGTGCTTGTCGATACCATGGAAGTAGACTTTAAAGACTCCCCCAAAGCCGTCTGGCAGGCTTTTAAAGATGGGCAACTCGATTCCTACGGCTTAACACCGGAAGAACTCATTGAGCTAGAACAGTTTTTGCAGACTCCTATTTATAACGGTCAGAAAGCACAAGGAAAAGAAATCAAGCGGCTAGATTACGTTGGACGCAGTTACACGTGGCTAGGTTGGAATGAAGCACGACCCATGTTCGCGTCTACCAACGTGCGGCGTGCACTCACCATGGCCATCAATCGCCAACGCATCATTGAACAAAACCTGAACGGCATGGGCGTTCCCATTCACGGAACCTTCTACGTCTACTCTAAAGCGACAGATCCTAGCATCCAGCCATGGCCCTTTGATCCGGCTGCAGCACGTAGTATGCTGGAAGCAGAAGGATGGTTCGATCGCAAAGGCGAGGGCGTTATCAGCAAAGATGGAAAACCCTTCAAATTCAACCTCACCTATTACGTCAAAAATACCACCACAAAATTCATCGCTGAATATATTGTCTTAGCACTCAAAGATGTTGGAATCGCCTGTAATCTCAACGGCATAGATATTGCGGACCTCTCTTCCACGATGGATGACAAAGAGTTCGACGCCATCATCATGGGCTGGTCACAAGGAACCCCTCCCGAAGATCCGAGACAGCTCTGGTATAGCTCAGGCGCTAAAGAAAAAGGTTCTTCCAATGTGGTCGGATTTGCCAATCCGGAAGCAGATAAAATTATCGAGCAACTTGACTACGAATATGACCCTGCAAAACGCATAGCCCTCTACCATCGCTTTGACCAGATCATGCACGAAACACAACCGTACACCTTTCTGTACAACCCCAAGTCTGTGTTTCTTTACCGCGAAAACCTGCAGAACGTTTTTATTCCACGCGACAGACAAGACCTGATCCCCGGAGCAGATGTTTCAGAGCCCGTAGGAAGCGTGATCTGGATTAAGGAATCATGACGTCGTATATACTTCGACGTTTACTGCTACTCCCCATCACATTATTCGGCATCATCTTCATCAACTTCATCATCATCAATCTTGCGCCTGGGGATCCCGTAACCGTCACACCCATCAGTGAAACAGGTGAAGCGACCCGCAGAGACGACCGACAAGTCGCCTTTGGAGCTGATGAACGATATCTGCAAATGCGAGAACACTTCGGGTTAACTCTGCCGGTCCTTCTTAATACCTGGCCCTGGACCTCGCAGAAGCAGGTTGATCAAGCTCTGCAGCAGCTCGCTCATCGTGAACAAATGAGCGTGAAAAAATACGACGCGCTGCGGTTGAATACTGGCGACAGAGCCCGCTTCATCATGCCGGAACTGCTAAGCGTGGTACAAGATTCTTCTCGTGAATTAGCTGTGCGTCAGATGGCGTCCCGTTTTTTTGCACGTGGCGGTACGCGTCAGGCCTATCTAGGAGCGAATATTTCTGCTGAAGAGCGAAAATATAATCGCAAAATCAGTGTTGACAACACGCTGTTGCGTTCGCTCGTATTAACTTCTGAAGACTCTCCAGCAGAGACCCAGCGGAAAATAGATGCTATGACTAACTGGTATAAAAAGAACGAAACAGTCTATTGGTTTTTCGATCCAACCCCTTCACAAAAGATGTGGGCACTCTTTTTTGAAACACGCTTCATACGTTATATGCAAAGAGTATTGTCGTTAGATTTCGGAACGCTACGCAACGATGATAATAAAACTGTTATTTCTGAAGTAATGAAACGGTTTAAATATTCGCTGACACTTGCGTTGATACCTATGTTGCTCACTTTTGTGTTGTGTCAAGCGTTTGGATTTCTGATGGCGTATCAGCATAATCGCTGGCCGGATATTAGCTTTAACGTTCTGTTTTTGATCTTGTATGCGACGCCCATCTTTGTTGTGGCTCCATTTCTTATAGAAAAGATCGCGTTGAATGGACATTTTCCGCTCAGCGGTTTTACAAGCCCAGACAACATATATAATCAAATGACCTCCTGGCAGCGGTTGGGTGATATTGCGTGGCATATCTTTTTACCTATCGTCGCTATCATGTACGGAGGGCTCGCAGCGCAAGCGCGCTTATCCCGCACTGCTGTATTGGAAGTGCTTCGACAGGACTATGTCCGGACCGCCCGCGCTAAAGGGGTAGCGCCTTTGAATGTACTTTGGAGCCATGTTGGTCGTAATTCCGCCATCACCATTGTCACATCGCTTGCAGGATCTCTTGGGGTCGTTTTGGGAGGCTCTCTCATCGTTGAAACACTATTTGAAATCAACGGATTCGGAAAGTTCTTCTACGATGCTGTAGTCAATTGGGATTACAACGTGATCATGTTCTCTGCCTTTGCAGGATCCTTAATTACCCTCGTCGGTTATCTCATCGCTGACATTGCGTATACAGCACTCGATCCTAGAGTGACATTAGAATGATACGGTTTTTCAAGAGAAGTGATTGTAAGGAGCGTTTATGTCTTTTTCGACGCAAAGGCACAAAGACGCGAAGGTTCGCAAAGATAGTCTAAAAGACATAAAACTTTAAAAAAATTGAAATTAGTTTGTTTGTAAAGAACCGTCTTTGCGAACCTTCGCGTCTTTGCGCCTTTGCGTCGAAAAAGACATAAACGCCCCTCACAATTACCTCTTTTTTTTCTTTTAACCCTTGCAATTCCTGTTCCCTCTCGGCAAATTAAACATCGATAATGTGTAACCCGAGCGCACTGTGCACGATACCTATTGGCAAGTTACCTGGAATCAGTTTAAACACCATCGACTAGGCTACTGGTCGTTTTGGTTGGTCTGTCTTTTTTTGCTTGTGGGTGTGTATGCCCCATTCCTAGCTTCCAGCAAGCCTCTGGTCGTCGAGTATAACGGTGAATGGTATTTTCCTCTTTTTCGTTATCTATTTTATCGTGAGTTCTTCACCAGTTATCTCGATCTTTTTTTCAACCTGTTAATGTTCACCGGACCGCTCTTTTTTATTTTTCACACTCGTTTAGCACGGATTACCATTGCGATCCTTCAATGCATAGCCTTCGGTTACGTTCTATTGCGTTCTCCTCAAGATCCCGCAGTTGATTCTGCACTTTTGCATACTCGGATAGAAGCCATGCACAAGAAGGAGTTTCTGCCTACGTGGGATTTTGAATTAGCGCACATGAATAGCTATGCGGAACTGAATACGGTGCTGCGATATTACCTCGCTAAACAGCAGCAGGAAAATATGGAGTCTTATCTACAAGCATACATGAAGGCAAAAAACACCAAAGAAACGCCTACGATATGGGGTCGCGACCAGCAGCTATATCAAGAGCAACTTGCACGTCTAAAAAATAGTTCCTCACCACTTGTAGATGCCCAGCAAAAATTTTTAGAGGATAGACAAGCTTGGTTGGAAGCACAAATCAAACAGCTCACGCACATAGCGATGCCTCTGTTTCGTCCTTTTCATTGGGAGGATGATGCAGGTGGCAGCCAAGCTCTTAATCAATTTATCCCTTGGTATGATCTGACGCGGCCAGGGCGAAAAGACTTCGGTGCTGCCTTGGTTTTTGGTACGCGTATTTCTATCGTGGTAGGAATCACCGCGGTAGCCCTTGCCTTAGCCATAGGTATCCCCATAGGTGCCATAGCAGGCTTTTACGGAGGCACCGCTGACATCGTCATCTGCCGGCTCATGGAAATATGGGAAGCCATGCCAACGCTGTTCATGCTGTTATTGATCGTTGCCATCACGCAGAGTAAATCCATTTTTCTGGTCATCGGTGCAATCGGATTTTTTGGCTGGACAGGTTTTAGCCGATTTCTACGCGGGGAGTTTTTTAAACAACGCAATCTGCCTTACGTGGACTCCTGTCACGCGATGGGATTCCGCGATGGATATATTATGTTTCGACACATACTTCCTAACGCGATTCCTCCTATTCTTACGCTGCTGCCGTTTGCTGTGATGGGTGCAATTGGTACGGAAGCAGGCCTAAGTTTCCTTGGACTAGGCGAAGAAGGATCCTGCAGCTGGGGCGTGCTCATGGATGAGGGGCGTAGGGCTTTTCCTGGAGAAAGCTATCTCTTATGGCCTCCAGCCATCATGTTGACCATGCTACTTGTCGCCATTGCCTTAGTTGGCGATGCCTCGCGCGATGCGTTGGATCCGCGACTTCATAAAGCTGCTTGATGGCGCTGGTGTTTATTTATTGTGCCGTTTTACCGGTATTGTTTTAAACGTGGAAAACGCAGAGAAGGCTGAGTCGCAGAGGACGCAGAGCACCATCACCACTCTTTGAGCTATGCTCAAAGAGTGGTGATGGTGTGATGGGGGCGTATAACCTCTTTACTCATCGGATAATTACCATTGGTTAAAATCTCAGCGTACTCAGCGGCTCTGCCTTCTCTGCGTTTTCCACAATTCCAAGTAGTCTTTGGGTAATCACATTCCTGATACGTCTATTTCTCTTCTTGACCCTGTTGTGCAGAAACCAAATATCTGTAATACATAGGATATTGAACAGGGATTGAGCTCATTATGTCTATGCTAACCATCATGAATTTGTTTGGTCGTTCTCCGTTTGCGCCCTTGCAGTCGCACATGGAAAAGGTTGCAACCTGCGTGCACAAGATTCTAGAGCTCTTTCACGCATTAGAAGTAGGTGATCGCGAAACACTCGAACGTCTTGCGCGACAAATTTCTGAACTCGAACACCAAGCCGATGTCGCCAAAAATGACATTCGAAATCACCTTCCAAAGAGTTTATTTTTGCCCATCGACCGTGCGCAGCTGCTAGAAATCCTTGCTCTGCAAGATCACATCGCTGATGCAGCTGAAGACATCGCTGTGCTTGTGGTTTTAAAGGCTCTTGAACTTCCACCCACTCTCCAGCAAGACTTCAAGTTATTTTTGGACAAAAACATCGATTGTTTTGAAGAAACCCGCAAGATCATTCACGAATTTAATGAACTGATCGAATCTTCATTTGGCGGTAACGAAGCCGAGAAAGTGCGCGATATGGTGGAGAAAGTTGCCTATAAAGAGCATGAGGCGGATGTAATTCAGCATCGATTGATGAAACAGTTGATCGCGTTAGAAAACACAATCAGTTATGCTACCTTCTATGTTTGGGTGCGTATTTTTGAGAAGATCGCGGAGATCTCCAATTTGTCAGAAAGACTTGCGCACCGCATGCGGATGACCTTAGAGTTGAAATAACGATGCCAGTCGAAACAGTTTTACTTGCAGTGGTGCTGATAGCAGGCTTGTACATGGCCTGGAACATCGGAGCTAATGATGTGGCCAACGCAATGGGCACCTCAGTAGGCTCAGGCTCTCTTACGCTTGCACAAGCCGTGGTGATTGCGGCCATATTCGAGTTCTCTGGTGCGTTTTTCTTTGGATCTCACGTGTCTAAAACCATGCAGTCTGGATTGGTCTACCCTGAGCTTTATGTAGACACCCCACTCGTGATGGTCTATGGCATGTTGGCGGCGTTGCTGGCGTCGGGACTCTGGCTGCAGATCGCGTCTTATTTTGGGTGGCCCGTTTCGACCACACACTCTATTGTAGGTGCTATTGTCGGCTTCGGTATCATCAGCGGCGGTAATGAAGCCGTCAATTGGGATAACGTAGGTTTTGTGGTCAGCAGCTGGGTCTTCAGTCCGCTTTTAGGTGGATGCCTAGCCTATCTCATGTTTAACCTGCTTCGACGTACCATTTTTTACGACAGGCACCCTTTTGAAGCGGCTAAACGCCTCACTCCATGGATTGTATTCTTTGCTGCCTTAATTATGAGTCTTATGCTGCTGTTGGAAGGGTTGCATCACGCTTTCCCACAGCTGACAGAATGGCATGCAGCAGCGATTAGCCTCCTCGTGGCAATAATTGCCTCATTGCTCAGCTACTTTGCGATGAGGCGCTTGCAGTCGCATCCAGCACGGCCCAAAGCTAAACCACCGTATGGTCCAGAAATAGCGATCGAGCTCGATAAAGCCAAACGCCATCTCACCCGTGTTCTGGATAGTGCACAAGGCGATTTACATTATTATGTGTATCTACTGATCGAAGAGGTCGACCAAGTTGCAGAGAGCTTAAAAAAAGTTCCTGAACAGGGAGCGGAAGTATCCGAATACGATGCGGTCGAGAGGATCTTTGCGCGCCTTCAGATCGCGAGCGCGGCCTTAATGGCATTTGCACACGGGACCAACGATGTAGCGAACGCCATTGGCCCGCTAGCGGCCTCTATTTCGATTTTATCCACTGGTGTGATCGAGCCTGCTGCGCAAATACCCACTTGGCTTCTCGCTTTTGGCGGATTTGGCATCGTTGTAGGACTCGCCACATGGGGATGGCGCGTCATTGAGACGATCGGTAAAAAAATTACAGAACTCACCGCGTCGCGTGGATTTACAGCAGAGCTATCCGCTGCAACCATCATTGTGCTTGCCTCTCGACTTGGCATGCCTATCTCTACCACTCACACACTTGTAGGGGCCGTTTTGGGCGTTGCATTCGCACGCGGCATCGGCGCACTCAACCTCGGCACCACCAGAGACATCATCCTCTCCTGGATCGTCACCGTTCCCGCTGGAGCTGTGCTCTCCATTGGATTCTTTACCATCATAAGAGCCATTTTTGGATGAGTCAGTCAGGGAATGTAATTACCCAGAAGGTACTTGGAATTGTGGAAAACGCAGAGAAGACAGAGCCGCTGAGTACGCTGAGATTTTAGCCACCCTTGATTACCCCATAAGTACAGATAGTTTTAGCCCCCAACACACCATCGCCACTCTTTGAGCAAGGCTCAAAGTCGCACTAGAGAGAGGTGGCCTTAAAAAACAAGAGAGAGAGAGTCCTAGTTAATGATACCAATAAAACGCTCTCTCTTGTTTTTTAAGGCCACCTCTCTCTAGTGGATTTGCAATTGCAAAAGTGCGATGGTGCTCTGCGCCCTTAGCGTCTCTGCCTTCTCTGCGTTTTCCACGTTTTAAAACCGTACCAACAGAACATCACTTATCACTCATCACTTACTCAGGTGACTGACCATTAAATCGATTTCTTGAATTTAGAATTCGGCTAGTAGAAACTGGTTGAAACACATTTTCAGGGAGTTTTTCATGAGCCAACCAAAGGGAAAGATACCTTCCCATATTAAGGTAAAATCATTTAATCATCCAGGAACAGCTAGTCGTATAGTATTGACTCTCTGTGAAATAGAAGATCCTCGTCAGCCGTCCTGTAATTTCCATTACTCGTTAGTGACAATTATATTTATCTCACTCGTGGGTGTTCTGTGTGGAGCAAAAGATTGGGAAGAGATCGTGCAAGCCGCTAACGGAATAGAGGATTGGCTAGGCAAACATGTCGATGTTTCGTCAGGAATCCCTTCAAGTAAGACGTTAAAACGGGTTATGGGTCTCATACCTACAGACTCTTTGGAGGGCTTGCTCAATTGTATAAAATCGGACCTTACGGAGGGAGATATCATAGCAATAGATGGGAAAACTCTTCGTGGTAGTCGCGGTTGGAACGAGGAAAGTCGACCACTTCATTTACTACATGCCTGGAGTACAGAGCTTGGAGTTTGCTTGGGGCAGGTGTCTGTGGATGAGAAATCTAATGAGATCACGGCATTTCCGAAGTTGATTGAGCGATTAGAACTTAAAGGGACAATAGTTACTACAGATGCCTTGAATACTCAAAAGAAAGCCGCAACCGCAATTATCAACCAAAAAGCAGATTATGTATTGCCGGTGAAGGAGAATCATAAAGACCTGTATGAAGACATAAAATTATTGTTTGAGGATGCTGATAAGAAAGGGTTTAGAGGTGTTGATGCAGCAGAAAGCCACACTCAAGAAAAATCAGCTGGACGAGTAGAAGAGCGTAGCTATGAGCTTGTGGATATAGAGGATCTGGCTTCAGCAGGGAAATGGTCAGGTTGCTCAAGTGTGGGAAGAGTAACTAGGAGGAGAACAAAAAAAGGCAAGACATCAACGGAGGTATGTTACTACATAACCAGTTTAGAATTAGATGTGGAGAAGTTTTCCAGAAGCGTACGAAAGCATTGGGGAGTTGAAAACGGTTTGCACCTATGTCTGGATGTTGTCTTTGAAGAGGATAAGCATCGTTATCAAGACAAGATAGGAGCAGCAAACCTGTCGTTGTTGAGGAAAGTGGCGTTGGGAATATTAGGAAAGGACGCAACACTTAAGTGCGGAAAACCTGGTAAGCAGATGAGAGCAGCCACCTCGTCGACATACAGAGACCATCTAATCAAAAATTGCTTTTAATGGTCAGTCACCTGATCACTTACTATCTCTCATTGCCTAAAAACAAGTGAAACGAGTAAGCTTGCTAGCTCGTGGAAAGATGGCTGAGTGGCCGAAAGCACGTCCCTGCTAAGGACGCATACCCGTAAGGGTATCGAGGGTTCGACTCCCTCTCTTTCCGCACCAGGCCCTAACTTCGGTTAGGGCCTTTTTCTTAGAAGCAACATGGCTAACAGATAGGTAGTCCCAGCAAGCAGTGCAATCGTTGCCCCTGCAGGCCAGTTGAGGTGATAGGCAAGTGCCGTACCGAAAAAGAAAAAAAGTGCACTCAACAAGACGGCGACAATCATCATACGCGACATTCGCGTCGTGATTAAGTTCGCGATAGCAGCTGGAATCGCCAGCATCGTAATCACAAGAATAATACCCACCACTTGAATCAAGAGCACCGTTGTCACAGCTGTGAGAACGAGCAGCAGCAGGTAAAGCGTCTGGACCGGTAAGCCTTGCAATAATGCCTGTTCTTCATCAAAGCAGATGGCTAAAAATCGTCGGTGCAAAAGTAATACCGTCACAAGAATAATGAAGTCTAACGTAAAAAGCGCATAAAGATCCTGTGGGCTAACCCAGAGAATATTTCCGATGAGGAAATTCGTGAGTTCCACATTGAAGCCAGGTGTCTGAGAAATGAACAAAACACCAATAGCCATACCCACAGACCAAAGTGCAGCGATGACAGAATCTTCGCGCTCGCGATAGTGTAGACGGATCCAACCGATAACAAGAGCGGAAAGTATCGCAGTCACCAATGCCCCTTCCATCGGAGTGGCCCACTCCACGTCATGGGTCCGCTGCAACCATAGACAGAAGCCCATTCCTGCCAGAACCGAATGTGAGATACTTCCACTGATGAATACAATGCGTTTTACAACGACATAAGAGCCCACAATACCGCTAACGATGGAGGCTCCAAAGCCAGCCAAAACGGCCCACAGCAACAGAGGATTCACCCACAGAGCATCTAGAAAGGAGATCATGTTTCTCCATTGGGTATAAGAGGAGGGTGGTATAACCCAAAAGCAAAGTGCTCGCACACTTCTTTTGGTGCTAAGGGCAGAACCTGTCCCTGCACGCACAGCACACGGTCGACGCGCTGGATCACTGTGTTCAAATCATGTGTCACCATCAGGATGGTCATCGTTCCACGCAATCCCTCTAGCAGCTGATAGATCTCCTGCTGAGCCTGCATATCGATGCTAGAGGTGGGTTCGTCCAACAACAACAGACGAGGTTGAGACACCAAGGCGCGGGCAATGAGCACCCGTTGGGCTTGGCCGCCTGAAAGCGATCCAAATGGGGCCGAACTGAATTCGCTTAAACCCACATGCTCTAAAGCCTCTTCAGCAGCTTTTTTGTCTTCGTTGCTCCAGGTCCCATACCACGGCATGCGATTAAGCCTGCCGGTCAACACTACCTCACGCACGGAGATAGGAAAGTCCTTATCAAAGGGCAGCCGCTGGGGAACATACGCCAACAGTTCACGCGCCTGGTTTTGCGCACGCTGAAAAATCTGAATCTCACCCGCGCTTGGTGTCAGAAACCCCATAATCAACTTAAGCAGCGTGGTCTTACCGCCTCCATTGGGTCCGATGATCCCAATCGTTTCTCCTTCGAAAATTTCGAAATTAACTCCATGCAAAACCGGTATGGCACCATAACTAAAAGACAGTTGTGACGCCGAAATTGCTATTGAGGGAGGTGTCATCGCGGTGTATGCCTGACGAACGATTGTGCGATTGTTAGCAGGTTTTCAAGATAGTTTTCTTTGAAGGGATCTAACATCACTACCTGAGCTCCTATCTGACCAGCAACTAATGTAGCCACTTTGATTGGATATTGAGATGTTGTGAATACAGCCTTAATCCCGAGCTTACGCGCGTTAGCTAATAGATCAGTAAGCTGGCGGGGAGACGGATCCTTTCCTTCAAACTCAATAGGAAGCTGGTGCAAGCCGTAGTCAATGCAGAAGTAGGTATAATCTGGGTGTGTGACTAGCACAGTACGTCCCTCTACCGGTTTCAGGATAGAAGTCATCCCCTGTTCGAGTTGTTTCAACTCTGCCAGATGTTTTGTGAGATTGGCTTGATAGACAGCTGCATGATCGGGATTTATTGCTGAGAGGGCTTCTGCCACCGTTTTGGCTTGTTGCTGCAGTAACCGAGCGCTCATCCAAATATGAATATCCTGACCCGATGAGGAACAACACCCTTTGCATCCTGCACCGACTAACGTCAGGTTTCGTCGTAGGTCAACTACTTTGAGATTTGGATTGTTAGATGTTAACGAGTTTCGTAAACGCTTCTCAATACTCTCACCGAAGAGAAACCAAACGTCCGATTTCGCCACTTCCAGTGCTTGTTTCGCCGTAGGTTCATAGGTGTGCATATTGACGTTTGGCGGAATCAACACCTGCACCTTGACAGTGTTTCCACCGATCCGTTCGACCAAAAATTTATAAGGCTGAATATTCACCAGCACTTGGATCGGCTGCCCGGTAGTCGCACTCCATAAAAAGACCGGCCCCCAAAGCACTAAAGCGATTACTACGAAAAGGAAGCGAGTCATAACATAGAACATTTTTTGATCCGGTGAAATTGTACGACGCTAAGTATGAAGGAGAGACGCTTTTTTCTCAATAGAATGAAATAAGGATAAAATGAGAGGTTTTAAGCTCTGTTGGAGACACTTCTTGACGATTTTCCTTTTGGCTGCTTATTAATCTTTTAAACGATAAAAAACGATAAATTTAAATTTACATACGCTCACACGTTGTGTGTAAATTTAATTTTATCATTCTTATCGTTCTATCTTTTTATCGTTTAAAAGGGTATAACTGGTACGTTCGGCAGATGATAATTACTAATTTCTAGACAACTATTCTTAATTTTTATACAATATCACCTTTATTAAAGAACTTTTGGTTATGGCGTATAATCCAATTAACTTATGTACAGTATCGATAGTAGCCCTCGGGACTACGGCTATTGCTGCGCATCAATTTCCAAAACGATGGCGACAGTATGCAGTGAATATGCTCCCGGGTTTTGTTGGAAGAAAAGTGGAGGCGATGGCTAATCTGAAAAGACCTCTGTGGCAGCTTTCTTTTGCTGGATCGACTTTCGGATTAGTTGGGGGTGGAGTGGGGGTAAGTTATATCTTATTGGCTGAAGAATCTACGCGAGCCCTTACCTTCATTACAGTGCTGGTTGCTAAAATTTTAGACTTTACATTGCCTCGAGTTTTATCGCCTGAGAAGATTCCGAGTATGAAGTTTTTTGAAAAAAGCTGGGGTTATTCCCATCAAGTGCTTGATGGCTTTTCAGGTGTACGTAAGAGTGCTTTGATTCTGGCCATCGTATCAGCGGTGGTTTTGGTGGCATTAGTGACATTTGGCCGCATTCATAGACTCTCTTTGGCGGCCTTTTTTCCGCCAAAATCAGATCCCTCCAGACTTACTCCACCCCGATTAAGAACGTCAAGCCAGTCATAAAGTTTTATTCCGCTGCTGCTTCCAGTAGGCAGTGAATAGATCATCAAGTTTTGATTTTAATCCTGCGTTAACCCAAGGAAGATGATCAACGACCTGCTGTGCCCATCCGACATAGGCTTGAATGCGATCGGGAGTCCACTTTAGTGGGGGATCGCGAATCACGTCGCACAAATTGTGAAGTTTATCGGCTAGTTTGATTTGAGCGGCACCCGCTGACAAGGTGTGGGCATGATCAATTTGTTGCTGACGTTGCTCTTTCCAATGTAACTCTGGGTCGTCTGTTACCTCTGCGACAAATCCCGCGACGCGTTTACCAAAAGAGCGCTCTACCTGCCCTAAAGTGACATTGGTATCTTCTATGGCATCATGCAGAAGGGCGGCGATAAGGATATCTGGATCGCGGGCTTTACCTATATTTGCGAGTAGGTGAGCTACGGCGATTGGATGGATGATATAGGGCGTTTTGGACGCATTTTTACGGCTTTGACCGTGATGGGCTTCTGCAGCGTAGAAGATACCATCAAGGATCTTTCTTAGGTCGATGTCGATGAACCCTTCCCCCGCCACATAGGCCTGTAGAAGTGTATTACCAAAGGCATTGTATTCTTCTAAGACAGATTTGTTATCATGGGTGATCTTCGCCAGCTCAGTTCGGCAATGGGTCAATTGACTTTCGAGTTCTAGTACACTTGTACCTAGCATGAGATTCTCATTTTGGGTGTGTAATTCTTTATTACTAAAAAATGAAAAAAAAGACAGCCGGGCGCGCTTATGCGCTTTCCAAAAAAGCGCGGATGTACTATTCTATTTCGCCATGGAGGAGTGTCTGAGTGGCTGAAGGAGCCCGCTTGGAAAGCGTGTGTACGGGAAACCGTACCGTGGGTTCGAATCCCACCTCCTCCGTTCTTTCTTCCGCTATACTACCAATTAAGGTCGGTTTGGTGACCGAGAGTTGTTATAACGGTGTCGTAAGGCTTCGCGAGTTTATATTTTCGCGCTTTTTTGGAATGATCAACTACTTCTAAAAATCCCTCCTCAACCCATTTTTTACAAAGTGTGGCATTAGTGCGGGGTTTAAAGCCGAATAGGTCGCCAACTTGATTGCTGGTAACAATATCATGATCCTTAAACAATTCTAGTGCCTTGCGTTGTTTCGGATCCAGTGCTTTGATCAAAATGGAATGATCTTTTCCACCTTTGCTTTGAGATTCAATCATTTGGTGAGCAACCTTTTCAAAGGCAAAAGCCATTCCCTCAACAAAATAGTCTACCCAATCAGTGATATCGCTTTCGGCACGACCAAAATAGTAGTTATGAGACGGGTCAACGCTAATTGCACGATAGTAACCGGACAAGTTTTTTGCATAATATTCTTCTAGCGAGTAAAGTCCTTTTAGATCGTATTTACCTAAGTGTAAAATCAATGTTGTTAGCAATCTTGCAGTACGACCGTTACCATCATAATAGGGATGAATTGTTGCAAACTGATAATGCGCAATAGCTGCAAGGATTGGGCATGGAAGCTGTTCATTTTCTTTAATCCATGTAACTAAATTCCGCATTAAACTTGGAACGTCTTTAGACTCGGGTGGCATGTACACAATGGTACCCGTAGAGCCATCTCGTATTACGTTTTGGCCATCCCGATAGGATGTTGGCTTGACCTTAATGCGACCATCATTCATTACTAATGCGTGTAATGTTTGTATCACCTTTTCGGTTACGGGATAATCTTGAGCGGCATATTGTTCAAGCTTAGCCAGGGCAGCGTAATAACCCTTAATTTCGTGTTCATCACGCTCACGTCCGGAAAAATGTTCTTTTAAAATTAATACCTTCTTAACTTCATCAGGATTTAGACGGTTACCCTCAATCATGGTAGAATAATGGGTAGTATATAATTTAGCTGTTTCGCGCAGCGACACGAGTACACTTGGATTAATAGGTAAAAGGTGTACCTGTTGTTTTACAGCCTCAATGCGCATCAGATGATTTGCAGTGTTTGGGGTAATGGTGTAAATGGGATTGAAATTTGTCGGCATGATAACAGCCTTTTATCGGCTTTTCGGATTTTTTCATTATGCCGATAAATTGCCGATAAATCAACGAAATGTACCGATAGACCTAGCAGTTTACGCAATATCTCCGGTATAGAAAGCTCTGGGTTCGTTCGGTTCGACGATGAGGCTAAGGGATCCATCGGGGTTAATTTTGTGGAAGGTGCCTTGCCATTTGCGTTTTCCGTCGTCGAACTGTATGGAATCACCGAGTTTATGCATCAATCGTTGCGTGTAGGGACCGAAAAAGGGGTCAAATCCCTGTCTTAAAAAAGTAATGACGTTTGTTGTGACAGCACCTTCCACCAGTTCCTGAACTTGTTTGAGGTTGTAGGCGCGACCTGTTTCAAGGAGCAGCGAGGTGGACGGTTTCTCAATTTGTTTGAGTTCTTCTGCTGTTGTGTTGACGTTGAGTCCTATGCCGATGATGACCCAGCCGCTGGTTGCTTCGCAGAGGATACCGCAGATTTTTTTTTCGGTTAAAAAGACATCGTTGGGCCATTTAAGACGGGGTTTGACTCCGAGATCTTCTAATGCTTGTGCAACGCCTACTGCAGCAACTTCGGTTAAGCTATCGATGCGTCCTGGGTGACGAAAGCACAGAGATAGGATCAGGTTTTTTCCTGGTGGAGACACCCATGTCCGGCCGTGACGGCCATAGCCGTCTGTTTGTGCGGCGGCTGACACCACGGTGAGGTGTTGAGGGCGAAACTTTCCTAAATTTGCCTTTGCCCATTTATTTGTAGATTCAATTGTATCAAAAGAAAATCGGTCCAGTTCCATCGGTCTATTCATCCATTTTACGTGCGTTAGAAGGCCATTCTCGCTATGATCACAGTATGCAAATTTACTATTATTTTCCATTGCGCTTTGACTATCGGTCGGCCCAGACCATCCAGGTTATTCAGGATTATCGTGAGCTGGTGGAGTTGGGATATGAGATCAATTTGTTTGGAACCTATGGTAGTACAGAAGCATTGAAAGAGATTTATGCGGATCTTCCGAAGACGGGCATACGTTTATTTGTGGCACCGGAGAGTTCTCAGTGGACGCGAGGGTTGTTGCGTTGGCGTATGTTAGGGCGAATGATTGCCGACCGGCGTCCCAAAGTGGTGATCTCACGCAATTATAACAAAATGAAGGAAGCACTTTTTTTTCGGCGCCTATTGGGTGATGCGCGGTTTTTGTTGGAGCGCCACGAAGATGCGTTACCACACCTCTTGAAGAAAGATTCTGTATTGGCGGCGAAGGAAAAAAATAAATACGCGTCGCTTCTGAGTCAGCTAGATGGACTAGTTTTGACTAGTCCGAGTCAGGTAGAACTTTTTGATCGAGAGTTTTTGGCGCGTCCATTTACGGCGGTTTTACCGAATGGGGTCAATCCGCAGATCTTTGCGCAGGCTAAGCGTGGAATCGATTCAGATCGATTTGTGCTTACATATGCGGGGCAATTTACGGGGTGGAAAAATCTACCATTGCTCTTTCAGGCTATGACGCACTTAGACGAGCGCTTTGTCTTGCGTGTGGCTGGTGGAAAGGATGATGAAGCCAGCCGTAGCTATATTGAGGGATTGATTTCTCTATATAGTTTACAAGGTCGAGTGGAAAATTTGGGCTTTGTCTCGCGAGATAAGTTGGTTCAGGATGTGTTCTCAGGGTCGGCGGCGTTGTTACTTCCGCTTGGTGACAATTTGGAATCGCGTTATTTTACCTCGCCCATGAAGTTGTTCGAATACATGGCTACATCTATTCCTGTTGTTGCTGTGGACTATCCGAGCACCAGGTCTATTTGCGGCAGTGACACGGCGTTTTTAGCTTCAACAGATCCGTTGGCCTTTGCACAGACTATCCAGCAGGCGATTATGGAACCGAAAGAGTCTCCACGTTTACAGCGTATGCAAGCTGTTGCGGCTGATTATTCCTACACGCGTCGCGCTAAACGATATCATGAATATATGCAGAGCTTTTTCCGGTTATGACAGCCCTGTGGAGTTATCGTTATCTTTCACGCATGAATTTACGGGTGATTCCCGTTATTCTTGCATTAATGATTGTAAGCCTTCTGGCGGTATCCTCAGCATCGCAGGAGGGGGCTGAACCCCTTGCGTTCACCCCTTTGGTGATATCTCAGCTGCAGTGGTTTGGTTTGGGTTGGCTGGTCTTTTTTTTGGCTGCCGGGTTTGACTATCATAAGTTGCGCGAGTGGACTTGGATTTTATATGGGCTTACCTTGATAGCGCTGGTAGGTGTGTTTTTTAGTCCGGCGATTCAAAACGTTCATCGTTGGTATAAGGTGCCTATTTTAGGGTTTAGCATACAGCCGTCTGAAGCGGCGAAACTGGTTGTCGTCTTGGCCTTGAGCTGGTTTTTGGAGCGGAGAAGATCCTCTTCGTGGAGTTGGAGCACAAGTTGCCAAGCAGCGATTATTGCGGGAATTCCCTTTTTATTGATTTTGAAGCAGCCAGATTTAGGCACGGCTTTGGTCATTCCACCGATTGCTTTAGTGATGTTTTACATTGGCGACTTGCATCCTTTAGTTGTGCGTGTTGGTACATGGGCGGGTGGGTTTTTACTGCTTTTTGTTTCGTGTTTTTTGTTGGGGATTATTCCGCACGAAGAAGCGCGACCTGTTATGACGACTGTGTTGCGCAATTATCAGTATGAGCGATTAAAACCTGATGACCATCACCATCGCGCGGCGGCTACGGCGATTGCTCTAGGTGGAGTGACAGGTACAGGTTGGCATCAGGGCGAGTACATTCGTGGCGGTTGGCTGCCGACTGCAGCGACTGACTCTGTGTTTTCTACTTTTGGAGAAGAATTTGGTCTCTTGGGACTCACGGTATTGTTGGGGTTGTTTTACGCATTGATCTATTTTTGTTTTCAAGCCACAGCTATCGCTAAAGACCCTTTTGGTCGACTTTTATCGGCAGGAGTGACGGTCTATTTGGCTGTTCCAATTTTGATCAATGTTGGAATGATGACAGGATTTCTGCCCATCACAGGTGTACCGTTGATTATGGTCTCTTATGGGGGATCGTCTCTATTGGCGACTATGTTTGCGTTGGGTATAGTACAAAGCGTTTTTAGTCGGAGGTTCATGTTCTAATGCAGCACGCGTTTATCTTTGCGCCAGGAATTTGGTTAGGAGAAGGGGTGGTGACCTTTACTGCATCACCAGAAACGCTCAGTTTTGCGACGAAGTGGGAAGTGAGGGAGCTGAGTAACCAGGAAATCATCGCCGTGCAACAAGTGGAGATGCGTGGAATTAATGATAAAGTGGTAAATCGTTTCAGAATTTTTGACATCACACCCACAAATTTTGCCATCGAATTGAAGAATGAATTAGTGGGAAGTGTTGTCGGAAAAGGCCTTTATGATGAGATACAAATCGGTTGGGAGTTTCTAGGACATCCGGATTTCCAAGGATTTGAAGTCTACCGAGAAACCAGCGATCAAGAATATTCGTTGCATGCCGAGTTCTCCTCGTCAGATGATTATCGCACCGTCGTGCATGGGCGCATCTGGAAAAAAGAAGAAAGATGAGTCAGAGATGGGGGTGCGAACTGTTGTGATGGAACGGTACAGATAAATTTTCGACGCAAAGACGCAAAGGTTCGCAAAGATGGTCTATAAGACACTAAACTATAAAAAATAGAAAACAGGATTAGCAGGATCGCCTTCGGCGGCAGGATAAATTTTCTTGCTCAGAACTATGTTTGAGACCATTTACACTAAATCCATCATCCTGCCGCCGAAGGCGATCCTGCTCATCCTGTTTTCTATTTTTTATAGTTTAGTGTCTTATAGACTGTCTTTGCGAACCTTTGCGCCTTTGCGTCTTTGCGTCGAAAATTTTTTCTATACCATCCCATCAACACTTCGTCCCACCTTCAACATTCATCACTTTGCTACACCTACACTACACCTACCTACGCTTGCGTCGGTCTCTGGTTTTCGGCGAAGGCCCCCGCGTCTCGCAATCCGGTGAAGGTGGAGATGGGATTCATCAATGTCTTTACATCAGGTTTTTGGTCGAGGTATTCCATAATGGCAGCTAGAA
Organism: uncultured Chlamydiae bacterium; assembly: GCA_963790215.1. Lineage (GTDB taxonomy): Bacteria > Chlamydiota > Chlamydiia > Chlamydiales > JAJFMA01 > CAWBNS01. The sequence continues at coordinate 33,025 of CAWBNS010000008.1, forward strand.
CCTCTACACGCTGGTCTGGAGTCAATGTCGCTAGGAAGAGCTTGATTGTATTCAATAGGGAAGCTTTGGGATCAGTTTGTTCGATGGGTTTTGTACCACCGAGCATGCTGGCAACGCGCTCTCCGGGTCGATCGCCTGTTTCTAATTGGCAAAATAGGGCTAAGGAGGTCATTAGAAGGCCTATTTTTAACATATTCACCCATTGTCCAATTTGGTCTTGAGAAGGTTTTTGGGTTCCTTCCATATGGAGCGTCACGATGGCTTTCAAGTAGTTGGTGTAGTTCTCGTCAGAGGTCAACTTGATCATGCGGTCGGCGTAGTTTTTCACAAATGCTTTATCGACATTGTTCTGATTCGCTTCCGACTTTTCCGTTTGTGTCACGGTAACCCAGGCTGCGGAATAGGGGACTGTGCTGGCTAGCATCATGGCTCCGAGCAGACCGAGTTCGGCACGCATGTCGTCGGGAATGAGTTTGGCTGTAACGTTGGTGCCTTGTTCAAGCGACTGGAAACTACTTTTAAAGTCATCTGTGACCTTATTTGTGCTTTCGATATATCCTAGTACACCGGTAGACATGATCATTGTGGCCATGAGAATGTGGCTGTCGAAGTAGTGAGGATAGGGGCGGCCTTGCTGGCGCACCTGATCGACAAAGTCGTTGAATGCGACTTTGGCGTTTTCTGCACGAGTGACGGCTTTTGCATCAGCTGTGGCCTGTACGCTTTCATTCCATTTTGTCAAGACACTGGAGACTAAGGCCATCAGCTGGCTTTCGCCAACCTGTTTGAAGACATCTTCATTTTGGGAGATGTCGAGGCCGCCTTTAGCACCTACGTTATCTTTGCCGGCGGATCGGTGAGGATCTGTGACAGCGGCTTTTCCTGTATTACCTATGGCGCCAGTGCTGCCAACGTCGAGACCTTTATCGTTGCCTGTGGAGGCTGGGGGTTGTAATTCGACAACGGCGACTCCGACTGGGACTATGGAATTAGGGTTGGGTTCAGTTTCGGCTTTTTTGATGGAGTCTTTTTCCATCTGTTCGCGCTGCCGTTCGTTTTGATCAGCGACTGCCTGTGCCCATTGAGAGCTCATATCAGCGCCGAATTTACTCATCAGGACATCTGGATCGCTTTGTCCTGATACACCGCTTCCGTCCATAAACAAATCTCCTCAGTTTGCGGTTTCCTACAATACTATTTTATCAAAAAAAACTATTAATTAATAGAGATAGGACTCAGTATAAAGCTTCACTAACTACGGCGATTTATGGAACAGGATCGGAGAACAGATCATTTTAAAGGCAAAAACGCCTTAGAACATGTCGTTGAGGCGCAGGCAAGAGGTCTGATTGCGTCCTCAGAGATTCATGGAACCGAAATACCTGGCCATTGGGGGGCTGGCGCGGATTCTGCGCGGGAGACGGCCGTTATTTTGCTTATGTTATGGGCGATTTTTCAACATTTTGAGTTGGAACCCCTTCAGGTGAGTGCTGTGTTTCTTGCGGGGTTGCTCGTTTGGAAGCTTACGCGGGCCTCTTGGCTTGGGTGGTCGAGGTTAGAAAGGTTGCACCGAGTGATGGCGGAGGAGAAGTGGGAGATTGAAAACCATCGAGAGCAGGAGAGGGGCGAACTGAGAGAATTGTATCGAGCGAAGGGATTTGAAGGAAAGCTGCTTGAGGATGTTCTGGATGTGTTGATGGCGGATGGCGACCGGCTTTTGCGCGTGATGTTAGAAGAAGAGCTCGGGTTGTCATTAGAAGTGCATGAGCATCCTCTCAAGCAGGGCATTGGGGCAGCGTTCGGAGTGCTAGTGGCGGGTGCCGTGTGTTGGTCGGGAATGAACTTCGCCCCTCCCGCCGGAATATTGACGGCTGCAACAGTGACGATTGGTGTTTCTACGTACATCTCTGCGCGCTTTCAGCAGAATCGACCTACACCAGCTGTGGTTTGGAACGTTGGGATGGCCGCGTTATCGTTTGCAACGGTTTATTTTCTATTAGAACTATGATGGATCACGACGCGATTCGACATCCAAAACACCCTGTCATTTTTGATGACTATTTTGACTTAGGGTTGGAGGAAAGCAGCCCTTTTCTCACACCAGAGTCGCGTAGATGGGCCAGGCAGCTGCCTCTTAGATCCTCCCTAGCTGCAATTGCCTGTCTGATAGGAGCCTTTGCATTCTCTTTTTATCCGTCATTACTTCCGCTTTCTTATCTTTTACTCTCGTTGGTCTATTTTTTTGCTGGCATTCCCTCGCTAATTGAGTCGATCGAAGATCTGCTCAATTTAGAGGTAAATATTGACGTGCTGATGACACTGGCGGCTTTCTCATCCGTTCTTATCGGCAGCGGCTTCGAGGGTGGGCTTCTTTTGGTCTTGTTTGCGTTATCGCACTCCATAGAGGATGCTGTCACTCGCAAAGCTAAAGGCGCCATCAGCGGGCTTAAAAAGCTGTCTCCCATGCAAGCGTATGTCGTGCAAGCGGACGGTACTTTGCTCCAACGAAGTGTTGTTGATGTCACTGTTGGCACCTCAATTTTAGTAAAAGCAGGCGAGGTTGTCCCATTAGACGGCGTGGTCATTTCAGGTTCCACCAGCGTGAACCTAGTCCACCTCACAGGGGAAAACCTTCCTGTGTCCAAAACCGTGGATGACGACGTCGCGGCTGGAGCACGAAATCTCGACGGAGCGATTACGCTTCGAGTCACGCATACGAGCACTGATTCGACTTTATCGAAGATCATTCAGCTTGTGACGCAAGCCCAGGAATCGCGACCCAACCTGCAGCGCTGGTTTGACAAACTCAGTGAGCGGTATGCGCTTGGCATTATTGGGCTGTCGGCACTGTTTGCGCTGTTTTTACCCCTTTTTTTTTCGATGCCGTTTTTAGGTGTAGAGGGTTCTGTGTACCGGGCTTTGGCGTTTTTGATTGCCGCATCGCCCTGTGCGCTGATTTTAGCCATACCCATCGCCTATTTGAGTGCAGTAAGCGTGTGCGCTAAGCAGGGTATATTGCTGAAAGGGGGGATTTCCTTGGATGCTTTAGCCAGTTGTAAAGCAATCGCTTTTGACAAAACTGGAACGCTGACTACGGGTCTATTGAGTTGCTTAGGCGTGGAGCAGATTGCTTCTCAGGCTGGCGTCAGTCTTGAGATGGCGATTAGTACAGCTGCGGCATTGGAGCAAAATGCTGTCCACCCCATTGCTAAAGCCATTGGCTTTGCTATGGAAAACTATTATGCACTGTGTTGTACGACTCAGATAGCGGTAACG
>CAWBNS010000009.1:0-493629 GCA_963790215.1 uncultured Chlamydiae bacterium
ACGCTTCAAAAGCTAATTTTGATGCAGCTCCATATTTTTTCCTTGTCAGTCACAATTTTTATACACCACCCTTTGAAGGATAAGACTTAATTCGAGTTTTAGCGTGTTTCTACTAAACACAACTACAAAAAAGGAGAAAACACAGATGACTGAAGAATGCCCCAAAGACTACATGACCCCTACGCAACTTGTCAAAGACCCTTGTTGTCCATTCAGCAAGCGCGCTTTGTACTGGCATATTTGGAGGGCAGGAATAAATGGCCTAGCCCCAGCAATTTATCGCGTAGGAAGAAAAGTGATTCTGTCGCGCTCAGGCTTCATAGCTTGGCTGACAAGTCATCAAAGGAAGCCAAAATGAATCCTGTTATATCTGAAACTCTTTCAAGGGTAGAAGAAGCACAACCTCTTAATTCAGATAGGATTGCAAAGTTTGAGGAGATGGAAAAAGAAGCAGAGAGTAGGTTGAAAAATAAACTTATTTTTACGTCCTATTCATTTGATGAACTTCTGAAAATGCCTCCAAAAGAATGGTTGCTTGATCAAGTTTTTGGAGCTGGAGATATCGGAATGTTTTATGGGACACCTGGATGCGGCAAAACATTTTTGATCATAGATATGATCATGAGCCTTTGCACTGGTAATCGGTGGGCTAACAAGTTTGATGTTAAACGTCCCCTTTACGTTGCTTATTGTGCAGGAGAAGGTATCGGCGGATTACCTTCTAGATTTACAGCTATAGCAAGACATTATGATATCGCTAATTTAGACAATTTCGCTTTTTATCCCATTCCACCACAATTGTATGATGATCATGCAACAACGACGATCAATCATTTTTGTAATGAATGGAGAGCACGCCAGGCTGCAAAAGAGGTAGCTCCCCTTGATGTTCTTATTATTGACACACTTCACACTGCAACCGTAGCAGCTGATGAAAATAGTGCTCAGCACATGGGAAAAGTTTTACATTCATGTCGCTTAGCTTGTAATGACCTTGGCTGCGCTGTAATTCTTGTACATCACACGAATAAAGTTGGTTCTACAGAGAGAGGAAGTAGTGCACTACGTGGTGCAATGGATTTCATGATCAAGATTGACAAATCAGACACTGCTACACATGCAGTCATGTCTTGTGAAAAGTTAAAGGATGGAGAACAGTGGAAAAGCCAAAGTTTCAGCTTGCAGTCTCAAGTTGAATGCAAGAGCGCATACGTATCCTGGAAAGAAGATGGTAACCTAAAGCCCATTGGATCAAATATCAGCAACAAAGAAAAACTTAAAGTAGAAATGAAACGTTATCCAGGTAAGCGATTTACTTGTAAGTCTCTTGCGGAATCAATTGCGCAGAGCGAAGCTTATACCAGGGCATTATTAAAAGAATTAGAAGAGGGTGGTGAGTGCCAACGAGAGTTGTTGGATCAAACAAAGAAATCGAGCAATAGAAATCCTTGGGTTTACTGGATTAACGCTTCCCAAGAAAAGGCTGGTTTGAATGTTTAGTTTTTCTGTTTGGAGTCACTACTTATCGCCTCAAATACCGCTATATCCAAAGAATATAGCGGTATTTGACGTGATGAAATACTGGTATTTGAGAGGTATTCGACAGGTATTTGACGATAAAAATGATGGTTTAAGCACCTTCCGTATGCTTGTAGACTGGTATTTGAACTTTTTTCCGATCAAATACTGGTATTCGACCAATGGGGTTAGGGTATGAATATAAAAAACCTGATCGAAGAAATAGGATATTCTGCTCGAAGAAAAGCTGCATGCTATGGAGGTGAGTATTGCTCGCCATGTCCCTTTTGTAAGGAGGGTAAGGATCGTTTCCTTATCTGGCCTAACTGTCGTAACAAGAACGGTGAATATCAGGGAGGACGTTATAGCTGTCGAAAATGTGGAAAAAATGGCGATGCAATCACTTTTCTTCGAGAATTCCATGGTCTGAATTATCGAGACGCCTGTGCTCGACTGAAAATTACTCCGAAAACACGCCCGTTTATATCAATGCGAAAGGAACCGCTTAGATCATTGATTGCTTTGAATCCGCCCCCAAAGTGGATCGAAAAGGCAACAGCATTTACAGAATGGTGTCATGCTAATTTAATAAAGAATCCTGAAGCTTTAAAAAAAATGCAGGAACGTGGATTCACGGCTGAGTCCATCAAGAATTATAAGATTGGATTCAATCCAGGTGATCATCAGCTCTGTGATTTTAAGCGCAATCTTCAGGATTGGGGTCTAGAAGAACGCATTAAGGATGATGGAACCCATCAGAAAATTTGGCTACCAGTTGGATTTACTATCCCCACATTTTTAGACGATGGGCAAGTTACAAAACTTAAGATTCGTCGTTTGGCTTGGAAAGAGGAGGATAACCTCCCTAAATATGTTGAAGTCTCGGGATCAAAATCATCCCCATCGGTATATGGGACTAATCAATTGCCCGTTGCCCTTGTGCTTGAATCTGAATTCGACGGTTTACTTATCCAGCAGGAAGCGGCTGATTTAGTCTATTGTGTTGCTCTAGGTGGCAGTACAAAGCCCATTGATGCTGAAACAGAAAATATTTTGAAGAGAACAGCTCATATTCTTTTTGTGCCAGATTGTGATCGCGCTGGTGCAGTTGCATGGGTAAAATGGAAAAAGAAATTTTCTAATATTCATCGCCTTATTACTCCTGAAGAGAAAAGTGCTGGTGATTATTTTCAAAAGGGTGGTGACTTGAGAAAATGGCTTCAGGAAGCTATTCAAAAAGGAGATACAGAATATGACAAAAAGTGACAATTTGAGCCTCTCAAAGAGGCAAAAACAAGCCCTTCCAATCTTTGCTTCAAACTTGACCATTGAAGAGGCTTGTGGACGTGCGGGTATTTCAAGGAATACATTTTACGAGTGGCTTAAAGAGCCCCAATTTAAATTGGAGTTGGATAGGCTACGCAACGAGATTGTAAATGAAGCCGTCAATCACTTGAAGATTACGTCAACTAAGGCAGCAAAAACTCTAGGTGATTTGTTAGAACGTGACGATAGCCCTACTGTGCAAAGAGCCGCAGCAAACGACGTTTTGGGGCACGTTATGAAATTTATGGAGTTGAAAGAATTAGAGGATCGTCTTGCCGATATAGAAAGACATATGGGTAGGCAGCAATAAAAATCATAGAAAATGAGAGGTAACCATGCGAATGAAAGAAAGAATTAAACGTATTGAAAAATCTTGTCCTTGTGACTTGATTGCCTTTTTCTCTGTTTCGAATCGATATTCTGAATCAGAGCGAGCTAAAATTGAAAAACAGCTTTGGGATGAATATCTAGAACAGGGAGGCTCTCCGAAAGCACACCCTGCCTTTATTGCTGGCTTAACAGGGGAAAATCTACCTATGTTCCTTTGTGTGGAAAGCAAGCGTAAAGTTCTTGCAGACATACAAGAGGCTGGAAGACAGCGAATGGCCTCCCTGAAAGGGTAGCATTATTTTCCCTGAAAAGCCTTGTCCACATCATCCACAATGTGTTTAAGGTGAGCTCCTTCAATGTGTGTATAGCGAGAAAGCTGCTGAAGAGTTTGATGTCCTGTAATAGTTTTAATTTGAAGAATAGACGCGCCAGATTGAGCGGCTGTTGTACAGAATAAATGCCTGAAATCATGAATGTGCAGATCATCAATAGCCGCCAAAGCGAGAGCTTTATAAAAAGCTTTGTATATAGACACCTTACTACCAGGACGTTTATTCTTAAAGACGAGACCTTTTCTATCTTGGATAGGAGCGATGTTTTCTAAAACCGCTTTTGCTTCGTTGCTTAATGGAACTGAGCGTGGAAGACTGTTCTTAGTATCTCTTAAAAACACCACATTCTGGCTTAAGTTTACATCTATCCATTCGAGCTTTTGTAATTCACCGAGCCTCATCCCTGAACGCATAGCCAAAAAAATCATGGGGTAGAGATTTTTTGATTTACTTTTCTTGCAAGCTTCAAGCAGCCTGTCAATCTCTTCTTTGCTTAACAATCGATTACGTGATGGCCCTTCGTTGAATTTGGAAATAAGAAGGCAGGGATTAGCATGTAACCAACCACATTCCTCGACACCATATGTAAGCGCCACCGAAAGAGATGCCAGATAGCGGTTCGCAGTTTTAGGAGACAGGGCCTTACCATATCTGTTAGGTTTATCTAGAAGCAAATCTCTGGTCTGAGAAATGACATTGGAAGATAACTTATTTAGTGACAGGTTTCCTAATTGGTTTTTCCACCAAAGAAGGTGCTGCTGGGTATTTCGTGCATTTTTTGGCTTTGAAGGGAGAACTTTTGCAATATATCTATCAATGAGCGCGTCAAGCTTGTTTTGCTTGGAGGTCATTGTGGGAAAGTACATGCCCTGGTTACGCTTCGTTTCTTCTTGAGCTTTCCACCTTCTGGCCTCAGGCAACGTTGGCCAGCTCTTTGATTGTGGAGGTAATCCATCATTTAATCTGACTTGAGCCCTATAGCTATAACTTCCGTCTTTATTCTTAATTTTTTGTATACCACGCATGTCAGCATCCCTTGGTTTGCTGCTGCGTACTGTGCTTTTTAGTGATCCTGTGTGCACTACGTGTGCATCGACAGTTTTTTCGCTTTTAACATGATCCACTAAATCACACCTAACTTGTTAAGGGTAAGCATGTAAGAAATGTGGGGCAACCTGGACTTGAACCAGGGACCGACGGGTTATGAGTCCGTGTGTTTCAATAAGTGACAACAAGTCACAACACTTAGAAGTATGTGTGTAAGCGATTTGCATCTTTAGACTTGTTTCCACTTGTTACCATTTACTATCATGTTTTATTTTTAACTCCCCCACTATTCCCCCAAAATCTCCCAGATCATTAAGCTAAGGATTTTAAGAAAAGGTCGGCGTCTTTCTGTCCTCTGAAGATCAGGAATTCAGTCCGCGGATACTTTTGTCTAAGCTCTTCTATTCTGGCCCTTTTTTCCTTATCAAAGTTCCAGGTGTATTTCAAAATCTCCCATGTAACTGCTCTTAAACCGCCGAAGTCTTTTTTGTAGTTGAATAATCTTTTGAAAAGCCTCAAGAAACAGACAAGGCGGGAAAAATGGAAGTAGATCAGGACATCCGCCTGAGCAAACCTCATTTCGAAAGTCGAAAAAGAACATCCTTCGACCACCCAGGCTTCTTCAGCAAGCATTGCCTTTTGAATCTCTATGAATTCCTGTTTATCTCTCTTTTTTCCGCCCGGCTCGAACATATGTCTGTCTAGATGGTGGACGGGAATGCCTAAGATTCCTCCAAGCTGGGAAGCAAATGTAGACTTGCCGCTTCCTGGAAGGCCGATCAGAGCAAATTTCTTCGGGTGCATTTTCTTCATAGAATCAGCAAGCTTTGTTTTGCGCGCGTAATCAAAAATAATAAAAAACTTTATTGGAGACAGCAAGTATACTCAAAGCAGAGAGTATTTGTTAATCTTTTTCTCTGGAAATTCCTCTGCGTCAATGTTATGATTCATTTGAATTTTTTCAATGAAAAATCCTTATGAAAAACATCGAATACCGCCGATTATATGGTCATATCCATGACACCTGCGTGATGAGAAACCCAAATGAACTACTCCGAGTGGAGATAAATGGAAAATAACCTCCAAATCTTATTGAACACGCCACGACTCATTCTTCGCCTTCCCAATGAAAATGATAGTCTTCAATTTCAAGCTTTTGATGAACGAAATATAGGTCATATGTCTCCATGGAGATCGGCAACTGGAGAGCAAAGAAAAGACCACAAAGCCCAGCTAATACAATGGGAACAAGAATTTAAAGAAGGCAAATCCATTCGCTTTTTATTATTTCTCAAAAAGAATCCTGAGGGTGCAATTATTGGGTTCTGCAATTTCTCTCAGATTTTTCGAGGCCCCTTTCAAGCTTGTTATTTGGGATATCACATTGATTCAGCCTTTCAAGGAAAAGGGCTCATGTCAGAGGCTGTGTCAAAGGCTACTGAATATATGTTTGAAATACAAAATCTCCATCGAATCATGGCCAATTATATGCCATCCAATGAAAGAAGTGCCAGATTACTCCACAAGCTTGGATTCGTGGTTGAAGGGCATGCAAAAAAATATCTGCTTATTAACGGACGATGGGAAGATCATGTCCTAACTTCTTTGACAAACGAAAATTGGGCTCCATAGCATGAAAAAAGAACCTGTGCAGATCATTTATTTAAACGGACCTTCAAGTAGCGGCAAAACAACACTTGCAAAGGCATTGCAACATGCATTTGAAGAGCCTTTTTTACATATCGGTATTGATAAAATCATTGGATGGATGCCTGAAAAAATTAATGACTGGGCAGGAGGAGAAGCTCCCCTTGGATATAGCTGGAAGAAGAGTATGGATTCCTCCTGCAATCCCATCCAGGAGCTACAAGCAGGACCCTACGCCCAAAAGATAGGCAAAATATTCCAAGAAGTCGTCCTCGCACTTGCCAAAATGACTCATCGCATTGTTATTGATGATGTCTCTTTCGGTAAACAGCAGCTTGATGAATGGAAGAAAACGCTAGAAGACTTTCGAGTTTTATGGGTTGGAGTAAATGCGCCCCTTGCCGTTTTGGAACAGAGAGAAAAAGAACGAGGCAATCGTATCCTAGGATCAGCAAGAGGACAGTTTCATAAAGTACATGTTGATGTCTCTTATGACTTGGAGATAGATACACATCAAGCAAGCATTAGCGAAAATGTCGAAAAGATTAAATCCCTTGCCTTACACCCTTCCTATCCCATAGAACCTGCAGCAAAAATTTTGATAAGGTCTATGAATGCGCATGATATTGCAAAAATAGTCAGTCGATATTCTTTTCCTTGGTCCACACCTGAAAAGACAAAGATTCTTTGGGACACGTATTATCAGGAGCAGGAAGACAAAGTTCGTACAGTTGCAGTCATAGAAAAAGATGGTGAAATCCTAGGCTATGGAAGCTTGCTTCGAAAACCAGAATGCCCTTTCTTTGCGCAAAAGAATATTCCTGAAGTTAATGCTATTTGGATCGATGAAGAGCATAGAAGAAAAGGTTTTGGAACAGCATTGATTAAATGGCTTGAAAACCTTGCAAGCCAAGAAGGTTACAGTGCAATAGGGATTGGGGTAGGGCTATATCGCGATTATGGCCCAGCACAACAGCTTTATTTTCAACTCGGCTACATTCCTGATGGCAGTGGCGTCACCTATAAAGGCCAACCTACTGTTCCTGGGCAATCTTACCCATTAGATGATGACTTAATCCTTTGGCTAATGAAGACCTTACCTAAGGCACCTGTATGAAAGTTAACTTAGAATCAATCAGTGAAAAAAATGGGATAAGTTTCCTTTCCCCAACAGATAAAAAGATTTATAGCGTTGGAATTTCTACTGGGGGGTTGGCAGAAATTAAAATGGCCCAATCTGAAAGGGGGAGACATATCATTGCGACAACCGTTGACTTGGCAGGCGCTGAATATGCAAAACAATGCATCCGAGAATCAGGGCTTTCAGATCAGATTGAGGTCAAAATCGAAGATGTCAGCAAGCAACTTTCCTATCCTAACTGTCATTTTGATTATATCTATGCTCGACTGGTTTTGCACTATCTAGCTAAGGATGCATTGACAGCTGCTTTGGCAGAGCTATATCGAATATTACGGGCAGAAGGAAAAATATTTATTGTAGTTCGTTCGGTTGATTGCTTAGAAGCTAGCGATAAAGCAGCGAAGTTCGATGCATTGACTGGTTTAACTACTTACTCTTCAGGAGGAAAGTCGTATTCTAGATACTTTCACAGCCAAGAATCTATCAAGGAGCATCTATTTTTAGCGGGATTTACCATTAAGCATATGGATGCCTATCAAGAGCAACTATGTGTCGATTTTCAAAGAGCGAAGCTTTCCAGTCAGATCGACAGCCTTATTGAGGTCCTAGCTATAAAATGAAAATTGTTCATCAAATTAAAGAAACTCTTAGCTCGATTGTACCCTTTGATAAGAAAGAGGAGGAGCATCTTCACTTCGCGAAAGAATGGGTAAATTCGGGAGTGGGGATTTTTCGTCTTATAAAGCCTGCAACTCCTGACCCTCATTTAGTCGCTTACTTTCTTCTGTTAGATCCCATACAAGGAAAGATTTTGCTAGTAGACCATAAGAAAGCAGGCCTTTGGCTTCCAGCTGGTGGGCATGTTGAACTGAATGAACATCCGAAAGAAACAGTAAAAAGAGAGGTTTTGGAGGAGCTATCCATTCAAGCTGACTTTCTATTTCACAGCCCTTTCTTTTTGACTGTCACCAAAACGGTAGGCCAAACTGCAGGGCATACCGATGTTTCTCTTTGGTATCTTCTTAAGGGATATGCTGATAAAGCTTATCGCTTTGACGAAGAAGAATTTAGCCAAATTCGATGGTTCTCACCTTCAGATGTTCCATATGAATATTCTGATCCTCATATGCAAAGGTGCATCGAAAAACTCAAAATCATCAATCAACTTTCAACCTGATGCCGTAATGAAAAAAACAGAAAATCAAGCGCTTCGTTTCCACTTTAAATCTGTCGATAGGAAGCATCGTTCCCTTGTGCATCGTTGGTTAAAAGAACCGCATGTGGCGAAATGGTTTTATGGGCAAGGCTTGCAAAACACATTCAACCATTTAGATGACTTCCTAAACGGGTCATCTAAAGGGAAATATTGGCTGGGATACGATCAAAATCGCCCCTTTGCTTTCCTTATCACTTCTTCCGTTGAAAAGCCTGACGATGAGTTGACGAAGTGGTGCTCCAAAAAAGGAGAGGCTATTACACTCGATCTTCTCATTGGCGAAACTGATTACTTGGGTAAAGGACTCTCTCACATCGTAATCCGGGAATTTCTTCTTAGTCAATTCCCCAATGCGGCTGAAGTACTCATAGACCCAGAAGCAACGAATTCTCACGCTATCCACATTTACAAGAAGGTTGGTTTTACAATTTTGGGTGAATTTATCCCATCACATAGCCCTCATCCTCATTACATGATGCGCTTAGATATGCAAGAATTGACGTGCAACTCTTATCATTTAGAGCATTATGATACGATTCCTCATGAAGAGGTTCTTTTTCGTGGAATCAGCGAGGAAGCTTTTCATGCCAAAGGGCTGCCTCCTATTCGTCCTTTCAGCATTTTCATCAAAGATCAAAAGCAGAACGTACTTGGTGGCGTATCCGGAACGACATTTTATGGATCTCTCTATGTGGATAGCCTTTGGATTGCTCTTTCTTTGCGTCACCAGGGATGGGGAACTAAGCTCATGAAGGAAGCTGAAAAAATCGGAAAAGAACGGGGTGCTAGGTTCGTTACGGTTAACACAATGGATTGGGAAGCTCTTCCATTTTATAAAAAGCTTGGATATTCGGTTGAATTCACCAGAGAAGGTTATGACGAAAATTCCAAGATGTTCATGTTGAGGAAGGCTTTGTAAATATGTTTGTACAATCTCTCTCTCCTCAATGCATCATTGATTGCTTAAACACCAATTACGGCATTGCTGTTAATACGCTCATATTTCTTCCTTTAGGAGCAGATATGAATGCGTCTGTATATAAAGCTGAGACGCAGGATGGCCTATCTTATTTCGTAAAGCTGAAACGCGGCCATCGCCATGATATGAGCGTTGTAATATTAGCCTTGTTGCAGGCTTCAGGAATTCAACAGATCATTCCGCCTATCAAAGCTACCGATGGCGAGTTAACCCAGCACATCAATGATTTCACTCTTACTGTATACCCATTTGTCGATGGACAGAATGGATTTTGCTATAATCTAACTGATGATCAATGGGTTACTTTAGGAAAAGTATTAAGGCAAGTGCATGAATTTGATGTACCGCCATCAATCAAAGATCGAATCAGAAAAGAAACCTATTCGTCCAAATGGCGAGAAGCCGTTCGATCGCTTGATGCTCATGTCGATGGAAACCTAACAGCCGATGAAACAGCTTTGAAGTTACAAGCGTTTATGAAGGCGCATAGGGCAGTCATTCATCGCCTGGTAGATCGGGCTGAATCTTTAAGCCAAAAGAGTCCAAGAGCAATCGCCTGAATTCGTGCTGTGCCATTCAGACATTCATGGCGGCAACGTGCTGATCGATAGAAAGTGGCTCTATCTTCATAGTGGATTGGGACGACCCTATTATGGCTCCCAAAGAGCGCGATCTCATGTTTATTGGCGGAGGAGTAGCTAATGTCTGGAATAATCCGCATGAGGAAGAATTTTTTTATAAAGGCTATGGAAAGACTGAGATCAATAGGACAATTCTAGCCTATTACCGACATGAGCGAATCGTGGAAGATATTGCAGAGTATGGACAAGCACTGCTTTTGACGACCAGCCGGAGGTGAAAACAGAGCTGGAAATGTACAAACAGTTTAAGGACATGTTTGAACCGAATGGTGTGGTAGACATAGCATTTAAAACAGATATTGACCCACAAGCGCGTCTTATATCCTCTGAAAAAGAGAAAAAAGCAGCTCTTGATTTTAGGCAAAAACACTTTTTTGATCAGCGTGGATTCAAAGATCCTTATGCTTGGACTTTGGATGAAAAAAATCATCTTCACTGGCTCTTATATGATGGAGATAAAGTTATTGGGTATGCCCATGTGCAAATATGGTCAGAGCATAGGGCAGCCTTACGTATCATAGTCATCGATGAGCAAAAGCGCGGGAGTGGCGTGGGAAGACATTTGATGGATTGTTGCGAGGAAGAACTGAAGAAACAGGGCATAACACTTCTCCAAACGGAAGCCTCTCCAAATGCTTATCTTTTTTACAAGAAACTTGGGTACATAGAAATGCCATTCAATAATCCGGATGGAGAGGCTACCCACCCCGATGACAGGGCGATGGGAAAATATTTATGAGTCGAAAGCATTCCCGCGTTAAAAAGTTTTTTTCATACTACAGACCGTACCTTGGACTTTTCAGTGCTGATATGGCTTGCGCAGTGATTGCCTCTGCAGCAATGCTCGCTATCCCATTATGCGTCCGATACATCACGGCCAATTTGCTGCAGGTTGGCTCAGCAGATGCCCTCCATCAAATCTACATGATGGGCGGCCTTATGCTTGGCTTGATTGCTATTTACGCAGCATGCCATGCATTTATTGACTATCAAGGGCATGTAATGGGCGCCTTGATGGAAAGAGATATGCGAAGCGAGCTGTTCGAGCATTATCAAAAGCTCTCATTCAAATTTTATGATGAGCATAAAACCGGCCAGCTCATGACTCGCATCTCCCATGACACATTTGATCTTGCCGAACTCTACCATCACGGTCCGGAAGACGCGGTCATTTCCTTTTTGAATTTCATCGGAGCATTTGTCATCTTGATGAGCATCAATGCCAAACTTGCTCTTATTGCCTTTCTTTTTGTTCCTGTTATGGGAATCTATGGATTTTATACGGCCAAGAAAATGTACGCTGCATTAAAGAAAAGCAGCGACAATATCGGAGATATCAATGCACAAGTAGAGGACACTCTTGCAGGAATTAGAGTAGTCAAATCCTTTACTAATGAAGAAATCGAAAAGAAAAAATTCGCCTCTGAAAATAATCGTTTCCTCGAGAGCAGGCGAAAAGGCTATAAGGCCGAGGCTTATTTCTATGACGGGTTGATCTCTTTTACTCAGCTCATGACCGTCGCCGTTGTCATTTTTGGAGCAGCAAGCATCGTTAAAGGTTCTTTAGATTTGGCTGATTTGCTCACTTTTCTTCTGTATATCGTTATCCTAATAGAGCCGATTCAACGCCTTGGCAATTTTATTCGGTTATATCAGCAGGGCGTTACTGGGTTTAACCGATTTATGGATGTTTTGGAAGTTGAACCGGACATTCAAGATGCGCCGAACGCTGAAGGGCTGAATCAAGTTCGAGGAGAGATAGAATTCAAAGCGGTCAGCTTTAAATATAGAGAGGGCTATGACCATGTTCTAAAAAATATCTCCCTGAAAATAAATGTTGGAGAATACGTAGCCCTGGTTGGATTTTCAGGAGTTGGAAAGACGACTCTTTGCTCTTTGATTCCAAGGTTTTATGAGGCCAGCGAAGGGAAAATATTGGTCGATGGCCGAGATATTAAAAGTCTTAAGCTTACATCGCTGAGGAAAAATATCGGCCTTGTCCAGCAGGATATCTATCTTTTTGCAGGAACGGTTTTGGAAAACATCCGCTACGGAAAACCTGATGCAACAGAAGAAGAAATCATCACCGCAGCCAAACAGGCCAATGCGCATGATTTTATTATGATGCTCCCAAATGGGTATTCTACAGACATTGGCCAGCGCGGAGTTAAACTTTCCGGAGGACAAAAGCAAAGGCTCAGCATCGCTCGTGTCTTCCTAAAAAATCCGCCTATCATCATTTTCGACGAAGCCACTAGCAGTCTTGATAACGAAAGCGAAAGAGCTGTGCAAAATTCCATTGAAAGATTGATGAAGAATCGCACAACGCTTGTTATAGCGCACCGCTTGTCAACTATCAGAAATGCTCAGAGAATTCTTGTGCTGACAGATAAAGGGATTGAAGAACAAGGCACGCATGAAGAGCTGATCGCTTTAGATAAGACTTACGCCAGCCTGTATAATATGCAGCTAAGAATCGAAGATACTGGAGAAAGCACATAGAAATGGCATCTCTTATTTCACTTTATAAAGAGCGTTTAAATCTTCCCGAAGCTCAATTCACTTTTATAGACCATGAAGACGCAATGGTAGCTGCGGTATTTAAAATTTCGCAGCCGGGAAGCCCCGACCTGATTTTAAAAGTCTGCTCTCGAAAAGGAGATTTTTTAAGAGAGTCTTATTTCTTAAGCCGCTTTGCCGGCAAGATTCCTGTGCCGAAGATCACCCAGCTTATAGAACCGCAAGCTGGAATGGATGCAGCTGTTTTGATGGAATGCGTGCCTGGTGACCTTCTTAAATCAGAAACAGTCACTAAAGGTTTGGCATGGGAAATCGGCTCGCTCCTTGCCCGTATCCACATCGAACCAACTGAAGGCTATGGAGACCTGACCGATCCATCTCATTTGAGCAGCGACCCTCGAATCCCTTTTACAATGAAATTCGAAGAGGGGCTTGAAGAATGCGAAGGCCATCTACCTGAAAGCCTTCTTGAAACATGCAGACACCGATTTGATAAAGACATCGATCTTCTTTTGTCCGCCGATGGCCCTTGCGTCATACACCGCGATTTCCGCCCAGGCAACATCATCGCTTTTGATGGGAAGGTGCGAGGAATCATCGACTGGTCTTCTGGCAGGGGAGGGTTTGCTGAGGACGATTTCTGTCCATTGGAGTTTGGAGAGTGGCGTGCATGCTGTAAAGACTCTTTCTTAGAAGGATACGCCTCCATCAGAAAGGTTCCAGACTACAAAGCGATGATGCCTCTTTTGCGCTTAAGCAGAGCAGTTGCGGCAGTCGGCTTCACTGTCAAAAGAGGAACTTGGGAATCCCGAAACTCAAAGCTTTATCAATTCAGTCTCAGCCATCTTGAATCTCTTGCCCCTGGAGAAAACGCATGATGTTCGCACAAAAGGATTTCGAGATCGAAGATGTGCTTTGTAAGCCGTTGATGGCTCATTTGTCGACGGTTGATGATGGAGCGCCTCGCGATTCTCCTGTTTGGTTCCTCTGGGAAGAATCCTGCCTCTGGATTTTCGGAACATCAGGGGATAGCTTTGTCAAAAGACTGCGTGCCGAACCACAATGCGCTGCTGGCATCGTGGAATATGACTTGGGCAAGGGGATTCTCAAACATGTGGGAATTCGAGGAACGGCGGTTCTTGCAAGAACTGATAAAGAGCGCCTCATGCGCTTTGTGACTAAGTACTTGGGGGAAGATAGACAGAACTGGAACCCTTGGTTTGTCGCAAATATTGTCCATCCATTGGATACCATGATAAAAATCATTCCTCAATCGATTGTCGCTAAAAACGTCTCGTTTTTTAAAACGGGACCGGATTTCGCTGTTCTGCCGATGATCGAACCTTAAGCATCCTAAACAATTGTTATGTCGAAGGCGCGAAGTAGCCCTACAGCTTCTGGAAAAGAGAACTTTGCCTTCTTGATTTTATTCGTCCGCGGATCGATATCATATTGCGTGCTACTAGAAAAATCCGCGTTGCATAGGTCGCAATTGTGAAAGATAGTTTCTGACAAATTGACGCCACTGAAATCGGCACCTTTCAATATCGTGTTTGTGAAGTGGCTGTCTTTTAATTTGCTGCCTTTGAAAGAGCTGTTCTTCATGTTGAGATCAGAGAAGTTGCAGTATTGCAGCAGACAGTTCTTAAAATTTGCGGAGAAAAATGTCTTTTCGCATTTGAAAAATTCAGCTCCGGTAAGCTTGCAATCTGAAAATTGGACATCCTGTAGCCGGCAGCCATCGAGCTTTACAAGACTGAAATTGCAATTCGAGAAGGTGCATGAGCAGAATTTTGCATTTCGCAGCACAGCTTCAGAGAAATCGCAGCTGTTGAAAGCGCATCCAGCAAAAGAGCGTTTTTCCAAACTTCTCTTGGAGAAGTTTTCTGATCCAATGGTCTGTCCTTCTACATTTTCTTCCATTTCAGGCATTTATAGCTCCAAAACCAGGTGTTGGCTTCCCATCCGGTGGATGTCAACGACGTAAAAACTCTTGAGATAGGCAGGGATTTATGGTAAAATAAAGACAATAATAACCTGTTACAGGAGCCTCGTCCAGTGAGAATTTAAGTTTGAATCCAATCTGTTAGCTAAAATAAAACCAAGGATCAAACTTATGTCTCGGCTCTTCATACAATTTTCACATCTTTTTAAATCTTTCGGCTCTTTTTCTCTTTTCGAGGATATTTCTCTTTCAATCAACGAAGGTGACGTTTTTGCTCTAATCGGAGAAAATGGGGCTGGGAAAACAACGCTTCTTCAGCTTTTGGCTGGAACAACGCAAGCTGATTTGGGAGACTTCAGCAGAGCGGCCGGCCTTTCCGTTGGATTCCTTCAGCAGGAAATCATTCTGACTGATTCTTCAGTTTCTATAAGAGAATTCATAGAAGGAAATTCTCTTTCTGATCTCGAAAAAGAAATGGCAGCCTGCCTCGAAGACCCAAACCGTTTAACGGAATGGGCTGAACTGCATGAAAAATATGAGAACTTAGGCGGATACCGTCGGATTCCGATTGAACAAGTGCTCCGCGGATTGAAAATCGAAAACAGCCTCCTGGATCTCTCCATGTCATGTTTAAGCAGCGGACAGCGCGTGCGCGCAGCGCTAGCCAAGGCTTTGATTGAAAACCCTGATCTTCTGCTCTTAGACGAACCTACCAACCATCTCGATCAGGAAATGATTCAATGGTTAGAAGCAGCTTTGAAACAAAGAGAGGGGGCATGCTTGATTGTCTCCCATGACCGCAAGTTTCTGAATACTGTCTGCAATCGCCTTATCGAAATTAAAAACGGGAAGCTTGCCAGCTATGGGGGTAGCTATGATTTCTACCTGGAAGAGCAAGAGAGGATTTTGGAAAGGAAGATAAAAGCTTATGAAGCTCAGGAAGAGGAAAGATCAAGCCTGAAGCAAAAAATCAAAGAGGTTACCTTTTCCAAAGGGAAGCCAACTCCTCCGAAAGACCGCAACATCATGGCCTACGATAAGAGAGGGGAAAAGCATCAAAAATCGCTGCAGCATAAGCTCGATGCCATGAAAGGACGCCTCGAGGAAATCGAATCCGATCTTCTACCCCACCCAAGGCCTAAAAGCATCAAAGGCCTTAAATTTTCCGAATCACCTTTGTTATCCTCTGTTGTGATCGAATTAGAACGTGCTGGCAAGGCTTATGGGAATAAAATCTTATTTTCCGACCTCAGTAAGAGCATCTGCAAGGGAGACAGAATTCTTGTCACAGGTCCAAATGGATCCGGAAAAACGACGCTTTTGAAAGCGATTGCTGGAATCATCCCTTTGGATGAAGGGAGCATCCGCTCGGCGCCTACTGCAAAAATCGCTTTCCTGGACCAAGAAGTCGAGCTGCTGCCTATGGATCAAACGCCCCTTCAATACTTTGAAAGCCGATTCAACCTCTCTGAAGAAGATTTAAGGCGCGAACTGCATAAAGCAGCATTGGGTGGAGCGGATATGCTGAGGCGTCCATTTTCTACATTAAGCACAGGGCAAAAAAAGCGGATGATGTTGCTTTCTCTTGTACTGGAAAAACCAAATGTTCTCTTATTGGACGAGCCGACAAACCACTTGGATTTTATGACATTGGAAGTCTTTGAAAAAGCTCTTCTGGAGTTTCATGGGGCTATCGTAGCTGTATCGCACGATGCCACTTTTATTGAAAAAATCTCTACCCAGGAATGGAGGCTGGCTAACGGGTAATTTGTTAAGTTTTGTTTTTAAAAAATTCTTCGTTGACCCTCACGTAACGTCATTCCTTATTATGGAGCCATCCTTTAAAATCAAAGGGATATTGAAGGAGAAAGCCGATGGTTTACACAGTTGCGAAATTAGCGAAAATTTCAGGCGTCAGCATCCGGACGCTCCACTGGTACGATGAAATAGGGCTGCTGAAGCCCGCTTACCATGGTGCCAATGGGTACAGGTACTATGAAGAAGAACAGCTGCTTGCACTGCAGCAGATTC
This sequence comes from uncultured Chlamydiae bacterium, assembly GCA_963790215.1. Taxonomy (GTDB): domain Bacteria; phylum Chlamydiota; class Chlamydiia; order Chlamydiales; family JAJFMA01; genus CAWBNS01. The sequence goes on from CAWBNS010000009.1 coordinate 16,674, forward strand.
TATTCTTCAGAGAGCTTGGATTCGAGCTGAAGCAGATAGAATCGATCCTGAAAAGAAGCGATTTTGACAGAATGGCAGCCTTAAGTTCGCACCGCAAGGTTCTGCAAAAGAGCGTGGAGCGGACAAAAAAGCTGATCCAGACCATCGACAAGACAATCGAACATCTAAAAGGAACCAAAAAAATGAAAGATGAAGAAATGTATTATGGCTTCAGCAAAGAGAAGCAAGCGGAATATGAAAGACAAATCATAGAATGCTTCGGAGAGCAAGGCAAGGCTCATACTGAAGAAAGTAGGAGAAATGTTAAAAACTGGTCTAAAGCCGACTGGGATGATTCAACAAAAGAATTTGATTCAATCTGCAAGGAGTTGACCACCTTACTGCAGACAAAATGCGAGTCTGATTCTAAAGAAGTCCTGTCCGTTATTCGCCGTCATTACAAGTGGCTTATGCGATTCTGGACGCCGACCAAGGAATCTTATGCGGGGCATGGCCAGTTTATTGAAGATAGCGAATTGAGCAAGGCTTATGAGGCATACCATCCTCAGTTGCCCCGATTCATCTCCAAGGCAATCCAGTCTTTTGCTAAAAAAGAATTGTCGTAATTTCACCCAGGCAGTCGGATTCTCGACTGCCTTTCTTTTAAATCGCTTGACCCTAACGCATACGTCATTCCTTATTATGGAGCCATCCTTTAAAATCAAGGGATATTGAAGGAGAAAAATCGATGGCTTACACAGTAAAAAAATTGAGCGAAATCTCAGGAGTAACGGTCCGCACTCTTCATTTCTATGAGGAGGCGGGTCTGTTAAAACCAGCTTATTACGGTTCGAACGGCTACAGATACTATGAAGAAAAGGAGCTTCTGCAGCTGCAGCAGATTTTGTTCTTCAAAGAACTTGGGCTTACGCTGAAGCAGATTCACAAGGTTCTTGGTAAAAGCGATTTCGATCAAATTGCTGCCCTGCATTCTCATAGGCGGGCATTAAGCTGCGAGTGGGAGAAAATCGGGCTGCTGTTGAAAACCATTGATAAGACAATCAAACATTTAAAAGGAGAAAAGAAGATGAAAGACAAAGAGATGTTCGATGGTTTCAACATCGCCTTAGTCAAGGCTAAGGAAGGACAGTCCTATTCTAAAGCTGAGAAAATCGTCGTCCAAAGCGTAAAGAATCCTACCAAAAATGCTGAAGACGTCGAAAAAAGAGGCAAAGACTATTACGATAACATCGTCAATACGGCCCATGGCATTTTTAAGGAACTGGCACATTGCATCGAAAAGGGGTTGGATCCTGCTGCCGATGAAGTGCAAAAGATTATTAAGAAACACCATGCCTTTGCAGAACAAACCCATTCAGCGACAAAAGAAGTGTACAAAGCTATGGCTCAATTGTATGCGGAACACCCTGAATTCCGAAATCAGCTAGATCCTTTCCATCCCAGTCTGGCCGCCTTTATGGCAGAGGCGATGAAAGTGTTCGCTGATCGAAAATTATCTTAAAACCTAAGCATCCTCCTTCGAAAATGAAGGAGGATTTTTTCAATGCATTCAAAAAATAAAAGACATCTCATGAATGAGAGCGAAGGCTACGAAAATACTCAGCTGCATTTTCAGATTCCTGAACTGCGACTCTCACTCTAGCAAACATTTCTTTTTCGAATTTTTGTGTCACTCGCGTCAAGTCGATAGGATTTGACGAAGATGCTAGCAGCGTTGACAATAATCTGGCATCTTCAAGTACATTATTTCCACCCAACCCTTTTTCTGTGGGCATAGCATGAGCTGCATCACCTAAAATGGTTACTCTACCTGATGGAGCAATGGGAAATCGGTCAGAGTCAGGGAAATGAGTAGTGCGTACAAGCCAAGGCACCATTATCGCTTCTGCTGGAGTAGCGTATACCAGCTTTTTCAAGTTTTCATGCCAAAGTTCATTTGCCATCAACTGCTTACAATGGTCCAATATATGGATGCGACATTCCAATCCTTGATCAAATTGATACCAGGGAGCATTACGGTTTTTAATTTCTTCAGAAAATGCCCAGAAAACTGTGGGGCTTCTATCAGTGCGTTCTGAAAAACAGACCCCCATATAATGAGAATGAGGTCCCAGAAAACGAACTAATCCTGTTTTGTTTAAAGGAAGAAGGTTGTCCCATTCGGGTGTGCGGTCAATCTGTCCTCCAAAGATGGCACGATTGCTATCCACCACGTTTGGAATAGATCCAAGGCTCTTTCCATATATTGATGGTAAAAGTTCTCTTACGATTGACCCTCCTCCATCGCATCCAACAAGCAAGTCTCCAGTGGCACACAATCCATCTTCAAAATGAGCTGTCACTTGATTGCCATTGTCTTCAAACATGACAAGACGCTTATTCCATTTAATGTCGACTCCTTCCTGTAAAAGATTTCTCAATTCTGAACGGAGAAACTGGACAGCAGCATCTTGTCCCTGTTGAACACTAAAAAAAGGCTCCATTTTTTCATTCGCACAGGTAAATCCATCTCCAACATCTCTAACTTTAGCCATGGACAAACGACTCAATTTTTCAGGCGTCAATAGCGCAGCTAATGCGTTCATTCCGAGAGAACGAATTGAAATCCGGTATCCTTGAGGTCTACTTGTAGGACTCTCATCTCTTTCAAAAACAGTGACATGGAATCCAGCTCTGATAAGGCCTTGAGCCAAAGCCAATCCCCCCAGTCCAGCTCCAATAATTAATATTCGACTCTTCATTTCATTTACCTTTCTCGTCATTTAACCATTTAATTTCTGATTCAAGGAGAGAGATGCCATATCTCAATGCCGTGAGGCGAATTTCTTTACGAGGCGAATCAGTTAAATTCCCTAGCCTCTCTTCGATTTGTTTGTATTCTTTATGTACCTTCTCAACTTTTTCCAATCTTTCCTGAAATAACCGAATCATCTTCTTCCGATCTGTGACAAAAAAGAGCTTGAGAAGAAACTCGTTACGTGGGGTTTCCTCAGCTGTTGGGCTTTCGAACCAAGCCTTAAATTCTGCTCGCCCTGTCTTTGTTATCGAAAAAACTTCTTTTTTTTTCTTTCCCACATAGGCGGTTTTGGAGATCACTTTTTCTTCTTTTGCCAATACCTTTAACATTGGATAGATCGTCGAATCGGATTCTCGCCAGAAATATGTTGTCGATCTTCCCATCAGAGATTTGATCTCATATCCTGTAGTTGGCCCTTCAAGGAGCACTCCTAAAATTGCGTATCTTGTTTTGTTGGCTGATTTCATCTTAAATACCCAGTTTCTGGGTATTATATCACAACAACCAATTTTTTCAACCTTCAATTCTTAGCTCGGTAATTTTGCGAAAATTCAGCAATTCAACTCATGTTGACAAAAATAAATTCGATTCTTTAAAGTGACATACAGTAACTCACTTTAAAGGAGGAGACATGCTGACAGAAACATCCAAGAAGACGTTTTTAGAACCTGACGATTTAGTCGAGATGGGTTTATTCAGAGATACCGGACATGTGTTCCGGGCAATTAAAAACCAAACCAATGTACCGCCACATGTGCGGTTAAGTAAAAAGAATATCCGTTTTCCGAGCGAAGACTTTCGTAAATGGTTATTAGAACAAACCGAGGGGCCTAATGATGGAACACAATACATGCCTATAGGAGAGCATCATGAATAAGATTACCCCAGAAGGGATAGGGACACGTTATATCCCTATCACCAGATGGCCCGAGTACCATCCTTACCCAACAGTAAGTGGAATGAGATACCTGAGATTCCATCAAAAGGAGCTGGGGTATGCATCTGCATTCGTACGGTTAAATAAAAGGATTTTAGTAGATGAACAGGAATTTTTCCGGATTTTGCGATCCCAACAGGGTGAGCCAAACAAAAAGCCATCATAGTGAGGCTATGATGGCTTTTAACTTATTCAAAACTTTAGCAATGAGAGCATAAGCTTATGAACAACCTAAATGTAAATCAAAATGGATTTAATGACTACCAAATTTCAGATGCCTTACAGAGGCAAATGGCGGACAATGGAGTACCCTGCGATAAGCAGATTATTTTCGATGGGAAATTCCATCGTTACTCAAAGGATCAAAAGAGGAATCAGCTAGATGAATGGTATATCGCATCTGAATGGATCTCTCCTAAGAATTATCAATACGTTACCGTCACTTACGGTTCATGGAGTGATGGTTCCAAATTTATCTTCCATTCATGGGATAAAACTGCACAGCTTTTAGACGAAAAAGAAAGGCGAGAAATCCATGCTGCCTATCAAAAACGGCGAGAAGAAGCCGAGAAACTAATTATGGAAGCACACCATCAAGCGGCTGTATCAGCAAAAGAAACTTGGGAGAAAAGTGAAAGCACCCCACCGCATGATGGATACCTAGCATATGCGACTCGAAAGGGCATTCAACCTATCGGAGCGCGCTTTGGAAATAATCCTGCAGGCTACCCCTCTCTGGTCATACCGCTGGTAAATATCGAAGGAGAGATTCGCTCGTTGCAATTCATCTCCGTGGGAGATGATGAGACTGTTTATAAAACTTTTCTGTCTGGGGGTGAAAAGAAAGGGAATTTTATGATCCTGGGTGTGTTAGAGGATCGAAAAAAAATCGTAGTTGCTGAAGGATACTCAACTGCTTGTAGCTGCTATGATGCAAGTAGAACGGTTACTGTGGTGGCCTTTGACTGCGGAAATCTTGTTCACGTGGTGCGTCAACTGCGTGAAAAATGTCCCCATTCAGAAATAATTATCTGCGGAGATGATGATTCGCTTCGAGAGAATAACCCAGGAAAGACGGCTGCCATACAAGCAGCTATCGAATTTGGCTGTAAAGTTGCACTCCCTTGTTTTCCTCAAGGTTGCGGTGAAGGGCAGAATCATAAGAATTTAACAGACTTCAATGATCTCGTGCGCATCGTGGGGAATGAGGAAGTAAAACGTCAGATTGAGGCTGCAGACATTCCTTTCAATCTATTGCTTAAAGATGTTGCTATTGCCCCAGCAGATAAGAAAATCAGAAATTATATCTATACAATCGCCTATCTGGCAGTGGCCCAAGGTGACTTGTCTCAGCGAGACATGATCATTAGTGAGCTACATAAGATCCTTAAGCCAGCTGGTATCGAGCGTAATACGTTGAATAAAGAGTTCAAACAGTTTGTAAAAGATCAGGAGGGGCAAATCTTATCGATGGGCGCCTTAGACACTAAACAACTTACAGAAGAGGAAAAGCGTGTCATCGATGAGCTAACAGAAATTTATGGGGTACCTATTCCGTTTGACCATAATGGTAAGGCCAAAGGGATTAACCAAATGTTTTTCTCTAACAAATTTGCACGCGAACGACAGATTTTATATGAATCTGCTGAACATGCTTTTCATGAATACCATCCTGAAACAGGACTGTGGAAGTATAAAACCGATGAACGAGTCATCATTGAGCTGGGTCTTGCAGTGATACATTTTATCCGGGTATGTGGATTTGAGGAGCTTCTAACCCTTTGTACCCAAGCACTTCTAAGGCAATTGACCAGTTTGCTTAAAGGTAATGTAGAACAGATTAATCCTTTCCAAAGAAAAAGAGGAATCATACATGCCGCAAATGGGGTCCTTTCCCTTAACGATGATCCCGATATTCTATTGGCATTCAGTCCGGAATATTATTCACGCAATCGCTCAGACATTGCCGTCGATACCAATGCCGAATGCCCTCGGTTCATCCAAGAGCTACTTGCACCTGCCATTACGACAGAAGACATCTTGCTCCTACAAAAGTATTGTGGGCAATGCCTATTGGGCTATAACCCGTCTCAAACGATCCTTTTGATACCTGGAACTCCAGGTGGGGGAAAATCGACCCTGGTCAGCGTCATTGAAAAAGTGATTGGATTGCATAATATCGCCCAGCTTAAGGTCAATCATCTATCTGAGCGGTTTGAGGTCGCCTCCTTTTTTGGCAAGACCTTGTTAACTGGTAAAGACGTGCCCGGGAATTTTTTAGATAATCCAAGAGGGGCAAATGTCCTAAAATCACTCGTTGGCGGGGACCGGCTTTCAGCAGAACAGAAAAACCTTAAAAGACGCTTCGATATCGTTGGTGAGTTTAATATCATCATCACCAGTAACGCACGTTTGCATCTTAAGCTCGATTCTGACATTGGCGCCTGGCAAAGGCGTCTTTTAATCATCGAGTTTGAAAAAATGCCACCTAAAAAGCCTATCACACACTTTGATGACTTGCTGGTGGCCACGGAGGGTTCCGGCATCTTAAATTGGATGATAGAGGGGGCTATTATCCTGTTGGGAGAACTTGAAGTCTTCGGCCGTATTCAACGATCGAAAGAACAATTGCAGCGTGTTGACGATCTTCTGGCGGAATCCGATTCAGTCATAGCCTTCACTCAAAATTGTGTGACAGCAAAAAATGGAGATGATGTGACTGTCACTGAGTTAAGCGAGGCTTACACCCATTTCTGCCAGGAACGGGGCTGGAAGCAAGAAACCGTAGGCTCATTTGAAACTCAGATAAAAAATGTCATGCTACAACTGCACCGGGTTAGCCGCAGAAATGACATTCTACGCAATGCTAAGAGTCAAAGAGGCTTTAAACATGTAGCTCTCGTAGATGGGGGATATTAATATGGTACCCCAAACTCTCGGACGGTTCGGACGACTGCGTCAGACTCTTAGTGAAGAAAAAAATAAAATTAATGCTCCAGCTTCCCAGGGGACGTTAGCATTTAAAAGTAATCAAGAGATGGTTGCTACCCCGTCCGAAACGTCCGAAGATTTTGATAAAATAAGCACAATTCTTACCTGGTTATCCATATCTCTGACTGAAGGACACATTGAACCATCGCAGCCATGCGTTGGAAGAATCGTGGGATGGCCTCAAAGACCTATTTTTAAAAACTCTTTATACGTAGATTTTGAATGCTGGGGAGTTAAAAAAGACGTACCATCCAATGCAATCGCAAAAAGGAAATTGTTCTACTCTTTAACGGATAGGATTTTTATTTCGGAAGGAGACAAATACTGCCTGCCCCTTTTAGAGGAGTGTAGGAGGAAATTCAAGTGTTTAGCACAGGAGATTTATGGCAGAGCTTAGTTCTAACGATGAACATGTCGCCGAATGGAAAGGCAAACGAGAGAAAGCCCCTCCTTATCTCAAGTATAAGCAGCAAAAGGAAGAAGTTGTCCCTGCGTTGAAATTGATGGGAGGTGGGCTTAGTGAGCCGGAGTACAGACATTATGCAGAACCTATCACTGGGGAGACAGAGCAGCTCTACGAGAAATATCTGGCGACCATTTCCAAAGCAACTGGAACCCTTAATGAAAATTTGGGTGTTCAGCTTATTCTTCAAGTCCAACGCGCTTCTCCTCATGGGAGAGAAATTCAACAAATTGCAGAAGCGATATCCGCATCACTCTTAGAAGCGAAGCCTCAAGATGCAATAGAAGGCATGATCGTAACACAGTTGATTGCTCTGCATAACCAGATGATGGAATTTATGCGTCGTACCTTAAAAGACAACCCTTACGATCAAGTTATCGATCTCAATATCAACCGCTATTCCAAGCTCAATATCCGATTTTTGCATACCCTGGAGATGCTAAACAGATATCGTCAAAGGGGTAACCAGAGTTTACATGTTGGCAACCTCACCATCAATCACGATGGAAAGGCTGTCATCGGAAATTTTAAGAATTCCTAATTTTTTAAGGTATGACCTCATGGATACTCTACCGCAATGTACTGCCAAATCGAAGCAATCAGGCGCCAGATGCAAAAACTTTACTGTAAAGGGTAAAGCCGTATGCTGGATTCACGGAGGAAAGTCAACCGGACCCATAACCGCAAAAGGTCGCGACAAAATCCGTAAACTAAAAATCAAACACGGTTTATACTCACAAGACTCGATTGACGAACAAAAGCAGTTCCGTGAGTTGCTCCTTAGCGCCAAGGAAACCTTACAGGAAGTCAGGGATCAAATGGACCTCTAAACTGCTGACAAGCTCCACACCTTACTGGGTGGTTTTCGGTATATTTCTAAATCTATTTCCTGCAGGCAGGGAACTTTGCGATAGTCTACTGTTCCTTTTCGAGTAGAAAGAGTTAAGCGAACACCCCCTCCTTGCGAGTTTTGGTTGCTAGCTAGCTCGATAAGCTCATTGCGCAATATTTTTTCTTCGTTCTCTATATTTTCAAGCTCCTGTTTTTTCTGAAGCCATTTTTGAGCTCTTTCATTCCAGGCTAGATCATCCCTAACGTTGTAATCTTTAGTGGTAAGCGATGGTGCCGACAAAGTTTGCACGCATTCCATGAATTTCTTCTCAGACTCAATAAGTTTGTTAATGTACTCCGGGTTATGCTCAACTTCAACAATTACACCCTCAGTACCGTCAAAGCTGTAGTAGTAGCCATTAGACAGTCCTGTGACGGCAAGTTGATGCTGTAACTGTGGATAGTACTTTTCTGGTATTTTACCTTGCTTGGCCAGCGCATGATCGGCTTCGCCAGCACATTTGATTTCCACCAATATTTTCCCTTCCATGTCGATGCCATCTAAGCTTGCAATCATCCATTCATGTTCCATACTTTGGACTACACGGGGGAAAACAATGAAATTTGTGGTTTTTTCAAATGCTGTGCGTGCCGTTTCCTCTAAAGCATGACCTCGCATCATATATTGGTTTTGCGAACCGGTTGACTGTCCCGTTTTTTCAAGCCAAAGCTGAAATGGTGTCTTCCAAGGGGACACCTCCATGATAATTGGAGCGTCGCTTGCACCAATTTTTTGCTGACGGAATTGTTCCCATTCTTGGGTATTTTGTGTGAGATTAAGAAATTGCATTTTTTACTCCTTGTGATTGTGCGATTTTTAATATGCGGCCGCGTTCGTTAACTGGTAGGTCTTCGAGTGTGGGTACGTTAAAGAACTGTAAGAGTTTTTGGCGCAGGGAGTGATTTGACTGAAGATGATCTTGTAGCTCGTTCCACTGATTATCGATTGATGACCCTTTTTCGTGGTTAGGCTCAATCAATTCGTTTCCTAACTCTCCCTCGACATAGCATCCCTGAATCACATCAGGAAACAACATACGGGCTAGATTAGAAAGTGCGCGGGCAAAAAGCATGTTTCTTGGGTACTTAGTCCACCCTGTTCCTTCGCGGTAAATTCCAGCTCTTTTGGCATCGTCAATTGAAAAGATTTCTGTCCAGATATCACTCGTATCCACTCTTTTTCCATGGAGAATACAGACAGTGTCATTGGACTGCTCATCTTTGCTAATCGAATGGCCCGCTTGCCGAATCAGTTGATTCATCATAAATGCGGACATCTCAACTTTCCCTTGAACATAGTACATGCCGCCATTCAAGGCATCTAAAGGGTTGACGTTTGTTGCTTTCGCCTTCTGTATGATAGCGAAAATACCTTCAGGGCCTAAGCGTTGATAGTGCTTGGTTTTAAGGAGAGAATCGACGAGCACCCGAGTCTCCTGGATGTCGTCGATCATCATTTTTATTGGGGGTCTACAGGCTAATTGTGTCATAAACACTCCATTATGGTTTAGTTAATGCGTAAAATGTAGCATTTCCTCTCTTTTTTGAACAACCAAAAAGGTGCTCCTGATGCAAAAAACGTTGCTTTTTATAAAGAAAATAGTACAATTAGCCCTAAAAAGCATGGAGTTGCCCCCTGTGGATTTAGATGAATACCTTTTCCGTAAAAGAATTTCTCAAACCGACTTTGCAAAGGATTTGGGGATTTCTCGCAACCACCTGGGGGAAATACTCCGTGGCAGGCGAACCCCTAGTGTGAAACTAGCCAAAAAAATCGAGGAACTTACCCAGGGAGAAGTGACCCGTGAGCAAGCCATGTTCCCAAAGGGTAGGGAATAACTATGCTATTGGAAGAACTACAAAGACTGGTCGCAGCCGGTGAATCGGAAAACTTGGAGTTTAAAAAGACAACAGGACAACGAACTGAAGCCGCTAAAACGATTTGCGCATTACTTAATGGCCTGGGAGGATTTCTTCTTTTTGGCGTATCTGACAAGGGTGAAATCGTTGGTCAACAAGTGACGGCAAAAACTCTGGAGGATATCTCTCTTGAATTGCGCAGGATTGAACCCCCAGCATTTCCGGAGATTGAAACAGTCTCCATAGGGAATGACAAAGCCGTGGTTGTTATTCGCGTCTCTGGGAAGATGGGCACTTATTGTTATGATGGACGCCCTTATATTCGACTCGGACCTACAACACAGATTATGCCCCGCGGGGAGTATGAAAAGCGTGTTTTAGCGAAGTTTCATGCTCATAGACGATGGGAAAATGAGCTTGCTCCGGATTGGGTAACGATACAGGATTTAGATGAAGATGAAATTCAAGCAACCCTCCAGAATGCTGTTGCATTAGGTCGCATGAAAAAGCCTACCCATACCGATGCGGAATCTATTCTTCGAGGATTGGGGCTTTTTGATGATGGGCGTCTCATCAATGCAGCCATTGCGTTGTATGGAAAAAGCGAAAGGCTGTTTGCAAGTTACCCACAGCTAGCTATTAGACTGGCTAGATTTAGAGGGACTGATCGATTAGGCGGTTTTATGGACAACCGCAATTACTGGGGAAATGGTTTTGATCTCTCGAGACGTGGCGAATCGTTTCTATTAGATCATGTCCCTATCTCAGGGCGTGTTGTACCAGGAAAAAGGATTCGGGAAGATTATCCTCTATATCCGCCCCTTGCTACACGGGAGGCTTTGGCAAATGCTATTTGCCATAGGGATTATACAACTCCTGGAGGCGCCGTTGCCATTGCTATGTATGATGACCATTTAGAGATCATTAATCCCGGAATTTTGCATTTTGATATGACCCCAGAAAAGCTAGCAAAGCCGCATGAATCGAAGCCATGGAATCCCATCATCGCTAGTGTATTTTACCGCGCCGGGGTAATTGAAAAGTGGGGTATGGGAACGCTCAACATTATCGATTGGTGTAAAGAAAATGGAAATCCCAAGCCAACCTGGGAAGTTCGTGCAGAATCCGTTGTCACTACGTTTTTGCCATCAGGCTTCTTTGCTACAGGGGAAATGCCCGAAGAAAGGCCCAAGTTGAGGCCTAAGGTAAGGCCTAAGTTGAGGCCCAAGTCGATAGAAGAAGAAGTGGTCAAATTACTACGTAAGGGACCTCTATCAAAAGCTGAAGTTGCTGAGCTGCTGGGACATCAACATATTTCAGGCGGACTAAAAAAAGTTTTTCAGAGTTTGATCGATCAGGGTGTGATTGCCTATACGATACCTGATAAACCAAGAAGCAAGGTTCAAAAATATAAGTTAAATGAATGAGTGAAAAGCACGCTATTAAGCCCAAGTTGGGGCCTAAGATAAGGCCCAAGTCAAATGGAAAGGTGAGCGAATATACAATTTGAAGCTGCACCTTTCTCTACATCTTCTTCGAGTAGCATTTTTGGGGTGATCCGAGTATTGCCATCCAGTTTTCGTGCAGCCCGGTTAAAGCAATTATTTAAATGCGTTCTTTCGACTTGCTGTCCATGCAAGTTAGTGAAAATCAAGTCTTCTTTTTTCTTTTGCGTAAGAGAGCTTTTCAGCTCCAACATCACATGTTTAGGGTACCTGACTGAAAATTTCTTGAATTTCACCAAGCCCTTTCTCGAATCAATCTGATCTACTCTCAGGCTTAAAACCTCATCCATTGTCGGCGCGCCGAAATAAAGAAGTTTGGCAATTAATGCATCTCGCTCGGGTAGTAATTGCACAAATTTAATGAAGTCTTTGTACCACACAACTTTCTTAATAGTGCGCTGAAAGTCGGGGTCTTCTCCCTGCATGATTAAGCCACAAGTCGCGCGAGAAAGGTGCTGAGAAAATAAGATATAGGCCTCTACCGCTTTTTCCTTCTCTGGGGTACTCAGCTTTGAGGAGCATCGTATTTCTTCAATGACGCTTTGGTGGTCATTGGGTGAGATATCATTCAATGTGCGCAGTTGGCCTTGCTTATTGGTCAATGACAGTAATTTTAAATCGATAAGATGAAGCATACTCTCCGTATATCTAGAAATATACTCTTTAGGAAGGTCTAGCCTTTCGAGCCAATTTGTGATCTCGGCTCCTAAGGGTATTTCATTTAACTTAAGGCGGAAAGCTTCTATTGCCTCTTCTAATTGTTTCTTTCCCTGCATCATGATTTTTTCGTACTGTTGAGGAGTGTTTGAAGGGGCGTTCTTATCTGTTCTTTTTACATACTCCTGCCAGAAATTTGTTTTTATTGTCATTTTTCTCCTTAACAGCCAAAAATTTTTTGATTCATGCTAGCGATTTCTTGCTTCTTGTGTTCTTCTGACAAGTGAGCGTATCGCTTTACCATCTGATATGACTTATGTCCTAAAATTTCCGCGATGACGGGGAGTGCCACTCCATTCATAAGGAGATATGAGGCACAACAATGACGAAGATCGTGAAAACGAAAGTTTACAATTTTGGATTTTATTAATACTTGTTCCCAAGGGTGGCGAAGATCAATAGGCTTTTTAGGGTTGTTACTAGGGAATACCAAATCGCTTTCTGAAGAGCGTTTTGACATAAGCTCCTTTAAAATCGCATGTGCATGACCTGTTAGAGGAACCACCCGTATCTCCCCATTCTTGGTTTCATGAAGCGTAATTTTCTCTTTTTTAAAGTCCACATCAGCCCAACGGAGGTTCATCATTTCACCCTGACGCATTCCAGTGGCAAGCCCAAGAACTACTGCTATGTAAATATATGGGTTGGTGCTGGTCTTACAGGCCTCTAGCAGTCGCGCTCTTTCATCATCGTCTAAAAACCTTACACGACCACGAGGTTGTTGTGGTTTGCATACCTTACGAAGAGGGTTATCTTCAAGCCATCCCCATTCCTTAATGGCAACCGTGAATGTATGGGAAAGAGCCGATAGATAACGAACTACAGTCGAGGGTGAGCGAATATTTCCTTTTGGGGTCTTTCCCGCTAACAGGTGGTCTCGATGCTCGCCAATTATCGCAGGCGTGACATCAACTAAAACGCAATGGCCGATCGTCTGTTTCCACCATCGTAGCTGTGCCTCTACGTTATGGGCATTCTTTGGCTTTCTTGGGAGGATTTCTGCAATGTATCGATCGATCAGATCACCCAAAGTGCGTTTTTTTGCAGCAGTTGTTTTGAAATAGCGACCCTCTTTCATGGCCGCTTCAGTTTTCTGAGCCCATCGCTTGGCATCCGTTTTACGATCAAAAGTAGCTGTTTGCTGAGGAAAGCCTCTTAGACGGATCTGTACGCGGTATTTTGTCTTTCCGTCATCTCCATTGCGTTCCTCAATATGCGCCATTTCCATAACCTTAAATAAATGTCGTAATCTGCAGTCTACGATAAGTAGCAAATAATTGCAACAGCGGATAATAAATCCGATCATGTATTTTCATAAATCGCTTTATTACAGATGTATAAACGTGAATGATTGAGCTGAGAATATGGACTGGGGGAAATTTGGGGGAAATCGTTGAAAAAGTTGAATCGTGTTGGGTTCTGTTAGGATTTGTTCGGAGTTGTGTTTTGCAATTCCCCCGCTATTCCCCCATTTGGAAGATAAACAGTTTAGTGGATTGGGGGAGAATAAGTTGCAAATCGTTGACTTGCAACCATGTGGAAAGGATGGGGCAACCTGGACTTGAACCAGGGACCGACGGGTTATGAGTCCGCTGCTCTAACCACTGAGCTATTGCCCCTCGACAAAATACTATACCCACCCAGACTTCACCCTGCAAGATTTTTCAGTCATCGCATAGAAATGATAACCACCGCACTGTGTATCTAGTTAGCCAATCCTTAAGATTGAAATTTCGTTGCTCTTCCATCCATATTTGCCCTACTATCCAAATTTTCCCCGACAACTAGGTTCCTATGTATATTCTGAAATATTCGCAAAAGATTCCAATCACTGTGGAAACTTGCTGGGATTTTTTCTCCACCCCCAACAATCTAAAGCTATTAACACCAGACTATCTAGGCTTTACTAATCAATCAAATAATGAAAAGATGTACGCGGGACAGATTATGTCGCATACGCTAAGGCCTGTGCTGAATATTCCTTTTGAATGGGTCTCAGAGATCACACAGACGCAAGAACCCTACTACTTCATCGATGAACAACGCCTCGGTCCATACAAATTCTGGCACCATGAACATCGTTTTAAGCCCATTCCAAACGGAGTCGAGGTCATCGACCTAATCCACTATCAACTCCCTTTCGGAATTCTTGGCAGGGTTGTTCACCAAATCAAAGTTAAACACGATCTAGAAATTATCTTTAGTTACCGACGCATAAAACTTGAAGAGATGTTTGGTTCCTATTTAGAATCTTAGCAATAGAGGGTTTTATGGCCAAATTAATATTAGATCTACATGATATCTTTAATTCCAGCTCCGCCATCGATACTGCCCTCAACAACATAATCAGCGAAGCTATTCAAAAGAAAATCACGCTTGTTGAGATCATCCCAGGCAAAGGCAGTGGTCAGCTAAAGAAAAAGGTCATTCGTTTCTTAAATCAACCGGAAATAAAAAAGTTTTACCATCGCATCGAAAAGGATAGCAAAAACTTCGGCCGACTTTTTGTGCATTTTAAATTTCCTAAATGAAAGTCATTCGCAAAATCATCCATGTAGACATGGATGCGTTCTATGCTTCGATTGAACAGCGAGATCGTCCTGAGTTGCAAGGACAACCTGTCGTAGTGGGTGGTTCGCCACAGTCAAGGGGAGTAGTGGCAACTGCTTCGTACGAGGCTCGTAAGTTTGGCATTCACTCGGCTATGTCTTGCAGTCAAGCGTACAGGCTTTGTCCACATGCGATTTTCGTGCAGCCACGTTTTGAGGTGTATGAACGGGTTTCACAGCAGATTCATGGTATCTTTTTGCAGTACACAGACTTAATGGAGCCTTTGGCGTTAGATGAGGCGTTTCTTGATGTTACTGTAAACAAGAAGAACGAGCGTTACGCTACGCGCGTGGCGGTGCTGGTTATGAATCAAATTTTTCGAGAGACGGGTCTGACGGCTAGTGCTGGGGTTTCGTTTAACAAATTTTTAGCGAAGCTTGCTTCGGGTTGGCGCAAACCGAATGGTCTAACGGTGATTACTCAGGAGCGCGCTGCGGCTTTTATAGAGCCTCTTGCGATTGGTCGGTTCTATGGTGTGGGAAAGGTGACCGAAAAAAAGATGAAGGCTTTAGGGATTCATGTGGGTGGTGATTTGATTCGGGTAGGTCGAGAGTGGCTTGAGAGTCAATTCGGGCGAATGGGGGCGTTCTTCTATGGGTTGGCGGTCTGTGAAGATGATCGGGAGGTGAATCCTTCTAGGGTTCGCAAATCCATTGGAAAGGAGACGACGTTTGCCCAGGATCTTAGTTCTTTAGATGAGCTTAAGCGTGTGCTGGAGGGTTTATGTGAAGAGGTTGAGCTGTGCCTACAGGAGTATGGAGTGCGTGGACGTACGGTGCAGCTAAAGGTGCGCTATGCGGATTTTAAAACGATCACACGTAGTTGTACGTTGCCTCATTCGATTGCGAGTCAGTCTGAACTGGTTTTGGTTGTGTTTGGGTTGTTGTCAAAAACGGAGGCGGGACTTGTGCCGATTCGGTTGTTAGGGGTTTCTGCCTCGATGTTGGAATGAAGCTTTTCATTTAAATCTTGTTTGGGCTAAATCTTAGATTTTCAAAATAACTTTGTGAGTGTGCGTCATGGAATACAGGCAGCTTGGGTACAGTGGATTGAAGGTTCCGGTTTTGAGTTTCGGCACGGCGACATTTGGGGGCCAAGGGGAGTTATTTAAAGCTTGGGGTGAGACGGATGTTAAGGAAGCATCCAGAATGGTCGATTTGTGTTTAGAGCAGGGTGTAAATTTCTTCGATACAGCGGATTTGTATTCGTTTGGCCGTTCGGAAGAGGTTTTGGGGCAGGCGATTAAGGGCAAGCCACGCGACAAGCTTTTGTTGTCGTCTAAAGCGACGTTTCGCACGGGTCAGGATCCGAATGATGTGGGTTCATCGCGTTATCATTTGATCCAAGCGTGTGAAAAGAGCCTAAAGCGTTTGGGGGTGGATTATATTGATGTGTATTATATGCACGGGTTTGATGCGTCCACGCCTGTTGAGGAGACGTTGAGAACTCTGGATCATCTTATTTCAAGCGGCAAGGTGCGCTACATTGGTTGTTCCAATTTTTCGGGATGGCACTTAATGAAATCGTTAGCTGCATCAGAAAAATATGGTCTAGAGAGGTATGTAGCGTATCAGGGTTATTATTCTTTGATTGGGCGCGATTACGAAGAGGAGTTGATGCCTCTGGCCATCGATCAAAGGGTTGGGATGCAGGTGTGGAGTCCTTTGGGCTGGGGTAGATTAACAGGTAAAATCGATCGCGATCATCCTAAGCCGGAGGGAACAAGCCGTCTCCACGCTACTGCAGACTATGGTCCGCCGGTGGAAGACGAGTTCCTTTTCCGGGTGGTTGATGCGTTGAAATCGGTTGCGCAAGAAGTGGGTAAAACGGTTCCTCAGGTGGCTCTTAATTGGCTTTTGCAGCGACCTACGGTGGTGAATATCGTGATTGGAGCTCGAAATGAGGAGCAGCTGCGTGACAATTTGGGTGCGGTGGGTTGGAATTTGTCCATCGAGCAAGTGGCTCGTCTTGATGCGGCGAGTCTGCGGCCGTTGTCTTATCCCTACTGGCACCAGAGGTCTACGTTTCAGGAGCGAAACCCGTCTCCCGTGAGATAGATCTAAAGATCAGGGTATAGGCCCAATGGTGTCAACTTAAGGCCAGAAGGAATGGGCCTGCGACATGCTTAAAAAATGCTAAACTCGAGGGAGAGTCAGCTTAGCTGACTGTCTAAGTCCGTCGAATTCTCAGTTATGTTTTTAACGACAAAAAAATAAACACATATTATTTGACTAAATAACAACATTTATGTTAAAATAATAATTTAATTAACTAAATTTTCTAAAAGGTATAATTTATGAATATAGGAAGTACATTTTCAACCACAAATTGTTTGTTTGGATCCTCCTTATTATTAGGTTTTGCCAGTCAATCTGGATTAATATTTAATGGATTTTCAAAAATAATCGAAACATTCACAAGTCGATTCACGAATTACACTGAACAAGAGCTTGATGGTAAATTTTTTGTCAAGGTGTCTCGCGATTACTACTATGTGCAGAATGTTGTTCTTTCATCGATCGTGGCGACGGTGGGCTGGAAGTTAATTCGGGCGCTTCTTAGCAACGAGAAGGGTTCGCATCCTTTGATGAAGTATGCTTTAGTGGGCTGGGTGGCGACTCCTGTCCTACTTGGAATGTGCAATATGATTCGTCACGCAACTGATGGACCGGAAGGTCGTTTGGTGCGTATCAGTAAGGCCGACGCTACGTTCATAGCATCAATCCAAAAATCCTGAGTTAATTTTTGCCGCTTCCAGGAAGTTCCTGGAAGCGGTTATTACATTAATTATATTCTATCGTACGTAGGGTCTGATCTGCGGCTGTCATCACGATGTGTTGGCTTGTAGCGTTTATCCCGGTAATTTCAAAGTCAGTTTCATGTGTTGTATACTTCATCCCAAAGGGTTCTTCCGATCCAATAAGGCTTAATAGGTGCACCACATGGTTTTCGGCATAGTAGGCGAGTTCATTTCTCAAACCGATTCCGGTTATGGCCTCGGTGGGTTGTCGCCAGTATACTTTTAGTTTTTTTGTGTCGTTGTCGGCTGTTACCCATTTGTATAGTACGACATAGTTGTTTTGATTGGAGACAATAGCCCATTGGTTATTCACTTTACAGTCTCGGATATTGTGGTCACCGTCCTCATGTTGGAATTTTCTTGCGCCACCGTCATTCACGTCGATGATCCAGATATTGGTGCCTTCAGTCAAAACCACTTGGTTGTCGAGTCCAAACCCCACAGAAGTTGCTTGATGAAACGAACCGCTTAGCGTTTCATGCCAGTAGGATCTAAAACGTTGGTCTACTGGTCTGTCGCGTTGGTCAACAATATGACTGTAGACACTCATGAAGCCTCTGCCAACCGTAGCTAGATGCATCGTTCCGTTTAAGGAAAAAAAGCACGCCGACGATACGTAATCTGATGCAGTAATAATGGTTACTTTTGCCGAAGGCAAATTATGGATTTGATCGAGGCTATGTAATTCGTAGGTATACACGACGTTATTGCCGATAAGTCCTACAAAGTTACGATTTTCATCTTGCCAAACGAAAGGCTTCAGTGGGATTCGACTAGCCATCGAGGCGGAGCGTCTGGCACCGAGTTCGAATACAGTCATTCCTGGGTTCTGGTTGTGGTACCCTAATAGATACTTGGGTTTTAACAGCTGGAATTCTGTGAAATTCGCCGGGAGTGATTGCCGCGTGGTTTGGGCATCTGGTTTCAAGTTTAGACTGGGTCTAACCATGATTTCACAATCTTCGCTCCCGTTATGGCTGATATTATTATTGTTATTATTTATGTTAGATGAATTGTTGTTATTTATATAAGTTGAATATCTAGCGTTATTATTTATTGACTCTGGATAGCTATTATTATTGTTATTTATGTGGATTGCTGGCGCGGTCGGTTGAGGACTGGATCGGTAGTATTGTAGCATCTTTGAAATAACGTCGTGAGCTTGCTGGTCATTCACGGCTAACCATCGCGCTAGTTTGGCTCGCGCTATGGGCCAGTCGGTAATGCTCTCGAAGATTTTTGTTGCTAGTTTAACTAGTTTCTCATGCAGGTAGACAAGATTTTGTTCATAACGCCCGTGCCATTGTAGAGGGCATTTAAATCGTGTTTTGGCCATTGGGTTTGAGGCCATTGGGTCTGAGTCCATTGTGTGGAGATTGCGAAATAGGCTAGCAAAATTACAAATGTGTGTGGCGGCAATAGTGTAATCTAGGTGACCCATCCTTCCTTGTATGTGTTCCTGTTGAATACTGTGGTGCACATGTTCTTTATGCTCTGGGACTGTGTATCCGGTGTCAAAGTAAACGTAAAAATGGGTATGAGGAATTTGGTTGTTCACATTATCTCCATTTAAAAAAAAGATAGAAATATATTAACAAAATTAAAATATAAAATACAACTGATTTTCCTCTGTACACGACAAAAATTGGTTCATCGCACAAATGAGTACCTCAAAGAAACAAGAACAGGATGGGCAGGCATACGCATCAGGCTAAGATAGTTTTTGATGCTTATGCTGTTGATAGTAAGTTTTTTGCGATAAAAAAAACCCTCGTAGAGAGTTTCTGAATGTAGCCCACTGTAAGCATCGCGAGCGTCAGCGAAGCAGAAATAAATTTCACACCCCCGAAGGGGTGTGTCTCAAGCTACTTGTGCAACAACCTTACTATTTTTGTCGTGTACAGAACTGATTTTCATTCTGCATATTTTATTGTGTAAAGGTCTCTGTTTTTTGTTGTCATCAGTATGTGCTGGCCGATTGCGGAAATGCCGGTGATCTCATCCTCAACTTCTAAGGTAGCATGGTCCTCATCGGGATCGGGGGAGGTCGCATCTTTATTGAGGGTAAGGAGGTGGAGAACTCCCCCTTCTTCGGAGCTTGGTAGTCCAGCTTCGGCATAATAGGCGTATCCCCCAATCAGACCTAGGCCAACGATGGTGGTAGTTTGCTGTCTCCAGATCCAATCTAAGTTTTCGGTTTCTTTGTCCCATGCGTATAGATTGGTACTTCTCGGATCGGAGACTAGAACAAAGTTTTGATCTACTGCGCAATCTTGGATATTGAATGCGCCCTCACAATGCCTAACCATTCTTGAATTATAAGTATACATAGACATATTTGTGATTATGATGTCGGGGCCTGCTATCGAAACCAGGCGGTTTTCAAGTCCGAATCCTATGGAAGTTATGGTTCCGGCTATAGAATTATCTAGTATATTCATCCAGCCAGCTCTAGGGGCCATGGGATTTGGTGGATAGACGAAGACGCTGAGAAATTTATTGCCGCCTAGTGCTAAATGCATGTGGTTGTTAAAGGTAAAGAAGTGTGCAGAGGATATGTATTGGGTTGTAAAAAGAGTTGACTTCAAAATGGTTGGACTTGATAAAAGATGGGTGATCTGATTAGCATTTTCCAGATCATATATCGAAGCACTTTGTCCACTGATAACTCCTATAAAATTATTCTGTTGATTCTGAAATACGAAAGATTTCAAAGGTAATCCATAAGGACTTCTCAGGTCTAAAATCTCTACATTGCGCGTTAGGTCCACGATTTTCAAGCTATTAAGTCCTGCAGTAGAACCAACGAGATAGTTGGGAGCAAAGACATTGAGTTGGACAAAATCCCATTTTAAAGAGTGTTTGGCTACAGGGATGTCAAGTTTTTGTTCGGCACGCACAAAAAAGCCATATCCCTCGATGTTCATTGACTCATTGTTATTGTTGTTATTTACCTCGTTATTGTTGTTATTCGAGTAACCATCGCGCAGGGAAGCTTGATAGGCTTCGCGAACAAGTGCGGATCGAGGGTCTAGAGGTTTTTCGGGGCCGACCAATGGGGTTGGTTGATTGTTGTTATTATTATTGTTGTTATTCGAGTAAACACCGCGCATGGAAGCTTGATAAGTTTCGCGAACATATGCGGATAGACGGTCTAGAGGTTCTTTGGGGCCGACTAATGAGAAGGTAAGTTTATTGTTGTTGTTATTGTTACTCGCTATCCGTATTCTTTGAGCTATAGGTGGCGGTTTGATCTTACAGTATTGGCACATCGCCCTAATTTCGTCATATGGTGTAGTATTGGGATAGTTAATAGCTAACCATTGATTGAGTCTGCCTTCGGCTGTCGACTTGTCTTCGGCTGTCGACCAATTTGGTATTTTATTAAATACTAGTGTGGCACAACTACTTAGAGTTTGGAGCATGGCAGTAAGGTTTTTCTCCGTTTGTCCAGGTCCACACCACTTAAAGGCGCAAAAAAACTTAATGGTAGACTCGGCGGGTAACATGACATAGAGAAGGCGATGTAGTTTCGCGAATTCTTGGGAGGCTTTCAGAGCAGGCTGGTAATCCTGATCGCAATGCATGTCTTTTGCGTAGTGTTTAACTTTTTTTCGTACTTCGTCTGCCAATCCGTCTTTTGTACTTCCTGAATCGCAATAAACTACAAAGTGGTTAGGGGCGGTAGGGCGAATTTTTGAATACATATTAACTCCGGTAAAAAATGTGGAATTAGGTTAGACAAAAAACGAATTATTTTCAAGTATTAAGAAAGCCATGACAATAGCAGACGATCATTAAAACAAGTTTTACGTATCTGTAAAAGAGAGTACTGGGCGATCTATGAGAAGAAAGGGTGTGAGGTTTATTGATGAAGGTTAGTTGGTCGTTGAGACGAGTTTTTATTACATGTGTTCTAGCATGTGCAATTGGGATTGTTAGTGTTGGGGTGTTTCAATATAACTCTTCTGAGGTGAGTCGTGTTGCTTGGAATGAGGTTGTGGATTATGCACGGGGGCATTTTCCTCTACAGGGTGTGTTGCGTGTGAAATCGGATGGGTATGCGTATGTGAAGGTGGATGATGCCTATGTTCATGAGTTATTTCCTATGCTTGGATTGAGGAGGGAGGGATATCGAGAGCCTCCGTATTTTCGATCGGTTTTGTCTCCAGGTGCACACATAAGTGTGTTCTATGCGAACGAACATGTCTCTCCGAAAGAGGTGGGCGAGGTGTTTCATTTTACTCTAAGGGATATTGTGATCGTGCGGCCGAGTCGATATGTGAGCTATGCTGTTCTGCAGGTAGATGCTCCTGAGTTGGAGAGGTTGAGGGAGAAGTATGGGTTGCGTAGTAAGCTTCAGGGGCATGAATTTCATATTTCGTTGGCTGTCAGGAAAGATAGGTAGGTAGCGCGTTAGACGAAGTTATGCCATACTGTTGAGCAAAATCTTTTCTATTTTTTTCTTGTTGCATAATTCACCACTGAGCCACAGAGGACAGTGAGCAAGTAGAGATCAAGAGAGTGCGTTTTCAACTCATAAAAGTTCTATGGGAAAATGAGTTGAATCTATAGGATTTCTTCAAATAACAACACAACCCATCCCTTTATTATGTTTATTGATTTAAGTGTGTTCCGTCATAAGAATTTCAGGCGGCTTTTTTTTGGTCAGTTGATTTCGGCATTTGGTACGCAGATGACGGCTGTTGTGGTGCCGTTTCAGGTGTATTCGCTGACGCAGTCTTCGTTTTACACGGGTCTGATAAGCGGGGTTGAGTTTATTTTTCTTTTCTTTTCGAGTTTGTTGGGTGGTGTTCTGGCGGATCGGTTTGAGAAGCGTAAGATTTTGATTTGGGCTGAGATTGGTTTGAGTATTGTTCCTTTGGGATTAGCGGCGAACTCGTACTTAGAAGCACCTAACTTATCAGTAATTTTCTGTTTCGGTGGTTTGGCGGCATTTCTTGGAGGTATCCATCGTCCGGCTTTGGAGGCGTTGACGCCGCGTCTGGTTTCGAAGGAAGAGGTTGCTAAGATTAGTGCTTTATCGCCTATGCGTCATATTCTCACGACGATATTGAGTCCTATGATCGGTGGATTTGCGATGGTGTATTTGGGAGCTTTTTATACGTATCTTTTTGATGCGTTTAGTTTCTTGGTTTCGCTGTTGTTTTTGTTAGGGGTGAATTATGGGGGCATGGCTGGGAATTTAGCTAAGGCGAAAAAATCTATTGTGGGAGAGATTGTTGAAGGGTATCGATATATTCGTTCTCGGAAGGAAATTTTTGGCAGCTATGCGAGTGATTTTATTGTGATGGTGTTTTGCAATCCTATGGTTTTATTCCCTGCTTTGGCGGCTTCTTTTCATAAGGAAGCTTCCGTGGGGTTGCTGTACGCGGTGCCTTCATTGGGGGCATTCTTGATGACAGTGACGTCTGGTTGGACGTTATCGCGCAAGCGTTACGGGGTGTTTATTATTTGTTCTGCGGCGCTGTGGTCATTGTCTTTGGTGTTTGTGGGATTGGTGCCTAGCTTCAATTGGATTTTGGTTGGTTTGTTGTGTGCCGGTTTTTTCGATATGGTTAGCGGGGTGTTTCGTATCACATTGTGGAATGAGACGATTCCGGAATCGATTCGAGGTCGTATCGCTGGGTTTGAGATGCTGAGTTATTCGAGTGGTCCACTGTTAGGCAACGCTCTTCTGGGTTTTTTGGCTGATTCAATTGGGATTCAATTAGCGCTGTTTTGTGGGGCTATTTTGAGTTTGGGTTTGCTGGGTGTGTTTAATTTTTGCATTCCGGATTTGTGGTGGTATCACAAGGATGATAGCAAGCATGTCGTCTCCATATGATCGCGCCGAGCTCGATTAACCTTGATGTATTTATTTATTTTCACCACAGAGGTGAAAATAAATAAATACATCAAGGTTAACCGGGTTCGGGCTCGGATTTTCTAAATGAAAAGTGCTGTGCCGATTCTGAGGATGGTGGCGCCTTCGGCGATGGCGATAGGGTAGTCGTGGCTCATGCCCATGGAGAGGTGTTTGAGTTTTAGTTCATCTCGGAACTGGCGTAGCTGTTGGAAGCAATTGTGAATGATTTTTTCGTCATCAGTGAGAGGGGCCATGGTCATTAGCCCTTCGATGCGCAGGTGTTTGTTGTTGAGTAGGTGTTCGGCTTCTTTGCGCCAGGCTTCTGGGGATAGTCCGTGTTTGGTTTCTTCGCCGGAGGTGTTTACTTGTAGCAGGACGGGTTGTTGTATTCTGCGTTCGTTGGCTACTGAGGCTACTTTGAGAGCTAGTTCTGGTGTGTCTACGGAATGAATTAATGAGAAGGTGCCGACGGCTTTGGGTACTTTTTTTCGTTGTAGGGTTCCGATGAGGTGCCAGTGAATGTCTTTGGGAGCTTGGTCGATTTTTTCTGTGGCTTCTTGGAGTTTGCTTTCACCGAAATGGCGGCAGCCTGCGTGATAGAAGGGTTGCACGTTGGGCCAAGGGTGGCCTTTGGATACGGTGACGAGGGTGATTTCTTTGGGTGATCGATTGTGTTTCTGTGCGAGGTCAGCTATTTTGTTGAGCAGGTTTTGATACTGCTGCTCTGGGGTCATGGGATCGTGCTCTTCCAGGTATTTCCTGGGGGGTGTGTGGGTGCGTAATAGCAGCGGGGTTTGCCGAGTAGTTCTGTGATGACGATGAGGTCTTTTTTGGAACTGAGTTCGTGGAGCACTCTCCAGCCGATGGACTTTTCTTGTGTTTTATCGAGTCTGTAGGCGTTTTCAGGGGCGTCATCTTTAAGTTGTGCTGAGACCATTTCGTCGACGGGTGCTTTACGTTTTTCGATACGTGAGGAGTAATCGCGTGTGTCTATGTTAGTGGCGCGTTTGTACTTGTCTAGCGTGGCTTGAAAGCGGAAATTGTGTGGCATGCGTCTTTGGTGTATGGGGGCCTTGGGGTGCTTTATGCGTGCTTGTGGGATTTGTTTTTTTGGTATTGCGCCGGCGGTAGGGTTTGCGACTTTTTGCTTTTGGGTGTTTTGATGGTGTTTTTTTTTCTTTTCTGGCTCAGGTATACCTAGGGAGCCTCTCCAAGCTTGCAATTCTTCTATGCTGGGTTCTCGTTTGGGTTTGGCTTGGGGCTGGGCGTTTTGCTTGCGCCGGTTGCGCCCGAGCCAACCCAAGAGGACATAGAGAATTACAGCTGCATAGGTGATGAGGTCGACCAGATTCACTGGGTTAGGCTCCTATCTCTGGTCCGGCTTTTTTATCTTTTCCTTCACGGGCGATGCTTGTGCGCATTTCTGTATCGGCTTGGATGTTTTGGATTCGTTCGTAGTCCATGATGCCGAGTTTTCCTTGTTCGAAGGCTTTGGCCATGGCTTGTGGAACGAGTGCGCGTGCTTCCATGAGTTTAGCTTCCATTTCTTTTACTTTGGCGATGTTTTCTTGCTCTAGTGCGACGGCCATGGTGCGTCGTTCTTCGGCTTTGGCTTGTGCGACGCGTTTGAGGGATTCGGCTCGGTCGGCTTGTAGGCGTGCGCCGATGTTCTCACCGAGGTTGATGTCTGCGATATCGATGGAGAGTATTTCGAATGCGGTGGAGGCATCGAGGCCTTTTTCTAGCACGAGTTTGGAGATTCTCTGTGGGGATTCGAGGACGTCGAGGTGGGTATTGGATCCGCCGATGGCACTGACGATGCCTTCACCGACGCGTGCGATGATGGTTTCTTCAGTAGCGCCGCCGACGAGTTGGGAGATGTTTGTGCGTACGGTGACGCGTGCGCGGCATAGGAGCTGCACGCCGTCTTTAGCTACGGCGACGATGTAGTCGTTGGAGTTAGCTGAGGGGCAATCGATGACTTTAGGATAAACGGATGTTGCGACGGCGTCTTTAAGGTCTCGGCCGGCGAGGTCGATGGCTGTGGCTTGTCGCCAGGTGATGGGGATGTTGGCTTTGTCAGCTGCGATCATGGCTTCGACGACGGGGCGGATGTGTCCACCTGCGAGGAAGTGGGTTTCCAGGTCGGAGACGGTGATGTCTTTCAAGCCGGCTTTGTAGGAGATGATGCGGGCATTTACGATTTCGCGCGGGGGGATCTTTCTGAGGCTCATTCCGATGATGTTAAACAGGGAAATGGGTGTTCCGGAGACGAAGGCTTGAAACCAGAGGCCGATGAATTTTCCTACGATGCTGAGGATGATCAGGGAGATGATTGCGAGGAAGATTACGAGTCCGTAGAACTGGTATCCGGCATCGCCATTAGCTAATAAAAACATGTTCATGGTTTGCTTTCCTTTGGTTTGACGACTAGGTGCGCGCCCTGGCCGCGAATGACCTGAATTTCTGTTCCTGCGGTGATGTATCCTGATTCAGACAATACTTGAAGGCGTTTTCCTTCGATGAGAGCATGTCCTGATGGTTTTAAATCTGTTAGGGCTAGGCCGGTTTTTCCTATTGTGTCTGTGGCATAGGATGAGGCGACGTAGCCTTCTTGGTCGCTATCGAGGTAGATGGATTGTTTTGGGGCGGTTTTGCGTATGTGTCGAAGGGTAAAGCGGATGAGCAGTACAACGGCGACGATGACTCCAATGAGGTAGAGCAGAAGGGCGATGGTGTTGTGAATTTGTCCGGCAAAGAGGACTACGCTGATGATCACTAGGAGGGCTCCAGATATGCCCATGATCATGCCTGGGAGGTAGAATTCGATGTAAATGAGGGCGAGTCCAGCGAGTAAGAAGAGGTAGGGCATCATGGTGTGTTCCTCTTTTCATCGACAACGAGTCTGAATCCATCGATTTGAATGACTTTGACTTGTGTGTTTTTTTCGATGAATCCGCCTACGCTAACCGCGTCGTAGAGTTTGTCTTCGATGGATATTTTTCCGGATGGTCTGAGTGTGGAAGTGGCCACGCCTTCGGCACCTACGGGAGGAAGGTCGGCTTGAGTAAGTCCAGCGACATAGCCGCGCGAGGAGTCCTGCTCGCCTTTTAAGACGAGTTTGCTGTAACTGCCTAGTCGTGGGACCATGTATTTAGCGAGAAGCGCGATGATGAGCAAAGCAAGAATTAGGCTGACAGAGAACCAAGAAAGTCGTTCCATAAATACCTGTCCGGCGGCATTCCAGGTTTGGGAGTCAGAATCAAAGCTAACAGAACCAAAGTTAGGGAGCATGAGGAGGAATAGTCCTGCGACAACCATGATGAGGCCGATGATTCCTGGTAATCCGAAACCTGGTACGACGAAGAGTTCTAATCCGACTAAGAGTAAACCGAGGAGGATGAAAATGATTTCCAGCCAGCCTGCGGCTTCGAAGGCGTAGCTGGAGATAATGATTAGGGCGAGGCAGATCATGGCTAGTGTGGCGGGTATTCCAAAGCCTGGGTGGCTCATCTCCATGTAGACGCCAATCATAAGACCCATAAAAATGAGCGAGGAGATAGCTGGCGCTGCGATGAAGGCGAGAAAACGCATGCGCCAATCCATTTGATAGGCGTCTATTTTTGTGGTCTCTGCGTGCGGTTTAAAGTAGGGGTTTTGGAAGAGCGCAACTTTGGTTGCAGGCCACTGTCCTGCGTTTTGTTCAGCGGCGGTGATGGCGGGAAGTGGTACTGGCTCGAGGAGAATGTCCGCCACGCGGAGTTCCATCAGTTGTTGTGCATCTAAAGTCAGCAATTTGCCTTTGCGGCTCAGGACTGTGTCTGTGGGTAGGATGTCCTCGTCTTTTCCGAGTTTGATTGTTTTGCCATCACGTATAACAACGACCATTTCTTTGTCGACCATGGCTTCGGCGATGAGTGGGTTGCGGTCAAAGTAGGCGGCACGGCTGCGAAAATCGGCTCGGATGGCAGAGTTTACTTTTTCAGATGCGGTTTCGAGAGTGCCTTCTGCACCGGCTAAGACGGGTTCTGCGGCACCCATGCTGGCATCTTTAGCTATGGCTATGAAGCGACACGAATAGGCGATCATAGCTCCGGCAGACATGGCCCAATCGTCGATGTAAGCGATGACTGGAATGCCGTGTTGAATGTCGATTTCATGCAATGCATCCGAGATAAGCTGTGCGGAGTAGATCACACCGCCCGGGGTGTTTAGCTCGACAATGATGAATGCGGGCTTGGTTTCTTTGTAGTGGTCCAAAGCTGATTTCACATAGAGCCAGGTCGATTGGTCGATCTGAGAGGTGCGACTATTGATGGCTATGTAACCGACCGTGGCGGGAGTTGTCTTGTCGGCAGGCCAGTGGATGTGTCTTTGTAGGCGTTCTTGGATTGGCTCAGAGGGTGTTTGAGATTGAGATAGTGAGTCAGCAGAGTGAAGGGGTGTACATGGGGACGTAAGAAAAAGCAAAAAGAACGAGAGGATGAGGAGGTGGGAAAGGCAAGATAGAGAAAATGATGCAATAGGCTTTTCTTTCATAACGGCCTATTGTAGCTTCAGCGCGGCAAAATAACAAGTGTTGTTAGTACGATTTTAAAACGTGGAAAACGCAGAGAAGGCTGAGTCACAGAGTACGCAGAGCACCATCGCACTTTTGCAGTTGCAAATCTACAAGAAGAGGTAGCCTGAAAAACAACAAGAGAGCGTCATTTTTTGTATCGGAAATTGACTCTCTCTCTTGTTTTTTTTCAGGCTACCTCTTCTTGTACGACTTTGAGCTTTGCTCAAAGAGTGGCGATGGTGTTATGGGGGCAAAAAATTTTTGCGCTCATCGGGTAATCAAGTTTGGCGAAAAATCTCAGCGCACTCGGCGGCTCTGCCTTCTCTGCGTTTTCCACAATTCCAAATCTGCCCGGGTCATGTACTTCGCTTAAAACGACTTTGAGCTTTGCTCAAAGAGTGGCGATGGTGTTATGGGGGCAAAAAATTTTTGCGCTCGTCGGGGAATCAAGTTTGGCGAAAAATCTCAGCGCACTCGGCGGCTCTGCCTTCTCTGCGTTTTCCACAATTCCAAATCTGCCTGGGTCATGCACTTCGCTTAAAACGACTTTGAGCTTTGCTCAAAGAGTGGCGATAGTGTTATGGGGGCAAAAAATTTTTGCGCTCGTCGGGGAATCAAGTTTGGCGAAAAATCTCAGCGCACTCGGCGGCTCTGCCTTCTCTGCGTTTTCCACAATTCCAAATCTGCCCGGGTCATGTACTTCGCTTAAAACGACTTTGAGCTTTGCTCAAAGAGTGGCGATGGTGTTATGGGGGCAAAAAATTTTTGCGCTCATCGGGTAATCAAGTTTGGCGAAAAATCTCAGCGCACTCGGCGGCTCTGCCTTCTCTGCGTTTTCCACAATTCCAAATCTGCCCGGGTCATGCACTTCGCTTAAAACTGTTCGTCTACAAAAGCCAGAATTGCATCACGTGCTTTTTGCAGGTCTTTGTCTTCGTGTGTGGTGCAGACGAACCAGGCTTCCACTTGTAGAGGAGGGATAAGGATCCCCTGCTGGAGCATTTGTTGCAGAAATTGCTTAAATAATTGAGGATCAAGCTGTCGTGCTTCTTCCATAGATTTTACGCTATCTCGTCCGAAAAACAGGGTAAACATCGATCCTACTTGCTGAACACACGCGGGCGCCTTAAGTTTTCGGAGTCGTTCACGCACGGGCAGGGTAATGATGTCGGCTTTGCGTTGTAATTCCTCGAAGGTGCCTGGTTTTTCTAAGAGTTCAATTGCCTTAAGCCCAGCTTCCATGGCTACAGGATTCCCCGAAAGAGTACCTCCGTGATAAACGGGGCCCAGTGGAGCGAGAGTTTCCATGATGTCGCGCCGTCCACCGAAGGCTGCGGCTGGGAATCCGCCTCCCATGATCTTACCTAAGCAGGTGAGGTCTGGTTTGATTTTGTATAGCGATTGTGCGCCCCCGAGGCCTACTCGAAATCCGGTCACGACTTCATCAAAGATGAGGAGCGCGCCAGCTTTTTCGGTCTCTTGACGGAGAGTATTCAGGAATTCTGCGGTTCCAGGCACGACGCCCATGTTTGCGGCGATTGGCTCTACAATTGCAGCTGCAATGAAAGCGCCTTGTTCTTGAAACAGCTTGCGCGCTGCAGCTACGTCGTTATAGGGGACACAAAGGGTATTGGAGATT
The DNA here is from genome assembly GCA_963790215.1 of uncultured Chlamydiae bacterium. Classification (GTDB taxonomy): domain Bacteria; phylum Chlamydiota; class Chlamydiia; order Chlamydiales; family JAJFMA01; genus CAWBNS01. The sequence continues at coordinate 46,314 of CAWBNS010000009.1, forward strand.
ACTTCTGCGGGTAATCCTGCGGAGGAAGCAGCGCTATACAGAGCTACGCCCGATCCGGCCTGCACAAGAAAACTGTCGGAGGCACCGTGGTAGTTCCCTGTGAATTTAACGATTTTGTCTCGTTTTGTAAATCCTCTCGCTAAGCGGATGGCACTCATAGTGGCTTCTGTGCCTGAGCTAACAAAACGAATGCGCTCGATGGAGCTCATGTGAGAGATGATTTTTCCGGCGAGTTTCATTTCAGAAGGACAGCTTAAGCCAAAGGTGGTGCCTAGTGCGGCGCGTTTAGATGCGGCTTGCACAATTTCTGGGTGAGCGTGACCATGCGGGAGCGCTCCCCAGGAGAGCAATAGGTCGATGAAGGTTCGTCCGTCGGCGTCGGTAAGGCGCCCTCCTTTGCCCTCTACGGCGATCACTGGGGTGACTTCTAGCCCTTTATAGGCTCTGACTGGCGAATCAACACCTCCGGGAATCAGCTCGCACATTTTTTGGTAGATTTCGGCATTACGTGATGTTGTCTCATTGTGTGGCATAAAGTCCTTCGTATCCATTTTGGTATAGGAAGACAATAGTTTAGCATAGATTTTTTTTTTGGGAAGGGGCGAAGCAACAACAACGAACAACGCCATTGAAAAATACAAAAATGTGTGATACTATGGTTCCAGCAGTTCCCGCTGGAAAAATGATGTGCTCCAGACAGGCTCTTAAAATGGAAAAAAGAAAAAAGATATGCAGGATAAAGCAGAATTTGCTCCTTTTTCAACAAAAACATCATAAGATTTATTTTTACTATCCTGATCATCTTGTTTCTATTTATGCTCCAGAAGGAATTACTGCTATAGTTCTGAACTTAAACATGGATTTAGATGAATAGCATTTCTTCTTCTTACAGCAAGTACAGTGCAGTAATGGAAAGCTGGGTATCTGTTAAAATTATGGGCAGAGAGATAAACCTTTTAGCGGGTTGCGCCATTGTCGGTATCATTGTCTTGGTTGCGATTAAGATTTTTAAAAATTATGGTACTCAACCATCGCTATCATCAACCCCATCATCGTCGCCATCAACTCCATTCCGTTCATCCGTTCAAAACGTATCCCCTATAGTAAAAAAGTGTGAAAATTCATCTAGAAGCCGATTTGATTATGCCGATGAGTTTGAAAAACATTTAAAGACGTATTTACCTGAACTTATCGATAACAATCAACTCCCTTCTGCAAATTATTTATGCGTATTTATGAGTACGCCTAGAAATCCTAGTCTTAACTATTGGTGTAAAAAGCATCTACCACAAAGCTTACAAGACCCTGGTCTACCAACTTATCTTGTTCTTATCACATCTTCACACACAGATCGAGGGTGCTATACCGTAGCCAACGAACATTTTAGTGCCTTTTCGCCAGCCATCCCTGTTTTATGGTTAGTAGGACTTAATAGTGTGATAATAAAAACAGTAAATTTAAATGATTTTAAACAATCGATTAACGTCAAATAATATTCAAAAAATAGTCATTTAGTGAGAGACTCTCATCACTTCCCTAAATAGCTTTTCCGTGCTATAAATATTCAGTAAAATCGTCTGATTGTCAAGGGTTGAATGTTCGTGCGTAGTTGGGCGGCATCTATTGCGGTGAGTTTGCTGTGGTTTTCTGGGCTGCATGCGGATGTTCCGTATGAGGTGGAATTTGTAGGTGTGCAGGATGCTGAGGTTTACGACCAGTTAAGGCAGGTATCTCAGCTTGTTGCACTGAGCGACCGGCCGCCTGCGACGATAACGGCTTTGCAACGTCGTGCACAGGCTGATATGACTTATTTGAAGCAGGGTCTGCATAATTTAGCTTTGTTTGAAGCTGAGGTTGAGATCGATGTTGATGCTCATACCTGTCCAGCAATAGTAACGGTCAAAATTGATGCGGGTCCTACGTATCCGTTAGTGAAATTTCAAGCGCGCACTCAGAGAGAGTCCGAAGAACCTGATGTGATTTGGGTGGATGAACCTAGTAGCATTTGTGCAATGGATTTGTCTGGTATTACAGCGGACGATGTTGACATTATTCTAGGCGAGGCGGCCTATCCTAAAGTTATTCTCAGAGCGGAAGATCGTTTACTCGAAATTTTGCAAGGCCACAGTCGGCCTTTAGCGAAGATTACGGACCGTGATGTGATCGCTGACCAGTGTGCCAAGGAGGTGTCTGTTGTCATTTATGTTGATCCGGGTCCCGAGTGCTGTTTTGGTCCTGTCACGATTAGTGGTCTTAAAACGGTTTATGAGCCATTTGTGCGCGATAAAATCACCTGGTGTGAGGGAGAGGCTTTTGATCCGTGTCAGGTGGATCGCACCGTTGCTGCGCTGGAGCGGACGACATTATTTCGTTCTGTCACGATTTCTGTTTCGGGCGATGTTGATGAAGATGGTTGTATTCCGATGGAGATCTGCCTGACTGAAAATCGTTATCGCAGCATTGGATTAGGGGCGACTTACGAGACTCAAAGGGGTCTAGGCGGTATTATAGAGTGGGAGCATCACAATATTCGCGGTATTGGCGAGCAGTTGGGGGTCCAGGCAGAGGTGCAGCAGAAGTATCAGTCAGGGGCAATCTGGATGCGAAAGCCGGATTTTCTTTGTGAAGGTCAGCATCTGTTAACCCGTTTAGAGTTGGAGCATGAAGAAACAAAGGGTTTTAACGAGACTGCGTTTATCTATACGAATCGTTTAAGCAGGCAGATTAATGCGCAGTGGCATGCTTCTGCGGGCGTGATGTTGAAATATTTGATTTCAAGCGACTCAGACAACAACAACAAGTTCTTTTTGACGAAACTTCCGATGCACGTGCGCTGGAGCAATGCGGATAGTTTGTTGGATCCGACGGAAGGTGCGATGGTGAACGTGCGCATGGTGCCTACGTTTCAGTGGATTGATCCTCGTCTTACTTATTACGTCACGAATATTGATGCTTCGTTCTATATTCCAGTGATGGGATGCACGTCGACGGTGCTGGCGGGCAAGGTGAAGTGGGGGAGTATTTTTGGTGCGTCCACGACCGCATTGCCTCCGCCTGAGCGTATGTATGCGGGTTCTTCGCAAACGCTGCGAGGTTATGCATTCGAGACGGTCAGCCCCTTGCGTGAAGATGGCAAGCCTGCAGGGGGGCGTTCGCTTATGGTTTATTCTTTTGAACTTCGGCAGCGTTTCACGGAAACTTGGGGTGGAGTCGCCTTTTATGAAATCGGTAATGTGTACGCAACGCCGACTCCAGAATTCAATTTTAAACAGCTGCAGTCAGCTGGTTTTGGTATTCGTTATTACACGGCAGTGGGGCCATTACGATTCGACATGGCATTTCCGTTTACTCGCAGGCCTAATTTGGATGCGGCGTTTCAAATTTATTTTAGTATTGGTCAGACGTTTTAAAGTAGTGATGAGTGATAAATGATGAGTGATGAGTTGAAATAAGTGCCAAGATACCTATTTCACTCATCACTCATCATTTATCACTCGTCACTTAACATCGCTTAACTCCCCTCTTTCCTCTCTTGGGCATTTATGTTAGAATTCGGTCATGGTTTCTTGGCTGGTCAGGTTTATTACTCATTGTTTATTATGGGTATTAGGATTACTCGTAGTTTTTTCGGCTGCGACGTATATTTTACTTGCAATTCCTTCTGTTCGTTCTAGTTTATTTTCATTAGCTGTTGAAGGAATGGAATCAGCAACGGGTTGGACGGCGACGGCGGAGGATATACAGACTGTCACGCCATTTCAGTGGCGTTTGCGTGATGTTTCCTTGACGATGCCTGGTGAGGCTCCGATCACTGCAGGGGAGATGGAGGTGAGGTTATCTCCGGTGCATCTTCTGCAGGGTAAGATATATTTTTCCGATGTGATTGTGCGCGACTTTACTTTGCCGCCATCGGTGAGGTTTTCGGTGGTCAAGCCGGCAGTTTCGGAGACTTCTTCCTTGCGTGCGTTACCGCTGTCATTTTTGTCTCTGCATATTTCTCGTTTAGAGATTTATCATGCTTCTATTCCTCGAGCCTATTTGGGCCATACAAGTTTATTGCAAGGCTCGGATGAGACGAATCTTCACCTTCATGTAAAGGGCGAGTTGCAAGCCTCGTTGGCAAAGATGAGTGCGGCGATGAATTTGGCGATCCATCGAGAGGAATCTCCAAACAATCGTACATTGCTTGGCGTGCGCGCCTATCGCAAGGCTGGCAGCATGATTGTGAAGGTAACCACTTCGGAAGATGATGGCCTTGTAAGCCATCTTTCGGGCCTTCCAGCGCAGTTTAAAGCAAAGACCAAGCTTTCGCTACCTGTGTGGGAAGAAACGGATTCCTGCTCAACGGCTGCGGTCTGTACGGGGTCTTTTCATGTGTCTGTGGGCGCTCCATTTGTGGAACATTTTTTTAAGCAGTGGTCTTTATTTGGTGGAGAGCAGTTTTCTGCAGAAGGAAAATACACTTTTTATCCGGATGGGGGATTTACGGTTTCGGATCTGCGGTTGCGTGGTAAGGATGCGGACAAGTTTTTAGTGTTGGCAGGTGCGTTAGAGGTGGATCCTAAGATGATTATTCGCGAAGGCGAGTTTTCGGCATCGTTGGATGATTTGAGTGTGCTAGAGAGTGTTTTTGGCATTCCGATTCAGGGAGCCGGTGAGGCTGTTTTTCAGGCATCGGGGCATTTTGGCACTCCAAAGATGAGTATCCTTTTAACGGGTAGTGACGTTCATGCCTGTGGGGTGAATTTGGGAGCGATCACGGTAAAAAGTCTTTCCCATATCCGTTCTGACATCGTGGTTAGTACGATTTTGCTGGAAATGCGTCAGACGCATCTTACGTGCAATGCATCATGGGATTATGGTCCGACGATGTCATTGGAGCGGATACGTCTGCAATTACCGACGGCTTTAATGGAAGGGACGTTAGCGGTAAAGCTTGACGATTTTACTATCGTAGGGGCTCTTAGGGGCCATGCTGAGGATATTTCTCAGCTTCCCTTCATCAATCAATGGCAAGTTGAGGGCAAGGCGGATTTATTGGCTGAGTGGCGTCCAGAGAATGCCAAGACGTTGCATCTTATCTTTAGCATGCAGAATGTGCGTCTGGAGCCATTTCGCAGTGGTGAGCTCGCGTTAGAGTTGGAGCTGCGGAACTATCTTACCAAACCGACGGGAAAAATCAGTATTCGGTCTAAGGAGTTGTTGATTGGCAACGCTATGTTTAAGGAGATTGCCTTTGAGACTACGTTGGAGCCTGGTTTACTGAGTTGGCCTTTTCAGTTTTCGACGAATGGTAGGTGGGAGGAGCAGTTTAAGTTAACGGCATCGGGTGAGTTTAATCCTTTTCCTGGTACGTTATCACTAATGGTTGCGTCTGCTGAGGGTGTGTTGACGAGTCATCCTTTGTTGTTGAAGAAGCCGTTGCATATCGCGTCTCACGCGAGTGGGGTGGATGTTTCTCCTTTGGACCTGCAGATTGGCGAGGGTCATATGGGTATGCAGGTGCATGTGGATGCGCAGAAGGCACGTGCTACGCTGGGTTTTCAGTTGGTGCCTGTGGAGTTGCTTTATCCTCTGTTTCCCAACGTACCTGTAACGGGCACCATGACGGGTAGTGCGTCTTTAGAAGGCACTCTAGAAGCACCTGAGGGTAAATTTCAGCTGACTTTTAAGGAATTAAAAACAAATAATCCCTCTCTCGCCTATCTTCAGCCACTGAGTGCGGAATTTACGGGTCATTTTAAAGATGACGTCTTATTAGCGCGGGGAATTTGCTTGGGAATTGGCGATCACCCAATTGATGTTCAGGCGCAGCTGCCCTTGCGTTTCTCTCTATCGCCGTATCTCATCGACTTTGATGCTACAGCTCCGCTTTCGATTCGCATGAATGCTAACGGCGAGTTCTCGCCTATTTTTCAGCTGTTATTTCCGCGAACATCAAGTGTGACAGGGATTGCGAAAGTCGCCGTAGAAATTACTGGTTCGTTTGACAATCCGCGGGTTGAAGGACAATTGGATCTGCGCGATTGTTCCTATGAGAGCTTTGAGCTTGGGTGTGTGATGGGATCTATCCGCGCGCATTTCGAGGGGAATGGCTCTCACCTGGTTCTGAAGTCGTTTGAAGCAACAGATGGACAGAATGGAACTGTGACTGGCCACGGTAGCATACGGTTGGATCCGGCGGCTAAGTTTCCTTACGATGCTACCTTTACGTTGAATAATACCGTTACGTTGCGTCGCGATTTTATCGAGGCTGCTACCTCAGGGCAGTTGCGTTTATCTAGTAATGGAGAGAGGTCGTTGTTGCAGGGTAAACTCACTATTGATCGCGCTGTGGTTAGTATTCCAAAGCAGTTACCTGCTCGTTCTAACAACATGGAAGTCACGGTGGTCAATGCGGCGAAGAAGACTCTGCCTCCGATCATTACGGAAGGACCTCCTTGTGCGTTGGATGTTCAGATTGATTGCCCCAAAAATTGGTTGATCCGAGCGGACGAGCTACGCTCGGAATGGCGTGGGCAGGCTCATGTAACGGGCGACACTAAAAAGCCGCTGTTCAATGGTGAGCTGCGCGCGATTCGGGGCGACTTCCGTGTGAATGGACGTTCTTTCTTTCTCGACCGCGGGGTTATTTCTTTTGCTGGGGATATTTCAAAAAAGACTACTCTTAACGTTACGGCTTCGCTAGATATTGACCGTATTCAGGTACAAGCCCTGCTTAAGGGACCTTTACAGCAGCCGACTTTAACTTTTAGTTCCAATCCGCCTATGTCCCAGCGTGAGATTCTTTCCTGGGTAGTATTTAACCATGGGTTGAATAACGATTCCGATGCAGAACTGACCGGTCAAGCCATCGTAGACCTAACGTCTGGTGCGGGGTCATCGTCAGGCCTTCTTAATAGCTTGAAGCGCATTGGCATCGATCGAATTGATTTCGATAGCCGCGAGAGTCAGGGGGAGAATGATCTTTCAGTGAATATTGGAAAGTACATTTCTCGTGATTTATACATTAACTACAATAAGGGCATTACGTCCGAGTCAAATAAAGTTAGCGTGGAAGCACACGTCATCCGCAACGTAAAATTCAAAGCCGAAGTCGATGATGAAGCAGCAGGTAAGATGTTATTGATGTGGAAGCATCATTATTGAACCTAAATTTCCCAACAGATCCCTCGTGCCCGTGCCCGTGTGCGTGCCCGTGCCCGATTAGCTTGACCGTTGTTTAAGCAGGTTTGTTGTGCAAGTTTTCCGGGCACGGGCACGCACACGGGCACGGGCACGAGGGATCTGTTGGGAAATTTAATTCGAGCACGAGGGATCTGTTGGGAATGGTTATCTATCGTGCAAGTTTTCCGGGCACGGGCACGCACACGGGCACGGGCACGAGTGATCTGTTGGGAAATTTAATTCGGGCACGAGGGATCTGTTGGGAATGGTTATCTATCGTGCAAGTTTTCCGGGCACGGGCACGCACACGGGCACGGGCACGAGGGATCTGTTGGGAAATTTAATTCGGGCACGAGGGATCTGTTGTGCAAGTTTTCCGGGCACGGGCACGCACACGGGCACGAGCACGAGTGATCTGTTGGGAAATTTAATTCGGGCACGAGGGATCTGTTGGGAATGGTTATCTATCGTGCAAGTTTTCCGGGCACGGGCACGCACACGGGCACGGGCACGAGGGATCTGTTGGGAAATTTAATTCGGGCACGAGGGATCTGTTGGGAAATTTAATTCGAGCACGAGTGATCTGTTGGGAATGGTTATCTATCGTGCAAGTTTTCCGGGCACGGGCACGCACACGGGCACGGGCACGAGTGATCTGTTGGGAAATTTAATTCGGGCACGAGGGATCTGTTGGGAAAGGTGATTTCCTTCTCCTTGCCATCAATGTTAATGATTTCTAGAATACCGCCTGATGGATTACTTACTTAAAGCGGTCGCTGCGATTGGCGCGTATTTTCTTCTTTGTGCTGAGGTGTTTTGGGTGTCGCTCAAAAGACCGCCGTCATGGGATTTGGTTCGAGACCAGATGTATGCGATCGGTGTAACTTCCCTGCCAGTCATTGCAATCACCGGTTTTAGCACTGGCGCAGTATTGGCCGCACAGTCGATTTTCCAGCTTGCAGATTTTGGGGTGGAAGGGGCAACGGGTTTGATGGTGACGAAGGCGATGGTGGTAGAACTCGGCCCTGTCCTCACGGCATTTATGATCACTGGCCGCGTAGGCGCGGCTATGTGTGCGGAACTGGGTTCGATGAATGTGACTGAACAAATAGATGCGTTGCGTTCTATGGCGGTGAATCCCTTGCGTTACCTGGTGGCTCCGCGATTCATTTCTGGCACGATCATGTTACCTATCCTCACGCTATTTAGCTGTCTCATGGGTGTATTGGGGGGCTATATTATTGCGGTGTATTATTATGGTCTTTCACCTTCCGATTACATTGATCCCTTACCCTTACACATCAAGAATTTTGACCTTCTCATTGGTTTTGTCAAAGCTGTGGCTTTTGGCATTGTCATCGTAACCATATCTTGTTATCGCGGTATCACGACAACAGGTGGTGCTGCTGGTGTAGGTCGTGCCACAACTAATAGCGTGGTAATCTGCTACTCTGTGATTCTGCTTCTGAATTTCTTTCTGACAGTTGCGTTAAATTCCTCTCACGACTATCTCGTTGCACACTTTGGCTTGTGGGTAGGGTAGTATGATTAAGGTCACAAATCTTTGGAAACGCTACGGGAAGTTTCAGGTGTTAAAGGGTCTGAATCTGGAAGTTAAAACTGGCGAGACGGTAGTGATCCTGGGCCGCTCTGGTGTAGGCAAGAGTGTGCTTTTGCGGCAGATCATGGGGCTGGAAGTGCCCGACCAAGGAGCGGTGGAGATCGATGGTACAGACATCACACATATGACGCCCAAAAAACGCGCTCCTTACATGCTGAATATGGGGATGCTTTTTCAAAATTCTGCACTATTCGATTCTATGACTGTGGGAGAAAACGCTTCTTTCTATTTGAGTCAACATCCAGACAATCATACCAAACGGTGGTTGACGGGTGCAGAGATGCGCACACGCGTTGAGGAAGCATTAAAGATGGTGGGATTAGAAGGCACTGAAAACAAAATGCCTTCAGACCTTTCCGGAGGTATGCGTCGACGCGCGGCCCTAGCTCGGATGCTTGCGTACAGACCTACGATTCTTCTTTACGACGAGCCCACCGCTGGCTTAGATCCGGTCACTTCGATGCAAATTAATGAACTAATTCAGCAGATTCAGGAAGAGTTAAAAGCCACTAGTATCGTAGTTACGCACGATCTTCGCTCCGCATTCGAAGTTGGGGATCGTTTAGCTTTTCACCATGAAGGGAAGATCCTGCAAGTAGCGTCTAAGGAGGAATTTTTCGAGCACGCTGATCCGCTCATTCACTCTTTTTTAGATAATTCGCTGCTACCAGAATCTATTGCGCCGAAAAGGAGAACTGATGCCAGACCAAATTAAAAACCTACTGATAGGCGCATTTGTATTATCAGGGATTGGAATCCTTGTGTTCGTTGTGCTTTTCTTGCATCCATCGGTAGGCAATGAGGGGCAGTATCTGCGCGTCCGGTTTGCGAACATTGACAAGGTGAATGTCGGCACACGCGTGACATTTGCGGGCCGTCCGGTGGGGGAAGTATTTAAGATAGAAGAGATCGAAGCGCCTCGTCCTGACCTATACTACAAGGGTAAAGTCTATATCTACGAGCTGACTCTGCGTGTCGACAGCGCTATCGACGTGTTTAATTCTGACGAGGTTGGTTTGCGTACATCAGGGCTTCTTGGAGAGCGTTCGGTTGCCATCACACCTAGAGCGCCAAAGAAGAAGGGTTTCATCCTCAAAAAAATTGGACCTGACGATATTCTTTTTGCCGTAGAGATCGCTTCCTTGGAAGAAACGTTTGCGGAATTTAATGATTTTGCCACACGCGCAGAAGCGACTTTGGATTCGCTGACAGAGCAGATCGATCAGTTAAAAGAACACAAAACGGTCGAACACATTTCCACCACCTTCAGAAACCTCTCTGAAATTACGGGTGCGTTGAACAATCCAAAGGATTGGAAAGAGACACTAGCGAATGTCAAAAAAGTATCAGAGAATGCGCTACACTTTATAGATTCAGCGCGCCTCGTTACTAACCAGCTTAATAGCGGAGAAGGCACTTTAGGCAGGGCGATCATGACTGACGAGCTCTATTTGCATCTCCAAGCGGTCCTCAGCAAAGCTGAAATCACTATGGACGACATTAACCACTATGGGTTGCTGTTCCATCTAGACAAGGGTTGGCAACGTTTGCGTGCACGACGCCTTAACCTGATGCAGAAACTGCGTTGCCCGCAACAGTTCCTTAACTTCTTCGAAGATGAAATTGATCTCATCAACACCTCACTTTCACGCGTTCATATGGTTTTAGAGGATACTGCTTGTATCTGTGATCCCGAAGATCTTCTATGCGATCGCCACTTCGAAGTGGTGTTTGCAGAACTGTTGAGACGCGTTGGGACGCTGGAAGAAAACATTAGGATGTACAATCAACAGCTGAATCATGTACACGAAGATCGCTGTTGTAGGAAGTGCCCATTATGAAGCCCATGCCTTATTCAACGATCCAGAAAGGTACGTTTCTGATCGCTACTCCTGAGATAGAGACAGGTGCCTTTTTTCGCTCTGTTGTGTTGATAGCGGAGCATAATGCGCAAGGGACTTTTGGGTTGGTGATCAACAAACCGCTCGAAGTAGAGCTTCCGCAAGAGATCATCAATATGAGCAACCTATCGAATCCATTTGTTGCTGTGCGCGCCGGTGGGCCGGTACAAACCAACCAGATGATGCTGCTGCATACAACGCCTAACTACGAAAACCAGCAGATGCTAGAACTATGCGAAGGCGTATTTTTGGGTGGAGATCTGGGCTTTTTGCAACAGGCAATCACAGATGAACATGGTCCATCATTGATTCTCTGTTTTGGCTACGCGGGGTGGGGTGCAGGTCAGGTTGAACGCGAATTCCTCGATGGCAGCTGGCTGCTTCAACCTGCATCAAAAAGACTGATTTTCGATCTTCCAGCTGAACAGCTTTGGCAAACATTGCTGCGACAAATGGGCGGGAAGTATGCGTCTATGTCGCTGATTCCTGAAGATCTTTCGGTGAATTAATTTGTTCCAACATGATATTCGAGCCCGAGCCCGTGTGCGTGCCCGAGCCCGGTTAGCTAAACCGTTGTTTGATTAGGGTTTGTTGTGCACGTTTTTCGGGCTCGGGCACGCACACGGACAGGCTCGAACTAATGTTGCTAATGGTTATTTTCGCGCGGATATGTCCTACCGCTGAATCAGCCCCATCTTTTTGAGTCTAGGTTTCACATCGGCATCTTTGGCACGGCCTTTGATCCAAGGATGCTTGAGCATGGCATCTGAGAGTTCATTTATGGAATAGTTATGGTCTCCAACCCAGATAAATTTCGCGCTGGGGTCGATGTTTGCTTCCTTGGCCTCGGCAAGGTGTTGGCCTAATTTATCCAACACTTGGACTAACGAACCTTTATGAGCTGCGCTATCGTTAACCTGCTCAATAGCGCCACCAGCACCTAGGGCTAGCTTGCTGCCTTTGGAGCTATTCATGAATAAAGCCGCTGAGGTGGCAAGATCTGGGAGTGCTTTAAGCCTCCACTGCTCTTGCTGTGCTTCTTTCAGTTGGTCTATGTGAACCTTTGCTGCGGCTTCATATTTCTGCACAAAGATGGCGGGCATGCCGACACCACCTAGGTCTTTAGCAAATAACCCCCATCTACCCCAACGCTGAGAGCCTGGTTCAATTAAATACTTCGAAAGTGAGTCGTGGGAAATAATCTCGCCATTCTGAATATTTGGAATTTTAACCTCTCCCAAGCGAGTTGCAACGGTGCGATCGGGCTCTATCGACGAGTGTCGTTCGATCATTGCAAGGTGAAGAACTCCACAGAGAGCCAGATTGTCCATATAGGCAGTAAATTCGGGTCGCTCGGAAAATTTCTTAAAAACCTCTTGCGCCTCCTCTTTGGTCATCTTGTGCCACGGTATTTTGTCTAACTCGCTTTCAATCACTTTTTGCCTAACAACAGACTCTTGGATGGCGTCTCCAAGGTTTTTTATCACCAGTTTGTTGTAAGGATCTGTTTCACTCTCATATACTTTGCCCCAGGTGATATCGGCATCGTATGTATTGTCCCTGCGAATAAACTGACTGGCAAATTCTAGTTTGCTTCCGTAAGCTCGTTCAGAACTGACCAGTTCTCCATATTGAGTTAGCTTATTTACATCCATTTTAATTCCGTCGTCAGCTCCAAATGTACGAGAAGCTTTGACTGGAGATGGTGGTGTGAACCCGCTGAGAATAACGTTGTACTGATCATCATATTGACGCATCAACTGAATCATGTGTGGTTGGCTCATGATATACTTTCTAAGAGCAGGGTTACCGTTCATAATTTGACGCAGTTTTACAACGTCTTGACGAGCAGCCTTTGCTGCCTCTGGAGTACCGTTCAGAGCCTCTGCAACTCTCTTAGAGAGAATAATGCCAAACCTTCTACGGCCACCATCGGATTTAACAAGCTGAGTTACGCTAGGTTCCCCCTTAATTCGTCCTAAGAGTTTCTCCTTGTCTTTCGTCATCGTTACCGCTTGAGGCGTGTATGTGTTCAGCTTTGTTTGCAGGGTAGCAGCCAATGCTTGGAACTCTGCGTTTTGCCCTAATAATCGGATGGTGTACTGAGCGGCAGCGAGCGTGTTTCCTGACTGTTTCTCCGCTGAAGAGCTCGAGTCAATTTTATCGAGCGTGCGAAACAATTTTTGTATCTCTTCATGCTGTCGGAGGCCGTATATGGCATTTTTAATGTTCTCGAGCGAAGCCCTCTCTCCTTTCAGCGAGGCTAGGCTGGTCGCCAATTCTGCACGCCTGTGCTGCAGTTTGGGGATTCGATCTAAGTTTGTTTTAGAGGCTCCGAGTTGGGCTAACTGTTCATCACAAGCAGCCAATCGTTCTTCTTGCTCTCGAATGTTTGCGTCAATGTTCTCCATTAGACCGGGATCTATTTTTTCGTTCGAACGCGTCACCATTCGCTCGGCAATTTTTGCCACCTTCTTCTCCAGCTTAAGAGACACTTGAGCGATGTCCTTCAACTCTTTGTTTAAGGACGAGGCATTGGGTCCTCGTCGAACTAGGCGAGCGTATAAATATGAATCCCTCCGACTTCTTCTCTGGTTCTGTGGTAATCCGTCCATTCGCTTCATCGACCAGAAGAGAAAGTCCCACCCCCTTTCCTGAATAGGCTACAGCAGCATTCCAGCAGCCTCGTCCTTTTTTCCTGTGATAAAAGTACGCACAATAATTTTTTGAGAAGTAATTGTAAACGTATCGCCTTTTTTTCAACCGAGTGTCTGTTTTCCCGAAATTTCCATTCTTCGTAAAACTCTTGATCTCTAGTTTTTCAGTAGAATTAAGTTTAAGTTGCCGGTCGGCTTGGTGACTTAAGCGAGACTGAAGATGTTGTATTTCGCTTTGTAAAAGAGGGTCTTTTGTTGTCCCGACTACATCATCAAGCCGTTTTTGTGCCTGATAAAGACAACCCGCAGGGTTTATGCCTTTGGTATGTGCGGTATTTAGCAGGCTTTCGATGTCATTTCTCGCGGCTACAAGCTGCTGACCTTCGGGGGAGGTCCATACTTCTACCTGTTTTTGCATCTTTTCCAACTGATTAAGCCGCATACTGGCTTTAAGCAACAGTTGCTGTATTTCCCCATTATCGTAGGAGCCGTAGCTAGCCTTCGCCATAGCCACAGCCTTACGCGTTTGATCAACGTTATTATCTAAGTGTTTCTTAAGATTACTAATATCCTCAGGCTCCCCAACTAAAATCTTCGTGTGCGTGGTACTAACTTCCTTCAAGCTTGCCACGCAATGACTGATAACTCCCTTTAAAATAGAGGAAACCTTATCGACCGGAACAGGAATGGCTGAGGGAGCAGTACTTGTGATGGAAAGCATTTCCGAAGCATGATGGAGAGAATCCATAAAAAACCCACAGTTATAATTGAATATAAAAACAAAAGCTTAATTTAATTATATTTTTATAACAATTAATTAAAAAGAGTTAAAAATTAAAAAATAAAAAAAAGAGTAGCCGTTATCAATGTTGTTTGATTAGGGTTCGTTGTGCAGGTTTTCGGGCTCGGGCTGGGATTTAGCTCTTGCAAGCTCCGATGAGGATACAGACCCACCCAGCTAGGAGGGTGATCCCTCCGACGGGGGTGACAGCTCCCCATTGTTTGATGCCAGTTAGGGCTAGAAGATAAAGACTACCAGAGAATAGCACTGCACCGAGGACAAATAGCCACCCAGCCCCGGCCATCCATTGAGGATTATATACGCTTGCTACAGCGCTTAAAGCGACAATCAGCACGGCATGGAACAGTTGATACCGCACGCCGATTTCCATCACATTCAGTAGGTGAGGAGGAAGCTTATCCTTGAGCATATGCGCGCCAAACGCTCCCAAAGCAACTCCAATGAACCCCAACAAAGCACCTGCGATGAGTAATCCCTTGTGTAATGCCATAAAACCCCCTAGAATGCCTATTCAAGAAATCAATACCCTATCGGAGAATGTCTTTCATGTCCAAACAACTTTCTGAGACCGACTATCCCGTTCCAAACTTGCTTAAAGGGGCGCATTGTGTATTTAAAGGAAAGCGCTTCGATGTATGCCAGCTTACCATTGATCGTCATCTTAAAGAGGTTATCGTACATCCTGGTGCTTCGGTTATTCTCCCTATCAAGGCAGACGGCACGGTCGTTATGATCAAAAATCATCGATTTGCCGTGGATGAAACTCTCCTAGAACTGCCCGCCGGCACGATTGATCCGGGAGAAAAACCGCTGACAACAGCAACAAGAGAACTTACCGAAGAGACCGGTTATGTAGCCAAAAAAGTTGAACTGCTGATGGAGTTTTACCCATCACCAGGAATCTGCACCGAGAAGCTCTATGCCTATTTAGCAACGGATCTTACGATGACCCAGCAACATCTCGACGAAACGGAAAGCATCACCGTCGTCGAACATTCCTGGGAAGAAATACGGCAGTTCATACGGGAAGGCATCATCAAAGATGCTAAGAGCCTGGTGACGTTGATGTTCTATTTTGGAGTAAGAAAAGCCTAGAGCTTGCTGCCCTTGGTCTAAGGCGCTCTCTGATAAGTTCCGACGACTTCAGCTTGCTGTAGAATATGCCCTTCTATGGCACTTTCGACGGCTTCTTTGCTTACGCCAGCTTTAAGATTCAGCTTTGTGCTTAACGCATATAGCTTGAAGAAGTAGCGGTGAGGGTTTCCTTTGGGAGGACATGGTCCGCCGTATTTTTGTTTGCCAAATCCATTTGTCCCTTGCAAACCAGCTACTGCACCCTCTGCAAGATTCTTTGTATCGGCTGGAATGTTCCACATAATCCAATGATCAAAGGTTCCCATAGGGGCGTCAGGATCATCCATAATGAGAACTAGGCTTTCTGTCCCTGCAGGAATTTCGCTCCAGCTTAGTTCGGGAGACACATCCTCACCATCACAGGTGAATTTTTTAGGAATTGGTTGGTGGTCTTGAAATGCTTGGGATTGTATCTTCATGGTCCATCCCTCCGTTGGAAAAATTATTATAAGGGAAAGGACAAAAAGAAAGACACTATTATGCGTTTTTTTGGGTATCGATTTTATCGATTTTGATTTTGTAACGTTCCTGCTTGATATGTTGCTCGATGTTCTCGAGCATTTTTGCAAAAATATTCTGTATATTGCGTTCATCTTCTCCTGCAAGATCTCGATCATCTGGTGAGATCCATTTGGGCAAGCTCTCTGAACCTGCTTGAAAAACCTGTTCCTCCCTGAGATCTTTCACTAAGCGAAGGATCTCGGTTCCCCATGAATCAGTAGTAGAATAATCGGGATTTTCAGACAACTGAGGATTTGTGCCGCTCTCCTTTGCAGGATTGAAGAACTTTAGCAAGTCATTGGTTTTTTGATCCAACAAGGCAAGCCTTCCGCCCAAGGTCTGAATAAAGCTCTTTAAATCAGTATCGGTAATTTTATCGCGTTGATCATTAGATAGTTTCGCTTTTTTTGCTTTTTCCTTGATTAACTTTAATTCTGAACTGATTAGATTCAGAGCTTGATTAATAGATCCAACACCGGACAACACAACCATTTAACTATCCTCACATAACAACTAACTAATTAAATTCTACAACTAATGTAGTTTAATCAACAAGTTTCAAGAGAATTACAGGAAAGAAAACGTCTGATAGCTGCAAGAGATTACCTTTCCGAGAATCAGCAACGCAGATGACCTGATGCATACTTGTGCAAAATACTCGAAATTAGTGTTTGATAGGGAAGCCCCTCATAAGCTGCTATTTGCTTTAGGTGCGAAACATCACTGCTAGACAATCGAATATTAATCCGCACATCTTTTTTAAGAGTTTGCAGAGCTGCTTTTTTTGCAGAAACCTTCGCAGTCTCTACTTTTTTTACCGGCTCCCATTCATTGTTTTCAAATGATGTGAGAAATTCTGCTTCGTCGTGGTCCAATTTTTGTTTGTGAGAAGGTGGCTTTTTTTTCATTTAATTTTCTCCTTCATGTATTTTTTAAACGCCTTCCGGCTAGGAATGATCGTTTTCAGGAAAATATTACCACTTTTTTCAACCACCCAAGGTACCAGATATACATAGTCTCTAGCGTAAACCACATAAATTTTCTGGTTTTGATATTTATCAAGATTCGGGTGTTCTAGCACATCTAGTAACTGGTCATTACTGATAGCTGCAATAATTTCTTCAAAGCTGATATCTCGTTCCTGCTTTAGTTCTACATTCTTAATTGATGAGAAAGTAAAAATTGGCATCTTTGTCATAGCATCCAGAATATGACATCGTCTGCCTTTTGTCAACAGCTTGAGAAACAGGTGTCTTTCCGCTTTCGCCTTTATCCTGCATCCTTCATAATGTCTCCATGGAACAAAAGACATCATGGGCGAATTCTAAGCGTTGGTACGACGAGCTTGTCGGTCAGGAAGGGCATTACTATCATCGCGAGGTGATTTTGCCGAACCTGCTGCGTTTAATCTCTGAGGGGGCGCCTAAATCGCTGATTGACTTGGCGTGCGGGCAGGGGATTCTCTCTCGGCATCTGCCGAAGCAGGTGGATTATCTGGGATTGGATGTAGCGGCTAACCTGATTGCTCAGGCGAAAGAATATGCCAAAAAGAATCCAAAACAGCAGTTTGCCGTGCACGACATCACACTGCCCTATGAAACGCCACAGCTGTTTGACTGCGCGACTATCCTGCTTGCGCTACAAAACGTTTCCGATCCGGCTGGGGTATTAGCGCTTGCTGCAGACTATTTGAAGCCTGGCGGGCGGCTAGTGCTGGTGGTGAACCATCCGTGTTTCCGCATTCCTAGGCAGTCTTCCTGGGGCATCGATGAGTTGAAGAAATGTCAGTACCGCCGTCTGGATCGCTATATGTCTCCGATGGAGGTGCCCATTCAGATGCAGCCTGGAAAGGGAGAGAAATCCACGATGACCTACTCTTACCATCATCCACTGCAAAGCTATGTTAAGTGGCTTTCTGAAGCGGGTTGTGCGGTTGTTCGACTAGAAGAATGGTGTTCCAACAAGAAGAGTACTGGAGCCCATGCTACAATGGAAAACCGTGCTCGTGCTGAGTTTCCTCTTTTTCTGACTCTTGTCGCTGAAAAAAATTAGTAGTTTTATAACTTTCCAGCGTATTGTTCGACTTTTTGTAGTACTCTCAGGTCTTGTCCATAAGCATCAGGATCCATTCCGGCTAATGAAGCTCCCATCTGCATGCCAAATTCCTGTATGGCCCAGTTTGCGATTTGGTAGCCAATCAACGTTGCTCCTATGGCCCGACCTTCGGGACTCTTAGCTAAGGCTATATAAGGCTGTACAGTCTTTTTGGCAGACGATACTGTATAGTTAGCTACGCCTTGCGCTGCTTTACCAATCCAGCTAGCTCCTAGTTTAACGCTTCTAAGTAAACGCGGCCCTAGACCCAACTGGGCCCGTAGCTCATCCATAATCGCAGGAGCAGTAGTCAAAAAAGCAATCTGGTGTTTGTCACCCTCCCCTGCCTTAACTATTTCGTGAGTAGCTTTTAAGTCTACGATCTTTTGAACAAGGTCGCTGGAACCAAGATCGATTTGATGCATTTTCCCTTCATCCTTGGTTGATGGAAAAATTACCTTGGTACCCTCTATGGAAACTTTATCAAAACCTTCTTCTTGGTAACAAATCAACGCTTGGGCTTGGTTTTTGAATTGTTTTATCGTTGTGTAGCAATTATAGATCTCAATGTCAGTTTTACAGTGAAGATGTGTTCCGACATTGCTTAGAGAGGCGATAGTTTCGTCGTTTTCTCCCAGTGCTTTTAGAAGGTCTCTCGTGTCCGTTATAAGGACTTGTATAGCTGTTGAGATTTTCTCGCGAACCGTTTGCCTTATTCTCTCTTTGAAAGTTTCGTTGGTGATGACTAGCTCTGCGTCTTGGTAGGTAATTGTGCGTTGTGCGATCAGATTTACTAATAGTTGTCTTCGGACATTAATATCACATCGATAGTATTCCTCAACGGGCCACTTAAATTTAATCGTCTTATTGTCTTCTTTAAAAGTAATTACGGCTCGGTTTCCTACTACCTCGGGAAAATCACGCAAATTTGACCTTGCCTGACCTGCATTGGGAACTTGTTTCCATACTCTCCGGCGCTGGTAATAGATTATACCACCAACAATAACCGTCAGAGTAAGAATGATGGCTGCTACCATAGCGACGTTTTTTTGTGTCGAGGCTGTGCGTGAGATTGGGCTTATTTTTTTTAGCTCATCAGTAACGGATGAGAACAATTGAGAAGGAAATTGTTTGATTCCAGTAACGGCCATGCTTTCTTTAATCCCTAAATGAAAAACTAGAATGATAACAAAGCATTTTGTATTTCTCAAGAATTAACGATCGCTTTGACATAATTCGGTTTATTCATTATTGGGTAAAGAGACCCCGTCCAGTTCGTCCAGAACGTCCAGTTTTGTCCATAGCTAGTCGTGCAAGCGCCTCATTCCTCCACGACTATGTTAAGGAGTCGATTGGGTACGAAGACGACTTTTTGAATTTCTTTACCGTCGAGGAAACGTGCGACCATTGCGTCGGCTTTGGCTACGGCTAGGACTTGATCTTGTTGTAGATCGCGTTCCATATCCATGCGTCCGCGCACCTTGCCGTTAACCTGTACGACGTAGGTCATACGATCTTGGTGTAGGTATTTAGGATCTACTTTGGGCCATGGGTGGTAGCTAAGTTCCTTCTCTCCCCCTAAGTTTTCCCATAACTCTTCAGCGATGTGAGGAGCAAATGGGGCTAATGCTTGTACAGCCATCTTCAAGGTATGGCGAGGGTATTTATCAAGCTTGGTGAAGTCATTAATGAACTCCATCATTTTGGCGATGGCTGTGTTGAACTGTAGCGCTTCGATGTCTTTCTCGGCGTCGTGAATGAGTTTATGTCCTAATTTGGAGGCTTCGACAGTCTCTTCATCGGTCACTTTATCGGAGAATACCATTTCAAAAAACCGGTTGAGAAATCGTTTGCAACCGCTTACAGCGTCGGTGTTCCAGATTTTTTCTTTATCGAGAGGTCCCATGAACATTTCATAAAGACGCAGGGCGTCGGCACCAAACTCTTCGATAATCTCATCTGGGCTTACGCCGTTCAGTTTGGATTTAGACATCTTTTCAACTTGCATCTCGAGTTGGTCGCCAGTGTTTTTGTGAAAGAAGCTGCCTTGCTTCTCTACAACCTGCTCTACATCGACGTAGAGGCCATTAGGATCCTTGTATGAGTTGGCGGCGATTAGTCCTTGATTGCGTAAGCTATGAAAGGGTTCTAGCGTTGACACGAGTCCGCAATCATAGAGAACTTTATGCCAAAAGCGGCTGTAAAGTAGATGTAGAACAGCGTGCTCGGCTCCACCGACATAGAGGTCTACGGGCATCCAATATTTTTCTATTTCTGGATCCCATGCTTGCAGGTCGTTGTGCGGGTCACAAAAGCGGAGGTAGTACCAGCAGGAGCCAGCCCATTGTGGCATGGTGTGGGTTTCGCGTCGTGCGGGGTGTCCGGTTTTTGAGTCGGTGATGTTCACCCAAGTAGGCACTTTCGAAAGTGGGCTTTGTCCATCGCCTGAAGGTTTGTAATCTTCTACTTGAGGAGGCATTAATGGGAGTTCATCCAGTCCTAGCATACGCCTGGAGCCATCTTCAAAGGTAAGAATAGGAATGGGCTCGCCCCAATAGCGCTGCCGGGAAAAAAGCCAATCACGCAATTTGTAATGGACCGTCGCTTTACCGAGTTTTTTGGATTCGAGCCATTCGGTGATCTTTTTGCGTGCATCGAGTGTGTGCATGCCGTTTAGGGAAACTTCGGCGTTGGCGCTGTTAAACAGTGTTCCGTATCCGGTGTAACATTGCTCTCCATCGAGGATCTTGCGGCGTTCTTCGGGAGGAACAGCGTTTTCTGGGTCTACGACGGCGATGAAGGGGAGGCCGAACTGTTTTGTGAATTCATAATCTCTGTCATCGTGAGAGGGTACGCCCATAACGGCGCCTGTGCCATAACCCATGAGAACATAGTCAGCGACCCAGATGGGGATTTGTTCGTTATTGACGGGATTGACGACATAGGCTCCTGTAAAGCAGCCTGATTTATCCTTGGCGAGGTCGGTGCGGTCGAGGTCGCTTTTGGAGGCGGCTTTGGCTTGATAGGCTGTTACTTCAGCTTTGTGAGCTGGGGTAGTGATGCGTTCGATTAGGGGATGTTCTGGCGCCAACATCATGTAGGTGCAGCCAAAAAGGGTCTCAGGGGTGGTTGTAAAGACTGAGATAATCTCTTGCGTGCTAGGCTCGACGAAGTCGACTTGCGCGCCTTCGCTGCGTCCGATCCAGTTTACTTGCAGCTTCTTTAATCCTTCAGGCCAATCGAGAAGATCGAGATCTTGCAAGAGGCGGTCGGCATAGGCGGTGATTTTAAGGATCCATTGTTTTAATGGCTTTCTGACGACGGGGAAGCCGCCTTCTTTGGATTTCCCGTCTTCCACTTCTTCGTTGGCAAGTACTGTACCGAGGGCTGGGCAGTAGTTAACGGAGGCTTCGCCTTCATAGGCAAGACCGCGCTCATAGAGCTTTGTGAAGATCCATTGAGTCCATTTGTAGTAAGAAGCATCGCTGGTTGCGAGTTCACGATCCCAATCATAGCTGAAGCCAAGAGCCTGCAATTGTCGTCGGAAGGTGTCGATATTCTGTTTCGTGGTTTCGGCGGGGTGGGTGCCGGTGCGGATGGCGTATTGTTCTGCAGGCAGGCCAAAACTATCCCAACCCATAGGGTGGAGAACATTAAAGCCTTTGAGACGTTTGAAACGTGCAACGATGTCTGTAGCGGTGTAACCCACAGGATGGCCGACATGCAGCCCAGAACCAGATGGGTAGGGAAACATGTCCAAGACGTAGTATTTTGGCTTAGTCGAGATATTTTCTGTCTTGAACGTTTTGTGTTCTGCCCAGTAGTCTTGCCACTTTTTTTCGACCGTTTTGTGATCGTATCGCCGAGTGTTTTTTGTCATTGTACAGCCTCATGTGAAAAACAAGTTGTGAGTATAACAAGGGGATTGGTTTAGTGGAAAGGCAATTGGTAAGGATTGGCGCGGAGCGCTTTGGAGGGCTAGGTATCGTTCTCAGTTGAGCGATTCCCTAGGGCTCTTTGGATTAGATCGGGGCCGGTTGTAGTCGATTCTGGTGCTGGCAGGGAAGATTTAGGCCCGCTTAAAAGAGTCGCTTTGAACTTGCGCGTGCCTGGCAATGCAGAGCGTTGCGTGTTCATGCAGCATTGTTTGAATTTTTTTCCTGATCCGCATGTGCAGGGATCGTTGCGCCCGGTTTTTTCTTTCATAACTACCAGAGTGTTTACTTGTTCCGGAAAAGATGGTAGACTACCTTGATTTTTCTTCATAGAATAAAAGTTGTTTATTATGTCTGTTCATCCCCCATGGTCTAGTTTAGGAAAGCGGCTTGAGAGAGCCACGCGTAAGGCATTGCATGAATTTGAGATGTTAGAAGGTGTTAGCAAGGTTGCGGTGGCTCTTAGCGGTGGGAAGGATAGCCTTACGCTTCTGTTGCTGTTGAAAGCGATCAGTGGGCGCGGTTTCCCCGAGCTGGAGATGCATGCGATTCATGTAAGCGGCGCGTTTTCTTGCGGCGCGGGCGTGCAGGTGCCCTATTTACAGTCGATCTGTGATGAACTTGGTGTGAACCTGGTGGTGAAGGAGACGAACCAAACCTTAGAGGAGTTAGAATGTTATAGTTGCTCGCGAGCACGTCGGACGCTTCTTTTTAATACTGCGAAAGAGTTAGGTGTGGATACGGTTGCCTTTGGCCACCATCGCGACGACAATGCACAAACAGTATTGATGAATCTGTTTCAGAAAGGTTCTTTCGAGGGTACCCTGCCGAAGATTCACATGCGCAAATATGGCGTCACGATCATACGTCCGCTAACTTTTGTCGTTGAAGATGACATACGCACGTTCGCCCAGCAGCAGGGGTTTGCTCGTATTTTGTGCCGCTGTCCGGTGGGACAGAAGTCAATGAGAAAGAAGGTCAAAGATCTTCTGGAAGAGGTCGAGGGGCTATATCCCAACGCGCGATCTAACATTGCATCCGCAGCGCTTCAGTTTGGCAGTCGGAAAGCTGCTCTTGAAGACTGAAGACCGATCGCATATAGTCTTAGCAAATTTGTTAATGGAGAAGTTATGGGTCAAGATCAGACGCAATACGAACATGAGAGCCGAATTAACATTCAAGGCGTAGAGATCGCTCTGGGGTTTCCCGATGAGCTGAATTTTCAATGGATTGGACAACAAGATGTTATGGATCAACTTCTGGCCTCGTGGCTTGTGATCGATCCGAATGATATTCCGCTTAGTCCGCGTTTGATTGGAAAACCTGGTGTGGGTAAGACAACATTGGCTTACGCAGCGGCTAAGAAACTGAATAAGCCTGTCTATATTTTTCAATGTACGATGGATACGCGTCCAGAAGATTTGTTGATAACGCCTGTGGTCGATCAATCAGGGGGTATTCGTTATGTGGCTTCCGCACTGGTTACAGCGATGATTCGTGGAGGTGTTTGTATTTTGGATGAAGCCAATCGGATGAGCGAGAAGTCGTGGGCGTCTTTGGCTCCTCTGTTGGATACGCGTCGCTATATTGATTCGATTGTGGCGGGTTTAAAGATTCATGCGGACCCTGAATTTCGCATTTGTGTGACGATGAACGATGACGCCTCCACGTTTGAGATTCCAGAATACATTCACAGCCGGTTGCAGCCGCAGATTTTCCTAGATTTCCCTGAAGCAGAGGAGGAGCGACGGATTCTACGTGAGAATCTGCCATTCGTCGACGAGCACATCATGGATTATGTGGTGAATTTCCTTCAGCGTGCGCATCAGCATAATGAGAACTATACGGTGCGCGATGGGATTAACATTGCTCGGTACGCGGCTAAGAGGGTTAAGAGTCTGAACACAACGGATGCCAGGAGCATCGAGAACTTGCTTCGTCAAGCGATTGTGATGACGTTGGGTGATGAAGCATTGATGCACGTGTTGGAGTAAGTTTCCATGTATGAGACGCCTTTTTTTTTGCAAAAAGAGCAAATCTACGCGGTACCGATTATCCATTACAATATGGAGATGGCAGCGCAGGTAAAACTAGCCTACGAGGCTACTCAACCAGACTGTGTTGCTGTTGAACTGGCGGAGACGATGCAGCTTCAGCTGTTGCATGCTGCGTCGCGTCTCCCAGATATCAGCATCGTAGCGTCTCACAGCCGTGACGATCGGCCAATCTATTACATGTGCGAACCGTGCGATGGTGCTTTTGAGGCGTTACGCAGTGCCATGGAAAATGGCCGTCCGGCCTTCTGCATTGATCTGGATGTCGATTATTATCCTGAAATTCGCGATCTCGTTCCTGATCCGTATGCAATCCAGAGAATCGGCTTTAAAGCCTACTATGAAGCCTATCAAAATGTGATCTTAAAAAAGAGTGTGCGCAGTAAATCGGATCAAGAGCGAGAGCTTTATATGGCGAAGCGATTGAAAGAGCTGGCACTTTCTTATGAGAAGGTTTTGTTTGTGGGCGGAATGTTGCATGTGGAGGAGGTTCTAAAGTTGACCGAACGCAACTCTTTTCCTGCTTTACAGCATGCTGAGAGGTCGCTGGTCCAAATAGGGACGTTGACAGAAGATTCCTGCCGAGAGGTGATGGCGGAGACGGGTTGGGTATCCTGCCACTATGAAGCAGCACGACAGCTAGTAGTTGAGCAGGAGGCGATCGAGTTTCCTCCCGATCGCCAGAAATTGCTATTTGGCCTGTTCAAACAGGCTTCAGAGCGTTATGTAACCTCGACTGGTGCGGAATTTCCCGGTTATCACATGCGCAATCTGATGAAATTCGTGCGCAATTATGCTGTCTTGCATAACAAACTCATGCCCGATCTTTTTCAGCTACTGACCGCTGCGAAAGGTTGTGTAGACCATAACTACGCCTATGAAACCTGGCTGCTCGCTACTGATTACCCCCACCGCAAGAATATCGATGGGCTTCCTGAGATAGCTCTTTCTGCTCAAGAGGTGTGGGGCAATAGCAAAATGGTTCGCTTCTATATGCGCGAAAACCGACGCAAAGGCGGTATGTTTCAACGGCGCCGCAAAGATCGTTCCAAATTTCGCTTCGAACCACCCGGTCCGTTTTCCATTTGCTCCTACCCCCCTGAAGATGTCGTTGTAGAGCGCTTTGGCGAATTCCTTAAGAAAAAGGGCACTCAAATCCTGACAGAAGACAGCGGCCGCACCCTCCCCTTCACCACAAGTATAGAGGATGGCATCGACACCAGGGAAACGATCCGCCACTGGTTCGAGAAGAAGCTCTACGTCAAAGTGCGTGGAAAACCGCCTGGAGGCGTCGGCTCGGTCGTCGTCATCTTCGATGAAGATAAACCTGAAGAAGGTGGCCAATACGTAGAAAAATACCCGTGGAAAACCACCTGGCTCGGAGAGCATGACCAAGAGTCGGATATGGCCTTCTACTCCACCTACATCGGCGACAATGTAGTCGGTCCCGGAATCAGCCGCTGCGAATACGGCGCCTTCCTCCTGTCTTACCCACCACGACGCATGTATGACGTCTGGTCAGATCCCGACTACGAAGCATGCCACACCAAAGCAGAAGTGCTTCTAATGGCAGCTATTGACTACGCAGTAAAACCCGTCATCGTATACGTCGCGGCAACCCCTCCTAGAAGCATTTTAAAGAGCTTTGCTCGCCGTTTTGGCAAGAAGGTAGTCTATATACCCATTGGACAACTTTCCTCCGTTACACTGCAAAAATTACGAACCTTTCACGTCCTCGATGGACATGATAAACGAAACATAGCCGATGAGTATATTAACTAAGCCCAAGCCTCTTATCCTGATCACCAACGATGACGGTATCCATGCACCAGGCATCTACCACCTATGGCGCGCCTTGCATCAACACTACCGACTTGCCATCGTCGCGCCTAACGCACAACAATCCGCCGTTGGATTAGGTCTGTCCATTCGATCTACCCTGCACCTGAATAAGATCGAATGGCCCCTCGAGACCACCGCCTGGTCACTAACCGGCACCCCTGCAGACTGCGTAAAAATGGCCCTCAATAAATTGGGAGAAATCCCTTCCTTAATCGTATCGGGAATCAACCAAGGTTCCAACGCAGGACGCAATGTCCTCTACAGCGGAACCGTCGGCGGGGTGATCGAAGGAACCCTCAGAGGTATTCCTGGAATTGCTTTCTCCTGCCGCGATTACGATGCACCTAATTACGAAATCGCAGAAAAATTCATCCCCTCCATCGTGTCGCATATATTCCACCACCCTCTGCCACGTGGCACTTTACTAAATGTCAATTTTCCTGATGGCCCAGAATCACTCCCAAAAGGGTTTAAGCTGACTCGCCAAGGATTGGATTACTGGTTCCCACATGCCCATGAGCAAGATCAAGGCGGTTTCTTCTACTCCTTCATAGAAGAGCAACAATTCGAAGAACACCCCGAAAGTGATATCTTCTGGCTCAACCAAGGGTACGTGACAGCAGTGCCTATTCATGTCAACGAATTGACCGATCATGCCCACTTAGAGAGGTCTAAGAGCCTGTTTGAGGGCGTTTTTGACAACGTATAAGAGTCAGCGAAGCAGGATGACAGGATGATGCCGCTTGCGATCCTGCACATCCCATACGCATCAGGCTAAGATGGTTTTTTGATGCGTATGTAATTGGTAGTGAATTGTTTGCGATAATAAAACCCTCGTAGAGGGTTTCTAAATGTAGCCCACCGTGAACCTGCGAGCAAAGCGAAGACAGGTGTAACGGTGGGTAAATGCAGGTTTAAATTTCGCACCCCCGAAGGGGTGTGCCTCAAGCTATTTGTAATCAATGGGCTGAGGCACTCTCGTTCGAGAGTGCGAACTCTATTTGCCCATATTCCCACCGTTACACCTGTCTTCGCTCCGCTCGCAGGTTCACGGTGGGCTACATTCAGAGACCCTCTACGAGGGTCTTCCTGTCGTAATGAGCTTGTTATCAATTGCATAATCACAAAAACTTATCTTAGCCTGATGCGTATGCCTGCGTATCCTGTTTTTTCTTTTTTTTGTTTTGTGTCTTTTAGACCATCTTTTGCGAATCTTAGCGTTCTCCGCGTCTTTGCGTTAAAAATCGAAGCTTGAATGTTCTTTCCCTTTCTTCTCTTTTTCTTTTATCAATCCACACTATACCCTCAAGCCACTTTTTACAAATCTTCATTCTTTTTTCCAAATAGTGTTGCGAAAAAATAGGGCAAGGAATACAGTAGCAGCATGTTTAGGGCGTATAGCTCAGTTGGTAGAGCTCCTGTCTTACACACAGGTGGTCATAGGTTCGAGTCCTGTTGCGCCCAATACAAGTATACATCTATGCGGGAGTAGTTCAATTGGTTAGAGCACCGGCCTGTCACGGCGGAAGTTGCGGGTTCGAGTCCCGTCTCCCGCGAACCTTTTTTCGCCTGTGACTATGCAACAGACTTTACCAGGCACGAGTAGTACGACATGGTCGTCTTGGTTCTTCCATTACTTTTGGATGGCCCTCGGTGCGTTTCTTTCCGCGTTTGCCATTGAAGTTTTCTTGATCCCTAGTCGTTTAATCGACGGCGGTATCGTGGGTGTGTCCATGATATTGGGAAATATGTTTGGAACGAAGTGGATTCCTGCTTTTCTCGTTATCTTGAACCTTCCGTTTGTTTTCTTTGCTTACCGAGCGATTGGCCGTGTATTTGTCGTGCATATGATTGTGGCTATGTTGATGTTTGCAGGCAGTATGGTCTTTATGCATGACTGGCTGCCTTGGGATTTTCATGGTGAATCACTGGAAGTTGTGGTGATTGGCGGCGCTATTTTGGGTGCGGGCTTGGGGATGATTATTCGCTCTGGTGCATGTTTGGATGGGACGGAAATCTTAGGCATTATTGTGAATAAGCGGTTTGGTTTTACCGTGGGCGAAACTGTGTTAGTTTGCAACGTGCTGATCTTTTCGGCGGCTGGGTTTGTGTTTCACGATTGGCATCCAGCAATCTTGTCGCTGATTCTCTATATGGTTGCGATTAAAGTGATGGACACAGTGATCGTGGGCCTAGACGAGACGAAGTCTGTGCTGATTATTTCTCAACGTTCGCGCGAAATTGCAGAAGCTGTGATGCATGAGTTAGGCTTAGGCTTAACGGTGCTCTATGGCCGAGGTGGTTATTCTGGCGATGAGCGAGAGATTTTGTATGTCATCGCGGAGCGGCTTCAGCTGTCCGAGTTGAAAGAGTTGGTTCATCGCGAAGATCCCAAGGCGTTCATGGCGATTGAAAATCTGCATGAAGTCAATATCGGCGTGCAAAACGTTGGTAAGCCTCCTAAGTCTCAACTCAGCAAGATGATGGCCGCGGTATTCGCTAAAAAAGATCCCGAGAAATAAACATGAGTCCTATCACCTTCGAAGAGCTCAAGGCGCAAGCACTGGCTCTAGGATGGGAGGACGTTGGCGTTACAGAAGCGCGTATCCCTGATGTAGACATAGAATCCTATCGTTCCTGGATTGATCAGGGCCATCATGGCGGTCTTCATTACATGGAGAACGATGTGCGTTGCGATCCTAAACAGATCTTTCCCGACGCAAAAACAGCTATCCTTTTTGTTAGTTATTATAAACAACCTCAAGAAGAATTTCGCACAGGTGGCGGTGTTGTTGCTTCTTATGCTCGGGGTCGCGACTATCATAACGTCCACCGCAGTCGACTGAAGAAGATGATCAGTTGGTTGGAAACAAGATCGGGTGAAACAGAGATCGCACGTGGGTTTAGCGATAGCGTTCCTATTTTAGAGCGCGCTCTGGCGGTCCAAGCTGGTTTGGGTTGGTTTGGAAAGAATAATCTGGTGATCTCTCGACGTTTTGGAACTTTTTTTCTTTTGTCTGGTGTTCTAACAAGTCTGGAAATTTCGGGCGAAATCGTGTCTACGCGTATTCCTCGGTGTGGTACGTGTACTCGTTGTCTGGATTCTTGTCCGACAGGGGCCCTCCGCCCTTATGAGTTAAATGCATCGCTTTGCTTGTCGAATCATCTGATTGAGAAGAAGGGTCCTGTCTCTGCCGAGATACAGGCGAAAAATCCTGGTTATGTCTTTGGTTGTGACATCTGTCAGGACTCCTGCCCGCACAATTGGCGGAAAAAGAATTCTGAGAGAGAAGAATGGTCTCCAGAACAGGGTATGGGACCATATTTAAAGATTGAAGACTTAGATCAAATGGAGGAAGAGCGTTTGTTTGGAACTCCGTTAAAAAGACGTGGCTTGGAAGGGTTGCGAGAGAACTTGGCCATTGTTCATAAGTAACTTAGATTTTCATAACGTTGGTACATGATTCTATAATCCCCAGCGGCATATAGCTTCTCGGTACCGGGAATCACCTCTATTTTAACTTCTGAATGAAATAATGGTTCAGGATAGGCGGCTAGAAATTCGCTGCCTGCCGCCTTTACCAAATCCTGCTCCAGTGGAGAGGGCTCTTTAGCATAGTAAAAGATCAACCCCAATGAATTGGGTTCTGAGAAAGTTACCACAACAACTCGAAGGTCAGGAGTGACCCGGCCAAGAAGTGCAACACCCATAAGGCAAAAGATCGGCCCATGAATTGCTTGTTCAAGGTTTTCAGCTGGAATAGGCCGGGGATATGAAGAAAAATCGATCCCTTGCGGTTCATATCGCGCATAAACACAAAACCCCGGATCTCTGATTAACTCCGGATATGGTTTAGTTAAAACTCTATCCGATAATTTATAGTCGGCAATATTCCAAATACTGGAAATCATTTCCGTATCCGCCTCGGAAGCAAGATCCTCTTCCAATTCGCTGGGTTGAGAGTCGTAGTAAACTCTAGTATTGAGTATATTCGGGACAATGAAATCGACGTAGACCGCTCTCAAATTAGATGTAACATAATTAAAGAATGCACTTTGAGCTGCAATCTGAATCTCCAAAGTGGGTATATTCATAATTAAGATCTTTGATTAGGTCGTGCCGGAACAATGTGTGCCGAACCATTTTTCCGATAATGAATGGTCCCTCGTGTTGTAGGTAGTTCGAGAGTTGGTTCTAGAATGCTAGATGAGTGGACCAAGTCATTGTCAAAGAACCGATAACAAGCTTGCACCTCTTTTCGATTGCAAAATGAATTTGGGATGCTGTTTCCAAGGGATTCGTGAAAACTTTTTAAGCGTTTGTCGCCGATATCAATATTCTGTAATTCGCTTTCGATCCAGTCTGTCATTTTTCTCTTCTCGAGTTTGATTTCCGAGAAATACTACAACAACAACTATTTATAATAAAAACTTATTCGTAAAAAGCGTGCTCGAACGAGAGTGCCTCAACCTGTTGATTTAAAATCTCTTGAGGCACGCCCCTTCGGGGGTGCAATAGGTTTTCGACGCATTTCTCCACCGTTACACCTGTCTTCGCTTCGCTCGCAAGGTTCACGGTGGGCTACATTCAGAAACCCTCTTCGAGGGTTTTTCCTGTCGCAACAACCTTACTAGATCAATTTTTGTCGTGTACAGAGCCCTTCGAGGGGTTTCTTATCGCAACGAGTTTGCTATCAATTATATAGCATCAAAAAGCTATCTTAGCCTGATGTGTATGCCTGTTTATGTCGTTCTTGCAGTCCCTGTTGTCCCTGTCGTATACTCGAAACTCAAAAACTTAGGTATTTCCATGAAACGATTCGCTTTACTTTTGTCGCTCTTTCCGTCACTCCTCCTCTCGTTAGAAATGACTTTGGAAGAAAAAGTCGGTCAGGTTTTGATGGTGCATTTTCATGGCGATGAGGTTAATGAAGACGCTCGTAGGCTAGTTCAAGACCTACACGTTGGTGCCATCACGTATTACAACTGGTCCAACGGATTATCTTCACCCGAACAAGTAGCACGGTTAAGCGCTGGCCTGCAAGAAATGGCCAGCATTCCACTGTTGATTGCAGTAGACCAAGAAGGCGGACGCGTCGTGCGGTTGAAGGATGGATTCCCCGTGTTTTCCAGTAATCAATCCATCGCACAAATGCAGGATTCCGACCTCGCTGAATATGCTGCCTATGTAACCGGATTAGCATTGCGCGCTGTCGGGGTGAACATGAATTTAGCTCCTGTCGTAGATGTAAATTGCAACCCGCTCAATCCCGTAATCAATACCCGATCTTTTGGAGATACACCTCAAACTGTCGTAGCGTTTGCCGAGAAAGCTCTGCAGGGATATCACAAGGCGGGTATAACCACCTCACTTAAGCATTTTCCCGGACATGGCGATGTTGAGGTGGATTCCCATCTCACACTGCCACGCGTAAACAAGTCATTAGATCAATTGGAGCAGGTAGAGCTGCTACCATTCAGAACATTGGCTGCATCTGCCGATTCGATCATGACAGCTCACATTTTGATGCCAGCGCTTGATCCGAATCAATGCGCCACCGTGTCTCCCCTTTGCTTAGGCTATCTGCGTAACGAACTCGGCTTTACTGGTGTCATCGTCTCCGACTCCTTGGTTATGGAAGGTGTGGTAAGTGGTTGCTCTACCGTGGATGAGGCGGCTATTCGTGCTCTCAATGCTGGCTGCGATCTGCTGATTCTTGGCGGTAGACAACTTGTGGGCGGAGCACCAAAAGGAGAGCTCACAACTGAAGACATTACACGCATTCATCAAGGTCTCGTCACGGCTGTAAAAAGCAATCGCATATTAGAAACAAGAGTTAACGAAGCCGTGCAGCGTATCTTAGACCTAAAGCGTCGCTACGCATTAATGCCAGCCACTGTGCCAACCAAAACAAATAGTCAAGCCCTTCTGATATCTGATAAAGATCTTCACGTTATCGCGCAAAAAATCTGGCAAAATGAGTGTCATGGTTCTGTGGAAGGATTAACCCACTGGAATTCCGGGGAAAACTTCGGCTCTTTTGGAATCGGTCATTTCATCTGGTACCCTGAGGGTAAATCTGAGCGCTTTCGTGAGACATTTCCTGACCTGCTCGCCTTTTTACAAAAGGAAGGAGTGCAGTTACCGCAATGGTTAAAACAGGCGCAAGGATGTCCGTGGGCTACGAAGGAAGAATTTACTACAGCCAAAGACAGCGTACAGATGCAACAACTGCGGAAGCTGTTGTTTGACACACGCGCCCAACAAGCTGCATTTATCGCTAAACGTGCAGAAAATTCCCTTACAGTTATGCCTGCATCGCTTAACCAAGTTTTTAATTCGCTTGTCAATGATCCGCGCGGGCTATATGCCGTGATTGATTATGTCAATTTTAAAGGCGAGGGTTCTTCAATTACAGAATCCTACAATGGCTCTGGATGGGGTCTAATACAGGTTCTAGAACGCATTACTACGTCATCCACGCAACCCGTAGATGATTTTGTGAAAGCAGCCAAATTGGTTTTACTGCAAAGAGTCGAAAACTCACCGAAAGAAAGAAACGAGAAACAATGGCTCAATGGGTGGTTTAGGAGGCTGGAGACGTATAGTGATGAGTGGTAAGTAAAAAGTGATTGCGAGGGGCTTTTAAGCCTTTTTCAACACAGAGGCACAGAGGCACAAAGGTTCACAGAGATGCTATGGTGATAAAAACTCAAAAAAATGATTGTTTTTTCTTAACCGTTGAGCAAGTGAACGCAACGATTCATCAAGGAAGGAAAAAAGCAAACTCGTTTTTCCTTTTTTTTGAGTTTTTATCTCCATAGCATCTCTGTGAACCTTTGTGCCTCTGTGCCTCTGTGTTGAAAAAGGCTTAAACGCTTCTTACAATCACTCTTTAACTCATTACTCATCACTTTGGCATCCCCATCTTGGATATAGACCTGCATCAATCTTAAGGCCATCGAGGATGCGTCCTACGAGGAAATCTTCCATTTCCTGTAAGTTGGAAGGCTTGGTATACCAGCCTGGAATGGGTGGTGCGATGATGCCTCCCATACGCGTGATACGGAGCATATTTTCCAGATGGTTTTCTCCTAGTGGCATTTCTCTGGGAACAATCACCAGACGTCTCCGTTCTTTGAGATGCACATCTGCTGCACGCCTCAGAACATTGTCAGAGAGTCCTATGGCGATAGCGGCTAGCGTAGCCATACTGCATGGGATAACCAGCATGCCATCAGTAGGAAAAGATCCACTGGCAATAGGGGAACCGAAATCGCCATTGTTGTGAAGGGTAATACGTGTCTGCTGTTTGGTTGAGAAGCTGCTCAGAAACTTCTGCGAGGTGCCATATCGTGTTCCCATCTCCTCTACAGCTGTGCATAAAGCTGCTTTACTCAAGACGAGGTGCACGTTGTGATTCATCTGTGTAAGGACATCGACGGCACGATGGGCTAAGATAATTCCGGAGGCTCCGGATACGCCTACAACAATCTCTGCCACAGAAGCACTCCGAAGCTAGTGAGCAAAAAGACAAGAGCCACTAATGTATTGCACATAAAGAAAAATCGGCTGGGTCCTTGCACGCGTAACTGCAGGTGATAATAGACATAGATCGCAGCCATCGCGATCAATCCAAAGAAGTAGAAATAATCTGCCTTCAATGAGATTCCCGTCTGCACTAGCATGCACAGAGCGAAGAGATGCAACAAACGCACTAACAGAATAGAACTGTCTCTACCCAACGATACAGGGATGCTCCATAAACCATTTGCGCGATCGAACTCCTCATCCTGGAAGGCATAGATGATGTCATTAGCTGCAATGGACGCACATACAGCTCCACCGATTAATAGCGCGGGTAAAGAGAAGGTTCCCGTTATAGCGGCCCACGCAAAGACAGGTCCAAGCAGCTGTACAATACCCAATACAAAATGACAATAGGAGGTAAAGCGCTTGGTATAGGAATAGGCCCAAAACAAAAATACGGCTCCAGGAGCCATCATTAGGCAGAGAGAATTCAACATACCACAGGCGAGCAGAAAGAGGGCAACACCACCCCAAGCGACTGCAAGCACCTGGTTTCTCGTGACTAATCCCATAGGCAAAGGTCTGTCAGCAGTACGCGGATTTTTCCCATCGATTTCATGATCAATCAATCGATTAAACGCCATGCCTGCACTGCGCGCGGCTGAAAAAGCAATCACCATCCACAGCCAAGTGGAAAGATCAGGAAATGGTAAGGCGGGATTAGCCAGTGCTAATACGGCTGTTGCTAGCACCCAGGGTAATCCAAATAACGTTTGCTCGAGCATCACCAACCGTCGAAACACGGATAATGACCACAAGAAAGATAGAGATCGAAACAACATAAAGGAGGAAGGAGGAAGGATGAAAGAGGAAGGTGTAGACATGCCCTTCTCTCGAAATTTAAAATTACTTTCTGTTAATTCATCCTTCATCCTTCTGCTTTCATCCTTTACTGATCACTCATCATTCATCACTACAAAAGTGTTGCCAGCGGCTGCGAGTTCATCGATGTAGGTGATGTGAAAATCGACTGCGAGGAACTTCTTATCTTCCAACATGTATTGGTGGAATGGGATGGTTGAGGAGACGCCTCCAATGTGAAATTCACGGAGTGCACGCTGCCCGATCGCAATAGCCTCTTCGCGCGTTTTACCACGAACAATCAGCTTCGCAATCATGGAGTCGTAATTTGGCGGAATATGGTAACCTGTGTAACAGGCGCTGTCGACACGTACGTGTGGACCACCTGGCGGGATGTAATATTCTAAACGTCCGGGCGAAGGGGCGAAATTCATCGCAGCGTTTTCTGCATTGATGCGAAACTGCATGACATGACCGTTGAAGGTGATATCTTTTTGCTGCAGCGTAAGTTTTTCACCCATGGCTATGCGGATCTGCTCGCAGACGAGATCAACTCCCGTCAGTTCCTCCGTCACCGTATGCTCCACCTGAATTCGTGTATTCACTTCCATGAAGTAAAAGTGCTTACGATCTTCATCCAGAAGAAACTCTACTGTACCAACGGAATAGTAACCCGCTTCTTTAGCTAAGCGAACGGCGGCTTGTCCCATCTCCTCGCGCAGTTTAGGAGACAAGACAGGGCTTGGCGCTTCTTCAATCAACTTCTGTCGTCGACGCTGAACGGTACAGTCGCGCTCGCCTAAATGAATGCAATTGCCAAACTTATCGGCGATGATCTGCACTTCTACGTGTCGCGGATTTACAATCATCTTTTCGAGATAAACACTCGGATTTCCAAAGCTGACTTCAGCTTCGGCTCTTGCGGCAGCAAACTGTCGCGTGAATTCCTCCGCGGTATACGCGATGCGTATCCCTTTACCACCGCCACCGGCAACGGCTTTGATAAATACTGGAAAACCGATCTCCTCTACTACTTTGAGGGCATCTTCAACGGTATCTACAACGCCATCTGATCCAGGAATCACTGGACAATTGACTTTTTTAGCGATCGCTTTCGCGTTAGCTTTGTCGCCCAGATGGCTGATGGCTTGATGTGGCGGTCCGATAAAATTAAGACCACAACTTTCGCATATAGAGGCGAAATTGGCATTTTCACTGAGGAATCCATAACCAGGATGGATGGCATCAGCGCCGGTAATTTCGCAGGCGGAGAGGATGTTCGGAATTTTAAGGTAAGATTTGTGCGAGGGTGATTCGCCAATGCAGACGGCTTCATCTGCATGTAGGACATGCAGCGCTTCGGCATCTACCTGCGAATAGACGGCAACTGTGTCTAAACCTAAGTCATGACAGGCTCGAATGACTCGGACGGCAATTTCACCGCGATTTGCAATTAATACTTTCCGCATGGCTGGCTACACCGAGATGCGGAAGAGTTTCGTACCAAATTCTATCGGCTGCGCGCTCTCAACCAACATCGCAACGACACGTCCCTCCACTCCTGCCTTAATTTCATTCATTACTTTCATCGCCTCGACGATACAGACTACGGTGTCTTTTTGGACGATGTCCCCTACCTTGACAAACGTAGGTGACTCTGGCGAAGGAGAGGCATAGAAGGTTCCAACGATGGGAGAGGTAATGAATGCGCTGTTGCTATCATGAGCGCCTTCATCCAACTCATCATCTTCTTCGTCTAGATCCAAGCGATCTGTGCGCTTGCGCTTGATAAAGGCTTGTGAACGATGAAGCTCCATATCTGTACGCAAAGGATTATCCTCACCCAATTCAGAGGAATCCGTCACATAACGGATACGGCCATTTTGCTCACGCTCGATTTGTAACTCAAAATCGCCTTTTTTAATCGATAGACGATGCATGCCGGTGCGGCCCATGGCGGCCATCAAGTCTTTTATCTGCTTAATTTCCACTCTGATCGCCCTCTTTAGACACGTTGAATGTATTCGTCAGTTTTGGTGTCCACTTTAATGATATCCCCTGCTTCGATGAACGGCGGGACTTCTACGCGTGCACCGGTTTCCAAGATGGCAACTTTTGTTACATTAGCCACAGGTGTTCCTCCGGAGGGATTTTCCGTTTTGGACACCATCAGTTCCAGAAATTGGGGAAGCTCTACAGAGAAAACGGAATCACCATACAAGCTGGCTTTGAGTTCCACGCCTTCTTTGAGATAGGTTGCTTTCTTTCCTATGATGTCTGGAGGGACAAGCACTTGATCGAGGTTTTCGACATCTAAGAACAGGTAGCTTTTGCCTTCGAGATAAAGAAATTCGAGCCTACGTTCAAGCAGCGCCACATCTTTTAATGGCTGGTTTAGCTTGAAGTTCTTCTCTACAATTTTACCCGAGGACATGTCCTTGAGCTTGGACTTAATAAACGGGGCGCCTTTGGGTGCGGTAACCCGCACACTGGATTCTACACGGAATAGCTTGTTGTTGATGTTGAGCACCATTCCGGGATTGAGCTGATTACTGGTCGTCATGACAGAACCTTTTCTTACAGTCGGCTGATATGGTGCGAGACCACCTCTCGCATTTGGGTGATAGATTGTGTTAGGTCTTTTTGGCCGAGGAGGAATGAACCGGAAACGAAGCTATTCGCGCCGGCTTCTGCACAAAGCTCGGCAGTTTCGTAGTTAATTCCTCCGTCTACTTGAATGAGAAACGGCGGCAGTGTGGGTTCGGTGCTCGTTTCTTGCTGCGTGACGCCACCGGCTCTGATGTTTAGACGTTGGCAAAATTCGCGTGTGAGTTTCACTTTCTCCACTACTTCAGGCATGAAAGATTGTCCTCCAAACCCTGGGTGAACAGTCATCATCAGAAGCAGATCGCATTGATCTAGAAATTTAGGGACGAAAGAGATCGAGGTCTCTGGGCAGAAGGCTAATCCAGCTTGAACATTGCATCTTCTAATAAACTCTAACGTTTCAATGACATCTTCTGTGGCTTCGAAATGAAACGTGATACGATTGGCACCCGCCTCTACAAAGCGTTCGACGTAATCGTAGGGATTGTAAATCATTAAGTGTACGTCGAGAAATAGATCCGTAGCGCGATTAATCGCTGCTACCGCCTGTGGACCCATCGTAATGTTCGGCACAAAATGGCCGTCCATAATGTCTAGATGAATGCAATTGGCGCCTGCATCAGCGATGCGACGGGCCTCATCGGCTAAACAACCGAAATCGCCTGCTAAAATCGAGGGTGCTATCTCTAGCGTGTTTGTCTTGTCACTCATGCGTAACTTGATAGCTGGTTCTGAGTCAAAAGTCAAGCAAAGTGATCAATGATGAACGATGAGTGATGAGTTATGAGTTATGGTGCGTTCTGATAGGTGCATTAAGCGACAGAATATTTTTTATTTTTTCAGGATGACAAGATTAACAGGATTATATTCTGCCCACAAGTGATTTTGAAGCCACTTTATGCCTTTTTCGACGCAAAGGCGCAAAGACGCGAAGGTTCGCAAAGACGGTCTAAAAGACATAGAACTTCCAGAAAAATTAAAATTAACGCGAGTTTTGGATAAGCCAGACTTAGAACCTTCTTAAGGTAAGTGATTTGAGTTGAAAAAAGACCTTCACAGGTTTAAAATTTTGTTTCGCAAACAAATTTTTAACTTGGAAGGTCCAAATGCTAAAGCAAGATGCTCTCTTATTGGTTTCAATTTTTTGTGATGTTGACGATTTTTGCAAGGAGTTTGAGCCGGAATGGAGAAAAGTTCTAATCGAAGACCAAAGTGGTCAATCACCTCAAGGTAGAAGAAGAAGGAATAGGAAAACCGAACTATTGCTGAGCGAAGCGATAACAATTGTTATTATGTTTCATAAAACTCGACATAGGACATTTAAAGATTATTATGAAAGATACGTTCTTGCTTTTCTGAGACCGTTCTTCCCTAAGTTGTTGAGTTATAGTAGGTTTATCAACTTGATGAAGACTTGTCTGTTTCCCTTATTTGTTTTTTCTCAAGGCTGTATGGGTCAGTGTAGCGGGATTTCTTTCGTCGACTCAACCATCTTAACTGTCTGTCATGCGCGTCGTATTAACTCGCACCGAGTATTCAAGAAAATGGCAAAGCGAGGAAAAACCTCAACAGGATGGTTTTACGGGTTTAAATTACACCTAATCATCAACGATATTGGAGAAATCCTGGCCTACATGCTAACTTCAGGGAACATTGACGATCGTGTCCCTGTTCCGGGATTATCTCAAGGTCTATTTGGCAAACTTTTTGGAGACAAAGGCTATATTTCTCAAGAGCTGTTTCTTAATTTGTATGAGAAAGGAATTAGCATAATAACTAGGTTAAAAAAGAATATGAAAAACAAATTAATATTACTAGTTGATAAATTATTGTTGAGAAGCCGTGGTGTTATAGAAAGTGTGAACAATAAGTTAAAATCAGACTGTCAGATTGAACACCATCGCCATCGCAGCCCACAAAATTTTCTGGTCAATCTCGTGAGTGGGATAGTGGCATATGCTTACGATACCTGCAAACCTTCGATACAGCTGACGAAAAAAGAAAAGCAAAAACTATTTGATCAATTGGTGCCTAAACCGATCTGACGGACTGATTTTGATCAATTTTCTTATCCAAAACTCGCGTTAAAATTAGTTTGTTTAAAGGAATCGTCTTTGCGAACCTTCGCGTCTTTGCGCCTTTGCGTCGAAAAAGACATAAAGCGGCTTCAAGATTACTTGTGGACTGAAAAACGCCCGTCTATGTTGAAATAATGTCCTGTAATTGCTGAACACATTGTGCGGCGGATGGGCGATTGTCTGGGTTGGTGGTCAACAGAGAAACCAAGAATGGAACGAGTTGATCTTTATGCGTACAATCTTTCACAAGGGCCTGAACTTGCTCGTCTAGCTCGAATTCCTTAATGTGGATATGCTCGCGATCGTAATCAAAAGGATCTTCCTTGTGGCTTAACAATTTTGTCAGCATGAGGCCCATGGCAAATATATCCATCCTCTGCCGCAACTCGAGATTTGGGCCTACTAAGCGATCAACGTCGCTATGCAACATGTAACCTTTAGAACCTAAGCGCCAGCGCGGATCATCTTCAACGAATTCTGATTCAAACAAACAAACCCCAAAGTCAGCTAGGTAAAAACGACCGTTTTCATAATAGCAATTTCCTAGCTTGAGGTCCAAATGTGCGCCACGTTTGGGATCCTCCTTTAAACCTTCATGGATCACTTGGAGCCCTTGAAAGAGCTGCAAAAAACCTCGTAGGATCATGATGACTGTAAACCGTTTGTCACCTATTATATGGAATAGAGATCGCGTGTACTTTCTTGTTAGATAGCAATATACGAGATTTTCATCACATATTATTTCAATCAATTTTGGCGGTTTTTGAATACCAATTAAAGGTTCAAATGAATGATAATATTCTAATTTATTGACTTCGTTTAACAAGTCTTGCTGAGCGCCATTTTTTTGTAATGGCGCTTTAAGAACTTTGTTTGATTTTCCATCTATACGGGTGACCTTTTGGACGACACCATAAGTTCCTCCACCGACATATTCTTTAGCCGATTTGTCTATCATTAACGAGCCAGACCAAGTTACTACTTTCGGAGCCTGCTTGTGATTGAGGTAGCAGATAACAGGTTTAGCGGGTTGGGCCATTTCACCTTTTCCCTTAATAATCTCGCCAGAGTTGGTCTTGGGTTGCGGTTGCAATTCTACAAAGGAGTTAACAAATTTATCCTTTACAGCTGCCATCTGATTTGCTTTAATTTTCAGCTGCATGAGGGTTGTTCTAATCAATTGAGAGAGTGGCTTATTTCGTGTGCATTGCATAACTTCTTGTTCAATTTTAGTTAGGTGTTTGTTTGTCATGACACGGCGATAGATCAGGTAAGCGACCACACCTAAACCGGTCAGTGAAGCTAAAATAATGACGGATCGGCCGTTGACCCAACCTGGTTTGACAACTGAAATCTTAGGCAAAGAGGGAAGCTGTTGCCATGGATTATGAAAAACAGAAGTTATCAAACTCATAAATCACCAAATTTAGTAATCCATTACTACATAACCACAAGTAAAATTCACTATATTTTTCAATCATTTCAAAAAAACCATTCTAGCTTTAAAGACCTACGATGATATATAACGATTATGATTCTAATCCTGGAGGTTTTGTGCTGAAGTCGAATACGGTGAGTACTGGTCTGGCTATGTTTTCCATGTTTTTTGGTGCCGGCAACATTGTGTTTCCGCTCGCGGTTGGGCAGATGGTTACAGACATGCATGCATGGGCAATTTTTGGGATGATGTTAACAGCTGTTGCGGTGCCTTTGCTGGGGTTGACTTCGATGACTTTGTTCAACGGTCAGTATCATGATTTCTTTGCACGGATCGGGCAATATCCAGGTGCGTTACTTATGTTGGTACTTATGCTGGTCATTGGGCCGTTTGGAGCGGTTCCTCGATGCATCACGCTGAGCTACGAGACAATCAATCATTTTCTACCGGGCATGCCTTTGTGGATCTTCAACCTGATCGCCTGCGGTATCATATTTATTTTAACCTACCGAGAGAGTCGCCTGCTTGATATTTTGGGGTATTATCTTACGCCTGTGCTGTTGTTTTTATTGGCGGTGATCGTGGTAAAAGGTCTTCTGCAAGCGCCGGAAATACCTGTGGGTTCTTATGAGCCTCTCCAAGCATTTTGGAAGGGTATTCAAGAAGGGTATCAGACAATGGATCTATTGGGTGGATTATTCTTCTCCTCTGTAGTGATTATTTGCTTAACGAAAGAGTTGAATTCGGAAGGTTTGACGCCCAGAATATTGGTGAACTTAACCTTGAAGGCGGCGCTGATTGCCGCGGTGCTTTTGGGTATTGTTTACATGGGTTTCATCATGCTCTCTGCGAGTCACGCTGAGGAGTTAGCGAAGATTACACAATCGCAGATTTTGAGTGCGGTGGCGATGAAGGTGTTGGGTCCGGTGGCGGGTTTAGCGGCGTCTGCTGCAGTGGCGCTGGCGTGTCTTACTACTGCTATGGCGCTTTCTGCGGTTTTTGCAGAGTATTTGGAACGCGAGATCACGAAACATAAATTGAATTACACGGCTTGTCTGATCATCACGCTTGTGTTGACTTATTTTACGGCTCTTTTAAATTTTGAAGGAATTGTCCGCCTAGTTGGGCCGGCGCTTCAAGTGGTGTATCCTGCCCTGATCGTTTTGTCTCTCTGCAATTTGCTTTATAAGTTGTATGGATTCGACATGGTTAAGACGCCGTTCTATATGGCCTTGACGGCAAGTGTAGTTGGATACTTCTGGTAAAAACGAAGAAAACGAAGAAAACGAAGAAAACGAAGAAAAGAGTACAACTTATGACAAGAATGAGTATACATGTTTTTCTGCTTTTTTAACGATAAAAACGATAGAACGATAGAAAGGATAAAGTAATAAATAAAAAAAAATCCAACCGTGTGATTGATTTTATCCTTTTTAACGCGAGTTTTGGATAAGCCAATCTTGGAAATAGCTTAGAATAAGTTATTCTGGCTTATCCAAAACTCGCGTAAATTTAATGCTGCCGCTTTCAGTCAATTTGGGAAAATTTTCCACGAAAATGAATTATGCAACAAGGTCATTTAGAATGCGTCTTGAATTTGCAATAGTAGTTCAGTCTTAAGGGCTTTTTCTAGGGCTTGCAAAAATGCTTTCCGGCGGGTTTGGTTGTCGCATCGGTAAATGTAGCCTAGCGCGACGTGATCGTGCCACATGACGACTGCTGTGGCAAGGGATGTGGGTGGGATCTGGAGCACACTTACAGCTTGTTGTAAACGTGTTCTGAGGTTGGAATCTTCTAACAGAGCAACTACAAAAAGAAACTCTGGATCTTGTCGAACAAGCACAGTTTGATCTTCAACATCTGGGTGTTGTTCTACAGCTTCCAGGGAGAGTAGGTACAGTGTTTTCAATGCTGCAGGCTCCATCACGCTGCGCATAATGACGGGATTGAGCGAATAGAAAAAGTTCTCAAGCAGAAAATAATTGATGGCGCCTTGCTGGCTTAATAGTTTGGCCACAGCGGCAAGCAGCTCGTTTTGTTTAGAGATGATGCCGCCATTGTAATCGCGTAGTTCACCAATAATCTTCACGAGTTCAGAAACAACATACTGACGAGCTTTAAAAATATCAATCGAGTTGTCCGCACGTAAGTAATCGTCTTTAGATACGCTTACACGACACACGGTGGCTTCTTTTAGTTGGCTACGCCTTAACGTTCCAATGTTTTTCACTCGGTCATGAAGGTATTCAAGATTGGTGCCGCTGACTTGAAATAGTTCGGCTATGCTGACTGAGTCTGTTCGCCTCAGTCTAACAAGAATCACGGTGAAAAACAGTTTGCGGTAACTCTGTTCGTCAAAGCTGATATAGACTTGAGGAATATCGCGCACGTACTTGATTTGATTTCCCAGCGTGAGAATGTTCCGCATGATCTCTTCTTCATTGCGTGGATTGAAGATAGGATGCATGGGGCGTTCTATGCGGTCTTTCAAGTCGTGCGGAAGTACTCGCTGAAGATGTTTTATTTCGGCTGCGGTAAACTCTTGCCCGTCCGTCCTTTCTACTTCTAGGTAGAGTGTGCAAACGTTTTCTCCGTTGCGCTTGTTGGCAAAAAACGAATCTTTTACAACTCGGATATTTTCTATTTGACCTTGCAAGGCTCGCAAGAGGTGCCGCTCCTCAAAGATTTCATTATCGCGAAGAAAATTTACGCCAACAATCAAACCTAATACATGTCGAATGCGTCCTTTCTCTTGCAGGATCTCTTTATATATCTTCAGAAAGAGGTGACGGCGGCGCGATGTGCGTTTCAATAGTGTTTGGAGCCAATTACGAAACAAGTATTGAACGGTAATCACACGACTCAGATGGCGACAGCCTCGGACAACTTTGAATTCGTCCGAACCCATTACCAATACATGCTGCATCTCGACGAATATGTCGTTATCAATCTCTTTCGGCAACCGTCGTACAAGATAGGCCATGCGCTGATGGATCTCGGTGGTCTTTTGATCAGCTGTCAATCCCTTACTCTCTAAACTCCGCTGCGCATAGTAAGCTGAGCGCACACCTAACCGCAATTCGGTTTCAATCAACGGGAGATGGTAGAGAATCTGCTCATACTCTTCGCGGCTTTGCACGCGTACCATCAGTTCTAGCATGGTATTCAGGTCCGGCGAAATCTCAGGAAGGTGAAAATCCATGACATAGAATAGCTCGACCTTTAATTGCTTGCCCGGCACTAACCAGTCTACGATCATTTCATAGATAAACTTGAACGCATTGGTACGATACTGGTAAACGACAAAAAATGATAAGTCGAACGGCGGTTCCCTATAAGGAGAAAGTCTCACGAGGGGAAACACGGCGTTTAATTTGCAGCGACGTCCTTCCTGAATGCAGCTATGAGCGATGAGTCCGGTCCAGAACGTTGGCGGAAGTAGCTGCTTGAACATGCCACGAAAGGCTTCGAGATAGATGTGATGGGAAGGGTGATCCGCAGAAACCGAGAAGGAGGGCCGAATAATGGGAAGTCCATCCTGATCCAGCGTCACCTGGTCACGCGGTTCCTCCGCTACTCGTCGAACACCCTGTCGAATGTACCTGTCTGTTAGCACAATTCTTACTCTCCAATCCGGATCTCAGAGGGTGTCTACAAAACTCGACGAACCCTCACTTTGTAGACATCCTCTCAATAGTCTATCAGAATTTTTTTTTAGTAATAAACTGGTATTACTCATATACCTTTGGCATTTCTCTCGCTACCTCAGGAGATATCCACGTACCCGGCAAGCGCAGCTCTGAAAACGATCTGACAT
This sequence comes from uncultured Chlamydiae bacterium, assembly GCA_963790215.1. GTDB lineage: Bacteria > Chlamydiota > Chlamydiia > Chlamydiales > JAJFMA01 > CAWBNS01. Next base: position 90,354 of record CAWBNS010000009.1, read on the forward strand.
GAAGCGGAAGATGATTCCGCTGCGCTAATAAAATCGATCTGGGATGTAGCACTTTTGCCCCTTTAGATGTTAGCGCAAAAGCATGCTCATAAGAAATATTTGGATGGAATAGTGCGTCGGGATTCTTTTTCGGGTCCTCTGCGAAAATTCCAGGAACGTCTTTGTAGAACTCAACTCTGTCAGCATCAAGGGCAACTCCGAGCGCAACAGCTGTTGTGTCAGTCCCTCCGCGACCTAGTGTAGTGATCTCGCCTTCAATCGAAACTCCCTGAAAACCGGCCACAACAACAACATAACCTTTTTCTAGAAACGGAAACAATCTTCGTGGACGAACATCAATGATCTTCGCATTCGTATGCCCAGAACAGGTGATGACGCCCGCTTGACTACCGGTAAAGCTGACAGCTCTACGACCTTTGCCCTCCAAAGCCATAGCCAAAAGCGCCATACTGATCCGCTCCCCTACCGTCACAAGCATATCGTACTCACGCGTAGGAGGGTTGGGATTCACCTTCCTCGCTAGTGCGTCAAGCTCATTCGTGGTAGAACCCATAGCACTCACCACAGCCACAAGACGATCATATTCGCTGCCACGAGAAATAATGAGATCTGCAATTTGCGATAAATGCTCAGGAGTCGCTACCGAAGCGCCCCCGAATTTCATCACTAATGTGTTCGATTGAGTTTTTTCCATAAGAGTGCTATTTATATTCGCCCATCATAAATTAATGGATGCAACGAGTCAATAAGCTATGTTTGAGTTAAAAAAACAGTTCTACTTCGAAGCAGGTCATGTTCTCATCCATCACGACGGGAAATGCCGACGTCCCCATGGGCATTCCTATATGCTAACGGTTTGCCTGCGCACAAATACCCTCATTGAAAACGGACCCAAAACCAACATGGTGATGGACTTCGCCGATGTCAGCATCATCGTCAAAGAGATGATCGTTACCTATCTCGACCACCATTGGCTCAATGATACGTTGCAATGCGACTCACCCACTGCAGAATACATTGCGCGCTGGATTTATTATCACCTCAAACCAAAAATTCCTATGCTAGTAGCCGTTTCGCTTAATGAAACCTCTTCGTCGGTGGTCACCTTTTCGGAAGGAGAAGGGCTGTAAGGCTTGAGAAGTCTGTTGGACTAGATAACGCTGCAAAACTAAAAAATCTGTTGGACTAGATAACGCTGCAAAACTAAAAAAACGTGGAAAACGCAGAGAAGGCTGAGTCGCTGAGGACGCAGAGCACCATCGCACTTTTGCAACTGCAAATCTACTAGAAGAGAGATGGCCTTAAAAACAACAAGAGAGAGCGTTATCATTGGTATCACAAATAGAACCTCTCTCTTGTTTTTTTAAGGCCATCTCTCTTCTAGTACGACTTTGAGCTTTGCTCAAAGAGTTGCGATGGTATGATGGGGGGCCAAATCTCTGTTCTCATTGGGTAGTCAGGTTTGGCAAAAATCTCAGCGCACTCAGCGGCTCTGCCTTCTCTGCGTTTTCCACAATTCCAAGTACTCTCTGGGTAATTGCATTCCTAACAAAGTCCGAGCTGTTCTCATTGGGTAATCAGGTTTGGCAAAAATCTCAGCGCACTCAGCGGCTCTGCCTTCTCTGCGTTTTCCACAATTCCAAGTACTCTCTGGGTAATTGCATTCCTAACAAAGTCCGAGCTGTTCTCATTGGGTAATCAGGTTTGGCAAAAATCTCAGCGCGCTCAGCGGCTCTGCCTTCTCTGCGTTTTCCACAATTTGAAACTTTCTAAATCGTGGATTATTCGGAGTTCTGCTGTCCTTGTCGTCCCTATTGCCCCGTCCAGTTTGCCTTATCCATAAAAGTCTACAAATTTGCCATTGCAATTTTTCTTGTATCCCTGCTACCCTTGATGCCTAAGTAGCTAATTAGGGAGAAACCTTTAAATGTCTAACAACGCAAAACACACTTGGGACGAGGAAAGAATCGTCGATGATGTCTCCTTTAAAGAAGAAGACGCGAAAGCATTCCGCGCACTTCTAGAAGGAAAAGAGATTAAATCCGACGAGCATGTCAACTCGATCGCGCCTGGAACTATTCTGAAGGGCAGAATTGTCGAATTCACTAAAGATCACGTCGTCGTCGATGTAGGTCTAAAGTCAGAAGGACTAGTGCCTATTTCCGAGTTTTCCGACCCATCTAGCCTGAGCCTCGACAGCGAAGTTGAGGTGTTGTTGGATGAAGCTGAAGACGAGTCAGGCCAAATCGTTCTCTCCAGAGAAAAGGCAGAACGTCTCCGTCAGTGGGAATATATCCTCGAGCATTGCGAAGAAGGCTCGATCGTTAAAGGTCGCGTAACACGCAAAGTTAAGGGCGGCCTCATGGTCGACATCGGCATGGAAGCCTTCCTGCCTGGTTCCCAAATCGACAACAAGCGTATTAAAAACCTCGATGAATATCTCGGTAAAACGTACGAATTCAAAATCCTTAAGATCAATATCGAACGCAAAAACGTCGTGGTTTCCCGTCGTGAACTCCTCGAAGCTGAACGCATCTCCAAGAAAGCCGAACTGCTCGAAACGATCAAGATTCATGACGTTCGCGAAGGTATCGTGAAGAACATCACCGACTTCGGTGTATTCCTCGATCTCGATGGTATCGATGGACTTCTCCACATCACCGACATGACTTGGAAACGTATTAAGCATCCTTCAGAAATGGTACAATTGGGCCAGAAACTCGAAGTCATGATCCTAAACGTCGACAAAGACAAAGGTCGCGTTGCTCTCGGTCTCAAACAGAAAGAGCAGAATCCTTGGGAAGAAATTGAGAACCGATATCCTCCAGGCACCCGTGTGCGTGGTAAAATCGTCAACCTCCTTCCTTATGGCGCGTTCATCGAGATCGAACCAGGCATTGAAGGGCTTATCCACGTCTCCGAAATGTCATGGGTGAAAAACGTCACAGATCCCAATGAAGTCGTCAATAAAGGCGATGAAGTCGAAGCCATCGTTCTTTCCGTACAGAAAGAAGAAGGCAAGATCTCTCTAGGCATCAAACAAACCGAACGCAATCCTTGGGATGATGTCGAGACCAAATACCCAGTGGGCGATTCCGTTAAAGTCGAAGTGAAAAACCTCACCAACTACGGTGCGTTTGTAGAACTCGAACCCGGTGTTGAAGGCCTGATTCATATCTCCGACCTAAGCTGGATCAAAAAAGTTTCGCACCCCTCAGAAGTACTCCACAAAGGGGATAAAGTCGATGCAGTTATCTTGTCCGTTGATAAAGAAAGCAAGAAAATTACTCTCGGCGTGAAACAATTGAGCTTAAATCCATGGGACAACATCGAAAAAACCATTCCTGTAGGTACAGTCTTGAAAGGGGTAGTGACCAAGATCACCGCGTTCGGCGCCTTTGTTGAACTTGAAAACGGTATCGAAGGTCTGATCCATGTGACAGAACTGTCCGACCAAGCGTTTGGCAAAGTAGAAGACGTTGTCAATAAAGGCGACGAAGTCACCGCGAAGGTCATTAAGCTTGATCGTGAGCATAAGAAAATCGCGCTGTCGATCAAAGAAGTCTTGATCGACAAAAACCAAGTAAACCGCGATGATATCGTCGTTAGCAAACGCAAAACAAAGACAGAAGATGAAGAGGAAGAAGGACGCGGCAAACGCAAAGCCCGTCAACAATCCGAAAGCGATAACGACGAAGAATAGCCGTAGGAGACTTGTCTCCACGGAAAACAAAGAACCGAAGGAATCCCTTCGGTTCTTTGCGTAATATCGACCATATTTTAAAGGCATAGCAATGAACAAAGACCTAGTCGCCATATTTGAGTACCTGGAACGGGAAAAAGGAATTAAACGCGATATCGTGATCGCGGCCATTGAAGATTCGCTCCGCGCCGCGGCCCGCAAAAACATCGAAGGTACCGCCAACATCACCGTCACAATTAATCCCAAAACCGGCGATATCGATGTCTCTTGCGAAAAACAGATCGTAGATAAAATAGAAAATCCTTCTCAGGAAATTGGTCTAGAAGAAGCTCGCGAGCTAGATCCTGACTGCGAAATTGGCCAATTTATCGACATTCAAGTTGCCGCGAAAGAGTTTGGTCGGATCGCAGCTCAGAAAGCGCGTCAAATTATCACACAGAAGCTGCGCAGCGCCGAACGAGATGTCATCTATGAAGAATACCGCCATCGTGCCAACGAACTCATCTCAGGCACAGTAAAACGCTTTGTTCGCGGCTCCAACATGATCATCGACTTAGGCAAAGTCGAAGCCATCATGCCTGCACGTTTCTACCCTAAAACCGAAAAATATCAAGTGGGTGAAAAAGTTCTCGCACTGCTCTTAGGTGTACACGACACAGAAAACGGCGGAGCTGAAGTAGTTCTCTCACGCGGTCATCCCGAATTTGTGAAACAACTATTGATTCAAGAAGTACCAGAAGTATCCGACGGTACAGTTATCATAGACAAAATTGTCCGCGATGCAGGCTATAGAACAAAGTTGACCGTGCGTTCCACTGACAGCAGAGTCGATCCTGTGGGTGCCTGCGTTGGTATGCGCGGTAATCGCGTAAAAAACATCGTACGTGAATTGCATAATGAAAAGATCGACATCATCCCCTTCTCACCTGATCCGATCGAGCTTCTGCAAAACGCACTTTCTCCTATTGAAATTCGCAAAATCAGCATTGATGAAGATGAAAACTCTGGAAGAAAAACCGTTTCCATCGTTGTCGAAGATGAAGATTACCCTGCCGTCATTGGCAAGCGGGGCATGAATGCACGCTTAAATAGCCAGCTGATCGAGTGCGAACTCGACGTACAACGTATGGGCGATTACAATCGCGCTATGGCAGTTCAACGAACAGAACTTTCACTCTCCGAAGATCCAACACTTGATGAGCCAATCGCCCAAATCGATGGCGTCAGCTCATTTGTGGTGGAACACCTCATCAATGAGGGCTTCGGAACCATAAGAAAATTGCTTACAGCTACTCCTCAGCAAATTGCAGAGGTGGCCGGGATCAGTGTCGAAACTGCTGACAATATCCTGGAAAAAATACGAAAACAGAGGATGTAGTACTTTGGCCAAAAACCTGAAATTAAAAATTAAAAACGAGCAGATAGCCAAAGCTGTCAACCTCGCTGGAATTAAAGACAAACTGAAAATACCGAAGATTGAGGACGTTCCAGAGGAGTTAGAATCAGCAACAAAGAAAGCTGCAGCTCCAACAATAAAGAAACCGAAAGTAGTAGCTAAGCCAGAGCCGGTTCCTGTCACTGAAACGGAAGAGTTTAAGCCGCGCGTACGTGCACGCACTAAGTCTGCGTTCGTTCAAGAGCAATCGCCGGAAGCTGAAGAAGCTCACCACCACACATTGGAGGATGAGACTCCTACGCCGACATTTTCCGAGCCGGAACCAGAACCAGTGGTTGTCGCAGAAGAGCCGGTGATCCCGGTAGTCGAAGTTCCAGAATCTATTCCAGAGCCTGTTGAAGAGCCTGCTCCTGTAGTCGTCGCAGAACCTGCGCCAGCTCCCGTTGTCGAAGTTGTCGCTCCAACTCCAACTCCACCTCCCGCTCCTGCTGCTCCTGTAGCGCCTCCGGTTCACTCACGCAAAGAATCTAATCTGTTCACTCGCCGCTATGAGAAACCTCCAGTGCAAACAGCTCCGCGTGAGAGACTCGGCCCAACAGGTCGACATGTTCGCGACCTAATTCCTAAACCAGTCGCTAAGCCAGCTACACCTGCAGCAGCAACTACAACGGATCGAGGTTATGACAAACCTAAACCTCGCGTAGTTCCAAATGTACCCACTAAAGAGATTTCTGAAGAAGAGGCAAAAAAGGCTGGAAATAAAAAATTCAAGGAATATCGCGATGTTAAGCCTGCGCCTAAGCGACAAGATGCAAGTGTATTCGACTCTCGTGCACGTCAGGGACTGCGCGTAGAAGAAGAACGCTCTTATCGCCGTCGTCGTCACCAGAAAGCGATTAAATACGAAGCGCCTGTTACACGGCCGACTAGTTTGAAGATACGTCTTCCAATATCGATTAAAGATTTCGCCGCCGAAATGAAATTAAAGGCTTCACAACTTATCGAGAAGCTCTTCCTTCAAGGCGCCATTTTTACTATTAACGACATTCTTGATGATCCAACTACTGTGCAATTGTTAGGCACCGAATTTGGATGCGAGATTACGATTGACACAGCTGAAGAAGAGCGCATTCGTATCACCGACAAAACAGTTCGCGAGGAAGTGCAAGGAACGGATCCGTCACTGCTTACCACACGCCCACCTGTTGTCACCTTTATGGGTCACGTCGACCACGGCAAAACCAGCCTGATCGATTCGATTCGTAAGAGTAGCGTTGCTTCCGGCGAAGCAGGGGCCATTACGCAGCACATCGGAGCATTCCGTTGCCATACATCAGTCGGCGACCTTACCGTCATTGACACACCTGGTCACGAAGCGTTCTCAGCCATGCGTGCTCGCGGCGCCGATGTCACAGACATCGTCGTCCTTGTCGTTGCTGGTGATGAAGGAATCCGCGCTCAAACCGTGGAAGCCATCAACCACGCCAAAGCAGCAGGTGTCACCATCGTCGTTGCTATCAATAAATGCGATAAACCGAACTTCGATACCGAACTTGTATATAGACAGCTTTCTGAACACGAACTTCTTCCAGAAGCTTGGGGTGGAACCACCATCACTGTCAACTGCTCTGCAGTTACTGGAGAAGGTATTCAGCAATTGCTCGAAATGCTTGCGCTACAGGCTGAAGTGCTTGAATTGCATGCCAACCCAGCACAACGTGCACGCGGTCGTGTTATCGAATCCGAAATGCACAAGGGCCTCGGCGCAACAGCCACTCTACTCGTACAAAACGGCACGCTCAATCATGGAGACGCCTTGGTGTTCGACATCTATTGGGGCCGTGTCAAAACAATGCGAGACGAATTCGGCAAAACGCTTGAAAGCGCTCCTCCTTCCTGTCCAGTGGAGATCACCGGTCTTTCGGGTTTGCCTGAAGCAGGACAAGAATTTATTGCTGTTGCTACCGAAAAGGCAGCACGCGAAATTGCAGAAGCACGAGCGCTCGAATTCCGTCAGAAACGGCTTTCTCTCGGACGCGTCCTTACGATCGACAGCCTTGTTGCGCAAGCAGCAGAGCACGAGAAGAAGGTGCTCAATGTTATTCTACGTGCCGACGTACAAGGTAGCTTGGAAGCACTCAAAACAGCTCTGCAAAAAATTCACTCTGAAAAAGCAACCCTCAACATCATTCACGACGAGGTTGGCGAAATTTCAGAGTCGGATGTTCAGCTAGCTTCAACCTCAAAAGCAGTGATTTTAGGTTTCCATACGCAAGTTGAAAGCCATGCTGAAACCTTGATCAAAGAGGCAGGCATTAAGGTGCTCAACTTCAATATCATCTATCACGCATTAGATGAAGTGAAGAAGCTCATGCAACTTCTTCTCGATAAGCTTCCACAGGAAAACGAGAAGGGTAAAGCTGAGATTAGAGCTGTCTTCAAATCTTCAGCAGTGGGTCTCATTGCTGGTTGTCAAGTTATTGAAGGGACAATTATGCGTAATCACCGCGCTCGCGTGGTAAGAAACAAAGAAGTCATTTGGAAGGGAGGCATCGCCTCTTTACGTCGTGTTAACGAAGATGTTCGCGAAGTTCAGAAGGGCTTTGAGTGCGGTATTCTCCTTGACGGTTTCAAAGACGCGCAGGAAGGCGACATTATCGAAGCGTACGAGGTCGTCTACATTGAACAACAACTGTAGTATTGGAAATTTGTCATGACTAAGCAGCGTACCGATCGATTAAATTCCCTTTTGCGAGAGGTGATTTCTGATGTCATTCGTCTGGATTTAAAAAATCCACACGTTTCCGACCTAATCACGGTAACGGGGGTGGAGATCACTAAGGATCTCCGCCAGGCGAAGGTATACATCAGCGTGATCGGTACCAACATTGATAAACAAGAAACCATGATTGCGCTTGATAGAAGCGCTGGCTTTATCGCCAGCAACGCGTCAAAGAAAGTGCGCATGAGATATTTTCCGTCTCTTCACTTTGTTCTAGACGATGGTGTCAACCATCAAATGCGCATCGAAGAGCTCCTCAAAAAAATCCACGATGAAGAACAACATCGCCACCCAACGGCAGACGAACGTGAACCAGAAACAAAATAAACCTACTATAGACCCTATCTCTGGGGTACTGCTCCTTAACAAAGCAGCTGGATGCACTTCATTCAGCCTCGTCAGTCAACTACGTCGTCGACTGAGTGTAAAAACCATCGGGCATAGCGGTACATTAGACCCTATGGCCACAGGTGTCATGATTCTTTTAATTGGACGACAATTCACTCGTCTGTCCGATAAATTCCTCACGCAAGATAAAGAGTACCGCGCGACCGTTCGACTTGGGATCGAAACAGAGACCTATGACGGCGAGGGCACGCCTACAGCGAACAGTGATTTAGTTCCGACTCTGGAAGAGGTTACTCAGGTCCTTACTGAGTTTCAAGGTACGGTTGAGCAAGTGCCGCCTATGTATTCCGCTAAAAAGCAGCAAGGAAAAAAGCTCTATGAGCTAGCGCGCAAAGGCGTTGTGGTTGATCGACCTCCTGTCAACGTAACGTTGAAAACCACCTTCATTCGTTATGAATATCCAGAGGTGGAAATTCTCGTCGCGTGTTCCAAAGGCACTTACATCCGCACCGTAGCTCATGATATCGGCCGTAAACTAGGCTGTGGAGCCTATTTATCTGGGTTATCCCGAACCAAATCAGGCAAAATTGCTCTCGAAGAATGTATCGACTCGGAGCTTATTTCAGACCCCTCCTTTGATCTCCATCGCGTCATTCGTGAACATACGCGAAAAATGGGATGATTAGATGCAGGTTGTCGATTCGTTAGAATCCATTCCTCAGCAGTCTAAAAGTGGTATTCTGACAATCGGAAATTTTGATGGTGTGCATTTAGGTCATCAGACCATTCTACGCCAAGTAGCCACTTTGGCCGCTAACAAAGATGGTAAATCGATTGTATTGACTTTCCTGAACCATCCCTCCACCGTTTTGCGACCAGACAGCCGTATTTTGCGTATTGCGACAACTGAACACAAAGTGAAGTTGTTGGAAGCAACGAGCATAGATCTTTTGATTCAGATTCTTTTCACACGAGAGCTTTCACAACTCTCTACAGAGGAGTTTCTGACACTTCTCTGTGAGCGTGTAAAGTGCACTAATCTGATTTTGGGGCACGACGCACGTATTGGGAAAGATCGGCTAGGAGATCGTGAATTAGTGCAGGAGTGGGCACAGCGCACTCATGTTGAAGTTGAGTATCTGCCAGCGATGCAAATGGCCGGAGAAGCTGTTTCTAGCAGTCTGATCCGCAAATTCATCATGGCTGGTCAGTTGGATATGGTATCGAACTGTTTAGGTCGTGCGTATTCTATCTATGGCCCTATTATTCCAGGGATAGGTTTAGGGAAGAAATTAGGTTTCCCTACGCTTAATTTGGATGTGTCATCGCTTTGTCTACCTCCTTTCGGTGTGTATGCAGTGAAGGTGGTTGCGTCAGGTGGTGTGTACTCTGGAATTGCCAATCTTGGAGTCGCACCAACAGTGCGTCCTAGTGGCGCACCCTTGTTGGAAGTACATGTGTTTGGTGACCAAGTACCTTCAGAAGTATTTGTAGAAGTGGTGCTGGAGAAGTTTATTCGACCGGAACGAAAGTTCGCTTCTAAGGAAGAGTTACAGCAGCAAATTGAGAAGGACGTCAAGGACTGCAGGGACTAACGTGGTCTTTTTGCCTCAGGCGTCCTTGAAGTCCCTGTAAACCCGAGCCCGAGCCCGTGTGCGTGCCCGAAAAAAATTCGCTTCACCAAACGCAATCAGCCCAGTTTAAGCTACAGTTTTTCGGGCTCGGGCTCCCCTGTTATGTCACGGGGATATAATCGTAATCTAGTCCGAAAGCTGAGGGTCCGACAATGCGTAAGCCTTGGGGAGTTGTCCAGATACTGGGTGCTGGTAAGGCAATGACGTCCACTCTGAGACCATACTGTAACCGTTCTACAGCAACCGGTAGGCCTGTCTCTACTTCAAAAACTACGATAATATCTGGTGTGGTCGCCAGAGGTACCTGGCGGCCCTCTTTTAAAGCGATGAGAAACTCGTTTTGAAAACAGATGACGCTCGTGCCTTCGGCACCTGTAATGGTTGCTCGGCCATTGTGGAAGGAAGATTCGATCCAATGTTCAATATCGGTGATCATTCCCGACGCGATTACGCGACCTCCACATGTATCTAGAATGGCATCAATTGGGTTGTCCTGTCTATCGATGGCATCTTTCATGCAGTGTCCAAGACGAATTGCATAGGAGACACTTCCATGCAAAAGCACTTTTTTTGCGACTGGCTGCGGCAGCGGATGTGAGCATACCGCGGTATCAGATCCCATCGCCGTGGTGAGTCCGCGCAAGAGGCGATCCATTTCAGCCGCCGTAGACGCGTCGGCCACACCGATCGCATTAGTTGCAGTATCCACAACAACACCAGGACCGGGCCGTACGTTAAATAGCTCATAGGTAGCCATGCATGAGCTTGGAAAAGCCCTTCCCATAGCGTCAGCGTCTACAACAGGCAAACCCAAGGAGGGAGCAGCATAAAAAGGCGGCAAAGCATTTGCGCCTCCTATCTCGGTAGGTAATAACCCTCCCACTTTACACTGCAGTACTTCCTCCATTTTTCGAGTGATGAGTGTAAACTCTTCACCAGAATGCAATCGTTCCATACACACGATAGGAGCTCCCATGCAAAAAATAGGCAACACCCATTCATCGGCGGGAATCCGATCGATGGGAACTAAGTCGACCGGTCCATGTAGAGCGGACTGCTCTTTAGCTAGCATAAGGTCATATGCAGGGTCTCCACCACCGCCAGAACCCAGTACTCTGGCTCCGAGCGCAAGGATATCGAGGTCATCGAGGGTTACTTTCATCTTACCAGCGTCTCCCTGAGGCACCTACAACGACTTTAGTGAGGTGGTTTGCGGAATAGGGTATAGGAAGAACTTCAACATGGGTGATCCGCACGCTTTTTGGGCTTGCTCCTTGCTGAACAGCGCTGTCCATAGCTTCTTGGCGTAGCAGGTCCAATGCAGATTGCCTTTCGACTTGATTCACAACGCGTGTACGAGTCGCTCCAATCTCCGCCAAAGCTGCGCCGTAGGCATTCGCAACTGCAGAGAAAGGTGCCAGAGAGAGACTTGTCGTGAACTCCTCTTGCAATACCCTGCTGAGCACTTCAGCTGCGCCTCCAACGAGGATGATAGAAGAGTTTTTCATCCCTCGAGAAAGTTTTTGTATTTCCCAAGCTGCTTGGTTGCCAATGGAACGGAGGATGTTGTTTGCGTCAGAACGACCGATCTTTACACGTGATGTTTTGCCATCACTGATCTCCATATCACCCAAAACACAAGCCAGATCTGTAAGGGTGAGTTGTGATCCGCCAAAAATCTGTGAAACTTCAGGAAAGTTCGATCCGCAGCTCGTAGGGCCAACGACCCAGTCACCATGCGACCCTTTATCGATATGGGTTCCCCCTCCTATTGCCATGGAGCAGCTATCTGGCATTGAAAAATTCAACGCTACGCCTCCAACGGTTGTCGCACGCAGTGAGCGACGCACCATTCCTTCCTGCACCACACCAATGTCCGTAGACGTACCGCCGACATCAACCACGATGGCGTTTTGAGCAATAGCCAGTCTAGAGCCGCCAATAAAAGAGTTAGTCGGCCCTGCAGCAACTGTCTTTAATGGATATTTGCCGGCTTCTTCAACGCTTAACAACGTCCCATCGTTTTGCGTCATCCAGACCTCGGCATCTAGTCCATACGCCTGGATCAAGGTGGCCATTCCTTTGAAGCTATGACCCAAAAACGGAATCAATGCTGAGTTGAGAACAGCTGCTTTTTCGCGTTCTAGCAGGCCCATGCCACCGATGGCATACGATAGGGTGTAGGGAAAATCGGGTCCTAGTAACTTCTCAATGCATAGTCCTACTTCTCGCTCCTGTTCTGGATAGAGAGGGCTGAACGAACCCACAATCGCAAGCGTCTGCGCACCGATACTAAGGAGTTCATCAACGGCTCGTGCGGCTTCACGCAGGGAAAATGGAGTCATTGGACGACCATCGCATTCAAAGCCGCCTCCAATGGGTTTGCAGCCGATGACGATGGCTTCGCGTAGGCTTTCAGGCCAGTCACAAGCAGGAAGAGGTCTTGGAGAGCGGCACCCACACATGCGAATAATGCCAACAGTAGCTAGACGATTTCCTTCCAGCACCGCATTAGCTACTTGTGTAGTGCCAATGTGAACATGAGCAATAGCTGCATATTCGGTCGGATAGCGAGTACGCAATTCGCCTAAGCCTTGAGTGATCCCAAGCTCAATAGGAACGGTGGAATAGATCTTGTAGGATCCCAACAATTTTCCACTTCCATCGACAATGGCGAAGTCGGTGTTCGTTCCACCAACATCAATACCTAGACTGAGTTTTGACATATATCCACCGCTGGTTGATAGTCCCAAGGAAAACCAAAAGCCTTCGGCCCGACCAACTCCAAACCTTCAGGAGTAGTCCATAATTCGGGTGCAGGCAAGGCTACCACCTGGACTCGTAGGCCATAACGCAAACGCTCTACCGCTATAGGTAGGCCTGTTTCGATTTCAAAAATGGCAATAATATCAGGAGTTGTCGCAACAGGAACAGATTCCCCACTAGGCACCACGGCTAAAAATTCATTTTGGAAATAGATGGTATACTGATCTTTTACTCCTTGAATGACTGCTTGACCGTGCTGACAGGATGATTCGAAGCGATGTTCAATATCACTGATGTGTCCTATGGCGACCAGACTGCCTCCACAGGCATCTATAATAACTTCGACTGGGTCTAAGTCATCTTCTAGAGCTTGATGGACCGAGCGGCCAAGTTCGAGTGCATACGAGACCGTACCGCGCAGGATGGTTTTTTGCGCCACAGCAGCGGGCATAGGATGGGAACATACTGCTGCATCAGATCCCATCACTGTCGTCAAGGCACGTAGAAGCCTATCCATTTCTGTTGAAGTCTCCGTTTCTAACATCACAGAAGCCCCTGTAGCTGTAGCTACAATAAATCCCGGACCGGGTTTGACGTCGTATAAGCCGCAGGTAGACATGTAACAAAACGGAAACGCCCGTCCCATGGTGTCCCCATCAATGATTGGCAGACCAAGCGAACCCGCTGTATAAAAGGGCGGCATAGCGTTAGATCCACCAATCTCTGCAGACATTAAAGCAACGATTCGACGAGAGGTAAGCTCTTGCAATCTATTGACGATGATGCGGAACTCCTCGCCTGAATGAAGCTTCTCCAACAACACCATAGGTGCGCCCATCCAGTAGATCGGCAGGACCCAACCATCGTCAGGAATGTCATCGACACTGACCAAGCGTACAGGTCCATGTTCCTCAAGCTGTTCTTTAGCTACGAAGAGATCATACCCTGGATCCCCCCCGCCACCTGAACCTAACAATTGTGCTCCTAAAGCGAGAGCATCCATGTCCTCATGCGTAATCCAGACGTCTTTCACTAGAAGCTCCAATAAGTTCAAGGCATCCACGCACCAGCATATACATCATCCATGAAGCAACGAAGGCGTCAAAAACAGGAGCTTCGCTAAGATTCAGCCAACCTGCTGTATAAGAAGCACACAGAGCGATACCTGCGCTAACAGGAATGTTTCCGCGTTTTAATTTTGGTTTCCAGCTAATCATAGCATATTCACAGTAGATAATCCCTCCGATGCCGGCCACAAGAACGCCTAGTATCGTAAGTACCTTCTCCAGCTGGTCTAGAAGTGGAAGCCCACATAATGCCGTTGCTAGTAAAGCAGTAATCGCCCAAGCTTGTTTTTCATTTACTTTAGAAAAACACACTTTCAATGATGTTTGCGCACTGAATAAATTCATGTGGTTTACGGCCCAGATCTGAAACACAAGGTAGAAGCTCAATAGGCTTTTCCATCCTGTTCCAGGTAGGCTAGAGAAGGCATTAAGTATGTCAGCTGCAGGACAGCACCAATAGGCAAGTACACCAGCAGCCTCGACGAGAGAAAAGACTACTAGGATCGTGATCCAATTGGTCGTGACAGCATCAGAGCGCGCTTTAGAGAACCTCAGAAAGGTAGGTAGATCGATGGTGTAGGCAATATTGATCGCGAGAACTTGAGATAGAGCCAGCGCACTCCAGTTCCAATTTACGGGCTTGCTAGTTGGGGCTGCGCCATCCCAACAAAGACGCACAAGCAAAATACCCAGCGCTGCAATCAATAGAGGTGTTGTTTTTTCCGCCCAATGTGCAATCCCATCAATACCCCAGTAGTTAGCGATGACCATCAAGATGGAAAGTCCTATGGCTATGACTTCCACACCGACCACCCAATTGCCTCCAGAGAGTAGAAGAACCTGCTTAGCCACATATTGCAGCTGGATGGCGAACCAACCTGTAGAGATGACCATCATGACGAGTGAAAACATTTGCTTTCCGAGACTGCCTACAAGTCGTTCCGATTGTTCAGTAGTAGGAAGGCGATGTTTGATGCTCATGTCGGCGGACAAATGTCCTAAGCAGAAGAGAAGGAAATTTCCGACCAAAATGCCCGCAAGGGCGGCTCCAACACCAAATTTTTCAGCTGCGTCATAAGCGACATACAATAGCGGCAGGCACAGTGCAGAACCCACCTGGAGCCACGTTAGCCGGCCCCAACCCATTCGTTGTAATTGATTTGCTTCCATAACGTCTCCTTATCGGTTTGACAACGCGGCATTATACGTATACAAGGTATTTTTAAGAAGAAATTTGAGAGAAGGTGCGCCCTTCCGGGCGCAACATGAGTATTCGCAAGACTAAGTTATGGACAAACTGGACGTTCTGAGACGATTTCATTAGCTTTTTGCGTGATTCTGGACAGTTTCGATAAATTTCCAACTAAATACTCAGGGTAGAATTTTTAAATTTTCAGGATAACAGGATGAATAGGATAAATAGAAAATCTCAACTAATTTTAACAATTTTCAATTTTATCCTGTTCATCCTGTTATCCTGAAGAAAAAAAAAGAAAATTGCTTTGTCGAGAATCTACTATCCAGATCATTTATCAGCTAGAATTATAAAATTGTCTCTTCTGGAACTGAGACGATTTCATTAGCTTTTTGCGTGATTCTGGACAGTTTCGATAAATTTTCAACTAAATACTCAGGGTAGAATTTTTAAATTTTCAGGATAACAGGATGAATAGGATAAATAGAAAATCTCAACTAATTTTAACAATTTTCAATTTTATCCTGTTCATCCTGTTATCCTGAAGAAAAAAAAGAAAATTGCTTTGTCGAGAATCTACTATCCAGATCATTTATCAGCTAGAATTATAAAATTGTCTCTTCTGGAACTGAGACGATTTCATTAGCTTTTTGCGTGATTCTGGACAGTTTCGATAAATTTTCAACTAAATACTCAGGGTAGAATTTTTAAATTTTCAGGATAACAGGATGAATAGGATAAATAGAAAATCTCAACTAATTTTAATAATTTTCAATTTTATCCTGTTCATCCTGTTATCCTGAAGAAAAAAAAGAAAATTGCTTTGTCGAGAATCTACTATCCAGATCATTTATCAGCTAGAATTATAAAATTGTCTCTTCTGGAACTGAGACGATTTCATTAGCTTTTTGCGTGATTCTGGACAGTTTCGATAAATTTTCAACTAAATACTCAGGGTAGAATTTTTAAATTTTCAGGATAACAGGATGAATAGGATAAATAGAAAATCTCAACTAATTTTAACAATTTTCAATTTTATCCTGTTCATCCTGTTATCCTGAAGAAAAAAAGAAAATTGCTTTGTCGAGAATCTACTATCCAGATCATTTATCAGCTAGAATTATAAAATTGTCTCTTCTGGAACTGAGACGATTTCATTAGCTTTTTGCGTGATTCTGGACAGTTTCGATAAATTTTCAACTAAATACTCAGGGTAGAATTTTTAAATTTTCAGGATAACAGGATGAATAGGATAAATAGAAAATCTCAACTAATTTTAACAATTTTCAATTTTATCCTGTTGATCTTGTTATCCTGAAGAAAAAAAGAAAATTGCTTTATCGAGAATCTACTATCCAGATCATTTATCAGCTAGAATTATAAAATTGTCTCTTCTGAAACTGAGACGATTTCATTAGCTTTTTGCGTGATTCTGGACAGTTTCGATAAATTTTCAACTAAATACTCAGGGTAGAATTTTTAAATTTTCAGGATAACAGGATGAATAGGATAAATAGAAAATCTCAACTAATTTTAATAATTTTCAATTTTATCCTGTTCATCCTGTTATCCTGAAGAAAAAAAAGAAAATTGCTTTGTCGAGAATCTACTATCCAGATCATTTATCAGCTAGAATTATAAAATTGTCTCTTCTGGACAGGTTATGCTGAATCCCCAGACACATTTCGTCCAACTAGTCCAGTTCGTCTAGTTTGTCCATAGCTTAGTCTTGCGAATACCTGCGCGCGGAAGCGCGCCAACATCCGCATATTCCCAAGCTTTTTCGAATCGTGCTTCTGCGTCGTCTGCTTCGGCATCTTTCTTTTGGGTGCGCAGGGCTTGTATTAGGATAAACAAACCCCAACCATTCTCTGGATACTGCTTGAACAGCTCAGCTAGTATCTCTTCCGCTTCATGAGGTCGACCGATTTTGACCAAAGCGGACGCTAAACCTTCTTTAGTCGGGAAGTACCAACCGGGAGGATCTTGAAAGCCCATGCTTTCTTGCAACTCGACAGCTTGTTGCCAGTTCTTTAGCATCTCGTCATCTTTGCCTGTTTTGTCAGCAATGGTTGCTGTAAGTACTGCTAGGGCTATTTTAAGTCGTACGTCTTTTGGTCTTTGTGTTGATGTAGCAGCAAGATTTTTTAACTCGTGCTGCGCTTCATCTATTTTGTTTTGGTTAGCAAATGCAAGCCCACGCGCATAATGCCACATAGCTATCGGAAAGATAGGTTTCTCCCTAGGTTGTGGCTCTTTAAAAATCTCTTCCCACAGGCCAAATCGCGCCTCTGCAAAATAGGGCAGAGGGATAAATAGTGACGGACCATTCTGTTTTGCTCTGTCAGATAGTTCTCTAGCTGTATCTAAAGCGAGCTTTCCTCTACCCTCCATCATGGCAGATCCGAATAAAAAATGAAGATCATGCTCATAGAGAAAATTTTTTACTGGCTCGAACCCTTGTGCCAACGCCTCTTTCTGATAAGCATGATGCACCTCAACCGCTCGCTGATTAGCCAACGTAGCCTTATGATATTGTCCGGTCTGCATGTATACGTGAGCAGGCATATGTTCGAGGTGTTCGACTCCGAGATGCGCTGAATCTAAGAAATCTGCACTGGGTAAAGATCGTTTTGGGTCGGCAGATGATTCGTTAATGTGAATGTAGTAGTGGTTGGCACCAGGATGGTTAGGATTCGCTTTCAGGACCTTGTCCAATAGAGCCAACATTTCAGTCGCTTCATGACTCGGTTTTCCATTGGTGAAAAAATCCTGCTTAGACCCTTGCATGAAGGCATCGATGAAAAGTACTTGCGCGTCCAGATCATTCGGAAAAGCCTCTGACACTTTGCGCATCGCTCTGACGTAGGCCAGCGTTTCTTCTTCTGAAATAATCTCGCCTTTCGGTGGTTTTGCCGGAGAATAGCGCGAAGAGAGCGCTTCCACAAGAGCACGTTCATTCTCTTTGCGCGCATATTCCAGTGCATGTTTAAGTGCCTTTGCAGCTTTCTTTCTTTCTTTGCCTGTGATCACGGTGTGATTCTTTGAACCTTGCACAAGTGCAATGCCGTAGTAGCACATGGCGCAGTGCGGATCAAGCCGCACCCCTTCTTCAAACGCCCGTTCAGCATCATCAAAATGATAGCCGTAATAGAAGAGCAACCCTTGATCAAAGAACTTTTGCGCCTCCGGAGACGCAGTATCTATCACATAATGATACCCACCAATGCTCTGAAAAAAAGGCGCGCGACCAGGTAACGCCTTCGAGCAAGCCGCAACAATAAGGAACAAAGAAAAAATCAGAACGCTCTTGAACAGTAATCCCATGCGGTCACGTTAACGAATGAATTGATTAAACGCAAAGACGCAAAGACGTGAAGAAAGGTCTTTCAACTTTGTAGAATCTAAAGCTACTACCCTGTTATACTGAGCCTCTATGAAAAAACCGACTAAAGACCAGCGCCTATTCGAAAACCTTCTGCGGGTGGCGAAGCAATTCGTCAGCGGCAAGGGCTACCAACCGCTCACAGCTGACGAGCTGAGGGACCGCCTCCATATCGTTCCTCAACATGAGAAAGTATTCCGCGATGTATTGAAACAACTGATGGGCGAAGGGATCGTGCAGCATGTCGACAACCGGTATGCTTGCGGAACGACGCGTGCAAACACGATTTCCGGAACAATGCGCATGCATCCTAGAGGGTTTGGTTTTCTCCACCCTGATAATACCCTGCAACATCCTCAAGATGTGTTTATCCCCAAACATCTTACCCAAAATGCCGTCGACGGAGATCGCGTAGAGGTATTGATTGCAGACGGACCTATTTCGGAAAAAGGTCCTGAAGGGCGTGTTTCAGCCATTCTCGAGCGTAGTCGTACCCACATGGCAGGAATTATCCGTTCTGCAAACCCCGAAGGAGATGTGATCGCTTATGTTCCCCTTCTTGGCCAAAGCCAACGTGTGTTGGTGGAGCGAGGCGATTCGGATCTCAAAGTAGGCGATCGGGTTGTGATGGAAGTGCTGCGCTGGGGTTCTAAGGAAACACAAACCGTCTGTCGTGCGTCGCACATCATCGGTCACATCGACGACGCATCCACAGATATTCCTGCAGCCATCGAAGAGTTTGAAATACGCGCCGCCTTTCCCCAAAAAGTGATCCAGGAAGCCGTGAGTCTAGGCGCACGCGTAGCTCCTGCCGCGATTAAGGACCGGAAAGACCTCCGTGAGCTCACCTGCGTTACTATCGATCCTGAAACTGCTAAAGACTTCGACGATGCGTTGTCACTGTCGAAGGATGAACACGGCAACTATCATTTAGGCGTACACATCGCAGACGTCTCTTATTACGTTAAGCCTGGAACCGCCTTAGACGACGAAGCGCGTTTACGCTGCAACTCCACCTACTTTCCTGGCACCTGCGTGCCTATGCTTCCGTCGGAACTTTCGGACAACCTATGCAGCCTTAAAGCAAATGTCAATCGCCTGACTGCTACCGTATTTATGACGTTTGATAGTGAAGGCACATTACGCGATTATTCAATACATCGCTCAGTGATCAAGAGCGCACGTCGATTCTCCTACAGCGAAGCCAAGGAGGTTCTTGATGGCAAAAAGAAAAGCCCTCAGAAGCCCTTATTAGAGCTTATGGTCGAACTTTGCCAGCTTCTCAAACGACAGCGCTTTCAACGTGGCAGCATTGAGTTTGCACTACCCGATCTCATGGTTGTCGTCGATCCACAAGGCGTTCCACAAGGAACACAAGTCGTCGAGTACGACATCACACACCAGATGGTGGAAGAGTTTATGCTCAAAGCCAATGAAATTGTTGCGTGGCATCTGACCAAATCAGGGTCTGGTTTGACCTATCGTGTGCACGACCAACCTGCTGAAGAAAATATCCGTGAATTCGCCGCGCTTGCCGCTGCCTTTGGATTTGATATCTCTGACAATCCCAATCCGTCTGAACTACAGAAACTCTTCCAAGAGGCGCTTACTACACCTTACGGACCTTATCTCGCTGCCAGTTATATCCGCAGCATGAGGCTTGCGATTTATTCACCGGAAAACATCGGTCACTATGGCCTTGGCCTCGAGCACTATTGTCACTTCACCAGCCCGATCCGTCGCTATGTCGATCTCGTTGTCCATCGCATCTTGTTCGGCGAATCCCACCCAGACACCGATTTAGACGCTGTTAGCAGCCGTTGTTCAGAGCAGGAACGCCTAAGCGCAAAAGCAGAAAATAACGTATTACTGTTAAAAAAATTGCGTCTACTCAATGCAAAATATGCAGAAGAACCCCTGAGGCAATATGAAGCAGTGGTGACACGCGTCAAACCATTTGGCATCTCATTCGAAGTGCTCGAACTCATGATTGAAGGCTTTCTGCATATCTCTGAGCTCGATAACGACTACTTTATCTATGATGAAAAACGCAAATGCCTCACTGGAAGGCACACTCAATCTTCCTACCGTTCCGGAGACCGGATCTTTGTCATCCTAAAGGCGATCGACCTCGTGTTATTGGAAAGTGTCTGGTACCTGGCTCCTGGAACAGAACCAGAACACCAGGTTAAAAAACCCGTTATCGAGCGCACAGCTGACCGCAAGCGCACAAAAAAAGATCATAAAGGAGCGCCACGGCGTTCGAAAAAAGCTAAACCAAAAAAACGATGAAGTCTACGCCACTTCCGCGCGACTATTTTCAACACCATGACGTACTCTTTCTCGCCCAAGATCTTCTTGGTAAACGATTGTACACCCTTATCGACGACGAGTTAACAGGCGGCATCATCGTCGAAACAGAAGCCTATCGAGGCCCTGAGGACCGTGCCTCACACGCATTTGGCAACCGTCGCACGGCTCGTAATGAAGTCATGTACCAGCCCGGAGGCATAGCCTACGTTTACCTCTGCTACGGCATCCACAACCTGTTCAATATTGTCACCTACGAAAGAGACATCCCACACGCCATTCTGATTCGCGCCATCGAACCCACCGCGGGGATCAAATACATGCTGCAACGACGGAATAAGACAAAACTAGACCGCACACTTACCTGTGGACCAGGTGCCCTTTCACAAGCTCTTGGAATCGACCGATCGCTCAATGGACTTGCTCTGGATGGACCACCCATCTGGGTCGAAGAAGGAGTGAAAATTCCTGAGTCTTCCATTATTGCCTCTCCACGCATCGGCGTCGGCTACGCCAGAGAAGATGCCTTGCTGCCTTGGCGTTTTCGAGTTAAGGATTCTGTTTGGGCGGGAAAGTAAAAGGACCACAGCAAAGCAGGGCATGACTTAACGTAGCGCCCTAGCTGATTGGTTAAACACAGAGGCACAGACTCGAGTTTAGCATTTTTTAAACCAGTCGCAGGCCTACAGCCTGCAAATATCCCTTCACAGCTTACCTAGGGCGGTGCCCTAGGCTATATAATCTCAGCCTTACAGGCTGAGTCTATAGTTCGGACATTTTTTAGGCGCGAAGCGGCTGCCGGTGCTAGCCCAATGTTGTCAAAATAAGGGTAAATTGGCATGAGCTTTTGGAGTGCGGCGACTTGTCGCCGCTTTTATACAGCTCGACTTGTCGAGCTGTTGTGGCATCGACAAGTCGATGCCTTTGAAAGCGGCGACAAGTCGCCGCACTCCAAAATTTTCTTCATTGTCCCTGTCGTCCCTTTTTCTTTTTTCTCCACATTTCCTTTCGCATCCTTTAACATGTGATTATGAAAAAGTATTTCGTTACAGGCCTCGTTATCCTGCTCCCTTTAGCTGTCACGATCTTGCTGGTGAGCTTTCTGTTTAACCTTTTGACCGAACCGTTCGTAGGTGTCGTACAGCTAGGTTTGGAACACTATGGAGTCGGTAAAAACTCCGATGGTTTTTTTGGCTCGCCCCAATTTATCCGATTACTAAGCCAGATTTTGATTCTCATCATTCTATTTGCGGTAACAGTCGCTCTCGGTATCTTGACACGCTGGTTCTTCATACATTCTCTATTGAGATTCGGAGAATACATCCTGCAAAAAATCCCATTCATTAGTTCGATCTACGGTACGGTCAAAGACGTGATCAATACCGTCTTCGGATCTGGCAAAGGTGGATTCAAACAAGTAGCGCTCGTTCCCTATCCCAAAATAGGAACGTATAGCCTGGGGTTTGTTACGCAGGAATCGCTTGCGCTAACCCGGGAAGCCTCTACCACAGGAATGGTCGCTGTCTTTGTTCCGACAACCCCTAACCCTACCTCAGGCTTCTTAGTTATGTTTGAGCCCGGAGATGTTATTTTTCTTGAAATGAAGGTTGAAGATGCCTTTAAGTACATTATCTCTTGCGGTGTCATTGCCTCTCCCATGATTCGTTCGCCCCAACCCATCCAAGAGCCATGAAAAAGTACTTTTTGACCGGCTTAGCGTTGCTTTTGCCCCTCATCATTACTCTCTGGATCGTTAGCTTTGTCTTCGATCTTTTGACGAAACCGTTCATGGGTATGATGACGCACATACTCGAAACTTTTCAAGTCTCCCACCAGAATGTACGCCTCTTACAATCTAAAGAAATTATTCTTTACGCAAGCAGGGTGCTCAGTCTCGTCTTCCTGTTTGGATTGATTCTTGCTGTGGGGTGGCTGACGCAATGGTATTTGGTCCACCGATTTCTTTACTTTGGCGATCAAATTCTTCATCGCATTCCCATGGTAAACAAGATTTACAGGGCCACTCAAGAAGTCATGTCAACCCTACTGGGAAATGACACCGTAGGAGAGAAAATACCTGTGCTGGTTCCATTTCCTCATGAACGAAGTTTCACCATTGGACTTAGTACCGGAATTTATACAGCAGAGACCTCCCCAACGGGCGCAGCCTCCGTTGCTGTATTACTTCTGGGTACACCCAACCCGTCCGTAGGGTTTGTATTACTTTATCCAGCCAATGAAGTGAAGCCTCTAGATATGACTGTGGAAGAGGCGGTTAAATGCATCGTCTCCTGCGGCTCGATGCAAACAGAATTGCATCTTAGAAGAGGCCTTGAAAGTACGACATGATGGCCATTATCCATTTCTGGACCGTTCACAACAGCGCTGATAAGCGCCGCTGCGTGCCTGATCTCATCTACAAACACTTCAAACAAAACCAAAGAGTCTTGGTCATCGCACCTAATCAAGAGGCGCTGCGGTTTGTCGATCAACTTCTATGGCAGATGCCTCCCGATCAATTTCTTCCCCACGCAGTAAGCCAAGAGCCAATTCAGGCCGCCGTTATACTCACAACGCAGCCAATGAATTTGAATCAAGCTCAAGTTGTCCTGAACCTATGCAGACAACCCTGTCCAATCGTAAACGAATTTGAATGCGTACATGAACTGGATGATCAAAGCGATCCGGCAAAAACCAAATGTAGTCTTGAAAAACAACGAAGTTACGCTGCGGCAGGATTGACGGTTACTTGCTCAGCCCTTGCTTAAGCATCTGATCCATCAGATCAGGTGAGAGTTTGCTCTTCTCTTTCTGGTCCAGCTGAGACTGGATTCCCTTCAACGAGTTGTCGCAGAAAAAGCCGATGCCAACTAGGACAGCACCAAGGGCGGCTGGAAATAGGCTCATTTTGAAGATAGCTCTTGTAAACTCCATCCATTCGGCCCAGCCGTTGGAGAAACACATTCCAAACGTACACAGGGGCAAAAGAATGGGCTGTACAGCCATAATACCGAACACGAAAAGGCTGATTGCGCCTAAAATCCAGCAGGTAGTACGACCTTTCTTCAGTCTGTCTGCTGTTTGCGCTGGATCGGATTCAGCCCGTTGGGCTTCTCGACGACCCAAGGAACTAACCATCAACGAATCACCATACGCCATGGATTGACGGGGTGCTTCAAACTTATCTTTTTGACCTGTGCCACTTCCTGAAGCCCCATAAGAAGAAGGCTCCATAGATCGATAACCGCCATAACTGTTGCTAAAAGAACCGCCGACATTCATCTTGGTTTAAGTCCGTAAGTTGTAAAGAATGTAATTTTACCCAATTCAACACATTTTTGTCAAGTTACAATACGCTCATCATATGAGTTATTTTTTTAAGAATCTCGGCGAAGGCTTTTGAATCCTCTTTTTTTGCAGCGGCAACCAGGTCGGCAAACAACCATAGGGTGCGTTGCAACTTTAGTTCTTCAAAAAATTCTGGAATCCTCAAAGAACGACAATATTCGACCATTACGCTTCGCGCTAATTCTTCGTCGATACTAAAAAGAGCGTCAAAATCGAGGGTTCTCGTGCTCAAAACGGCCGAATCAAATCCTGAAATCCCGACAAGCTTTCCTGTGGTTCCCTCAACATGAAGGTTGGTTTCTAATCGACCATGGCTGATGACCAATTTGCAACTGGTTCGATTTCGAGAGCGGTACTGAGCTACCACACCGTCGAAGAAACTAGTAAGCGCCTCATCGTTGATTTGCACTTTTATCTCTTTACCAAGGGCAGTTATCCAATCAGAGGTAGGTTCCCAAAGCGGTAGTCCACGAGACTGCACCCAAGTTGTAGGAGTGGTGTGCATAGAAAGAAGGAAAAGAGTTAAGTCATTGATCAGGGTGGCCTTTCGCCTTGTACTCAACCCGCGATACATGGTGCGGGTAAGGGTTAATCCATTTATTGGTTGATAGTAGGCGTAGGGAGGCGTTTCATTTAGAACGTAATGAGGCACAGTGACTAACAAAGAAGTCTGAAGCAGTTTTAGCAACTGAGCTTCTCTACGCAACGCCTGCCAGGCTTCTTCAGAGGCGGGAAATTTGTAGGTCCATTCTCCTCCCACGTCAACAACTCGAATACTCGTTTCGTTCGAAATTAAACGAATGTCTGCCCCTTCTAAACGATTCTGAGCTGATTCTAGGGCCACAACCTCAAGATCTTCGTCAGGGACGGGAGTAAAAGATCCGCCGTAAACACAGCTCACAGCTAGAACAGACAGTATGCACGCTCGACTCAACATGTAAAAACCCTGGGAAAATGATTTTTTCGAATAGTTATAGCAGGCGGCTATGTTTCAGGGAAGAGCGAATGGCGCGCGTCCTGGCGATTTTTTTTCTTTTTTTAACAGGATAGGCAGGATCGCCTTCGGCGGCAGGATCAAAAGGATTATACCCTACCCACAAGTACTTTTGAAGCCATTTTATGCATTTTTTGAAACACAAAGACACAGAGAACACAGAGACACTATCTTATCAAGCACTTGTGGATTGTATATAATCCTCTTGATCCTGCCGCCGAAGGCGATCTTGCCTATCCTGTTAAAAAAAAAGAAAAATTTGTTTTGTTCGAAAGACCGTAATGAGTCGTGCAAAACCTTCTTGAGAACTTATTTCTTCAAGAAGCTCATGAGTCGATCAACGATGGCTGTGGATGTGTCAGCCACCCAAGTCATGAAGGGGCCTAGAACCGTCTCTAACGGCTTAACAACAAAGCGAACGATAACCTTATCAACGAACCCTAAAGACGCAGTGACAACCCTTGCCAGTGCGTTGAAGAGGGTCTTGCCAACAAACTTCAACCCAAACACATTAGCTAAACCATCTATGCTTCTGCCAATCCACTTCAGCAGTGCCGTAACATCTTCACGAGCTCGGTTAGGTTTGGTGTGTTTTCTAACAAACGCAAAAAGTGGGGTGAGCGTTGTCTTGATCCAAACCAAAGCCGTCGATATGGTGTTGATAATGGGTCCTATAACCGGTTGAGAGGTATTCCAAAGAACTTCTATTCCGTTTCCTATAGCGTCCAAGGTCTTAGACGCCGCTTTTCCTAGTTTACGGACAATGGCTACAGGCAAGAACAACCCTTTTACAACGTTTTCAGCTAATTTAGCGTCCCTAGCCTCTTTGTTTGGATCTCTACTTTTTGACGACACAACACGTTTTTCGCCATTATCTGCCCGGTCGGTATTCTGCGTATCAACGACCTCGGCGATGAGCATATTATCTTTGGTAAAATAAATATGGTATCCATCTCCAGTTAGAGCGAGGAGAGATGGATCCGTTCCTACAGCCAGCGCAGCAAGAATTTTGACCATCTCAAAGAACGCTTTCGTCTTCCGATCAGTCTTTTCCAGCTCTACCTGATGGGTTTTGGATAATTCCAACCAGCGTGCCAGATCCATCTCTTTATTTCGTTGCTTCATCTCAGGGGGGTAATATTCGAAAATCCCTTTAGGAACGGTTACGCAAGCTAGTCTGTTTCCGACTTGACCTAGAGAGACAACGACTCCACTACCGCCTGAATGCATGGGTGCGCCCGGAGAGATGGACATGCTGTCCCAAGGAGAATAACCGGTATCTCCAGGAAGAAGCGAACCCTTATCCTGCGGGAGGTTCGTTCTGAAATCTAGTCCAACGCCTTTTATGCCTTCGCCCATGTTAAGTAAACCTAGAGGTTGTTGTTAATAAAGCGGAAGTTTAACACATCTTTTGGTTTCCGACAATAATTTTGTTACTATTTTGCAATTATATTATACCACAAAGCCTTAATAGACAGATACGGTTAGAAAGCGCTTTTGGAGTGCGGCGACAAGTCGCCGCACTGAAAAATATAGGACAATATATACCAGCAGCGAAAAAAATTTGAAATTTTCGCTGTAATGATTATGGTTGGCTCATGTACCGAGCATCTATTTTACATGCTGAGAGACCGCGCGACGTCAATGCGTTTCAGGCAGCGGCGATTCTGTACGGCGACTGGGGTACGAGCAAAGCGTACGTCATTGGACTGGCATTCGCTGTGGCAGGCCATAGCTCATTTTGGCTCATTCTTTGTGTCAGCATCTTAATCATTCTAGTTGGCCTCAACTACATTCTCATCTGCAAATACTATCCAAACGGCGGTGGGGTTTATGCCAGCGTTCGACACAGATCTGAAGTTTTGGCACTGGTAGGAGGCTTCTTTCTAATTGCCGACTACATCGTTACAGCGGCGCTAAGCGCGCTTTCAGCATTCTATTACCTGGAGGTAAACAACCCCGAAACCTGGGCTCTACTCACCATCGGTGCGATCGGTTTACTCAACTTCTTTGGACCACGACATACGGGTAATCTAGCCCTGGTTATCGCCATGTCCTGCATCACGATTGTATTATTGCTGGGGCTTCTTGCACTATTCTACATTCCAGAAGCTCTGCGAGCCGTAGAACCATTGCATCATGGATTCAAGACGAATTGGGTCAACTTTGTTGGTGTGATCGTGGCGCTATCAGGAATCGAAGCCATCGCAAACACGACCGGCGTCATGCGCTTAGACAAAGGAACCTCTTACGCCAATCCCTCGGTGACTAAAACCTCTACGCCCGCCCTGGTCATTGTTATGATCGAGGTGGCCTTCTTCACCACCTTGTTTAGTCTCGTAGTCAATGCGCTCCCAGGTTTGGAGATACATGGAGACCAGATATCTGCGCCAGGCGCACAAGATGTACGAGACTCGATGTTGCGCTATATGGGCGAGGTATTCGCCGGAAATCTATTCGGTGCAACCATTGGCAAACTATTCGGTATTGCAATCAGCATCGCCTTCAGCTTACTTTTACTCTCCGCCGTGAACACAGCGATTGTCGCCCTTAACTCCCTGCTGTTTGTGATGTCTGACGACGGGCAGTTACCTAGTAACTTTCAGAAGATGAATCGCTTTGGAGTACCTTACATACCACTTATTTTTGCCACCGTTGCCCCTATGGCTGTTTTACTTGGTGTTAACGATATGGAGGCGTTGGCTGCTCTGTATGCGGTCGGCTTTGTCGGCGCGATCGCCACCAACCTCGGCTCGACCTCGACCGATTTCTCGCTCAGCCTAAAGACAAAAGAACGCATCTTCATGTTCCTTACTTTCCTCTTGATGGCCACTATTGAGATCACGCTCGTCATCGAAAAAGATCACGCTCGCATGTTCGTGATTTCAATCATGGCCTTGGGACTTCTAATGCGCGCACTCGTATTGGAGCAGAAAGACAAAAAACATGGTCTGCAACTCTCCGAAGGCTTTATTTCGATATCCGATAGCGCTGTAAGATCGTTCAGAGCCAAGAACCTTCCCGATCGGATCGCTGAGGCTGCTCCTCCCGCAGAGACCGAGACCCCTTCTCAATCATTAGGCGGTCTGCCAGAAGAAGGACATATCCACACTGGCCCCTTGCTATGTGCCGTCACGCACGTTGGCAAATGTTTAGAATTTGCCCTACGCGAGGCTAAAAATAGCCAACAGCATCTCTATGTCTTGTTTATCCGCGAACGCCGGATTATGGCTCAACGCGGTCTGCTCCAACATTGGGTAGAGGATGATCAAGCCTGTGAAATCTTTGATTATGCATTAGAATTTCTCAAAGAACCACGCTTCACCTTCCTCTATGACACCAGCGACAACCCAGCTTTAAACATCGTGACTCATGCCAAGGAACTGCATGTTTCCTGCGTAATTTTAGGTATGAGCCGCGTCAGCCGCCTCGTACAAATCATCCGCGGCAATATCGCCAACGAAGTTCATCGCGAACTCCCTATGGATATCGACCTGATTGTGGTTAGCTAAAACCATCGCATTCACAGCAATTCGAGCCCGAGCCCGAGCCACTGTTTAGCGCATACAATCGAGCCCGTGCCCGTGTGCGTGCCCGTGCCCGGGAAACAAGAAAATCGGGCTCGGGCACGAATTGCTATGAGACAGAAACAATTCTTGCACCAATTTCCCTCACTCCCTATAATTAGCTGCTTTCACGAAGGAGTGCGAATATGACCAGGATAAGCAAGCAAAATGAGCGTCGGATGCAATCTCCTAAAAAACGTCGACCCGCGTTATCCTCGAAGACAGGTGCTTTGAAGGATGCGTTACCGAACGGATTTAAGGAGCATACGAATGCTGTTGAAGGCGAAACAGCCAAGTCAATGTTTGTGAGAAAAGTAAACAGAGCGTATTGAGGAAAACATGTCACGGCATCCCAGTTTTGGAAAATCTACGAAATCCGGCGCTAAGCGTAACGTCCTAAAACGATTTGAGCGTGTAGACGTGCTCAAAAAGTTAGGCCGCTGGCAGCCAGACACTAAGCGTGTAACAGGTCTCCCTAAGACACCTGTTAAATAATGCATGTCGATATCATCGATGAACAAACGGCGCTTCCGCTTTCTGCGGACGCCGTTTCTGCTATTGTCAAACATGTAATTGAATTTGAAGAACAGACCTGCGATGAAGTCTCGGTTCATTTTGTCGATGAACCCACGATCTGCGAACTTCATCGCGTCTACTTTGATGACCCTAGTCCAACGGATTGCATCTCCTTTCCCCTAGAATCAGACGACATCCCCGGTTACAAAAATTTGGGCAACGTATTTGTTTGCCCTCAAGTAGCCATTCTCTATGCCCGTTTGCAAAATGCTAACGTCTATGACGAGGTTATGCTCTATATCGTGCATGGACTCCTTCACCTGATGGGTTATGATGACACCACAGAAAGCCTCACGAAAGAAATGCGCGAAGCAGAAACTCATCATTTAGCCGAATTAAAGAAAAATGGCTTGAACCTAAAATCGACGTCATGAAAGCTACCGAAATGAGCCATTTAGACATGGAGGCGGCTTGTCAGTCACCCTACTAACTCTCCTTGGCCTTTGCTTTTTGCTTGGATTTTTTTTGCTCTCTTCACTCGTTCAAGCGATGAAGCGCATCGGGATTCAATTTCGCGACCCTAATGCCCCAATCGGCTTGGAACGCCTCATCTTTTTCCGTCCCATCGCTGGGATGGCCTTTAATAAGCATGCCTTTGAAGGTGCTCACTTCAGCGCTATGTGCACACTCAATCTCTTTCGCTTTTTCTTTGCAGCCACAGCGATAGCCTGGCTCTGGTCTTTTCACTACACAACAACCATCATCGTCTTACTGTTGCTCGGACTGTTTGCCCTCTCTTTTCTGATTGGCGACTACTTCCCACGCATGATCGGTGTACGCTATCCTCGCTTTGTTATGCGCATCGTAGCACCACCCGCTTCGCTACTCATGCTAGGCGCCGCACCCATTAGCATCCCCCTCTTTCACATCTGCCGACTCTGGTTTTCTATAACCCACCTCGAACCCTTCGACATGCCCTCCAACCAAGCCGGACGAGAGATCCTCGAACTCATCCAAGACATGAACGTCGAAACCAGCCTAGAAGCACGCGACAAAGAACTCATCGAATCCGTCGTCGATTTCCGCAGCCGCATCGCACGTGAAGTCATGGTTCCACGCGTAGACGTATTCGCTCTTCCAGCCTCTACAACCATCAGAGAAGCCTCTCGACGCCTCGATGCCGAAGGCTATAGCCGCATTCCTATCTACGAAGAAAATATCGATGACGTGCGCGGCATCCTCCTATATAAGGACCTAATCAAAAAATACATGGAATTCGAAGAAACCGGCGATACAAAAATACTCGACTGCTCAATACAAAATCTTGTTAAACCCCCTCTATATACTCCTGAGACAAAAAAACTGTCGCAGCTTCTACAAGAATTCCGTCAAAAGCAAAGCCATCTCGCTATCGTCGTCGACGAGTACGGAGGCACAGAAGGAATCATCACCATCGAAGACATCCTCGAGCAGATCGTCGGCGACATAGCGGATGAATACGACGATGAAGAAGAAGCAGAATTCGTGATCAAACCAGAAGGCGGCTGGGTCGTAGATGCCCAAATGAACCTACTGGACATCGAAGAAAAGTTGGGCATTCAAATTCCTCAAGAAGGCGACTACGATACCATCGCAGGATTTATCTTCCACTGCGCTGGCTCCATTCCACCCAAAGGATTTGTGCTCCATCGCGACCAATTCGAACTCGAAGTCCTCTCCTCAAATGACCGCATGGTCGAAAAAGTTTGGATTAAGCCTAGCAATACTGTTTAGTGCATACAAATCGTGCCCGAGCCCGTGTGCGTGCCCGTGCCCGAATAACATAACCGCCAGGATAAGCGCTTTGTTGTGCAAGTTTTTCGGGCTCGGGCACGATTGTATGCACTAAACAGTGGCTCGAGCACGGGCACGAGTTCTATGGAAAAAAATGGTTCCCCCTCCTATACTCAACCTATGGAATCTATCAATTGGCCCCTTACTTTTGCTCTTTGTCTAATCGTGTTCACAGCTGGCCTAGGATGTTGTTGGGTCTATTATCGACTCCGCATTGGAACGCTTCAGCAGCTTGCAGAAACCCTGCTAGCTAAGGCCGAACTCGAAGCGAAAGCCATTCAAAACAAACAAGACTTCGCGCTCAAGCACACAGAGCTAGAAAAACAGCGCGAGTGGGAACAAATCGCACAAACTCAAAGACGCTCTCTTGGCAAAGAAGAAGAACGCCTCCAAGAACGCGAAGATAAACTCGAACGCCGCATGAACTTAGTCGAGAAAAAACTCAGCGACATTGAAAAGCGAGAAGCCATCCTAATCGCTCGCAAGCAACAACTGGAAGAAGAAAAACAAGCGGTCACAATACTCCAAACACAGCTGACACAACAGCTAGAACGCAGTGCCGGATTAACCGCACAGGAAGCCAAAGAACAGCTGTTAGACCGCATCTCTGCACAGGTAAAGACAGACGCCGCGAATTACACCCGACGTATGGCACACCCAAGCCAAAGAAGAAGCACAACGCCTCGCCTCCTCCGTCATTGCCACCGCCATCAACAGACTCGCCTCAACCTGCACATCAGAGACAACTGTCACTACCGTTACACTCCCAGCCGATGACATAAAAGGACGCATCATCGGACGCGAAGGACGCAATATACGAACCCTCGAAAAAGCCACCGGCTGCGACTTCGTCATCGATGACACACTCGGTACCATCATCATCACCTGCTTCGACCCCATCCGCAAACAAATCGCCAAAACCGCCCTCCAAGAACTCATCCAAGATGGACGCATCCACCCCACACGCATCGAAGAAGCCGTCGCTAAAGCCTCTGAAGACATAGACAGACTCATCCAACAATACGGCCAAGACGCAGCTCTACGCACCGGCGCACACAACCTCCACCCAGAACTCATCACCCTCTTAGGAAAACTCAAATTCCGCTACAGCTTCGGACAAAACGTCCTAGAACACTCCCTCGAAGTCTCTAACATCATGGGCATCATGGCTGCAGAACTCCATCTCGATGTCGAACTCGCCCGACGCATCGGCCTACTTCACGACATAGGAAAAGCCGCTACACATGAAACAGAAGGCCCACATGCCCTTGTCGGCCATAATTTAGCCCTTAAATACGGCGAAAACCCAGACGTGGCCAATGGAATCGGTTCCCACCACAATGAAATGGAACCCACCACCGTTGAAAGCACCCTATGCATAGGCGCCGACACCATCAGCGCCTCACGCCCAGGTGCACGCATCGAAGCC
Source organism: uncultured Chlamydiae bacterium (assembly GCA_963790215.1). GTDB lineage: Bacteria > Chlamydiota > Chlamydiia > Chlamydiales > JAJFMA01 > CAWBNS01. The sequence continues at coordinate 122,626 of CAWBNS010000009.1, forward strand.
CTCGGCGAATACATGAAAAGACTCAAACGCCTCGAAGAGATCACTCTCAACTTCCCCGGAGTCGAACGCGCCTTCGCTATACAAGCCGGAAGAGAAGTTCAAATTACCGTCCTACCCGACCTAGTCGATGACGACCAACTCACCAACCTCGCACGCGATATCACCAAACGCATTGAACAAGAACTTTCCTATCCAGGACGCATCAAAGTCACGCTACTCAGAGAAAAACGCGTAGTTGAGTATGCTGTGTAGAAAACTCCCGTTGATTCCATATAATCGTGCCCGTGCCCGGAAAACTTAATCGTGCCCGTGCCCGTGTGCGTGCCCGTGCCCGTGTGCGTGCCCGTGCCCGGAAAACTTACACAATAAATTACTTACCCAAACGATTATGTTTTCCGGGCACGCACACGGGCACGGGCACGGGCACGCACACGGGCACGGGCACGGATTTTCTATCCCATCAGCGGTTGTTGCCTTTTCAGTTGAAATAGAATCAGCCATTAGGCAGAATCAGGCGATTCAGAACCGAGAACTTCCAACGGAGAAGTGTTGATGCGCCGTTCCATCTGCTACACAGAACCTAAAGTTGCCACCGCAGGCGAACGAAGTACCTGGCAGTTTATCTATACCACCGCTGTGGCACTACCCAAAGGCACACGTCTTAAATTCGACATGACCTCCAAAGGCCGCGATATTGATTGGGAACTTCCCAACACGAATCTCAAAGACGGCACAAACGTGATCTTCCTCCACCTGGAAGGAAAAAAACCACTCGCGGCTAAAGAAGTCATCCCAGCTGATGGCGTCATGCCGCAATATGAATTCGTTCTGCCTTGCGACGTCCCTAGTGGAGACTCCCTCACCATCGCCATCGGCGACATGGTCCAAGGCAAAAAAGCCGTCGGTAATGCCGCTCAAAGCACCGCACAAAGACGTAGACCCTTTCTTCTCTACGTGGATACTAGCGGAAAAGGACGCTACGATGAACCCGAAGTATTCTCACTCGATGTACGCGGCGGACCACTTCACAACATTCGTATTCTCACACCCTCATTTGTCGGACGCAATAAACGCTTCGACATCATCGTGCGATTCGAAGATGAATTCGGCAACCTCACAAGTAACTCAGAGCCCGAATCCCTCATTGAACTCACTCACGAACATCTACGTGAAAACCTCAGTTGGCGCCTATTCATCCCCGAAACCGGCTTCCTAACACTCCCCAACCTCTATTTCAATGAACCCGGCGTCTACTCTATCTCGCTGAAAAACCTCAAAACCAACGAAGCCTATAGATCCGCCCCCATCAAATGTTTCCCAGAAAATGACATCAGCCTCTACTGGGGACTATTGCACGGCGAATCCGACCGTTACGACTCTACCGAAAGCATCGAATCCTGCCTGCGCCACTTCCGCGACGACCGCGCACTCAACTTCGCCGGCTCTTCGCCTTTTGAGTCTGCAGAAGAGACCCCTAATGATGTGTGGAGGCTCGTCAGCCAAAACATCAACGACTTCAACGAAGATGACCGCTTCACCACGTTCCTCGGCTTCCAATGGATCGGAGAACCCAAGCAAGAAGGCCTACGCCTCATCATTTTTAACAAAGACTCCAAGCCCGTACTCAGAAAGAAAGACACGAAGTACAGCTCACTAAAAAAAATCTATAAAGCCTTTGCACCAAAAGAAATCCTCTCCATCCCCTCCTTCACCATGGGCAAAGGATTCGATTTCGACTTCAAAGATTTTGATCCCAACTTCGAACGCGTAGTAGAAATCTATAACGCCTGGGGTTCCTCTGAAACGACAGCCAAAGAAGGAAATCCTCTTCCTGTCGCCATGGAAGGCAAATCCAAAGGTGGCGCAAGCGAAGTGGCCGAAGGAGCCATCCAGAAGGCATTAGCGCGCAATCTACGCTTCGGCTTTGTCGCTGGCGGGCTCGACGACAGAGGCGCTTACTCTACCTTCTTTGAAAGCAATCAAGTGCAATACGCACCCGGTTTAACGGCCATTATCGCCAAAGAGCACACTCGTGCGACTCTATTAGAGGCGCTATTCCAACGCTCCTGCTACGCGACCACCGGTGCACGCATCATCATCACCCTCAACATCGCCGGCATACCCATGGGTGGCGAATCCACCACCGCCGACAAACCAGGCTTTGCCGTCAATCGACACATCACCAGCACCGTCGCAGGGACAACCAGCCTCGCTAAAGTGGAACTCATCCGCAATGGCCAGTCCATCCATACCATCACACCAAAAAATGAATACACCGTCACCATCGAATACGACGACCTCACCCCCCTCAATAAAGCCACCATCAACGCTAAAGATGGCAAACCACCCTTCGTTTACTACTACATCCGCGTCACGCAAGAAGATGGCCACATGGCCTGGAGCAGCCCCATCTGGATCGATGATGCCCCCTCCCCAGGCGGACGCAAGCGCCTCCCACCGAAACCCCAGAAGAAAAGCGCAGCCGTTGCCGAAGTTCTCCTAGAAGACTTCGACGATGAAGAAGAAGATCTGGATGACGAGACCATCGTATAGCAAGGATCGGTGCAGTGCTTTCAAGACTAATTGATGGACTTACTGGACGACCTGGACTTGCTGGACAAAACTGGCCAAGAACTATGCTTGATTTTCCAAGTCCAGTAAGTCCAGTTCGTCCAAAACCTTACGGTGAAATGACCTTTTCCGTCTTCATCCTTATTTTTTAGGAGCCCTCCTTGTCCTCATTGATGATCACCTTCCTCATTACCTTCATTCTAGTGGTCTTAGCGATTACCGCCCTGTCAATCGGTTGGCTCATAACAGGTAAACCTAAGATCGTACGTGGCAGTTGCGGACTCGATCCACAGCGTCGCCGCGACGACCACTGCGGCAAGGATATCCGCTGTGACCTATGCGAGAAATCCAAGGAGGCAAAAACCGATGAATGAACTGATCGCACAAATGCCTACCGCTGAATTACAACACATAGCCGAGAAAGTATTCAGCCACCAAAGATTAACTGCAGAAGAAGGATTAACCCTCTTTACAACCGAGCATGCAGAAGCCGTAAGACAACTCGCAGACGCCAAAAGGCTCTCTCAAGTAGGCGACACAGTCTACTTCGCTACCACTCTCTACATCCATCCCACGAACCTGTGTGAGCTATCCTGCCCCATGTGCTCCTACTACGCCAAACCCGGCTGGGAAAAAGCATGGTTCCTCACACCCGCACAAGCCGAAGAAAAAATTAAAGCCAATCTGAACCGAGGCCTGACCGAAATACACGTCGTCGGCGGACTCTGGCGCGATTGCAATCTAGACTACTACCAAGACCTCTTCACACGCATAAAAACACTCGACCCCAATCTGCACATCAAAGCCCTCACACCAGTCGAATACGACTTCCTTGCCAAACTTCACGGTATCTCCGTTGAAGAAGTATTTAGCCGCATGATCAGCTGGGGCTTAGGATCACTCCCTGGAGGCGGCGCAGAAGTACTTGTAGAAGAGATTCGCAAAGCCGTCGCCCCACAGAAAATCACCTGCGACGAATACCTTGCCATCCACAAAATCGCCCACCAGATGGGACTCCCAAGCAACATCACCATGCTATTTGGTTCCGTGGAAGAACATCACCATCTCGTCACCCACTTTTGCCGCGTACGCGAACTCCAAGATGAAACCGGAGGCTTCCGAACCTTTGTACCGCTAAAATACCACATTGAAAACAACGCTCTTGGCAAACGCAAAAATCGACACAAACCCAAAGATGTAAATCGCATTTTCGCCGTTGCACGCCTCATGCTCGACAACGTACGCAATATCAAAGTGCTATGGAACTATCTAGGCGTCGCCGAGGCGCAAGAAATTCTCCGCTGGGGCGCCAATGACCTCTCTAGCACCAACCTCGATGAGAAAATCATCGTCATGGCCGGAGGCATCCAAATCAAAATGACCAGCGAAACCATGACCTCCCTCATTCATGAAGCCGGCCGCACTCCCAAAGAGATCAACTCAGGTTATAGCTACGAACAGGAAGCGGTACTATTGAAATGAAAAAACTACGCGTAGGTGCCATCGACTACATCAACGTCCTCCCCTTCTACGCAGCTTTTTTCAAAGGCATCATCGACCCAGAGGTAGAACTCGTGCGCGCTGTTCCCTCAGTGTTGAACGAACAACTCCATAACGGTGAACTCGACCTATCACCCATCAGCTCGGCCGAATACCTCAAACACCGCGATGAATACGACCTACTTCCCGACTTCTGCCTTGGCGCACGCACGCGTGTCGACAGCGTATGCCTTTATTATAAAGGCTCCCTGCAAGACATCGATAACCAAACCATCGGCTTCACCTCGCAAAGCGCCTCTTCCTCCCTTTTAGTTAAAGTCATGTGCCATAACTTTTGGAACATCAAACCCAAATTCACCATCCTTCCCTCCATCCAACACATTCATGACTATGAAGCCTTCCTCCTTATCGGCGACCAATGCCTCGAACACCCACATGTGAAAGGCTATCAAACCCTAGACCTTGCTCAAGCCTGGTTTCATGCTACAGGGCTCCCCTTCACCTTTGCCGTCTTCGCCGTGCGCAAAACCGTGCTTAAACAATATCCTGAAGCCGTTGCTGCTTTCGAACAAAAATTACGAGAGTCCTTTCGATGGGCGTCCACTCACTCAGACGCTATCCTAGAGCTGGCTCAGCAACGATGTTCGCGCCCTCTCGACCATCTCCGCCGCTACTACAATCTCCTCTATTACCACCTGGATGCGCTCCAACTAAAAGCCTTAGACCACTTCAATCACCTTGCCCAAGCAGTCAAATGAACTACAACAGCCAACAACCAGAGACCATCCAACACCTCTTCGCCGACATCGCCACCCGTTACGACCGCTGCAACCAAATCATGTCCCTAAATATGCACCGCCGCTGGAACCAAACCCTCATAGACACAATCGTCCAACCCACCCGACCTCGCGTATACGTCGACCTCTGTGCCGGCACAGGCGACATCGCCTTCACCTACCTCAAAACCACACCCAGCTACGAACAAATTCACCTCATCGATTTCTGTCCTGAGATGCTCCAAGTCGCCAAAAGCAAGGCAGACAAAAACGGCTTTAAGAACGTCACCTTCGTTCAAGGAGACGCCCAAGCCATCCCCCTTCCAGATAATTCTGCGGATTGCGTAACCATCGCCTATGGAATCCGCAATGTAGCCAATCCCGCCCAGTGCATCCGGGATGTCTACCGCATTCTAAGACAAGACGGCCGCTTCGGCATTCTCGAACTCACGCGCCCCACAAATCCCCTTATGAAGCTTGGCCACAACCTCTACCTCAAGACCGTCCTGCCCCTCCTAGGTCGCCTCATAACGTCTAATAAAGAAGCCTATCAATACCTCTGCAACAGCATCCAAACCTTCATCCCCGCTTCCACACTGGAAGAGATGTTTGTCCAAGCCGGATTCTCCTCTGTAACCAAAGTCCCCCTACTCGGTGGCGTCGCTACTATTATTTCTGGAGTGAAGGTCGTTTAGGACAAAATTTCGTGCCCGTGCCCGATTATCTTCTTCCAAATTTCGTGCCCGTGCCCGTGTGCGTGCCCGTGCCCGATTATCGTACTTATTGCTAAAGATTCTTCCTTCCCACTTACCAAAGAAAATCGGGCACGGGCACGCACACGGGCACGGGCACGAATTTGGAAGCTTTAGCAATAGGTACGATAATCGGGCACGGGCACGAAATTTGTGCTTATTTCTAAAAGCAGCTTCAAACAAACCTATAAATAATATTATCAAAAAAGTTATCATTAAATTAACTAACTAAACTAACAATTGCAACCAAATAAATTAACAACTGGTGATAAATGACAATTCCAGCAGTTAATTATGATGAAAATCAATTTAACATCTTTATAAACAGTGAAGTAAGCGAAACCTCCTCTCAAGTCGCTAAAGAAAAAACAGGCTGGTTCGAGACGATTTGGGCGCCTGACCTGTCTGATAACCCAGATCTAGAAACCCTCTCAGCCAAAAATTGGAACACCGTTTTAGAACGAGATATCAATCAACTTGAGGAACTTAAAGAAAAACTCTCCAAACTCCCCACCGGAGGAGACCCGGCACTTGCCTTTCGACGGGCTAATGCCGAACGGGCCGTTGTTATCCAACAACTTGTGATCACAAAAAAGATCATGCAACGACACGCTAATGAAGCCTTTAGCACCAAATTTGGAGACATAGAACAACAACTCCGGCTCAAAGACTACGCCGCTTTTGCACGCCAGGAAGCCCTAGCGGTCAAATGCAAACTAGCAACCTCCAACGAACCCCTCTCCAATCCCTGGGAAGAGCTCATAGAAACCGATCCAGATCTGAAATACGGCGAACTCCAAGCGCTACGTCAGTTAGTCAGCGACACTTCCTCCACGGACCTGCAAATCTCCCTCAGCACCGAAGAAAAAATAACCTTAAAAGAACGATTAATTCAACAAGAACGCAAAGCAATATCTAATTTAGACGAATTAATTACCGAATCATCAAACAATATTAAAGAATTAAAATATCAAATAAATAAACATATAGAAACAACTAAGGACATGTCAAAAGAAGAAAAAGAATTCGTAGTTAATCAGCTCTTTCAACTCAATGACCAGCTCCTTATCGAAGAGAACTATCTGAATAAGTACCAAGAACAGAAGACGGAATTCAAAACAGACATAGCAAAAACTATTAATGAAGTGGCCTCCGGCAAACGACACCAAGAGATGGATCGCCTCTCCAATCGCCTAGCCGAATTGGAAAGCCAACTTCAGCAAGAGAAATCAGAACCCAATCCTCAGACCAATCCCATCTTACAAGAAAGCATCCATCTCCATAAACGCATGCATCTATTGTGGAGAGAAGACTTAAAGGGTCCTATCACTGCTGAAGAAAAAGAAATAGCTGAATGGCATGCCGTCAACCATGCAGGGCAAACGAAATTAAAAGAACTAGAGCTAGCATCAACCAACATCTTGTTAGCCACGCAAACAGGAGTCAGGCATCTTCCTCAAAGAACATTAGAAACAGCACAGAAAAAACTACAATTTTACGATACCATGACCGTCAACCTACAGAAAGAAGAAGAATGGCTTCAAAAAGTAAAACCCCTGCCCCTCTCGCCAGTCTTCAGGCGAGCTGTAGAAACCCGTCTGAGAGAGGTCCAGACTCATTTAGAACAGACCAGACCCCTCATCGTTGAGCAACAAGATCAATACCAAATCCTAGCACGCCAGGGCTTCAAAAGCCTGTTCATGGGCGAGATAGACAAAATCTTAGAAGGTCATGACGAGGGAGCCATTCGAGACACGATTGGACGCATCTCGCAAACTTTTAATGACTCTCTCGAATGGATGGTGCTGCGATTACAAGAGCGGGGACACTTCTACAAGTGGAAAAACACCGGTTGGTCCAGTATTCTACGCGGCAAAGAATCTGTAGAGTTTCTATCTGAACAAATAAAAAACGCAAAAACAGAGTTATCCACCACAAAAGCCTCCATCGAAAAAGAAGCTGTGGGATCAGACAAGAGAGAAACACTGCAAGTGAAACAACATCATCTTGAACGGCGACTAGGACTGCTTTCCGATCAAATCGTTGTTGCGCAATCTTACAAAACTTTCGAAGCCTCAGTAGACCTATGCAAAAAACGAGTACTTGAAGGTGAAGCGAGACAAGAGGCCTTGCGAGACAAAATCAAACAGACAAGCGACAAAATCAAAGACGCCAACACAATCGACACACGCCAGGCCTATGAGGCTCAAAAGTCGCGTCTAATCAACCTATTAGCAGAGGCGCGCTACCAAACCATCAGCCAACAAGTACAGGTCAGAGAGCTCATCCTTAACCGACTTATCCAATGTGTGAATCAAAACCAAACCCGACTCTCTGCGTTAAAAGAGCGTGAAGCTTTACTCAACGAAAATATCGAAAGGAATAAAACCAAGCTCCAACAGAGTTCTCCAGAAAAAGCCAGCCACATACAACAGGTCATCGAATACGAACAAGAAGAAGTATTAGGAATCGAACAGGCTATTGCTGATATCCAAAAAGATATCAAGGTGCTAGACCAAACCTTTGAGAAGCAGCTGAATAAATACGAAAGTATCCCAAGACCTAAAAAAACATTCCAAAAAGTCCTGTGGGAGAGCGCGCAAAATACAATCCTCACAGCCGCCACACTAGGCCTTGCAGGTGGTGAGAAAGCGACTCCAGTCTCCTTTCGTGTACGCAAACAATTCGCCGACCTGGGATATAATATGGTCGACGAACTAAAAAACGTAGACAATTGGAAAAAGGGAGATTCACTCCAGGAAATCATCGCCAATAATGTGAAAGATTTCCTCTTATGGGCAGACGAACACCCCGACGCTGCCGCGAGTCTTGCGACAGATATCGCCCTGACAGTCAGTATGTATGGCGATAAAGAGGGAAACACTCTAAAACTGCTAGAAACTGGCATGCGCGCTCGCATGAACGTGAGAGCCGCTTTAGGCGAGTTAGGCCACGAAACCCGAATACCCAAAGTCACACGACCTGACCTTCGCTATCAGGCCCTTGCAGACCTGGCTAAATACGGACCACTAGCCGTCACCGCCAAAAATGTACTCGTCGATTCCGTCAATGGACTCGTCGCCGCAGGGCTCACAGGCATGGTGGTCAACGGTATCAAGGCCCTTGCTGGCGGTGGCCAAAACGCCGTCGTCCAAAAAGTCGTCAAAGAAATGGCTATGGACCAACTATCAACCGCTGTAGGCATCCTACAAGCCGCTCGAGGGGCCAGCCTACCCGAAATCCTGGCCTCAACACAAACGACTGCCCTAATCGCCCTAGCCGGAAATGTCCGAAATGCCGTCACCCATCCGGTGACAGTAGCACAAGCCATCAAACACCGCTTTCAGATGGTTGCCGAAACATTTAGCGAATCCACTCCAAACGAACGAGCCGCACAAGTAGCCATTCTTAGCATCCTTCCATCCGCAGGCGTAAGCGCACTCGTGATCCCCACAGCAGTGTCGCTGGCCTTTCCTCTAGTCATTGCGCTCGGGATCGCAGGATTCGGATTGACTGCGTTCACACTGTTAGCGCCTAACATGGTGATACGAACACTCTTTCCAGGGGCAACAGCTCGCGCCGAACAAAACCTAGCTGCATCCTTCGCTACACAAGACGTGTATCAACGCCAGATCGACGAACAGTACGTCTCCTATCTGGCCACACTCAAACGAAAAAAAATCATCTCAGATGCAGAACCAGCCCCATTACCGAAAGAGTTTGTTAAACGCTCTCAGGGCTTAATAGAGCCCCTAAAGAATAGCGTTTTAGCCACAGCTAGAAAAGCCTTGGAGCAACGTCTCGAGGACGAAATCGGAGTATTAAACGATCAGTTAATTCCGTTCGAAGTCGCGACCTTGTACAGCAAATTTGACTTCGATGCACTAGTCAAAACTGAGCTCACGAAGTACATCAAAGCCTCATCCGACCTGGCCGAAGAAAGCGGCATAGTAGAATACCGAGCAGATTTAGAAGAGTATTTAAGCGCATCGCTCAAAACGCAGCTCGTTGACCAGTGGTTGGCGAGCAAGCTCAGAGATGCATTTCAGCACGAATTCACCGTGATGCTATCTAAATATGGCTCTCCACAACAGTGGGAAAACAGCCGTATCCCCGTCGACGAAACAGTTGTCCATGAAAGAGTCCGAAGCCTTACAGAAGCCCTCGCTGAACAAATAGAAGCAGACTGGACCAAGGAAAATAAAGCCAAATTCCATGGCTTGATCACCGAAGCGCTGAGTTAGGAAAGGGACGCCAAGGACGCGCGAAGCACTTTGGAGCTTTGGAGTGCGGCGACTTGTCGCCGCTTTCGTTCAGCTCGACAAATCGAGCTGCTATAGTTCGGACATCTTTTTGTTGGGTAGAGTAGGCGCGAAGCGCCAATTTGCCACGGAGTGGCTGCCGCTGCTAGCCGTAGGTGACTGAGCAAAGCGAAGGAACCTACGGTGACGACGCCCACATCATTCGCGCCAGGAAGTGGCGCCGCCTTCGGGGCGCAAATAATGGGATATAATCCCATACGCATCAGGCTAAGATAAGTTTTTGATGCGCATATATTTGATAGCAAGCTTGTTGCGAAAGGAAAACCCTCGTAGAGGGTTTCTGAATGTAGCCCACCGTGAACCTGCGAGCGTTAGCGAAGACAGGTGTAACGGTGGGAATAATGGCAAAGTAGAGTTCGCACTCTCGAACGAGAGTGCCTCAACTCGTTGATTTAAAATCTTGAGGCACGCCCCTTCGGGGGTGCAATAGGTTTTCGGCGCATTTTCCCACCGTTACACCTGTCTTCGCTTCGCTCGCAAGGTTCACGGTGGGCTACATTCAGAAACCCTCTACGAGGGTTTTCTTGTCGCAACGAATTTACTATCAATTGTATATGCATCAAAAACTTATCTTAGCCTGATGCATATGGGATATAATCCTATTTATCTTGTCTATCTGCTTATCATGCTAAAAAAAAAGAAAAATGACTTTGCCAGCAATCTACTATCTAGACTCCTCGACATCCCCTGCAGTCTTTCAACAAATTCATTCACATTAACATTAATTAGCATAACAGAATATAATAACAAATTCACAAACAAAACAACAAAATCACAACAAATGATCGAACCAAAAACTGACGAGCCCATTATTGACTATGAATCTATTAAAGCGATCTGTGGAGACAGCAAGCAAGTGATGGTCTATGGCTTTGGTCACTGCGGTTGGTGGTGGATGTTGGGCAAATTAAGAGACAACGACAGCCCCTTTCAAAGAGTGTTTAGCTTTAAAGTGGGTACAGTCAAATCACCCCCACCTAAAACATTAGAAGGCCACGAGATCATCCAAATTCCAACCAAACCGAGCAGTTACTCTGAATGCAAGGCCGGTATCACTAATCTAGTCCTCACCAACTACCTGCGAAAGCAAAATAATCAACCAATTATTCCCCTGATTTTCTTAGTAGATGTATCTGATAATCAATTTCCGCTCAGCGCAGCAGAGATAGCCGGCCGAACAGATTCCGATAAATTAATCACACACAGCGAGCTACGTCGTTGCTACAAGCTCTGCACAGAGTTTGAAGGAACTTCATTAGAGGCGATCTCTAAAGTAGCTCAAGAGACGATCAAGTTTGTAAAATTAGTCAAACAAGACCAAATACGGATAATCGAACCATGCGAGCCGGTCTGGGAAAAATCAGATTGGAAGGCCGCTTGGGCACAAAGACAGGCAACGAAACAAAATATCACCAACCTTAGCTGGCGCACTGCGGCTCTTCAGCTACACCTACTCACACTCACCAAAGCACTAATAATCAACACTATATAAACAACACCCTTCCAATCTGTTCAGAATTCGTTACAATTTTGAACAGTTAGTGAAGGATAAAATAAAAAAACTGATAGAAAAAAACGAAGTGGAGATAGACACTCTAGTGGAATATGGCTCTGAGCTAGAATCATTTCTAGTAGACTCTTTAAGAAACCAGCTGAGCGATGAGTGGTTGCTTGGTGAGATCAAAAAAGCCTTCCACCATCAGTTTGAAGTAACATTATCAAAGTACGAGTCAGCCGAACAATATGAAAATAGTCGCTTCCCAATCGAAATAAAAGCGGCTTCAGAAGAAGCAGAAAAAGTTAAACATAACATGATCCAAAACCTCGCCCAAGGTTGGGGAGAGGAGGATCGAGGTAAAATGAGACATGTGCTGAATAATTAACTGACAAAGCCAATCTTAAGAAAAAGCGTCTCTAGACACGTCTTAATGGCAGTTGAACGCTCAAACGATAGCTTGGCATGCCTCACAGCCTCTTCCACCTTCTCTAAAGGTAGTAAACAGCCTCTCTGATAAGCCTGTAGAAGAGCCTCTTGGCGAGTTGGATGCCACAGCTTATTAACGTCACCACGCACATGGATCAGTTGCAAATCGCGATACCAGCCCAAAATCGCTTGCAAAAGCGTACTCATCTCGCCAGCCATTCGAATGGATACAGCACCGTCTAATTCTTTTTGCAGTTGGTCTCTTTGTGAAGCATTCAATTCTTCTACACCTGCAGGTAGAATATCGCCGGAAAGCGCCTCTTCAAGTTCTGCACGACGCTCTTCTAACGCTTTGCTGACAGTTTCTACACCCTTGCTTAACGTTTTCAACGAACATCTTCCTGCTGTCAATAGATCCAGCAATGGATTCGCTCGTTCATCATGGACTCGCTCAATCTCTTCTGATTCGAAAAAGACGGTTCGGCAACGAGAGCGCACAGTAGGCAATAACAACTGTGGAGCTGACGAGAGCAAGATGATGACCGTTCTTTTAGGCGGTTCTTCAAAGGTTTTCAATAGAGCATTGGCACTGGTGGCTAGCATGCGTTCTGCGTCATAGATAACAAATACCTTCACAGCAGCCCCTGTGGGGGGCATTGTAACCTCATCGCCAAACCGGCGCATGGAGTCGATGCTATGCATACCCGTTTTCCCTTCAGGCCGCAGCTCATGCAAGTCGATGTGACTCTTCGTGCCCATCACCGCCTCAGCTAAGGCTATTGCGAAAAGGCTTTTGTCCACATTAGCCGGACCAGCAAACAACAACGAATGTCCGACTAACTGTTTTTCCACCATGCGCTCTAGGTATCTCTTAGCACGATCATTTCCTGGTAGATGCGAAAAAATCATGAGAGTTTCTCCAGAATTTGCGCCAGTACCTGCTGGAAAACCGTAGCAGCATCTTGATGAGCGTCTATAACCTGTACACGTTGCGGTTCTTGTTTGGCTATCTGCAAAAAGGCATCTCGGATCATATTGTGAAACAGGATAGCTTCTGATTCGATTTTATCCAACTGACCAGTGGCAGATTCTTTTGATGCCCCTTTGGTGCGTTCTAAGCCAATTGTAGGGTCTATATCCAAGTAAAAAGTCAGCGTAGGTTGCCAGGCCCCGCAAACGAGTTTGCACATCTGCGCCACGTTGTTTACACCAAGCCCCCTACCGGCGCCCTGATAGGCTATTGTGGAGTCATTAAAGCGGTCGCACAAAACAATCTGCCCATTTACTAACGCTGGGATGATTTTTTCCTCTAAGTGCTGCGCACGCGCTGCGAGAAACAAACATAATTCAGTTACTGATGCAATAGGGATCGTCACTTTGGGGCTTAACAACCATTCACGAACCTGCTCACCAAGGATAGTACCTCCAGGTTCACGTGTCGCCAGAACAGCATGGCCACGCTTTTGCAGCTCGATTTTGAGGCGTTCCATCAGGGTCGACTTCCCGGCCCCTTCGCCGCCTTCGAATGTGATGAATAGTCCGGGTGCAACGGTCATGGAACGACTAGCAGAATGGTTGAGCGATGTTTTTGAAGGTTAAATTCATGTCTTTTTGATTAAACACAAAGACACAAAGACACGAAGAAAGTGACTTTTGGAGAGGTGTAAAGTTGGCTAGTTCCATGCTGCTTATTTTATTGTTTCTAGGCCCATTTTCTCTACGTCTTCTGATCATGAGCCTCTCTGTGTACTCTGTGGTGATTATTTTTTTCAGTATTGTTTCAAAATTCTACCACAGAGATCACAGAGTACACAGAGAGACTCATATTCGTTATTTCCCGAATAAAACTAGTCAACTTAACGCATCTGTAAAAATCACTTTCTTCGTGTCTTTGTGCCTCTGTGTTTAAAAAACCAGCGTACCCGTTGTTCTCACTTACTCGTCGTCTTCATCCTCATCATCTTCAGCGATCTCTTCACCGCCTACATCTTCGTCTTCGCCTTCATCAGCGAGCTCGACTTCTTCTTCTTCGATTTCCTCGTCGATCTCTTCTCCGGCCTCTTCTGCAACAGCCTCAGCGCCTCCGATAGGTTCGCCAGGTTCGCGGTCGACATCGATCGATTCGAGTTTTTGGATGGCCATGACAGTGTCGCCATTTTTGAGGTTGGCGAGGCGTACGCCTTGGGTGTTTCGGCCCAGGACTCTGAGGTCGCGCATGCTGATGCGGAGGGTCTGTCCGTTGGCAGACATGAGGACAAGTCCATCATCATCTGTCACACACAGGGCACCAACAACAAGGCCATTGCGCTCGCTGGTGACGATAGAGCGTACACCCTTTCCGCCGCGGTTGGTTTGACGGAAGCCATCTACTGCGGACCGCTTTCCGTATCCTTTTTCGCAAACGACAAGGATAGTTTCGTTTCCATTGACCACTTCCAATCCGACCACTGCATCTGACGGATCTTTCAAGGTAACCCCTTTCACACCACGTGCTAGACGTCCCATAGAGCGCACTTTGTTCTCTTCAAAGCGAACAGCCATTCCATTTCTGGTGAACAACATCACTTGTTGTCCTGGCATAACCAATCGTACGCCGACGACTTCGTCGCCTTCGTCTATGTTCAACGCCCAAACACCCTTACGGCGAGGATTGCTGAAGTTGGTAATCTCTGTTTTCTTTACAACACCACGTGCTGTGGATAGGATCACGCACGCTTCGCCTTCGAGCTTTTGTGCACAAAGAATCGTCGCAATTTTCTCGTCGGGACGGATGTCTTCCAACAGATTGATAAGCGCCTTACCCTTACTGCGGCGGCCCACGTCGGGCAGCTGCCATACCTTCAGCCAATAACAGCGGCCTAGGCTTGTAAAGATCAGTAGGTAGTCGTGATTCTTCGCGACATACACACCTTTCAAGCAGTCCGAATCGCGCGCTTTCTGCATGCCTGCGACGCCTTGTCCTCCTCGACGCTGTTCGCGGAAGGTATCGATCGGCATACGCTTGATGTAGTCATCGTCGGAAATCGTGATAAGGACTGTATCGTTCGGGATGAGATCTTCCGCATCCATCTCGCCTTCAGCAGGGATAAAATGCGTCAAACGCGGCGACTTATGCTTGGCTTGTACTTCTAATAATTCTTCTTTGATGATGTCGCGAACCAGCCGTTCGCTCGCTAGGATCGCGCGGAAGTACTCAATCCTATTCAACAATTCATTATACTCTGCCTGCAGCTTGTCTCTTTCCAGACCTGTAAGCTGATACAAACGTAGGTCAAGAACCGCGTTTGCTTGACGCTCAGTGAAGGTAAAGCGCTCTACCAGACCAGCCCTAGCCTCGTCCCTGTTTTGACTCGCCTTGATCAATTTAATCACTTCATCGAGATGATCGATCGCTCTTAAATAGCCTTCAAGAATATGGGCTCGCGCTTCCGCTTTGGCCAGTTCAAACCGCGTTCTGCGACGAATCACTTCAATGCGGTGTTCGATCCACGCTTGAATGATCTGCTTGACGTTCATTGTGCGTGGACGACCTTTATCCAGCGCGAGCATGTTGCAGCCAAACGTGACTTGCAGATCGCAGTACTTGTAAAGCTGATTGATGACGACTTCGGCGATCTGGCCTCTCTTCAGCTCGATTACAATGCGCAATCCATCTTTGTCCGACTCATCGCGTAGGTCGGAAATGCCAGTAATCATCTTGTCATTGATCAAGTCGGCAATACGTTCAATCAAAACGGATTTATTGACGTTGTACGGAATTTCATCGATGACTAGCTGTTGGCGATCTTGTTGGTTAGGCATGTCTTCTATGGCGATCTTCGCACGCAGGATGACTTTGCCCCGTCCCGTGTGATACGCTTCTTTGATGCCTCGATAACCGCAAATAATGCCGCCTGTCGGAAAGTCGGGACCTGGCATCACTTCCATGATCTCGTCGATCGTCACCGCTGGATTATCTACCAGCAATAGCGTCGCTTTAATGAGTTCTTGCAGATTGTGCGGAGGAATATTTGTCGCCATACCCACAGCGATACCTGAGGAACCATTACAAAGCAGGTTGGGAAATTTTGCAGGAAATACAGTCGGCTCTTTTTTGGTTTCGTCATAGTTGGGAACCATGTCGACCGTATCTTTGTCGAGATCTTCCATCAGCTCAACAGAAGCAGTCGTAAGACGCGCTTCCGTATAACGCATCGCAGCTGGAGGGTCTCCGTCAATGGAGCCAAAGTTTCCTTGCCCATCGATAAGACGGTAGCGCATCACCCAATCTTGCGCCATACGCACAAGTGTCGGATAGATGACCTGCTCACCATGCGGGTGGTAGTCCCCTGAGGTGTCGCCGGAAATTTTAGCGCATTTACGGTGCTTGCCTGCCGGACGATAGGTTCAATTGACGCATGGCATACAGAATACGTCGCTGCGAAGGCTTTAAGGCCATCGCGCACATCGGGAAGCGCACGAGAGATAATCACCGACATCGAATAGCGGAGATAGCTTTCCTTCATCTCATCTTCGACGTTGCGCGGATACAATTATTTCATCTTTTGTATATGCATGCTCATAGTCCTCTTAAATATCCAAATTTTTCACTGATAGTGCATGCTGCTCAATAAAGGCACGTCGAGGTGGAACCTCTTCACCCATGAGCATCGTAAACATATGATCTGCACGCAATCGCGTCGGGCAGGGTTACTTTGACTAATGTACGTTTGGCCGGATCCATCGTTGTTTCCCACAGCTGGTCGGCGTTCATCTCCCCAAGACCCTTATAGCGTTGGATTTCAATTCCTTTGCGTCCATTTTCCCGAAGGAATCAATGACTTCACGTAGGTGTGGAACAAGGATTCGCATGGCCATCATCATCACAATGTCTAATAGTTTTCCGCTCGCAATCAGGTAAGTAGTCAAGATTGACAGCTTAAAGCGAGTCAGTTTCTCCAGAAGTTCTTGCAGAGTTTCTTCTTCATAAAAGTTCGACAAAGTGTAGCTGCTTGGATGTGAACATCCGCATTTCATCAGTGACTTCTTCAGTAGGAATTGAGGCTAGCGTTTCTTCGTGGCGTTTGCGCTGTTCTTCTTCGTCGGAACGCTTCCACTGCGTGCAACTCTTCGATGGAATAGGCAAAACGCGTTCCATCTGCCAGTGTGCATCTGGAAGCGTGGGTAATGACCTTCGCATTGCGGGCTTCGAGGAACTCGCGGAAAGGAATTCCTTTTCGCTCGACTTTACCAATGAAGGTTTCAACTTCGAGAATCAGATGCATAAGCTCTTTGGCTCTCGTCCGGCGAAAGAGGCTCATCCATGACCCGTCTAAACGCAATTTTATATCGCTCGCCCCCAGTTCAAGCAGGTAGTCATCCATCTCCTTTTCAGAGTGGATATACCGCGACGTCTTCTTACGCGAGACGCGATGAATAGAGGCGGCTGTGCAATGTAGATGTAGTTATTTTCGATCAAGCGCCGGCATATGGCGATAGAAGAACGTTAGTAGAAGTGTACGGATATGCGAACCGTCGACGTCAGCATCCGTCATGATGATGATTTTATGATAACGCAGCTTTTCTAGTTTAAATCCATCCAGACCAATTCCACAACCCAGTGCCGAGATCATCGTGCCTACTTCTGTGTTTTGCAGAACCTTTTCTAAACGTGCTTTTTCTACGTTCAAGATTTTACCGCGAATGGGCAAAATCGCCTGAAAACGACGATCGCGACCCGCTTTGGCAGAACCACCCGCAGAGTCTCCCTCAACGATATAGATTTCACATATGGCAGGATCTCTTTCCTGACAGTCGGTGAGCTTACCAGGAAGACGCGAGCTATCCAAGCGCCGATTTACGCAGCGTCAGTTCACGGGCTTTTCTCGCCGCTTCACGCGCTTGCGCTGCTATAATCGCTTTGTCTGCAATTGTACGCGCAATCTGCGGATTTTCACCCAAAAAGATGGAGAGTTCTTCGCCTGCAATCTGCTGTACGACAGAACCCACATCGCTATTACCTAGACGCTGCTTCGTCTGTCCTTCAAATTGCGGATTCGCCACTTTCACAGAAATAACGGCAGTCAACCCTTCGCGCATATCTTCGCCGGTCATCGAAATTTTGTCCGATTTCAGTAAGTTATGCTCTTTGATGTACTGGTTTAATACACGCGTTAGAGCAGTAGAAAAACCGGTTAAGTGGGTTCCACCCTGACGCGTGGAGATATTGTTGACGTAACTGAGAATGGTTTCATTATACGTTTCGTTCCATTGCATCGCCACTTCAACTTCGATCGGACCTTCATCGCCTTCGCGCACGCCATGAAAGTAGACTGGCTTCGGAAAAATAGGATCTTTATTTTCGTTGAGATAATCAACAAAAGAGACAATGCCGCCTTCATAGTGGTAGTCGACATCTTCCCTGTCGTCGTGCCGTTCATCATGGAAGTGGATGTGCACACCCTTGTTCAAGAAAGCTAACTCACGCAGGCGTTTGGACAGAATATCGTAGTCGAATTCCGTAACGGTTAGGATGCTACCATCTGGCCAAAACGTGACGCGAGTTCCTTTTTTTGTCGTCTCGCCTAAAATCTCTAAGTCTTTGGTCATCTTCCCTTGGGAGAATTCCATCTGATGGATCAGACCTTTGCTGAATACCTGTACAACAAGACGTTGGGAGAGGGCATTTACGCAAGATACGCCAACGCCATGCAGACCACCAGACACTTTATACGTGTCCTTGTTGAACTTACCACCAGCATGAAGAACAGTCATGACCACTTCTAACGCAGAGACATCGCGACCATGTTTGGCGGACTCTGTTTCGTGTCTGTCGGTCGGAATGCCTCGTCCATCGTCTTCTACCGAGCAGGAACCATCCTTATGTAAGGTGACAAAGATAGAGGAGCAATAACCCGCCATCGCTTCATCGATCGAGTTGTCAACCACCTCGTAAACCATCTGATGAAGACCTCCAGACCCCTGGTCGCCCATATACATAGCCGGACGTTCACGGACAGCCTGCAGTCCCTCTAACACGGTGATCGAACTTGCTTCGTACTCTTTTGTCATAGGTTTTTTTTCCTTTGTCATCTCTTCTACCGAAATGAGTTCAATATTAGGTCATGCGAAAGACAATGTCGCAAATCTTCACCGTCGGCGCTTTGCGACGCAACCTTTCGATGATGCGGCGCTTGTCTTGGCGAAGCAAACTGAATAAGATTGAGTTCTTGACCTTCACCACCAACGTTCCTTCGCTAAAGTGTTCCGCCCGCGCCATAGGCGCATGCGCGGGACCAATCACCTCAGGCCAAGCCGACAATACCGTCTCAGGATTATCCTGAAGACCCTTGCGCAAGCCTTCCATCACTTTAGGAGCGATTTCAGCTAGAAAATGGCTCGTCCGACACGTTCCTGAGTAGTCCTTCGGATTTCGCCTTCTCCAACCTGTCACAACCGCCTACCGACACCATTTTTGGAAAGACCAGTATACCAGATTTGAGCGCCAAACAGCAACAGGAATCGGGGTGGGAAAATTAAGGCTATCGACAGCGTTCCGAGCCCGAGCCCGTATGCGTGCCCGAGCCCGATTTCTTGGTTAGTATGGCAGATTCTTTCCCCTCAAAACTAGCCATTCCGGGCTCGGGCACAAAAGACAGATAACGCTGAACTTCCTGAAGACGACATGGACTGCAGGGAAAAGCAGAATAACTATTGTCCCTTTTCCTTGTTGTCCTTCAATTAAACAGAAAAAAATGGACATCTAATGGACTAAGATGGACGAGAGATGGACGTTTATTGGACTCGTCCCAGTCCATCCCCTGGCAGCATATTTTGTCCATCTTAGTCCATTAAATGTCCATTTTCGTCCATTATTAACGAATTATCTAGCGCCCAAAGGCACCAAGATTTCCTTGGGAAGCTGAAACAGAACCTCTTCAATGGTATAGACAACATCTTCCACTTCGGTGGCACCAAACTCCCGTA
The DNA here is from genome assembly GCA_963790215.1 of uncultured Chlamydiae bacterium. Lineage (GTDB taxonomy): Bacteria > Chlamydiota > Chlamydiia > Chlamydiales > JAJFMA01 > CAWBNS01. The sequence goes on from CAWBNS010000009.1 coordinate 142,436, forward strand.
AGCAGTCGATGCACTGTTGTACGACATATTCTGGTGTGGAAGCGCCAGCTGTCAGACCAATGACCTTTACGTCATGTAACCACTCAGGGAGAATTTCCTGCGCTCCATTGATCAAATACGAAGGAATCCCCCGTCTATCTGCCACTTCACGCAAGCGGTTGGAATTAGAACTCTGCACATCCCCAACCACCAACACGAGCTGACATTCGGAAGTAATCTCACGCAACGCCATTTGACGGTTCGTTGTCGCATAACAGATCGAGGAACTAGGCAACGTTTTCGTCTGCGGGTACTTCGCCAATAAAGCGTCTGTGATCTCCCTGACATCATCCAAACTTAATGTCGTCTGTGTCGTATAAAAAAGCTTTTGATCCGGTGCAAAATTCAGTTTCTCCACATCAGCAACCGTCTCGACAATCGTCGTCGCATCAGGTGCTTCTCCCGCTGTCCCAATAATCTCAACATGCTTCTTATGCCCGATCAAAATAATATGATACCCCTTCGCCGCATGCTGCTTTACAGCCGAATGCACACGCGTGACAAGACCACAGGTCGCATCAATCTCAATCAGATTGCGACGCTTCGCATGCTCACGCACCGAAGGCGGAATCCCATGCGCGGAATAAATGACACGAGCCCCTTCAGGCACATCGTCGAGATCCTCAACAAAAATCGCACCTTTGCGCTTAAGATCATCCACCACATGGCGGTTATGCACAATCTCATGTTTGACGTAGACCGGCGCCCCCAAAGCTCTAAAGCCTTCTCTACAGTTTCAATAGCACGATCCACACCCGCACAAAAACCGCGCGGCTTAGACAAAAGAAGCTTCATCAACTCTCCCACAAAATAAACAGGTCATGGCAGCAAACAAGATACCATGACCGTTTTTTATTGTCGAAATCAGACCAAAAATCTAATTACTGCTTAGGACTGTAATCGTGAAAGACAAACCCACCAGCAGCTTTCGTCACCACAGGCTTCTTCACTCTTTTAGGTGTTGCTGCGAGCAACTTTACCTTAACTTCTGAGTCCTCTTCTAATTTCATCTTTTTCAAATCTGCAGTTTCCGTTTCCGTCTCCTCAACGTCAAAGTTGCATTTCCTTTTCACACAGCTCCTAACAATCACATCCATTTGTGCTGGAGCTACGATCGGCTTCATAGGACTTGGAATTTCGATAGAGCCAAGACACATCCGACCACCACGCATATTAAGCACGATAAACCCCGACTGCATAATTTTTTCAGCTTGTTTAGCGAGTTTGATTTGAATGGCTTCATGGCGGTTCATAGAATCTTCACTACTCGGCAGTGTAATTACACCCCAAAAAGAGCGCTTAGAACCAACAATCGTCTGGTAGACTTTTCTTAGGCATTCTGCGTTCGATGTCCCTTTCCTGGATCTTACCCCTTTCTTAGTCTCTATTAGTGTCCGTACCCCGGTTTCACCTTCTTGAAGCCGATCTTGCGCATCCCGAAACAGCGTATTGTATTTACTCATGCGTTTAAATGGCTCAGTCGTTTGACCGTAATAAACTCCGGTTACATTCAGTTCATCGTCCGTTGTATAAAATACATACACCATATTGCCATATCGATTGAAATGGTGACCGAACTGAGGAACACTTAAATAACCCTCTCTATCCTTTCTTAGGCTGACAACATAGGGAGCCTGATGCTGAAGTAAATCAATTTTTGTGTTCAAAGGGAGTTTGCGAGGAGATGGAGCATTGTCAGGTTCTGCAACGGGAATTCTAACGCTCTTATCATAGGCGGAAAAGACGATCTCTTTCATTAGCGGCGGGTAAATAGAAAGGGTCGGCATCACCAACGGGAGTGCCGAAACAGAAGTAATCGTCTCAGATGGGCTTGTTACAGGCAAAGATAAAAAATTTAACAAATTCGGTGTCATACTATATCCTTTTAAAATAAATTAATTATTTCATTAAATTAAATTACAAAACTCAACAAAAACACAAATAATAACAACGAAGAATATAAAAACAAACAACAATTAATTAGTACGCATTACCAATTAATTGTTGTCACAGAAATTTGTCAGAAGTATTTTAAAAATAATTACGAATAAAAACTAGTTCTCAACACCTTATCGGGCGTATTGGCAGAAGAAATGATTCTTCAGGTTCTAGTTCTAACTTTCTTAATTTTAACTGCTGGTGCTCCTCGTCATTAAGCTTTCTTTTTATTAAGGTCGGTTTTATGGGACTAGGAACTTCAGACCTTCCAATGCGTTTACTACCCTTTTGTACATTAAGGACCTCGAACGTAACTTTATGAGCATTAACAGCCCTTCTAGCGAGGCGAATTTGAATCTTCTCATGACGAAGCATAGAGGTCTTACTGTTCGGCAAGGTGACGACGCCCCAGCAAGGATGTGCGGCCTCAAACATAGCTCTATGTACCTGGCGGCTGTACCTTTCGAACTGCACACCTTTAGTCCACTTCAACGCCATTGGCTTTGCGGGCTTTTCCGTTGAAGGATTCGCCTCAAGAAGTTTTTTTTCAGCCAGAACCTTGTTGTGATACACATTGGCGAATAACGCTCTGTAGTTCTCCAAACGCTCTCGACAATTCTCGGTTACACCATAATAAACTGATGTAACCTGATAATTCTCATTCGCCGCATAAAAAGCGTAAACAAGGAATCGATCTGGCTCCCAATGAAACCCCTCAAGGGGAACACTCAGGAATCCTTGAGAGTCTCTGAGCAGCTCAATGACATATTCAGGTTGATGTTCGAGAAGTTTGATCCGTGTATTTTCAGGGATTTTTCGCGGCGGTGGTGCGTTCTCTAGATCTAATATTGGAATCTCTAGATCTTTGGAAAAGGTGATTTTGCCCGCTGGTTGGGGAAGTGAGCCCACCCCACTAACAGTGACAGGTGTTGGATAAGGGTTAATGGTTGGTAGGAGAGGTAAAAGGGTTGATTGCACGTTTGGTCTCAAAAATAGGGATTGTGGTGTTTATAAGAAGTTTAAAATCGGAACGATGCGGAAATATAAGCATTACCCTGATAAAGATCTATATAAATTAAAGTTTTGTGTTTTTTTAAAATAAATATTTAAGCATTACCTGATGAAAAAAACGAAAGACTAGCTATAAAGAGATTTTTTTTATTAAGGGAGATAGAAGGGGCGTTGTTGCATAATAAAGTTCATGCTTAACACACGAATTATAAATGTTTTATACTACAGAAAACACAGATTTTTTCTTTTTTAACGATAAAAACGATAGAACGATAGAACGATAAAAAAGCAAATTTAATGCTACCACAGCGCTACGCATTGTCCCTGGTGTCTCTATTAAATAGCTTCTAGGAGGCCTTCACAGCTATCTTCAAGCATATCGAGGACGATTTCGAAGGCACCGTCATCACCGTAAAAGGGATCGGGGATTTCTTGATTATGGAAGCTTTTGCTGTACGCGGTGATGAGGTGCAGCCGTGACCGATCTTGGGTCGTTTTTGCGAAATCTTGGAGGCGTCTGAGTACTTCTTGATCGACGGCGAGGATGTAGTCGAAGTTTTGGAAGAAGTCTTTTTTGAAGCGTTTAGCATGCCCTGAAAGGACTAAGCCACGCATTAGAGCAACTTTTTGCATACGATCATCAGGGGAGTGTCCTGTGTACCAGTCGCCAAGGCCACAGCTATCGATGAGTAAGGATTGATCTTTGCCTTTTTCTGCTGCCATGTGGCGTAAAACGCCTGCGGCGGCTGGGGAGCGGCAGATATTGCCCATGCAAACAAATAGAACAGCGGTCATTGGATCCTCTAGCGGACGTCTGCAGCACAACGGAACCCGTAAGTGCCGTTGACTGTACCTGGATTATTGCGATGCCTTCTGGAGCAGCGCAGATCGTCTTTTAGGCTCTTCCAGCAGCCCCCCCTCAGTACGCGGTAAACACCTTGTACGGGTCCTTTGGGATTATCTGGTTCTTGCACAGATTTTTCGTAGAAGTTGTAATCATACCAGTCTTGGCACCATTCGTAGACATTGCCTGCAACGTCATACAGACCATTAGTGGGAGGATAAATAGCGATGGGCGTAGTGTCTGCGCTGAAGTAGTTGGCTTGATTCTTATCGATAGTGTCGCCGGTCGGATAACGTAGTTCCTGCCCTGCCCCGCTAGCGGCGACTTCCCATTCAGCTTCGGTAGGCAGACGTTTTCCTACCCACTTGGCATAGGCAAAGGCCCCATACCAGGTGACACCGACGACGGGATGCTTCTGATAACCGGATTCAATACTGAGACGACCGCCGCTGCGTTTGATGCGAGATTCGCGCAGCCGGATGAGGTCGCGGTGATAGAGATCCTTTTCACCGCCCATAGCAGTGAGAAAGCGGACAAATTGCTCGTTCGTGACGGGATGGACGTCGATGGCATAGCTAGGAAGGTTGATCTGATGACGAGGGATCTCATCGCGCTGTCCATCGATGCTACCTCTTAGGTATCTGCCAGCAGGAATGACAATCATTTCCGTAGGAATTGCCTGAATATCGTCGTGCTGCTTTTCTTCGGCTTGATAGACGCGGACCGTCGAGTCGACGCGCAGGGCAAGTTCCGGATTCAAGTCGACAGTGGGCCGTGTGAGCTGAGAGGTCTGAATAATAGGCTGAGGGGTGTCATAAACGACTTCGCCAACGAGATGACGCATCGCATCTACTAGCGAAGCGGGACGGCGAAGCGGGTCGCGTTGCAGACAGCTACGCACAAGCTCTTCCCAGTGAAGTCGATAAGCTTCTAGCGAGGGAAATTCTACTACTCCTTCCGGCACTTCACCAACTAGCAGATAATAAACCAAAACGCCAAAGCTGTAAGCATCAGCACGAGATGTTACCTCGGTCTCTCCCCGTCCCCAGCGTTGTTCTGGAGCCATGAACGCCCAGGTTTGCAGGTAACTGCGATGGGCTTCGCTCAGATGACCTGTAGTGGTCTCTACAACCGCTTGGAAGGTACGTAAAAGATGATTTCCCCAACCTAATATACGCGCCACACCGATATCCGTCAGCGCAATATCCAACGGCTCCTGCCCATTTCTCAACAGGATATTATTCAGCTTAAGTCCACCGTGAAAGGAATGTTTGTGTACGGAGTCCAACGCCTCGGCTATCTGAAGCAAAAGATGATATAAACTATCTTCAGATAGTCCTTTTCCATGCTTTTGGATCCATTGAGCTAGGTTTACGCTGTGACCAATACCGTCTACAATAGCATCTGAGACTAACCCATAGCGACCTTCTACTTCTACAATATTGTGCAAACGCGCCAGATGAGGATGTTCAAGCTGAGCTAAACGCACCACTTCGGACTCAAATCGCCCAAGGAAGCCTTCTGTAGACACAAGATCTTCAGGTAATATCTTCACGACACAAGGACGTTTCATCAGCCGATGCTGAGCCAAAAAGGCCTCGCCCAACGCTCCGCGACCTAGTCGTCTAAGGAGCTGATGATCTCCAAGTTCCGCCGCAGTCGCCAACGCCGCCATGCTTTGCGAGTCGCTCCAAAATCCCCGACTATCCATGTTTAAGCTCCTTTGTGCGCTGCGATCAACTCCTCGGCAGACTTAACCGTTCGGCTCTCCCCATATTGCGCCCGCCCCTGGTCTAACAAGCGCTCTGCGAGGTCAAGTCGGCCTATGTCTGCCGCTTCTTTAATAAAAAAGAGGAACTCCTCTCTCGGCAGGATCATAGGGGCAGCCGAGCATATTGTTCAAGGATGTAGCGGTTACTTGGACTTTTTCCTCTTTTGGAGCAAACGCAACCGACATCTTATAGAGGCTATAATCCCCTTGATATTTGCTGAGGCCACACTGGACATATTGGTATACCTGATCGCGATAGCGCGCTTTTTCCTCGGGTGTTTTCGCCCAAAGCATTAATTTAATTCCTAATAGAGCCCGCGTTTTGTCCGCCAGATAGTGGTCAGGAACGTGCTGATAGCTCGGGTAGAAGCGAATAAAAAACTCATCGAATTTCTCACTGTTCGCATACGCCAGCGCCAAAAGGTACTGCAGTCGATAATAGTCTGGATGCAAAGCTACAGTATGACCGTAGTCTTGACGCAACTTAGCGGCCACTTCTTTAGCTTTTCGGCTTGGCTGCGACAGATAAAGCTGCTGCACCTCGTCGTACAGCTGCTGCTCTGTAGCAGAAAATTCAGGCGTTGGTTGAGGAGTTGTCTCGTCCAAAGCCTCTAAAAATAGCTGAAAGGCGCGCTCCAACTCCTGCTCCTTCGCCCACTTAATCGCCAGGTCAACCTTCGCCTGGGGAGCCACCTCAGCAGTTAGCTGGATGGAAGATAAGAAGCAAAATAAACAAAGACACAACAGTCGCATAGATTCTCCTAAAAAGAGCTCCGTTATAACCGGTTTTGCCAATTTGGGGAAGGGCGCGCTTCCGCGCGCAGGATTTTGCATGACTAACTATGGACAGAACTGGACGATCTGAGACAGCTTCATAATTTTGGCCGATAAATGATCTGAATAGTAGATTGTCGACAAAGCAATTTTTCTTTTTCTTCAGGATGACAGGATAAACAGGATAAAATTGAAAATTGGTTAAATTAGTTGAGATTTTCTATTTATCCTGTTCATCCTGTTATCCTGAAAATTTAAAAATTCTACTCTTTGAATATTTAACGAAACTGTCCAGAATCACGTAAAAAGCTAATTAAGAAAAAAAAAATTTAGGATGTGCTCCATATAGTAGATTGTCGACAAAGCAATTTTTCTTTTTTCTTCAGGATGACAGGATGAACAGGATAAAATTAAAAATTGGTTAAATTAATTGAGATTTTCTATTTATCCTGTTCATCCTGTTATCCTGAAAATTTAAAAATTCTACGCTCTGAATATTTAACGAAACTGTCCAGAATCGCGTAAAAAGCTAATTAAGAAAAAAAAATTTAGGATGTGCTCCATAGTAGATTGTCGACAAAGCAATTTTTCTTTTTTCTTCAGGATGACAGGATAGACAGGATAAAATTGAAGATTGTTTAAATTAATTGAGATTTTCTATTTATCCTGTTCATCCTGTTATCCTGAAAATAAAAAATCTGCTTTTGCATTATGATTAAAACTTAGCCCGCAAGGGCACCAATCGATTCTTCTTTTTTTCTTCAGGATGACAGGATAGACAGGATAAAATTAAAAATTGTTAAAGTTAGTTGAGATTTTCTATTTATCCTGTTCATCCTGTTATCCTGAAAATTTAAAAATTCTACGCTCTGAATATTTAACGAAACTGTCCAGAATCACGTAAAAAGCTAATTAAGAAAAAAAAATTTAGGATGTGCTCCATATAGTAGATTGTCGACAAAGCAATTTTTCTTTTTTCTTCAGGATAACAGGATGAACAGGATAAAATTAAAAATTGGTAAAATTAGTTGAGATTTTCTATTTATCCTGTTCATCCTGTTATCCTGAAAATTTAAAAATTCTACGCTCTGAATATTTAACGAAACTGTCCAGAATCGCGTAAAAAGCTAATTAAGAAAAAAAATTTAGGATGTGCTCCATAGTAGATTGTCGACAAAGCAATTTTTCTTTTTTCTTCAGGATAACAGGATGAACAGGATAAAATTAAAAATTGGTAAAATTAGTTGAGATTTTCTATTTATCCTGTTCATCCTGTTATCCTGAAAATTTAAAAATTCTACGCTCTGAAATTTAGCGAAACTGTCCAGAACGTCCAGTTCTGTCCATAGTTAACCGTGCAAGTATTCGTGAAACCGTCTTTCAATTAGCCTCACCCAATCATTAAACAATAACAATAATTTGACAAAAATCAAAGGTAATGCTTATAATATATGTATAAAAACAACAAAAGGACTAACAAACATGATCAGTGAAGCGATAAGAGGCTTAGGGCAAGTAGATTGGAAAGGGTTCTCCGATTTCGACACTTCGGGCTGGGCTTCAGTTGGTCATGATCTTCAAGAGCGCGTAGCAGAGCTAGTTGGTGAAATCGACTTGAGTCCTGTACTTAACGCCGCCGGGGCTGCTTCGGATGTTGTCGTTACCTACTGGGTGATCAAGTCTAAGGTGCAGTGCGTTAAGTTCGTTGCTGATCACGTTGCGTCAGCGGTCACAGGTTGCCCGTTAGACCGCGGTGACGAAAAGGTGTTAAAAAAGATCAACTTAGTTCTCGATACTGCCTTCTATATTGCAGAGGTTGTTGCTGTTGGTCCGATTTCGAATGGTCTTGATGCCGCCAGATCGGTTGTCAGCTTCGCTGGTAAGGTAACAAGTTACCCAGAGGAACTTCGCAAAGCGCAAAAAAAAGGACATCTGAAAGTCTTGGGAAAAACGGTAGAAGTCGTCTATGGCGGAGTCAAGATGACAGCAAAGACCGTAAAGTTTGTCGCCCCTTACGTCGCCACGGTGCAACCGGCGTTGCCTTACTTAAAGTTCGTTTCTTCTGGCTTCTTATATGTAAGTATTACCTTGTTCCTGATTGACCTAGGCGCCAGCCAGTATAAAGCTTATAAGCTAAGAGCAGGAGCTGCTGCTGCCTAATAACTAGCGCATAAACGCTCGCTCTGCTAATCTCGTACTCTTTACATCTTGGAGTACGGGATTTTCTTATGGATCGGCGCACCTTTATTTTTCTTATTTTAATGGCCATCACCTTTTTTGGGATGAACCTCTTTTTTGCTTATCATCAGCAAGAGCACAACAAGGAGTGGCTAGAAGTACAGGAGAAGGTCAAGGTACAAAAGCAGAAGGAGCTGTCAGCTGAGGTTGGGCGTCGCACATTGACGAAGGACGAACTCCCCTTGGTCCAGATCGATGCGGACGAGGCCGGTACTAAGCCGCTAACAACAGCTGTGCAGGCCGAAGGCGGAATCCTTGTCCTAGGCTGGACACAGTCACTGCCGCAGAAAGTTTATGTTGCTGGCCGTCCCTACACACTAAAATCTACGAGTGGAACAGATCTACCCGCAATCTACTTAAGCGCCGATGCAACTGCTTTGAAGATCGCCGAACCTGCAGAGCTGGGCACGTATGAATTGCAGGTCGTCACCCCTTCTAAAGAGCATCCAAAAACAGTCTCCGTCGCCTTAGGCGAACTCAAAGATGGCCACTTTAGCCTGGTGGCGAATCAACTAGATCCCGAGCTGCGTCAACGCTTTGCCCTACCAACTTCTAACTCCATTGTATTGCGTAAAACGGTTAGTGGCTTCCTGCCAATCGGCATCTACGAACCTAGCACACAAGAATTCAAAGCGTTGAATGCGTTTCCTCTCTCTGCGCTTTCACCTATTGTCGAGACACCTGCTATTGTGACCGATAATAAAGAAGCGACGACGCAGAAATTCTATGTTTTGCAAAATGACTACCAGCAGATTGTATTCACCAACGTTGGCGGGGCAATTGTCGAGATTAACTTGCCATTTGAGTCGGAAACGAATCAAGTGAGCGTGGTTAAGGAGATTGAGACAGACCGCGATATGATTGAGCGCTTTCCAGCGGATGCGCTGTTTCCTGGACATGCCTATTCAATCGTGGGAAGCGACGGGAAGGTACAGCAAGTAGCGCAAGGGCACCTAGGCGGATACTACCCTCTACTACGTCGCGCGGTATACGGAAAAAATGGCCAAGTTACCTCTACGCTTAATCCGCACTACTACGCGCTGAACATTGTTTCCGAGTACCCTGAGACCGCTGAACGCGTCTATCAGGTGAAGCAGTTTACACAAGACACCATCGTGTTTGAAACCCAGCAAACACATCGACGCATAACAAAAACTTACTCTCTGAAACAAGATCCCGCTGCACCTTACACTGTAGAACTTAAAGTTGACGTAGATGGTACAGCAGCCGGGTTATGGCTCACCTCAGGCATTCCTGAAGTGGAGCTGATCTCTAGCGCACCAGCGCCTGCTCTTAAACTGCGTTTGATGCGCAATAGCAAAGGCGAGGTAGAGCAGCTTGACTTGCCGAAAGATGCTGTAACTGTCAGCTCAACCCACCCTGACTGGGTCTGCGACTCCAATGGTTTCTTCGGACTCATTTTGGATCCTCTGAGCGAGATCGGTGATGGATATAAGGCCCTCCGCGTATCGTCAAGAACGGCCCCTTCTAGACTAATGGTCCTCGATGCAAATAATGACAAATACAAAACCAGCGACCTCCCTGGGTATGAATTCCTGCTCCCACTGAAAGAGAGCGGCGGCTCTATGCGTTTTCGCCTCTATGCAGGCCCCTTCTCTGATACGATCTTAAATAAGGTCGATGACGCGCTTTCTGATCCAGCCACTGGTTACAATCCTAAATATGTCGATTGCCAAAGTTATTTCGGTATTTTCACCACCATCTCCGAACCATTTTCGAAGTTCCTCTTGCTGATCATGAATGCCATTCATGGATTAACAGGGTCTTGGGCGCTCTCAATTTTCCTCGTGACTGTTGTTTTGCGTATCATGATGTATCCGCTCAATGCTTGGTCGATGAAGTCCATGGCCCGTATGCAGCAGATCAACCCCGAAGTCCAAGCGTTGCAGGAAAAACTCAAAAAAGATCCTCGCAAAGCGCAGATGGCGGTGATGAATCTGTATCGAGAACGTGGAGTCAACCCATTGTCTGGCTGCTTCCCTATGCTGATCCAGATGCCATTCTTGATTGGTATGTACGACCTGCTTAAGTCGAACTTCGAGCTGCGCGGTGCGTCGTTTATTCCGGGATGGATCGATAACTTAGCAAGTCCTGATGTGTTGTTTAGTTGGAATACGCCGATCTTTTTTGTCGGCACAGAATTCCACCTTCTGCCTATTTTGTTGGGCGCGACCATGTTCTTGCAGCAACGCTTGATGGCACCTAAAGTCGATGTCAACAACATGACCGATCAGCAGCGGCAACAACGCGCTATGGGCAGCATGATGACCGTCGTGTTCACCGTGATGTTCTATAATTTCCCTTCAGGCCTGAACATTTACTGGCTCTCCTCTACCTTGCTAGGCGCATTGCAGCAGTGGTGGACCACCAAGCAAATTGCTTCTACACCAGTAAAACCGGTCGAGGTGCAAGTACCGTCTAAGAAGACATCAGGCGGAAAGGCGAAGTAGGGTTAGTTTAAAAGACACAAAGCTATAGAAAAATAAAAAAACAGGATAGGCAAGATCGCCTGCGGCGGCAGGATGAGCAGGATGATGATTTCAAGAATAGTTCTTTTTTTGAGCGCAGCTCAATAGGCCGGAACCGGCACCTGAGAGCCAGCAAGGGAATCATGATCGATACACCCTTGTAGCGCCCTTGCTGGCCTCGGTGCCGGTTCCACTCAGCTTGCTTCGCAAGATCACCTCCAAAAAATTTCTTTGCGTCTTTGCGTTTAATCAAAAAGCATAGATTAAACCAACAAAACCTCAGCCAAACAACCATCATCCTGCCCATCCTGCCGCCGCAGGCGATCTTGCTTATCCTGTTTTTTTTATTTTTTATAATTTGGTGTCTTAAACCGCCCTTGTGAATCTTTACGGCTTTGCGCTAAAAATACACCCCTGCTAACGTGCAGGAATGCTTACCCCGACGGACCGCAAGCGTTTTCTAACCGCTATCCAGTACGAGCGTTTCTTCACGCACCTACAAATCTCCGATTTAGATGACTTTGATCTACTGCAGCGTCTCGCAGAAATAGCCTCTCCAGCTACTCTAAAGCGCGCTCTAAGCGAACTCACGATCCCTGAAACTGTTCAATTGATCTACCACTTATTTCGACATTATCGAGAAGGCTCGTACATCATCCTGAGCACCTTGAAAACCCTCTACCCACCAACTCATCCCCTTCACAAACTGACCCATGGGCTGCGCAGCTACTATTACGACAGCCAACAGCAGATACCGTTGGACCTCATCAATATGCTCGCGTTTCAGGAGGTGTTCTCTCGTAAACAGACAGAAGTCTGTTTTCAACTATTTCGCAAATTGGTGAATATGATCATAGAATCGCCTGTGATCATCGCTCAAATGCTGGGTCGCGATTTAGAACAAGCAGAACAGCGCAAGCAAGTGCTCCAGCGACGATTTGGGTACGCGCCATCGCTCACTGAATTTGAAACCTTTACACGCGTGTTCGGACTCTACAACGGACTTCCCTTCTTTTGGCAAGGGGAACAGCAACCCGAAACCTCTTTGCATGATAAGCTGCAGCTCCTTAATGATCTTTTCTCTCGTCCCGAGGCCTTGTCAGATATCCCTCAAGCGGAAATGTTCTCTTTTCTCTCGTTTGTCCTCAACATCCTCTTACATGTAGAAACTCTGAGCCAAAAACCTGAAAAGTATGATAAAGGCCTTCATAGCCTCTCCTTCGCCATTCCAACCCAAAACAAAAGGCTGGAAGAATTACCCGCACTGCCTTCTTTGTTAGATGGCCTTAAAGCTATCACGAGCTCACTGCAACAAATCCCTCTCTTCATCTATGACCAATCCAACCCACAAATTTTTTCCAAAAACCAACGCACCATCAAAAAACTCTCGCTAGAATACAACTGTCCCATCCTACATCTTTCCCTGTCGGATATTCTTGCACTGGCAAAAATCATTGGCGTAGAACGCCTCGTGAATACAACAGGAACGGGAAAACTAGGATTCGGTGGCGCACGCAACTGCATTTTTCTACTGACACCTGTCCTAAAACAACTGTTTTTGAAAGGCCACCATACTGTAGACGCGATGCTTTCCGCAAAACCGCAACTTCTTAAAGACCTCTTCCAGACACACGTGCTTGGTAACACACAAAACGCCGGTGATACGATCTTTATGCTAGATGATGACATGGAAATCCCTCACTCTAACCTGTTCTGCCACGCATTTTTCGCGCAGGAATCCTCGCAACGATACACCTCCGCCGCCGGAACCTCCATCGGACGCGCGACTAAATTCAATATCTCCTATGTGCCTCTACAAAAGTTTCTAGACGACCCCAAAATCGTGTTCGCCTCAACGCAATGGAGCACGCAAATTGCCTCAGCAGGTATGTCTGAATACATAACAAAGCCGATGATCTGCCTGAACCTTCCTTTCGGATCAGAAGAAAAACATTTGCGTGGTGTGATGGAATGGAATCCACTTCTACATCCTTCACTCCATCTCGCAGGATCGCGCTACCCCACACAATCACTTCCAACGCGCCCCTGGCATGGTCTGGAGGGCTACCTACGCGAGTATATTCCCTACAGCATCCACATCGCCATGACTCTGAGCCTGCTCGATCCCAGAAATCAACAAAGCCGCTGTGTGCTTCCTTGGAACCTAAAAGAACAACCCACGCCTTTCACCTCTCTTAAAGATGTCTGTCAGCATATCGGATCGCCTCAGCAACAGCACGAAATGCAATCTCGTTTCAAACAAAACATGAATCTCTTTCAGAACAAATCCGCGCCAGACATGACTTTTACCATCGCTATACAAGACCTTCTCAGCATGGACGTAGACGGTGTTTTATACGACTACCAAGAACAGAACAAACTGACGACCGCAGAAAAAAAAGCCCTGGCAAATATCGGTCAGATCTATTCCTTCTATCAACAAGATGCGAAGATTTTAGAGAAATTAACTAGCTTAGTTTGCGAAGGAACATCCGTGGATGAGGCTAGGAAGACATTGGAAACAGAGTACGCCCTCCACCTCCATGACCTGCCACTTACACACGGTCTGTATCTCCTCATCCATTCCGTAGGATTGGGCGAATTCAGTCAACTGCTTCGCATAATGGAACAGGTCCATGGTTGAGATCGTTTCGATCGCACGAAAAAACTGGGAAAGTGAGCCATACCGTTCTCTACTTTTGCCTTATGATTCGTGTCGTTTTTATACGCCAAATACACAGCTGCTCGGGTATGCCGCCTTCGATCAGGGGAAGCCTGTAGGTCTTATGGTTGCAAGCCCTATCATCGGCGGATATGAACTCGAACATCTGTACGTTCTACCGTCTCATAGGCGTCAAGGTATCGCACGCAAAATGACCAATCTATTGATCGACACGATTACACAAAACGGCGATCTCATCCTGACCGCGCTCCTTCCATCCGATCACCCAGATCTTCCTATCCTAAAGCAACTAACCACTGGCCCGGGATGGTCTCTTCCAAAGCCTTTTCTCCAACGCTACCATCACGATGTTTATGCCCTGAATCCACCTTGGTTTGCACGTATTCCTCCCCTTCCGACAGGATTTGAAGAGTTCCCTTGGGGCGAATTAACCGACCAAGAAGCACAGATGATCCACTATAAAGTGATGCAAGGTGCAATTCCCACTCCGGTGAGTCCTGTGATGCGTGACAAAAACCGCATCGAGCTGAGCAATAGCCTAGGACTACGCTATGACGGTGAAGTCGTAGCCTGGATGATCACCCATCGCGTCGGTGAAGAGATGATCCGCTATTCTGCGCTGTACATCGATCCTCGCTTCCGTCACAAAGGACTGAGCATTCGCCTCGTCGTCAATGCAATCCAGAAACAACAACAATCCCCCATTCAATGGGGCTACTACGAGATTTTGACCCAAGACACACTCCCTTCTTGGAACCGTTTCGTACAACGCCGCATCGTGCCCTACGGACAAAAAATTGAATCTGTCAATTCGGTCTGGAAAAAGCTGCAAAGTGATTAGAAGGACGACGTGCTTTTGGAGTGGCTGCCGGTACTAGCCCAATGTTGTCAAAATAAGCGTAACTAACGCGAGTTTTGGATAAGCCAGTCTTGGAAATAGCTTAGAATAAGTTATTTGAGTTGAAAAAAACTTCACAGGTTCAGGCTAAGATAAGTTTTTGTGATTATGCAATTGATACAAGCTCATTACGACAGGAAGACCCTCGTAGAGGGTCTCTGAATGTAGCCCACCGTGAACCTGCGAGCGTCAGCGAAGACAGGTGTAACGGTGGGAATATGGGCAAAATAGGGTTCGCACTCTCGAACGAGAGTGCCTCAGCTCGTTGATTACAAATAGCTTGAGGCACACCCCTTCGGGGGTGCAATAGGTTTTCGACACATTTTCCCACCGTTACACCTGTCTTCGCTTCGCTCGCAGGTTCACGGTGGGCTACATTCAGAGACCCTCTACGAGGGTCTTCCTGTCGTAATGAGCTTGTTATCAATTGCATAATCACAAAAACTTATCTTAGCCTGAACCTGTGAAGTTTTTTAAACTCAAATCACTTACTTTAAGCTATTTCCAAGACTGGCTTATCCAAAACTCGCGTTAAATAGATGGCGCGTAGCGCTTTGGAGTGCGGCGACTTGTCGCCGCACTCCAAAACTAAGGTCGCGCACCTCAACACTGTTGATTATTAAAAATTATTTATTTACAAAAAACATAACCGTTTGTTATAATATTTGCATTAACAACAAACTAAGAGAGTAAATGGTTCAATTAAACCTACTTTCCAAAACTTCTTACTACAAACCACTGGAAAGCTCATTGGCGACTTTGAGAAATTTGCTCCAAAGTCCCTCGCATTCACCCCATAGGAATTGGTGTATTTCTCCTGTTCTTGGGGCTAATTAACCGACCAAGAAGCACAGATGATCCACTATGAGAACCGGAACTTTTTACCTCGCTCTCATATCAATCAATAATAATGTTGTATTAATATTGATAAAAATGCACTATAATCAACAATTAATTTTCAAATAGAAGATATTTTATGTTGTCTCGAGTTTCTTCATTTTTGCCTGTTACTTTTAAGCCACAGACTGATCAGGTTATTCAATACACGGGCAAACGCAATTCAAAGTTGTATTTGATTGGAATCGGGATTTTGATGACCGGTGCTATTGCGGCGGGTGCAGTGTACATCTGGCATAATCGATATACCTGCAAGCGCGCGCTCGGCTCATTCCGTTTGAGTCTTGCCAATCTTTGCAAGCCAACTGTAAGTAGACATCGGCTTCACTTTAACAACACATTTGGATCTAAAAATGACGCTCATATAAGCACCTGGGTAAAACAGAAATTGCCCCCCGCGAATTATTATATCTTTATCCTTTTAACTGAGAAATACAATCAAGAAATGCCATCAACTCTCCAATTTATTGACTTTGTAAACTATGATTCTAGTCTTCCTACCGCAGTAGTATATGTATTTCCTATCGGTGTCCCAAGACAGGGCTTGTTACCAAAGAGATTCCCCCATCCTGAGATCAGGTTGACTATTAACTTTAGAAGTGGAAGGATCAACGCAGTTAAGGGTTAACTTTAGAAGTGGAAGGACCAACGCACAAATGAGTACTTGCAGATCAGATGATTTAGGAACAGGATGGGCAGGCATACGCATCAGGCTAAGATAAGTTTTTGATGCGCATATTTTGATAGCAAGCTTGTTGCAAAAGGAAAACCCTCGTAGAGGGTTTCTGAATGTAGCCCACCGTGAACCTGCGAGCGTTAGCGAAGACAGGTGTAACGGTGGGAATATGGGCAAAATAGAGTTCGCACTCTCGAACGAGAGTGCCTCAACCCGTTGATTTAAAATCTCTTGAGGCACGCCCCTTCGGGGGTGCAATAGGTTTTTGGCACATTTCCCCACCGTTACACCTGTCTTCGCTTCGCTCGCAAGGTTCACGGTGGGCTACATTCAGAAACCCTCTTCGAGGGTTTTCCTGTCGCAACAACCTTACTAGATCAATTTTTGTCGTGCACAGAGCCCTTCGAGGGGTTTCTTGTCGCAACGAGTTTGCTATCAATTATATAAGCATCAAAAAACTATCTTAACCTGATGCGTATGACTGTACAACCCTGTGCTGACCACGACCTTGAGAGCAAATACGCTCCCAGCAACACAAAGGGAATGCTCAACCACTGGCCCATCTGGATGAATCCAGTCTCTATGGTGCTCTCCATCGGCATTTTGATGAAATCAATGAAAAACCGCGCAGTGAAACAGAGCACAAAAAACCAACCGATGAGGATTCCCTCACGCAAAGCAGTCCCCTCTTGCGCCAAAGACTAAACAAAAGAAAAAAGATCGCCAAATTGGCGAACGCATCATATAAGGGAACCGGGTGCCGAGGATCTAACGGACCATTGTCCGCAGGATTCCCAAATAAAACCGCCCAAGGAAGCTCCGTAGGAATCCCCACCAACTCCTGATTCACAAAATTTCCTAACCGAATAAAACACGCTACGAGAGCTGTTGGCACAGCGACCATATCAAACAGCCGCAAAACGCTCATAGATGGCGCGTAGCGACGCATATACCGAACAGACCAGTATAGAGCCAGCATCACACCCAAAGCACCACCATGACTCGCTAGACCGCCTTCCCAGGTCTTCAAAATATCCCATGGTCGGCTCCAATATTCACCCAACTCGTAAAACAATACATGACCCAAACGCGCACCCACAATCGTACCCAGAACCACATTCCACGTCAGACGATCTGTCATACGCGTAGCAATGCTGGAAACAGGCTCTAAGGCCGATGAAAGCTCCTTTTCGACAATAGCACGATTCTCACCGTTCATCACCGACACAATCGCTTCCTTCGTCTCAGCATCTAAAGGACGATCCTTAGCAATGCCCTTGCGCACCTCGCGCGGCAACCCAACAAATACAGAATGCAGAGGGTCGTCTTGCGGATGCTCTAAAGCTGCTTTTAAGCGCTCCAGAAGTATGTTCCAGTTCGTCACATGATAGACCGTAAGCTCGCCGCGTTCGCGAATATAACGCGCAAACATGCCAGCAATAATCCTGTACCCACACATAAATCCAAGAACAAACAAAATCCCATACCACGCCACCGGACGGCCCAGCCACTCGATGTAAAATGCATAAGGATTAGGATTCCACGCAAACCAGTAGCCGACGCTCATAAGATTCTCCGTATTTCGGTAGAATAAAAGACCCTCACGCAAGCGTGAGGGTCTGAGTCGGAGTAGAGGGATTCGAACCCCCGACCTACTGCTCCCAAAGCAGCCGCGCTAGCCAAGCTGCGCTATACTCCGAAAGGTCGTGGGCAGTCTAACAAAAGGCGGAATTTCAGGAAAGAGAGAAGAACGTCTTTGGAAAATCTGTACTAGACCTTTACTTCAAATCCCTGTGTCTGGTTGGGACAGAAGGGCATCGACAGTAGTGACGCCTGCAGATACTTGTTCAATGGTAGGTGCATAGGTATCGATTACCTCGCAAACAAGCCGAATGACGACTCCAATATAATCATAATCTAGAGATGAGGTCATTAGAGGATAGGTGAAGCGGTAATAGCATCCTTTTTCCCGCTCGTCATATCCAAAACAGCCCACCACTAGAATTTTATTCAGCAGCGCTAATAATCGATTAACTTCCAATACTTTAGATGCCTCTATCTCGTACGGAAATGGAGATACGACCTGCAGGAGATCGCCTATTTTTTCTAATCGAAAGGACTGTTGCAGAGGCCCTCGATTTAGCACGGATATTACGAGCGTATGCTCGTCTATCTCGCTGTCGGCATTAAATTGAATAAAGAGATGTTCGAATGGGATTGCCTCGGTACCAGCAGAGAGAGACATTTCTGCATCCCAATCTTCATCTGTCTGCAACACTTGATATAACATCTGGAGGTGATCTGAAGTTGGGCTCATAGAAATTACCTTTTTAATTCATTGTCCCAGTGATTTAAAACTGTCAAAAAACAATTCAACTCAACTTTAAAATGCGATAAATCAACTATCTCCTTATCAAAGCGGCGAAAGAAAAGAACCCTCTCACTTTTTGGATCCAGCGCAAACACTCCGCGCAGAGTCTGTTTTCCAAACGCATTTGCTTTCAACAAGCGCTCTGAGGCTGTTTGCCGCTCACTAGCCGTAAGATCCAGGGTCGCATAGAGTACAAAACTTTGATCACCTAATTCTTCTATCGTCACTTCATACTTTTGATTCAAGACAAAAACGGCTTTTTGTTCCCCAATAGGCAGGTGAAGATGATTCTCCTGGCAAAAAGCTTTCACTAATTCATCAAAAGAGATCATTATTCAACCTCTTTGGGTGGAATAGTCCCCAGGTTGCGCTGTTGGGCGAGTTGAGAATAGTAGTCCTCAACAAACGTTTTATATTCAGTGATAACGGCGATGCCTTTTTTTAGCTCCTGCTTGTCTCCAAGGGCCTGGGCATTTTCGCTTACCTTTTTTATATAACCTTGTTCATCAACGATTCCGTGGTATTCAACAACCCCCACGGGCGCGAATCCCTGCTTAATCATATGGGCAAGGCGGATTTCCACGCCTAAAAAAGAGCGGCTTATGCCTTTAGTGTGTTCTTGAGCTTCAAAGAAATCGCGTTTCTGCCAAAGTTTTTTTTCGCTCTTTGCTTCCAGAACTTTGCTTCCTTCCTTGACTATAAATTCTGATATCGTGAAACCAATTTTTACTCCGGTGAGACCAAGCGATAAACCATACATTGTGGCTGAGGTGGTGGGTTCGGGAATCAGAACGAGAAGACCAGACACACTCGCGCCTACGGAGCTGGTAGCGGCAGCAAGACCTAGACTGTTGTGCACGATTTTACTATGTATATATTTTTTTTGAATTCGACTATAGTCCTTAATGACTTTTACTTTTTCGAGTTCGACCTCCATCTCAATCCTGCCAGCTTCTCGAGTGCTTTCTGACTGCTTAGGGTCCAATGAGACAGCTTCGTAGTGATCTGCTAAAGCCTGACAGGTTTTCGCTTCGCGCTTTAATTCCTTAAGCTTGCTTAGAGAACCTATGGCTTTTTTAACATTTCGTGCTTTTAACGAGCCTTTTACTACAGCCAGAGGGAGGTTAACAGCCGGACCAAGGACTGGAATAAAGTTGCCTGCAGCAGTGGCGCTCTCAAGGGCAAGTTCAGCACTAAATCTCAGGATTTCTTCCGACTCGGTGGCGAGGCCTGAAGCCAGAGGGACGAGGCCTGAAGCCAGAGGGTGGGCCACATAGACATCATGTCCATGGCTTTTACGCACATGTTTTTTTTGCTCGATTAGGAGTTGATCAATTTCGGCTATCTTATCCTTAAGCGTTTGCTCTGGAATCGCGGGATCGTAGAGTTTACATCTAGTTTCTAGGATAGCCTTTTCGCGTGCTTTAATTGAGGCTACAAGTCGAGTTCTAGCTTCCACCCGTCCCTGCATTCGGTTGCTTACAGAGTCTTCGTATTCATCGGCTATGGCATTATCCAACTGCTTCAGCCCTTGTTTAAGAATCTTAATTTCTTTTTTTTGCTTCTTTATCTCTGTGCGTCTTGATTTAGCTTCTTCCGCGGACAGGTTGGGATTGGCTATTTCTTTTTTGAGGGCTTTGGCTTTTTCATGGCATTCCATCGCCTCTTTTTTACGCCTATGACTATGCATGACCGAACCGACAAATGGAGTGTATGTTGCGGCAGTTTTGGTGGCTTTGGCGGTTTTTTTGGTGGCTTTTCCTGCAGACTGGATTGGGTGATTGGCTACTTGTTTTACTTGATTGACCAATCCGCCTTGTGATTTTGCCTGCTTATCCAGATTATTCAGGGCGACAAGCAGATTCTGCTCTTGTTGTGCGTAATTATGCTCTTCCACGCGTGCTTCTAGATCGCCGACTGGACGAGGTACGGGTGACAAATGCATCGTATTGGCAGTGGAAATAGAAACGGTTTGTTGGTTAGACGAGCTGGGCGTCTCTATTTGTTGAGCTTGAATGGATTGCATTGATAGCTCAGCTATTTCATGAGCGGAGGAAACT
Organism: uncultured Chlamydiae bacterium; assembly: GCA_963790215.1. Classification (GTDB taxonomy): domain Bacteria; phylum Chlamydiota; class Chlamydiia; order Chlamydiales; family JAJFMA01; genus CAWBNS01. The sequence continues at coordinate 163,125 of CAWBNS010000009.1, forward strand.
AAATTGGCGGATTGTTTACTGGGAGTAATTGATACTTTATCCACTTCTTTATTAAAATCGTTACTTTGATTTTCAGGGATGGAATTAACATGAACACTATCCATATAATCGCACCTGTTATGTATTATTATTTATAATATCGCATGAAATAATATATAATAACTATTTATTTAATGATTTTCGCTATTCGGAGGGTAGAAATCCGACCGTTGCTTAAACTCGCTTTCCTAACGCGAGTTTTGGATAAGCCAGTCTTGGAAATAGCTTAGAATAAGTTATTTGAGTTGAAAAAAACTTCACAGGTTCAGACTAAGATAAGTTTTTGTGATTATGCAATTGGCGCTTTGCGCCTACTCTGCCCAACAAAAAGATGTCCGAACTATAGTGACATAAGTCTACGGAACTCTCTTCTACCTTTCCAGCTTCTTAACGATGCCGTAAACATCGGCTGTCAGATCCTTCTCAGCCAGGTCTAGGCGAGTTTGAACTTGTGTAACAGAAGCCATCACGGTGGTGTGATCGCGTTGAAAAACTTCGCCAATCCGAGTGAAAGGCAGCTTAAGCTGCTTGCGGCAGATGTGCATCGCGATTTGACGTGGAAGAGCAAACTCACGGCTTTGAGCTCGGCCAAGAATATCTTCTATACGTATGCCAAAGTGCTCTGCTGTTGCCTGAACGACATGATCCGGTTGCAGAGCATGAGCCGTTTCTTCAGCAGCGAGATCTTCTAATAATGCTTTCGCCGCAGCGAGCTGAATCATCTCCTTAGAAGAGCCTTCACGCATCTGCCACCGCAAGGCCAGAGCCTCTAACGCACGACAGAGTGTGCCGACATTGGTAGGAAATGTTTTCCACAAATATTCTTCCGCACGACTAGACAATTGAACGTTCAATGCCTTCGCCTTAGCGCGCAGAGCCATTAAGCGCTCCTCTGGCTGTAACGGCTCTAGCGGCAACACAATGCCCCACTCAAACCGGCTCACTAAACGAGGTTCAATCATCTTTAATTCTTGCGGAGCGCAATTACACGTCATGATGATCTGTTTATTGACGAGATGAAGCGTATTGAAGGTATGAAACAGTTCTTCTTGGGTAGCACCTTTGCGTGAAAACACATGTACATCATCGAGCAACAGCACGTCAATGCTGCGATAGGCTTTGCGGAAGGTGGACATCTCTCCTGCTCGGATCGCAGCCACAACATGATCGGTAAAAGTTTCGGCGCGTGCATACAGCACTTTCATACCTGCATCCTTAAGCGCATACGCTACAGCCTGCAATAAGTGTGTTTTGCCGCAACCCTTCGGACCATAGATGTAGATAGGATTAAAAACCGCGAGCTGAGACTCCGCATGCGTGCTAGCTTGAGGCGCCAGCTGCTGTCCCGCCACCTCCTGCAGAATTTTATGCGCTAGAAGATTGGGTTCCGTCACAATCAGATTCTCAAACGTACAGATTGGATTCCATTCTTCAAAGGACAACGCAAATGAATGAGTCGATTCTTTGGCCACCGCACCTTTTTTGCGCGTTTTCCCGTTATCTGCACCAGCGCCCGAAAGAGAAAGATGCACATTGATGCGATGGTTATTGTTATTTTTTAAATATTTGATTACTTTGGTACGGACATGTTCTTCGAACCAAAGTATTTGGAAGGCATCGCGTGCTTCCAGATAGAGGTTGCATGCATCGAAGCGAAGAAGCTGCAGCGAGCGCAACCATTTGCGGACGGTCTCCGCCCCCACTTCGTGCTCCTGCATCAGCAGGAACTGCTCCCATGCTTCCATGTCACCGCCTTTATCTAACGCTTTAGTTTGCAATAGAGTTCGTGAGGAAAGCAATAAAAATCGTCTTGATTGTTAAGAATGTTTCTGGCATACTCTTTAATTTTAACGACTAAGGATAAATATTATGGCAACTCTAAGATTTAACCATTCTGATGAAGAAGTAGAACTTCCGGAAGAAAGTGGAATCGCCGAAGCGTGCGAAGAAGCTGGTGTTCCATTTGCATGTACGGAAGGTGTTTGCGGAACCTGTGTGATTGAAGTCAAAGAGGGAATGGAGAATCTAACAGAGCCCACTCAAGAAGAAAAGGATTTTCTTGGCGAAGAAACCTGTGGCGAGCGGTTAGCTTGTCAGTGTAAGATTCGCCAAGGCAAAGTAACCATTACATTCTAGGAAATTTCATGACTGAACAAGAAACAAAGACACGCATTCATGCGCAAATGACTATTGAAGAGATTCTGTCTCTTTTTCCTCATAAAGCGCAGAGGCTCTCCCAAGAGATTACTAACGCTGGCCTGCACTGCATCGGTTGCCATGCGGCGGTATGGGAGACGTTAGAAGCTGGTATGAAGGGTCATGGAATGAATGAAGAAGCCATTCAAAGACTCGTCAACCGTCTCAACGCACTGCTCGATGAAGAGGTTGATACCGACACGATCAACACGATTACCTTAACAGAACGCGCAGCAAACAAATTCAAATCCATTCTGAAAGAGGAAGGAAAAGAAGGCTGGGGCATGCGTTTTGCAGAGCGTATGGCTGGCTGCAGCGGCTTTGAGTATGTGCTCGATTTCTCCAAAAAAGCCGAAGAAAACGATATCATCATCGTCTGTCATGGTGTCGAGATCCACATCAATAAAGATATGTTCCCACGTCTCAAAGGCGCCATAATCGATTACATCGATGGCCTACAAGGATCCGGGTTCAAAATCTCTAATCCGAATGTCAAATCCGCCTGCGGATGCGGCAGTAGCCACGGATATTAAACCCTACCAAAAATTGTCTCGTGCCCGAACTGTTGTAAAATATATTTCGTGCCCGAGCTGTTGCAAAATATATTTCGTGCCCGTGCCCGTGTGCGTGCCCGTGCCCGATTTGCACAAATAGAAGGGGCGGTAGGGCTTGTGCAAGTTTTTCGGGCACGGGCACGCACACGGGCACGGGCACGAAATATATTTTGCAACAGCTCGGGCACGAGATATATTTTGCAACAGTTCGGGCACGAGACAATTTTGGCAGGGTTTTATCCCTTCACAACCAGATGAGGTCTTAACTTTACGACCATTTTTGCTAATCCGGCTGTTTGTACGGCTTGGACGACGGTATTGACGTCTTTGTAAGCATCGGGCATCTCTTCTGCTACGGTTCGGAACGAGTTAGCGCGAACTTGTACATCTAGAGCATGCATGTGTTCGCGGATATCACGTCCTTTCCACGCTTTGAGGGAATGATGACGACTGCGGGCACGTCCGGCGCCATGGCACGAACTGCACCAGGTGAGCGGATTTCCTTGTCCGACCATGACATGGCTGGCACGGCCCATATCTCCAGGAACCATGACAGGCTGCCCCGTTGCGCGAAAGAGCGGCGAAAGCTCTTCATGACCAGGTCCAAACGCTCTGGTGGCACCTTTACGATGAACACACAGTTTTTTGCCTTCATGCACCTCAAACTTGGCTATGTTATGGCATACGTCATACAGAAGTCGTATCTCCTCTGGAGAAGTTCCAAGCACCTCATGAAAGGCTGTTCGCACACCGTGCAAAATCTGCTGTCTGTTGTTGAATGCAAAATTCGCCGCAGCAGCCATCGCACGGAAATAGTGCTGTCCGGCTTCACTATGAATCGGCGCCGCGACCAGCTGACGGTCGGGTAGTCCTTCTGCATAGCCAGCACGCATAAAATGATCCAAAGTGTCTTGACAGACCTGGTGACCAAATCCCCTTGAGCCGGAATGAATCAGAATATATGTCTGTCCCAAATTCAGACCCCATGCCTGGGCAATCTCAGGGAGATAGATCTCCTCGATTTTACCTAGCTCGACAAAGTGATTTCCCGAACCGATACTACCGAGCTGATCACGTCCGCGGGATTGGGCCACACTGGAGACAGCTTTGAGATCGGCACCTTGAATGACGCCACGGCTTTCCATATGTTCGAGATCTTGTTCAAAGCCGTATCCTTGCTCCACTGACCAACGTGCGCCTTTTTGTGTTAAAGCGGAGTAGTCTTTTTCAGATAGAGTGTGCAATTTATGTCCTTTACCTACACCTGAAGGAACTGTCTTAAAGATCTGTTCAAGCAAGCGCGTTTTGTCGGCGCTTTTGAGGGAGTCGTAGGGTTCAGGAGCTATTGCCAGGCGCACTCCGCAGTTAATATCATACCCCACACCGCCGGGGCTGATCACACCCGTCTCTGCATCAAACGCCGCGACGCCGCCAATGGGAAACCCATAACCCCAATGGATGTCTGGCATAGCAATGCTATAGCCGACGATGCCCGGTAAATGCGCCACATTGCGCACCTGTTCAAGAGGTTGATCGATATCCATCTCTTGCAGCAATTCGTCCGAGGCGATGATTAGTCCTGGAACGCGCATCCCCCCTTCTTTCGGAAGTCGATAAACACCAGGCTTGACCAGTTCTAGCTTAGACATCGACGATCATCTCCCATTCAAGTACTCCCTCTTTTTCCACGATCTCACCATGCCATGATACCGCTTTGTATGGACAACCTTCTTCCTGATCCGCTGCGGCGATTTGTCCGTTGAGTGCAGAGATGATTTCATCTAGAGAGCGAAATTTCGGAACGGCTTGAACATAGTTTAGCAGTGGTGGAAACCGATGAGCAAGCGCAGCGTGTGCGTGCCAAAAAAGATTCTGTAGTGTAGTGCCGCGCACAATGAATGCCGCATCAGCCGTATGTTCTATCTCCTCGAATCCTGGCTGAATAAGATGGCTCCATAATGGCTTGTAGACCAGATTTCCAACACTTTCATAGAGATGCAGCGAACGGGCAACGACCGGTGTTTTCTCAAACCATTTGCGCCATTGTTTTTCTTCGAATGGTTCACGTGCTAACGTGATATGAGCAAGAAACGCACGATCATCTATTTGGTAATGCAAGGTGCGCAGAAAATGTGTCAGTGTTCGCTGGTAGTCAGCAAGCGTGCTGTCTCCTGCAAACCAATTGACATGCGACGCCACAACATGCGCATGATGCGGCGGTAAAAAAAGCAACTTGTCTGCAATACCTACCGGACCAACCTGAAACGTCGGCAAAGGCAACTGGGACAAAGCAGCTTGCAATGGCTCGTAGGCTATATTCCCGAGAAATGCCAACGTCAGATGCCGACACTCTGGCAGAAGTAACCGCCCCTTAGGCAACGGCTCCGGCCAAGACGCCTCGATCTCTACACCAAAAAATAAACGCCTCTTTTCCATAGCCGCATTTTGACACAAAGAAGGTAAATAGGCTATGGAGGATGTTACCAACATAGAGCTCGTGCCCGTGCCCGTGTGCGTGCCCGTGCCCGATTTTTAGTGGTGAGGGGAAGAGTCTATCGCAACGAAAATGATGACCGGGCACGGGCACGGGTTCTATGCTGGTAACGCGTAAATACACCCAGGAACTTCAATGCCCACAACAATGACCACCTCTCTCACCTCCTGGAACAACTACCCAACTATTCAAGCTTCAGTATGTCGTCCGGAGCGCTACAAGGACCTATTTTCCATCGAAGGTTCTCAACTCGCCCGCGGATTAGGGCGAAGCTACGGTGATGCAGCGTTGAGTTCTACAGGAACGGTGATTCTTACCGAAAAGCTGAACCGTGTGTTGGAGTTTGATCCAGTCAAAGGCACGTTAATAGCCGAAGCTGGACTTTCCTTAGAGACCATCTTAACCTTCATCGTGCCGCGCGGTTGGTTTCTACCTGTTACGCCTGGCACGCAATATGTGACACTTGGTGGTTGCGTAGCAGCGGATGTGCATGGCAAGAACCACCATCGTGATGGCAGTATCTCAGATCATTTACTTTATTTAGATCTGATCACAGCAGATGGCTCGGTTATGCGTTGCTCACCAGCAGCCCACCCAGACCTGTATTGGGCGACGATTGGAGGAATGGGATTAACAGGCATCATCTCTGAAGTTGCTATCCAGTTACGTTCGATCGAGTCCGCCTATATCGCCTGTCAACATCATGCTGTCGCAAATCTGGAAGCGCTTTTGCAAGTGCTAGATGATCGTGATAAAGATGACCTCTATTCTGTCGCTTGGATCGATTGCCTAGCCAAGGGTGCACAGCTCGGTCGTGGTGTATTGATGACGGGACATCACGCGAAGATCAATGAACTATCAGCCTCTCAGAAAGATCCGTTAAAACGCCCCTCAAACCTTCAATTAACTGTCCCTTACACCCCTTCACGATCACTTGTAGGCAAGTATTCAGTCTCCCTGTTCAATGGCCTATACTACCAACTGCAGAGTCGTAAAACAAAACCCTTCATTACCGATTACCAAAGCTATTTCTATCCCCTCGACGCCATCGCGCACTGGAACCGACTCTATGGCAAAAAAGGCTTCGTGCAATATCAGTGCGTTCTGCCTCGTGAAACAGCTCTGGAAGGCTTTACCCAAATTTTAGAAGAGCTTCGCCTAAAAGGAAATCCCTCCTTTCTAGCGGTGGTGAAACGCTTCGGACCCGAAGGTAAAGGCTTGCTATCGTTTCCTAGTGTAGGATACACGCTCGCGATTGATCTTCCCATCACCGATTCAACGTTTCTTACACATCTTGATCAACTCGATGATCTCGTACTCCAACGTGGCGGTCGCATCTATCTTGCGAAAGATGCGCGCCTGAGCCCTGACCGGTTTCGACAAATGTATCCACGCTATGCCACATGGCTGAAGATCAAAAAAGAAACCGACCCAGAAAACCGCTTTCATTCAGATCTGGCCCAACGCTTACGCATCGGAGAAGCTTAATGTCACAACCCGTATTGATCCTTGGCGCCACCTCTTCCATCGCTCGTGGAGTGGCGGAAGCCTTTGCGGAAAAAGGCATACCACTCTATCTCGCCAGTCGCGATCTTGATGAAGTACAACGCATTGCCGCAGACCTCCACGCCCGCTTTGGTGTATCTGCACAACATGGCTCCTTTGACATCCAGGACTACGCATCTCATCAATCGTTTCTGCAAGCGATCCAACCCATTGCGGGCGTTGTCCTCGCTGTGGGCTACCTCGGTGACCAAGAAAAAGCAACACAAGAATTCTCCGAAACCCAAGCCATCATCGAACGAAACTACACCGGCCCATGTTCGATCTTGAATCTTTGCGCCAACGAATTCGAAGCGAGAAAGCAGGGATTTATTATCGCCCTCTCCTCCGTGGCTGGCGATCGCGGACGTCAAAGTAATTATACATACGGATCTGCAAAAGGCGGTCTGAGCACCTACCTGCAAGGGTTACGCAATCGGTTAGCCCCATTTGATGTGCGTGTCATCACCATCAAACCCGGCTTTGTCGATACGGCCATGACGTTTGGAAAAAAAGGCATGTTTCTCGTTGCGTCTCCGCAGGAAATTGGAAAAAAAATTGTACAGTCCTTGGATAAATCTGCCGATGTAGTATATCTCCCTTGGTTTTGGCGCTACATCATGTGGATCATACGCGCCATACCAGAGCGTCTTTTTAAGCGCTTAAAACTATGAGGAAACGATGAATCGACCGCGCGAACTGCTAAAACTGATGAGACCCTTGCAATGGTGGAAGAACGGATTTGTCTTCATCGGACTCTTCTTCGGGCATGCCTGGGCCAATGAAACCTTGCTTCTACGTGTGATTGCAGCGGCAGTTGCTTTCTCGTTTGCTTCGAGCGCCATGTATATTTTTAACGACTGGTCGGACCGCGAAAGCGATCGACACCATCCAAAAAAGAAATACCGTCCTCTAGCTGCAGGCACAGTGTCAGTACCTGTCGCATTAGCGCTAGGTATCATCTTGTGGATCACAGCGATTTCGTTGGCATGGACGGTGAGCGTTACCGACTTCTGGCTCGTGTTGGCGTATACGATTCTGAACTTAGCCTATTCCTATAAGTTGAAGAATGTTGTGTTGGTAGATGCGTTTGTGATCTCAGCAGGATTTATTCTGCGCGTGCTTGCAGGCACGATTGGTGTAGGCATACACCCTTCAGAATGGCTTCTCCTCTGTACTACGATGCTTACGTTGTTTCTTGGGTTTTCCAAGCGCCGTGCGGAGATCCTGGTATTAGGTGACCAGACAACCAATCGACGAAAAGTCCTCGCGCAGTACACTCCGGAGCTGCTAGATAATTTGTTGAGCATCACCTCTGCCGGAGCGATCATCTCTTATAGCCTATACACCACGGCACCTCAGACAATTCAGGCCCATCACACGCAGTACCTCATCAGTACAGTACCCATGGTGACCTATGGGATATTTCGGTATCTTTATCTGCTTCATCGCTGGAAAGCCGGCGAAAACCCCGCCAGGGAACTGCTAGGCGACCGACACATCATCGTCACTGCAATAGTGTGGGTCACAGCAACTGTTTGGTTGATTAGCTAACGCGAGTTTTGGATAAGTCGGGCTTATAACCATTTACAGGTTTAATATTTTTTAGAAATATCTAGCGATTGATAAACTATCTTTTCTAAGAAATTTAGATATTTTATCCATCAGTAAGCCACTGTGGATTGGGCACCCATTCCTCCGTCTCCCCAGGAAGCTCCCAGATTGGGGGTAATTTTGGTATTGTTCCCTCAAGCTCTTTGCGTTTCTGCTCCCAGTGTTTTTGCTCTTCATGATTGCAAGAACATTTGGAGATGAGTATTAACAAATCAATCCACTCCAAACAAGGCTGATCCTTCATCATCTTCAGAGCTAAAAAATAAGCTTCCTCGCGTCGAATGGGTGGATCGCCTGGACAATGAAAGCATCGCGCAATCTGTATAACCAGCTGAGGAGGTGGGTTAGGGATTGCTTTCGTTAGAGCGCGTGTATACGCTATGTAGGTCTCATCAGAATAACAAATCATCCAGTAGATATAACCCAGGTAAGCATCGTGTTTCCAGTTCGAACTCCACTGTTCAGGATAAGTGCGTCTCAATATCTCGAGAACAGTTGCAGCATAATAATGAAACGCTAGATGAATATTATCAAGTCCAGCTATGGCGTCAGCAGCTCTTAAGCTATCGGAAAAACCCAGACGATCGATCAACGCTGAGGGAGAGTACTGATAAACAAGTTTCTCAAGTAGAGAGTTGTGCACATCGTTCATAGCGCCATTACCCAACCGTTCATCAGGGCATACTCACCTGTTTCTGGGTGGACTAGAAATGCAGCGGTAACCGGATATCCCTCTATGATCATTTGATAATCTTTTCTTATGCAATTAGGGCGTTTAATTTCTATTACCTCCAAAAGATACTGCTCTGAATAAATTCCATGCTTCTCCAATAAAGTTAAAACCTGCTGACAATCCTTTTCGATCTCCCCTGTAAGGGAGATAAGCTTGTCCCAATTATGTTTGGGTTGCATGAGATGAGGAATAACATTAGGATTATCAATTACAATCTTGCCAGCTCTTCGCGCCTCTTTAACAGCAAGTGCTCGAGCGACATGCTTCCTATTTTCTTGAAGAATCACAGCTCTCTGCGCCTCTTCAAGCGTGCAGCGCTCAAGAGTCAACAAAGCATTGGCTCTTTTGAGGAATCTATACTTCTGCACCATTTTAACAGCTGCGCCTGGAGCAAAAAGTCAAGAATATTTCCATGATATAGCCTAAATGGTGTCCTCTAGTCTGATCATCAAAAGTAGACCAACCTGAGCGTAACTCTTTCATTTCGGGAACCAGACACTCTAAACACTCATCCCAATCATGACTGGAAAGGTATTCACCTAAACTATAGGCACTGTGGAGGACCTCTCTACTCACTTCTAATGGAGAACAAACAAAGGCCCAAAGACCGTTGGAGACACCTTGGGCGCAGCAGAGAAGATTTGGACAAAACATGCTTATTGCTTCACCGCTGCCCTTTCCAATGCCTCCAACAAGCCCTTTGGAAAATTCCCAAAGATACGGCTCGCGTTTCGAATCTGACAAAGGCGCGCTTAGCAGATCCCCTTCTTTCCATTGATACTGATAACAGTCAGGGCTAAAAGGAGCCGCGATTCCTACTCCTCGCGCTATTTGGTAATCGGTTAGAGCTTCATCTAGACGATTATGCTCAAAATGGCATAACGCCCTTTCCAGGTAAGCATCGATATGATGGGGATTTTTCTGAATAGCCTCAGAAAAAAGAACTAGAGCTTCAGAATAACGCTCTTGATCGCTCAATCGTATACCCTGCACAACCAAAAGCTCAGCCTCTATCCAGTTAGAAGCGCCTACAGGGACAATTTGACGGCGAGGATATGGCCCTTGCAAAGTATCCTGATGGAGAACATATCGTACTAGATCCTCTCCCGATTGACCATCAGACTGGCTGGGCAAAGTGCAGAGATACCCTAGCCACCGATTTTCTTGTGTCAAATAACAAGATTGACAGCCAGGTGGACAGTTCTGATACAGCTCTAGAAAAAGAGGCGCCAACGTTTCTCGAATCAACTGCAGTTGTTGAGTAATGATTTCTAAATCAGCTTCATTAAACCGATGCGTGCTATAGTTTTCTAAATCTCGACAGATAAACTCATAGCTAGAGAAAAATAAAGAATGGACCACAAAGTAAATAGCAGCCTCTTCTGCTCGCCAGTCTCTATGTAGAAAACCCCGTTGCTCATTTTTATCTTCCACAAGACGTTTGAGAGGAGTACACGTGAGCAGCTGATAGAAAAGTTCGTACGCTGTGTTATTGATCGCAGCAGCTTTTGGAGAGTATTCAGGCCATAGATGGGTGCAGCAGGGATTATCTTCGACAAAACAAAGGAACTCCGAGAAAAGAGGCGCATAACGAGAGTCGATGATATATCCGCTATAAAATCTAGGCGGTTCATATCGAGTCCAGGAAGGAAGGTCTTTGCAGTAGTGTTGACGAAACTCGTAACCCAGCTCGTCATATAAAACCTGCTTACAGTGGCAACCCCAATCTGTAACATCCTCTCCCCACCAATCATCTTCACTTTCATAAAGGGTAAAGGTCTGCCTCCACAGCTCAGTTTCACACTGAGTGCACCTACGTTTACGCTCTCCAAAACTAGGAATCAGATGCTGCAAACGAAATAAGGTAAAGCTACGTTCGCTCCACTTAGCTACGATTGGAATATATCCATATTTGCGAACGGCAGTCGTCTGAACCCCGGTCATGCTAGCGCAAAGCGGCGAGAAACTACATAACAGCAGAAAAAAGGTGAGTAGTATATACCGAAAGGAGGGAAGCACTTCTATTTATAAATCTCATTTGTAATGATTCGCTCGCTAATTTACACCTGGCGCAAATATCCTTCTACATTTTTCACACGCAACTGCAAAAACCATGTTCGATCAGCTGGTTTGCCAACGAGGTCATCCCCATCCAGCTCGTGAACCTCGTCTCATGCCAGTATTTCACCATGCGAACTCTTTTTTGTAGGCCGATCACACGCAGTACCTCATCAGTACAGTACCCATGGTGACCTATGTGAGGTATCTTTATCTGCTTCATCGTTGGAAAGCCGGCGAAAACCCCGCCAGAGAGCTTTTGGGCGACCGACACATCATCGTCACCGCGATTGTATGGGTAACAGCAACCGTTTGCCTGGTTAGTTAGGACCTGTCCATCCCATACGCATCAGGCTAAGATAAGTTTTTGATGCTTATATAATTGATAACAAGTTTGTTGCGACAAGAAAACCCTCGTAGAAGATTTCTATAGTTCGGACATTTTTTTGTTGGGTAGAGCAGGCGTGAAGCGCCAGTTTGCCACAAAGTGGCGCTTCGCGCCTGCTCTACCCAACAAAAAAATGTCCAAACTATAGAGGTAGTTGCAAAAGTATCCTCAAAACAAAGTTGTTTCTTTTTCAACACAGAGGCACAAAGGTTCACAGAGATGCTATGACAGAAGTGCTATATAAGATATAAAACTAACTGGTTATTTTTCTTTTTTTTAGTTTTTTATGTTCTCCATAGCATCTCTGTGAACCTTTGTGCCTCTGTGTTGAAAAAGAAATAACTTTGTTTTGAGGATACTTTTGCAATTACCTCTATAGAAACCCCTCGAAGGGCTCTGTACACGACAAAAATTGATCTAGTAAGGTTGTTGCGCCGAAAACCTATTGCACCCCCGAAGGGGGCGTGCCTCAAGCTATTCACAATCAACGATCTGAGGCACTCTCGTTCGAGAGTGCGAACTCTGTTTTGCCCATATTCCCACCGTTACACCTGTCTTCGCTGACGCTCGCAGGTTCACGATGGGCTACATTCAAAAACCCTCTTCGAGGGTTTTCTTGTCGCAACAAACTTGTTATCAATTATATAAGCATCAAAAACTTATCTTAGCCTGATGCGTATGCCTGCCCATCCTGTTCCTAAATCATCTGATCTGCAAGTACTCATTTGCGCGATGAGTCAAAATAGCCAATTAAAAATTAATATATTTATTTTATATTCAAAATGTTGCATAATGGTTGCATAAAAAAGGAATTTTTTATGAATGTTTATTTTAATTCAGCAAGAAATACAATTAACTATACGGTTGCTCCCCTCTTTAAACCCACGGCCAAGAATGCGTTGGTTTGGGGTGCTATTATTTTAAGTGCAGCTGCTGTGTATGCATACAAAGGCAAACAGATCAGAGCAAGTCTAGGGTGTATGTTAAGACCTTTAAAGTTTCTATTTCCAAAGCATGGGACGGGAGAAAATAACAAACGCCCCCCTTTCTCACCTACTGTTCCAGACCTCAGTCCTCCCCATCAGATGGAGAAACCCGTAGAGCCTAAACTTGCAAAGTTTGGCCCGCCCCAACCAGATCTTTTTCCAGCGAATATTTCAGGTGAAGAACTATTACAGATAGCACCGGGCGAAGAAATATCGTTCAATAATACTCTGCTAACATCTATTTTAGCTCACTGGGTCTTTGAGAGTGAAGAAAACTTTGCTTTGGTTAAGGAAAAATTGAACATCTGGCTCGGTGGGTTGATCTCACGAGCAAACGAAGGTGATCAACAGGTGTTAGAGGCGTTAAAGACCCCTAATTACAATCATGAACATGCGCGAAATACACCTCTATGTTTGTTGGTTAAAATGAACAACTTGGAGGGTGTAAAGACACTATTAACTATTTGCACAGCGGAAGATCTCCTTGAGCCAACCAAATTGGGAAATAGCATTCTGCATATTGCTTGTATGTATGGTCGTTTAGATTTTGCAATGGCTATTCTCTCTCGGGCCGACGAACTAGGGGCAGTCCCTGATTTATTGCAGGCAAAGAATCTTGCAGGATACACTGCCGATGACATCTATAGCGCTATTCTTAACAAACCACAAAAGGAATGTTTTGACCCAGCCGAAGGTTTTGTGGAGAGGTATCTAGGGTATCTAGGAGAAGAAGAATGTCGTAAAGCTCTCATTGCTGGGGGTATTAGTCAAATCCCTAATGCGTCGATAGGACTCTATCTGCGAAATCCAACTATTAGATGGGCAAGAATTTTAGTTAATGAAAAATACTTTCTAAAAGATGTTCAGAATGACTGTCCTTGCCTTGAATTTTTTTGGAAAGCCTACAAATCCAAACAAATATTACATATAAAGTAAATGATTTGAGTTAAAAAAAACTTCACAGGTTCAGGCTAAGATAAGTTTTTGTGATTATGCAATTGATAACAAGCTCATTGTGACAGGAAGACCCTCGTAGAGGGTTTCTGAATGTAGCCCACCGTGAACCTGCGAGCGTCAGCGAAGACAGGTGTAACGGTGGGAATATGGGCAAAATAGAGTTCGCACTCTCGAACGAGAGTGCCTCAGCCCGTTGATTACAAATAGCTTGAGGCACACCCCTTCGGGGGTGCGAATTTGTTTTCTGCACCTACCCACCGTTACACCTGTCTTCGCTGACGCTCGCAGGTTCACGGTGGGCTACATTCAGAGACCCTCTACGAGGGTCTTCCTGTCGTAATGAGCTTGTTATCAATTGCATAATCACAAAAACTTATCTTAGCCTGAACCTGTGAAGTTTTTTAAACTCAAGTCACTGACTCTGAAGCTATTCCCAATACTGGCTTATCCAAAACTCGCGTTAAACAGCTAGCCTAAGCAAAAAAACCGTCAAGAAGCCCCTCTACGAGAGGCAAAAAACTTTTGCAACTACCGGTGGAAAAAAAAAATCAAATAAATGCGTTAAGGTTAAATCGGGCTTGGGCAGCGCACACGGCACGAGTTCTATGTTGGCGACGCGATCTATTTCTCCCCCACAGCAACCATCGCCCAAACTTCGTCGGCGACTTTGGGCGCCCAACGCGGACACTGCCTTCAATCCAAGGTGCGTTCAGGTAATGACCGCAAAGAAAACACCACCTTCTCCTTGGGCACTCATCCCAAAACCGATTCACCTTGCTGATATAGCCTGGCGCATATTTGGGTATTGCATTCGGCGAGCGCTGCAGATCACATGCCACTAACTCCTCGCCTTGCAGCGGCGGACACACTTTAAGAAGTTCACAGCGAATAACGCATAGATCTCTTCATCCGACTTATCCATCCACTTCCTTGCCACCTCTTCACGCAAGAACGCACTCATCAATCCCTTTCCTTCACGTACACCTTCAGGATACTTAGCGGTCTGATTCATGAAACCGGCAGTGACTCCACCCTCTTCTTTAGGAACAACTCCCATCGCAATATGCCGGACAGGCGCGGCAGGGCAGGCAAAAGACGCATGAATGGTCGCTGCATACTCTACCTGTCGTAAAAAGTCTCTGACACGTGGTCTAGCAAAGCTCAACAACTCCAACGCGACCGGAGCCGTCGTCGCCAACACAACTGCATCAAAGGGTTCAGCCCCCTCCTCGGTTATAATCGTATTCCTCTCTACTGCGGTCACAGTGCACCCTGTACGTACATTCAGCTTCCGAGCCAACGCCTGCGCCAACTGATCAATCCCTTGATCGGTAATGTCATACGAAAACTTCCCCGACCAAACGTTTGCCATTGCAGCAAGAAAGGCAAGACTCATCTCCTTCGGACTATGAAAATGGTAAGCCGCCACAAACGCATCCAAGACACGCCCTGCAAGCTCTTCCCCGCCCCATCGTTCCGTAAAATCATAGGCATTGTCTCTATCCAATGACGAATCGGCTTTTACCAAAAAGAACGAACTATCTTTACCAAGCTGGTTCAAACGCCACAAAAAAGGAAGCAAACGCACGCGCGACACAGGCGATAAATACCCTAAACGCAGAAGATCCAGTACGCTTTCGTAGGATGCACAGTGCAGTGTTCCATTGTAGTACAGATGATGTGTCTGAGGTTGTAACAAACGCCATTCACCAGCTATACCCAACTCCACACATAGTTCAAATGCCTCTCTATAGGTACTATTCAGATATTGAGCGCCGAGATCCAGCGGTTGATAGGCTGTAGAACGCGTTCCTGCGCGACCACCGACGCGCGACTCTTTTTCGAAAACAGTAACGTCTACACCCTGTTTCTGTAGCTCATACCCACATGAAAGGCCCGCCATTCCGCCCCCCACTATTCCTACGCGCATTCCTACTCCTCTGCAAAGACGCGCATTGAACGCGGTCTTGCGTAAACGGTTTCTCCCACCTTCAAATTGAGTTCCTCAGCCTTATCCCAGGGCAATTCAACTCGAATAATCGTTCCTTTGCGCGCCGTCAATTCCACCTTCACCAACGCACCGGTACGGTTTACGTACAATACACGCGACGAAATCGAAGGTCCATTACTTTTTATACGCGAAATCTCCATGTCATGCGGCCGCGCAAAGATTAGCGAGCTTTTGCCTTTTTGTAGATCATCCTGCCCATTGTACTCTTGCAACCAAACATCGCCCTGCTCATTTTGCCACCCAACAAAGCTGTTATAATTACCCATAAAGTCATACACAAAACTGTTGGCCGGTTGACGGTAAATTTGTTCCGGCGTGTCGATCTGTTCGATACGTCCACGATTCATCACCACAACTGTATCCGCTACTTCCAGTGCCTCATCCTGGTCATGCGTGACAAATAAACTTGTCACATGGATCTCATCATGCAACCGTCGCATCCAACGCCGCAACTCCTGTCTTACTTTCGCGTCTAAGGCACCAAACGGCTCGTCCAGCAGCAAAACTTGCGGCTCGACAGCTAAGGCCCTTGCTAACGCCACTCGCTGCCTCTGACCGCCTGACAGCTGTACTGGATAGCGATCCGCCAACTGACTCAGATGCACCAAACGCAACAACCCCATCGCGCGTTCAGCAATCTCCGCTTCACCCAGAGTTTTCCTCACACGCAAGCCAAACGCCACGTTTTCGAAAACAGTCATATTTTTAAACAGAGCATAGTGCTGAAACACAAAACCAACATTGCGCTCGCCAATCTGCTTATGATGCACCTCCTGGCCATCTAACCAAATCGTGCCCGAATCCGGCTGCTCTAACCCGGCGATGATGCGCAGCAACGTAGTTTTACCCGATCCCGACGGACCTAACAGCGCCACCAGCTCACCAGAGGGCACGTGCAAGCTGACATTATCCAACGCCACAAAGTCGCCAAAACGCTTGCTGATCTGCTTCACCTCTACACTCATACACTCCTCTTATCAACCACACGGCGAATCAACAGCGTGAACACAGCGAGCAACGTCAAGACAGAAGCCAATGCAAAGGCGTTGGCAAAACGATACTCGTCATACAACCCCTCCACCTGCAGCGGAATGGTGTTAGTCTTGCCCTCAATATGACCTGAGACCACTGACACCGCTCCAAACTCGCCCAAAGCGCGCGCCGTGCACAACAAAACACCGTAAAGTAGACCCCATTTAATATTAGGCAACGTCACACGCCTAAACATCTCCCACCCACTTGCGCCAAACAACAACGCCGTTTCTTCCTCCTCAGCCCCCTGAGCGCGCATCAGTGGAACCAACTCCCCCACCACAAACGGCATCGTGATAAACATCGTCACTAATACCAACCCGGGAATATTATAGATGATCTGGATCCCATGCTCCTCTAACCAATGTCCCACCGGCGAATTGGATCCCAACATCAACACAAAAATCAATCCCACCACTACAGGTGAGATGGTAAACGGCAAATTTGTCAGAGACAAAATCAACTGTTCGCCACGCACGCGGAATTTTGTCAACGCCCACGCAGCAGCAAGGCCAAACAACAAATTGCATGGCACCGCAATAGCCGTCACTAACAAAGATAACTCGATAGCCGCCCAGTTGTAAGGATTGGCGAACGTACTAAAATACACCTTTAGACCACTGCTCAAAGCCTCTCCAAAAACCACCATCAAAGGTAAGCCGATCATCAACCCTATGAACAGAGCTGCAATGGCAATCAGCAAAAAACGTACCCAACGCGGTTCTGAAACAACCATCAGCCCACCTTCCAACGCTGAAGCCGATTGATCACCACAAGCATCACAAACGAAATCACCAACATCACCAACGCGATCGATGTTGCCGCAGCATCGTGGAATTCCTCCAACTCGATCGCAATGAGCAGCGGAGCAACTCGAAACCATAGGAATATTCCCCGCGATAAAAATCACGGAACCATATTCACCCAAGCCTCGCGCAAATGCCATGGCAAAGCCTGTCAGCATTGCAGGATACAGCTTCGGTAAAACCACCTTCACAACCGTTTGCCAACGTGTTGCACCTAAGCTTGCCGCTGCCTCCTCCTCTTCTCGATCCATTTCTCGCAACACGGGCTCCAACGTACGCACAGTAAAAGGCAATCCGACAAAAATCAGCGCCATAACAATACCCGCCGGCGTAAACGCCACCTTAATCCCCAAAAGGCGTCAGCACATTCCCCAACCATCCATGCGGCGCAGTAAAGCGACGCCAACGCAATGCCCGCTATCGACGTAGGCAACGCAAAAGGTAAGTCAATCAAAGAATCGAAAAACGCTTTTCCATAAAATTGATAACGCGCCAAAACCCACGCCACAATAGTGCCAAAGACAGAATTGATCAGCGCAGCAACAAACGAGAGACCAAAGCTCACACGGTACGCCGACAGCACGCGCGGCGAAAGAATAACATCCCAAAACTCCCACCAGCCAATCTGCGACGCCTGAATCATCATCACAATCAGCGGCAACACCACCATCAGCAACAGATACACAAGCGTGAAACCCATAGCTAGAGAAAAGCCTGGTAACACACCGCGCTCAATGCGCATAAATCTGATCAAAGATGCCCCCCTCATCGAAATGCACCTTCTGCACCACCGACCAACCCCCTAGGTCGCTGATAGTCACGGTATGCGCCTCAGGAAACTGCCCCTTCACCTCTGCCAAAACCGTCAAATCACGCGGACGAAAAAAATGACGCGCCATCATACGCTGCGCATCCACAGAGTAGAGATAACTCAAATACCCCTCTGCAATCGCACGAGTGCCATGCTGATCTACTTCTCTATCCACAACCGACACAGGAGGCTCCGCCAAGATCGTCAAAGAAGGAATCACAATCTCAAACTCAGGCATACGCTTACGAATCAACATCGCCTCGTTTTCCCATGCAATCAGCACATCGCCCAGCTCCCTATGGGCAAACGTCACCGTCGACGCACGCGCCCCGACATCCAACATCGGCACATGCTGAAACAACGCCTTCATATAATCCAAAGCCTGCCGTTCTTCTTTGTAGTACTGCTTCGCCCACGCATACGCAGCCAAATAGTTCCAACGAGCACCACCAGACGTCTTCGGATTCGGCGTCACCACCGACACCCCTTCCCGAATCAAATCCGGCCAGTCTTTTATCCCCTTCGGATTCCCCTTACGCACCAAGAAAACAATGATAGACGTATACGGACTGCTGTTATACGGCAGCCTCGATTGCCAATCCTTCGCTATCAAACCATCACTCGCAATTCGGTCAATATCCCAAGCCAGCGCCAACGTCACCACATCCGCAGGCAACCCATTCATCACCGCCCGCGCCTGCCGCCCTGACCCACCATGCGATTCCAAAACAAAAACCTCTTCATTCTTCTGCGCCTTCCAATACTCCGAAAATAAGAGATTGTAATCGTCGTAAAACTCACGCGTAGGATCATAAGAAACGTTCAGAATCTCAATCGGATCCGCCAGAACAGACCCACACACAAACGCAAAAATAACGAGGATTCGCCACCAACCAGCCATGAAAGGAATTTCTTCAATTTTTCTTTCAATGTCAAGGAAGCAAGTAAGGATGAAGGAGGCACTGTTTTGCTCTGTGGTAGAATATTTTTTAATAACCGTCCTTGAAAAAGGATTTCACCACAGAGATCACAGAGGGAGAAGGCGTTAGTGGCAGCCTTATCATTGATTGAAATATGTACACATGTTAAACTGATTGTAACAGAGGAGGAAGTATGCACAAAGTGAACTTTGTGGAATTTCGAAAACATCTTTCCCAGTACGTGGGCCAAGCCCGGTTCGCTGGAGAGCGCATTGCAGTTACTTATCATGGCACTATTGTTGGGGGATTTGTGTCAGCCGAAGCGCTAAAATTCTTGGAAGAAAGAGAAATGGAAAGCGATGTGGAAGCCTACGACCAAGCCGTTCAGCGTCGCAAGAAGAAAGGCAGCAAAACAATTTCCCATGACGAAATGGTGAAACGGTTAAATCTAGATGTATAAGATACTCTATGAAATTGATCTAGAGAAGACACTAAAAAAAATCCCAAAATACGATGTTCTCGCAATTCTAGAAAAGATTAAAGGGCTTGCCATTGAACCCCCAGAAGGCACAAAGAAACTCGTGGGCAGAGATGGTTACCGAATGCGAGTCGGAAACTACCGTGTCATCTATGAAATTCACGATAAACAATTGATTGTTATTATAATCGACATAGGGCCTCGAGCCGATATTTACAAAAAACGATAAGATTTATCTCATCCTTCCTCCTTCATCCTTTTGTGAGCCGCTTCATCCCCCAACCACTCACCGTGGCTGGCAAGATACCGAAACTGAAACTCCGCCAGTTGCTCATCCACCTCACAAGGCAGCAAATCTGCCCCGGTATAGTGAAACCCAATAAAAGGAATCCCCAAATCCGCCGCAGCCGCCTCGACGGATTGCAAAAACGGCCTATTGTCGTCGATAAACACAACTTTATTAGGCTTCCACTTAGCCTTCTCTAAAAACGCCTTAAAGATCGGACCCTTCGAATGCCGTGCCGAAAACAGAATTCCACCCTTATAGGCCGGCGCCGTACTTCGCCCAGGTTCTTTAGCGAACTCTGTGTAACCAACCTCTGGAAAAGACCAGTCAAATACCAAGCCTAACTCTTTCATCTCTCGCAATCGCCAGTCCGCCATACTTGCAATCGCACCCAGTCGCCCCGCTTCCACCAACGTCAACGCAATAGTCGGCACACCATTCCGCTTCAACCTCTGCAGCAAAACCAACACCGACGGATCCACCAACTCAGACTTGGCCTGCAGAATAGCCTGGCTGCGCAAAAAACCATCCGTATACTTCCCCACAGGAACCAAAACCGGATTCTCCAAAATCTCCTTCACCAACTTAGCTTTGAGCGTTCGTCCACAAGGTCGAAGAATCGCATCTTTCGGCAGTAACAGCGTATAATCAACATCAAACAAAACCAAAGAATTTCGATCTGTTTTATTTAATTCATGCTCTATAAGAGTAAGGTTTGTTACATCTATAATAACAGAATAAACAGAAAAAACTAAAAATAGAAAAATCAATGTTAACTGCAAAACTTTTTTCATTGCTTGATCTCAAGCTTCGAGCGGAGCCAACCCATGTCGCTCCCACTGTTCTTTTGCGATTTCGTACAATCCTGGTACGGCGGCACCGCCAGCACGCATCAGCACTGTCATTTGGCCTCGATGATGGATAAGATGATGCAGAAGACAGGTCAGCGATTTACTGCGAGGCCATTCGATGCCATACATATCATCCGTCTGCTTCAACGTCTCATTTTTCCAATATTTCGCGATCTGTTCACTCACGGATGGATGCATTTTCAGCCAACCTTTAATGATCAAAGCGCTTTCTTTAGGCATGGGATCGGAGAGGAATGGTCCGGCGATGTCCAAACCACATCGATCGAGCATCTCCACCGGCGTCTGAACAAGGTGCCAAGCCAACATACCCAAAGTGCAGTAGCCAGGAATGACTTCCTTGTACCACAACCCTTCAGGAATAGCCTTAAATAACAATTCCGTACGTTCGCACTCCTCATGCCAGATTCGCAAAAACGTTTCAATCGAACTAAACACTACATCATCCTCCGTACGACTTGTGTGACACCGGGGCTTTATGCTAAACTGCTTTCGCTTATGGAACAAGAACTGATTCGTTTATCAAAATTAATGGCCGAGCGCGGACTCTGTTCGCGTCGCGAAGCCGACGTCTATATTGAAGCCGGACAAGTAGTTGTGGATGGCGAAGTAGTGTCGGTACTGGGCACTAAAGTGCCAATTCATGCCAAGATTGAACTCACCTCTCAGGCAAAAAAAAGCCAGCAGGGTAAAGTCACCATTTTGTTGAATAAACCGCTGGGATACGTGTCTACGCAGCCTGAAAAAGGATATCCGTCCGCAATCGACCTCATTACCCCGCACAATCAAGTGCGTGGCGACGGAGACCGCCCACTTCAGCCAAGTCATCTTAAGAAACTCGCCGTCGCTGGCAGACTTGACATAGACTCTAAAGGCCTCCTCGTCATGACCCAAGACGGTGCTATCGTCAAAAAACTCATTGGACCCGGCTCCGAAATGGAGAAGGAATACATCGTACGCGTTGACGGCACAATCACAGACGAGATGCTACGCAGGTTGCGACACGGTTTATGGCTCGATGATGTAAAGCTCAAACCAGCTAAAGTCGATCTCATGCCACCAGACGTGCTCCGCTTCGTCCTCATCGAAGGCAAGAAGCGCCAAATCCGCCGCATGTGCGAAATCGTAGGACTTTATGTCGCCAAACTCAAACGCGTCCGTGTCGGCCGTGTCCGCCTTGGTGACCTCCCAGAAGGCCACTGGAGATACCTTAAGCCGCACGAAAAGTTCTAAATTTTTGGAGTGCGCTTCGCGCCAACTCATCACTTAATTCATCATTCATCACTACCCATAAAATCCCTTTTCCTCTATGACACACTTATCATCCATCACCCACGAGGAACCTCATGTCTGTCAAAACCGTTGATCCGCGTACACTTAAAGCTTGGCTAGATGCCGATGATGCGATCCTGATCGATGTGCGCGAGCCGAGCGAAAACCGCGCGGAGAATATCCCTGGAGCACGACTCATTCCTCTCAACCAGATATCAGGACTATCGCTACCGACCGGTAAAGGAAAAAAAGTGGCTATTCATTGCCGAACAGGCCGTCGCAGCCTAAATGCCTGTGAGATCCTATTGGCACAAAATCCTAACTTAGACCTGTATAACCTAGAAGGCGGGATCGCGGCATGGAAGCTGGCCAACCTGCCGATCAACCGGTCCAAGAATGCTTATTTTCCTCTCGATCAGCAGGTGCAAATTACGATCGGCTCAGGAGTACTTTTGGGGCTGCTTCTCGGCTATGCGGTAACTCCCTATTTTTATTGGTTATCGGCCTTCTTCGGAGCAGGCCTCCTTTATGCTGGCCTTACAGGGAAGTGTGCTCTGTTGGCCATGATGGCAAAGATGCCATGGAATCGCTAGGGTACGCTCTGGCTCTGGTCATGGGTACCACGCTGGGACTCATGGGAGCCGGAGGATCCATCTTAACCGTTCCGATCTTAGTCTATTTCTTTGCGATCCCGCCTGTTGCAGCGACGACCTATTCGCTGCTTGTGGTAGGCAGTGCGGCGCTTGTCGGGGCCATCACCTACTGGTATCGCGGCCTAGTCGATAGTAAAGCAGCGCTCATCTTTGCACTGCCAGCAAGCCTGATGGTTTTGGTCACTCGAGACCTCATCATGCCCGAGCTGCCCGATCCCATCTTCCATTTGTCCAAAAACACCTTCATCATGTGCCTGTTTGCTTCGCTCATGCTACTGGCAGCAGGTTTTATGCTGTTTGGAAAAAATAAGGAGTCCGAATCCACAGAAAAACCACCTCTAACACCAAGCCGTCTCTTTCTGTTGCTCGCCGGCAGTGCCGCTGCAGGACTACTCACCGGTTTAGTCGGAGCTGGGGGCGGCTTCCTGATTGTCCCTCTGCTTATCTCTCTCTTTGGGCTTCCCATGAAAATGGCCGTGGGAACGTCTCTTTCTATCATAGCACTGAACTGCTGTGTCGGATTCCATAGCGATCTCATTAATGGCACCATCATCGACTGGGAGTTGATCGGTCTGTTTTTAGGGATAACCCTCTTAGGCATGATCCTAGGTACTTATGCTGCCAGAACCCTAGACGGCGCCAAGCTGCGAATGGGCTTTGGAGTCGTGATTGTGCTTGTTGGATCTAGTATTTTGATGGAGTTAAGGGAGAGCGTAGAAACTACCATTGACCTTACAGACGACGACCACGAAATCGCAGTTAGCAGCGACAGGGGCGAGGACAAATAATTACAACGTTCTTGCATGATACAGCTTTAAACGTGGAAAACGCAGAGAAGGCTGAGTCGCAGAGGACGCAGAGCACCATCGCACTTTTGCAACTGCAAATCTACTAGAAGAGGGTTGGCCTTAAAAACAACAAGAGAGCGCTGTTGTTTGTAAGGTAATAGAAACTCTCTCTTGTTTTTTTAAGGCCAACCCTCTTCTAGTACGACTTTGAGCTTTGCTCAAAGAGTGGCGATGGTGTGATGGGGCATAGAATCTCTGTACTCATCGGGAATTAGTACTAGCCAAAATCTCAGCGCACTCTGCGGCTCTGCCTTCTCTGCGTTTTCCACAATTCCAAGTACTCTCTGGATGGTTACATTCCCAACACAGCCCGACCTGTACTCATCGGGAATTAGTACTAGCCAAAATCTCAGCGCACTCTGCGGCTCTGCCTTCTCTGCGTTTTCCACAATTCCAAGTACTCTCTGGATGGTTACATTCCCGACAATTCACCAAATTCTTTACCTTTCGCAAAATTAACCTAAACCACTATAGAGACAGAAAACCCTCACGAGGAATAAAGCTCATGGCTGACCTATCTACTCCCTCTTTGATGCAAAGCACTCACCACCTCTCGTTAAGCTCCCTAAAGCCACATAAAAGCTATCCAGCAGGGTCTCGCATCGACGCCCACGTCAACGATTTGCCCGTTCTCAAAGGCATGGCCCTTTCGCTGCTCACTTTAGAGCCTCGCGGCGTACGCGAACCGCATTGGCACCCCAACGCACATGAGCTTGGCTATGTGCTCAGCGGCTCAGGACTCATGACACTCTTTATGCCTGGTGCAGGACACGACACCTTCACCATCAAACCAGGCGAAGTAATCATCGTCCCTAAAGGCTATCTTCATCATATCGAAAACACCGGCGACACACCTCTGCAAATGGTCATCTGCTTCAGTGATGAAGACCCCGAAGACCTCGACCTCAGTGCTAGCGTCTCCGTCATGCCCAACCACATCCTCGGCGCTACGTTCAAAACGAATCCCGCCTTCTTTGAAGCACTCACTAAAAACACACGCGGCGTCTTCATCAGTCAGGAAAATCACGCCACAAAGCCCCCTCGACCGTTTATGACCAGTCCGCATAAATTCGATCTCGACGGAGTCAATCCACAAATTCAAAATAATGGCGGCTGGGTGAAAATGAGTAATCAGGCCCTCCTCCCCACTTTAGAAGGGCTTGCGCTCTACACCGTTTTGCTCCGTCCCAAAGGCGCGCGTGAACCCCATTGGCATCCTAATGCCAGCGAACTTAACTACCTCGTACGCGGTACCGCACGCATCACGCTGCTCTCTCCAAGAGGATCGATCGACACCTTCGACATGAAAGCCGGCGACATGAGTTTTCTGCCTCAAGGCTACGTCCATTACATCGAAAACACCGGCAACGACGACGCCCTCTTCACCATCTTCTTCAACCACACCTCACCCAACGACATAGGCCTCTCGGGGGCTATGGGCGCCTATTCCGACGAAGTCCTCGCCTCCCTATTCAACGTCACACCAGAAGTCTTCAGCAAGCTCCCAAAACCCCAACGAGATGTTCTCGTCATTTACGACGGGTATTAAATTGTAACAAATCCTGCCCATCCTGCCGCCGTAGGCGATCCTCATTATCCTGTATCCTGTTTTTTTGCGCTTCTCACCTTTCCTACACCTTGCCGATCAATTGCTCATAAGCTATCCTTAGCTATCCTTAACGCTTTATAAATTCACAATTCCCATCTTGATTCATGAGCCTTCTCTTTAGCTGTCAATCCATCTCCAAGTCCATCGGCCTGCGAAACCTTTTCCAGGATCTATCCTTAAGCATCTTTGCTGGGGATCACATTGGATTGATCGGCCCCAATGGCTCCGGTAAGACAACCCTGTTAAAAATCATCGCCGGCCAAGAGACCTCTGATACCGGCATCCTCGCGCCGCGCAAAGGTCTGCGCATTGGTTATGTGCCTCAGACCTGTGAATTTCCCGACAAATCCCCTCTAGACATACTCATCGAAGCACAAACCTCCGGACCCGATTACGAAAAAGAACGCCACGCTCAAACCTGGCTCAGCAAATTTGGTTTTAAAGAAACCGACCGCTCCGCTGCGCGGCTCTCCGGAGGATGGAAAAAACGACTCGCCCTCGCACGCGAACTCATCACCTCACCCGACCTGCTTCTGCTCGACGAACCCACTAACCACCTCGACCTTGAAGGCATCTTGTGGCTGGAGAAATTCCTCGCACGCGAAGCCACCACTTACCTTCTCGTTAGCCACGACCGCTATTTCCTGCAAAACGCCACCAACCGCGTCGTCGAGATCAACAAAACCTACCCCAAAGGCCTCTTCGCCATCGATGGCAACTACCAACACTTCCTCGCCAAGAAACAACTCTTCCTAGAAGGACAACTCCAAACAGAGCGATCCATCGCCTCCAAAGCACGACGTGAAACAGAATGGCTACGCCAATCCCCCAAAGCACGCACAACCAAATCCCAATCACGCATCGATGACGCTCATGAAATCCTACAAGAACTATCCGACGTCCACAAACGCAACCGCCAGCGCAAAGCCGATATCGACTTCGAAGGCACCGAACGCGAAACAAGAAAACTCCTCACAGGCAAAAATCTAGGCAAAAGCCTCAGCGACCGCCTCCTCTTCCGCAACCTCGACCTCACCCTCTCACCAGGCTCACGCATAGGCCTCATGGGGCCTAATGGCTCCGGCAAAACCACCCTCCTCCGCCTACTCGCAAACGAACTCGCACCCGATCAAGGAACCATCAAACAAGCCGACGCCCTCAAAATCGTCTACTTCGACCAGCACCGCGCACGCCTACCTGACACCGTCTCACTCCGACAAGCCCTCTCACCCAACGGCGACTTCGTCAACTTCCGCGGACAATCCATCCACGTCAACGGCTGGTGCCAGCGCTTTCTCTTCTCCCCAGATGTGCTCGACATGCCCATAGGAAAACTCTCCGGTGGAGAACGCGCCCGCATCTCCGTCGCCCACCTCATGCTCCAACCCGCCGACCTACTCCTCCTCGATGAACCCACTAACGATCTCGACATCCCTACCCTAGAAACACTCGAAGAAGGCCTGATTGACTTTCCCGGTGCCGTCGTCCTCATCACACACGACCGCTGCATGCTCGACCGCATCTGCACCTCCGTGCTCGCACTCGGTGATCCCAATAGCACCGAATTCTATGCCGACTACGCCCAATGGGAAACAGCCCAGACAGCCTCTAAAACCACAGCAGACAAATCTCAAAGAAAAGAAAAAAGAAGCAGCAACAGCAAGCGCGCCAACTCCATCCAAGACCAAACTATCCTACTCAGAAAAACGCGAATACGAACAGATCGAAGGTAAAATCGCCAAGCTCGAAGACGAGGTCAAACAGCTGAATCAGCTCCTCACCGATGCCACAATAGCGAGTAATCCACAACGACTACACGATCTCTGTGCCGCTGTAGCCCTCGCCGAAAACCAGATCGAACAGCTCTATCTTCGCTGGGATGAACTATCTAAAAAAGCCGGCTCTTGAAAAAAATTTCTTACTACTCTACACATTTGAGCAAATCCCATAACCCTATATTGGAGATTTCAATGAAAATACCAGGAAACCTCGGCATTATCCTCTTAGCCATTTACTTGATCTTGATTGGCCTATCGACGCTAATCGCCGGCTTTGCGGTACCACCCATTATCTTAGGCATATTGGCTTTGGCGTCAGGCATTTTGCTGTTGATCGGAAGATAAAAAAAATCGCGCGTAGAGATACTCTGCGCGCGATTTTTAATTTTGACGGATTACTCTTTGCTAAAGAAAGAGTGAATCTTTTCTCTGAAATCTTCAACCGTGTGTTGTTTCGCCATTTTTAGTTTCCAACGAGCATTGTTTGAGTCGGAAATCAATTTCGCCAAGTCATCCAACTGTTTACCGTTCGTTGCGAGGATATGTTCTTTAATTTTGTCTTTCAACAAGCACATCCAGGCTTCGTCTGCCACTTCTAACAAGGAAGACGCAAAGTCCTCATGATGGTCATGACACTCGTCATCGCTATGACAACAGCAACCACAAAGCGCGTCGCCGTGATGATGATGCTCATGCTCGTGAGTATCGCAATGATCGCCACATTTACCCATTTTTGCCTCCAATTTGACATGGTTTAAGTGACTCTCATACATGACAGGTTAGTATTTAAAGAGCAACAAAATAGCGTGCTCATAGGCTTGTCAGGATGAATCAGGAATCGGGAATGTAATTACCCAGAGAGTACTTGGAATTGTGGAAAACGCTGAGAAGGCAGAGCCGCTGAGTGCGCTGAGATTTTTGCCAAACTTAATTACCCAATGAGGACAGAGATTTGGTCCCCCCATCACACCATTGCAACTCTTTGAACAAAGCTCAAAGTCGTACTAGAAGAGGGATGGCCTTAAAAACAACAAGAGAGAGATTCATTACCGACACAACAATAACGCTCTCTCTTGTTTTTTTAAGGCCATTCCTCTTCTAGTAGATTTGCAGTTGCAAAAGTGCGATGGTGCTCTGCGTCCTCAGCGACTCTGCCTTCTCAGCGTTTTCCACGTTTAAAGCCGTGCCAAAAAGAAGTTACATCGCACAAATCTTCCGGGCCTGGGCATGCAGTTTACCGCCCTTGCTCGTCCATCAACTTTTCGAATTCCTGATACCGCAGATCCAGCTTTGCCTGCAACTGATCCAATTCTTTGGACAAAGTTGCAATAGCCGCCGCGTTATGCACATGAGACGCTTCGACCAACTTCCCTGTGCACGCTTCCATGGCCACTTCGACCTCGGTGATCTGTTTTTCCAGATCAGCCAAACGCTTCTTCAGCTTAGCCTGTTCCGCATCGCTCTTAGCAGGAACCTGTACCTTGGGTTTCTTTTCCGCAACAGGCTTCGCATCGTCCCAACCAATCTTCTCTAAAAAGTCGTCGTAGGTACCTTCAAAGACAACTCTGTCCAGATCGCGACAAATCACCAGGCGCGTAGGAAGACGCCGTAACATCCACTCCGCGTGTGTCACGAGAATTACCGCCCCTTCAAACACCTCAATAGCTGTAGCCAACGCCTCCACCGATTCCATGTCTAAGTGGTTTGTAGGTTCATCCAAGAGAAGCAGGTTGCAAGGAGACGCCAAAATCTTGCCCAACAAAACCCGACTGCGCTCGCCTCCCGAAAGAACCGAAATCTTTTTCTCTGCAGCATCGCCCGAAAACATCATCGCCCCGCAAATAGAGCGCACGGACGAATAATTCAGATTCGGATTCGCCGTAGCGATCTCTTCATAGACCGTCTTAGACAGATTTAGCCGATCGATATGCGTCTGCCCAAAATAGCCTAAGCGTACATTCTCGGAGATCTTAACAACACCCTCTTGAGGCACTAAAAGCCCTCCTAGCAACTGCAGAAGCGTTGATTTCCCCTTACCGTTCTTTCCGATGACCGCCAACTTCTCTTGTCGCTCGATTAGCAGATCAAAATGATCGACAATGCGATGATCCATCTCCGGGTAGGCAAAACCAACATCGGTAGCCGTAAGCACTTTCTGGCTATTGAATGGTGCATAGCGAAACTTGAAATCCAAATCCTGCATGGCAGCAAGCTGTTCCAATACGGGTAAGCGAGCCATCGCCTTCACACGAGACTGCGCCTGTGCAGCCTTCGTTGCCTTGGCTCCAAAACGATCCACAAACGATTGCATGTTAGCGCGTTTTTTCTCTGTCTTCACCCGCGTTTTTTCGTAGATCTCCTCTTCAAGCAGAAGCTGCGAATAATACTCTTCAGTATCCCCTTCAACCTTTTTCAATTCTCGGCGGTGAATACCCACAGTGTGCGTAGAGATCATATCCAGCAGTTCACGGTCGTGCGAAATCACGATCATTTCGCCTCTCCAACGCTGTAGAAAACGGATTAACCAGCGCAAGGAGACAATGTCTAGATAGTTCGTCGGTTCATCAAGTAACAGGCAGTCAGGTTCGGAGGCTAATAACTTCGCCAAAAAGATACGAATACGATAGCCGCCAGAAAAACTGTCTGGATGACTCCATAGATCATCCTTGGTGAATCCAAGACCGAACAACAACGCCTCGACGCGGTGGCGGTGTTCAGGACCGTCCTGCACCAAACCCAAAGACGCCTCGTCAATGACCGTCGATTCGGTAATAGTAAGATGCTGGTGTAAAAACCCAATACGATAGCCCTTCGGAATCATGATCGAACCAGAGTCCAGCTCTTCCTCACCCGCGATCAAGCGCAACAAGGTAGATTTCCCTGCGCCGTTGCGCCCCACTAACGCGCAGCGCTCGCCATGACCCACACATAAAGAAACCTCTTCAAGAAGCTTCTGTCCACCATAAGATTTGGATACTAATTTCAGTTGCAACATGATAATAACGTGATTTGATTGTCGGTGAAATACTTATACACGATGAATACATATAACGATAGTGATTAACTCACATTATTTTTTATCCATTTTGCGCTCCGTCCTTTACCTTGAGGAACTATGACACCTTCGTCTCTTAGTTGTCTCAAAATTAACCGAATCGTGTCTCTACTCACAGAGGGACAAGCACGTTCGATGTCAGAGATGGAAAAAGGGCCGATCATATTTTCAATTGTCATACGAATATGCTGCGCTTTACTTCCCTTACCAGTCGTTAAAGTACCTACTCGTCCTTCAAATTCTCTGTATGCTCTTAAAAGAACTCCCCAGAAATAGGTCATCCAAGGCATAAGATCATGTTTTCCCTCGTGCCAACCTTGAGAACTTTTTTCCAACGTTTCGTAATAACTTTCTTTGGATTCCTCAAAGATCCGTTCTAGACTGATGTATCTTCCCACTTGATAATCAAAATGATAAAGAAGCAAAAGAGTCAACAGTCGAGCCGTGCGGCCATTACCATCTCTAAATGGATGAATACACAAAAAATCTAAAATAGTAGCGGGGATCACAATAAGCGGTTCCAAACCCCATTTTGCGATGCTCATTTGATACCCTTTTATTAATCTTTCCATAGCTAAAGGAGTCTCAAACGCACTTGAAGGAATACATCTGACGCGTTTTTTTCCATCAGTATGTATTTCGGTGATTTCATTATCTGTTGTTTTCCACTGCCCTCCATAATTTGGAAGATAGCGATAGATCCATGAGTGAAGTTGTAAGACCACATTGATTGATAAGGACATATGTTTGGCAGACTGATGAATCAAATTTAACGCATCTCTGTATCCAGCAATTTCTTGTTCAGACCGATCCTTTGGCATAGTGTCATGAGTAATAAGGTCGGCAATACGGTGGTGAGGAGCCGTAATACCCTCTAATCGGTTGGAGGACTCGCTTGATTCAATAATCGCGACTTGTTGAAGACCCTTTAAAATTTCAGGCGATTGCTTGAAATAAAGCTCCTGTTTCCCCTGATATTCACCAATTGCACGCAAAACAGTAAGTTGTTCAGCTGTAAATGTTAGAGACTTTAGGTACGTTTCAGTTACGGAATGCATAATAATTAATCCAACAAATGGGGTAAAACATCGGTTAAATGAGGTAATTTCAATCTGATTTTACCCCATTTAACCACTCTATACCTATACTTACAAGAAATTTCACAGAAAACATATGATGCAAAATTTTTAAAGACTTCTTCAAAAATCCCTTCGCGGCTATACGCTGAATTAACCGGAGGTCAGGATGAGCATCGTTCGATGGCTGTGGCTATGTCTACTACTCCCCTTGATATCCGCAACCTGGGTTCCGGCCAAACAATGGACCCAAGAGGTGCAGAAAGGCTACCAACAAGGCCAATACGCCCCCTTCCTGAAACAACTCGAAGACACCTACCAGACTGGCGAGAAGAACGGCTCATGGAAAACCATCCGTGACGCTGAGCTCGCTCGTGACGCCTCCACAGCCGCTCTGTACCACACCCCAGAGGGCAAGAAACGGTTCGATGAGGTCTCCGCCAATGTGGATGCCTACGTCAAAGCCGTCAACGCCCTTAAGCAAGAGCGCGATCAAGCCCTGCAAAAGGTCGCGGCCACTTACCCCGACGCCCCTATCTCCAAACTTATCAACGCACGCTATTCCATCACCCCCCTCACAACCGACCAGATGAAAGCCTTCGATACCGTCGATACCTGGCTCTCTCCCTTCCCTCTGAACCCTAACCCACTCATCCCCCAACTACGCGCCATCAACCTAAACTACCGCATCAAAAACATGCTCCTCGAACGCGGTCTCATCCCTAACCTGGACACGACCGATAAAGACGCGCTCGACCGCTATCGCCTCGTGCTCCTCCTAGACAAATTCAACGCGCTCCTTCAAGCTGCCAACCAAGCCAACCAAAAAGAACTCGCCGACTTCCTCTCCATCGTCTTCCAAAACTACCCCACCATCTCCGCCGAAGAACGCGATGGCCTCGTCATCGAATACGTCTCGCAAATGCCTCTAGATGAAGCATCTAAGCAAGCGGCAGTCATCATTAAGTCCTATAAAGACAAACAAACCGAGCTCAGGAAGAAGTTAGGCGTTTAATCTTCTCAACAAAATAAAACTAAAATAATGCAAAATAATTAATTAGTTTTGTAATATTAAGTTATAACTTAATTTTTTATTCCAGATATTGGAGGAAATATGAGTGTAGAATTTCGCGGCCTTCCCGCTATCAATGACCTACAAAAGTTCGTTACACCTGATGAAATTAAAGGCGAAGGAGCGAAAAAAGGCTTCTTTAAAGTCTGCCAAACAGTTACCTCCAAGATTAACCGCGCCGGCCACGCATTGTATCAATTAGCAACGCTGAAAAAACCCGAATGGAAAAGTAACGAAAAAGTCGTAGCGGAGCTTACAAAAGCGGTAGGGGAGTTATATGACGCCTGTAATGACCTGGACGACAAATCCAGCACCTTGACAACGCCCGAACAAGTGAAAGCAGCCATCAAATACACTAAAGCAGTGG
Organism: uncultured Chlamydiae bacterium; assembly: GCA_963790215.1. Lineage (GTDB taxonomy): Bacteria > Chlamydiota > Chlamydiia > Chlamydiales > JAJFMA01 > CAWBNS01. Next base: position 195,629 of record CAWBNS010000009.1, read on the forward strand.
ATAAAAAACTCCTCCAACTAGATAAAGTCCTCAAAAACATGCCCTCAGGATTAGATGCGTCAACTAAAGCACGACTTGAGGGACTGAGAAATGATGTCTTGGCCATGGAGGATTCAAATAAAGCCCTCCAGCAAGATCTAAAATCAAGAACCGCTAGTAAGATTAACGCTGACAGTACAGCCGGCCTACAGAAATACGCACAAGCTCAGGGAAAATTCTCCCCGATTCTTACACGTCTGGGTGGTGCACTCGTAGGAAAAGGATGGATCAATAACAAACAAATACAGAAAAAACTCGATACTGAGATGAAGGCCTTGCATGAAAATGTTGGCAAGCTGGGCGTAGCTATGGAAAAAGCTCAATCCGTCGCCATGGTCGAACGGCTCGAACGCATTCAGGGTAACGCACAAATAAAATTAAACTCTTTACGCACCATTGCCAGCAGCTTAAACGTAAAGCCAGGATCTGCCGAAGAAACCAAAAAGAAACAACTGCTCTCACAAATTGATCGACAAGCAACAGGACTGGAAAGTTTAAAAACAGAACTCAATGTAACAAAAAAATTGTTAGCCACCCGAGATGGTATCCGACATCTGGAAAAACAATTGGAAACTCACGAGCAGGGAGCCTCTCTGATAGGTCCTAAAGACGTAAGCTACGAATCGCTCAGCAAACTCCAAAATCTAAGAACGAATATTCAGATATTGACCAGCCTCTTAGGACAAACTCCTGTAGCAAGAGATTCCGGAAATTTTCAGATCTCGCGAGATTTGGGGTCTCACCTTCGGGAACTGGATCAAAAAGTAAGAAACAACATCGCGGATATAGAGAGCAGCGGAATCAAAAATGCTGTAGCAGCCGACAACACTGCTCAAGTGCTCGCGCAAACTCTTCGCGATATAGACCTGATGCCTGATGGTCGCAACAAAATGAATGCTTATGAAGGTCTTGCGGCGGACGCGCGCCGAATGAGGCAAGCTATTGACGAGTTAAATGTGCCGACAACGGCCGCCGAATCAAAAAGGTTTAAGGCTGCAACAGAAAGTGCAAAGCAGACTTTTACTGAGGCATCAACGAAAGGAGAAGCTGCCAGACTTGGTTTTGCTGCAATAGAAAATGAAGCCAATAAAAAGACTCTCCAAGATCTTAAAACGCTTAACAAAGAGATTCATGATGCTGTTGGAGATCGTTCGTTCTATGCTCTTGATAGGGGAGAAATTAAAAATTATTTGCAAAATCTCGCAACTATGGAGACGAAGCTGAATAAGTTTGTTTCGCGTGGCTATCAAAAAGAAAACGAAGGACTAGCTAAAGACGCTAAAGCAGAGTTGGAAAAAATAGGAGAACTAAAACAGATTCTAAAAGACGGAGCCGCTCTGAACAAGGTGTCCACTAAGTGGATTCCTCAGTTAAAAGTCGATATCGATACCGTGCAAAAAGACACAAAGACTTCATGGGCGTCGCATTCAATCGATTACGAATTTCATGTAACTGATTTACAAATGGCAAAAGAGCAAATTGCGTCAATGGACAGCGCCAAAGACAAGAATTCTCCATTGTATGCTAGATCGCGCGAGATCATTGGGCAGCTGGACAAGTTGGAAAGCCAGGTTCAAACATTAAAAGCTAGTGTAGAAAGTCCCAAAACACCAAAAGCAGCTGAAGAACTGGGCAAGGCGATTAGAGAAACCATCGACAAGTATTCTGAAGATATCAATAAAATTGCTAACAGTGACCTTTTAGCAGATCAGAAACTTGCAAAACTTGAGCAATTTTCAAGCACAATTATTCCAGGTTTTGGACAAATAGCCAACAATCTTATTCAAGAACTGCCTCGAGGAAAAGAGGTGGCAAATTTGGGAAAAGAAGCGGAGCCGTTAGTTGAAGACCTCGCCACGCAGTTGGCTAATACCGTTGCTCTGCTCGCCAAACCTGCCGCAGCGATGACAGAAGCACGGCAACAGATTCAACAGGTCAATAATTTTGCCGAAGGGCTAACATCTGTTGTGGAGAATCCCAAGGCGGATGTATGGAAATTCAAACAGGATTTTGTTCCTGAGCGAGGATGGGCAAGCTATCAAAAAACTAATACAGCCCTAGATCGCCTTGTCGAATTAAGGGAACATTTTGAAGAAAATTCTACAGAGTACGACATAATTACTGGAGCAATAGAGCGAGGAGAGGTGCTCACTAGGAATTATCATGCTTCAGTCCAAGCAAAACGACAGGCTGATATTGCCGAATCTCCCGAAAATTTTGATCGCGCTGTCACACGCATAACGGGTGCCATAAATTCGATCTCTAATCAAGCGTTTGCCATTGGAAAATCAAATCTCATGCCTGTAAATGACCAGGTTAAAATAAGTCAAAACCTTCTCAAAGATCTTTCATCTTTGGAGCATTTTGTGGATAGAGGATATGTAGGCAGTAAAGAGCTTTCTGAGGCACATAAAGGTACTTTAAAAAACAATTTTTCGAATGAGATTCAGGAATTAAAAACTGCCATCAAAAAACAAGAGGCATCCATCAAAGCCGAACATGAGGCTAAAGAGGCAAAGCATCTGTTCCTCTCAGAACTTGCTGGCCCAGAAGAAGATTTAGACTTAAAAGATGATTCGGCATTCGAAAAACAGATAAACAAGAGGGTAAACATTGTTTCCACAGGAATTGCTAAAGATATTGCCAGAATTTCCGATGACATCAATGCTGCTTCAGAACTACGTCCTACCGATCGACTGAGTTTTTATAGAGCTAGACTAACGGAATTAGGGGGCATCCGGGATTTTATTAATAAACCAACTTTCCTGGACGGAAAGTCAATTGATAAAAAATACGCATCGATTTTGAAGACGAATCATGAGGGGCCGGTTTCATATTTAGAGGAAAAACTGTTTGAGCTCATATTTGCCGCCCAGCCTGAAGAACCTATTGAGGATCTGGTCTTTGACACACCTACAAGCCAGGTCCACATTGCGGATGAGGATTCAACTAATTTCTTTGGGAACTATGAAAATTTCAATGACGTGTTCGGCACAGACTTTAATATCGAAGAAGACGAATGGAATCCCGGGGCGTTTTTGAACACCAACAACAATAATAATAACAACATTGTGTCTGAATCGAAACTCGAACAGCCCGCTGCGGCTATTCCGGTGCCTAGGGAAGCCTTTCAAAAAGAATTGAATGACGTTATAAACCAATTCAATGAAATAAAAAATTCCAATAGTCTTACTACAGACAAAAAATGGGACGACGTTATGAAGTTAAAAGCAGAGCCACTCAGCATACTCTTTAATCGTCATGTAAAAACGCTTTCAGAGTCGCAAGAGAAACTTGGAGAGGAATTTGTAGGCTCTATTAAGGAATTGGACGCTGAAATTGAGACCTATGGAAACAGCATTAGGACATTGGGAGATCAAATATACGATGTAAGAACGGCGCTTAGCAAATTGGATGAACAAAAAGTTGCAGACTCGGAAAAGGAAGAGTATAAGGCTATTCTAAGTCAGGACCTTAAAAAGGCTAATAATATTTACGACAACCTTCCAGCTGGAAACAGCGCTGACAAAGCGTTTCTCGAGTTGGCGATTGAGAAAATTGCTGTGCGAAGACACCTGCTAGGATAGCTTATCAAACTAGGACGATTGATGGGTACGGTATCCGTTAATCGTCCTTTTTATTTGGGTTAGAGTCATTTCAATTTTTGCTGTCCGTTCGGGCGTTTTTCAGAGTTTCGGTTTTGCTTTTTTCACAGGCAAATTTTATACTGTGTCGTCTGAAACATGGTTTTTTGTATGGCTCACACTTATTCTCAACTCTACTATCACCTGGTATGGTCGACAAAGGAACGTCTTGCATTGATCGAAGACGATTTTAAAGACGGGCTTTACGCGTACATTTCGGGAGCCATTAAGTTTAAAGGCGGTGTTTTGATTGCGATTGGAGGGATGCCGGATCACGTTCATTTGTGTGTGTCTTTACCTCCGAGCGTGTGTATTGCAGATGCTGTACGAAACGTGAAAATTAGTTCTAACAAGTGGGTGGCGGAAAATGTTGGGAAGCCAAGGTTAGGCCAGTTTGCATGGCAGGAAGGTTATGGGGCTTTTTCCATAAGCAGATCGGGACTCGATGAGGTGAATAATTATATACATAACCAGGCAGAGCACCACAAAAGGTGGTCTTTTCGTGACGAATTTTTGTGTTTGTTGCGAAGATATGAAATCGAATTTGATGAGCAGTACCTTTGGAAATAGGTTTGAGGCACCCCCATTCGGGGGTGCGAACATGATACGATGCCTGTTCCCACCGTTACGCCCGTCTTCGCGTTGCTCGCGGGCTCACGGTGGGCTACATTCAGAGACCCTCTTCGAGGGTCTTCATGTTGGACCCGTCGAAAAGAGGGAAGAGAAAACGATAACCCTCGAAGAGGGAGTACAAACCCGAATACGAAAGGAAAACTCTCGAAGAGAGTTTCTGAATGTAGCCCACCGTGAGCCTTGCGAGCAACGCGAAGACGGACGTAACGGTGGGAAATGGGAAAGGAAAACTCTCGAAGAGAGTTTCTGAATGTAGCCCACCGTGAGCCTTGCGAGCGAAGCGAAGACAGGCGTAACGGTGGGAAAACGTGCAGGTTAAATTTTGCACCCCCGAATGGGGGTGCCTCAAACCGTTTGTAACCTATGGGTTGAGGCACCCCCGTTCGGGGGTGCGAACATGATACGATGCCTGTTCCCACCGTTACGCCCGTCTTCGCGTTGCTCGCGGGCTCACGGTGGGCTACATTCAGAGACCCTCTTCGAGGGTCTTCATGTTGGACCCGGTCGAAAAGAGGAAAGGGAAAACGATAACCCTCGAAGAGGGAGTACAAACCCGAATGCGAAAGGAAAACTCTCGAAGAGAGTTTCTGAATGTAGCCCACCGTGAGCCTTGCGAGCGAAGCGAAGACAGGCGTAACGGTGGGAAAACGTGCAGGTTAAATTTTGCACCCCCGAATGGGGGTGCCTCAAACCGTTTGTAACCTATGGGTGGAGGCACCCCCATTCGGGGGTGCGAACATGATACGATGCCTGTTCCCACCGTTACGCCCGTCTTCGCGTTGCTCGCGGGCTCACGGTGGGCTACATTCAGAGACCCTCTTCGAGGGTCTTCATGTTGGACCCCGTCGAAAAGAGGAAAGGGAAAACGATAACCCTCGAAGAGGGAGTACAAACCCGAATGCGAAAGGAAAACTCTCGAAGAGAGTTTCTGAATGTAGCCCACCGTGAGCCTTGCGAGCGAAGCGAAGACAGGCGTAACGGTGGGAAAACGTGCAGGTTAAATTTTGCACCCCCGAATGGGGGTGCCTCAAACCGTTTGTAACCTATGGGTTGAGGCACCCCCATTCGGGGGTGCGAACATGGTACGATGCCTGTTCCCACCGTTACGCCCGTCTTCGCGTTGCTCGCGGGCTCACGGTGGGCTACATTCAGAGACCCTCTCCGAGGGTCTTCATGTTGGACCCGTCGAAAAGAGGGAAGAGAAAACGATAACCCTCGAAGAGGGAGTACAAACCCGAATACGAAAGGAAAACTCTCGAAGAGAGTTTCTGAATGTAGCCCACCGTGAGCCTTGCGAGCGAAGCGAAGACAGGCGTAACGGTGGGAAAACGTGCAGGCTAAATTTTGCACCCCCGAATGGGGGTGCCTCAAACATACGAGACACGAGACTTTGAGGAGATAACACTTTTGCATAACTCTAATTCATGGAAACGACATACGATTTGGCGGATGATGCGGTTGTTTGGGCCGTTGCTATTTACTAGCCGCCAAATTGTCATGCGGACTCTCTTAACACTACTCATTCTCGTCGTAGACTTAAGCTCTGTTGGATTGGTTCCGACAATGACAAAAACCATCATTACTGCATTAAACGACTCATCCTCTTCCTTATCCGCCATCGGTCTACTCTTGGGCGGGTTTACATTATTTTGGATCTTGTCGCATATCACATCTTACCTGATGGAAATGGCGTTTTTTCCGGTGCTCAACGATGCGATCAAACGCTTGACAGCACGCTCGGTAGAACGCATGCACTCGGTCTCGTTGTTGCATAGCCAACGTCTTGACTCAGCCGAAGTACTAAGCGCCACAAGCCGCATCTCTTTGGGTGCACGCTTATTCTTCAAGGCCGTGTGCCTTTCGATCCTTCCCACCATAGGAAAACTGTTCCTCGCCATGGCCTTGGTTTGGCATCTGCCAGGAATCAATCTGTGTTTGGCGATTTCGATCATCCTAAGCGCCGCCGCAGCGTATCTGCTTATTCCGCGCTACGTGCAAGCGCGCAAACAGGCATGGGCGTTCACGGATGCGCGTGCAGTCAAAATGATCGACAGCCTTTTAAACACAAAGGTTGTACGCTTTTCTTTCGAACCTGAAATGGAAAAGCTCAACGACTACCTGGAACGCGAGGCATTAGGATGGCAGCGGGCAATCAATCAGAGTAATCTGGTCGGCGTTTGCATGGTGACGCTGTTCGGCGTATCTTTAGGTTGCATTCTGTACTTGGTTGTCAGCGCGGAATTGTATCCGCTGACGGAATTCGTCTATTTACAAACGCTCCTAGTGGGTGTGTTCATGCAGGTGCGTCATACGCTTCTGGATATGAAGCATCTTGCAGAATGCTATGCGGATGTCGAACGGGTGTTGAAGCTTTTAGAACTATCTAACGAAACAGAAGAGACTGGTGTACAGCCGTTGTTTTGTTCGGCTTCTGAGGCGATTCTTTGCCAGAATCTTTGCTTCACTTACCCTACGGGGCAGACTGTATTGCGTGACGTGAGTTTGCGCGTCGAACATGGTCGCAAGATCGCGATTGTTGGCGCGAATGGCAGCGGGAAATCTACGTTGTTGCATCTGCTGTCAGGGCTGTATGCTCCGCAAAAGGGAGAGGTGAGCGTCGCTGGACTGCCGGCTCATCAGATGCCCCAAAAAGGGGCCTCGGTAGGTTTTTGTTTTCTACCGCAAGATGTCTTTTTGTTTAATGGTACCTTCTATGAGAACCTTGTTTACGGAGTGGATTCGCCCTCAACAAAACGTGTTTCAGATGCGATCAATGCGGCTGGTTTAGATGCTGTGGTCGAGCGCCTTCCACATGGCCTGCACACATGTCTCGGTGAATTTGGAAAACTATTATCGGGGGGAGAAAAACAACGCCTGGCATTGGCGCGCGCTATGATCCTCAAGCCACGCGTCCTAATTTTAGACGAGAGTTTGAACAGCGTCGATGTTGAGACAGAGAAAAAGATCCTGAAAACACTGTGTGAGCTAGTTCCCACGATTGTGATGGTGAGTCATCGCGAATCTGTATTGGCTTATTGCGATGAGGTGTTTCAGGTTGAAGACGGAAAGGTGAGTCCGAAAGTTGGGCAAGGCCAACGGCAAGGACATGGGCAAGGTCATGTACAAGGGCAAGGGCAAGAGCATGGGCAAGGGCAAGGGCATGGGCAAGAGCATGGGCAAGGGCAAAAAGTTGTTTAAGGGGCGTCCTTCCGGGCGACAATCTGGACTAGACGTACTGAGGCGATTGCAGACGAGGTACGAGGTGGATACATCTCGATTTTGATTTTCTCAGTTTTTCTTTTTTAAAACAGGATTTGCAGGATCGCCTTTGGCGGCAGGATAAAGAGGATATATACAATCCACAAGTGCTCTTGAAGCCACTTTATGTTTTTTTTGACGCAAAGACGCAAAGACGCGAAGGTTCGCAAAGATAGTCTAAAAGACATAAAACTACGCGAGTTTTGGATAAGCCAGTCTGAGAAATAGCTTAGAATAAGTTATTTGAGTTGAAAAAACTTCACAGGTTCAGGCTAAGATAAGTTTTTGTGATTATGCAATTGATACAAGCTCATTACGACAGGAAGACCCTCGTAGAGGGTCTTCCTGTCGTAATGAGCCTGAACCTGTGAAGTTTTTTTAACTCAAATCACTTACTTTAAGCTATTTCCAAGACTGGATTATCCAAAACTCGCGTTAAAACTCTAAAAAAATTAAAATTAGTTTGTTTGTAAAAAACCGTCTTTGCGAACCTTCGCGTCTTTGCGTCTTTGCGTCAAAAAAAACATAAAGTGGCTTCAAGAGCACTTGTGGATTGCATATAATCCTGCTCATCCTGCCGCCAAAGGCGATCCTGCCAATCCTGTTAAAAACTATCTTGCTCGAAAGACCTGTGAACTAAAAAAAATGTCTACCAGACAAAATTTCTGCAATCGGGTCAGATCCTTTCTTTTTCTTGCCAGTCGGCTTGCCAAAAAATCCACTGAGTAGCTGGGCAAACTCTTCCAAAAAGAAATCATTTTCGTTATCACCTTTTTCAAAGAAATCGAGAATTTCCCGGAGAGCTTTAATTGGGTTTTTCACTGAAAGGTCTTTCAACCTGTTATCAAACTCTTCAATCAAGTTATCGCACCTTGAAATGGCATGCTGAATCATTTCTACAGGTTTTTCCGGGTTATATTGAATGATTGAATGCATATCCATATAACGAGGTTGCAACGCTGTGCTGAAGCATTGTTCTTTGAGTTCTTCTATCTGGTCTTTGAGGAGCGCATTAAAAGATTTGAGACTTGCCTCACTGGCAACGGTTCCGACTTCTCCTAACCATTCAGATTCGAGGTCTAATAAACACAGCAGGTCGTTGTTTTCGTAGGCGACGGTAACGCGTTTCATCAGGTCGACTTTTTGGGCGCGTTTTTCGTGATCTTGTTCGATATCAGGATGTAATTCCTTCACGAGACGTTTATAAATGGTTCCAATGCCTTGCTTTTGGATGTTCTCTAATTCGAGAGCTTTTTGTTCTTTGAGGAGCTCTTTTTTGCTTTTTGGTTTCTGAGGGCGCTCAAAGGTATCTTCTCTGGCGTGGATACCCTGACGATGCAAAGCGTCTAGGAGCTTCATGCGTATCTCTTCATTGCTGTCGTTGGGGTCTAGGTCAGACAAATCGAGATCGATTCCATGTTCTTTTGAAGCTTCTTTGAATTCTTCGAGTTCTTCATAAAATTCGGTTTCGCAATCGTCTCCATGAACTTCTTTATAGAGATCCCTCATCTCTTGCTGAATCTCTCCGTAAGGGAGCATAGAAAAGAGAATCTCCAGATCTTTTTCAAAAAAACCGTTGAGTGTGCACCACTGTTTTTCGTTTAAGCTTTTCGGGGATCGAGTGATGTCAATGACGGTCAGAAGATATTTGGTGATTAGCTGGCCTGCTTCTTTTTCTTTAGGTCGTAGAGTTGAGTGATAAAGTGCGAATGCAATTTCGCATTGCTGTTTTTGTTCTTCTATTTGCTCACGTAGTTGATCGATTTTACGTCGATGACGATGAAAAGTGTTCTGTAGAGAAGAGCTGGAACTTTTTTTGGCACGATCTTTGATCATAGGAACGGGCATTTTATTGACTCCGATTTTTTGTTGAGTATCCGGAGAAGATTATACAGTCGTGGGGAAAATAAGTTGAATCTTTTTTGACATCCTTGTCAAACGCCCTTGACCCATGCTTCTTCTTCGTACAAAGCGCGTATGCGGGCGGGTCTGATTTTGCGGTATACTTCGTGAAACGGTAGCACTCTTCCCTCCCAGGTCAGAAGGCGGTCTATGGGAATACCAAAATGTTGATCGTTCATTTTGAGATAGGGTTCGATGAGTTCCCAATCTTGAGGGGTCATGGGTGTGAATTCACCGCCGTGAAGTTGTGATTTGCTGATTTTGTACTGCGGATCTCTTAGATAAATAGCACCTCCTGAAGCTAACGAGAACAGGTTGCTTCCGGGGTAAGGGGTATCGAGTTCGATGATCTTGTTGTCCTTGAATGCGATGCCATTGACGATGACGAAGCCACCGCCATTTAGTGGATCGCCTGCCATAAAGGACTCGGCAAGGTAGTCTAGGCAGCTTCCATTGATGACGACTTTGGGTTTTCCAACGGCGTTGATGAGTGGTCTACCGGCGGTGTTTCCGCGCACAAACGCGTTGCCGCCTTTGGCGCCATACATGAATGTTTGGCCGACGTCACCGTGAATGACAAGCGTGCCGCTTTTCATGATTTGACCTACTTGATCCTGCGCACTGCCGAAGACGCGCACGGTGGCGCCGTCGATTCCCGAGGCGAGGTAGTCGCCGGAGGATCCGTACACATTGATGTCGACCTCTTGGGATCCAGTTCCGAGTCCGCATGCGATGAAGCGGTGTCCGCGACAGTTGATGAGGGTGAACTTATTTTGTCCCGCGCGCGTCAGCTCCACGATTTTATGTGAAAGAGAGTTGTCTCCTTCAGAGGCAAATTGCGTGGCATCGATGATCACCCCGGAAGTAGGGGCGACATATTGACTTTGGTAGGGTTGTGAGCGTGGCTTAACGGGTTTATCGAATTTGTTGGTGCAAGCGAGGGTGTTGTTGTGCACGGAGAAGCTGAAAGCGCCGCCGTCGGTATGGCTGCCACCGCGTGCGCTCCAATAGTGATCGGCTTGTTTGCCAAAGTGTGGATTGGATGTTGCAAGGCTCTCTAGCGTAGCGTCGATGGCTTGTTGTTCGGAAGCGGCGAGTCCGATGTGTTCGTTTTGCATGGCAAACACTTGCGGTCGCAGCATGCTGGTGTCTGTGATGCCGATGAGGCGATAGGTTTTTTCGAGTGATTGTGCGATCAGAAAAAACCATGGTCCGTCGGGCGAGCCGCGCATGTGGGCTTGTTGAAGGTGTTGGTAGATTCTCTGTTTGTCTGGAGGGAGGAGGGAGAAATCTCGATCGGTTGTCGGCGCAAGAGCTTCGATGACATATTCTAGAGGGTATTTGTAGGTGCGATGATACAGATCAAACAGTAAGGCTGCGACTTCTGTATCGGTGAGAAAAAGGGGAAAGATGCGTCTTTGTGCGAGGTATTCGCTGAGGGAGTAGTAGTTGGCAAAATCGCCGTTATGGACGAGCGCTTCGTTGAGGCCGATGAAGGGATGTGCACCACCGGGATGCCATACTCTGCCTTTGGTTGGGTAGCGGTGATGTCCTATCCAGACATGTGCCTGAAGCTCTTCGAGCTGATAGGCGCGAATCACATCATCGGCATAGCCGACCAGCTTGAGCACGAGCAGGTTTTTTCCATGCGAGAGGACAAACGCACGTTTGTTTCCTGTAGCAGCATAGAAGGCTTTATTGATGGCGTAGCTGTTTTGGTAGATGGTTTCGTCGGACGCGTCTTTCACAAAGTAAACAACTACGTAAGGATTAGCTTCAGCCATGGTGTGGACATGGTTGATCTGAAGCTGTTGGAGGTATTGTTGTTCGAGTTCTGCGCGGCAGTTGCGATCTAGGTAAGCTATGGCAAGGAGATGGTGGCTATCTAGAATTTCTTGTGTAACGCCAAACTGTTGGGGTGCGAGTCCTGCGGCGGCAATGCCTCCGCCTTTGCCGTTGCCTCGGTTGCGCATTTGGATTAGAGCGGGCAGAAGGTGGCATCCGGCGACTTGCTCCGCACAGGCGAGGCCGATGACGCCGCATCCGCCTTCTGCTTCGGTGCGTTCAGTCATGGGGCTCTCCGTAGGTGAGGAGGTCGGTGCGGCCACGCAGCTCGCGGATGGAAGAGAGTCCTAACCGACGCAGGATATCTTTGAGCTGATCTGAGAAGGATTGATAGAGGTTACAGATGCGTTGTGCGCCCCATGCGGGTTCGACGAGTTGCACGAGTTCAGGATCGGTAGTGGTGAGGCCGAAGGGGCATCCACGACCGCGTTCGCAGTTGGCGCAACGCGTGCATCCCATGGCCACGATTTCGACGGTGCCGAGTACGCAACCGTCGGCTCCTAATGCAATGGCTTTAGCCATATCGTAGGCGGTGCGGATGCCTCCGCTGGCCATGATGACGAGTTCGTCGCGGATTCCCTCTTCGACGAGGTATTTGTGAACGCGTGGGATGGCGAGTTCGATGGGCATGGCGATGTTTTTCTTTGCGATTTCTGGGGCGGCGCCTGTGCCTCCGTAAGCTCCATCGATGTGCAGGATGTGCGCTCCGGCGTAGTAGCTGCCTACTGCGACCATGTCGATGTCGATGGGTGTGGATACTTTCACAGCGACGAGTGCTTCGGGATGGATGGCTTTGATCCAGTCGATGTGTTTTTTGTGATCTTCAACGGAGTAGACGCTGTGGAAAGGGAACGGGGAGAAGAGGCTGACCCAAGGAACGGACTCGCGGATGGCGGCGACGGCTGTAGTGGCTTTGTTACCGAGGAGATGGCCTCCTAGACCGGGTTTAGCGCCTTGTGCGTACTTGAATTCGACGATGCGTGCGCTTTGGATGGTCTCTTCGCGTACACCAAACATGCCTGTGGCGACTTGTGTGATGACATGTTGTTTGTAGGGCAGTAGAGAGGCTGGATAACCGCCTTCACCGGTTGAGGTGAAGGTGTTCCACTGTGAAGCAGCACGAGCACGTGCGAGCATGATGTTCTCGCTGACTGACCCGTAGGACATGCCTGCGCCATAGAATGGAATGGGCAAGTCAATTCTTGCACCATCCTGGCGACGATTGAGAGAAATTGATACGTCGGGCATGCCTTTGGTGGGCGCTTGGAACTTAAAGTCGAGTCGGTCGAATCCGCCTCCTGACGCCCCTGTGCGATAGTTGAGTCCGTTGTCTGGCGGCCGCGCATGTTCAGCTTGAAACCAAGTAGAGTAGATGAGATCTGGCGTCCAGCGCGCATCACCTAATGCCGGCATGATTCCATGAGCGAGTGTGGGCCAGGTATGATACCCGTGATGGAGCAGACGGCGGTGTTTCTCTGCTGTGAGGGCGTTGAAGTCCATGTCAGGCATAGCCGCTGATCCCCGAGAAAGCATCGCGTTCGAGATCGGTTTGTTTCATGACGCGTCCCATCTCTCCACAGGCACGTCGCAGCTCGCGTATGCCCATAGCGCCAAGGATTTCGAGTAGTTGATCTCGCCATGAACCGGCTAGGTTCATTAGGCGTTGCTGCGCCCATTCTGGGGGAAGATTCGCCGGTAGAGAGAAGCCATCTTTCGTAAATATTGCCTGCAGAGCCACCCAGAGAGGGGTATCGAGAGCTACTGCGTTGACGCCGCAAAGAATTGCTTTCGCTACATGCTCGGCAGCGATGATGCCTCCGGTGCCAATAAGCGTGATCTCGTCACGTACGCCTTCGTGTACAAAAGCGAGATGCACGTCGCGGATTAAATCCATAATAAATCGGTTGTCAGTCCCGCGCCCGTGCGCATTGGCGGTCACATGAAACACTCGTACTCCCGCGCGATAGGCGGACAACAAGACATCCACGTCAAACTGATTGCGCAGAATAATCTCAGTAACAGGAAACATACTTTTAGCTTTCTGATACAGACGTTCATTCCAATCTGATAGCTCCAGTAGAAGCGGAGAAAATGTTAGTTGATCGAGTTCTTCTGCGTTTGTGATCAGAGGGATAATGTGACTTCCAGATAGATTGTGAGCTACAATTGATTCAATTGGCACAACACAAAAAGTCTGCAATGCTTTTGCAACGGAAGACAGAATGGGTGCGATGTTTGCCGGGAAATTTGACGGTGCGTAATCGAATAAAATCGGAAGAGGAATAGTCGGTGCGGCTGGAGGGAGTGGTTGGCTTAGATCCAAATAGGCTTGCTTGCGGCCTATATCCACGACTGTCGAGATCATTTCTCTGCCGTGGATGCCATCACGAGTGGGTCTAACGATTTCAGACATATCTGTCCACAGGCCATCCCATTCAGTTCCGCCGAAAGGTCCGCGGTAGCCGGCGCCTTTAATCGGAACACGGCCAGTTTCCGCTTCGTAGACGACGGTATCGATGTGATCGGGAGTAAAGTAGTCGTCGCCTAGCAGACGACGATCGGGATTGTGCAGAATGGTGGCGATGTCTGGGTGTTGCGTCGTGCAGCGAAGACAACCGACACATAGCCGCTCCCGTGGCATAAATCCACCCACAGGGCCAGAGAATACGCCGTACACACAGGGACGACTCAGGAATAGCTGCCAGTTGCCTCTTGAGTGTACAAGGTCTTTGAGTAGATATTTGGTGAGGTTCCAGCGGTTGATCTTCACCTTGAACCGATGCGGGTGCAGAGTGATGTTTGGAGCGGTTTTTACGTCTATGTGGTAGCGGTGATAAGAGTCGGAGTCTGGCAGAGAAGACATGGGGTAGATGATCCTCGGCAGTAACTATGTACGTTGATGCGCAGATTAGGCAGAAGAAAGATTTAATAACAGGATAAGAAGGCGCTTACGCGCTAAGTTATTTTACGACTAGGTATGGACAAAAGATGGACGATTGATGGACAAAGAATGGACACTCAATGGACAAACTGCTGATTCGATTGTCCATTGAGTGTCCATTCTTTGTCCATCAATCGTCCATCTTTTGTCCATACCTAGTCGTAAAATAACTTAGCGCGTAAGCGCCCTACACTTCCGGCACGCGCGTTTTCGCGCGCCTGTTCGGCGTCTCGGGCACCAACCAAAAGGTGCGTCACACCGGGTTGTGCGAGGGTCCACGCCAAAACAAGCTGCCCTATCGAAAGGTTATGTTTGTCCGCTAATGGTCGCATCTGATCAAGCATGCTCAGCACCTGCTGCCGTGCTTCCGGCGTAAACTGCGGATGGTTAGAACGCGAATCACCCAAGGCGAATGTTCGGGTTGGGTCGATTTTACCAGTGAGCAATCCACGCGCAAGGGGTGAGTAAGCAAGCAACGCTATGCCTCGTTTTTGTGTATAAGGCAGAATGTCCTCTTCGATGTCGCGATGGAGCCTATTATATTTCTCCTGCGCACAGTCAACAGGGCCAATCTTCTCGTACGCCTGCAGCTGACCCAATGTACAGTTCGATACGCCTATGGCGCGGATCTTTCCTTCTTTCTTCAGCTCCAGCAGTGTGTGCATCGTGTCCTCAATGGGTGTGCTCGCATCTTGCCAATGCGTCTGATAGAGGTCGATGTAGTCTGTCTTCAGACGCAAAAGACTCTGTTCGAGCTCGTAGCGAATCGATTCGGGTCCTAAATAGCGATGAACAGCTTGACCGTGTTCTTCTAGGAATTTGACGCCTTTTTGAGTATGCCAAACGAGTCCACATTTGGTGGCGAGAACAACCTGATCGCGTCGTCCTGTGAGGGCTTTTCCTATGATGGATTCCGAGAGGCCCAGCCCGTAGGCGGGCGCGGTGTCGATGAGGTTAATGCCGGCGTCTAGAGAGGCATGAATCGCCTCGATGGATTTGCGTTCATCTGTTCCGCCCCACGCCCATCCTCCTATAGCCCAGGAACCCAAGGCGATGACGGAGGCTTGGATACCAGATTTTCCTAAGGGACGATATTGCATAAGTTGACTCCGTTTTTTGGGTACAGTCATACAGGTGGTAAAAAATGTTGTAAAGCGCGAAACTGTGATCAAAGGATGTGGTGTATGGCTGATCTTCCCGACCCTCTCAAAACGCTACGTTTTTTAGACGAGGGTAAGACGCGTGGTTACTATTCTCTGACGGCACTGAAAGAGGTCGGTATTGGCGATGTGTCTCGCCTGCCGGTATCTGTGCGGATCGTTTTGGAGGCGTTGTTGCGTCACTGCGATGGTGTGCGCGTGACCGAAGAGGATGTGCGAGCTTTAGCCAAATGGAATCCTTCAAAGCCTAGTTCGGGCGATGTTCCCTTTGTCGTTTCACGTGTGATTTTGCAAGATTTTACAGGCGTGCCGCTGATGGTAGATCTGGCTGCGATGCGGGATGCGGTGGCGGCGCAGGGAAAAAGCGCCACGAGCATTGAGCCGTTGGTGCCGGTGGATCTGGTGGTGGATCACTCTGTGCAGGTGGACCGGGCCAGGACGGAGGATTCCTTTTCTTTCAATTTAAAGACGGAATATCAGCGCAACCAAGAGCGGTATGCGTTTTTGAAATGGGGACAACAGGCGTTTAAGACATTCACGGTGGTGCCTCCAGGTATTGGTATCGTGCACCAGGTTAACCTGGAGTATATCGCCACTGTGGTGACGTCGCACGAGGTGAATGGTGTGCGGCTAGTTTATCCGGATACATTGGTAGGCACGGACTCTCATACCACGATGATCAACGGCTTAGGTGTCGTAGGATGGGGTGTGGGTGGCATCGAGGCTGAGGCCGCGATGCTTGGACAACCTGTGGCTCTGCAGACGCCCGAGGTAATCGGTGTGCATCTGACCGGACGTCTGCGAGATGGCGTGACAGCAACGGATTTAACGTTGAGATTAACTGAGCTATTACGCGCAGAGAAAGTCGTAGGTAAATTTGTCGAGTTTTTTGGAGAAGGTTCCGCGAGCCTTTCGGTAGCGGATCGAGCCACAATAGGGAATATGGCCCCTGAGTATGGCGCTACGATGGGTTTCTTCCCAGCTGATGGAAAAACGTTAGAGTATCTGAAGATGACCGGACGCAGCGAAGAGCAGATTGCGCAGGTAAAAGAGTACTTGCAAGCACAGGGTTTGTTCGGAATTCCGGCGGCTAATCAACTCGACTACACCAAGGTTGTGAAGCTTGATCTAAACATGGTCAATCCCTGTGTGTCCGGGCCTAAACGTCCACAAGACCGTATCGATTTACCTCTGCTGAAGACAAAATTTGAAGAGCTGCTCTCCTCACCGGTGAGTGCGGGCGGATTTGGTATTGAACCAGAAAAACGCAATCCCAAAATCTGTGTGCATCTCGGTGGTGTGTTTCCATTGACGGAGTACCACCTCACGGGGGGCGTTCCTGTTTTGCAGACTGAAGAGGATAACGAGGAGTGGAGCGAAGCGGAGATGGTGACAAACCGTCCCGTCACCTACGTGCTGGCTAGTGCAGGCGATAACGGCGAAAATATCCGCTGTGACGCGGTCCTCAGCCATGGTTCAGTCGTCATCGCAGCCATCACAAGCTGCACGAATACGAGCAATCCTGAAGTCATGCTCGCAGCTGGATTAGTCGCAAAAAAAGCCGTCGAGAAGGGGTTAAAGGTGAATCCTAAGATCAAGACGAGTTTGGCTCCTGGCTCTCGTGTCGTGACAGATTATCTGCAAAAAACAGGTCTAGACAAGCCTCTGGAAAGCCTTGGTTTCAACCTAGTTGCCTATGGATGCACCACATGCATCGGGAACAGCGGTCCGTTGGATGAAAACATAGAAAAAGCGATCAAAGACCATGATCTCGTCGTCGCTAGTGTGCTGAGCGGTAATCGCAATTTTGAAGCGCGCATTCACAGTTCCATCAAGGCAAACTTTCTGATGTCACCGCCATTGGTTGTGGCATTCGCCTTAGCTGGCCGCGTCGATATCGATATGGATTCAGAGCCTCTAGCCTATGATGACAAAGGGAATCCTGTTTATTTGCACGATCTTTGGCCGACGGAGCAAGAGATCGCGAACGCAATCACACAGGGCATCCAGCCAGAGATGTTTAAGAAGCGCTATGGAAATATTCACGAAGATAGCGGTGTATGGAACGATGTCTCTGTAACATCCGGCGCGCGTTATCAGTGGGATCCAAAAAGTACCTATATTCAGGAACCTCCCTATTTTACTGAGTTCACGGCAACGGTGCCGTCACAGCCTAGTTTAAAAAGCATGCGCTGTCTTGCGCTGTTAGGAGATTCTGTCACGACGGATCATATTTCCCCTGCAGGTGCGTTTAAGCCGGATTCTCCAGCAGGTCAGTATTTGATGAGTCTGGGTGTGAAGCCAGAAGAGTTCAACAGTTATGGCAGCCGACGCGGCAACCACGAAGTAATGATGCGTGGCACCTTCGCTAACGTGCGTATTCGCAATCAGATGGCCGATGGCAAAGAGGGTGGATTCACCAAATTGATCCCGGACGGTACGATCGTGTCTATCTTCGATGCGGCTCAAGTGTATGCGGAGCGGGATGTTCCCTTAATTGTATTGGCAGGCAAGGATTATGGAATGGGCAGCTCACGCGATTGGGCAGCTAAAGGCGCGGCGTTATTGGGTGTTAAGGTCGTGATTGCACAGAGCTTCGAGCGTATCCACCGCAGTAACCTGATCGGTATGGGAGTGCTTCCATTGGAATTCCACGAGGGTCAGAATCATGAGTCTCTCGGGATTAAAGGCGACGAGGTATTCACGATTGTCGGTTTCGAAAATGGGCTGACACCTAGACAGGAATTGGTTTTAGAGGTGGAACGCGCAGGTAAGAAGGAATCGATTAAGGTGTTGTCGCGTCTCGATACCCCGATCGAGGTGGAGTACTACAAGCATGGTGGCATCATGCCGTATGTTCTGAGGCAGTTGCTGGGAAGAGGATAAGCAGGTTTAGTGTTTGCCTGAGTTTTTTTCGGTCTAAACTATGTTTTTTTCGACGCAAAGACGCAAAGGCGCAAAGAAAGATTTTGGAGACGGTTCTTGCGAAGCAAGCTGAGTGGAACCGGCACCGAGGCCAGCAAGGGCGTTAAAGAGACGTAAAGATCATGATCGCCCTTGCTGGCTCTCAGGTGCCGGTTCCGACCTATTGAGCTGCGCTCAAAAAAAAATCCTATTCCTGAAAACACCGTCTCCGACATCTTCTTTGCGTCTTTGCGTCGAAAAAAGCATAATTTAGACCGACAAATACTCAGACTAACACTATTTCAAAAACCTTTGCTGAGCGGCTTCGACAGTATCATAGACAGGCAGCAAGTCTTTAAGATTAACCATAGTGAGAACTTCATCGACGTTCTTCTGAACGCTGCACAGACACATAGAGCCGTCGGTGCCGATGGTTTTGAAAAGGCTGATGAGAGCGCCTACTCCAGCGGAATCGATGAACTCAATTCCTGACATATCGATGATAAAATGGCGTTTGCCGCTCTCATGCAGTTGCAGTACGTCACCGCGGAAAGTTTTTGCTGTAAAGGCAGTGAGAAATTTTCCTGGTACTTTAACAACAGCAACTTGACTGAGTGTGGTTGTTTCATCCGACATAGCAAGATCCCATCAATACCTCATGTTAAGCTCAGTTGAGCATATCTTGGCAAAGCATGCAAGAATTTATTCTACTCGAGAGAAATCGATAAATCCTTGGGCAATATCCACAGCAGCTAATTTGACTTGAATGTGATCGCCAACATCAACGCCTTCGAATCCTTTGATCAATCGTCCCTCTATGGGAGGCGAACGCAACCGCACCCAGGTACCTTTGGGGGCTGCCCCGGTCACCATCGCAGGAAAGACCTTGCCAAACTGTCGCGAGAGGACAATCGCTGCTGCAGACTTACGCAGATGGCGCTCCACTTTCGTGGCGTCATCCTCTTTCTCCGTACAATGTTTGGCCAAAAAGAGCAGTTGCGTCTTCTCGTAGGGCAATGGCGTCCCATAAAAATGGCTCTTGAGTAGTCTTTGCATGATTAAATCGGGAAAACGCCGGTTCGGAGCGGTGGTGTGGGCATAGTCTTGCAAAGCTAAATCAAAATGACCTTCCGCCTCCTGTCCGATAAACGAAGCAATGTACTCTCCCCTACCTACGAGTTTGATAATGGCTAGAGAGAGATCTGGAAACCTCTCAGAGTCTTTCTGGCGGCGTTTCACCAAAAAGTCGCGTAATGCTTTATTACTGGGTTCCGAGGGCAATTTTTCGCCGTAGGTTTCGGCTAGGATGACAATTCGGTCCCACCGCTCAGGCGTGCGAACAACGCGTCGGAGGGTGGGTAATTTTAGCTCGGTCAAGTAACGCGTGATGGTGACATTAGCTGCGATCATGAAGTTTTCGATGATCATCTGCGCCCTATTTTGGTCGCGTACTTCTAAGGCCAGCGCGAGACCATCGACGATGACTGGCGAGACTTCAATAGTCGAAAAACTGAGGGCTCCTTGGCGATTTCTAAAGTCTTTGATGCGTTGAGCGATGGCATCGTGCAAGCGAATCTGTTCGCTCAGGCCGCTAATTTTCACCGACAGAGTATCTTTACCCTCCAAAAACCCCGCAACGTTGTTATACGCCAATTTAGCGTGGTTCCTGACCCATGCAGGACAGATATCGACACGCTCAAACAGTCCATCATCCGCAACCTCCATTTCCACAACGATAGCGCTGCGATCACTGCCGGGATTTAGAGAGGTCAGATCGGTCGAAAGTTTAGGCGGGAGCATAGGAAAAATCTTGGCGGGCGTGTAGACCGAAGTGGTGTTATGCGCGGCATAGCGGTCGGTTTGAGCGCCTGTTTTGACTATTCCATCAACATCGGCGATGGCTACGTAGATGCGATCTTTTCCTGAATCGGTTTTTTCTACATACGTAAGCTGGTCGAGATCTTTCGAGTCGTCATTATCGATGGAGAAAAATAACAACTGACGCAGATCGCGAAAATTGGATATGGGCGGAGGAGAGACGGTCAATGGAGCAATTTCAGCCATCACCTCAGGCGGAAAGTCGAGGTTGAATCCTCGTTCGGTCATCGCCTGGTCGGCAATTTTGCTTAATGTGGCGGCATCTTTCATAATAGTTCTGCATAACGTCATCTTACTTTTTCGTCCATTCCCGTTGTTCAAAAAACCCTTTGTCCCTAACATCGCTTTTTTAGCCGAGGAAGGGGGATATGAAGAATTCGATGCGTTTATTAGCGATGTTTTTGTGGCTATTTGCCTGGCTCCCGCTTGGGCATGCGGCAGAAGGAGAAGGTCAGCTTTTTGAGACAAACCTGCGCAGCAGAGCGTTAAAAAATACGCGAGAGGTTTGGATCTATACGCCTCCAGGTTATGATGAAAAGGCGGAACCCTATCCCTTACTGATTGTCTTCGATGGACAGGCCTACACGTGCGACGAGTGGGTGCCAACGCCAAAAATTCTGGACCGCCTGATTCAAGCAGAGGAGATTCGACCTGTTGTGGCCGTTTTTGTGAGTAGTCTTGACCAAAGGCGCCGCAATCGAGAGCTGCCCTGCTACGAGCCTTTCGCGCGGTTTGTGGTGAACGATCTACTGCCTTATGTGCACAAACATTATCATGTGAGCAGCGATCCTAACGAGGTCATTGCAGCAGGGTCTAGCTACGGTGGGTTAGCAGCGGCTTATCTGGCTTTCTTGCACTCGGACCAAGTGGGCAATGTTTTGTCTCAGTCAGGAGCCTTCTATTGGGCTCAGCCGAAATGCGATCGCAATCCGTCTTACCTGATCCGACAGTATCAGCGAAATACTGCATTGCCTGTGCGATTCTATCTAGAGGTCGGAGACAAAGAGACAGAGGGACGAAATAGCATCCTCGCAGTGAACCGTGAACTGCGCGATGTACTACGACAAAAAGGCTACGAGGTCACCTACCGCGAATTTAAAGGCGGCCACGAATACAGCTGCTGGCGAGAGGCACTGCCGGAAGGGTTGAAAGTGCTGCTGAAGCGGTGAGTTAAAGCTTATTAGAAATCACATCATGCTTTTTGATTAAACGCAAAGGCGCAAAGAAATATTTTTAAGATGGTTCTTGCGAAGCAAGCTGAATGGCGGTCTGGTCTGGTCGATAAAGAACTATTTCCAAAATATTCCTTTGCGCGCCTTTGCGTCTTTGCGTTTAATCAAAACAGCATGAGGTGATTTCTAATAAGCCTTATGTTACCAGCAAGGGCAAACAATATCGATTTCTATGCCCCTTTCCTCTCACCCTTCTTCCTTCACCCTTTCGTCCCAGGCTGTCATGCCGCCGCGAATATTGCCAACCTTTTCAAAACCTGCCTTTCGCAGGAAAGACGCCGCTATGCTGGCGCGTTGGCCCATTGCACACATAGTGTAGATGGGTTTTTCCCTGGGAATTAACTTTAGACTAGAAGGCAACACCGACAACTCTACATGCATCGCTTCTGGTATGTGTCCATTCGCCCATTCTGCTGATGTACGTACATCTAGGATCAGATATTCTTCCATCTGTTTAGCTACGACTTCTGGCTCTTCCAACAGTATCGTCGACAAACCGGTGCCGAACTGTTCAGCTAACAGACAATACCCAACTACTTGATCAAGTCCAATGAGCCGCAAGAGAGACAAGGCCGCTGTCATCTCCTCGTCACTAGAGCCAATGAGCACTATAGGTATTTCGGGAAGAGTAAATTCCGCTACCCACATGGCAAAGGAGCCGGCCAAAGGAATGTTCAATGACCCAGTAAAAAAAGCTGCTGAGAAGGCTTCTACGCCACGAACATCCAGCAGCTGGGTCGTAGATACGTCTAATTTTGCCACCTCTTCAATGGACATAGCGCGCGGCGGTGTCATAGTGGCTAAAAGCTGAGGACCTTGAACATTCAGCTTTTTTATGCGTGCAAAATAGCGCGGAGTACGCGGCGGGTATTCAAGCAGTTTCTCCATCCATTGTATTTCATTTACCTGCTGCAGCAGAGGGTTGGCTTGCCGCTCGTAACCTAGTGTGGAGGAATTCATGCCGCCGATCCCTTTTCCACAGAAAGAACCAGCACCATGCGCAGGGAAGATCTCCAGGTAGTCAGGCAATTCGGGTAGCACTTTGGTCACAGAATGATACAGTTTTTTCGCCATGATTTTTAACGACTCTTCACCGAGCAGATCAGGCCTACCTAAACTGCCTACGAAGAGGAAATCTCCTGTAAGCGCTGCACACGGGTGCTCTGTATCCCGGAGGTCATCAAAAATGATGTACGACACATGCTCAGGACTATGTCCTGGTGTATGCCAGGCTTGAATTCTAACTGTTCCCAAACTAACTTCATCGCGATCGTTCAGCAATTTATCTGCGTACTTAGGGGTCCATTCAGGCCCTCCCATCCCCGAGCAATGAAGAGTTACCGCATTACCTAGGCGGTGTTTTAGCTCTTTAGCTCCGGAGAGGAAGTCTGCGTGAACATGCGTCTCAAACACATCGGTGATTTGTAATTCCTCCTTGGCAGCCAGCTGCAGGAGGGGCTCGATATTCCTTACGGGGTCAACCACTGCACAGCGGTCTGTCTCTTGATCGATTAGCAGGTAGGTGAAGATAGACAGGCCTGGTATGGAGAGACGGTGCATGCGCATAGAAGACTCCTGTTAAAGTAAATTTGCAAGTTCCGGTTCCGGACTTCCCTCATCATATCGCCATCACCATATTCCGTGCTCATTTACCGTCCAAGGATGAAGTGAGATGATTCAACAATACACCTATTCCCACACCTACAGTATCAAATTATTCTCGCTTAAAAAGGCTTCTTATGTTATTATGTTTGCATAATTACTTAAAAATAAGGACTTCTATGCAATCATTACGCCCCGTTTGCAATTCTTTGATTTACATAGGCGAGAGACTTGTAAATCCGCTCAACTCCCGATTTTCAGTGCAGTCCAGGGCTTCTGTTTGGATTGGGGCAGTTGCAAGCGTAATTCTTTTTGGGATTGCTGTTTATAAAGGGAGAAATTTTCTAGCTAAGGCATGCTCCCAAAACTGGTTAACTCTTCGAATTCAAGGACTGTTTAGCACAGCGAAGAACGCACCTCCCCGCGGCGGCAACCAACATCTATTGGCAGACAAAATCTTTAATTTTGAATCAGTCAACCAAAAGACATCGAGCAATCCCGAGTGGATAACTATTAATAACATCTCCTACGCAGTATGGAAGCGTTATGGAGAAGCAAAGAGTTATGCGATTCAGGTCGAGGCTGATTGGAATGCACTATTGACCAATAGCCTTGTGGTAACTCTAGAAAACGATGGTCGAATTAGCATCCCAAGGTTAAATGGGTTCTCCCCTGAGAATTTAGAGTTGATCCAGCAAATACATGAAAATCTGCCCATCTCACAACCAATGGCCCTGTGAATAATGGACCCATAGAGATCCCTCCCCCACCGGCTGACGTACCACTGCCAGCCTATCTTCAGAACCTTCCAGATCTTCAACAGCATTCTAGAGCTCAGCCTTTCGAATTCTATAAGGATCAAGTGTGTTACGTCGCTTGGTATGATTTAATGGATAATCATTACGGGGACATGCCGACCTACAATATTCAACCTAAGTCTGCCTTTTTAGCCCATCAGCTTCATCATGAACGTGTAGTTGTAGCGCACTCTGGAGCACTTCTTCAGTATGGTGTAAACGGCGTTCCGGTTGGGGATTTTGATAACCCACAAAAGGCTTTATGGACAGCAATGCAGCAATCTCTTCATACACTGCCAGACTATCTTCAGAACCTTCCAGATCTTCAACAGCATTCTAGAGCTCAGCCTTTCGAATTCTATAAGGATCAAGTGTGTTACGTCGCTTGGCATGATTTAATGGATAATTATTACGGGGACATGCCGACCTATAATATTCAACCTAAGTCAACCTTTTTAGCCTATCAGCTTCATCATGAACGTGTAGTTGTAGCGCACTCTGGAGCACTTCTTCAGTATGGTGTAAACGGCGTTCGGGTTGAGGATTTTGGTAACCCACAAAAGGCTTTATGGACAGCAATGCAGCAAGCTCTTCATGCACTGCCAGAGGTAGTCGCACCTCCAGAGGCGCCTTTAGTAAACAATGTAATTATAGATGAAGTAGATCTTAATGCTTTAGCCATTCTCCAAGAGGACTTAACGAAGGTCCAAACCTATATAACGCAACACGGTAACCAGCCCATTCTCTTGGGTCAGCCACCTCATCAAAAGTCCTATCGAGTATGGTTTAACCAGTCCACGCAGGCATTCAATATCCAGCTTACTAAAGAATACAACTCCTCTACACAAAAGGAAAAAATTGGAATTAGGTTAGGTGCCAACGGTAAGCCTTTGAGCATTTATGCAGAGGGAAAAAAGATAAACAACCTGCAATCTACTCCCGTTAAGTATCTGAAGTTGTTACATCAACTTCATGATCTTGTTGGCGTCAATGACAACCAAGTTCCGGTTGCAGCGCCATCATTAGATGCCCAGCAATTTGCTCCTTCAGACTGGATACTTTTCAGCACATTGCTCGAAAAGAATGGTGGCAAAAATAAAAACCGTCATAATGCGAACGAAGGGTTCACCATAACAATTCCTGAGGATGGCCAGAATATAACATTCAGAGCCTGTCTAGAAGAAAAAGATGGAGGGTTAATCATTACACTCCAACCAGACACAGACTTTAATAACCAATCCTGGAACAACAAGTTGGGTGTAAGAATTAATGAACAAGGCTGGGTGATGTCTATCCAAATCGATGGGCCTAATCCAATCTCATCCGTTCCACAAAAGTGGGTGGACCGAATGAACCTGATCTTTAAAAATAACCTGCTTGAGGGCTCTTCTGAATACACTACTTTTCAACAACCCCACTCTGGAACACGCTATATTTCTGCAGAGGTATTACCTCGATCACTTCTTCTCTATCCCTTGTGGCATCTTCAGATGATACAACAAAAAATGAAAGAGTTTGCCTATGGCATAAGGGTCAACTTCTTTTCCGACACGCTTAAGAAAGGACCTGGAATAGACGCAGGTGGTTTAAGCAATGAGTATTTTGATAGTCTTACACAAAGCCTATACAAAAATGGCGAGCTTTCTATGGTCGAGCTCTCGCCTAAAAAAAACCTGCCCCAATCGAAAGAAGCCATGTCTGATGACATCTCGGCTCATCGACCAGAACTGTCTCCAGAAGAAGGCCTCCATTATCAAAATCTTGGATATGTGATGAATGGTTGCTATGTGAGAAAGCAGATGATGGGTCATCATTTCTCCCCCGCCTTATTCCATGCAGTTTTCTATTTAGCTAATCACCCAAACCTGACCGACTCTCATATGCAGCTTCCAATATTCACCCAGTTAGAAACATGCCGCGTGTTGCTAAACGCTATAGAAGAAGATTCTGGTCAAAGCCAACATGTATTCACAAAGAATATCTCTCAGTACCTTGAGCTGGAAGCTCGACCAGAGGATAACTGGTGGGACATAGAGTACCAAGGCGTCACGCCAAAGTCATTGATAGAAGAGGAACTCATCTATAAGGACTATTTCCCTGCTGATCTGTTCGATGAAAATGATGAACCCAACCTGTTGCTAATTGAACAAAATGGTAAAGGTAAATTTCAAGAACTACTTTTAAACCATATATTCCGTTATAACGATTCTGGAAGACAGCTGAGTAGGTTAATTGGTCCAATCTTCCACATGGCGAAAGGGATAAAAAAGTACAGAAAAGACCATCAAAACTTGATGAACAACGTTCAGCCGACCAAGTTTCACCAGACCATTCAAGGGTTTATGATTGATCGCGAGAAGATTGCTAATGGAGTTGAGAAAGCAAGCTTGGCCAATAATGAGGTTACCCAGTTGAAGATGCAATGGTTAAAGGAGATGATCAGAGAACTACAACCTGATCAATTAGAAATACTTCTCAAATACATCTCTGGAAAATCCAATCTTGGAATGAAAGACGGAAAAGAGGAAGTTATTAAGGTGAATTTTTACAGTGATCTTAATGGCGCCTACGCTGGTGCACATACTTGCTTCACTGATCTGGATCTTCTCAACGCGTGGTTGCCTGACGAAGTTCATGCGTCGCCCGAAGAAAAGAAAGCTAAGTTCTGTGAGAAACTCATGAACACGGCGATAGGTAGTACTGGCTTTAACGCAGCTTAGGTAGGCGAGTTATACCTGATGAATTGCACTTATAGAGTACAACCCTAGGTGGTGGTGATATGTTCTGTTGGTACAATTTTAAACGTGGAAAACGCAGAGAAGGCTGAGTCGCGGAGAACGCAGAGCACCACTCCTCTTTAGTGAGGCTTTGAGCTCTGCTCAAAGAGTGGCGATGGTGTGATGGGGCTAAAAAATCTCTGTGCTTTGCGGCTCTGCCTTTTCTGCGTTTTCCACAATTCCTAATACTTCCCGGATAATCAAGGTTGGTTCAACGGGACGCTACCACTCATGGTTGCAGCCACACGCATAGAAGACCTTGCTTTCTTCAAGTCATTCATATACAATGTTTTTACCATGTTTGAAACAAAACCTTTTGCATTAGATTTAACAGAAGCGAGTTGGAAAGAGTGGCTGACCCAGGTTAGCGCACCGGCATTCGCGGCGAAGCAGATCCTCGACTGGATTTTTCGTCACAATGTCACGGATCCAAGTCTGTTCTCGAATTTATCTTTGTCTGTTCGCGAGGCGTTGCAGAGAGATTTTCGATGGGATCTATTTACGATTGACTCTGCGTTGTCTTCGATAGACGGTAGCGAGAAGTTGCTGTTGCGGACGGCTGATGGTTTGTTTACGGAGGCGGTGATTATGCCTTCTGAGAATCGTATGACGCTTTGTGTGAGCAGCCAGGTTGGGTGTCGCATGGGGTGTACTTTTTGCCAGACGGGAAAAATTGGTTTTAAGCGACATCTGAGCAGGGGAGAGATTCTAGCTCAGATTGTACTGGCTAACCAGCGTTTGGGCGAGCGTAAAGTGTCGAACGTGGTTTTTATGGGCATGGGCGAGCCGTTGGACAATTATGAAGAAGTAGTGGCTGCGTGCCGAATCATGATTGATGCGCGTTATTTTGGGTTGTCTCGGCATCGCGTGACTGTCTCTACGTCTGGATTGATTCCGGAGATTCAGCGACTGGGCCAAGACCTACCTGTACGACTGGCTATTTCGCTGCACTCCGCCGATGATGTGCGCCGCAGCGCGATGATGCCTGTGAACCGCAAATATCCACTTATAGATCTAAAAAAAGCCCTCCTGGAGTATCCTGCGCCTTCTCGCTATGGAATCACATTTGAATATGTGATGATCAAAGGGGAGAATGATTCGGTTAAGGATGCGAAGAGGCTTGTGTCATTTCTGCATGGTATTAAAGCGAAGGTGAATTTGATTCCGATGAATCATTTTCCTGGGAGTCAGATGTCGTCTGCCGACAGCGAGCAGATCCGTGCGTTTCAGACCTATTTAAGCGACCGTTCTATTCCAGCACCGGTTAGGTATAGCCGTGGGCAGGATGTGAGTGCCGCTTGCGGACAATTGGCTGCAAAGCGCGAAGAAGAGCTGGAGATGGATCCCCGCGCCCTACGACGCTTGCGCAGCATCTAGGCACGTGCAGTATCAAGTGCCTCTGCATGCGTCTTTAAGAATTTCTCTATCCGCGTAATCGTCAATGGTGGCATTTCTTGCAGTGGAAAGTGGCCGCAATTCTGTATCTCTTCGATTGTGCAATGGGGATAGTACTGACCAAATGTTTCGCGCATTGTTTCGGCACGATTAATCGGAGCGTCTTGAGCTCCGGCTAGGACAAGCATGGGTGTGCTGAGGCCTTTGATAAGATCGACAAAGTTTGTTTTCGCAAACATCAAAAGATACCCGATGCGAGCCTCTACGGTGGCTATTTCGCGCCAGTTTTTCACAATCGAGTTCACGAATGCGTCTGAAAGTCTATGTCCGGTCATGAGACGAATGATCTCGCGAGCTTTGGAGTCGTCTGAGATCGCAGCATCTTGAATGAACACCATGAAGGTCTCTGGCAAAGGAGCGCCGCCAGCCGGGATAGGGGCGAGAGCTACAAGCGAGAGTACTTTATCAAACGCATCTACGAGCATGCGTTGCGCGATCATGCCTGTGATGGAGTGACCGACAAGGTGAAATCGCTCCCAGCCAAGACCATTCACGGTAGACAAAACATCGTTCGACGCCTCTTCAGCTGTGTAGCGCCCGGTGATGGATTTTGATTTTCCATAGCCACGCAGATCGATGAGGGCATAGGTGAACGTTTGCAGATCGAGATAGGGAGTTATCTTGTCGCAATGACAGCAGACTCCGAACCAGTCGTGCAGCAGTACGACATGGTTGTTGCCTTTTCCGAGAATTTGATGACCCAACACCATGGCGCCTCCGCAACTAGACTGCCTTAAATTCAATTAAATTCTCAATAAAGAGATCTACTTCCCAACATAGAAATCGTGCCCGATTACCGTTTCCAACATAAAAGTCGTGCCCGTGCCCGTGTGCGTGCCCGTGCCCGACTAATATAATTATTGTACACGTGGCTTTGTTGGTTGGTTTTTCCGGGCACGGGCACGCACACGGGCACGGGCACGACTTTTATGTTGCGGAGTGAACGGTTTGTACACGTGGCTTTGTTGGTGGTTTTCCGGGCACGGGCACGCACACGGGCACGGGCACGACTTTTATGTTGGAAAATGCTATTTTTCGGTTCATGAACTTAATCTCTCAAAACTTTCCCTACGATGTTGCTATTATTGGCGGTGGGATCAATGGCGCTGCCATAGCCCGCGATGCTGCTCTGAGAGGGTTGTCAGTGGTTCTTTTGGAAAAAGAGGACTTCGCCAGCGGAGCAAGTTCCACCAACTCAAAACTTGTGCATGGCGGTGTTCGCTACCTGGCCCACCTAGCTATTGCGCAGGTGTATGAATCGTTACATGAACGCGATCTTTTACTCAAAACGCCCCTGAGCTGGTTACTCCGCGACTTTTTGTTTTTCCGGTATTTTCCGGTGCAGCAAAACCGCTTTGGATGGTGAAGCTTGGATTGACGTTGTATGACTGGTTGGATCGCACAAAAACATTACCATCACATCAAAATCTAAGCCCTCATGATGTTCTAGAACACTTTTTCCTAACTTGCGCACTGAGCAAGGGTTAAATGGGGGCTGTCTCTATTACGACGCGCAGATGAAGGATACAAGGCTTGTGATCGAAACACTCCTCGATGCAGAGACATTGGGCGCACGTGTTTGGAAGCTATGTGCACGTGACGGCCGTACGCGGGAAGGGGTGGGGACTACGTAGCGAGCGTGAAGGGTGGTAAGGGACTCTCCAAGCCAAAACCATCGTTGATGCCACTGGAGCCTGGGCCAATCAAATCTTCGGGATGGATCATGAACACACGCAGCTTGTACACCCGTCTAAGGGTGTGCACCTCGTAATCCCCCAGGTACACCCTACAGAGGCCATCGTGCTCTCCACACCGCAGGATAGCCGCATCTTTTTTGTCATTCCTTGGGGTGATACTTCGCTGCTTGGAACAACCGACACCTATTACGAAGGCGATCCCGACAATGTGCGTGTAGAACCGGAAGACATTGCCTACCTTCAAGAAGCTTATGCCGCCTATTTTGGTTCTCCATGCGAGGTGATCTCCTCCTTCGTGGGGTTGCGTCCGCTACCAATTAGTGCAGATGGAAATCCCTCGAATGTCTCGCGCCAAGAACTGATCTATGAATCCCGTTCGGGCATGCTGTCGATTCTTGGAGGTAAGTTCACCACACACCGTGTCGATGGCAGAGAAGGTAGTAGATCGCCTCTGTAGCCAATTAAGAACCTCTTTGCCATGCCGCACAGCAACGCGCGCCTTACGTTCCACGATGCCAATAGAAAACCAGGTACAACACGCTATCGTTGCCGAAAAGGCCTTCACCTTGGCAGATTGGTATTTACGCAGAACTTCGATCGGATATGGGCCTGGCAAGGGATTGGACTCGCTAGACAGCGTAGCTGCTGAGTTTGCGTCGCTCCTAGGATGGAGTGAAGTACAGCGTGAAATTGAGGTGCAGAATTATGTTATCGCAGCAGAAATTTCAGATCACCGCACATCGCGGGTATAAAGCACTGGTGTGCGAAAACACCTTGCCTGCTTTTACCAAAGCGGTACAGGCCGGTGCGACGATGCTGGAGCTCGACGTTCGCTTAAGCGTGGACCAACAAGCAGTCCTTCTACATGACACCACCATGCAACGATTAGCTGGTGACAAACGTTCCGTCTCGCACCTTACCTGGAAAGAGCTGAAAGCGATGCCTCTGCATGATAAGCGTGCTCGAACACACCCGAAAGGACATACAGCGCGATTGCAAGATCTCTTCCTAGAACTAGGAACCCACTGCAACTATTGCGTAGAAATCAAATACGCACCGCGAGAAACTCTCGCTTACCATAAAATGCTCTGTCAAACCGTCTGTGATCTCATCCGACAGCATCAATTGACATCTCGCTGTATGTTTGTTTGCACCGAACTATCTATCTTGCATGAGTTGAAAAATTTATCCCCACAGATACCTGTGGGTTGGGTTTTCGAATTTGAACATCAGTTCAGTCTGCTTCCTCAACTTAAACCTTTACAGGCTATCCTCTGTCCACGAGCAAGGTTGCTTACCGAAAAACGAGTGCGAGCGAATCTCGATAAAGGGTTTTCGTTTATGCCGTGGACGGTGAATCGAGAAAGCGATATGCAGCGCCTTATAGATTTGGGAGTAATGGGAATCACTACGGATGAAGTAGAAAAGCTAGTGAGTGTGTGTCATGGATAATTATGAGCTCACACGCTTCTGTTTTCAGCGCGCGCTAGCGTTCGTTTACCTTATGGCCTTTTTGGCTGCTGCACGGCAATTCCTCCCTTTGTGCGGCGAGAAGGGCTTGTATCCGATCTCGTTATTCCTTCGTAGAGTTACCTTCTGGAATGCGCCATCGCTATTTTTTCTGCGTCATGATGACCGCACGCTGTCGGCTGTAGCATGGACAGGCGTGGTGTTGTCGTTAGGCGCGCTCTCGGGGATTTCCGAACAGCATGGATTATTTTTTTCGATGGCTGTTTGGGCATTGTTGTGGGTGATGTATCTATCCTTTGTGAACACAGGACAGTTGTTTTATGGATATGGATGGGAGACGCTGCTGCTTGAGACGGGATTTCTAGCGATTTTTATGGGGTCTAACGATCTGCGTGCAGCACCGATCCTCATGTGGCTAGGCTGTTGGATCAACTTCAGAGTCATGTTTGGAGCGGGTTTAATCAAATTGCGTGGAGACAAGTGCTGGTGGACGTTGGAATGTATGCAATATCACTACGAGACGCAGCCTATTCCTAATCCTTTGAGTTGGTATTTGCATCGCCTGCCTGTGATCCTGCAAAAGGGATCTGTACTGTTCACGCATTTTGTCGAGTTAGTTATTCCCTTCTTTTATTTTGCTCCGGCGCCTTTATGTTATATTGCCGGGCTGCTAACGATTTTTTTTCAATTCACATTGATTCTAAGTGGTAATTTGTCTTGGTTGAATTACATCACGATCGTCGTGACAATTCCTTGTTTCAACGATCGTTTTTTGAATCAATTTATCTCAGTGGATTTGCCGACTCCAGGACCTCTTCCCTGGTACTATGTCGGCATGTTGATCGCCTACACGATATTCGTAGTAGGGCGCAGCATACAACCCGTACGCAACCTAATTAGTTCACGACAGGTGATGAATACAAGCTTCGATCCGCTACACCTTGTGAATACCTATGGAGCGTTTGGGTCCATTTCCAGAAACCGCTATGAGATCATTGTACAGGGCACAAATGACGATCCGCAAAATCCCGATGCCGCCTGGCTAGAGTATGAGTTTCCAGGGAAACCAGGAGATGTAAGCCGTCGACCGATTGTGATTGCTCCTTATCACTTGAGGCTTGATTGGCAGATGTGGTTTGCAGCGATGGGAAACTATCAACAGAATCCCTGGTTTGTGCATCTAGTCACAAAGCTGTTGCGAGGCGATGGGGCGATTATTGGACTATTGGCGAAAAATCCTTTTCCAGATGCACCGCCTACGCACATCCGCGCAAAGCTCTTCTTGTATCACTTCACCTCTCTTGGAGATAAAACAAAAAACTGGTGGAGACGCGAACAGGTCGGAGATTTTTTGGGGCCGGTTAGTCTGGATAATCCGAGTTTACAGAGCTATCTGGAACGGTACGGGTGGGACTAGTAACTCCCCAGAGAGTACTTGGAATTAATCCGAGTTTACAGAGCTATCTGGAACGGTACGGTGGGACTAGTAATTCCCCAGAGAGTACTTGGAATTAATCCGAGTTTACAGAGCTATCTGGAACGGTACGGTGGGACTAGTAATTCCCCAGAGAGTACTTGGAATTGTGGAAAACGCAGAGAAGGCAGAGCCGCTGAATGCGCTGAGATATTTCGCCAAACCTAATTACCCGATGAGTACAGAGATTTGGTCCCCCATCACACCATCGCCACTCTTTGAGCAAAGCTCAAAGTCGTACTAGAAGAGGGTTGGCCTTAAAAAAACAAGAGAGAGTTTCTATGCCATTACAAAAATAGCGCTCTCTTGTTGTTTTTAAGGCCAACCCTCTTCTAGTAGATTTGCAGTTGCAAAAGTGCGATGGTGCTCTGCGCCCTCTGCGGCTCTGCCTTCTCTGCGTTTTCCACAATTCCAAGTACTCTCTGGGGCAAAGCTATCCAGGTTTTAAAAAAACTTACTTTATAGTACAATAGGGGTAGCGGAAGAAGAAAAGTTCGCAATCACAAAGGAGGTTTGCGATGACTTTCTTACGGGCATTAATTGCCGGTTCCTTCTTTCCAGCAATGATTCTGCCGATCTTCATGACGATCCTTACCTATTTTGCCAAGGGAGAGATTCTTGGAGCGCTAGTAGTCCACTATCTACCCTGGATATGGGGGATATGGAACATCCTCTTCTTTGCCTTTTTTAGGGATCACCTGAATCTATCGGAAACAGGTCAATATCTCCTAGCAGGCGCCGTTTTGGGTCTTCTAGTCGCCCTTTACGGAGTGTTTGTTTTAGGAGTACCTGTATTGCTGGGATTTCCGGCTTCATGGTTTTATGCACCGCTCATTGTGGTACCCGTCATCTACGCCCTGCTGTGGCTGTACGTGGTACGTCCGCTCAATGCGCTGGTGGGGCTATAGACGGCTAATCCCCGTCAGGTAGATCCATCTCCTGGGAGCGGGCTCATCTGCCCGCTCCAATAGAGAGTCTTATAATCGTATATTTCTTATCTTTTAGGTTCAGTCCCAGGGAGTTCGGTCGTTTTGAATGGCACTGGACCGGATTCCAACAGCGGCTTAGGCATCCAGAAGTACCAGGCGATAACGCCTAAAGCAATAGCAATGATGAGAATAATAGCGGAATTCTGCTTCATAGCTAGCTCCTCGGGTTATTTTTGGGTCTAATTCTCCGTTTACGAGGCTGCAGGTTTTAGGTCAAGGGGGGCCGTAAGGCGCTATGCAGTTACTTTGCCCACAAGATCATACCCAGCAACATCGGTGATTTCCACTGTGTAGAGTTCACCAAAGGCTTTGACAAGTCGACCGTCATTGATGATGATTTCGCCGTCAATTTCGGGGCATTGCCCTTGGTGGCGGGCGCGCATAAGGAGGTTAGACTCGGGATGATATCCCTCTACGATAACTGGGAGCTGCTTTCCGATCCATCTGCGGTTCTGTTTTTCGATTACTTTTTGTTGCAATTTCGCGAGGTGTCTCTGGCGCTTGCTTTTGACCTCATCGGTAAGCTGGTCGGGAAGCGTGGCTGCATGACTACCTGGCTCTTGAGAAAATTTGAAGATGCCGACGTTATCCAAAGGATACTGCTGGATAAATTGACACAGCTCCTCAAACTGCTCTTTTGTTTCACCTGGGTAGCCTACGATCAAGCTGGTGCGAATGGAGATGTTAGGTAGTTCCTGACGCAATTTCGTTAGAGTGCGGATAATATCTTCTCTGTTCGTTGCTCGTCGCATTGAGGTGAGAATCTGATCGTTTACGTGTTGAATCGGCATGTCAAGATAAGGACAAATGCGTGGATCGCTCTTCATTAGAGCAATGATCTCGTCATTGATTTCGTCGGGATAGAGGTACAGCAAGCGCAACCAAAAATCGCCTTGCTCTTTGAGGAGTTCTTGTAAGAGGTGAACGAGGCCGTCTACCTTGGAGAATCCACGGTCGCGTCCCCAGTCGCCTAGGTCTTGCGCAATGAGGATAATCTCCTTTACGCCCTGATTGCGGAGAATGCGAAATTCCTTCAGGATCTGCTCAACGGGTTTACTCTTAAGAGGACCCTTGATGTCTGGAATAATGCAGTAGGCGCACCGTTTCCGGCAGCCCTCAGCGATTTTGAGATAGGCATAGTGTTTCGGCGTAGAGATCTGACGTGGTACTTCACCTGATTCCAAATAACTGCGCGCACTGGTGATCTGCTCACCCTGTTCTTCTGCATGCACGGCCTTGAGAATGCCCTCGACATCTCCTGAACCCAAGAGGAAGTCCACCTTAGGCTGGTGCTCTTTGATGTCTTGGCTGTGTGTTTGCACCATGCAGCCTGTTACGATGACTTTAGCGTTTTTTTTACGCGATGAGATGGCGTATCCGATGGTGTCGAGCGATTCTTGCCGAGAGGCTTCGAGAAAACCACAGGTATTGATAATCACATAATCAGCTGTAGGTAGCTCTTGAGTTGCTTCGTACCCGGTTTTTAATAAAATCCCAAGCATGACCTCAGTATCGACCAAGTTGCGCGGACAGCCTAAGCTGATGAAGTGGATTTTATTTCCTCGTTCATGGAAGGACATAGCGCGTTCCATGCCGGCCTCACGCACTGTAGTTACCTGATTTTGCGGCAACGCGTCTTCACGATACATCTTTAACATTTTCACCCCAAAAAAAAAGACAATGTCTTAAAGTTTAATGAGTTGTTAAAGAAATTGCAAGAAAAATGGATCAAAAAGTGATGCCGCTGGGATGACTCCCAGCGGCATCGCGAGACTAGTAAGAGACGTTCAGGATAGGAAGAACGGAATAGCAAGGACGGCTTGTTTGGATGTTGATCAAACCGAGTTGGATACCGCTCAGGCAGTTGGTGTAGTTGATCACGCCGAACTGGAATCCTGTCATTTCTTCAGTGTAGTTGATTGCGCCAAACTGTACGCCACAAACGCTGCAAGCTGAGTTCAGCAGGACTGCATCTTGGAAGCCTGAGAAGTGACCTTGAACCAAGTTCACAATACCGTGTTGGAAGCCAAAGCCATTGCCACAAACTTGGTTGATTGCGCCGACTTGAACACCAACGAGGTCGTTGCCCACGAGGTTAACCAAACCGAGCTGATAGCCTGTCATGTTGTTAGAGAGGCGGTTGATCAAGCCTAGATCAAGGCCAACTAGGCTGCAGTTGCTACCATAAATCAGGTTGATGCGCACACCGTTGATGGAATCGCATTCGCTGGTTGTTTGTATTGGATCGAATAGAGCTAGTGAAAAGATTGTGTTGCAACCACCACAGCAGTCATCGCAGCTGTCGCAGCTGTCAGCTGACAGGGAGCTGAAGGTGAAGCATGTCATTACTAGTGTAACCGTCAAGTATTTGAACCAATTTTTCATAATATTCCCTCCTCATGTTTCGGGATCTACGTCGGTAAGCCAAGAATCTTAATCACGCCCACACATTGGTGTCAATAGGAAGTTGGAAAGACTAATAACAGGAAAGAATTTACTTGGTGTAAGGTGTTGGAAATCAGGGATAAGACAGTTTAATAGCCTATTCGAGCCCGAGCTTGGGCTCGAATCATTGAGACTACTCGTCTCTGTTATCCGGCTGAAGGAGGTATCCTACGCCGACGGCGCCGAGAATGAAGCCTACAATAAGGTAACTATAGCGAGCTATGTAACTGGAGAGATTTTCTGGAAGAAAGCGTTGCAAGAGCATGTAGAGTCCTACAAATGCGAAGGCGAGAGAAGAGAGGGTGACTCTCTTCTCCATCCATGTCCTAAGACCAGCAACAAGAAGGAGACCTATACCGATTCCCATCTGCCAACCGAGGCTGGAATTACCTAGCATCTCTCCCAAGCCTGCGCCGATGAAGAGCGCTGCTACGAATAAGATCCCGGTTCCTTTTTTTATACCTCGGTGTTTGTGGCTGGTCATGGCCGCCTCCTTGTATTGCTACACTTCTACTGCGATAGCGGACCTTGACCTTTTAATGCAATAGTACCGGTAACGCTGATGGGCCAGGTCAGGCCTTCGGGTAGCTCTTGGGTAGGGGCGACGATGACTTTTCCACCAAGCTTGGAATCCACTTTTCCTGTGGTGATCCAGCCGGTTTTAAGATCAACATCGATTTTGCCTTTGTCTTCTCCGCTGAGTTCATAGCTGAAGGAGATGTTACCTACGGTCATAGCTGGGGCATCCGGCAGAGGTGTGCGAATTACTTTTACATCTAGAGTAGCGATCTGGTTGAGCGTTTTTTCCAGGGTGTATTCGACATTGACTTTGACTGGGTAGCCGTATTTCAGATTCATTTCTTGCTGCCAATGGTCACCGTCTTTGACTGGATGATCAGGGAAAGAACCGATGAAAGTCGTCATCATTTCTTTGGTGGCTTTATCACCAAACTGATTTTTGAGAGCGTCCTTAGAGAGAACCGCTTTCACCTCTGCAGGTGCCTGCATGCTGTCAACGAGACTGTCGACGATCTGATCGGCTCCG
The DNA here is from genome assembly GCA_963790215.1 of uncultured Chlamydiae bacterium. Taxonomy (GTDB): domain Bacteria; phylum Chlamydiota; class Chlamydiia; order Chlamydiales; family JAJFMA01; genus CAWBNS01. The sequence continues at coordinate 232,816 of CAWBNS010000009.1, forward strand.
TTTACCTCAAGGACCTTTCCTGTGGGGGATAGGACCATGTGATAGGTTTTACCTACAAGGCCAGCGAGGGGAAAATCTTTATTGTCCGCTACGCTTGAATCGAATTCGATTGGTTCGGGAAGACCAGTGATTTTATAAACCAGGTTGTGGTAGGTGACATCCATGCCATAGTCTCCGTTGGTTTGTACGGACTTAACCAGACAGTTCAAACCAAGTTGCAGAGTCTGATGAAAGTTCAAAGGAGAAGGAACTTGAGGGATTTCTTGAGTGATGTCTTGATCAATTGTAGCGGTGATGGTGTAGATTTCGCCGACTTTAAAATTCAGTCGTAGATCACTGCCTGGGCTGGTTTTATTAGAACTTGAGGAGTCACATCCAGCCAAACTTAAAGCGATGACAAGGGTAATCAAAACGGTCGAAAAAGATTTAAGCTTCATGGTTTATTTTCCTCGCAGAATGGGGTAAATAAGATACCATAACGATAAACTGATTTTTGTCATAGAGGTTGAGTGGATGGAAAAAGCAACATTTGCAGCGGGGTGTTTTTGGGGTGTAGAAAAAGCGTTCAGAAAGATCTCTGGAGTCAAATCTACACAAGTGGGTTATGCGGGCGGCCACAAAGAAAACCCTTCGTACGAAGAGGTTTGCACAGGAGCCACCGGCCATGCGGAATCTATCGAAGTCACGTATGATCCTGCGGTGGTTTCTTATGCGGAGCTGTTGCATGCTTTTTTTGAGATGCATGATCCTACGTCGTGGCATAGGCAAGGACCTGATGTCGGATCACAATATCGTTCCGTGGTGTTCTATCACACGCCGGATCAAAAAGCAGCGGTACTAGGAGTTATTGACGAGCTAAATCGCCGCGGCAAATTGCACAAGCAGATCGTTACAGAGGTGATGCCGGCAGGAAAGTTTTTTCGTGCGGAGGAATATCATCAAAGGTATCTAGAAAAGTAACGTTTTTTTTAGGAGTAAACAATGCCCCAAAAAAACATCGGCACCGCTGACAGACTATTCAGACTAACAGTTGCCGTTATTCTGTTCGCCCTATCCTATTGGTTGGGAAGCTGGCTCCTGCTTGCAGCAGCACTCTTTACATTATACGAAGCGGTCGCGAGTTGGTGCGTGTACTTCTGGCTGACGGGCAAAAACAGCTGTAAGATTAAGTAAGGAATAATTCATCCTTCATCCTTCTTTTTACATCGTTCCTACTGCATAGGACATATTCGCGACGGAGGTGAAGAGTTGGGTACGTGTTTGGATCCATTGTGAGCGTGCATTAGACAGTGTGAGTTGTGCGTTGAGCACATCCAGAATGGAGTTGGTTCCCATGCGATAACCCAATAGAGCGGCGTCGTAAGCTTCTTGTGAGAATCTTAAATATTCGTCGCTGTATTGAACGGATTCGACTGCTGTAACGTACGCATAGTAGGCTGTAACGACATCTAAAAGTACATTGAGTTCGGTTAATTTCCATGAAGCGAGTGCCGAGCAGGCGTTTTCTTTTGCGCTGGCGACTTGATTTTCGTAGAGCCATCCGGTGAAGATGGGAACATTCAATGTGATGGCGGCGGATTGGGACGAGCCGTTGAGTTGTGGATTTTGATAGACGTCTGTGCGTTGCGCATCGCTTGCAAAGGTGAGTGTGGGCAGTTGGTTGGATTCGGCGACGGCGACGGCGGCTTTGGATTCGAGATAGGCTGCGTAGGCAGAAGCGAGGTCGGGGCGACTATCTTTGGCCATTGTGAGGAGGCAGCACATATCGTCTGCGACGAGATCTAGAGGTAGCTCTGAGGGCAATGCAGCTATCTGTATGCAGCTATCGGCGGGCCAACCGACAGCGGTCGCAAGCTGACCTAAGGTTGTTTTGACTTGGCCACGTGCGGATTCGAGCTGAAGTTTGGCGTTGTAGTAGAGCGATTGAATTTGCAGGAGGTCGACTTTAGTGGTGACACCCGCTTCAAATTGTGCGCGGGCGGCTTCTAGACTTTTTTCAGCGTCTTGCAGATCTTGTTCGCGTGCGCCGCGCAGGCCAAGTGCGTAGATATGGTTGTAGTAGCTGTTGAGCACATTGACCATTACTGTTTGCACCATGCGGTTATGGTTCCAGTTAGCCACCCAGAGGGCGTCACGAGCTTGGGCGATACTTGCACAGCGTCCACCAAAATCGAGTAGTAGGTAGCTTAAGGAGATATCGCTGGTGATCCATTGTTTGCCTCCAGAAAAGCGCGATCGGCTGCCTGTGACGATCCCGCTTGAGCTCGAGGTGACATTGCCTCCTGCACCACCAGCACCAAAAGTGTCAGACGTCGCTAGTGTCTCTGCCCCTTCCACATCTGGGTATAAAGCCGATTTAGCGGCTCCTAGATTAAACGCCGCGGCGCGAGCATTGAACCAAGTTTGCTGTGTTCGTGGATTATTCCTAAGACCGATATCTAGCAGTTCGCAAGCATCTAGTAGAGGCGAGCAGTCGTCCGGACACACACATTCGGTGAAGGGACATGGCTTAGGTACGCGTTTGGCGGGGATCCATTCTTGATCGGGACAGTGCGCAGTTTGTCCGCTCATGCTTGGATCGATGGGTCCACAAGAGGTAAGGAAGAGAAGAGAGGTGAATGCTATTTTCTTCCACGCGTAGCGCATCACGGCTCACTCATCTTTGCCGCATGTTTATATCCGTTGCCAAGCAAGATAAGATGCGTCGGCCCTAACACCCGCTGCAAGTGATGCACTCCTTGCAACTCTATGTCACTGGTTCCGTCAATGCGTTTGCGCGTCCAAATTCCCATAAGGTTGTTGTTGTACAAGATCCCCGAATTAAGACAAAGAGCGCGCTTCCGCGCGCGGGTTTATGTACGACTAAGTATGGACAAATGATGGACGATTGATGGACGAAGAATGGACATGCAATGGACAAACTTGCTGACCATCTGTCCATTAAATGTCCATTCTTCGTCCATAATCAGTCTTACTCTAACCTGCGCGCGGAAGCGCGCGCACTCTTCAAATTGAAATACTCAACTAACTCGACGGGATGATAGCTCAACTTCGCTTGTCGCAGGCCTTCATGCCCGAGGTCTGCTTCGCGGTTGATGAACTGATATCCCTTATGCAAAATAATCTTGGCCGTCTCTCGGTTGACTAGTTGGTACAAGCCTTTGTACTCTCGTTCTGCCTTTTCGAAGTAGACCACGGCTGTCTCGGGATTTAGCTCGTCAAACACAGAGAATGCAACAGGCACATCATTGGCATAAATAATCACTCCTTCCGGACCTAGCTCAGAAAGGTGGCTGCACATAGCCTTCAGCGCTCTACTCTCATCCTCTAAGCTTTGTCCTCCCTCATGCGGACCGATCTCCTGCAGGATCCGACAACATTCCGTGCCATGATCTGGCGCAAGCCGACCAACACTCCATTGCAGTTCAGATTCTGCTTGGGCTATTAGGTTGCGTTTTTTACTATAGCGCCTGCCACTTAATGTAGCCAAATCTGTCGCCCGATAAAGATAATTAGCCCCTTCAGGAATCATTAAAGAATCAAAATGCGGGGTAAAATCGGCATAAAGTTCAAAAAATTTATTATCTACCCCAAACAGCTTTAGCGAGTAATCGAGGTTTGCAGCTTCACGTAATAAGGTGGCTTGACTCTCTTCTGAAAACACCCCAAGGGGTCGGTAGAGATGCATGTTTCCTTCTTGTTCCAGAGAGAGAAGCAGAGTATCAGGATCCAACCAGGCCCAGGCATGTTTGTAGACGTCTCGCCAGGCATACAGACTGGCGAAGGTATAGTCAGACAGCCGCTGCGGATTCTTCTTTAAGAACGGCTCCAGTATAGCGCGATGCTCGATTTCTATAGATGTAAAAGACAGTCCTAAAAACGTCTTCGAGACCATTTGCGCAAAAATCTCCTTTCAGGTACCTAAAGAAACATACCACACGACTTCTTAATCTTACACATCGCTGAAAGATACAATAAATAAATTTTGGATAGGTTCCACATGTTAGCCAAAGGGATCGCCTATGCGCTAGGGGCGTGCTTCGTTTGGGGGCTAATCTTTGTCGCTCCGCTCTTTATGGAGGGATTCAGCCCTATTGAAATCGCCATTGGGCGCTATACCGTCTATGGATCGCTTTCGCTGGCTATCTTGCTCAGAGCTATGATCCACGGCGCTTGTAGTTATCCGTTTTCTATTTGGATCCGTGCTGTCGCCTTTTCGTTCGTGCTATCTTTGGGGTATTATCCTGCGCTTATCCTTTCCATTCGCTATGCAAATGCAGCTGTTGCGGCGTTGATTTCTGGGTTGGCTCCGATCGCGATTGCGTTTTATGGAAACTGGCGCGAACGCGAGTGCAACTTCCGGACTTTGCTGCTTCCCTCGGTGCTCATTTTGTGTGGGTTAGTATTGATCAATGTACCGCACCTTCACGCAAGCGAAGTGCCCGGAGATTATCTGATCGGCCTTGGCTGCGCTCTATTATCCCTTTGCGCATGGGTCGGTTATGTAGTGGCCAATTCACGTTTTTTAAAGAGCAATCCGCAAGTGGAAGCCAGCCATTGGACGACATTGATAGGTGTTGGAACTTTGTTCTGGACAGTGGTATCAGTTTTGATTATCGGTTTTTTTTATTTAGAATACTTCGAACCGCAATACTATTCAATTAACGATCCAGAGTTTATTTCTTATATAGTTGGATGCATAGTATTGGGATTGATTTGTTCTTGGATGGGGCAGTTTTTCTGGAACAAAGCGAGTACTTATTTGCCGGTTTCTTTAGCTGGGCAGATTACGGTTTGTGAAACGATTTTTGCGTTAGGTTTTGTTTATGCGGTCGAGCAGCGTTTTCCCCCGCAAAAGGAGGTATTGGGAATTATATTATTTCTTTTTGCCATATTGTTAGCTCTGCGCGCAGCAAAGGCTTCTGTGGAGAAAGAGCCCTAGAGGGTGTCTGTGTCCGTTGAGGCCAGTTCTGGATGGAACAGCATGGGTACGTCGCTGTTCAATGGGCGGAAGCCTAGCTCTTCGTAGAAGGCTTGCGTATTGGGTTCCGCGATAAGGCCGATCCAGTCTAGTCCTTTATCTATGCAGAAGCGTGTGAGCCTGCGGACGATCTCTTTTCCAATCCCTTGACGGCGGTATTCGGGCTTCACTACGAGGTCTTGGATATAGCCATCGCTATGTCCGTCCGAGATGACACGGCCCATGCCTATGGTGTGGTTATTATAAGTAACGCGTATAAAGCAGAAGCTCCCCTGAATCATGCCTGGAATGATTTTCCGATTGTGGTCCGTTTCTTCCCACCAATGTCCGGCTTCGTATAGCGCGACGATCTCATCCACAGGTACAGTTGTTACAATCTCATAGCGGATCAATTCGTTCGTCATTAGGAGGCTCCGTAATAAAGTAGAGACTAAGCATGGACAAAACTGGACGTACTGGACTAACTGGACAAACTATGCTGCATATTATGTCCAGATCGTCCAGATCGCCGCAAGGCGCCCCCTCTCCTCACAACAGGGTCCCAGTCAAAAACATCGTTGCAACCGTAAAGTATATCAAAACACCCGTTACATCCACAAGAGTAGCCACAAACGGTGCCGAGGAAACGGCAGGGTCAAACCCGCATCGTTGCAGAACAAGAGGCAATAGCGCGCCCACCAGTGTTCCCCACAGCACCACCCCGATCAATGTAATATCGATGGTTAACGCGATAAGCAACCAGTGAGAACCGGCAATATCATTCGTAAATAAACTCCAGATACCAACACGAAAGAATCCAATCAGCCCCAAAGCGCAACCGAGAAACAGGCCTGAGAAAATCTCCCGGCGCATGACGCGCCACCAGTCCGTCAAAGTCACCTCTCCAACGGCCAGTGAACGAATAATCAAGGCCGATGCCTGCGAACCGGCGTTTCCTCCACTGGAGATAATCAACGGAACAAAGAGTGCTAGCACCACTGCCTTCGCTATTTCCAGCTCATAGTACCCCATGGCCGTGGCGGTGAACATTTCTCCAACAAACAAGATGACTAGCCAGCCTATGCGTTTACGCATCAGATCGAGGAAAGGAATATCCATATAGGGTTCTTTCAGCGCCTGCACGCCCCCGATTTTCTGCATATCCTCAGTATCCACCGCGACAGACACCGACATGATATCGTCGAAGGTGACGATGCCCAATAGCATACCTTTAGGATCAATTACAGGTAGCGCTACGCGGTTGTATTTGCGAAAGATCTGGATCGCCTCTTCCTGATTATCATTGACGTTCAGCGCAATGAAATGGTTATCCTCCAGCTCCTTAGCTGTCTTGTTTGGATCGGCTAATAGAAACTGTCGAATGCGGAAATCGTCAACTAAGTGCCCAGAGTCATCGACCGCATAAATCACATTAATCGTTTCGCTGTCGCTACCTTTAGAGCGAATGTAGTCGATGACCTGTTGGACCGTCCACTCTGGTTTGATCGCAATATAGTCTGGGGTCATCAGACGACCGACGCTGTTCTCAGGATACCCCAGAAGTTTGATCGAGAGAGCCCGTTCATCTGGAGATAGATATTTGAGCAGCAGATTCACTAAATCGACGGGTAACTCCGCTAACAGCGCGGTACGGTCATCGGGAGAGATAGCATTTAATAGATCGGCTACGCGGTGGGAAGGAAGCAGAGTTAAAATCTCTTTCTGAATGCGGATAGGTAGGTGTTCGAATGTACCTACGGCATTTTTGGGTGAGAGAGCATTGAAGATGAGAAATTGCAGATCAGACGGAGCTGACTCGATGTATTCAGCAACGTCTATAGGCGAAGCAGCATCCAACTGGTCCGAGAACATCAAGATGTTGTCGGACAACAAAGTCAGATCAGGTAATTGCGATGCATTGTTAGGCATAACACACACATAAATCCGTACCGAGATAAAAGCAATCTTGACCTACCGGTGGATAGAGGAGTAGAGTAACGAAATAGCCTAACCATTCGGACTATCGATAGATATGAACCCCTTTACGCACTAGAGAGTGCCCACAAAATATGATCAGGATGCTTTGTGTAAACACTCTCTTACTATGCGCGCTTTTAGTTAGCTCTTGCACTGTGCGCCCCCTATTGCCTCAAAAGGATGTTTGCGACCCAGCGCCGTTCTATATTCCGGAAAAAGTACGAGTTGCGCTTGTGCTGGGCAGTGGCGGCGTGCGCGGTATGGCGCATGTGGGTGTTTTAGAAGAACTCGAAGCAAATGGCATCTATCCCGACCTCATCATCGGTTGCAGCGCAGGTAGCCTTGTAGGCGCTTTGTATGCGGACAATCCCTGCCTCGAATCCATCAAAGAAGCTGTCTGGAGCATTGATACCGATTCGGTGCTCGATATTAGTGTATGGAAATGCCGATTCGGATTATCCCAAGGTTCACGTATGCGACGCGTGCTTAATAAGCACTTGTGCGCGAAGACATTTGAAGAGCTCAAAATCCCCTTAGTCGTCGTAGCGGCAGATCTACATAGCGGAGAACTCGTTCCAATGGGTGCTGGCGACCTTGTGAGTGCGGTGCAATCTTCTTGTTCTATCCCATTTGTGTTTGTTCCATGCGAGCGCGATGGCAGGGTCTATATCGATGGCGGCACGATCAATCCTGTACCTGCCATCGTTGCGCGTGATTTGGGTGCGGAAATTGTCATCGCGGTGGATCTGTGCGAGCTATTGCCCAAAACCTTCCCAACGAACCTATTTGGCATTTTAGACCGCGCTACTGAGATCGCGTTCATGTGGCAGAACGAGGTCTGCACGCGGCATGCCGATGTGGTGATCCGCCCCAAAACATGCGGCGTAGGATGTTTTAACGATAAAGCCAAGCAGCAGCTCTACGAAGCCGGGCAACATGCAGCTCGGAAGAAGATGGCACAGATCAAAGAACTCGTCCGCGACTTGCAACCGCAGAACTGCGCTCGTACACGTCTTTTTTCTCCCAAATGTTACACACCTGATATCTTCCAAGACCTTTGGGAAGAGCTCTGCACAGTTCCGAAAGACTTGTGCGAAATCAGCACCACAGAAGAAGAAACGGCATTAGGTGGCGTCATTTTCGTGGATGACGAAGAAGAAGCAGAGCTGGCAGAGGTAGAAATTATCGCAGCTAATTCATGACAGCATTGTTGCATAATTAAACTACCGAGGCACTAAATAACAAAACCATGAACCTCTCTGTGTACTCTGTGATCTCTGTGGTAATTAATTTTTTTAATATTGTTTAAAAATTCTACCACAGAGATCACAGAGTACACAGAGAGGCTCATATTCGTTATTTCCCGGTAAGGGCAGAAGGAACTGTCTCACTCTGCGGTGAATTATGCAACAAGACCATTCATAACACTAACCAATCCATAAGCCAACAGCCCACAGATAGGAAACGTCAACACCCATGCCATAAGGATGTGGGAGATGATGCGTAAACGCAAAGAATTAGGACGATGCGCATAACCCACACCCACGATCGCCATCCCTATCGTATGCGTGGTACTGACAGGAATCCCTAGCCACGAAGCCAAAACAATCGTCGAGGCCGCCGAGGTCTCCGCTGAAAACCCCTGATACGTCTCCAAGTGCACAATCTTAAAACCCATCGTGCGAATAATCCGCATCCCTCCTATAGACGTTCCTAAACCCATCGTTAACGCACAAGTCACGATCACCCAAAACGGAACACTAAAACTCGGCAGCACCCCACCTAACAGCAAGGCTAAAGAGAAAATTCCCATGAATTTTTGCCCATCATTAGACCCATGGCTGAATGACATAAACGCCGCGGAAAAAATCTGCAAACGAGCAAAATAACGCCTTGCCAATGCCGGAGAGGCATTCGCCATTGCACGCTCGATCATAGTGGCGATTCCCCAACCTAATAAAGCACCCACAAAAGTAAAAATCAATAAACCCATCAGCACTTTCGACCACCCCTCCCAAATCAACACAGAAGGACCTGCTTGCGCTAACGCAGCTCCAGTAAGCCCTGCTATCAGGGCATGCGATTTACTCGTCGGGAGACCCATTTTCCATGCGAATAACCCCCAAGAAATCACCGCCATCATCGCCCCGCTTAAAGTGAGAAGATTCAAAGCTTCCGGCTCCACTATCTCTCGCCCAATCGTGGTTGCCACAGCCGTTCCAGAAAACGCACCAACGATATTCAACGTGGACGCCATCAAAATAGCCGTTCGTGGACTCAGGGCGCGCGTAGAGATGACAGTAGCAATCGCGTTCGGGGCATCCGTCCACCCGTTGATGAACTCTGCACCTAGAATCAACACGATCGTAAAAATAAAGAGGAGTTCCATCGATTATGCCCAGCGCTACGAATATTTCATCGCGATCTGCTCTGCGATGTTGGCGCAATCTTCCGCTTTGTCCGTGATGCGTTCCAACACTGAGTAGATCTCGCTCCAGGCAAGATATCCGGTGACGCGGATCTCCTCCTGCTCAAGCTGCTTGTATAACAAGTACTTGGCCTGCGCATAGAGATCATCTGCCTCGTTTTCTAAACTATGGATCTCCACGCAGATCTTCGCAATCTCAGCAAGATTACGCGAAGGCTTGCGCAACAACGAACACACAGTCGCCAGCTTCTCGCATTCATGCAAGATCACATCCGCCATATGCTGCGCGAAGGAAGAGGTCTCTTTCAGCTCGTAAATGCGCGCAAACGCCTGCGCAGCATGATGAATATCGTCGATCACATCGTCTAGAGTCTTGGTGAACGCCAAAATATCTTCGCGGTCAATTGGGTGGATGAACGTGGTGCTTAACTGATTATTCACCGCATGAACACTCTGATCCGCCGCGTGTTCGTGTTCTTTGATCTGGCGCGCCACCTCTTCAGCCGAGACACCCGGAACAAAAAGCTCCCGAAGCAGTTTCGCTGCAATAAACATCTCTGTGGATAACGTCTCAAAATGGTCGAAAAAAGACCGTTTTTCCACACTCCAGATTGACATATGTGACCAACCCCCGAACCCTTTCCATAAGGTACCCCAAGGCATCTATCGCAAGTCGTAACGTTAAACGCAATAAGAATCCCGTTAGGATCACATTATGTTTTTTAATTAAACCCAAAGACGCAAAGACGCAAAAAACTAAAAAGACGATATAATATAACAACGCCACTTTTTTTATTGATATAACTCTTGTTAAATCTCTTTGCGCCTTTGCGTCTTTACGTTTAATTAAAAAACATAATGTGATTTTTAATAAACCCAGACTCACAACTATTTTTAGCCTGAAAGCCGTCCTTTAGGCTTGAAACTAATGCAAAAACCTGGTAGCACTCTCAACAAAAGAGAGGAATTATGGCTGCCCAACTATTTACAACACGCCCTCCAGATTTCACTAGCGCAACTGAAGTAGTTGCCTGTTTTTGCGAGTGGGAAGACAAAATCCTGCTCCTTAAGCGTCATCCCGAGGATGTGCACGGCGAGACCTGGAGTGCGCCAGGCGGAGGGATTGAACCAGGAGAAACCCCTGCAGCTGCGGCCGTTAGAGAGCTACTCGAGGAAACTGGCATTCTCATTGAAGCAGGGCATTTAGAGTCGCTTGGTACCCTCTATATTCGGCTGCCTCGAATCGAGTATACATTTTATATGTTCCGAACAGTCTTTGCTGACAAACCGGACATGGCAATTAGTCTAGATGAAAACACGGAAGCCCTATGGGCCACAACGAATGAAGCGTTAAGGCTTTCGCTGATTCCCGCTGGTCGTGAAGTGCTGGAGCATTATGCTGGTCTGAAGAAAGATTAGAATCCGAGCTCGGACACGCACACCGGGCTCGAAAGTTTCAACGAAAAGGCTTATTTTAGAAACTCTCGAATATCTTCCGTCATAGTTTTCAAGATAGGAAGCTGCAGATACATCATGTGTCCGGCTTCGTAGTAATGCAGAGATACGCGGTCCTTCATCCCTAGATGATCAAACGTGTACTTTGTGGAAAAATAAGGAATAGCTAAATCATAGATACCGCTGGCTACATAGACTTTTAGACGCGGATTGCGGATCATTCCTTCACGCAGACCTTGGCTGACGTCTAAGTATTGGTTGGAGCTATCGCCATACTTCCATGGCCAGATATCTGCTAGTAGTTCGTAGTTTTTTGTACTTTCCCAATTCAGTTCTTTGCGTAGATACTCGTTAATTGCCACATTGAATGGACCAAACAGCGCATCGAAGGATGGATCATACTCAGCCTGACATCCCTGTGGATTTAACGCTTCGGCGATATAGCGGCTGTCAAAGCGCCCGATGGTCTTACCCTCTGAACGAAACAATTCCCGCCGAAATCGATTCCCTGTCACTCTCAGATTCGCTAACTGAAGAAACTCTTCGTTCAAACCTGTGTAAGAAGCGACTTCTGCGACCATCTGTTTTCGCTCCTCTTGCGATAGCCTGTCACCCTTCATCAGTGCGACATTGTAGGCGTTGACGACAAAGGTTTCGACATCACTCAGAAGCTGTTTTAGAGGCTTTTTCTGCTGCACTTCAGGTAGTTTTTTGTAATGCCAAGCCGCAGACGTATAGCTAGGAAGCGCGAGAAGGTACGGAAGATCATTCCCTAATGCAAACTCCAATGTCTGAAAGTTCAACGCAGAGGAAATGAGCAGAATGCGTTCGGGATAAATGCGCTGTTCATCAATGAGCTTTGTTGCCAAAACCGCCGCGCGCGTGGTTCCATAACTTTCGCCAGCAAAGTACAAAGGGCCGTCCCACCCACCAAAGCGACTGAGATAAAGACGTATGAATTCACCGATCGAGGCCGCATCTTCATTGACACCGTGAAACTGTTTAGCATCCTGACCTTCCGCCACACGTGAAAAACCCGCTGATATAGGATCGACAAAAACAAGATCCGTAATGTCTAAAATAGAATAGTCGTTATTCACTAATTCCGGAGGAGCGGAGGGAATTCCTTTCTCATCACACACAATACGCTTAGGACCAAACAATCCGAAATGCAACCAGGTAGCTGATGAGCCCGGACCACCATTCATACAAAACATAATCGGGCGCCGTACACCAGTCGGGGGATTGTTTAAGTGATACGCCACAAAGAAGATACTGCCCTTATCTTTTTCGTGCTGGTCGCGAAGAATGAGGTTACCTGTCGTCGCTGTATAAACGAATGATTTACCGTTGATCTGCACGGTAGCCTGTACTTCTGAGAAACGCTCTTGCAGCCCTTGTGTCGGCTGCTCAGCACATAGATGACCGAACACTACTAGAGCATATAAACAAAAACAGAGACAGCGCACCTATGAGTTCTCCTGGCCTTTTTCGCGATGATGATGATTGCACTATTGATGAACAAGTAATTTCCCACTTATAGTACGAACATAATCACAAAAATCATCTGAGGTAGCACAGAGTGGATCCCGTTCCTTCGCTGGATACATTTACCATTTGGTTGGTCGAATACGGAGCCGTTTCCCTATTTTTTCTTTTGGCGTTAGGCATTGTGGCCTTGCCTATCCCAGAGGAAACGCTCATGGTGATCGCTGGAGCATTCATGAGCAATGGTTCTATGAATATTCCGTCGATCATTGTTTCCGCCTACCTCGGCAGCGTCTGTGGCATCACGTTAAGTTACGTACTTGGCCGCACTGTGGGGCTATTTTTCATCCACAAATATGGCGGGTGGATTGGCTTGACCGAGGCACGTTTACAAACCGCACACCGATGGTTTGAGCGATACGGCAAGTGGTCCCTCACTTTCGGATATTTTGTGCCAGGCGTTAGGCATTTCACAGGATTGTGCGCAGGAGCAACCTACTTAGACGCCCGTCATTTTGCCCTCTTTGCCTATACAGGAGCTTTTTTCTGGGTGACAGTCTTTCTTTCTCTCGGATACTTCTTCGGCAACTATTGGCCCCAGCTTTACAATTTCGTGGAATTGAGCATCGATTGGATGATTTTAGGCGTGCTGGTCCTGCTGATTGGCGCCTTGATAACAGCGTTGGTCACGAAGTTTAGACGTAAGTAGTTTTTTATTTTTTTCAGTATAACAGGATAGGCAAGATCGCCTTCGGCGGCAGGATAAGCAGGATGATATTTGGTCCACAACTTCTCTTGAGGCCATTTCATGCCTTTTTTCAACGCAAAGCCACAAAGAGCGCAAAGGTTCGCAAAGACAGTTAAGGACAGACAAACTCATTTTCTTTTTTTTAGAGTTTTATGTCTTCTACACTATGAAAAAAGGCATGAAATGGCCTCAAGAGAAGTTGTGGACCAAATATCATCCTGCTTATCCTGCCGCCGAAGGCGATCTTGCCTATCCTGTTATCTTGAAAAAAAATAAAAAAAAATCACTTAGAAATGAAACTGTCTTAGCTACCCAGTCACTATGTCATGAAATCAGCCACATTCAACTTGCAACCTTTATGCAAGCCAGGTACTTTACATGTCAAAAAATTGAGTCGTTCTAATGAAACTGATCCATGGGATCGCTGCTTTTTGTCTGCTTTGCGCGCCTTGTAAGGCACTACACTGGGATGCATCCCTCGGCGTAGATGCGGGCTTCCGCTACGATGATCTCTCCGCAGATATCAGCATCTACAACAGTTCCGGCACAGTCATCCTCATGGATCAATTAGCGATTGGCAACGTGCACATCCTTGAACTTGGTCTAGATGGAAGAGTTGCGCTTGAACGAAATTGGTTCTTACAGGGAAAAGCTGATCTAGGCACAGTTGTCAACGGTACCTACTTCGAAACCGTCGTCGATTTTTCTAGCGTGCATACCAAAGCACAAGTAAAGGACGGATATAGCAAAGACTTCTCCGTAAGTCTCGGGTATTTCTTTGATTTCACAAATAAACTCCGCATCGGTCCTCTTGGCGGTTGGTCATACAACTTTCTTCACCTCGAGATCAATAAAGCGAGAGAAAGAGGAATGCCCAATCCACTGCTTGATGGACTAAGCTACAACAACCGCTGGAGAGGGCCTTGGACTGGATTCGTTGGAGAATACTCCATGGGTCACATGCTCCTCACAGCAGGCTACGAATACCATTGGGCAGGTTGGAAAGCGGAATGGATTCTCAACGGCCCAGATCAGGCCGGAGGCCCTTTCTCCGAAGAACGTACCTGCAAAAATGCTTTTGGACAGGTCGTATTTGGAAAGATCTTCTTCTCCTTAAACAATGGCTGGGACTTCAACGCAAGCATCAACTACCAGCGTTGGAAAGCCAAGAACGGTGAAGCGAAGCCTCTCGGTGGAAGCTTTGCAGGTGCAGGTCTGCCCACTGCTGTTTCAGGGAAAGTAACTAAAGCCACCTGGAAGCCACTGCAAATACGCGTCGGCTGCAATTATAGGTTTTAGAGGTCCATTTTCGGGCTCGACAGAGGGCTACCCTCACTGTAAACCAACCGGCACCATCGACGCTTTTAACGCTTCTTTGTTGATCTTAGTAATCCAAACCTGAGAGTCATCTTTTCCATAAGCGACCAGCAAGTGCTCTCCGCAATCTACAACGCCACCAGGAAAGACCACACGCTTTTCGAATTTGGACACTGTATAGTAATTTTCGCCCACTACAGGCACAGGACTAATGCTGGTCATCGCAAAGGGAGGTTCCGCAGAAAACGTATAAGCCCCCATATAGTAGTGCCACATCTTTTTTCCTTGCGAAGCAAGAGAAGAAGTCACAATCGCAGAATGAAAAAAGGCGAGATACTCTCCATCGACCATAATCGGCGCCGTACCGCCACGCATCGTGCCCCACTCCCAATTGATTTTAGGTGACGTTTTGTAGATGCTACAGCACTCGCCCGTATGCAAATTTGGATATAATATCTCGTGAGGATGAGGGGCATAGATAAGCATCAGTTGCCCTTGCCAGTCAAAGCCGACCCAGTTCTTCTGCCAATTGAATTTATGGTATTCCGTTTCATGATAAAGCTTGAGTGGCAATCCAGCAAAAAACTCGCCGTCCACATAGTGCAACTTGCAAAGATACATGTCTCTTCGCTGTTTGTTTGTGGGGCTGGTCACATCGAGGTTATCAGTAAAAATCAAGTACATCTGGCCGTTAACCGCAAATACACGCGCATCCTCAGACTGCGAAGGAGAAAGCCCAATCAGCCGTGTATCCAACAAGTGAGGCTGAGAAATTCGATTAAAATTCTCGTCTAAAATCATCACCCCAATACGAGAGATGTGGAGCTTCTTACTATCCGGCAGATAACGAAAGGTAAGCAAAAACCCCTGGTCGATTTTCATTAGAGAAGGGTTATGTGATTTTGGAAAATCATCTAATGGAATATGCACCGATTCAATTACTATCGCTTCTTTTTTAAAACCAGCTCCATTATGAGCATTCAATATAAAGCAGTTCATTAATGCGATAATCAAAACAAAACAATTCCAGTATCGTCCAGTCGTCATTTTACGTCCTATGCAATTTATTTCTTCGAGGCTCGGCAGCATAGCAGCTTGTCGATTTTTGTCGATTCTGAAATCTTAAGTCCGTTATGACGAGCTTATGTTGACCCGACTCTCCTTACACTTTCAAACCACTCTTCCTTTTCCGAAGGAACAGGTCGTCGCCTGGCATTCCCGCCCTGGCGTCAACGAGCGATTGAATCCAAGCTGGAACAGAGTTAAGAATATTGCAGTGGAGACACACATAAATGCGGTGGATGCGCAAACCACCTCAGTTGAGGATCGAGTGCAATATGTGCAGCCTAGCGTCTGGCTACCCGTGTCATGGACAGAGCGTCAGCTGCAACAGCTTTTTGCCTACCGTCATCGCGTCATGAAGAACGACCTAAACTGTCTCCTAAGCTATCCGCAGACACCACTTAAACTACTTGTCAGTGGTGCAACAGGACTTGTTGGATCAGAACTCACCCACTTCTTGCGCGCTGCTGGGCACACTGTACTAGAGTTATCGCGCTCGCATGAACCCAGTGCAAATACCGTGTGGTGGGATGTAGAAACAGGACAGATAGACCTCGGTCGTCTGGAAGGGTTAGATGCCGTCTTTCACCTCGCAGGCGAAAACATCGCCGGCTTCTGGTCAGCAGCTAAAAAACAACGCATTCGCGATAGCAGAATCGTGGGCACACTACGCTTCGTCGAAGCCCTATCACGGCTTAAGTCTCCGCCCAAGACCTTCCTTTGCGCCTCTGCGATCGGCTACTACGGAGACAGAGGCGGAACAGTCCTAGAAGAAACCGATAAGCCAGGAAACGACTTCCTAGCCAAGGTGTGCAGGGATTGGGAAGAGGCGGCGAGTCACTATACCAAAGGCCGAGTTGCGTTTTTGCGCTTTGGTGTCATTCTCAGTCCTGCGGGTGGTGCGCTAGCCAAAATGCTCATCCCGTTTAAGCTCGGCCTAGGAGGGCGCATCGGTACCGGTGAACAATACATGAGCTGGATCGGAATCGATGATGTGCTCTATCAGTGCTATCACGTATTGATGAAACAAACTATTCGTGGACCAGTAAACGTAGTTGCACCGCGTGCGGTGACAAACAGTGAGTTTACGCCCACATTGGGAAAAGTGATCCATCGTCCAACCATTTTTCCCATTCCATCCCTAGCTGTGAGCACGATTTTTGGCGAGATGGGCCGCGCAACGATGTTGTCGAGTATTCGTGCCCGGCCTGCAGTATTAGAGGTGACTGGGAGCAATTTCGCCTATCCTGACCTTGAACAAGCGCTCGCGCATCTGCTAGAATAGCGGTATGCAGCGTTTACGAGAAGGTCCCGTTCCGAAAATCATCAACGGCATATTTTTCTATATTGGCTGGGGTGCGCTAGTGGCTGGTGCTGCGAATGATCGCCCCTGGACGGGTTCGCTGCTTGTGGTGGCGGCGCTGATTTTTCATTTTGTTGTGACTACGAATCGGTTGCGTGATCTGGTTTATGTGATCATTGTCTCTTTGGTCGGGTTACTGATTGACACAGCGTTTTTGCATGCGCAGTTGATGTCGTACGCGAGTCCCACGTTAGGGTTAGCGTGGATAGCGCCGTTGTGGCTGCTGCTGTTATATGCGCAGTTTGCGACCGCGATTGAGCAGTCCATGGTTTGGATGCGCAATTACCCTATTTTGGCCGCGCTAGCAGGACCTTTTGGCGGAATCACCAGCTATTCACTCGCCGCAAGAATAGGCGCCGTTACCTTTCTTCAAGATCGACTACTCGTTCTTATCGTCGTCGGTTGCATCTGGTTTGTTTTCCTGCCAGGAGCCTTTTGGCTGAGCAAGCTGATTAACAAACGGTCATTGTAGGAATGTAATTATCCGAACAGTACTTGGAATTGTGGAAAACGCTGAGAAGGCAGAGCCGCAGAGTGCGCTGAGATTTTCGCCAAACCTGACTTAACCAATGAGTACATGAGATTTTGGCCCCCCATACACCATCGCAGCTCTTTGAGCAAAGCTCAAAGTCGTACTAGAAGAGGGGTGGCCTTAAAAAAACAAGAGAGGTGTCAATTTCGGACACAAACAATGGCGCTCTCTTGTTGTTTTTAAGGTCACCCCTCTTCTAGTAGATTTGCAGTTGCAAAAGTGCGATGGTGCTCTGCGTCCTCTGCGACTCAGCCTTCTCTGCGTTTTCCACGTTTTAAACTGTACCAAAAGAACATCCCCACTACCTTATTGACATTTTCTTGAACAAAAACCGCGCCGGCCCTATTCTTTTCCTCACCCTTACAGTTTTACCCCAAGCAATCAAATGCCTATCATTTCCGTAGATGGTTTGTGCAAGCGATTCTGCATCGCCAAAAGAAAAACAGGTTGGTTTGGATCGATCGCTTCGCTTTTTTCCCGCGAGTATGTCACAAAACATGCTCTCGACGATGTTTCGTTCCAGATAAATGAAGGCGAATTAGTCGGGTACATCGGTCCTAATGGCGCTGGTAAAAGTACCACGGTGAAAATCCTCTCAGGGATTTTGGTTCCTGATGAAGGTCATGTGAACGTGCTTGGTAAAACACCCTGGGAACATCGTGTCGAGACCGTGCAGCAATTAGGCGTTGTATTCGGACAACGCACACAGCTCTGGTGGGATCTTCCTGTCATGGATTCTTTCGAGCTGCTTCGCGATATCTATCGCATCCCCACTGCCGACTATCGCAGGAATCTGGATTCTCTAATCAGCATCTTACACTTAGCAAGTCTTTGCGACACGCCTGTACGGCAACTTAGCTTAGGACAACGCATGCGATGCGATTTAGCCGCGTCACTACTGCATTCACCCAAAATTCTCTTCCTCGACGAACCAACAATTGGCTTAGACGCGGTCAGCAAGCTTGCTGTTCGGGACTTTGTTAGACAGCTCAACCGCCAACAAGGCACCACCGTGTTGCTCACCACACATGATATGGATGACATAGAATCACTCTGTAGTCGAGTGCTGATCCTGAATCAAGGCAAGATCTATCTCGATGGATCGCTGGATGATCTTCGCCAAAAAATGGCACCTGAAAGACACCTGATCATTGATCTCACTAACCCCGATGAGGAAGTGATTGATCCCGATGTGACGATCGTAAAACGCGAAGGTCACCGCATTTGGCTCAGTTTTAATCCGCTTCAAATAGCCTCACCGAAGCTCATCAGCCGCATTACTGCCGCGCATGCGATAGAAGACCTCTACGTAGAAAATCCTCCTATTGAAGAGATCATCGCAAAGTTTTATCGAGATGCTAATTTATGACTCCCTATCTCGCTATTTGCCGCACTCGACTATCTATGCTAATGCAATATCGGTCTGCTGCTATAGCGGGGATAGGCACACAGTTATATTGGGGATTAATCAAAGTGATGGTGCTGACCGCGTTCTATGCTAGTGTGCAGACACCGCAGCCTATTTCTCTTCAGCAAGCGGTTACCTTTATTTGGTTGGGACAAGCATTACTCACGATGCTTCCCTGGAAGGTCGATCGAGAAGTTGAAGGCTTGATCAGAAGCGGCAACGTTGCCTATGAACTTGTGCGCCCCCTTGATCTGTATTGGCACTGGTTTGCTCGAGGGTTTGCTTTACTTAACACTTTGAGTCTGTTACGAGGAAGCGTTTTGTTCCTCATAGCTGGATCCTTTCTTGGTCTCTCAGCCCCAGTATCGGTCTCGGCTGGTTTCTGCTTTGCCCTTTCAATTGCATGCGCAAGTCTGCTCGCTACATCCATCATCACGCTAGTGGTCATTAGCTTGTTCTGGACATTGTCAGGAGAAGGAATTTTACGCTTGCTCCCACAAGTAGTCATCGTTTTGACTGGTGTGTTAGTTCCATTACCACTCTATCCAGAGTGGATGCAAACTTTTCTCAGTTGGCAACCATTTCGTGGCGTTGTGGACATCCCCTTGCGGCTTTATACGGGAATCATCCCAGCTAACGAAACGATCTATTACCTAGCGTTTCAACTTGGATGGACTGCTTTCCTTGTTTGTGCCGGAAGAAATGTGATGAAAAGAGCTGTGAAGCGTGTTGTGATCCAAGGAGGTTGAGATGGTTCGTCTCTATGCAAAACTAATTGCCATTTGCTACAAATCTCAGATGCAATACGCCACCTCTTTTTGGATGATGACCGCTGCCGTTTTTCTCGGCACCTTCATGGATATTTTTGGCATCTGGGTGCTGTTTGACCGATTTCAGATTATTCAAGGATGGACCTTTCCAGAACTTGCGTTAATTTATGGCATCGTCAACATCGGATTTGCCCTTACAGATATGACAGGGAGAGGTTTCGACAACTTTGGCACGATGGTCAAGCAAGGGGATTTTGATCGCATCTTACTTCGACCGCTTGGTTCGCTTTTTCAAATCGCTACACGAGAGACACATTTCATTAAGCTAGGAAGGCTACTACAAGGCCTTGTGGTGCTAGTCTGGGGGTATTTAGAGCTGCAAATATCGGCTGTTTATCTTCCTGTAATAATCTTCTCTATATTCGGCACCGCCTGCGTTTTTTATGGCCTATACATCATTCAGGCCACGATTTCATTTTGGACAACCGAAACCTTAGAACTCATGAACATTGTGACATATGGAGGAATGGAAAGCGGACAATATCCGATGACTATCTACCCGCCACTTTTCAGAGGCTTTTTCACCTTTATCGTGCCGTTAGCATGCGCGGTCTACTACCCCATTGCAACGTTACTGCATCATGAAACGCTTCCCATTTGGATAGACTTCGCTCTACCAATCAGTGGTGTGCTGTTTCTTTGGGTGTCGACCTTTTTCTGGTCGATAGGTGTAAGGAAATACCAGTCGACGGGAAATTAATAGACGATTGATGGACAACAAATGGACAACTGATGGACTGACTGGACAAAGAAACCAACTGTCCATTGAGTCCATCAGTTGTCCATTTGTTGTCCATCAATCGTCCATTTGTATGTTCTACTTCTTAACGCGTTTACGATCCTGTTCTTTGAGGATCTGCTTGCGTAGACGGATGAAGTTAGGTGTGACTTCGATAACTTCGTCATCTTCGATGAAGTCGATTGCTTGCTCCAAAGTAAGCCTACGCGGTGGTGTGAGCTGCAGACTTTCATCTGTACCGCTTGCACGTACGTTGGTCAATTGCTTTGCTTTGGTCGCATTGACGGTGAGGTCATTGTCTCGGCTGTGTTCACCGATAACCATGCCTTCGTAGACATCTTCTCCAGCGCCGATAAAGAGTGTTCCTCTTCTTGCAGAGTAAATAACCCGTATGCATTGGATTTACCATCGCACATGGACACAAGAACCCCTTTCTGACGTTGCGGGATATCCCCTTTCCATGGCATGAAGGATTCAAAAATCGCTGTAAGAACACCCAGCCCGCGTGTTTGCGTCAGAAATTCGTTGCGATAGCCCATTAAGCCACGCGTAGGAAGTAAGAACTCTAGAGAAGTGAGCGAATGCTCGTTGGTATGCAGCACTTGCATCTCACCTTTACGGCGCGCCATCTCTTCAATAACAGCTCCAGAATATTGCTCTGGCACTTCGATGTAGACACGTTCGATAGGTTCATTTGTCTGTCCATCGATCTGCTTTAAAATAACTTTCGGTTTACGAAACGGTCAGCTCGAACCCTTCTCTCCGCATAGCCTCGATCAATACTGCGAGGTGAAGCTCGCCACGACCGGAAACAGTCATGGATTCATCGCCGCTTCGGGGACTCTTCAATGCGCAGAGAGATGTTCGCACGCTTTTCTCTCCACAGCCGGTCTTTAATCTTGTTGAAGGTAATATTCTTACCATCGCGACCTGCAAAGGGGCTATTGTTTACCCACATGCTTACGGAGACAGAAGGTTCGTCCAGAGCGATTGGCGGCAGACGCATTTCAGATTTTGCGTCACAAAGCGTATCGCCGATGATGAGCTTCGGGGATGCCTCGACAAACTGACGATATCACCAGCCACACCTACTTCAAAAGGCACTCTTTTCAGCCCCTGATAGCCTTCCACCTTCGTGATTTGGTGCGTGGTGGCATTGCCGCTCGCTCCGATACACAACACGTTTTGGCCCTTACGCACTTGACCGTGCAGAACACGTCCTGTCGCCTGACGACCGACGAAGTCGTTATAGGTCGTCGTCATTACTTGCATGCAAAAAGGTAGGTTTTCATCAGCTATTGGAGGCGGGACAGCTTTGATAATCAAATCGCACATCGGCGCCATATCCACTTGAGGATCTCCGATATGCGCCATCGCAAATCCATTCAAACCAGAAGCGTAGCAATGTTTAAAGTCTAGCTGTTCGTCTGTTGCGCCCAACTCCACAAACAAATCGAAAGTCAAATTCAACGCACGATCAGGATCTGCAGCAGGTCGGTCAACCTTGTTGATCACGACGATAGGATTTAATCCCATCTTCAACGCCTTTGACAACACGAAACGCGTCTGTGGCATGGGCCCTTCATTAGCATCTACGAGTAGAAGAACTGAATTCACCATGCCCAATACACGCTCTACTTCACCCGAAAAGTCGGAGTGACCTGGTGTATCGATGATGTTAATGCAATAATCGCCGTAGTCGATGCTCGTATGTTTTGCGTAAATCGTAATGCCGCGCTCGCGTTCCTGATCATAGGAATCCATCATGCGTTCCGGAACCACTTCGTTATCACGGAAAATCTTAGACTGCCTCAACAACGCATCTAGAAGCGTTGTTTTACCGTGGTCAATGTGGGCAATAATAGCAATATTTCTAATCTGGTTCGCGTTTCGCATAACATATCTTAGTTTGTTGATTTGTAATGAGAAAGATTATAGAAATCGTTAAGGATTAAAAGCAAGGAGAAACCCATGCGGCATAGCGAAGAGGAATGGAAGAAGCGACTGACTCCGGAGCAGTATCGCATTTTGCGGCAAAAAGGCACGGAACCAGCCTTTACCGGCGCTTATCTGGATAATCATGAAACCGGGATCTACTGCTGCGCCGCGTGCGGAGCGGAAGTATTCAATAGCGAGCACAAATTTGATTCTGGATCGGGTTGGCCCAGCTTCTTCTGTCCGGTTGGGTCTGAGTGCAAGAGGAAAAAGATACGAGCCATTTTATGACCCGTACAGAGGTACTTTGCCCTGGGTGCGGCTCACACTCAGGTCATGTCTTCGAAGACGGCCCAGCCCCCACAGGATTGCGTTATTGCATCAATAGCGGAGCGTTAAGGTTTGAAAAGGGCAAGGGAGGCGGGAACAACAAGAATTAGGGAGCCTGCTGACTCTATCTCCAATATCTAGACAGATTCAATACAAAAAAATTTTTTAAAATAACCATAATCTGTGTATAACGGTTTGAGCTTATAGACAAATGCGGTTACTATGCGTATTGTTTTATTTCCAATTTCTGTGGGAAGCCTTTTCAAATTCTTTAATTGTCTCGAGGAAATGCTGTTCTACCAAAGAAGGGACTTCGAGAACTTGCTACTGAGATGATCACATCCAAATTGTAATGCATCACCTGATAATTTTTACCATCTGAGGCAGTATGCCGGAATTTCCGGCATACTGCATTTTCTTCTAACTCTTTCTCTGCAAATGCGTTTTGTATGTGTTCGGCAACTGTCCTTCGGTCTTTATCAAATAATTTGCTCAGTTGTGCCTGGCTCAACCAAACGGTTTCATCCTGCAATCTTACTTCAATTTTGGTTTGACCATCTTCCGTCTGATAGAGCAGCAAAGAGCTTTCTGTAAGGATCGTATCCATCTTTTTTCTTTGAACAACCAGTAAATTAAACGATCAGCATAGCTGTAAGTAGAAAAAAGTTTCCACCTTTACAAACTGCCGCTATTTCTGTCTAAGCTTAGAGGGTCACGTTGTTGTCCCAGTATCCAATTCATTACTTATCTAGTCAAACATGCTCATCAGATACTTCTCCCCTTCGTCGCAGAAGAAGGTCAGCACGGTTTTGATTGTAGGATCGAGCTCTTTCGCTTGCTTGACTGCCAGGAAATTCGCTCCTGAGCTTGGCCCGACAAAATGCCCGTGTCGTTTGGCGAGCCAGCGCGCGCACTCCACAGCTTCTTCGCTGCTAACGGGGATCACTCCATCCACGAGATGAGCGTTCTTCTCATAGAGAGCAGGCACGAACCCATCGGCGATCCCCTCGATGCGATGCACACCGATCGCGCCTGTTGCAATGGTACGCGACTCTAAGGGTTCTACTGCAAATAGCTTGCACTGCGGATTATGCAACTGTCGTATCGCTTGTCCTACCCCAATCAGGGTACCTCCCGTGCCCACGCCCTGCACAATGGCGTCAATGCGCGTTCCTTTGGAAAGTTGCGCCAGGATCTCCGGAGCAAGCCAATTTTGGTTTTCTTCGATATTCAAAAGATTATCAAATTGCGACACATGAAAGAAGCCGGTCTGCTTTCCATATTCATGCGCCATCTCTAACGCTGCGTCGAGGTGAAACTGTCCCACCCTCTTCACTTCAGCGCCAAAACCGCGGCTCATGATTTCACGCTCATGGGAGAACCCCTCTGGCATCAAAACCAGCATGCGGTATCCCTTCACAGCTGCAACCATAGCTAAGGCGTTGCCCATGTTGCCGCTAGTCGCCTCCACAATCGTGTCGCCCGGCTGGAGCCGTCCTAATCGTTCCGCCGCCTCCACCAAATACTTCGCCGTACGTGCTTTTATGGATCCCGATGGATTACGGTACTCACATTTGATTAAGATCCCTTCCAGCTCCACCAACGGCGTATTTCCGATACTCTCTAACAACATGCTGACCCCACTTGGCATCCGCCTTGCATATATAGACCAGTAGTTAGTTACCCTGTGAGGAAATATGAAAACAATGCTCACTCTTTATCTGATTGTAGCCCTTAATTCCCTGGCCATCGCTGGCAGCTACTCCGATCCGCAAGGGTTCAACGTAACCTTCCCTGATGAATGGGTTATCCACCCAGGTGCACAAGGGATGAAAGTATTCGGTATGTCAAAAATGGCTGATAAAAATATGTTTATCACAAATGCCAGCATCATGACAACGCGCCTAAGATCAGAAAGCTTAGACAACTACTTTAATGCCAGTCTGAAGCATGTAGAACAAGCATCAGCAAACTATAAGTTGCAAGACTCTGGCTCAACACAAATCAACGGCAGAGAAGCCAAATGGGCCGTGTATCAAGCCACTATGCAAGGCGTAAGCGGAACAATCATGCAATACATGATTCGCAACGGCAAACAAGTCGTCATCCTCACTGCCGTCGATAGCATGGATCAATTCTCCGCCGATCGCTCTATCTTCGAAGGAATTGCCTCCAGTATCCATTTCGAAAGAGACCTCATCACCCCTCAGCGCGATGAATCCGCTCCTGTAATGAGAAAAGAAATCATGCCTACAAAAGTTGAAAAAAGCCCGCAAAGATCTACCCCGTCAAAGATTCAACCACGTAAAGAGATCTTCAAATCAGCCCCCGGAGACGCAGATATGCCTGCAAGACTGTACTACGAAAAGCCCTAAAAAAATAGAAGCCATGGAGAACAAAAAAACCAGGAGTCAGTAAGAACTGCCTCCTGGTATTTTCTTTTTAGGGAACCAACACTTTACCAATGATGTGGATCACACCATTCGATCCAATGAGGTCAGCGTCGATGACTTCAACACCGTTCACTGTCATTTTCTGATTGGTATTTTGACTGCGCAGAGTCAATTTTTTGCCATTGATGCTGCGAGTTTCTCGGAGAGGCGTGTTTGAAAACGCTTTTCCTTGGCTAATGTGGTACGCCACTAGATCACGAAGGCGGTTTTTGTTTTCTGGTTTGAGCAGATCTTCAAACTCATAAGCGGTGGCTTTGCTAAACGCATTGTCCTCGGGAACAAATAATGTATAAGTGCCCCCTTGCAGATCATTCAGCAGCCCAGACGCCTCAAGAGCACGTGCAAAACGTGAGAGCCCAGGTTGGGTCATGATAAACTGGAATACGTCATCTCTGGCCATAGCAGACTTGTCAATGGACAAAGGGGTATTGTCCTGTGTAACCTTGTTTGTAAAAACAGGACGTCGCTCGGGCACGTTGTTCTCTGTGCTCGAGGTCATGTTATCAGGATTTAACCCAGGGTTCAGATCCTCGCGGATACTGGTCTGTTTCTCTCCTTGTGGTTGTTGAAACTTCTCTCTTTGTGGTTGTTGAGACGACTCATCTCTGTAGCGATTTTTGCGTACACGAGGCTGATCACCCCGTTCGTATCGATCCCTGCCTTGGTTTTCAGGACAATCCCAGCTATAATCACGGTCTTGAGGGCCCCAATAGGCTTGCGCATCCATCGCTGTAAAGCTGACGAATGCCAATCCGGCAAAAAATGCCGACTTAAAGGTTGTTAACGAACGCATGTTCTCCTCCCGTGCCATGACACCATTTTTGATGCCTGAGTGCAAAGCCAACCTATATGTAAACACTGTTTTTTAGGCAACACGCAGAAAATTCCCCCGGGCACCCCTCTGGGCAGTCTTTCCATCAAATGAATTTTATGACACAATGAGAAACAGTTAATGAGGGAGTTAGCGGGAATGAAAGATACACCTAGCATGGATTCGCCTGTCATACGCGATGAATTAACAAGATTACTAAAACAAAAATCAATTAGCATTAGTGAATTATCTCGATTTGAAAATCTAATAAAAGTAATCAAAAACTAGATGAATCTGAATAAAAATTAGGAGGAGTGATGAATAAGCAACTTATCCTGATGAGTGCTCTGTTTCTCGGATTTGGGTTCGGACCCTTGTCTGCCATCGATGGTCCACCTAATGATCCCAAATTCACACCAATAGAAGAGCAGCAGTTTTACAATAAACTGAAAGACGGTATCGAAAAGACAGGCAAAAAGGTGATTGAATTAGAGAAAAAAGTCACCTCTGAAAATAAAAACTTTGAAGGCGAGCTCAAAGACGAGTTCACCAAAGAGGTAGACACTCTTGAAGCAAAGAATGTTCTATATAAGAACTTTGAACACACACCTTCCATCAAAGATCCGGAAATTCGTGAAGAGCTATTGGAAGTATTCGACAAGCAAACATTGAACGAAAAAGACATGACTGAGCTGAAAGACGTGGTCGATAAAGAAAAGGCTAAATGGCCTGCTGAAGAAAAAACTCATTAGTAGCATAAAATCCGAGCTCGGGCTCGCACACGGGCTCGGGCTCGGAAGTTTTCAACGAAAAGGTAAAAAAAATAGCGCTCCTAAACATCTTTTGTTACAAGGACGATTATGGCGCGTTATAAAACCTTCTGCGACTTAATTAATTCCATGCCTGAACTGGGCGACAAGCCGATGATTCGTGCTGTGCGCAAGGAAGGAATGGATATCTGGAGTTTTGCGCGTGTGAGCGCGTCTGTGCGCCGTCTGGCTAAGGGACTAGTGAAGGCTGGGCTCAAGCCAGGGGACCCTGTGGCGATGATTGCGTCGAATCGCCCGGAATGGATCATTGCCTGCCTTGCTTCCCTGCTTGCAGGCGCTATGGTGGTTCCACTCGACGTACAATTTCCGCAAGATTCTCTTCAGCATGCTCTGCTCGATAGTGAGGTAAAGCTCATTGTCACAACAGCGGATCAGTTGGAGCGATTTCAGGCGCTACAATTTTCTCAGCCTCCGCGTTATCTCTTATTGGATGCAGAAGATGATCATCCCGACAGCTGTTACGCCCACGGAACAGATGATGATATCCCTTTACCTACAGTCCCTCCAGATGCACGTGCATTGCTTTTTTATACATCAGGCACCACTGGCATGCCTAAAGGTGTACCTTTAGATCATCAGAACATGATCTACTCCTTGAATGCTATGATTGATGCGAAGCTTGTCTACAAAACAGACGTGATGCTTCTGCCGCTGCCTCTGCACCACACGTATCCATTTCTCATGGGCAATTTTTATACCATTGCCGAGGGCATTCCTGTAGTCATGCCTTACTCATTGACCGGTCCACAGCTAGGCCGCGCCATCAAAGAGGGCGGAGCAACCGTTCTACTAGGCGTTCCTCGATTGTACCAAGCGCTGGTGGCAGGGATCAAACAACAGGTGCGTCGCAGTGGTCTGATCCCAAAACTTCTCTTCAATACTTTGTTTGGAATCAGCTTCTTCGCGCGGAAGTACCTGGGAATCTACTTAGGCAAAACACTTTTATGCCCGCTCCATAAACGCATGGGCGCACAGATGCGTATTATGGTCTCCGGAGGCTCAGCCTTGGATGCAGGCATCGGCGCGTGGCTGGAAGGCATTGGGTGGGAAGTTGCCATCGGCTATGGACTCACAGAAACTTCCGCAGTAATGTGCTGGAATCGCCCTGGAGAGTATATTCCTGGCTCTGTTGGAAAGCCTCTACCTGGAGACGAGCTCAAGCTCGATGCCTCCGTCGTCGACGCCCCCAAGGGACAAGGCGAAATCTTGGCAAAAGGTCCCAATATCTTCAAAGGCTATCATAACCTACCAACAAAAACAGTCGAGGTTTTCACATCTGACGGCTGGTTTCGCACAGGAGACCTCGGCTATTTCGACGCCAAGCAAAACCTCTATGTTCTAGGACGCATCTCGAGCATCATCGTCACGCAAAGCGGTGAGAAAATCCAGCCGGATGAAGTGGAAGAAGTGTACCAACTTAACCGTTATATCGAAGAAATTGGCCTTCTTCCCAAAGACGGAAAATTAGTCGCTGTGGTTGTTCCAAACTTGTCTGAGATTCGCACGCGCGGCAATAACAATGTCGAAAAATCCATTCGTGAAGCCATTACAGAGCAGTCGAAAGAACTCGCTTCCTATCAACGCGTTTCCGACTACGCTGTCAGCCGCGAAGGATTGCCGCGCACACGTCTTGGAAAACTGCGTCGACATCTACTCATGGAGCGCTTTATTCGAGCGAAAGCCGGCCAGGAACTATCTGGACAAGCCCTCTCCATCTACGACATGAGTCCTGCTGACAGAGTGTTGATGGAGGATCCTCTTGCCAATAAGACATGGGAATGGATCACACAACGCTATCCGGATAAGCGCATCACTCCGGATACAAGCCCGCAGTTCGACCTGGGTATTGATTCGATCGAATGGTTGAACTTAGGCTTAGAAATTCGTCAACGTACAGGTGTAGAACTCTCCGAGAATGCGATCGGACGCATCAACACTGTGCGCGACTTAATGCGCGAAGTTGCCGAGCACGCCGATGAGGTGCCAGGCGTAGAAATCGACTTTCAGAATCCAGAAAAAACCCTTTCTCCCATCCAGAAAACATGGCTTGAACCTTTAACGTCGTTCCAAAAGGCACTCTACTTTCTGGGCTACCAGACAAACCGTTTGTTCTGCCGTTGGTATCTGAAAGTTAAGGTAGAAGGTTTAGAAAATCTACCCACGCATGGCCCTATGGTACTTTGTCCTAATCATGTCAGCGTGTTGGACCCATTTGTGTTGGGCGCCTCTATTGAACAAGCTACGCTGCAGGAGACATTTTGGGGTGGATGGCAAGGCATCGCCTTCACAAATCCATTCAACCGCTTCGGCAGCCGCATTGCCCGCGTAGTACCGCTAGAGCCTGATCGCGCTCTTTATTCCAGCCTTTCTTTCGGTGCATGGATCCTAAAAAACGGTCATAACTTGGTTTGGTTTCCTGAAGGACAGCGCACGCGTGATGGCCGTCTCGGCCCGTTCAAAAGTGGTATCGGATTGTTAGTCACACACTTTGACGCACCGATCGTTCCTGTCTACATTGAAGGCACCTATGAATCTCTGCCCTACGAAGGCTTTTTCCCGAAGCGCATACCTGTGACGGTGCGTTTTGGAAAACCTCTTTCTCCAAGTGCACTGGCAGCAAAAGGGACTGGTGAGCATGCCCATCAACGCATTGTCAATGCATTGCGGGAAGAGGTGGAGAAGCTGGGGCAAAACCGTGACTGATCGGCGCAGGCCCTGTCGTCCTTGTCCTTCCCTTGCTTCCCAAATCACAACACCCTATACTCTCCGCCCATGACTACATCTCTCATAACCAAATACATGCCTTCCTGGGTGGCCTCAGCAGAGACACAGATGGCGGCAGACCTCCTCGCATTCGGTTGCCATGGACTGTTCCTTCTTGGCAAGGCATGGGACCGCATGCCTCCAATCGTAGCACGCACCGCTAACGCCTACCTTTCCGTCTCTGCACTCGTCTATCTCCCACAGAGCATCCGCATCTTGCGCGACCGCATTCAACTCACAGGGCTATCCCTACAATTAGGCAACCGACAAGTTGCTTGCTATACTGCTCTAGACGCACTCAATTGCACGCTAAGCATCTTTTTATCTATAGGCTATACATGGGCCGCCTTAACCTCTAAAACAAAAACAGGAGCAATCTATCAGCGTTTAAAGCCCATTGGAATGGTTTCCCTCATCGTCGGCATCACCTGCACTCTATGGACGCGATGGCTGGTCGCCAAAACGTCGTACACTCTAGCCACTTACCCTCCCAGCACAGACGAAAACATACGCCTAATCAGCGCCTTCCTTAGCCCCACACAACGCCATCCTCTCGCCGCAGCAGTCGTTGCCTCTCTACACATGGAAATTCGCCAAAAGATCTCGCAGGCTTCGGAAAGGACTTTCCAAAAAGTGAAAAAACATCTCAATACCAGAGTCTCTCAAGCCAACACCAGCCTACAGCAAGCTGTGGTCTATTTCGGGCAACAATACGTTTCCAGAAATCATCCCGACACCTTACTCCTCGCTAGTGTCAACTTTGTCATCAATCTCTATTTCATGGCCAAAAAGATTGGCTATTTTCTAGAAATACGCCGACAAAAGAAACAGCTCTCTTTACAACAACACAGCACCCAAGTATGACAAAAATATTGTTCTTGGGGGTCACGATTGAAGAAAGCACTGCTTTGGATTTTAGTTCCAATCCTGCTCGTTTTTGTTTACGTGCTGATCTTTCATTTTGATCTAATCTATTCTCGTTATACCATCGACGGAGTCAAAATAACCCCCTCACAGCAGTTCTACTACCACTATACAACACCAGACGACAAGGTGTTTTCGTTCAACCTAATCGACCCCGAAGAATCGCCGCCTGAGATTCATGATACCGTGATGGAAGGCTTTCGCATCTTCTGCTGGACAGAAGAGCATGCTAAAGAATTTGTCGGCGCAAAGCTCAACTGCACCAGCTGCCATTTCTGTGGTGGAAACATGATCGGAGGCTGGAATGGAGGCATATCCCTCGCCGGTGTCGCGCAAGTTTACCCCCGATATTCACCTCGCTTTAAAACAACCATTACCCTCAAACAACGCATCAGCAACTGCTTTAAACGCAGTCTAAACGGAAAATCACCCGACGATGATGATCCTGTCATGACCAACCTCGTCGCCTATTTAGAATGGATCTCCGCTGAATTCAACGGCTTAAAATCCATTCCTTGGTTAGGTCTAAAACCGCTTAAAACACAACACGTACCCGATCCTGTCAACGGTGAAAAAGTGTATCATGCACACTGCTCGCGCTGTCACCAACCTAACGGTCAAGGAACAACCGGAATCCCGCCGCTCTGGGGACCTCACTCCTTTAACGACGGCGCCGGCATGAACACCCTGCCCAAGCTCTCCTCCTTCGTCTACTACAACATGCCCTACGAAGGCGAGAAACCAATGCTCTCGGAAGAACAGGCCCTCGACGTTGCTTCTTTCGTCATACAACAACCTAGACCACATTTCGAGGATTGAAGAATTTTTATTTTCAAGATAGCAGGATGAACAAGATGACCTTAAGTTCGAGGATGGCGCGAAGCGCTTCATCTTTTTCTCACATCCTGCTATTCTTCTTCGTCCAGCCTTAATCATTTAGGAATCAATGCAAATGCTGTTGGATCTGGCACACACACTCACGGAAACGGCTCCGGAAGAGATAAAAAAAATCGCCGTCATCCGCCGCAACGGATACGGAGATCTGCTTTGCGCTATTCCGGCTATCACAGCTTTGAGACAGCTATGCCCTCAAGCTGAGATCACCCTGTTCGCCGACACCCGCAATGCCGCGCTACTGCCTTACCTCTCTTGCTATGATCGCGCTGTGATCTTTAAAACAGGCGTTAACAAATACCTCGAAGTTCTGGGAACAGCCTGGAAATATCGTCGAGAAAAGTTTGATCTCGCCTTTTCGCCAAAACCCACATCGATGAAGCTGTTGAATCTGTTTCTCTCATTGCTAGGAAGCAAGGTACAACTAGCCGCATCCAACGAAAAATGGCACACACGATGGTTGAGCCACCCGCAGCCCGCACTCCCCCTCCACATCAAACGCCATCAAGCACTCAAGTGCCTCCAGTTACTACACCCTAACCTAGGGCAAATACCTCCAACCCTCTGGCCTAAAATCACCCTGAGCGGCAACCTACCAGAGCTCTCCCACCTACCCAGCCGTTACATTGTCTCCTCAGTCAGCAACAATCGCGCTCAAAACCGACTCCCCACAGAGAGGCACGCAAAACTGCTGAATGAATTTTGCCTGCGCCACGATCTCACCGCCGTCATCTCCGGCCTTCCCCATGACCGCGATCGCGTAGACGCTGTCATGGCCGAATTACGCTGCCCCTCAATCGCCATCGTGTCGGAATCTTTACACACCCTCCTACATCTGCTTTCACGATGCACCATCGCCTTCTCTGCCGATGGCGGATTCATGCACCTCGTCGCCTCACTCGACCGCCCCCAGACCGTTCTGTTCAACACCACCCTACCGACCGAATGGGCCCCTCTCTCTAACAAAGCCACCTGCCTGCACAGCCCAACCGGTTTGAACAATATCTGCGATACCGCTATCCAGACTGCATTAGAAAACGGAATCCTCTCGAAGTCATTGTAAAGCTTGACCTTTTTCTCCTGGTTAGGAATCATCTCAAAAAAACGCAAATTTGTGTCGGAGCAGCATGGGGCAGCAAGAAAAAAGACAGGATGATGATGGGCGCACAAGACCGCTTGATAAAAAGCGCTCACGCACCCTCGTTGTGACCGTAATCACAGGCATTGCCATTGTCTTGTTCTGCGTTTTCACCTTAGCTAGAACGCGATTTGAAACTTATCCCAACTCGCCCAACATCGCCTCGGTTACCTCTCCACCCAAAGGATTTGCAGAAAAACTCGATCAGCCTTACGACCTCGGAGAACTGGATCATGTGGACGAAGATGAGGACGTCGATGAAGCTGATGACCAAGGAAGCGTAGCTCTAAACGTAATCTTCCTCGAAAACGATGGCTCTCACTTCTCTTCCCATGGCTCAGGAGCCGCCGGCTCACAACCAACACAAATGAAAGAACAACCCTCCACACCACAGCAAGAAACCCTAGTGCAGCGCATACAAGCACAACAGCAAGAGCTGGAAACAGCACAGCAGCAAGTGCTTCGCCTACAAATAGCTCTCGAAGATAAAATCCTCGAAAACCAACAACTCCAAACACTCCAAGAAGAACGTAAGCCCGATCCAGACGCACCCACAGTCTCAGTGCAAGAAGTCATCGAACGCAATCTCAAACTCGAACGAGAACTCGCAGACGTACAACAACGACTCAGTCAAGCACAACGCTATCTCAACGAATCCGAACAGTCACAACGCGATCTGCGCTTCCACACTAAAGAACTCGAAAAAAACAACCATGACCTGTTGAAAGAAAAACAAGATCTAGAGAAAAAACAACAACAAGTCCAAACGCAGGCTGAAGAGTCCGAACAGCGCTTCCGCACACTCAACGCTACCTTGAGAAGCCAAAAAATCGCTCTGCAGAAAATGGATCACACACGCGTACAACTCTCCCAAGAACTGAGCGCAACTAAACAACAGTACGCTGAGCTCCTTCGCGCCGTCGCCACCAAAACAGCTAACGCCGGCAGCGTCAACGAAATCAGCGGACGCACCATTGCCGCCGCTCCTGACCACAGTCAACTCACACACATCGTCCAACGCGGAGAAACACTCTCCGAAATCGCGCGCCAACATTACGGCACACCCACACGCTGGCAGGAAATCTACGAAGCCAACAAAGACCGCATCCCAGACATAAAAACACTGCGCGTCGGTGCCGTTCTCGTTGTGCCGGAGGCACCTTAAGTACCACTGCATAGAAAAATCGTGCCCGTGTGCGTGTGCGTGCCCGAATTCCTAGCTAATCGGGCACGCACACGGGCACGAACTATCTATTCCATAAACCGTCACCCTTCCAACAAAACCTTGAACAAACAATCGTCGCCTGCTAAGGTATCCCTCTGATTTTGCATTGAGGAGAGCTGAACATGGAAATGACCTACACCTGCACCACACTGCTTGCTGCCGCAGAATCCCACCTGGATCTCGCCACAGTCTTTAAATCCTGTCCTGTGATCTATACCACTCTCATAGGACTTTCCATTGGCGCATTAACCCTGTGGCTCTACAGCTTCTTCACACTTAAGTCTAATGATCTCATGCCACGCGACTTTATCCAAACTGTGCGCCAGCTACTATCTGAGCGCCATTTTGAATCCGCCCTGGAAACCTGTCAGCATAGTCAAAACTTCTGCGCTCCTATCCTCACCACGGGCCTTCTCGCACGCAAACACGGCCCACAAGTTATGATGGACATGGTCCAACTAGAAGGACGCCGCCGTGCAAATACACTCTGGCAGCGGATCTCACTACTCAACGAAATCGCCGTTATTGCTCCCATGATTGGCCTTCTAGGCACTGTCTTGGGGCTCTTTCTAGCCTTTTACGATTCAGGACATTCCGCCGAGAGCCTAGCCTCTATCTTCGATGGCTTCGGCATAGCCGTTGGTACCACCGTAGTCGGACTCATGGTCGCCATCCTCTCCATGATCTTCTACGTTTCCCTAAAATATCGCGTCGTCAGACTACTGAGCGCGGTGGAAAATGAATCCCTGGCTCTCATCAGCCTCGTTGACCAAGAGTAGGAGAACCTCATGAGTTTTCTACCAGCTGAAGAGTTACAACCTCAGTCACGCATGAACCTTGCGCCGATGATCGATTTCCTCTTTCTGATGCTCATGTTTTTCGCCTGCCTCGCCGTCTCACGCATCACCACTAAAGACACCGATATCGACCTCGTCGCGATCCAACCAGAATCTCATTCTGCTGTAGCCAGTGGAACCACAGATCTTAAAATCGTCAACATCAACATCACCAGCGACGGCGCATACCGTTGGGTTACTGACCTACGCGACCACGCCCTTGGCAATGCCAGCGAAATTCAACATGAGCTTCTCAGACAGCACCAGAAAGGTCTTTTGCCTCAAGATAAAAGCAAAACACAAGTCCTTCTGAAGATCGACCGCGAAGCCCAATGGGAACCCATACTTCAAGCCCTGTTTGCCATACGTGAAGCTGGCTTTGACGCCAGACCCGTTTATGAGCCGGAAACATAAATTGCAGAATTTGCTTTATTTTTTATTTTTTCAGGATAACAGGATGAACAGGATAATAAATAAATTTGAATTATTTTTTATCCTGTTCATCCTGTTCATCCCATACGCATCAGGCTAAGATAAGTTTTTGATGCATATACAATTGATAGTAAATTCGTTGCGACAAGAAAACCCTCGAAGAGGATTTCTATAGAGGTAGTTGCAAAAGTATCCTCAAAACAAAGTTGTTTCTTTTTCAACACAGAGGCACAAAGACACAAAGGTTCACAGAGATGCTATATAAGATATAAAACTAAAAAACTGGTTATTTTTCTTTTTTTTAGTTTTTTATGTTCTCCATAGCATCTCTGTGAACCTTTGTACCTCTGTGTTGAAAAAGAAATAACTTTGTTTTGAGGATACTTTTGCCATTACCTCTATAGAAATCCTCTTCGAGGGTTTTCTTGTCACAACAAACTTGTTATCAATCACATAAGCATCAAAAACTTATCTTAGCCTGATGCGTATGCCTGTTCATCCTGTTATCCTGTTATCCTGTTATCCTGAAAAAATAAAATAAACAACTTCCTGTTTATACTCCTTTTATCTTGTCCCGATACTTCCAAAAACCCTTCCCATAATCAAACGTGAGATGGGTTCCAGGTGGCAAAAATCGTTTAGCCAACAGCACAAAATGCAAAACCCCTTCTTCATCCATCAAACAATCCAAAGCCATGGTAGGCTTGTCGCTATGATTCGCGTAACGCAGGCAGTTTCCTTCGCGTAAAGCATCAATAATGAAGACCTTATTGGACCAAAACCGCGTCGGATAATGCAAGCAATACGCATTATGGTCTGGCTTAGTTTTGTACAAAGGCCGCACCATTCCTGTGTATTCGCCAATGTATTCGCCTTCCTCCAACTCGCGGTTATTGTACAACCCATACCCGAGCCATTCCCCAATCCACCGCACGGTAACATTCGCTTCATAGCCATCGGCGATCTTCTCAAGACATATTCTGCGCGTTTCTCGATCCCAAATACCAGCAAGATGCAGACGTAAAAAGTAAGGTCTTTCCTGTATGACCTGCCTCCTAACCTCTTCTGACGCAAACTTAAGGGATGGCAAATAAGCAACATCCATAACTTTCTGAAATTCCTCTAGGGAAACTTGCTTGGCCACATGTTCTTCAGGAAGAAGTAGATTAAGACTAGTTTTCATAAATTCTCGCACAGGGTTGCGTAATTCAAACAGAATCAGTATAGAAAATATTACACTACATTTACATGTCTTGGAGGAGAAAAATGAGAACTCTCGCATTATTTAGTACCGCGCTGACTCTGATTGCAGGAACAGCGCTGATGGCCGAAGCGCCAAATAGCGCTGCGCCACAAACACCCGGTAATTGGGGTGCAAAGTCTCGCGTAGGAAAATTATACAATCCCAGCACCGTTGAAAACGCTGCAGGCACTGTCGTGAGCTTTCAACAAACCCGACCTCGCTTGTCTCGCTGGCATGCGGTAGTGGTGTTTGTCAAAACGCCAGAAAATGACAATTTGGAAGTACACCTCGGACCTCAATGGTTTCTCGAAGAGAATTCCATCAACCTACAACCCAATGACCAGATCAGCATAACTGGCTCAAAGGTCACTGTAGAAGGACGACAATTCCTGGTCGCAAACAAACTGATGACTGGAGACAAAACACTCGTTCTGCGCAAAGATGACGGCAAGCCCACTTGGACAAATAAAACACCAAGCGAGCGATTCCTGCACATGCAAGGACAAAATAAATAAATCCCTTCTGATTTTCGATAGGGGCAACAAGGACAGCAAGGACGGCAGGGGATATTTTCTTCCTCCCACTCTTGTTTCTTGTCCTTGTTGTTCCTATGGAATTCCGGGCTTTCTCTTTTAATTGAACCTTACGTATTTTTCTATTGTCAATTTAAATGAACTATGATACGATGTTATCCTGTATAAAGGATGGTTATTATGAGTCTTACGATTTTTAAACAACTTTCGAGTTACCCTCTGAAGATTATCCCTCCGAAGGCTAGAGTACCTGTCCTTTGCGTCGTTGGTCTATTTGCAGTCTCATTTTTGGCAAGTTGTGTTGTTGCATACAGGAGACAAGGCGGCGTGCGCCTGAAAGAATATACCTGGAAAACAATTCCTTTCCTCCTTTGTAACTTAGGCTTCTGTAAGATATTCCCGCTGAAAGCTGATCAAAACCTTAATTCAGACAGGGTAAATTTCTTGGTGCGTTCAAATGAAGCTGACCCTGATTATGCCGATGCCTTCGTCAATGCCACCCAAGAGGAGTTTGAAAGAACCGTTAATCTCCTAGCCAAAAAGCCACTAGTTACTTTTTGTCAAAAATTTGCTTTCTCCCTTGCTGGCAAAGGCAAATCTTCTAAAGAACAAACCATTTACCCGACCTACCAGTTTTTTGACTTAGATGATTCCAGGGACCTGTTCTTTTCGCTTTGCATGGGTTTGGATTTACGCATAAAACGCTTGAAGAAAACAGGTGGAGCTAACGCACAAGAAGAAATGGATAAGTTGTGGGACCTGCTAAAATCCCATAAGGCACAAAAGTTGAGGGATGAGTGTTACAAAGCGATCCCTGATTTTGTTGAATGGATATGTGAGTTCGGTGATCGCAAAAAAGAGTTGATAGAAGAGATTCCACAAGACAACCTAAAGAAGGTTGATGCTGGGTCATCTATCAATGAAATTCCAGGCGCAGATAGATGGAACAAGCAAAAAATTAAAGACATGGTATTTAACTTTTCTTGCTCCTGGCAAGAATTCATTAATGAACTTCAACAGAGTAAACTCCGAAGTGAACTCAAACTATTGCTTTCAGATATTTCCCAGAAGTGAAAGAATTTCTTTCAAGGCCCAAGCAATAGCCTAATCTCATCCTCCCTTCTCAGGGCATCTTGGTACCCTAACGCCACTAACCGTTGGGTATAGGGCGCTTCAAAGAGCAGGTAACTAATCAGATCCTCAACATCTTTGGGCGTGCCCAATCCCCTTACCAAACTGCGAATCGGCGCAGGCATGTGATGGGCCATCTCAAAAGCGATCGATCCCAAATCTTCCGAGGGACGAATCAAACAAACCTGCACAGGACGCAACGGAGTATCCGCATCGCCAGGCAAAAGACTTAAGGTGCGATTGATTCGCTCCAAACGCTCATAGTCGGTCTCGATGGAGTCTAACATAATAGAATTCAAGATCACACTGGCAACCCGTCCTGGAGAAGGATTTCCATACTCCACCGGCGGGGGGCTGCTGCCCTGCCACTGACGTACACCAATGACTAACAAACGATCAGCCCCGAGCTTTATAGCCGGGCTTAACGGAGTGCTGTTGCGCACATTTCCATCACCGTAATAACCATTGCCGGATTTGATCGGCGGAAACAGCATAGGAATAGCCGTGGACGCCAAAACATGTTCAGCGGTGATTTTAGTCTCCTTAACTTCGCGACGCGCTCGTAGCCATGGTGGAAAGCGTCCCCCGCTTTGATAAAACGTACTGCTGTATCCGTTGCCGTAATTGACTGCTGTGATCGCCAAACTTCCCAGCACACCCGCCTGAATGTACCGATCAATCTTGTTATAGTCGACATGGTCAGTGATCAGCCGTCTAAGAGGCGTGGTATCTAGCAGACCCATAGGGAGGGAGTCTTCGCTCCATCCTCCAGCAAATAATTGCATCAGCCAATCAACAGCGATGCGGAATAGACTAGTGACATCCGTTCGGAACACTTGTTTAGTGGTGACATTGTTCCAGAGACGTTTAAGACGCTGAGCCCCGGCGACCATGTCCGTGGCCTGTGAGGCCAGATAGGTGGCATTAATGGCACCTGCACTGCAACCCGTTAGAACATCAAACGGTCGGCAGTTGCCCATGCGGTCGGCGACATCGCACACACCCCAAATAGCACCGCACTGATACGCTGCCCGCGCCCCGCCACCTGTCAAAACCAATGCCACACGAGGTTTAGCCTCTCTCACGACCGTACCGAAATGCATGCAAAAATTAGGATTTTGGCTTTGAGAAAGCCTCGGGATTCGATCCATCAAAATCGGTCCCATATTCTAATATTGGGCCGATTTCGAAGGTCGAATCGCGAGAGCTTTCTCTTTGCCAAAAACCATTTTTTGCATTCATTTCGGTAGGCTCCTCTGGGCCTACCCAGATCACTCCCTCTTCTAGCCAACGCATCTTTTTATCCAACACCTCTTCAGCCAATTGGTTGGATTTGCGATCATCATTATCCGAAAGCGCTGCAAAACGCTCCTCGACCCGACGCCTAGCCAGTGTGCAGAAATAGTCTGCGAGAGCAATAGGCGTATCATCGCCTTGCTTCTCGCGCATCCCAACGGCATACGAACAAACCGCAGCCATCGCAAAAAGATCTGTACCTATCTCCACCAAGCGACCCAGAAATAACTGCTTGCGTTCTAGCTTCTGCTGGTAACGGGCCATGCCACGAAACACAGCTCTGGACATCTTGTGCGAGTAGGATTCAATAAACTGAAAATGCTTTTCCAAACTCCCCAACTCCTTATAGGAACTAGAGCGCCATCCCTGAACGACTTGGCTAGGATACCATTTGAGGTAGAAACGCATCACTTCCCAACCCTTCTTCACCTTCTCCCCAAAGGAGAGCTTTTTCTTCAGCAAATCTCCAACCAAACGTAGGTGAGGATCCATCGCTTCTCTCGCTAGGAAGAGACGCATAATTTCGGAGGATCCCTCCAAAATAAGATTAATGCGACAGTCGCGCATCATTCGTTCGACAGCATAACCAGGTTCCCCTCGCGCCTTCAGAGATGAAGCTTTTTCATATCCTCGTCCACCACGCAACTGCATAGTCATGTCGACAATTTTCCATAACTCTTCCGTACAAAACATCTTCGCCATAGCAGCTTCGATGCGAATATCAATGTTCGCATTATCCACCCAGCTACTCGTAAGCCAAGTCATCGCTTCCATAGCAAACGTCGTAGCAGCTATGTACGAGATCTTTTGTCTTCCCCATTCATGCTTACCAACAGGCTGTCCCCACTGTACGCGGTCCATTCCCCAACGGCGGCAAATGGATAGGCATTGCTTAGCTGCCCCAGTACAGGCCGCAGGCAGCGTCAAACGCCCCACGTTCACAGTCCCAAGCGCAATCGCCAAACCGCGACCTTCCGCCCAAATCAGATTCTCTCTCGGCACCTTCACATTCGTAAACCGTAACATCCCGTTGTAGATAGCGCCTAGACCCATAAACTCACATCGCTGCACAACTTCAACACCAGGCCAATTTGTCTCAACAATGAACGCCGAAATCTGCTTACGCTCTTTCCCTGCAACAACCTTCGGTGCTGTCTTAGCAATCACAACAAGAACTTCCGCAATGGTACCATTCGTACACCAGAGCTTATCACCGTTCAGAATATAGTGTTGACCATCCTCAGAAAGTACTGCCTCGGCAGACATCTCCGCAGGATCCGACCCCACATCAGGCTCTGTCAACGCAAACGCAGAAATCACACCCTTGCGGAAACGCGGCAGATACTTCTTCTTCTGCGCATCCGTACCATACAGACGCAACGGTTGAGGAACGCCAATCGATTGATGAGCAGAGATCAAAACAGCTGTTCCACCACAGTGTGAGGCCACTTTCATCACAGTACGATTATAGTTCGTTTGCGAAAAACCAAGCCCATCGTAGTCCTTTGGCACCTTCATGGCAAATACACCCATCTTGGCCAGTTCTGCCATAACCTCAGGTGGAATCTCCCTCTCAGCATCGACCTTATCTGCATCCAAATGCGTACTAAGATAGTTACCAATCTTTTCGACAAACAGATCTCCGATCTTTTTGTCCGCCTCGTTTTGAAAAGGAAAAGGATAAAGAAGCTCAGGCACAAATTTTCCCATGAAAAGCTGCCCTGCAAACGTAGGCTGACGGTATTCCTTCTCACGCGCTTCTTCGGTAACCTGCACAGCGTCCTTGAGCTTCTGACTCGCATCCGACGCTACCAATACCTCTTCCTCTTCCTGCACCACCTTCGTCTTATCCGGAGCTTGATCTAACATGGCTCTGCCCTCCCGTATAACTTACTGATAGGCTGACTGAGATTTAAACGCAAAGGCGGCCTAGAAATCACCTTATGCTTTTTGATTAAACGCAAAGACGCAAAGGCGCAAAGAACTTTAAAAAGACGGTATCGTAGAAAAATTATCCCTTAGTTTTTTATGAGCTTTTAATTTCTTTGCGCCTTGCCTCTTTGCGTTTAATCAAAGCATAAGGTGATTTCCGACAGATTAAAAATTAAATATTATTAATTAACTTAAACCACTTTCTTTTCATCCAACGGCGAATTGTACCAAAACACAGTTGAATAAATGATAAAATAGTAAACAACCCAAAACATATTCACCGCTAATCCACCAGTCGGCTCACCCTCAAAATACAGCCTCAAACCACCCCAAACCAAACAAATAAAACTAATCAATGCTAATGCTATCTGCGGCCATAAGTCCCACATAGGCAAAGAGCTAGACCCACCCTTTGGAGTCACCACAAACTTCCCCTTTAGGCCTAAAAGGCCTGATAAAGAAGCACTCATATTTACTGGCATGCATATAATACCCAAAAACATGCCCGAAAAGAGATCCTTCAACGAATATCCCCTCTGACCCAATGTCGAAAAATATAAATAGTTCGCAAATAGATTATAAGGAACTATCAAAGCAAAATAGATACTCGTCGGAAACATATAAATCGGAAAATCAAAAAACAAATACAAACCAGGCGTTAGAATAAATATCAAATACACCCAACCAATAAAATAATAAGACGCCGAACAAAGATATTCCCACCAAAATGCAAATGATTGCTGACGCCCCGAAACAATCATCTCTTTTAATATACTCAAGAACATTCCTGTGGTCCCAAGAGCCCAGCGATGCTGTTGCTTCAAAAAAGACCCCAGATCTTCCGGACCCATTCCAAACGCAGTCGGTTTGTTAATATACCATGACTTCCAACCCTTCCTATGCATGCGAAACCCCGTCGCAAAGTCCTCCGTAACCGAGGTCAGGTCAAACCCTCCTACATCGATAATGGCATCCGTACGAAGAATCACGTTGGTCCCGCACAACATCATCAAATCCTGTACACCCTTCGCCTCACAAATCCATTCGTAAAAAACCACCTGCATAATGCTGGAAGCGCGAGCAATTTTATTATCCATGAAATTCGTGTAATATTGCGGAGTTTGAATAAACGCCAAGCCCGGATTCGCTTCTAATTGCGCAACTAGAGGTTCTACGAAATCCGGAAATGGATTTTGGTCGGCGTCAAAGATAGCTAAGTACTTCTCTCGTTCCAGACGCGGTGTTTTTGAATACTCCACCATCTGAAAATCGGGATGCTGAGATCCTTGAGAATAGTCGAGAAAATCGTTCGTGATACCCGCTTTAGCGTGATGCCAGCGACGGCGGAAGAGATTGACCTCGTTATATTCGCACAGTTTTTCCACCGCTTTTTTGTATTCAGCCACCTTCTCCGGCGTGTCCCAAGGCTGGTCGTAACGCGTATCGTCCAGGAAATAGAGATGTTTATTGGGGTACGTCAGATTATGAAAGCAGACAAGCGTATCTTCAAGTATAGCTAAAGGCTCCTTATAGGAAGCCACCACAATGGCAACGGGAGGAAAGGAATGCAGCGCAGGAACATCTAGCTCTAGCTTTTTTCTTTCCGCAAGAGCGTGGGCAACCAACTTGATCTTTCCAAAATAATCCCATGCGTGGAGAAGAATAAAACACTCGGCGAAAAAGAAAATAATCCCGACTACATAGAAGTACCAAGTTAACGTGTAGACAAAGAAAAAACCGATCCGCGCCAGAATATACAGGAGGATCAACCCCTGCGTGAAGTTGATCATTGCAATTTGCACACGATAATAAAACGAACTGCGTTGCCTCGCCATAATGTCCGTATAAAGGATCAAGGATAAAGGGGGAAGAGGTTGCCGAACACCCCACCTTTTATTTTTTTCAGGATAACAGGATTAACAGGATAGAATTTAAGAATAGTTCGAATTTGTTAGATAAAATAAGCGTCTCTGTGCCCTCTGTGTGCTCTGTGGTAAAAAATCTATTTTATTGCGGTTCTTGAAATAAGATTTAACCACAGAGAACACAGAGAGCACAGAGACGCTTATTTTATCTAACAAATTCGAACTATTTTTAAATCTATCCTGTTAATCCCATACGCATCAGGCTAACTAGCCTCTTGGTAATAAAAATCGTGTTCATGGATAGCCTGAAGACTTGTTTTACTTTTTCTTTTTTGTTTAGACATACACTTGGCAATCAAGTCTGGCAAATATCGCTCTTCCCACCACCCCC
The DNA here is from genome assembly GCA_963790215.1 of uncultured Chlamydiae bacterium. Taxonomy (GTDB): domain Bacteria; phylum Chlamydiota; class Chlamydiia; order Chlamydiales; family JAJFMA01; genus CAWBNS01. The sequence goes on from CAWBNS010000009.1 coordinate 276,085, forward strand.
ACTTTCCCTGCAAAATTCTTTGGAGTCGGTTTTATGCACTTCATCCAGGCATAAACTTTATGCATGCTTACAACTTTACCGATACTATGACCTATGTAGTCCATTAGTTTGTACACTTCGTTAATAATTATTGCTAAAATCAACCTGGAGTATATTAAAGATCTAATTCGGTGAGGATTTGTTCCTTTCAAATAATCAATTTTTAACCCTGATTTCCAACTCTTATACAAAAGTTCAATTTACCATCTCAACCGGTAAATTGTGCCTATTACCCCTGCTTCCCATACCTCTAAAGGCACATTCGTAATAAAAATGCTAAAATCAAGTAGAGCTAAACTTTTTTTTGATAAATTCCTACCCTGCTTCTTTGCTGTAGCATGGGCTTTTCTTCTTCTTTCGGCAGATATTTCAGCAGGAAGCCTATATGCTACAAGCCTCACAGACACTCTAGATTTTGTTATAAAAACTCTTATATCAATTACATTTAATAACGCGCTATTCTTACGCAAATATTCAGCGAAGTCCATTTCATCTGCATCATCATAATTTAAGTACACACAAGTATTGTTCTTAAACCGACTAAGAAAGAAAGCCTTTATCGCATCTATTTTGACGACGCTGTCCATCCGCAAGTATCCTAAATCTCTAATAATTAAGTCGTTGCTCGCCAAATGATCTAGTGCATTTAAACCAAGCGTTTGATCGGCTTCGCTATGGTCCGTTAACTTTAAATACTCAAATCGCTTTGCCTTAAAGTCGTATATGACATCTATTTTAGCACTTGCCTTGCTCGCTCGTCCGCCTGACCCTTTGAAAAAAGGAGATAGCCTTTCGTTTAAATCCATCGAAGAACTGTCTTGGATGAGAATTTTATTAAATTTTTCTAGGAGATCTGGGGATATTGTTGAAATCAAATTATCAATTTGATTCTTCAGCATTGTTTCTAAAACCATCTTAAAAAAAAGTGGAGCAGCAGCTCCATTTAACCGTTCCATAAGTGATTGAGGAGTAATTCTTATGTGATGATTTATGGAGTTAAAGATGTCGCACATTTTTTCAAGAGTCGCATGCTCGGTGTCTACGCTGGATATAAGCATGGTTGCTAAAAAATCAAATCCAAAAATTTTTGAAGACTCTCGCTGAATTAACTTAGATTCCCAAGCAGGGCATGTGACATTAAAAGAAATGTTTTAGCAAAACCTCCCTATAGGCAGGATCTGTAGCGGCGATCAGTCTTTTTCCTGCCTTACCGCACTTCAGAGTCTTATCCTTTGTCAGGGCACCTAGTGTTAACTTCCTAATTGTAGATAGATTCTGAGCCCCATTTCTTTCTCGATAGCGTAATTTATCTTCTCGATAAATGACGTCCAAGACCCAATGTAGAGAATTCTCGATTCCCCAGTGGCCTCTTACCACATTCTCCAATAGCTTCCCGCTGATTTCACAACTGGAAATATAATACTGGACTTCAGTGCTCGTTTTTCCATTCACTGTTCGTTCTCTTACAACTTTCCCCGCAGACCGCAACTTAGACCACTCTGAGGCGCTCGGAAGTTCTTCTGCATCTATCGAATAATATCTTCTGATCTCGACCCTCCCATGAGCTTTCTCTTCTGTCTTGAACTCATCGGCATCAAATCCACGAAAATCATGAGTCTCAGCATCTTGAAACAGTAACTCAATTTCTTCCAGAAGAGTGGGGTGATTTCCCTTTACTGGAAGCATGTAGTCTGCACCGCAAGCTACAGCCTTGGCTGCTGTTTCTTTTTGAGTATTCAGAGCATCTGCCGTTACTATCGTGCCCTTGAGATCTAACATCGCCATCAACTGTGGAAGAGCTGTGATTTCATTTGATTTGTCATCCACCTTCATATGGCCAATACAAATCGCGTTTTCATGACTCCATGCGTTTAATACATGAATTGCTTTTAAACCTTTTTCATTGGCGCATGTGCCTCGCATTGTTTTTCCATCGAAGCTAATTACATCACCCTCTCTTCTATCTCTCCAGAGATCGGATATCTCGGCTAGAAGTTGCTCTAGATGCCGAGGTGACAGAACTTCAAACACACGTTTAAACGTACGTACGCATGGAATTCCTCGGGATGTATCCACATATTGCCCCAACCAATCCACCATTGCGTTGGCCTGAAGAACTATTGTTTCCCAGTCGTCTGCCCCGCAAAGTGAGCAAACAACTGTGGTAAAGAGAATGGTGATAAGAGGGTGTTCGAGAGGATATTATGAAGGCTCTGGGAGTTAACTTAAATTATTCTTTTAATGCCAGGCGCCCTGCCCAAGCGAGCTCTTCAATTGTCTTTTTGTTGAGAACTCTGCTAATATTTTCCAAAGTACTTTGAGCTGTTTCTGAAAAATGCCGACCCAGGTGTCTTTTTTTTTGACTTGAGGACTTCTTTTTTTTGCTTTATATTCATCGTGAGAGCCTTGCTGAGGATTGTTGTTCAAAAATACTCTACAAGGTCTCTCATTTCTTTAACACACTAATCATCAGTATTTAACAAGTGCTTTTTCCTTCTTAGCCTGATGCATATGCCTGTTAATCCTGTTATCCTGAAAAAAAATAAAATTTGACTTATCGCTACTGCGCCGTCTTCTTGAATTCCTCTAAAAGCGCATCCACGGAAACGATACCAGCCGACACTTCCTCAATAGTAGGAGCATAGGTATTGATCACCTCACACACTAGTTGAACCATCGTAATAAGAGAGTCAGAACTAATAGTCTCGTCTAAGAGATAGCTATAACGGTAAAAGCATCTCTTTTCCTGTTCATCATAGCCAAAAAAACCAACAGGAACGACTTTGTTAAGAAGTCCCAATAGGCGAACAACGCTCGCTATCGACCCTTCGGCTACCTCATAAGGAAAAAGCGAAAGAAGCTGGAGAATATCGCCTGCTTTCTCAACACCAAAAGACTGTTGAACTGATCCCTTTTTTAATAACGAAATAAGTAAAGTATGAACATCTACTTCGCTTTGAGCCGAGTTAAACTGCATAAAAATATGCCTGTACGGTACGGCAGCGGTACCATTCGAGAGCTTGCACTCACCATCCCAATCCTTATCCCCTGACAAACCTCGACAGATCCCATCTAGGCAGTCGTTCTCCCCTTTCATCCCTATCTCCTTAACTCGTGATCCCAATAACTCAAAACGGCGACAAAATGACCTAGTTCATCTTTAAAATATTTAAAATCAACTACTTCGTTATCAAAGCGACGAAACAAAATCAATCCCTCACTGCGAGGATCCATGGCGAAAACAGCTCGCTTCGTTTGTTTTCCAAAAATATGAGCCTTCAACACACGTTCTAGAGCTGTCTGCCTATCCCCAGCAGGGAGATAAAAAGAAGCATAAATAACGAAACTCGCCGGATCTTCAAGACCCTCTAGCGTTACTTCATATTTTTCATTTAATACAAAAGAAACTCTTTGTTCCAAAGGAGAAACATGGATATTGAACTCAGCACAAAAACTCTTCAGCAAGTCTTCAAAAAAAATCATGAGGATTCAACCTCATCATCGAGCGTCATGCTTGTGCTGCGCTGATTCGCTAAGTAAGCATAATGACTCGTTACGTAATCCTTATATTCTGTAATTACGGCAATTCCTTTTTTCAGCTCTTGTTTATCACCTAGTCTCTGAGCCTGCTCACCCACATGTTCGACATATCCTTTCTGATCAGTAATCCCGTGATAGTCCACCAACCCAATTGGAGCAAACCCATTAGCAATCGTACCTGCCAACCGAATCTCAACCCCTAAAAACGAACGGCTGATGCCCTTCGCATGTTCTTGGGTCTCAAAAAAGTCTCGCTTCTCCCTCAGATTTTTTTCCTTTTTTGTCGCTACATAAGTAGCTCCTTTATCTACACCAAATTGAGTCAGCGAAAGCCCTAGACTTATTCCCGATAAGCCCACTGCTAACCCATACATAGTGAGGGAGGTTGTCGGTTCTGGGATCAACGTAAGTAAACCACAGCCGTTAGCTCCGACAGCAACTACAGAGCTTGCCAGACCAACTCCGCTAACAACAACTTTTTTTTGCATGAACTTCTTTTGGATCCGAACATAATCTTTAATCAATTTTGCTTTTTCAGTTTCAATCTCCATATCAATTTTGCTCGCCTCACGAACCTTCATGGGCTTGGACTCATCTAAGGAGATCGCATGATAATGACCAGCAAGTGCCTCGCATGTAAGCGCTTCCTTTTTCACTTTTTTCAGTTGATCAAGAGAAGAAAAGCCCTTTGTAAGATTCTTTACATCTCGTACACCTTTAGTTACCGCATACCCCATACCAAGAGGTGCAGTCACAGGCGTCAAGGTAACCATAGAACCTAGGGCAATTTGTGCGATCTGACCCGACCCTTCGAGCACAACACCTGTCAGAGATTCCGCTGCATCTAAATCATGACCATGTCCCTTTCTCTCAGCTTTCTTTTGCTGCGCAAGCAGCCGATCCATCTCATGAAGTTTATCCTTTAACTCTTCTTTCGGAATGGAGGGGTTACAGCGCGTGGCACGGGCGTCCATAATGGCATTATCGCGAGCCTTGATCGATTCTAAAACCCGATTTCTCGCCTCAACTCTTCCGGCTATTCGACTGCTGGCCTCACCTTCGTATTCTTTGACGATCGCTTTATCCAATTCCTTGAGGCCTTTTTTGAGTACGCTTCGCTCCTGCTTGAGCTTTTTTATCTCTTTACCTATAGCTTTAGATTCCTCTGGAGTCAGGGCCGGGTTTGCAATTTCCCGTTTGATTGCCTTCGCTTGTTGGTGATATTTTGAGGCACTTCTATGTTTCTTGATACTCTCAGTTAAGGGTCCAACGACTGGCACTAAAGGCAAGACTGATTCACCGACTGCTTTAGTCATTTGGAGCACATCAGCCTTCTTGATCTGCGGAGATCTCGCCTGTTTGCTTAGCTGATTGAGAGCTGTAAGTAGGTTTTGCTCTTGCGTGGCTATTTCATGCTCCTCTTTGCGTATCGTTAAATCCTCCGTAGGCCGAGGTGTGCAAGGAATATATACCGTATAGGATACAGTGGATCCCTCTGGCAGGAACAAATGAAGAGACACACCTGAGGAAGGAACAGTGTCTACACTCTGCACCTCCTGGGCATGTAATGGGATTTCCGAGATTTCACTCGCTGACGTGGTTTTTGTTAGCTCTTGGTTCTTACTAGGAGAAACGGACAGTTTATTAACATCATTCGCACGATTAGTTTTTTCGTAATTATCAGGAATAATAGAATCCGAAGAAATATTGTTCATATATTTCCTTCTTTTATTCAAAATCAATTATAGCATAATTAATTTTATTACGACTAACTATGGACAAAACTGGACGTTCTGGACGAACTGGACAAGCTAAGCATCAAAGGCTTAGCGCACCCTGTCCAGGCCGTCCAGAACGTCCAGAACGTCCAGTTTTGTCCATAGTTAGTCGTAAAAAGACCCGCGCCCGGAAGGGCGCCCTAGAATCGGTACATGAGCGTCGTTTTCAGCCCTTCACCATCCCACTGACGTGTGTGATTGACGACACCACTGAAGACAAAGCTCCAGTGATTTGCCCACTCCCAGTGGAGCTCCACGGCAAGCGACACGCCTGGGTTATCTTGCGTATCCTCTTCGGTCATGAAATTCACGATATAGAATTGCCGCTCCGCTCCGCAAAACTCCAACGTGGTGAGGTCATGGTAGAACTCAAACCCCACTCGGCCCGCCAAATAGTGTTGTGGCGTCCAGTAAGGATGAATGATATTCACAAGCGTTTCACCATCATAAACGAACTCGTCCATGTTCTGGAAAGTGCGGTACTCTCCCTGAAAGATAAAACGCAGCACACGTGGATACTCAGTCAATTTGTAGCTGACACCAAGCTGTGCAACGTTTTGTTGGTTATGATCGGAATACTTTAAATATTGCGCACCAGCTTCAATCGTGAGTAAACGAGTGAGATCACACTGAGCAAGAGTAAAGACCGACGTCGACTGCGTACCGTCGAAAATGCCGAAATAGTTATAAAACTCATCCCGCCGCTCGGTACCTACAATCCAGCGCAGACCGTCGCACGGACGCATAGTTAAACGCGCATTCCACAACCAAGGTCCATGAATGCTGTAGTTACCCCCAACCTTTCTGGTCAAAAAGCCTTCTGCCGCTAAATATTTGTTGTAAGTATCCCTGTAATTCACGGTAAAGGCATGAGCCAAAAAATTGTGATGGTTGATGTACGAATGATCCAATAACAAGTCGTACGTTAAACGTACTTTTGTCGGACAACAGATTGTATTCTCTACGCCCCATCTAAAATAGTGTCTGGTTATACCAGAGAGCTGTCCGCGACCGATTTCGCTCCATAAGCTATAATCCATTAAAAGAGCAGGCTGATTGATTATTTCTCTGCGCGTTAACGCCAGATTCACAATATTGTGCAGAGGGTCCATGCGGCGAATTTTATAGAACAACCCCTGAGATCTGCCGCATAAACCGAGAGAGCACCAGGCTTCCGCATAGTTAAAAAGTGTCTCCTCACTGCCGGGTGCAAATTCAATCAATCGCTCCATATAGCAAAGAGATTCAAAGAAATGTCCTTGCCAACCAGCCATGGCCGCTTTCATTTCAAGATAGGTATACTTCTGAATCCGATACTGAGCCCAAAGCCCGATTATAGCTCTCTCAATAGCCCCGCAGGGTTGTTCTTGCAAGAGCTTCTTGCGTACTTCCAAACATTCGATCACCTCATCCACACCGCCGTAGATGCTGCGCTGCTCCAGATGCTGCATCAACGTACAAGCCACATCAACCACCTGACTATGATCTGGAAACGTATCCAACACCTCTAATAAATGGCTGTCGACGGTCTCCTGCAGTAACAAGTCGTATGTATTTTTCGCCAAACGACCATTCTGCGACCACATAGCGACATGTGCTTTTTCGATGTAGAGCACAGGATTATCCGGATATCTCACCAGCAAAAGATCATACAATCGCAAGGCTTCAGCATGCTTCTTGTTCCAACTACGCACCCGCGCATATTCCAACAGATAGGTGGGGTTGTCAGGAAACTCCTGTAGCAGATCCAAATAGATTTGTTCGGACTCTTCATAACGAAGTCGAATAGGTAATATTCCCGCCAAGGCGATTTTGGCATAGTGGTAAGCTGGATCCAAACACAGCGCCGCCTGATACAGCGCAATCACTGCTTCCACACACTCATCATCAAGGTAGTACTCTGCCCATTCCATCAATTCTTGAGGAGAAGACGCTCCCTCCATAACATCAGCCAGTTCTGCACCATGATAATACTGCACAGGAATCGCATCGGGAGCTATGATAGTAGCCCGCGCCAATAGCTCTTGAGCCGACTCGCAACAACCATCTGTTAGATAAAGTCGATACGCACGCAGAAGATAGCCAGCAGCCTGTTCTGCATCTTTTTGTGCCTCCGCCAGCTGAAGATAAATCTCAATAGCTTGCGCAGTCATGCCTCGCTTCTCCAGCACTTCCGCTTGCAATTCCCAAGCTTCTTCTCGATCAGGTCCCACATAATCTAGACGCAATACCAGCTCATAGGCAGCTTGAAAGTCTTTTTCCGACTTTTTTAAGCGCGCCCAATCCATCAGCACCGGGGGCGACCATTTGTCGCATAAAAGCTGCATATAGATCTGTTCCGCTTCTGCAAACCGTCCTTGCCCTTGCAAAGCATTCGCCAATGATCGCCACACTGCTGTCTCTGCAGGATGCTGGCGCAAATAGTCGCGATAGATACGTTGCGCGTCGGGGTAATCCCCCAAACCTGCAGGGCGCCAGCATAACTCAAAATAATCGAGTCCACCTCGTCGCCAGCCAGGTCTAGAGCCACTGCAAATAGCCTTTTAGCCTCTACAGCATGCCCCATCTCTAGAGTCAATAGCGCCAATTCCGATAGAGACTGCGGGTCCTGCGGCGCAAGAACTACCACCCGCTCAAATACCTCTGCAGCACGTTTATACTTCTTCTTTTGCAACAACACCTTGGTCAAGAGAAGATTCGTCTTAAAATCATCCGGCTTCTCAACCAAAAGCTGTTCTAAATGCTCCATGGCATCGTCTGCAGTCGCTTTCTTCGTCGCTAACAAATCCGACAATGCCTTGCGAGCATCGAAATCCGACACGCGATCCCATTCGTCCACCAATGTGTCCTGTTGATCGTCTGCCCAAACCGGCACACAACTCAATAAAACAAAAAAAACAAACCTATTTACGAGCTTCATGGCCCTTCTGAGGTAGAGTCTTTTCCAATAGCTCGCGCGCCTTATCCGGCTCCCCTGCCCAAATCAGTACCAGAGCGTACTTTCGACGCAATTGCACATCATCGGGACGCTCTCGAACCAAAGATCGAAACTCCTTAATCGAATCTGTATACTTCTTTGCCCAGCTCAATAGCTGCGCATACTTCAAACGCACCTTCAAATCGCCGGGCTGTTTCTTCAAATAGTCCTGGTAGATTTTTTCTGCAGAGTCAAAACGATTCGTAGAAGCCAAAATATCCGCAGCTGCCAATTTATTCTTATCGTCTAGTTTATCTACAGACACCTCCTGCAATAACTTGAGCGCCTCTTCCTTCTTATCGTCGTAAGCTAAGACCTGAGCCAACTCCAGCTTGATCACCTCATTCGTAGGCTGCTCCGCAAGAATACGCCGATACTCTTGAATCGACTCCGCATATTTCTTCTGGTAACTCAAAACGCGCGCCAACTCCATGCGCACCTGCCAGTCCTGCACCTCTTCGCCAAAATCTTCTATGTTGGTCTCCATGCTATCCTCAGCAGCACCAACCCATGATGTCATAACCAAACATCCAGCTAAAATTAGCCTAATCATGCCGTGACCGACGATCGCTCTCATTCCCTGGCTCCTCCACAACTCGTTTGTACTGCTTTGCCGACTCATCAAACGCGCCCGTATAAGATAACACTCGCGCATACCGAAGACGCGCCTCGTGATCATACGGAAACTTCGCCAAATACCCCTTATACAACTCCACCGCATCCCCAAACCGTTGCGCAGCCGAAAGCGCATCACCCAAGTGAAAATAGGCCTTGCGCGTCTTCACATCCTCTGCTATCGCCTTCTCATACAACGGAATCGCAGCCACAAAATCGCCCTTCCTAAACGCCTTTTCACCGCTATAGAACGCAATCCAGTCGCTACGCGTCTGAAAATAAAAATAGGTCGTCACCACAAACGTCAAAACCAATAACAAACAGTACAAACTAAATTGCCGATAAAAAATCATCTCACCGTATCCGTCCTCTGAATCATCCTCGTCAATTTAGCCTCAACGTCCTCCATCCTACCCTTGATAAACGCCTCATAAATCATCAACAATAGGTTATAACAACAAAACATCTTGTCTTCCAACTGCTTGATAGACAAAATGTAAGGCAGATGCTGCCCTTCCTTAAAGGTTAAATTCAATACATCCAAATTCAATTCAGATTCCACCAATTCATGTATAATCTGAAAATTCAGCGGAACCCCAAATTGCACCTGTCCTTGATTGCTCAACAACCCCTCATGCAACTCCGTCAACTTTTGAATCTTTTCCGAAAGCTGTTGAATTATCTCATCAAAGAAAAAACGACTAAACTGCGAATACTTCGGATTGTCATAACCAATTAACCGCGAAAAATAAACAGCCAGATGTTTCGTATAGACCAAAACCCCTTTTTTCAAGAGAATGCACTCTTTAACATTCTCTACAAACAACTCTGAGAAATCCGTGTCCGATGCGAAAATAGGAACAGCAGCCTCGTCAAGACTCACATAATACTCATGAGAAAACATCGGTTCCTGACTAAACTGCAAACGGTAAATGCGCTCAGGACTATCCTCTTTTGTGAGAATCTCTTTGACCACTCCCCCCGTATAAAATTTATCCCCCTGCTTCAAAGTTAGATGCAGCCTGACTAAATCAAATTCGTTCAGAGAATGTGATCGCGACAACCACGCAGGACTCGAAATTTCCACCCCTTCATCCCAACGACCCACAACGAAATACGAAAACGATTCGTAATCCAAACGCAAAGTACCACATAATGGAAGCAACGTTAATGAACGTGTGGAATTTTCTAACGTTACCGTTTGCGTCATCAGCCTAACCATTCCAACTAGAGCGCGAGTAGATCATAGCAGCCGAATGGCAGCAAGATCTTTTTTGAACAGCTTCGCGCGAAGCGCTTTGGAGTGCGAGGGTGTTGTATGAGTCACTATGGACTAACTGGACGCTCTGGACGAATTAGGTTTAAGCATATCCCGTCCAGTCTGTCCAGTGCGTCCAGTTAGTCCATATTGAGAAGTCCTCTAGACTCCATGAGGAACTTGTCTTCTAAACACAAATGGTTGCCTCAAATAAATTACCAAGATAGACTCTTTAGATAACTTTTCCTTAAATTTTCTCAGGAGATAATACTCATGAAACGAATATTGACAACGCTAATGGCTCTATGCGCATGCGTAGGCATCTTAAATGCCCAAGGCACAATACAATCCCACACCATCTCCATTCAACCCTTCACAGACGCTTTAGAAGCTGCTCAAAAGGAAGATTTTGTACGAACAGTTAAGTTCCAAAAAGGACACTACTGGATAAGACCCAACTATCAGCTGTTTCTTGATGGTGCACCTGCACTAAAAGTTTGCTTCGGTTTCAAAGGCACCCGCATGGATGTCTATCTGAATGACGGAGAAGAAGACATATGCATCGTCTCCACATGCTGGCATCTCGAACAATATAACGGCTTCATCGCAACCGAAGACTACCTCGCTAACTCCGGCATCAATAGCGAAGAACTCCAAAAAGCCCTCTCCTTCCTAACCGCAATCCACTACCCTCTATCCAAAGACACGTGGAAACAAGTGCAACAAAGTGCAGTCGTAAAAGGTGAGACACCCCTCCTTCTTAGACGCCTTCCCGCGGTCGTTATATACGAAGTGGAAGACGATGAAACATCCACCCCTGCCCTTCAACTACTCGATCAAGTAGAACAAGTCCTCTCACTTGCCGATCAAACCGAAGAAGCGCACGCTGATCTAACCAGCGATGAACCCACCACAGACGAACAAGAAGCTGAAGCAATAGCAGAATTCGTCGAAAGCCTGCCAGAAGAACTCCAACAAGTCGTCATAGAATCACCACTCGATGTCGTCGCTTCTGATGAAGGCAACGAATAAATAAAACAAAAGAGCAGAGTGAATAAATTCACTCTGCCCAATCTCTAAAGCTTCTCGTTCGTCTAGCGAGCTGAAGCTTTCTTACGACGTGTTACCAACACACCGCAAATACCCAAAAAGGCACTCATCATCAGATAAGTGGATGGCTCAGGCACCCCAACATGTTTGGTAATCTTCGCAAATAATGTAGCTTTATTCTTTTGTCCCTCGATCGTGCTAAAATCTGTTAGCAACGGTCCACCAGAAGTAGTCTTAAATCCAAGCAATGTAATTGTATAGTCTTCGCCATTTATCTTAAATGTACCAAGTTGTGCTTGGTTGTTCAAAAACGACACAATGTCATTACAACAGTTATTACCACCAACGTTTGGTGTTTCGTTATGATTAAAATCATATGTTCCTGTAAAATTAATTGCAGTGCCATTTATATTTAGACCTGCTTTTACAGTTAAATCAACCCCGGTGAGGGTATTCCCTGTAATAGGAAAGTTATAATGGGTAAAGGTACCAATCGAAAAGGCTGTATCTAACCCTAGATTGTTTTGAGGAGCCAACCCAGTGAAGTTATATCCACTGTTCTGGCCTCCATTAACACCATTACCCCAATGAATGGTACTGGTCCCATTACCGGAATAATTTACAGGATTACCCGTTGGATTGCTCCACGTTCCCGTAACCGTACTAAGGTTGATTGCCGCATTCAAACCCGCCACACTACCTAGTGCGAAGAGAGCAGCAAATACCGAGGTTTTAAAGAAATTAGTAAAGTTCATAAATAACACCCCCACCTGTTTGAGGTTAATATTATTAGCAATAACTTAATTATATTATTAATGCTTAATTTTACAAACTAATTTAATTAATTATTTTTACAAAACAGTTTAATCGATTGATTTTCAATTGGTTAAAAAACATGCTTGCAACAGGAAAACCTTCGAAGAGAGTTTCTGAATGTAGCCCACCGTGAACCTGCGCCTGCGAGTAAAGCGAAGACAGGTGTAACGGTGGGACCTGTGCGCGAAAGCGCGCCCCTCCTTTTTCAATTTGACAAACAAAGCTATAGCCCCAAATAGTGCGAAATTAAACCAATTGTAGGACTAGATGCCGATATCGAAAGCAAATGGAATCAATCTCTATTACGAAATGCATGGTGAGGGTCACCCTCTAGTCTTAATAGCGGGCTTCGGCTGCGACACTAGATTCTGGGATTTAATTATTCAGCAATTAGCTGCCCACTTCCAAGTTCTCATTTTTGATAATCGAGGAATTGGCCAAAGTGACTGTCCCGACGAAGAATACTCCCTCGAGAACATGGCAGACGACACTATTGCTTTGATGAACGAGCTAGGAATAAAAAAACCTTTCCTCCTCGGCCACTCTATGGGCGGGTGCATAGCCCAAATCATCGCTCGAAGACAAACAGACCTGAACAAATTAATTCTGTGCAATTCGCTAGTAAAATTTGATCAGCACGGAACATTCGTCGAAAAAACCCTCCTTAACCTACGCAAGGACCAGCTTTCTCCTAGAAGACTCGTGGAAACTGCGATTCCCTGGTTCTTTTCTCGAGATTATTTTAACGACACAGATCGCGTTGAAGCGTTTATTCAATGGAGGATTGCTCAGCCAAATCCACAAACAACTATAGGTTTTGCAAGACAATTAAACGCGCTGCTGGCATTTGATTCTAAAAAGTGGTGCAACCAGATCCGGGTCCCCACCATGATCATCCATGGCGAGGAGGACATAGTATGTCCACGGGATTCTATGGAGCTGGCCCATCAAATACCAGGAGCGAAGCTGGTCGTGTTCTCCCGCATGGGGCACGTACCTTTAATTGAAGAACCAGATGAGAGTGCTAAGGCTATTATAGATTTTTTATTAGGTTAGACCATGGAAGTACCGGTAGAAGAGCTAGCAACAACAAACTTAGGCGATCGATTTATCAATGATCGCCAGAGTATCGTGGGATGCACCCGACGCTGGTGCTACCTCGCTGCTGAAGCGGTGTTAGATCCTTATTGCCAAGTCTTTCAGACACCCGGAATCGACGGTCTCATCAGCTACCGCAAAGCAGGGGGCTGTTTATTAGTTTACGGGGATCCCGTATGTGCCCCGCAAGATTTTGCCGCCTTAACGCAAGCCTTTCATAATCAAGCAAATCAAAAAAAACGCCCCATTATCTATGTGACTGCTTCCGAGAGATTTGCCAAGTGGTCGATTCAACACGAATGCCAAGGATTAATTGAGTTCGGTGAGGAACTCTTTCTTGACCCCCACGATGACCCAAGAGCTCGCACAGGGGTCAATGCTAGCCTCGTCCGCCGAAAGGTGCGCCACGCAGAAAAAGAGGGGGTTGTCACCACAGAATACCTGACTCACGACCTTGAATTGGAGAAAGAGATAGAGAATGTTGGGAATGCATGGCTGAAATCGCGAAAAGGACCGCAACTCTACCTCTCCCGCATACGCTTGTTTGATGATCGTGTCGGCAAACGCTGGATCTATGCCAAAAAAGGCAATAAAGTCGTGGGGATTCTATGTCTGAATCAGCTCCAGGTTCGCGAAGGCTATCTGTTGAACCGCCTTATGATCACGCCCGAGGCCTCTCACGGCACTCCAGAGATGCTAGTTGTGACCGCCCTGGATATCTTGCGGGACGAAGGCTGCCACTTCTGCACATTTGGTCCTATTGCCGGACTGCAGCTAGGTGAGATACGTGGACTAAGCAATATTTCTCAGTGGATCGCTAACAAAGCCTACAACGGTGCAAAAAAAATCTTCAAACTTGACGGGCATCGTAAGTTTTGGGAAAAATATCACCCTCAAAGCCAGCGCACTTACATCCTCTTTAGCCGGCCTAGCATCGGGATCAAAGAGGTTCTCTGCTTAGCACGTGGGTTCAATCTGACGATTTAAAAATCTTGAGAAAGTTGCGTGCACGCTATCGTGCACGCAACAAAATAACTAAGACTTGGATTTAGCTCGTTTCTTCCAGCTAGCAAGCATAAAACCAGCGACAAGAAATCCACCGAGCACTAGGTATGTTGAAGGTTCAGGAATAGGAATAATAACCGCTACCAAATTCGTTAGATAACTTAACATAACCATCCTCCAAATCATAAGTTTTACCTGTTAAGTTTAATTATACATGAATTTTTTAAAAAACAACAAGTCCAAAGGACATCGAGGACTGACCGTTCACGGGGTAGAAATCCGAGCCCGAGCCCGAAAAAACTCTTGCTTTCACCCGACCGACCGGGCTCAATGAAGTGGAAACACGTGTTTAAACAACGGTTTTTCGGGCTCGGGCTCGCACACGGGCTCGGATTTATTCACTATTAAAAGCGGGTTTAGTCATGCTAGCTGAAGATCAGTTCAAACGAAATATCTCCCGCTGGTCGGAAACACATCCCGGCGCGGCTCCCCTTCTAGAGCAACCCTGCGCTCGCGTCATGTTTCATACGAACAAAAACGAATCGCTCAACCTTCAGATCACACGCGATGGCAAAGCTGAATTTATTCACTCTTCAGATCCCGTCGCTGAAGCCTCCGACTGGTTTGCACAACAAGATCTGCGACACATCAAGGTGCTCTTTGTTTTTGGTGTCGGCCTGGGCTACGCATATGAAGCTGCTCTACAATGGCTCAGAAGTAATCCAGACCACTATCTTGTATTCCTTGAAAACGATCTTGAAGTCATTCACTGCCTACTCCAAACACCACGCGGAACCACCATGCTCTACGATGATCAAGTATGGCTCAGCTATTTGGGAGAAAGCTCTAAACCCGCCCTCCATTTAGCCGCCATTCTATTTTCACCGCGCAGCCATACGTTCAGTACCTTACACTATTACCAAATGACACAATCATCCACTGCACAGTCGATTCAGGAACAATTAGACGTGCTAATGAATGGACGTAAACAAACTCTGGCCGAATACATTAGCAGCAAAACGTTCTACAAAAACTTCTTCAGCAATTTCGCCCTTATGCCTCAAGCCTACTTAGGCAACCAACTATTCGGCCAGTTTAAAGACGTTCCCGCCATCATCTGCGGAGCAGGCCCCTCCCTCGCCCACAGCTTGCCTCTATTGCAAACTCTAAAAAACCGCGCACTCATCTTCGCCGGCGGAACAGCAATGAATGCCGTGAACACCACAGGCTTGCTCCCTCACTTCGGCGTTGGGGTCGATCCTAACCCGGCACAATTTACACGATTGATCATGAACGATGCCTTCGAAACACCCTACTTCTACCGCAACCGCATGCTGAATGCTGCCCTAGACCTAGTTCAGGGTGACCATCTCTACATCTCTGGTGGTGCCGTTAAACTAGTCGAATGGTTTGAAAACAAACTGGGAATCAGAGAAGAAGAGATTGAAGGCGGACACAACGTAATTAATTTCAGCCTAGCCATTGCCTATGCTATGGGATGCAATCCCATCATCTTTGTCGGTGTAGACCTGGCCTACACCGATGGCCTTTCCTATTGCCCTGGCCTTCTAAACCACCCTCTGCATGAAAAACGAAGGTACTTCCAAACTAAATCAATCAAAGACGAAGTCATCATCCGCTGCGACGTGCATGGCAATCCGATTTCTACGCAAATTAAATGGGTCACCGAATCCCTCTGGTTCACCACCTTTGCCGCACACCACCCCGAAGTCATCCTCATTAATGCCAGTAATGGTGGTATCGGTTTCGAAGGCATCCCTCACCTACCCTTAGATCAAGTAGCTAACTCCTGGTTAACGCGTGAATTCGATTTCAACACAATAATCCATGACAAAATTCAACACGCTACTATGCCAGAACAAGTAACTCATGAACATATCACCAACTTATTACAAGAATTCCTCCAAAGTCTGCAACGCTGCTATGATGCCTGTCTCATCGCAGGCAACGAATTCTACAATATCGTCAAAGGGCTGGCTGGCGATCGCGAAGCGGCCGAACAGCCAGAAACAGATGCACAGTCCAGACTGCTCGCAGAACCAGCCTATCAACACATGCTGGAATTCTACAAAACCATCTACATCGAACTCCACAGTCTAGTATTTCGCCGCCTCACCAACCCGAAATACAAACTCACTGAAAGCGAAGTCGCCTTGCAAAAAGCACTAATCTATCGCGATTGCTACGACGCTATCGCTAAAATAGCCAAAGACAATATCGATCTTCTCACAAACCTACTTGAACAATCCTCCACTTCCTCTACAAAATCGAAACCCATCAACAACGAAACACACACAACAATACAAAAACAAATTCTCCCCCACAACACAGTTAAAATCCGAAAATTTTACAAAGACGGCTCACTCTATAGCGTGGAACAGCTGGTAAATGAAAAACCAGATGGACCACAAGAATACTTCTACCCAGATCAAACAAAAAAATCCCTCCTCAACTATGCCCAAGGAAAATTAGACGGAACCATCCGCATGTATCACACTAATGGAAACCTAAAACGAGAACTATCCTTCACACACGGTCAACGACATGGCGCTGAACGCCTTTGGAGTGAAACCGGACAACTCCTCATCGAAGCCGAATTCGATCATAATCAACCCTGCAATGTGGCTCGTCAATGGAATGCCAGTGGCCAGTTAATAAAAGAAGTCGTCTACTCCAGCGACACAGACTTCACCATTCGCGAATGGGATGCCGACGGTGCCTTAATTGTGCAGGAGGAGGGTGCTCGCGCCGATTATTTTGAACGTGCATTCGGTTTGCTCGGACAACTTATTGCTCAACTAGAACAAGCTTTACAACAAACTCACACGCTAGAACCCATCATCGAAAAAACCAATCCACAATCACTTGTCAACCTTCATCGCATCAAAACAGAACTTGAAATCAATCTCGTGAAAGTGCGCGAAATTCATCTACACCTACGACAAGAAGTCGAAATTGTCGAATCCATCTGGAAAAGCCCCACTAATCAAAGACGCCTCGAAAGACAACTAGACGAACTCGCCGCCAAAGTCAATCACGAACTCAAACAGCTCCAAGACATATTCTCCGAGTCTATTCAAGCGTTGATACGAGAAAAAAATGAGAAACCGCCTTTTCGTTGAAGATTCCGGGCTCGGGCTCGGATTCTTACTTCGCAAACAGTAATCATTTCTTGACCTCCCACAAAAACCGTGCAAATATCGGGGAAGGGTGCTGCTCATCCTCGGAGAAATAAATGCCATTCAGTTCACCCCAATTCCCTTCAAATGAGGTTACTCTACTCATTCCAGAGAAGGCCATTACACTCAATGCCACGCTCACATGCCCGCCAAAAGCCCGTTCTCTAATTATCTTCGCTCATGGAAGCGGAAGCAGCCGACACAGTCCTAGAAACCAATATGTCGCCCGTCGTCTAAATCAAGACGGCTTTGCCACCCTGCTACTTGATCTGCTCACCAAAGAGGAAGAACGTGTTGACGAATCCACACACAAACTGCGCTTCGATGTGGAACTACTCGCAGAACGACTTCTAGGCGCAACCAGATGGGCTTGGCTGCAACCCGAAATCAAAACACTCAAAGTATCTTACTTTGGCGCCAGCACCGGCGGCGCAGCAGCCCTCATCGCCGCCGCAAACTCAGGAACGATCGTCTCTGTCGTTTCGCGCGGAGGTAGACCCGACCTCGCCGACATCTACCTCCCAAAGGTTAAAGCCGCCACCCTTCTCATCGTCGGCGGAAACGATCACACCGTAATCGAACTCAATCAAACTGCACTCACCAAAATGAACTGCACAAAAAAACTCACCCTCATTTCCGGCGCAACTCACCTATTCGACGAACCCGGTGCATTAGAACAGGTCTCTCGCCTAGCCTCCAGCTGGTTTCTCACACATTCTTAAATTCATTACCAAACTTTTTTTCATTCCGCTTGACATTCAACATATTTTTTAGCTATCAATTCGAATTCTTTTTTTTTGGAGATAATATGAAACAAATTGCGCTGCGTTATCTAATTTTTTCCTTTCTCATTCTTCTCTCAACCGCTCAAGCAAAGATCGTCTACCCAGATTTCACTACCTCAATGCTACGCGATGGCAAGAGCCTATTTATGTTCGAAAGAACCTTCACAAGAAAGCAACTCCGCGGCGACTTTTCCAACTCCAAATGGCTTGATCTCTTTCGCTATCTCTACGCGAGAAATGTGGTGTTAGTAAAAGGATTGCCCGTCAAAGACGAGTACCGCATCCCACCTATCATACATCAAGTATGGCTCGGAAGTCCCCCTCCGGAAAAATACCGTGAGTGGATGACCACCTGGATGAATTGGCACGGCTGGGCTTACCGCCTCTGGACCGATGACGATGTTAAGTGCATGGAACTCTACAACCAAGATCTCTACGACCATGCCGACAATTACGGCGAGAAATCCGACATTCTACGCTTTGAAATCCTATACGAATACGGCGGCATGTACGTGGACGTAGACTTCGAATGCATTAATCCCGCCATCTTTGATGAACTCCATTGCAGCTGGGATTTCTACATCGGTTTCGAACCACTAGAACATGGCCTGCTGAACGGATATGACATGTTTAAGTTCTGCAACGCCATCATCGGTGCCGCACCAGGACATCCTATTATGCTAAAGCTCATAGAGGATCTTAGGTCCAACTACATAGCTTGCAAAGGTCTGTGGACAGTGGAAAAGACAGGTCCAGCCTATGTCACTCGCACCATCTTCGCCTATGAACTCAACAATCCCCGTCACGGATATCTGAACGCCTATTTACCCGTCTCCTTTCTCTACCCCTTCTCCGAACCCGAAACACGACAACTGCTACATCAAGACGACGACACAGAACTATTTGCCCCGCCCGAAACAGCTGCCATTCACTACTGGGGCCACTCTTGGGAGACACACCCAAACAGAGTATGCGGTAATTTGATGTTTGATCGCGAACAACGCAAACTCGTACGCAAACAAGAAATTGATTCTGAGAACTAATGAGGAGAAAAGAATGACATCCACCACGAAACTACTAGCAATATGCTTTATAGCCATCTACAGCGCATTAGGAGCGGTAACCATACCTCTTCACATCTGCACCGTGGCCTCGCACCCCACAACTACCTTAGCGCAACTTTCGGATTCATGCCGCGCCAATGGCATCCATCTCGATGTTCTCGGCATCGGCCAACCCTATAAAGGCAATGGCCAAAAACTGAGCTACCTCAAACGTTATGTCGAACAGTTACCCGAAGGTGACGTTGTGATGTTCGTTGACGCATACGACACATTAGTCTTGGCAGATAAAAAAACCATCATCGCTAAATTCTTAGCTCATGACTGCCACTGTATTGTTGGTGGAGAAACTTGCTTCTGCCCTCAACATAAAATTCACTACAGGGATCTCGTGCCTGATGCTCCTACCAAATTTAAGTACCTTAACTCAGGTACCATCATCGGCTACGCAGGATTCATCAAAGATATGCTGCAACAAATCCCAATCAATGAGTCAATTTCAGACCAAGGCCAGCTCTGGGACTACCACATGGCACATCCAGGCGAGCTCGTTGTCGATCATCACGCTGACCTCTTCCTCACACTACAAAGCGTAGATATCCACGAAGTATCTATCGACATCGAAGGACGACGCATCCACTACATCCCAACCGACACTACACCAATCGTCGTGCACGGCAACGGAGAAGGCAAACCCTTCTATCAAAATATGTACGACAAACTGTTCAGAAGAAAGTTCCATGGCCCATACATATGGCGACTACAGCAACCTTCTAATTAAAGACGCAAGGACTGCAGGGACTGCAAGGACAACAGGGAAAAAGGACAAATCCTCACCCTGTTGTCCTTAGAGAAAACCTACCCTTTTTTTGCTGCTAATGAAAGCAACAACCAAGTCCAACCTGCAAGCAGAAGATCGATCCCTACAAACAAACCAATCACCCATAAGCCTGAAATCGGCCAGTCGGCTAAAATAAAACCACCCAACAGAAAAGTAACGAGTCCATTAAAAAATACCCATCCCCAATGTTCATATCTCTGGATGACGCTAGTAAATATTCGGAACAATCCTGCCACTAAGCAAAAAGCCGCTATCCAAAGCGTAAGAGCGACCGCCGCTACTTCAGGACGAACCAAACTGATAAACCCCGTGGCAAGATACAAGATACCAAGCAACAATCCAACAGCCACTCCAGTCCATCGGCGTGCCAGACACCCCTGCACAATCTGCACGATACCCGCCACTACCAACACCACGCCAAATAATATCACCGAAAATACCGTCGTATAATACGCTGCACCAATAGCCAACGCACCCAACGCGATCAAAACTAATCCTAAAACAAAGAACCAACTCCAGTTCTTTCTTATCTCGTCCACTGCCCTAAAATGCGGTGTAACGTTATATTCCGAAATTTGACGATCTGCCATAGCAATCTCCTCATAGTGGTTAAAGAAAATATTACTAATGTCAGATCAAGATAAATTTTGCACGCAGAACACGATGGACGATGGACGAAAGATAGACAATTAATGGACAGCTGATGGACAAATTAGACAGTTACGGGGTGGACATGAGGCCAGGTCAAAAATGTAAAACCATGGTTCTCGTCCATCCCGCAACTGCTTAGTTTGTCCATCAGTTGTCCATTAATTGTCCATCTTCCGTCCATTGTCCATATTTATTTTTTTTTGGACCTCATTGGATGTGATCAAGTGACACCCTCGACCACGAAGTTCACTGAGCGCACGATCTACATCCCCCTCGTGCAAATCTATTCCACGACAGGCATCACTAATCACATAAACTTCATAACCCAGATCCAACGCATCTAACACAGAGTACTTCACGCAATAATCCGTCGCCAGCCCGACAAAAAAGACCGTATCGACCTCTTCGCTCTTGAGGTAATCATCTAAACCCGTTTTGCGCTGCCTAAGATTGTCAAAAAGCGTACTATAACTATCGACCAAAGGGTCAATCCCCTTAAGAAAAATGCGATCCACATGACTCGCATCCCACCCCGGTGCAAACTCCGCACCCGACGTCCCTTGCACACAATGCACAGGCCATAAAATTTGCTCTGCACCCGCTAAAGGAACCGTCTCCCCCGGCTTCTTGCCAGGATGATTGGATGCAAAACTGCTATGATTCGTCGGATGCCAATCCTTCGTCGCCACAACCACGTCAAAAGCCATTTGTGCCAACGCATCAATCAGTGGGACAATCTCATTTCCCCCAGGAACAGCCAACGCCCCACCAGGAAGAAAGTCATTTTGTAAATCCACAATCACTAAAGCCGTTCTCATCTCTTTTCACTCCGTATTTGATCCCTGATGCGTTCAATAAGATCCACCTTCAATTGATACAAGTTCGCTTCCATCCCCACGACATATTGATGAGGAAAAACAAACCGCTTTACACCCTCATAGAATTGCGTCAGATTCGTTTGCACAGACTGCCGAATATCAGCACACGAGGGAGACTCGTAAACGCGCCTACCACCTCGCAAAACAGGTATAAGCAGATCGATAGGTTTAAGATTTTTAGGAATAATCTTCTTCCTGGTCGGATCAAACGGGTCAATCAACTTGCACTGTTCAGGATACCCAAGCTCCGTGTCGTAAATCATATCCGCGATATGTTCCCCATTCTGTGTGAAGCGACCTATCTGCAAAATTCCCGGATTGGAGATCTTGCTCATTTGTTCCGATAGTTTGAGACGATACTTCCATGGACCTCCAGGATCTCGAATGGCCGACAGCTTGTAAACCCCTCCTAGAGCTGGATCATCTTTGGCCGTCACTAAATGAGTGCCCACACCCCAAACATTAATTTTGGCTCCCTGTCGTTTGAGTTCCGAAATAATATGCTCGTCCAGCTCATTGCTAGCCACAATCTGAGCATCCGGAAACCCCGCCTCATCCAGAAGAACCCGAGCCTTGTTGCTAAGATAGGCAAGGTCACCCGAGTCGAGGCGCACTCCATGAAATTCGTGACCTTTCGCTCGCAATTCCTTAGCCACACGAATAGCCCGCCGCACCCCGTCCATCGTGTTATACGTATCTACAAGCAAGAGACAATTGTTTGGTAAAGCGCTGGCATAGGTATCAAAAGCTGCATCTTCATCATCAAAAACCATCACCCAACTGTGCGAATGCGTTCCCCGCACAGGAATGCCAAAGAGTTTTCCTGCCAGAACATTAGAAGTCGCATCGCAACCACCGAGATAAGCCGCACGCGTAGCCGTGAAACCACCGTCGATCCCTTGCGCACGTCGCAAACCAAATTCAATCACCTGATCCTTTCCAGCTGCCAAACGCACGCGTGCCGCTTTTGTCGCAACCAACGAAGGAAAATTCATCAAATTCAACAGCGCTGTTTCCAATAGCTGGCAGTCAATCAACGGCCCCGTTACTCGAACAATCGGCTCAAAAGGAAAGACTACTGTTCCTTCAGGAACCGCCTCCACATCGACATTTAAGCGTAGATTGAGCAAGTAGGTAAGAAAATCCTCGGAAAAATAGGCCGTATCATCCGCTGCGCGAAGCGTGCGTAAATAGTCGATATCAGAAGGAGTAAACTTGAATCGTTCTATGTAATCTATGAGACTCTCAAGACCAGCACTGACCGTGAATCCACCCTGAAACGGTGCATACCGAAAGAAGTAGTGAAAAACAGACTCTTTCTGCTGCAACCCTTCCTTCCAATATCCATAAGCCATAGTCAACTGGTAGAAGTCAGTAAGTAGTGCTAAAGAATCGCTGTATAGATGCGGATAGGACGACATGCAAGCCCCTTAAAAGTCGGATGCACTATAACAGGCTCTCATGAATTTGCACCATGGCATTTGGAAAAGGTCTTCTTTGCAGCGCGGCGTCGGCAGCCACTCCGTGGCAAATTGACGCTTCGCGCCTACTCTACCCAACTCAGTTCGCTAGCACCAAACGTAAAAGCCTATGCCATGATAAGCTCGCTCCGAGAAGTCCAGCCAATCAAAAATCTTACCTTCTTGCTTGAGACGATCCAACATCTCTCTGTTAGCCAGACCTGTAAGTTGGCTTGCGTCCCCGTAGATAAAAAACTTTCTTTCGGTCGGCAAATGAATGCCTAGGTTCCCACGCGCAGAGTCATTGATCTCCTTTTGCATATCTTGCAAAAAGTCTGGAGTCTTACCCAAACGATTTCCAAAATCCACCTGCTTGCGAGCATGTATTTTATTTTTCTCAAGATACTCTGGAAACCGTTCTGCCTGCTTAGCATCGCTCCGCAAAATAGTCTGTAGCTGATCTATTTTCAGCATTTGATATGACAGGGAGCTCATTTGTTGTTCCAATAGAGGCTTTAGTTCCTCTACCATCTCGGCAGTTAAACGATTAAGAATGCCGCTATCTTGAGAATAAGCCGCCCCGGTGATCAGGCCTTTGTGAGGATTCCAACTCTTTCTATCAAGATCAATGAGTCCCAGCCCTTGTCCGTTGCTTAACATTGGATTGTTATCATCACGCACATCCGGGTAACCCATGTGTATGATTAAGATAGCCAACTGGCGGGCACATTCTTGAGCGAATGAATTTAATTCCGGGTCAGAAACACAGTAGTCAAATAAACTCTTCTCGGCATGCGGTAAAATATCTAACTTCTCTTCTATCAGGACATGGAAATCTTTACCGTTTATCTCTAATGAGATTATTTCCTGCATCGGAAGATGCAACAGATTCAAACTTTCACGCTTGATTATCTTACGGGCTTCCACATTATCCTCGATTCTTGTCTCGAGTTGCTTGAGTCGATCATTTCCCCACATACCGCATTTAAAGATCCGACCCGGTATTGTGGATATGGAAAACACCCAATCTTGATTGTCACCATGAATAGAAACTTTATAATCTGTATGGCTATTCACTTCGCTCTTGGCATCTTCTCGATTCTTATGTTTAGCGAAATCCGTTAAGACCTGCTTTAGGGTTGCTTTCTCCTCATCGGTCAGAGCCAACGACTGAAGCCTTGGCTCCACTTGTTGCGGACCTAGCACACGTTGCTTGAATTCTTCTTTCCACTTGATCGGATCGAAACCAGTTTTGATAGAGTCAACTTTTGCTTTTCTAAACAAGTTAATGGCAGCAACAAATCCTGCACCTGGGAATAGGGCAATGATCGCATTTTTAAATAACGACCAAAGGACTGAGTTTTTGGTCTTCTCTGAGGAGGATAAGGGTTTAAGTGCGAGATTAGATTTGTGGGTATCCATAGCTTTTTTAATGGCTACCGCTAGGCCAACAAAGACACCAACTGCGCAAAAAGCACGCGCCCCATTAGCAGCATAACGGCTATATCTTCCAGCTGGTTGATGCGCAATTACAGTATGCAACCCCTGATAGGTAGCCTGTTTAATAGCGTGCAATGACAAACCTATAAGAACCTCAAAAGTTAATAAACATTTATTATAAACAAAACAATATTTTAATTCAACAAATAAATAATATAATTACAACGGATCAATAACAGAAATGAAATTACCCTTTCCATAATCAAGGATTTTCTGATCATGCGTCGCAAGCACTGCGTGCATATCATTCGCGGTTGCAATGAGCAATCTATCTGCCGGGTCTCCATGAGGATGTTCCGGCAAACGGGAACTTTGAATGGCAATCCTGGGTGAAATCGGGACCAAATTGATCTTTCCCGATGAAAAAACTTCCTCAACCCAGTCCAAAGGATCCATTTCGATACTGATCCTTTTTCTTTCGACCAGCATACCAAATTCCCAAACAGAAATGGCCGCCACATAGACTAAATTTTGCTCAAGCGCACGATCAACTGCTTTACGAAATGAACGACTAATACGCTCATCGCCAATCATTAACCAGATCCACACGTGTGTGTCTAGAAGAAGCTTATGTTGTTTCAATTGTTTAAGAACAGGCATCCCATTCTTCCCCTATCGGCTTGGTAAGATCTCCCTTAATATGCAGGGTGCCCTTCATCTGCCCAAATAGCGTGAGGTGAGTTTTTTCTATAGGCACCAACTTAGCAATGGGTTTATTGTGCTTAGTAATCACCACATCGCACTGATAGGTGCCCACCTCTTCCATGATCTTAAGACATTTAGCTTTAAAGACGCCTGCTTGCACGATGCGTTTCATAATGTTACTCTCGAAATTGTGTACATGGTCATTTTACCATGGTCATATTTTCGTTGCAAACATCCACAAAATTGCCATTTTGATCGCATTAAAAAGCGAATTCTATACCCTTTCTAACTTTACGAATCTCAGAAATAGCCGACGGACTTAACCCGATGCCTTTGGCGTTGAGTTTACGTAGACTCAACGCTTGTCGCACAAACGTAATTACCCCTTCCTCAGTTATGTTTGTGCAGTCTTCGATAAACATCTCTTGCAGCAACGGACACGCCTTTGCAATGGCTTGCAAGTTGGCATCCGTCACTCGAGTATGGGCAATATCCAGCCATTGCAATCTTTGTCCATGAATACGGCCGATCGCTCCATCTGTCAGCGTCATGCACCAAGACAAATTGATCCGCTGCAACCTCTTTTGCCGCATCCACAGATAGTCAAGGTTATCATCTCGAATCACCGCCAAGTTATGGAGATCGATCTCATCGATTTCAGGAAACTCAATCAACGCAATAAAAACCTGCGAACTTAATTCTGAGTTTTCCCCAATATAGATTCGATGTACACGTGGTAGTACGCTCGTTAGCTTGTTCACCCAAGGCACATTGATCCAAGGACAGCGTTGAAGCGAGATCACTTCAATGTTTGCAGGTGCTAAATCCAACAACTCTTCATGACAACCTGAGGTGCCATCTAAGTCGAGAAATCGCAGTCCAGTAGTAAGCGGCAAAAGAGTGCGCACAAATGGATTTAAAGCCGTCTTGCCTCTAAACGACAGCCGTGTAATGTAGACTGCCATCGCCTTCAGCATCTCTTGACCACGCTCTTGATACTCCTCAATGACAACGACCAACTCATTAGGGTCCTGGCTTACCCATTCGATCCCCAGCTTCATTTCATTGAGCTTATTCAGCATTTCCGCACGAAGACGCACCATCCCGAACTGCTGCGCATGCAACAGAGTTGTCAACACATTGGCCGGTGTGATGTAGCGCGCGACTAACCCAATGCACTCTTTTTGCAAGGCCACCATCTCCCACACACTGGCCTGATGAAGCACTTGTAGGATGACCTCTGGTGGTTCCCGCCATAGATTGGACAAATCTCCCGTGCAAACGAATGTGTGCACGTAGGAAAACACCTTATACGAAAGTTCTCCCACTTCAATCTGAGAAGAGTTTTCGCCACTCATAACAGCGTGCAGAGACGGACTGTGCACTCCGTACAAAAAACGACTAGCCTCAATTCGGTGTTTTTCAACATGAAACACCACATCTCGAGGCAACATGTTTTCTAATACCTGCCGATGGATATAATACCCCTCTAGAACCTGCTCAGCTTCAAATTCCGAGAGACGATAGGCCGCAAATTCCTGCACAATCCAATGCAGGAGTTTTGTCATGAACTCCTCATTAGCCAGCGTCCAAGTTTCATCTTCCACCGCCGCCAAAAAAAAGGAAATCACCACAAACGGCGTTTGAGACGTCAGAGCAGAAACAAGCTGATCATCACGCGATAAATCACGCAGATCATTGAACTCTTCGGGCATTAGTGCAGGCCAAGTCATGAGACGATTTCATAAGTCTTTAGAGACGATTATTCAACAATTTTCGACGCAAAGGCGCAAAGGCGCCGAGATTCGCAAAGACGGTCTAGGAGACATAAAACCATAAAAAAGATAAAAAATTAGAAGGCTTAATAAAAGAAGCATCTCTGTGAACTCTGTGTTCTCTGTGGTAAAATTTATTTTTTAAAATTGTATTTAAAAGAATTTAACCACAGAGAACACAGAGTTCACAGAGATGCTTCTTTTATTCAACTTATTAAGCTCTCTAATTTTTTAGGGTTTTATGTCTCCTAGACCGTCTTTGCGAATCTCGGCGCCTTTGCGCCTTTGCGTCGAAAAATTGTTGCCTATTCGCTGCTGGCTTTGCTGCTTTGTCTAGTTATGCAAAAACAGAATTACATCCCCATCTTGAACTACATAATCACGACCTTCTGCGCGCAGCTTTCCTGCATCGCGCGCGCCGGCACGTCCCTTGCACGCAACCATATCATCATAGGCGATGACCTCGGCTCGAATAAACCCTTGCTCGATATCGCTGTGAATCCGTCCCGCCGCTTCGGGAGCTTTCGTGCCACGCTTAATCGTCCATGCACGCGTCTCCATCTCACCAGTCGTCAAATAAGTAAGAAGGTCAAGCATCTTGAATGACGCTTTCACCAAACGCTGCAAGCCAGATTCCACCAAACCGAGCGTATCGAGGAATTCTTTGCGCTCCTCCTTGGGCAGCTGAGAAATCTCCGCTTCCAACTTAGCGCAAATAGCAATAACCTGATTGCCCTCTGCTTCCGCAAAAGCCCGCACACGCGCTACATGCTCGTTTTCCATCTCGGGAAGATCATCCTCTGACACATTAGCTACATAGAGACATTTTTTCGCCGTCAGGAAAGGATAAGGCTTCAACAGTTCCCTCTCCTCAGCATTCAAATCAAAAGTGCGCACGGACTTGTTCTGGTCTAAATGTTCCTTTATTCTCTTCAACAACTCAAAGCTCGCCTGCAGCTCCTTCTTGCCCTTCATCTGCTTCTCTAGCCGCTGCATTGAATTCTCACACATCTGCAAATCAGCCAGCAAAAGCTCCAAATTGATGATCTCTATGTCCTGAATCGGATCCACCTTGCCAGACACATGCACCACATCTTCCGACTCAAAACAGCGCACAACATGCACAATCGCATCCGTCTCACGAATATTCGAAAGGAACTTATTCCCCAATCCCTCTCCCTGTGACGCCCCTTTAACCAATCCCGCGATGTCAAGAAACTCCATCGCAGCAAAAATTAGGCGCTTACTATGCGAAATCAGCGATAAAACACCCAGACGAGGATCCTCTAACTCTACAATGCCCACATTCGGGTCAATCGTGCAAAAAGGATAATTCGACGCCTCAGCCCCAGCCGCCGTCAATGCATTGAAAAGTGTCGATTTGCCCACATTGGGCAAGCCCACAATTCCACAAGATAATCCCTTTGCCATATAACCCCTATGATTAGAAAAGATATTCTGCCAATAACAGAATAAAAACACAATTATTTTGAAAGAAATTATTCTAATTTTTGGTTGACATCCCTATAAAAAGAGGGTTATACTATAATGTAGAAGAGGTAGGTAATCATGGGTGAGAAGACCGAAAAGGCGTCCCCCAAAAAGTTGCGCGACGCGCGAAAAAAAGGTCAGGTAGCTAAGTCTCAAGACCTTCCATCCGCGTTCACATTCATTGTTTCCATGGCCACCGCTTTGGGGATGTCCACCTTCTTTTATCACCAATTAGCCGATTTTATGCAGGGTTCCTTTGAGCTTATTCAACGAGGAGACCTCATTTCCGTCCTCGGACCTATGCTGACTCAAGCCATCATGACCATTTTCCTCGCCTCTCTTCCAATCTTGGGCGTGGTTTGTATCGTCGGTGTCGCCATTAACTTTTTTGCCGTTGGCCCGATTTTTGCATTAGAAGTATTTAAACCGGATATTAAGAAATTCAACCCGATCGACAATTTGAAAGCTAAATTCAAAATGAAGACGTTAGTTGAACTATTAAAATCTTTGTTTAAGGTATTTATTGCGGCTTATCTTGTATATGGAGTGACGGAAAGAAGCATTCCCGTTCTGATCGCGAGCGTTAAGTTACCCATCACCGGCATGCTCATGATCTTCAGCACCTTCCTCTGGGATGTGATTGCGCGGGTGGGATTTTTCTTCATATTTGTGGCCGTGTTGGACTTTGCGTACCAAAAGTACAGTTTTGCCAATGAAATGAAGATGGAGAAATTTGAGGTCAAGCAAGAGTACAAGAACACAGAAGGCGACCCGCACATCAAAGGAAAACGGAAAGAAATTGCGCGGGAGTTGGCCTACTCTGAGAGTTCAGTCACTGGGACGAAGAAGGCAAACGCAGTCGTAACTAACCCGACGCATTTGGCGATTGCTCTTGCCTATGATCGCGACGTAGATGCAGCGCCCTATATTGTCGCCATGGGAAGTGGGAGTACGGCAGAAACCATTGTAAAGTTAGCAGATCAATACAACATTCCCACGTTAAGAAACGTGCCCCTGGCCCATGAGCTGTGGGACAGAGGAGAATTATTTCAATATGTTCCTGAAGATACATACGCAGTGATCGCAGAAATATTACGGTGGGTTGCCTCACTTCAGGAAGAGCAGCCAACCGAGATCGATATGGGGTAATAATGGGTTTTATAGTTAGAATACTTGATGGAATCACGGCGCGGCTAGGCGGCGAAAACACGAAAGAAAATGTCGGCCGTTTTTCTGACGTCGCTTTGATCGTTCTTTTGATCGGCATTTTGATGATGATGATCGTGCCAATCTCTCCACACATCATCGACTTCATGATCGCCGGGAACCTTACGGTTTCTATTACACTTTTGATGGTTGCGATGTACATTCCTGGCGCAACTCACCTCTCGATCTTTCCGTCCCTCTTGCTGATCACCACTCTTTATCGCTTGGGGCTGAACATTGCCAGTACGAAACAGATTCTTGCTCCACGCCTATGCCGGGGATATTATTTTTGCATTCGGCAACTTCGTTGTCGGCGGAAACTTCGTCGTCGGCGGCGTGATCTTTCTGATCATTACCCTGGTGCAGTTTATCGTGATCGTTAAAGGTGCTGAGCGGGTCGCTGAGGTCGCCGCACGATTTACCTTGGACGCCATGCCCGGTAAGCAGATGAGTATCGACGCTGACTTGCGAGCCGGGGTAATCGACCAGGACCAAGCCCGCGAACGACGTCTCGCTCATCCAAAAAGAGAGCCAACTCTACGGAGCCATGGACGGCGCGATGAAGTTCGTCAAAGGAGACGCCATCGCCGGTATCGTCATCGTGCTTATTAACATCATCGGAGGGTTGATTATCGGCAACCAGATGATGGGAATGTCCATGGGTGAAGCTGCGAAAGTGTTTACCCTATTGTCCATTGGTGACGGTCTCGTCTCGCAGATCCCAGCCCTTTTCATCTCAATCTGCGCAGGTATTGTCACCACCCGAGTATCAAGCGAAGAAAAAGATGCCAACTTAGGTCGTGAAATTTCAGGCCAGATGTTAGGCCAACCAAAAGCGCTGATCATTGCAGCTGGAGTTATGATAGCCATGGCCCTCCTTCCAGGATTCCCCAAGGCCCCCTTCGTGATCATCTCTGCTGCATTAGCCATCGTCGGGTATGCTCTTTACACAACAGCCGTCGATCGCGCAGGCGGCGGCGGTGGAGGCCGACCCCGCAGCGGAGGCGGAGGCGGCGGTGGCGCCACCATGAGTAGCATGAGCTCCAGCATGGATACACCCGTAAAAGGCCACTAAGTCATCACAGGCGGCGGTGTCGACAGCTACGCACTCACCCTTCCTGTCATTCTTGAAGCCGGCGTAGGGCTCAGCGAAGAAATCCGAAAAGCCCAACGCGGACAAAGCTTCGTCGAACTCATGATCCCCAAAATGCGCCAAGCCCTCTATCACGACCTGGGCGTACGCTTTCCCGGCGTACACGTACGTACCGATTCACCACACCTAGAAAAAGATGAGTATTCGATCCACTTAAATGAAGTCCCCATCGTCCGCGGAAAAGTCCTCGAAAACTTCTTTCTCACCAATGAAGCGGAAGAAAACCTCCGAAGATATAACCTCCCCTTCACCACCTATAAAAACTCACTCGGACTCCCCTCACTTTGGGTAGAAAACCGCTTCGAAGAACTTCTAGAAAAAGCCGGAATCAAATATTGGAAATCACTCGAAGTGATGATTCTCCACCTGTCCTACTTCTTCCGCCACTACGCCAATGAATTTGTAGGGATCCAAGAAGTGAAATCCATGCTCGAATTTATGGAAAAATCTTTTCCCGATCTAATTAAAGAAGTCACTCGACTCATTCCACTCCAAAAAATGACCGATATTTTCAAACGCCTTATCCAAGAACAAATCTCCGTAAAAGACCTCCGCACCATTCTAGAAGCCCTTGCGGAATGGGCACAAACTGAAAAAGATACCGTTCTGCTAACCGAGTATGTGCGTTCCTCACTTAAACGCTATATCAGCTACAAATACTCTCAAGGGCAGTCTGTCCTTTCTGTGTATATCCTCGATCCTGAAATTGAAGACATGGTTCGCGGAGCGATCAAACAGACTTCAGCGGGCTCTTACCTAGCTCTCGACCCCGACTCTGTCCAGATGATCCTACAAGCCGTGCGCGCCACCGTCGCACCACCGCCTCCAGGCGGGCAGCCCCCCGTTATGTTTGACCGCTATCGACGTGCGACGCTTTGTTCGCAAACTGATTGAGATGGAATTTCCTGATGTATCCGTGGTTTCTTATCAGGAAATTGTCCCAGAAATTCGTATCCAACCCTTAGGAAGGATACAGATCGCATAAATGAAAACAGTGAGGTGTGTCAATGGCAGACCTAAATGTTACAGGCGGAGGCAATGCCGAACTCATCAAAGGCTTTCAAGAAATTGGTACCGAACGCGCTGCCCAAAAAGCCGAGCAAATGGTCCCTGAAAAAGATGATCGCCTCGATGACAACGTCACCGGAGCCCCCAAAAAAACAGAATCTGGTAAACAAGCAGATAGAAACAAACACCTAGCGGCTGTCAAAAGTAAAGAAGACATGCCAGAATCCAAAAAAGCCAATCGACCTGTCAACCAGATCGCTCGCGACTTTGCCAAAAAATACCCACGCCATAATGAAATGACCCTCATGGCTGTTCGACGACTGGTGAAACAGGCAAAATCCACCAAAGATGTAAAAAAATTCCTGAGCGGAATCTATAAAGACAACCCCCTCATGCACCTCGAAGTACTCACCTTCATCGAAGATAGCTTCGAGGAAACCAGCGACATGCCCGAGGATATCCAAGAAATCATCAGACAAACCAAAAATGAAATGCAGGAAGAACTCATAGCCGAAGGCGGAGAAGCCGCCCTACCTAGCGAACCCTCTGCAGACGTCGTCAAACCCGAAACCTTCAAAAACCTCTACCAAGAAGTCGCCAATCAACCCGAAGTCAATGCACACGAAATCTACAACAAACTCGCACTCACCACCAAAGGCGACCTAAGCAACATCAGACAAGTCGCCGGATCCTTACTCAAAAAACTCTCCGAAGATATCCGCTCCACGCCCGGCAACACTAAAGACATAGATCGCGCACTCATGCAAACACGCATCGGAGAAATGCGCGCCGTAATCGCACTCACACAAGTACCAGAAGTCTTTAAAAAATCAGATAAACTCGTTAACAAACAATATGGAGCGATTCAATGAAACGTCCCGCCCATGTCACTACCGACCTGATGACTAAGAACTTCATGGAACTCACCGCCGACCGCTACCCCTCATCAGACAAAGTGCTACAAATGATCGCCAGAATGGGCGTCGCAGGACCCGGAGCCTCCCCCATACAAGAGGTTAATGCCAAAATCATCATACTCTCCCGCTTCCGAGATGCCGTACGACAAGTTTCCCCCAACCACATCTTTCGCAGCACACAACACCGAGACGACGTCTTCAACGCCATCATCGAAGGTTTAGAACATCTTGAAGACGAATTAGACCGGCTCACCGGTGAACAAGAACAATTCCTGAATGAACCTGGCCGCGGCGCTACTGCCGCCTAAGGAGGAGTACATGGTTGCCAACCCCTACGAAAGCGTCTTGGAAGAAGTCGGCCGAGAGTTAAACGTTACACTCGCTCCCGACCGCTATGACTCCTGCCAGATACGCCTCCCCGAAGGACTCAAAATTCAACTAGAAATCTACCAACGCACCAACCAGTTCCTCATCTGCTTCCACTTAGGTAGCCCACCTCCAGGAAAATACCGCGAAAACCTCCTCAAAGAAGCCCTAAAAGCAAATGGACTCCCTTCACCTAAAAATGGAATTTTTGGATTTTCCGAAAAAACAGAAATTTTTTACCTCTTCGAACTCCTTCCACAAGATACCCTCAGCGGAAAAAAAGTCCTCGAACGCATCCAGGCCATGAAAGAAAAAGCCCTCACCTGGACCAACGCCATCACCAACGGAGACGTACCCCACGTAGTCAGCAGCGCCACCTCAGGCGGCGGACGCATGACCCCATTTGGTATCCGAGGTTAGGATTAATCCACTAAGAGGTGTTCTATGAAAATTGGATCTAGAGGCTCTCACTCCACGTCCACAGACTGGCAATTTCGTCAAACTAGCCTAAAAAAAGAAGCCGTTCGCGGCCCAGCAAAAATACGTAACGAAGTAGTCAACACAGTGAACGAAATTAACAACGACGTGCGTGCAGCCACTGGAAAAAGACCTAATCTCGATAGTCTATCCAAATTAGAAAACGACATTAATAAACTCCGCCAAACCTCTCGAAAAATACAAATCGATACACACAAACTAAAATCGAGCAAAGATATTCGAACCGCCCAAAAATTTAACTCGGAAATGAACCATAGACTCGTCGACATAAAAAATGCGCTTATTAAATTAAAAAACCCACGTAACCCTGAAGCTTCAGAAAAAATACTCAACATGCTACAACAAATAGAAAAAACAATTAAAAACTCTTCAGAAATAGAAGTCGATTTAAACAAAAGATTAAAAAACAAATCTATCTCTTCACGAATAAAAAACACTGCAGTATTTAAAGGAATAGCCAAGCAGCTAGGGAAAATATTTGCGAAGGATATGGATTCACATCAAAAGCAGGAGATAAACCGAAGATTAACTACGTTAGCATCTTGGGCTAAAAGCGCAACTTCCTCAACCGAACTCTCTGACTTACAACAAGCTCTATTTCACCTCAAGAACGATGTGGAAAAATCAAAAATTACAGGGGAAGTAGCTAAGAATGTAAACGACCTCAAAGATCTCGTTAGAAAAAAGTTAGAGCAAGTTGAGCTATTAGACTTTTGCTATAAAGATAAAAAAAATTCAATATTGTTTGAAATAAAAACAATTAAAGGATTAGTAAAAACAAACAATGAAATTAAAAGCAAAATAGAACCGAGCATAGATCCTAACAAACCGGTTACCACGTTGGATGCTTTAAAATTAGCGACCCGTCTAGAACGACTGCAAGGCAAAGGAAACGAAAAGCTTCCCCTAACCATAGGAGCTTTATTGCTACAAGTCGTTGAAGAGGCTCAAGAACAGGAACTCAAAAACCTTCCTTCCGTTCCACCTCCTCTTCCCATGGAAGAGTTGAACGAAGACGAATCCCTTGCTTTACTCGATGAATTGCCACCAAAGGACCAAAAGAGCGAAGATGATATGCTTAGCCAACTTAGCAACTTATCTATAGAGAGTGAAGGTTTAGAATCATTCCCGCCACCAGACCCATCTGAGTTACAGAGGATGGAAAGAGTAATTACCCTTATAGAAAAAAAGGCCTCAACTGACGATTTAAGCGATGAACAACTAATGGCTCGTATTCGGGCTTTAATGACTGATGATGATTTGGAAACGCGGGTAAATAACCTGAAGACATAAGAGACAAATTTTTGGATCATCCGGCAAATCGGTGCTAAAACTTTAAACGATAAAAACGATAGAACGATTTTACCAGATGAGCCAATTTTTTTTAACATAGAGAACACAGAGAATCTCTTTAAGCATCTCTGTGTTCCTCTGTGTTCTCTATGTAAAAAAAAAATGAACTTGTTTTACAATTACTGCAACTATTCCAAAAATTCCGGCTCATCGCGCAAATGAGTACTTGCAGATCAGATGATTTAGGAACAGGATGGGCAGGATCGCCTTCGGCGGCAGGATAAAATAGACGTTAATTCACTAAAAACCAATAGATTAAATTCTTGTTTTCTTTGATCCTGCTGCCAAACGATCCTGCCATCCTGTTCTTTATTTCTTTGAGGTACTCATTTGTGCGATGAACCAAAATTCCACTCATTAATTCATCACTCATCACTTATCATTTTTATGAAGCTGCCAAACCGTCTCTGGTTGTCCTGTGAGGTGATTTACGTATCGCGCTGCGACAAACAAATAATCGGACAATCGGTTCATATAGATAAACACTTCATCGTCAACCAACCCATCTGTAACAAGAGGCGCGATGGGTCGTTCGGCACGTCGACAAATGCTACGCGCCACATGCAATGTTGCCCCTGCTGCATGCCCTCCGGGCAAAATAAACGCTGTTAACGGCATCAAATGTGTCTCCATCTCGTCGATCCACTGCTCCAAAAGTTCCGTCGCATGGGCGCCAAATCGTGTCTTCTCTTTTTTAGACACGTTTGCACTATTCCGCGGAGTCGCCACTGCAGCACCTACATCAAAAAGCGCATGCTGAATATCTTCTAGGCGATGCTTTGTCTCTTCAAATCGAGACTCGCGCGGAAGATGCGAAACAGCCAATCCAAGCACTGAATTGCACTCGTCAATATGACCGATCGCCTCAATATGAGGATGGTTTTTAGAAACTCGCTCACCAGTAAATAGAGAAGTCTTTCCCTTGTCTCCTGTCCGTGTGTAGATTTTCATGTGGTGTCCTTTTTTATCGTTTTCACTCCGGGCAGCGCACCGTCAAAGCTTTGCGCAGTTCTTTGAGTGCTTTAGGATAGTGGTTGCGCGCCGCTGTAAGCGCTTCGGCTTGTCTCAAGTGATCCCACGCGCGATTATAGTCCGAACGCTCGGCATAGATCGCACCCAAATAATATTCCACATTGGGATTTAACGGATCCAACTTATGATAGGTCTCTAAAGACTCCAGAGCGTCTGCAAGGCGATGCAGCTGCAGCTGAGTGGTTGCCAGTGAGGCCCAGCCTGAGCGATATCCTGGATGCCTTTGCACGGCTTCCTGCAGGCTGCGACGCTTGGCCTCAAGGCTTTCCCGCTTCTCATCCACACTAGTAAAGAGAGCCGAAATCCCGGCAGCATCGGCATTGCCTTGAAGATAATCTGCATTTAAAGGATTTCTGCTCACACACTCGTCTGGAAGAAAATCCGCGATCTTTTGCAAGATTTCTCTTCCTCCGACGTCATTGCCATTCATAATCTCAGCATAGGCTTTCAATTCTTGTAGATGCGCATCGTCAGAGATGTATTTCAACGAAATGACATACGCGTCGATAGCCTGCTGATATCGTCCTGTGGAAAGGTATGCACCGGCATGGTTCATATGAGCTAAACCGATAGTTTCTTTTACATTACGCCGCTCTAATGAACGCGTATCTACGCTCAAATATTCCTCGGTATCCACATGTACGCCACGCAAGGTTGTCTCAATATTCAAATCGCCATCAGGCGCTAGGTACTGTACAAAAATATGCCCAGGCGGTGTAATGATCACCATATCCAACCCTAAGCGCTGCGCCAAACAGACATACAAAATCGACACACCCAAACACACCCCACGTCGATTATCAATCACCGAAGGCAAAAACGTGTAAAGATCGATATCCTTAGCGTACACAGAATGCGGAGGAAATCGAAAATTCATCTCTTCAAAAATAAACCGATTAATCTCGCGAATCTTCTGCACAGGTGTTGCGTCCACCGGTAGGTGAGCCAGAATCTGCAAAGCCATTAAATCCAAAATAGCTTCGTATTGCTGGATTGACTGCAGCGCCTCCGGCGTTGAACCAAGCTGGCTCAGAAACAGCCCGCGAGCCAAATCTATCTCATCCGATGGTAGCTGCAAAACAGCTTGTTCGGACTGCACTCCAAATCCTTTAAAGCGCCTATTTTTTAAAGGTGCAGCCAAGCGGTTAATCAGCTGAATATCCTCCTCAAATAACACTGGAGGGTGGCTAGAGGCAGGGTTCAGCACAACAGAAACTACACCCTGGAGTTTCTCTGGCTCCATCAATGGCATAGGCATTTGCGTTGAAGATACCTGCGACTTACCTGTAAGTAGCTCCCACGCACGCGACAACGCGCGCCGCCCCTCCTGGCTGTCCGGAAAAAGCTGGTAAAGCGCCAAATGCTGAGAAATCGATCTCGGATTTAAGCTGCCATAGAGTGCGCGAATTTTTTGCGGGGTTACAGCCGAACAGGGAATAATTACAGACACAATGTAAAAAATAAAAAACAAAAGCCAACGAGTCATCCATGCCATTATCTACTTCGCCTTTTTTTTGGACAGTCAGAATTTTTCAAGCCTGTCAAGAGCAATGGATGGACGAACAATGGACATTTAATGGACTAAGATGGACAGAATAGGTTGCAACGCTATAGACAAGAGCCTAACTGTTTTTTCAGCTGTTAGACCAGTCTCAGTCCATCGCGCCGCAGCTTATTCTGTCCATCTAAGTCCATTAAATGTCCATTGTTCGTCCATCCCTTATCTGGTCATTTTGAAACCAAATCGATGATCTCTTTCTTCAAGCCCTTGTGATGAGCGATCTCCTCAATCGGCGGACGAAAGCGATAACGCCAGTTCCTCCTGTCCACCGTACCTGGAACATTAATGCGCTCCTCATCCGCCGTGGGCCAAATCAACTCCGGAAATAGCCCCAAGTATTCTTGAAGCAGATCAATATGAAACAAACTAGTTCCACGGTGAGCATCCTGCATCATCATCTTTTGTAGCTCAGGCGTCCACTGCGGGCCATAGCTCCAACCGCGCGACTCCGCATATTCCGCAGCCTCCGCCGGATAAGCCTGCCACCAGTCGCGAAATACCTGAGAATCATGCGTAGACACGGTAGTGAGACTGATAGGATCAAATTCTAAAGGCAAAATAAACGCCGGATCCTCTTCTTCCCACAAACGTTCCCAACGTAAAACTTTTGTTCCAGGAATACCCAATTGATGCATCGTTGTACGCACACTAGGAGGAATCACGCCTAAATCCTCGCCAATAGGCAGAAGAGGGCTTTCACCAATCATCATCTCCAAAATTTTCTTTCCCTGAGCTGTCCAACTATGCTTGTCGTCAGGTTCGAAATGACCCTCGCTAGGTGGCTTGTCGACGGGTATGGCAAAAATACGAAAAAAACCAACAATATGGTCAACGCGATAAATATGATAAAAATGGCTAACATAACGCAAACGAGCTCGCCACCAGCGGTAATCATCCTCTTCGTGAGCCGGCCAGTAATAGATGGGAAAACCCCACTTCTGTCCTTCTACAGAATACATATCTGGTGGTGCACCAGCAGTTAAATCCATGCTAAATAATCCACGATGTAACCATACATCCGCGCTTTCGCGATTGATCAAAATAGGGATATCGCCTTTCAACCAAACATTTTTAACTTCAGCATGCTCACGCACTTGTCGCATCTGTTGGAAGCAGAGGTATTGAATCATCTGATGGTACATCACCTCAGACTGATACCGTTGGCTCAGCTCAGCCACAACCGTCGGAGTTGGCTCACGCTCCTCGGCAGGCCAGTTCTCCCATGAGTCACCCAAATATCGGCTCTTAAGTGCCTTAAAAAGGCTGTACCCTCCTAACCATTCATTTTGCTCAACAAACTGCACATACCCAGGCGTAGATAACAGCGCTTGCCCTTCCTGTGCCAGGTATTGACGCATGAACATCTGCTTCAAGTGATAAATTTTTTCGTACTGAATATGCTGAGATCCATTCAAAGCCCGTAAACTATCCAACAAAACCGACAAATTCGCATACTCAGTAGCGTTCGACAGCGAATGCAAACTCAAATACTTGGGATCCAACGCAAAGGCCGATAGCGCACTAAAGGGGCTCGTCTCCGTCCCCGAATCATTCAAAGGCAGTAGTTGAATCACATCCAACCCAACCTCTTCACACCAATCGATCAAGGGAAGTAAATCCAGATACTCCCCTATCCCCGCACTCTGCGCAGAACGCAACGAAAACAAAGGAACATTAATGCCATGATGAGGCCGCACGCCTACTCTCGCCCAAGGAGCCGCTGAAGGCACTTGAGATAGATAATCTACTACAGATGGTTCCACACCCACACAATCTCCTCTGCTATCCGCACTGTAGCAGGGGCGCGCTTCCGCGCGCAAGTGTCTGTGAGACTAAGTATGGACAAATCTGGACGAACTGGGCGATCTGGACGGAATATGCCAAAGCCTTGTCGCCGTCATAAAGCAACTTTCATCCTGTTCATCCTGTTATCCTGAAAAAATCAAAAATAAAACAGAAATCAGTCCGACCCAGGCTCAATCCAGCGACCATGAGTTTTGATTAACTCTACCAACCGATTGTCAGCATCCGCAAACTCAATGTCTTTCTCCACACACTGTCTGCCAACGTATAAATCCACTTTGCCTGGTTTGGATCCGACATAGCCAAAGTCGGCATCAGCCATCTCTCCAGGCCCATTAACAATGCAACCCATGATGGCAATTTTGACACCTGGAAGGTGCGCTGTGCGCTCACGGATGCGCGCCGAGACATCCTGCAAATTAAACAACGTCCGGCCACAACTTGGGCATGAAATAAAATCCGTGCGCGTCGTGCGCATGCGCGCCGACTGCAAAATGGTGAATCCCAATGAGCGTAATGACTCAATCTCGTACGGCCCCTCAAGGCACACACCATCGCCTAAACCATCGCATAACAGCGTTCCGCATTCTGCCGAGGCGCGAATCACCAGATCTTCAGAAGAGCAGTCATACGTAAAGTTCAAAATCACAGGGATGGTCAGTCCACGTGTCTGCAACCATTCAAAAAAACGACGCGGTCCATGCACGCGATCTGCACCTGGGCGTAAAAAAATGACAGATGGATTAGCTTTCTCAATAGCTGCATAGGAGCTTTCCGGTTCATCTTCCACAATCAGACCGAGAACCTTTTTAGGACCGCCTACGGCAAATCGCAAGGTGCGTTCGTAGTGGCTGAGAGTAAGGATTTCCTCAGCCTTCACAATGCCTATGCCCGCGTCTTTAAACACTTGCAAAGCATCCACATCCATATCGGGCTGCAACACCATTGCATCAACAGTTCCTTGCTTCAACTTAGGCCGCCTATCCAGATGACGTCCGCATCCCAACTGCGTTGCCAAATCTTCCTTAACTGATCCAACACGCACCATGACTGTTCCGTCGCGATGCATAGCCACGTCAGACGGCAGCACTACGGGACGCTTCTGAATGGCTTCTATATGGCGATGGTTCTCAACAAAGGGCTCCACGCCTAATCCACAGTAGCTTTCAGCAAAATTCTTTAACCGTTGACAGGGATCGATCTCATACCAAGGATCTTCCGTTAAAGACACGCGTATCGTGTCCCCAAGGCCATCAAGCAACAAAGCGCCAATACCCATGGCTGATTTCACCCGGCCGTCTTCACCCTCGCCCGCCTCAGTCACCCCAAGATGTAATGGATAATCCCAGCCCAACTCCATCATCTTCGCTACTAGTAAACGATAGGCCTGAATCATCACTTGAGGATTAGACGATTTCATCGAAAAGATAATGTCATGATAATCTAGCTTCCGACATACACGCGCATACTCAATCGCAGATTCTACCATCCCAGCTGGCGTATCTCCATAACGGTTCATAATTCGATCAGAGAGCGAACCATGATTCGTTCCAATACGCATCGCCCGTTTCAGTTTTTTACACTTTTCGACCAAAGGGCTGAATTTTTCCTCGATACGTTGAATTTCTAGCGCATAAGAAGCATCGTCGTACTCGAGAACTTTGAAGGTCGCCCGCTTATCCACGTAGTTGCCAGGGTTTACTCGCACCTTATCTACAAAGTCCGCTACACGCATTGCAGCCGGCGGAAAAAAGTGAATATCCGCCACTAGAGGAATGTTATACCCACGCTGTAACAGGCCGTTCTTGATGCCTTCGCAAGCATCCGCCTCCTTCATTCCCTGCACAGTCACCCGTGCAATCTCACAACCTTCATCGGCTAGCCTGATAATTTGATCAACTGTTGCCTCAACATCGCGCGTACTAGAGGTAGTCATGGATTGGATGCGGACAGGATTTTCGCCTCCAACCCCAGACACCCCCAACCATAACCTCACGGGTCTTCCAACGCTTTGTACAAAATATGGATTCACAATATCGCATGATTTCTCCAGAAAAGTGAAAAAAAGTATAACCGGATCACGTTTTTTAATCAAACAAGGCGGATGATGTAAGTCGTTAATTAAACAGGTGCTTGCAAGCTCTCATGAAGCGTGACCTGACGATTTTTTTAGGTTGGCTTTTGCAGATTTAATTTTTTCAGGATAACAGGATGAACAGGATAAATAGCAAATCTCAATAAATTTAACTATTTTTAATTCCATCCTGTTTATCCTGTCATCCTGAAGAAAAAAAAGAAAAATACGTTTCCGGCAAAGCAGAAACTACGTCCAGAATGTCCATAGTTAGTCGTGAATCAACCTGCACCCGAAAGGGCGCGCCCTTCCGTTATTTGACTTCTTGCAAGGTTCCGTCAGTCAGTTTGAATCGTCTTGAGCAGCGTTCAGCCAATTCGAGGTTATGCGTCACAGTGATCAGAGATTTATTTCTTTCCTGCACAAGATTCAAAAGCAGGTCGTGAATAATCGCCGAGGTGCCCGTGTCTAAATTACCACTTGGCTCATCAGCAAGAATAAGATCGGGATCGTTGCACAACGCTCTAGCAATGGCCACGCGTTGCTTTTCGCCACCTGATAGTAGTTTGGTATGAAAATTTCGACGATCTCCCAGACCGACACTGTCTAACATCTCCGATGCATAGTGATACGCTTCAGAGCGCTTTCCTGTGTCGAACCGCGCTATGCGCGCTGGCATTAGGATATTCTCCATCGCTGTATAATCCTCCAAAAGATGGAAGGATTGAAACACAAACCCTAAATGCTTGTTGCGAATGGTATTGCGGTTAGCAGCAGAGACCACATTACCTGCAATAGACAATAGGCCACTGCAAGCAGGCTCTAACGTCCCCAGAATATGCAAAAGCGTACTTTTGCCTTGTCCAGAATTCCCGATAATGGCAACGCTTTCGCCCCGTTTCACCGTGAGAGAAACAGATTTTAACAGGTCGATGCGAGCAGGATGATAAAAGGCCTTCTGCACATTCTCCGCCTGCAACACAATTGCTTCTTGCCGCTCATCCATAACTATTCCGACCGTAAGATAGCTGAAGGTTTCAGCAAGCTCGCCTTCACAGCAGGAACGACACCCGCAATCAAAGACACAAACGTTGTAGCGGCCACAACAAAAATAAGAGCCTCTCCGCTTAACTCATTGGGCAAGGAGCTGCCATAAAAAACAGGGTTAAACATGTCATGCCCTTGTACATATCCCATAAAGGCAATCAGACCATCCAGATGGTGCAATGTATAAACCGCTGCTAACACACCAATCGCACTCCCGATCAACCCCATCAAACATCCGCAAAGCCCAAAAATAGCCGCAATACTCTTCGCAGAAGCCCCCATAGAACGCAAAATGCCAATTTCCACTTTTTTATCGTTCACCAGAATAATCAACATCGAAATGATGTTCGAACAGGCAACAATAATGATCACTGCAGCAATTACGAGAAACAGATTCTTATCGCTCTTCTGCTGCTGGAGAATATCCTTGGCAAACTCAAATTCGCGGAATGTCTCCACTTGCCAATAGGGACTGATTCCGCGCTGCTGCAGTTGCGCCAAAAGGCGGGCTTTGACCTCATCGGCACGGTTCAGATCGTTAAAGCGTATATTCACGCCATTGCCCTGGTCGCTGTCCTGGACATTGTACGACGATCGAATCAACGTCGTCACCCCTTTGTCAACTAAGGCGAACTTACCCCCTAAAGGGATAATGCCGGGATCGTAAAACCCCGCAACAAAGAAGGGAATGCGCTGCTCCTGCATCGAGGAGGTGGTCTGGGTCTGATACGCAATCGAGCCACGGTCGCCAATCGATACTCCCGAATCCCGAAACTGCCTAGGTAAAACAACAGGTTCACCCATAAGTGCATCTACAGGCAAGACTACTTCATTCTCCCGAGCCTGCACCCACAAAGCCTCTTCAGGCGTATTTGTCAATGCATAGTCATGTACATGAAGCTGCCGATAACCAACTACGCCCTCAATAGGAACCCCTTGAAGGGTAAAGGAAAGTTGAAAACGGAGATCCTCTCGCCGTTTCGCCTCAGAAACACTCTCCGGCACGAGACGCGCCGGCAATGCGACCTGTTGGGGAAGAACTAATGGCACCGAGCGAGCCAACGGGGCATGGTCCCCTAAATACGCATTCCCATTCTGAAGCGTAACGTCCGTAGCATGCACCGTATACCCAGCAGACGTTAACGCAGCGCTAATCGGCTGCACATTAGTCACGGAAAGCGGAACAATAACTTGCGAAATGCGATTCTGCTGCTCAACGGCAATGCCCTGCAACTTCGCCTCTTTAGGGTACAAACGCCGAGGCAGCATCCACCCACCCTGAGGGGTTTCAAGATGAGAAATCTCCATAGAGCTTAAAACTGCGTTTAAACGCTTCTGCGCGTCTAACGCATCCAACCCTACTGACTCATCAACCCCTTCCTCAGGACCGCTACTAAGACCAACAGAAGCCATCCTAAGCATGTTATCGACATCCATCCCACGCAATGGCAAAACAGCAGAAGCCAAACTGGGATTTTCAGGATCCACCGATCCTAACATCACCATCTGCGTTAAATAAGACTGTGTCGCCGCCAAGCCATCTCCGCGCATCAATCGAATACGCAAATTGACAAACGGTGTGTGCTCATAATCCATCGCCCTAAGGCCTGGAATTTCCCCTAAAGAATCTACTGAAGCAAATAACTCCTTAACCAGATCTCTAACCTCGCCGCTTGGCGTACGCAAAGGCACAGCCCAGTCAGGTGGTATCTCCTCATCCATCATGGCATCATAAGGATCCGTCTCCGATGCAGCCAATTTTTCGCCGATCGACTTCGTGCCATAATCAGCTCGATGGCTCAGCGCATCAATGAGGTAGTAATAAGATC
Source organism: uncultured Chlamydiae bacterium (assembly GCA_963790215.1). Lineage (GTDB taxonomy): Bacteria > Chlamydiota > Chlamydiia > Chlamydiales > JAJFMA01 > CAWBNS01. The sequence continues at coordinate 320,395 of CAWBNS010000009.1, forward strand.
GATAATAAGCGTCCGTAGGCTTAACGCGCACAGGTGCGGTCAACGCGATCATCTTATTGATCCAGTACTTTTCTAACCCATTTGTTACGGAAAAAAATACAACAATAAGCCACACGACCAGCGCAATTACAAGCACTGAAATAAGACTTATGATGGAGACAGAAAGTTGCCTCCATCTTGGAAGAAGATACTTGCGCGCTACTGATAGCTCAAACAAGAAAAAACCGAAGTTACTTCGTTTCTTTAAACTCTACGTGTCTTCGCACAATTGGATCGTACTTTCTGCGCACAATCCGTTCCGTTGTTTTCGTTCTGTTCTTCTTGGTGTAGTAGCAAAAAGAACTTTCTGAACTCCTTAGCTTAACTTGATCTCTCTTAGAGGCCATTAGGTGCCACTCCCTTTCGATGTTCTAAACAGGTCATTAGTCTAACCGGTCTCAGAGTTAAGAGCAAGGGTGGAAAATGGACGATGGACGGGAAATGGACGAATGGACGAAAAATGGACAATTAATGGACAAAAGATGGACAAATAGGCAGCCACGGGATGGACGAGAACCATGGTCCTACCTTTTTGGGCTAGTCTCATGTCCATCCCGTGGCTGCCTATTTGTCCATCTTTTGTCCATTAATTGTCCATTTTTCGTCCATTCGTCCATTTCCCGTCCATCGTCCATTTTTTCACCAGACCATCGTTGGATAAGCATCTAATGCCAAAGAATCTCCCTCTGGCTTTTGGAGAAGTTTATGGTACCCCAGTCCAGCGATCATAGCGGCGTTGTCGAGAACCATCGCCTGTGGAGGCCAGAAGCATTCTAGCTGGGAGGCTTGTTGGGAAAATAACTCCCGCAGGCGACAGTTATTCGTAACCCCGCCGCCGAATACCACCTGCGTGATGCCGGTCCGTTGTTTCGCATGAATTACTTGATTCACAATGGATCCTAAAGCCGCTTCTTGAAAGGAAGCTGCGACATCCGCGCGTTGCGATTCTGTAATAATGTCTGGTGCACTGGGCCGATTCCCCGGACCTTTCACGGCATAGAGAACAGCCGTTTTTAATCCACTAAACGAAAGATCTAAGGGTCGGCCTTTGATGCGGCCACTGCGAAAGGGAAATTTTGTCGGATTGCCTTGTTTGGCGAGCTGCTCGACAACCGGACCTCCTGGATAGGGCAATCCAAGGATTTTAGCGACCTTATCAAAGGCTTCTCCAATAGCATCGTCTACTGTTTGGCCAATGAGCTTATAGCTACCCAAAGCTTGGATCTCAAGAATAGCCGTGTGACCACCTGAAACAACCACGCCAAGGCAAGGAAAAGTAATGGCTGACAGCCGTCCCATCAATGCGGCATACAAATGCCCCTCAACATGATTCACTCCAATTAGGGGCTTTGTTAGAGCCAGCGACAAAGCTTTAGCGGCGTTAACTCCAATCAACAAGGCTCCCACCAAACCCGGCCCAGCGGCAACTGCAATGCCACCCAATTTGGATAGCTCACAACCAGCTTCTTCGACCGCTTTTCTCATGACGGGAACGAGCAAGTCCAAATGCCGGCGACACGCCAACTCAGGAACCACACCCCCAAATGCTGCATGTAAATCAATCTGTGAAGAAACAACGTTGGACAAGATCTCCTGTCCACCTCGTACCACCGCACAAGCCGTTTCGTCGCACGTGGTTTCAATTCCTAGAATTAATGAATCGTCTGTAAATGAAAAATGCATCGCCACATTTTATCATTTCGTAGATGTACCGAAAAGAAAATTCGGTTCCAACCCTTTGTCCAACCATACTCTCATGCCTGTGCCCGTGTGCGTGCCGGATTTATGGGATTAGCCTTTCACAACTGCTTTTTACATAGCTTCATGCCTTTTCGGGCACGGGCACGATGGAGGGATCCCCTAAAACAAAAAGGCAAGCCTGGCGTTAGCCAAGCTTGCCCTCTATAGGAGAACTTTGTGAGTCCGCCTTAGTTCACTATTGTACTTTCTTCTTGTACAATAGGTGTGGTAATCGAATCAGACATCACTTCGACCTTGATACGAGCATCCCCAGCTTCATGAGCACGGGCTTCGACGTAGAAGTCGACAGACTGGCGTGCTCCCAGCGGGGAATAAGGGGCAAAAGTCACCGTTGACCCGGAGATCGTACCACCTGTAGCTCCACGTGCGCTGATTGGCGCGATTTCACGTGGGAACCGGACTGTAACTTTTACGTTTTCATCCGGCTCAGATCCTTGGTTTGTTACCTGGATCCGGTAGCAAGTGTTGTCTCCGATGCATACTGGATCAGTTAGATCCAAGACGCATACGTTCAGTGCTGGCGTACCTCTCCAACGGCATGAGCAATCTGCTTGGCAACATGCGCCTTGGCAGTTGCTGACGCAAACGCGGTTGCAGTAGTAGCCTGGGCAACAGGTAGTCAGGGTGATCGGAAGAGTAACCGTTTCACCGGGTCTCAACTCGTCGATTTGCCATACTGCACGGTTACCGGAGATATGAGCTCCGTTAGCCGATACGACGGAAGTACCTGAAGGGGCAATATCAACCACGTTAACTTCTGTCAACGGTCTATCGCCAACGTTAGTTACATGGATGTCGTAATCGGCGTTTTGTCCGATACGAACTTCTTTAGGTCCTTCTTTAACTACTTCGCAGCAGTATTTGCAAACCGTGCAATTGCACTCACAAGAGCAAGAGTCTGCGTTGCAAGCCGACACAGAAGCCGTATTCAAGATACGTCCTCGTTTGCAGGCTCGGTAGCAAACATTTATGCGCTTCGTTTGGCATGCACCGAGTTCGCACAACTTGTAAGTCAAGCAGCACTGTCCACTTGGGTGTTCAAGCCCATCTGGAACTTGGTTGGTGACCACAACATCATAGGCTGTGCATGTACCACGGTTAGTTACACTGATCGTGTAATTCAAGCAATCACCTGGACAAGCTTCTGTTGGACCACAGATTTCGCAGCACAGAACAGGTCTTGCACACATGAGAGTACAGAAGGCGACTGGTGTTGCGCTGACGCAAAAGCAAGTGCAAGCTGCACCTTCTCTTTCACAACGCAAACAGATACGCACATTCTGGCACTCGCCATTACGCAGGTGGTCCAATGTCCACTCCAGCTTAGAACCGTCTACAAATGCATCGGGTTCGCTGCGGATGAACTGCACGCCCTCTGGAAGAGTCGTGCCAATCGTCACGTCACAGACGTCACGCAGGGCATGTACTTCCAAATCTAGGCAAAATTGATCGCCAAGCAAGCACATGTTCGGCAATCTCGCTATCACTTGTACGCCATCGCAAGTAATGTCACTTGCAATAACCTGCTCACGACGAGGGCCACACTGTTTTGGGCCTTCCGGGCAAATCGGCTCGCAGCATGAATTCCAGTTGTATCCGGCCGAAGCATCATAGTAGCAATCGCTGCCGCCACGGTTCCATCCGGAACAACCGACACCTACTAGAGCCGTCGCACAGAATAACATGAGCGACATTAGTGTTCCCAGTTGTTTCCTCATTAAAGTCTCCTTAATTTTCGTGTTTGACTTGTGTCAGCCGATTAGTAAACGACTAATAGCGGAGTCGATAATCGCTAGGATCGCAGTAATCGTATGCTTGCCGTTCGCCGCACCATTCGGGGCAAGGGCAGTGGCAGTGATTGTGGTGGCAGCATGGTACTTCTGGTCTATTGCAGCAGCAACGCTCTTCGCAACAGTCGTTGTTGGTATTGCAGCACTTATTGCAGCAGTTATCCCACCAAGAATTATCCCAGCAATTTTCCAAACCGCAGCAGCTTGTGAGTAGCAAAGCTACTGTCATCATCACTAAGGAAGATGTGAAGGATGCTAACTTCTTCATTAAGGTCTCCTTGTTTTCTTTGCTCGTTTTGAGTTTCAGCTCACTATTTTTTGATCGCCACGCCGGATTCGATCGCCGGAGTGAAGTGATGTCTTAAACTTATGCGGAACGGGGAGAATAGGACCCCCCGCTCCTACGTGTCTGCCCTAGAGCAGACAACGTTTTTAGTATCCGCCGCAGCCGTTATAGTCGCAGCAAGGATTTGGCCGGCAGCAAGGCTGTTGACAGCAAGGCTGTGGGCAGCAACGTGGTTTGCAGCAACGTGGTTTGCAGCAATTGTCGTAGCAGCAATCTCTTTCGCAGCAGCAGCTTGTCAACATTAATGTTGCGGCAGCCATTGCCATCATGGAGAACAGTTTCTTCATTGCGAAACTCCTGTTAGGTTACAGTTTCTAAATTTCGATCTCATTTCTGCGATCAACACACAGGTCTAAGACGCCTCAAGTCATGCTCTAGGGTCGTTCTCCCTGTGACTTTGTCCTTTCCTTGCTTTTGGTATTTAGAGCAACCTGTGCTTTAAGTCCCACTAGCAAGAAAGGATTTACCTTTTGTAGATACGCGTTGCGACATAAATGATCCACTATATTTTTTGCTTAATGGTAAATATTTTCTCTAGATCGGTTGCAAACGACTTAGATTAAGTTGATTACAAAATGAATTTTCATAATCAATTAAGGCTGTGTAGCCAAGCGCTTTTGATGAATTTTGACCCATTTGATGCCATATTGATCAAAAAAAAGCTATCTATTTCATGCCATTTTTGCCATTTTGATGGCTTTTGAGTTATGTTCGGAGATCGGATGGCTAAGAAGGCATTGTGGAAAGGGGCTCTTTGCTCACCTTTTAAGCCCTTAGCTTACCGGTCCAGCCTAGCTTAGAACGCAGAGTAGAGAAATAATCATGCCTGGAAAGGCTTATAAGAGGAAATTTTCTTTCTGTGGGTCTTATGTGAAAGACTTCGCCGGTAGCGAGAGCGTAACGTGAGATGCCATCAAAGGTGATCTCGACGGGGTGATATTCGCTGAGGTATTGGATCTGAATTTCTTTTTGCGGCATTACGACGATAGGACGATTGGATATGGTATGTGGGCTAATCGGTGTCACGACAAAAGCGTTGAGTTCTGGGGTCAGAATAGGTCCACCCGCAGCTAAGGAATAGGCTGTAGAGCCGCTAGGAGTGGATATGATGATACCATCAGCAGAAAAGGTGTTGAGATACTGGCCATCAACATGCACACCGAGGTCTACGAGGCTGGGGTTTTGCGCGCGATGAACAACCATTTCGTTGATAGCAAAACAGACCTCTCCTTGTGCGGTGAGACCCTCCATCATGATACGGCGCTGTATGCGATAGTTGCCGTCTAAAAGATCTTGCAGGCTGGGATAGATGTCCGCAATGGGAACATCCGCCATAAATCCTAGCCCACCCAAATTAATGCCTAAGAGGGGCGCAGAGAGTTCTGGATGGCGATGCATCAGCCGCAAAATCGTTCCATCGCCGCCAAGAGAAATCAAAAAATCAATGGATTCAGGCGCCACAGATGACAAAAGCGGTAAACCGAGCAACTGCGCCTCTGCATCTTCAGCCACTACAGTGATGTGCCGGGATGAAAAAAATTCCTTGATACCCAAGGCAATATTTTTAGTCTGGCTTTTTTGGGTATTGGGAAAAAGTGCGATGATCATAATGGTGCAGGGACCGTTGAAGGCGGATTATGGAAGGCAAAGCGATGTTGAATTACGGCAGCTATTTGTTCTGGTGAAAGTCCAAGTTCCTTTAACAATTCCCGATGGCCTCCCTGTTCGACGAAGGTTTCAGGAATGCCAAAATTAACAACCTGTACATTGCTGTATCCATGGCTCATCAAAAAGTGGTTGATGATAGCTCCAAGACCACATGTGAGGGCATGTTCCTCGATTGTCACTAGATAGCGGTGGGACAGCAGAAGATCGCATAGGAGTTCGGTATCTAGCGGTTTCACAAAAACAGGATCAAGAACAGTGGCATTGATGCCGATAGCAAGCAGTTGCTCGCGCACCATCAAAGCTGTTTCACACATATGTCCGAGGCCAATTATTAGTAAATCTTGTCCAGCCGCAAGCAGTTCACCGCAGCCTGGTTCGCGTTTCGTAATGGGCAATTGAGGCTCGCTAGTCGTTATGTTGGGATAACGAATTGCCGCCGGGCGACCCCAAGAGAAAGCTGACTCCAGTAATTCCTTGAGCACATGGCCATCGCGGGGTTGTGAAATAATCATATTGGGCATTGCATTCAGGAATCCAATGTCATAGATGCCATTTGCCATCTGGCCATCGCCGCCTGCAATTCCGGCGCGGTCGATCGCAAAGACAACTGGGAGCTCTTGCAGGCAAACATCGTGATAAACGTTGTCAAAAGCGCGCTGCAGAAAAGTGGAATAGATTGTAGCCAGCACCTTCATTTTGCCGCCATAAGCCAAACCGCCGCTATAGGCTACACTATGCGATTCGGCGATGCCTACATCAATGCAGCGCTCCGGAAATCGCGTCATGAAGGCATCTAAACATGAACCTGCCGACATAGCTGGTGTAACAGCTACGAGACTAGGGTCGTTCTCTCCCATCCTCAACACATGTCGGCCAAATATTTTAGGAAAGGTTTCCTGTGGTGTTGCCGTAGGCAAGAATTTACCCGTTTGTAAATCGAAGGGGCGTGCCCCATGATAATTGGTCGGGTTCTTCACCGCTTCCGACATTCCGTGACCCTTCTCGGTGATCACATGCACAAGCACAGGCCAGGTAGAGTCCTTTACGCCTTCGAGCGTCTCGATCAGCTTCTTGACGTTGTGGCCATCAATAGGTCCTATGTAGGAGAGACCAAAATGTTTGAAGAAAGCAGCAGGGCTTACGAGGTTTTTGAGCGATTCGACAATTTTATGTCCCTGCCGAGACAAGCTGGAGCCTACCGAAGGCACCTTGGATACAATGGCATCGACCTCTTGATGCAGACGCGTGGATGTCGGGTTGCTCAATAAACGGCTGAGAATATGCGTGATGCAGCCCACGTTTTCTGAAATGGACATTTGGTTGTCGTTCAGGATGATGATAAAGCGTTTTAAGCTGCGCTGCATATTGTTAAGTGCTTCATAGGTCAATCCGCACGTAAGCGCGGCATCCCCAATAATCGGAAGAATATACTCATCCCGCTGCGACATATCGCGGTTTTTAGCCATCCCTAAAGCTGTAGAAAGCGCAGCACCTGCATGGCCGGCGTGAAAGTGGTCGTGAGGAGATTCATTCGGGTTAGTGAACCCCGACAAACCCTTGTGCTTGCGTACTTCATGAAATCGATCCTTCCGCCCGGTGATGAGTTTGTGCGCGTAGGTTTGATGACCGATGTCCCAGATAAATTTGTCGCGCGGCGACTGGAATACACGATGTAAGGCCAACACAATCTCTACAGCGCCTAAGCTCGAAGCTAGATGACCGCCATTGACTGACATCACTTCGATGATGCGTTCACGTAGTTCTTGAGCGAGCTGATTCAGCTCAGTCATGCTCAGATTACTTATATCATCCGGACTATCGATACCATCGAGCAGACGGGGCGTCATGGTGGGTTATCCTCGAAAATCTTCGGTCATAGGTTTTCCCTCTTTCCCGAGGACTAATTCGCCAGAACGACTTTTTACTAGCTTCTCAACCTTTTGCTCCGCTTCACTAAGACGCTTATTACAGAAAGAAATCAACGTTTCCGCCTCTTCAAAAAGAGCCAAAGATTCATCTAAGGAAGTCTGATTGGAGTTCATCTTCTCCAAAATACGTTCTAAACGCTGAAATGCGTTCTCAAAACTAGGCTCTTGCTTCTGTTCTTCTTTCACGATGGAGTGATATCCTTTACTTGCGCGGTAGCTTCACCGTCCGAGAGTACCATGCGTAGGTTTTCGTCTGTGCTTAGGGTTCGAACAGAGTTTATCACCAACCCCGTTTTTTGTGATAACAGAATGCTATAACCTCTAGAAAGCAAGCGCTTAGGATTAATCGCCCTGAGAACCTGGTCCAATTTTCCCAACTGCTCGCGCTTAAGCTGAAAGATATGAAGAGCGCACCTGGTGAGACTCACTTGCCATGCGGCTATTTTTTGGCGAAGATGCTGCAATTGTAGAGAGGGATCCAGAGCCATAGCTCGTCGCCGATCTCCGTCAAGACGAGTGCGGAGATGACGAAGATGTACCTGAATCGATTGGTCGATCTGCTGCCTAAGGTCATCCATACGCTGCAGCTTTAACCCAAGCCAATGGTACGGATTACTAATCATCGGCTGGCTACGCACATCCTTAAGCCGCTGCCTAAAATGACGCAGCATCTGCGTTAGCCGCTGCTCCAACTGCTCACGCGTTTGCCTCAGAAAACGCTCCTTCTGCGCCTTCTCCTTGATGACAAGTTCCGCCGCCTGCGAAGGCGTCGCCGCTCGGACATCCGACACGAAATCAGCAATGGTGAAATCCGTTTCATGTCCAATTGCACTGACTAGAGGAATTTGACTCTCAAAAATAGCCGCCGCTACAACTTCTTCGTTGAACGCCCATAGATCTTCAATGCTGCCTCCACCGCGCGCCACAATGAGAACATCTGCTAGCTTGTAAGTATTAAAATCGCGGATCGCCTGTGCCACCTCCTGTGCGGATCCGTCACCCTGGACACGAACCGGATTGAGAATCAGATGAAATCCCGCATAGCGATGCTGCAGGACACGCAAAATATCCTGAATGGCAGCTCCCGTCGGACTCGAGACAACTCCGATACGTTTCGGATAGAGTGGGAGAGCTTTTTTGTGTTTCTGATCAAACCAACCCTTTGCTTTCAGCTTTAGCTTGAGTTGTTCGAGCTTAGCGAGCAGCTCCCCAACACCAGCCAGACGCATCGATTGCACCATCAGCTGATAGTTGCCGCGCTGTGGATAGACAGTCAAATTTGCACTCACAACCACCTTGTCGCCAGCTTTAGGCAAAAATGCTAGCTGCGTAGTCGCACTGCGAAACATGACCGCCTGAATCGCAGCTCCTTGGTCTTTCAAAGAGAAATACAGATGCCCAGAGCTATGCTGCGTAAAATTGCTCACCTCCCCTTCTATCTGCACCAAAGGAAACGTCGCTTCTAAACTATGCTTGATCGCAGTCGTCAACTGCGAAACAGTCAAGATCTGCAGGGAACCAGGTAAAGCCATAGCAAGAAGAATAAAGCGCTAACCTACCGCTGCGCAAGATTTATTTTTTTCAGGATAACAGGATGAACAGGATAAAAGAAATTCAGGAAAAATTTTAAGAAACTCAACTATCTTCAAATTCATCCTGTTCATCCTGTTATCCTGAAAAAATAAAAAATTGACGACTTAAAACTTAGAGATGTACTCTCTGTATTTTTCCCGAAATTTACAAATAAGGAGAGAAACCATGAAACATCTAAAACTGTTACTAACATTGTGTCTAGCAGCCGTTGCTGGTCAGCTGCATGCAGCAACCGAAAATTTTTCATCCATTGGACTGAACGGTGAAGCCATCACCTACCACTTCGTGGCTACACCCGAAGAAAGCGGATGGGTCGAAGTACTTGCCATTGCCGATTACGAAGGTTCCTGTTTCGAACTTCCTGCAATCGAAGAATGGAGCTACAACTCCCGCAAAAAAGAGCTCTGCCTCACCGTAGACACCACCGATCATGACACCTACACAGCCATCGCCATACGGTCTGTCGGGCCAACTCCAGACTGGGAAAAACTAGTCAAAGAGAACGAAGAGTGGTTTTGCACCTGCGGTGGAGAAGAGTGTGATTGTGAACTAATCAAATTCGCACATCAAGAGGTAGATCTCTCCTACAACGGAGAACCCGTAAAACGCCTCGACGAAGTCATATGGGATAAAGATAAAGTTGAAGATAAAAAAACCGGTGAAGTTCGTTTCGAAGGCCCAATATGCAAAACTACCATGGTCCTCCACGGTCAAACATTCTTCCTCGTCATGAGTCGTTACAAAGGGTCCGATAAAGACCGTCGCCCCGAATTTGAACAAATTCATGATCGCATCGCTAATTCAATTCCAGCTGCATGCCCAGAGACAGAGTTACTTCAAGTTCTTGATCAAGACTAGAAATCCTAAAGTCTAAAAAATGGGGTTGTTATGTTTTCATAACAGCCCTACCTTTATTTATTCTTAATAAATATTTTATTGAAATTAATGTTTAGCCTAGCTATAATAGTAGCATAATTTCAACTAGAGTGTGTCTAAATGTTGTTTTTAAACCTTGCCACTAAGTGTTTTTATAGAGCATATGAGCGCCTTTTTCGGCCTAATTGCAACACCAATGGCGAGCACATCACCCTAGAGCACGAGCTCACGGTCAAAGATGCCACCCGTTTTCGACAGATCAAAGAAATTTGGCACAAGGTGGGCAAAGATTTAGGCTTACCTGAAGGTCATGAGGTAAAATTTGCTGTCCAAGTGGGAGCTGATACCTCTCGTGCTGTCTGGCACAACGGCACCCCCACAATCATCATTCCCTTCCACTACCTTCGTCGCGCTGTTGTCCTAGATCAAGAAAAAGAAACCTCATCCAAGAAACTATTCAGCCAGGTCGACTGGGCTACGTGGCAGCAGTTCCTCAAAAAAAGTCCCGATTCGATCGAGGACATGGTGGACTACGCACACCGTTTTTCAGAAGGAATGCCCAAAGGGAAATTAGTTCGTCTGGTCGAGCATTACGGCAATTGTCTGAGTCAATTGGAGCTGGAAGGCGAACTCGCTCACGAATTCGGGCATATCCAAGCGCATCACTTGAATCCGACTAGGGGAAGGTTTCTGCAGTGGTTGCTAGGCGTGTTGTTTCAGGTGACAATCCCGATGTGTATTGGCGGCGTTGTAGCTTTAATTAGCAGCTTCTTTTCCGATAGCCAGCATGCTATCCTTCCTTTAAGCTATGGTCTATGCGCGAGTCTAGTGACTCGTACCGCAATGAGTCCGCAGCTTCTACGTCGCTCCATTCGTTATATTCGCAGAGTTTGGGAAAAAGAAGCGGATTCAATCGCTGCATCAGCTCCACGTTGTATTGAGGGCAATATTCTTCTCTACAAAAAGGATATTCTTGTCGGCATCGTCAAAAAGGGTGGTATTGACCATATCCGCCACCAAGTCTTTCATGAACAGGCGCACTACCCCTCAGATGCTTCTAGGTTGCAGTTCTTTCTGAATAAGCGGGCCCAGCAGCTCCCTTTCACGAGGTAGAATCCGAGCTCGGGTTCTCAATGTGAGCGGATGTCCTTGTCCTAAACCGGAATCAACCGCCGAAAATCGTCTGGAATCCCAGCTTTAAACGTAACCAACTCCCCCGACATGGGATGTGCGATAGTGAGTTCCAATGCGTGTAAAAGGCATCTTCGCACATCTGGATGCAGCCTTTTGCGCGCATAATGCGTATCTCCAAGCAATGGATGCCCAAGCTCTAACATATGCACGCGAATTTGATGAGTACGTCCCGTCTTTGGTCGGCATTCCATCAAGGCAATATCATGACCTGTCTTCAACACCTTCCACGCGGTCTCCGATAATTTACCTTTATGCCTATCTGTAGGGCCATAAACTTTCTGTCCATGATACTCTTGAATCACTCCGAGATAACTCTGAATAATGCCATGCGTCTTTGCCGGAATTCCAGCAACAAGCGCAAGATAAACCTTCGTCGGGACTCTTTCCCTAAACTGATTCTCAATGTATCTACGAGCCGCTGCAGTTTTGGCAAAAAGAATAACGCCACTGGTATCTCTGTCGATTCTATGAACCATCTCCACAGCACCGTGCTTTTTTGAAATTAAACTTGCCAGCCCATTATCCCCATCAACAGCTATGCCAGGAGGCTTGTCATACACAAACAACTCCTCATCTTCATAGATAATGCGCGTGGATTCAAATGCTATAGGAGCCTGCGAAACTTCCTCCATGATGAGAGAGACTTGATCTCCCACGCGCACAGGCGTAGAAGAAAACCGTTCCACCACGCCGTTGATATCGCATAGACTGTGTTCGATCATCAATTTGAGTTGGCGAACTGTGTAATCAGATCCCAGCTGAATGTGCAGGAAAGCAGAGAGTCGCATTCCTGCATGCTCTGAGGCCACGGTCCACATTAGTACAACCCAAGCCAAGCCCACCAGTAGGGTCCAATACCCATCCAGATCACGATATAAACGACGCCCAACACCGCTCCAACGCCCCACCATTTTTTAAGATCGACATATTTAGAGCTAAACATAACAGGCGCCTGGCCACTGCTGTAGTGCGTTAGCCCTCCGAAAAGTGCGCTCAAAAATCCTAAAGCCAGAGCTGCTAACATTGGAGGGGTCCCCACAGCAATGCTTACAGCCATAAATGGTGCATACATCGCGCTCACATGCGCTGTGATACTAGCAAAGAAATAGTGGCTATAGAAGTAGATCGCTCCCAATATCACCAACGCAAGATGCCAGGGATAACCTTGTACCAATGTCACCACTGTAGCCCCAAACCACTGGATAAAACCTAAACCACTCAGCCCGCTAGCCATCATCACCAATACCGAAAACCAGACCAATGTGTCCCAGGCTATTTCCTCAGCTATGATATCCTTCCAAGTAAGTACATGAGACATCAGAAGAAGCGATACGCCTACCAGAGCGGCCACTGTAGGATTGATCCCCAATTGCTGACCAAAAATCCACAACACCAAAAGAAGGATAAAACAACCCAGCATAATCCATTCACTTCGACGCATCGTTCCCATGGCAGCCAAACTCTCACTCGCATGCTGCTGTGCATACGACACATCTCGCATGGTAGGAGGACTAAGCAACCACACAACCAACGGAATAACCGCCAAAGTAATCAGCCCCGGTAGTATCGCCGCCTTAGCCCACACACCCCAGGTTAAGTCCACACCACTATCCAACGCAAGGCGAGCCACAACAGGATTCGCCGCCATCGCCGTCAAAAACATCCCACTAGACACAACTGTTCCATGAAAAGTAGTGAGCGTGAGAAAGGTCGCTATCTTATTCGAGGTACCATCTTCAGGCTTGCTACCCAATGCCGAACAAACAGAACGAAGTATGGGCATCAACACTCCCCCTGCACGCGCAGTACTGCTAGGAATCACCGGTGCAGTGATAAGGTCGCTTAACAGAAATCCATACGACAAACCCATCGCATTACGCCCAAATACCTGCAAAAACATATACGCAATGCGGCTCGCTAACCCCGTTTTGATAAATCCACGCGCTATAAAACACGCCAAAACAATCAGCCAAATCTGCGAATTGGCAAAACCAGCAAAAAGCAGCTCCACAACACCATGAGGAGTCTTAGCCAATGGCGCCATTACCTCAGTAAGCCCCGTGACCGTCAATCCAATGATAGCCACTGCACCCATCGGCAACGGCTTTAAGACTAGCCCAGAAATGGTCGCTACAAAAATCGCTAAAAGATGCCAAGCATTCTCATTCAACCCCTCTGGCGGCGGGGCAAACCAGATTCCAAAGCCGATAAGAAAGACCGTAATTAACGCTTTCCAATTAGTCATGATGATTGTTCTCTCTTTTCAATAGTTCAGTAGTTCAGTAATTAGAGTTCAAAAATAACAGGATAGGCAGAATCGCAAGCCGCAAGATAGATAGGATTGTGCTGGGGCTACAACTATAGCAGAAACCAAGCTATGCTTCTTTTCAAACGCAAAGACGCAAAGACGCAAAGAAAGTGCTTTTAGTTTCATAGCTCTATGTCGAACCTGAGAGTTTGCTTTTCCTTGACGTTCTCTTCGCGTCTTTACGTCTTTGCGTTTAAAAAAAAGCATAACTTGGCTTCTGGAGGACTGTTGACTCATAATTATCCTGTCTACCCTGCCGCGTACGATCCTGCTTATCCTGTTGACGATTAAAATTATCTCGCCAGCTTAACCAATGGATTCACGAATCTCATTTCACCACTGAAAATTGCTGCAAAAAGCGCAGATTATTTTCGGTGAAAAGGCGAATATCACTGACGCCGAATTTGATATTAGCAATGCGTTCGACACCGAGTCCCCAGGCAAAACCAGAATATTCTTCAGGATCAATTCCACCATTCTTGAGTACTTCAGGATGGATCATACCAGCACCTAGCACTTCCAACCAACCGGACTGTTTGCACAGGCCACAGCCTTTTCCTTGACAAAGAGAACAGCGAATGTCGACTTCCATTCCAGGCTCAACAAACGGGAAATAACTTGGACGATAGCGAATGGCCGTCTCCTTTCCAAATATCTTATGTAAGAAGCTCTCTAACGTACCCAACAGGTGAGTAAACGAAACTCCCTTGTCGATATAAAACGCCTCCAATTGATGGAAGAACACGTGAGAGCGTGCTGTTACAGCTTCGTTGCGATACACTTTTCCCGGTGCAACAATCCGGATTGGAGGCTTGGTCATTTCCATCACACGCACCTGCACGTTGCTGGTATGCGTACGTAAGAGAACGTCATCACTGACGAAAAAAGTGTCTTGCATATCGCGCGCAGGATGGTCTGCAGCAAAATTTAAAGCTTCAAAATTATAATAATCGGTTTCAATATCCGGCCCATACTGAACGGAAAAACCAAGTTCGACAAGAGTGTCGAGCATCGTATCCAACATATGGGTAATGAGATGCTTGTTACCGCGATTAGACCGACGGCCAGGAAGCGTGACGTCTAACGTCTCCTCAACAAGCCTACCACCTAACTCCTGCTGGTAAAAACGCTCTTCAGCCTCTTCACAACTACTTGTAAGGGCTACTTTTAGATCATTGATCTGCTTCCCCAAAAGCGGCCGCTCTTCTGCTGTAGCTTCTTTGAGGCTTTGCATCGCCTGCTGAATAGGACCTTTTCGTCCAAGATATTTAACCTTGAGTGCCTCGATATCGACTGAGGACTTCGCTTGCGAAAGGTCTTGTTGAAATGCATTACTGATTTCGTCGATGCGCTGCATGATCCCTTCAAAATCGGTGACGGTTGGAAATAAGAAGCCAGGAATCAGGGATCAGGAGCCTGAAGTCCAGAGGATAGGTTGTTCCTTCTTCTTCACTTCTGGCTACTGACGTCTAATTCCCGGCTTCTTTATTAGGCCAGCGCTTCTCTTGCGCATCCGACCACAGAGGCAAAGCTTTGTGGGTCGCGAACAGCCATATCGGCCAACATCTTACGATTCAACTCGCAGCCTGCTAAACGCAGTCCGTGAATGAGCTTGCTGTAAGACATACCGTTGATCTTGCTTGCCACACCAATGCGCATAATCCAGAGTTTGCGGAAATTCCGTTTATTCTGCTTGCGATGGATGTAATTAAAGGCCATTGCCTTCATCACAGCATCTTTAGTGAGACGCAAGTGGTTTTTGCGGTCCCCTACAAAGCCTTTAGCTTTTTTAAAGAGACGCTTTCTACGGCGCCGTGATGCTACTGAGCTGGTTGCTCTTACCATTGATAGTTTCTCCTAGTCTTCCTTCAGCCAATCCTAAACGCACATCATCATTTTGTACTTATCTACAATAGTGTCAGGCACAAGGGCGCTTTTTCCAAGATGACGTTTAAGTTTGCCGGTTTTACCAGTTAATAGGTGTCGTTTTCCAGGCTTTCGACGCAATAGTTTTCCTGTTGCGGTCACCTTGAATTTTGCTGCTACAGCTTTACGCGTTTTCATTTTAGGCACGATTTTGTCTCCTAAGTCTTAAGCTCGTCGAGCACAGTGCAATCATGCCACGACTGTTAATTGTTTGCAAGCGCTGAATGGTCACACTCGTCACTTTTCCTACTTCTTCTTTTTGGGCCCTGGCGCCATAATGAGCGTCATGGTTTTTCCCATGAGGATGGAGGGTGCTTCCACCGTTCCGACATCTTCTAGGGCTTGTACCAGGGATTGAATGACCTTTTCGCCGTGTTCCGGATGGGCTCTTTCGCGTCCGCGGAACGTACAAGTCACCTTCACTTTATTGCCTTTTACGAGAAAATCTCTCGCGTGGCGAGTTTTGGTCTCTAGGTCGTGGGTATCGATATTGGGCTTAACTTTGACCTCTTTGACCTTGATAACGTGCTGGGCTTTTTTGCTTTCTTTCTCTCGTTTTGTCTGGTCATACCGGAATTTACCGTAATCTATGATTTTGCAGACGGGAGGTTGGACGGAGGGTGCAATCTCAACGAGGTCGAGACCTTCACGTGCGGCGAGCTGAAGAGCTTCTTCGATCGTGATGACACCAATTTGTTCTCCGGTTGAACTGATCACCCGCACTTGTGGGGCTCTAATTTGCTTGTTAACTCTCAATCGTTTTTCCTCAGGGTTTGCGTTTATGGGTGGTTTTGCGCTGTCCGGACTCCTCCTGGACTTGTTGGATAAATTCGGTGAGACCAACACGGTGTGTAACGGTCCCTGAACACGAATCTCGCACTGTAACGCAACCTTCCCGTTCTTCTTGATCTCCGACAACCAGTATATAGGGTATGCGGGCATTTTCTGCGGCAAACACTCTGGCAGACAGGGTGTCACGACGTAGATCTGTCCCTACTCTAAGTCGGTGATCGGCAACAGTATTACGTACTTGCTCACAGTAGTCAATATGCCTTTCTGTGAGAGGGATGATGCGCACCTGTTCTGGGGCAAGCCAGAGAGGGAGTGCTCCTGCAAAATGTTCGATCAGCAGTGCTGCAAATCTTTCTATCGAGGTGAACAGCGAAGCAGAGAGTTGTACTGGAGTTCGCAATTCCCCGTCAGCAGCTTGAAATCGGAGATGCTGTTCTTTTGGCAACGTCTGGTGCAGCGTTAGTTGCGGCCCTACCCAAACACGCCCTAAAGCGTCTTCAATATGGAACTCAACGCTCGTTTTATTAGTCGAGAGCGATGGTATTTGCATGTACTCAAGACCTGTCTGTTGCAACGCTTCCAAAACCCATCTATGGGTGCCGAAGACATGAATTTCATAGACCAAACCGAATTGCTGAACCGTCTTCACAAGCAGCTCTAGAAGCAGTTGAAGCTCAAACAAAACTTGATCCGAGCGGCAAAAAACACTGAGAGCATCGCCATGGAAGACGTTTGTTTGTAATAGACCGCACAAATGAATATCGGGTTCTTCGACCTTGACAACCTCGCAATAACGCTGAGGAAGATCACTGTACGAATGCCATGTCGCCGCGTAGATTCTGGCATGCGCTAGCGCGAAATCATCTCGAGTAACGTAAGAAACAGCTTGAAAATGCCGTTGCTTAACTTCCATTTCCCACCAGCGCAAAAGCTCGCGACGGATGATCGCCCCCTTTGGAAGCCAAAACCATTCGCCTTGGTGCAGACCAAAAAGCTGCATTTCTTGCACGAGTAAACAATGATCGCGCGTCTTTGCCAATTCGCTTCGCTTGAGAAACTGCTTTAGCTCTTTGCGATCGGTAAAAGCTGTTCCACATATAGTCGAGAGGCCGGTTTCACTGTTATGCTCGATAGACAACAACTTGATCGCGCCAATGAGAGATACATCCAATTCATGAGGTGTATCACAAGGGAAAAGCAAATCTCCCATGCGAATGACTGGAATGAGTTCCGGCCCTTGAGCGCGCAGCTCATCAGCGAGAATCGTCTGTTGACGATCTTCAAAATACTCTGCAACGTTATTTGCAAGGGTTTCCACACTTTCGATGTGCGGATGCTTACGAATAATCGCCACCATCTGCTGCTCGATTTCTGGTAGCAGCCCTTCCGGTAGCGGAACATCAAGAAAAAACGTAACCGTAAAACTTACGCCATCCGTGAGCACTTCGAGAGGCTGAATACGGGAAAAAAGCTTTTGCAAAGCTGAAATAAGAACGACGCCCGCTGTGTGGCGTATTCCTTTAAGTAAAGAAGACGATTGTTTAAGACCCATTGCCTCACATGAAGAGGAATGGGATATAGCTGACTCGAACAGCTGACCTCCACGATGTCAACGTGGCGCTCTAACCAACTGAGCTAATACCCCGTTTTAACAAGGGTAAAGCATAAGACTTTTGCATCATTTGATGCAAGGAGGAAAATTCCATTCGTTCCGAAGAAAAATGAGATTCGTGCCCGTGTGCGTGCCCGTGCCCGGCCAAATTAAAAATCGGGCAAGGGCACGCACACGGGCACGGGCACGAATTTCCATTCCCCAAGCCAGTCACCTTTTACCCTTTCCATAAAACTATTTGAAATACATAGTTGGGATTTTTCCTTAGGAGGTTCTATGGGCGTTAAGGAGGCTGGCAGGCAAACACATTTCGGTGATATTTATCGCGTGCGTGCGTGGGGAAATCCTTACATAGAGGTCAATGATGCTGGTCATGTGATTGTGCGCGGTCAACCTAAAGGAAAAACGGGTGATTTGTATGAACTGGTTCGGTCGCTTGTGCAACGAGGAATCGAACCACCTATTCTCATCCGTTTTGATGACATCCTTCGAGACTGCGTCCGGGTCATTCAACGTGCTTTCGACGCAGCCATCAACGAGTTTCGTTATGGAAATACATTTCGCTTGGCCTATCCAATAAAAGTAAATCAGCAGCGTAGCATTGTAGGGGTAATTCAAGCAGCAGGGTCTGGAAGTTTGCTCGGCTTGGAAGTTGGCAGCAAGCCTGAACTAATCGCCGTCTTAGCCATCCATGACAACCCAGGAGCCTTGCTCCTTTGTAATGGATATAAGGACGAAGAGTACATCGAGCTTGCCCTCTTAGCGACAAAAGTCGGACGACGCTCCATTATCATCATCGAACAGTTCTATGAGTTGCAGCTGGTTCTTGAAATTGCCGAACGGTTAAAAATTGAAGCAGAAATTGGCTTTCGCATGCGACCGTTTAACAAAGGCAGTGGCCACTGGAGTACATCTGGAGGCGATCTGGCCAAATTCGGCCTAAGCTCTCATGAAATCATCAAATGCATTGAGATCCTAAAAACTGTAAACAAGACCTCTTGGGCTAAACTGCTTCATTTTCATTTAGGCAGCCAGATTCCCTCTATTGCTTCGATCAAGAAAGTGCTGAGCGAAGCCGCGCGTATGTACGTAGAAGTCGCCAAACAGTGTGAGGAGATGTGCTTTTTCGATGTTGGTGGTGGCTTGGGAGTAGACTATGATGGGACCCGATCCAATTCCGATTCGTCACGTGATTATACCGTCGAGGAATATGCCAGAGACGTTGTTTCAGCTATCGGCGAAGAGTGTGAGAAAGAGGAAATTCCTCCTCCCGTGCTCATTACTGAATCGGGAAGAGCGATCGTCGCTCAGCACTCCGTTCTTATTACTGAGGTGATTGACATAGCTTCAGCACGCACGCACCTTGAGGCTCTATCCCCACCGCCCAGCGAGCATGATCTGTTAAATTCTCTCTACAACATCTTTCAAACCGTCACACCAGACAACTGTCACGAAGCGTTGCATGATGCACAGCAACTTAAAGAGCTGATTTTCGAATCGTTTGTCCACGGCATCTTGTCACTCAAAGAACGCGCTTACGCAGAAGAAGCCTACAAATCTCTCATCGCCAAAATACGTGAAGCATCTCGGCAACTTAGCGAAGTCCCTGATGAAATCAAAGAGTTAGATAAACTTCTGGTCGATCTGTACTTTTGCAATTTTTCCGTATTCCAATCGCTGCCCGATTGCTGGGCAATCAATCAAATCTTTCCCGTCATGCCCATTCATCGCCTCCTTGAAGAACCTAATCGCCGAGGAGTCATCGCAGATTTAACCTGTGACAGCGATGGTAAAATCGATCAATTTGTACAACGACCAGGCCTCACAAGCTACCTTAGACTGCACGAACAAAATGGTAGAGAACCCTACTACCTCGGAATTTTTCTCGTCGGAGCCTATCAGGAAACCTTAGGCGCCCTTCACAACCTCTTCGGTGATGCAAACGCCGTTCACGTAGAACTCGACTCGGAAGGCCATTGGCAAATCAATAACGTCATCGAAGGCAACACCGTGAAAGAAGTGCTCGAATATGTCGAATACAACGCACAAGAGCTCATCGAACGCCTACGCATCGCCATCGAAATCTCCTTAAAGCAAGGTCGACTCACTACGGAAGAATCCGCTAAGTTACAAAAAAAGTTCCGAGAAGCACTCGAAAGCTATACCTACTTGGTGGTCTGATGCAAGGTCATGGAATCGAAAACCGCTTTGGTGGACTCCCCGATGAATTTGCAAACGAACGTGCAAAAGTCGTCATCCTACCCGTTCCATTCGACCTCACAACAACCTATCAAAAGGGCACGGATCAAGGGCCCGCAGCCCTCATCGAAGCCTCTCGTAATCTGGAACTCTACGATATCGAAACCGATTTTGAACCGTATACGTTAGGCATTCACACAGCACCTGCTATAGAAGAAAAAACCTCTGAGGCTATGCTGAACAAACTGTATGAGCGCGTTTCAGAATTCTTAAAACAAGATAAATTCCTGGTGACCATAGGCGGCGAACACTCGATCTCACAAGCACCCATACGCGCCTTTGCACAAAAATACCCAGGCCTTAGCGTACTTCAGCTCGATGCACATGCCGATCTACAAGTAGCTTACGAAGGTGATCCCTTCAGCCATGCCTCCGTAATGGCTCGCATACACGAAATACCCGACATCGCCAATATCGTCGCCGTTGGCATCCGCAGCATGAGCTCTGAAGAACTGCCCCTCCTAAACAGAAAAAGCACCTACTTCGCTCACGACATTTGGAATCAAGACAACTGGATCGATGCCGTCGTCGCTGATCTCGAAGAACAGGTGTACATTACCTTCGATCTCGATGTCTTTGATCCCGCTATTATGCCATCCACAGGCACACCGGAACCAGGTGGATTGTACTGGTATCCCATTCTCAATCTACTACAAAAAATCGCAAAAAACCGAACCATCGTCGGCTGTGATATCGTAGAATTATGCCCCAATCCCGCCAATAAAGCGCCCGACTTTTTAGCGGCAAAACTTGTATACAAACTGCTGTGCTACATCTTTGGAGGTAATACTAAATGAAGTTTATCCGCTCCTTTATGCAACGCCACTACCGCCACTTCAATGCCGCCGTATGTATCGATGCCGCAGAAGCCTGGGAACAACTACTCCACCTTAACGGGAAAATGATGGTCACCCTCGCCGGAGCCATGAGCACAGCAGAACTCGGCATTTCGCTCGCGGAATTAATCCGGCAAGACAAAGTCCACGCCATCTCCTGTACCGGAGCAAACTTAGAAGAAGACATCTTCAATCTAGTCGCACATACACATTACAAACGCGTACCTCATTATCGCTCATTGACTGCTGAGGATGAAAAAGAACTCCTCGCCAGCGGCATGAACCGCGTGACAGACACATGTATCCCTGAAGATGAAGCCATTCGACGACTCGAAACATTGATGTTAGACCTCTGGCAAAACGCCGAAAAAGAAGACAAACGTTATGCGCCGCACGAATTCATGTATCAGTTAATTGCGTCGGGAAAACTGACCCAATTTTATGAGATAGATCCCAAAGACTCCTGGTTGGTCGCTGCTCAAGCCAAAAACCTGCCCATAGTTACTCCTGGATGGGAAGACTCCACCTTGGCAAATATATTTGTCTCTCACGTCATCAGTGGCGATCTCAAGCGCTATGACACCGTAAAATCAGGAACAGAGCAGATGGCCTTCCTCGTCAACTGGTATCGCCAAGAAGCACAGACACACCCCATCGGATTTTTTCAGATTGGCGGCGGCATTGCCGGAGATTTTCCCATCTGCGTCGTCCCCTTGATTCGACAAGATTTACAACATACCGAAATGCCCCTTTGGAGCTACTTCTGCCAAATCAGCGACTCCACAACATCCTTTGGATCCTATAGCGGCGCCGTACCGAACGAAAAAATCAGCTGGGGCAAACTCGACAGCACCACCCCACGCTTCGTCATCGAATCCGATGCCTCCATCGTTGCACCATTGATCTTTCAATACATACTCGAAGGATCTGATTAAAATCAGCCAGGGTTAGTTCTTTTGTTTATTTCAGGATGACAGGATAAAAAAGATTATATCCCATACGCATCAGTCTAAGATAGTTTTTTGATGCTTATATAATTGACAGCAAGTTCGTTGCGATAAGAAAACCCTCGAAGAGGGTTTCTAAATGTAGCCTACCGTGAACCCGCAAGCGTTAGCGAAGACAGGTGTAACGGTGGGAATAATGGCAAAATAAAGTTCACTCTCTCGAACGAGAGTGCCTCAGACTTAAATTCTGCTATCGCAAATAGCGTTTTACAATGTAAAATGCCATTAACAATGGCGGAAATCATGAAATTCGTTCGCAGAAAAATCACTCCACCCAAAGACAGTTATTTCTTATTGGGACCACGAGGCACAGGAAAATCGACGTGGCTCTCGCATAACTATCCCGACGCATTAAGAATTGACCTGTTGCTGGGAGAAGAAGAACGAAGGTTTGCCGCTTACCCCGAACGAATCCGAGATGTCGCCGCGGCGCTATCTCCTGGATCCACCCTGATTCTTGACGAAATCCAACGGGTACCGCGATTGTTACCCGAAATTCATGCCCTTATTGAGCAAAAGAAAAAAATTCAATACATCATGACAGGAAGCAGTACCCGAAAACTTCGGCGATCTGTAAGTGACCTCTTGGGTGGGCGCGCTTTATTAAGGCAGATGAGCCCCTTTTTGGCTTCCGAACTAGGCTCGGCATTCTCCCTAGAAAAAGCACTAGCGGTAGGGCTTATCCCACTGATCTGGGAATCCTCCGATCCTGAAGAAAGGCTCAGAAACTATCTACAGCTCTACCTTAGAGAAGAGGTACAGGCTGAAGGCCTAGTCCGCCAGATCGGAGACTTCTCTCGCTTCTTGGAGGTAGCAAGTTTCTCTTATGGATCTGTGTGGACCAGCGCTACCGTAAGCCGGGATGCCAGCGTAAAAAGACCCACTGTGGATAACTACCTACAGATATTGGAAGACCTATTTCTTGCTTTTTCAATTCCTGTATTTTCAAGGCGGGCTAAAAGACGGTTAATTGCCCATCCTAAATTCTACTTCTTTGACGTTGGAGTTTATAGAGCGCTACGGCCTCGTGGTATTTTAGACAGTACGCCAGAAATCGAAGGCCTTGCGTTAGAAGGGTTGGTTGCGCAGCATTTACGCTCGTGGACGTTGTCACAAGTAGAACCACACTCCCTCTCCTTTTGGCGTACACAGACAAAATTAGAAGTAGATTTCGTCGTTTACGGCCCAAGAGGATTTTGGGCCATTGAAGTTAAACGCTCGCCGAACTTAGGCCCAAACGACCTTAGAGGACTCGCAGCGTTTAAAGAGGAATATCCTCAAGCACAATGCCTGATCGTAGCTCCGACAAAACATCCTGAAATCTACAGAGGCTATCCTATAATTCCGCTAGAAGATTTTCTTCTTTCAATTTCTCCCAATGATCCCCTCGCAAACGGAATAGTTAATATCACTTAAGAAAATCAATGCAGCAACAAAACCAAAGGACCCTTCCCTGCCGTCACATAATGTATCCTGATTTCGTTCGTTTGAATATATGCGTGCTGCCAACTTTCCATGAGTCGGACATTACTCACGGACTACGTTTTTTTCAAGAACAACGTATTTGGCTCATGTTGATGAAGGGAATTGTTTGCGCCACAAAAGTGACGCAAACAAAAGTTCGATGTTATAATTTATCAATTGCCTTATGCGCTTTATCTTTAGCGCTGTCATAAATGCTGTGGGCTTTATCTTTAGCTTTTTCATAAGCTTCATGCGCAGACTCTTTGGCATCCTGCACTACGTCTTCAGCCCTATCTTTAGCGGCATGTCCCATTTCTTCTACTCTGTCAATCGCTTGATCGACTTTTTCACCAACAGTCTTGTCAGCAAAAACTGGCCCAGCAGCTAAAGAAGCATACAGCCCAAGTGCAATGTAAAAGTTAGGTTTAAAATTATTTTTCATAACCACCTCATTTTAGATGTAGGGTTTAGGAAAAAATATAATCATGTTTCTTTCGCGAATTGTTCGCAAGCATGCTGCTAATAAAAATCACCAAACTCAAGAGGTAGCTGCAAATCGTGCTTGAGAAGCGATTGAAAAAAATCCTTCAAATCAATTCGTACCATAGATTAGTGTGAGATTCGAATCATTTTTGGAAAAAAGAACCATGAAAAACTTAGCATTCTACCTCACATTTCTACTGGCGACACAAGCCACACCACTGTCTGCAGACTCTTTTTGGGACCTCGAGTCTTGGCGTCCCGTATGTGGATTAGAGTCCGGCGCTGCCATCAGCTCCGATGCAGGACAATCAAAAAACTTTCCCATCGCCAGTCCTGCAACCGAATTTTATAACTACTCCGTCCAACACAAAAGCCAATCAGAAGCCATCTACGGCGGCTTTATAGGAGCACAGTGGCAGCAAGGATCACCTTGGATTATTCAACTCGATTTGAATTACAACCAATCGACTCCTTTTTCAGTGAACGGAATACTAACTCAAGGTGTAGATATACCGTCTTCAAATTCCTACGACTTCGAATACAAAATCGTCATAAGACAGCTACTTTTTGAAGGCAAGATTGCCTACGATAGCGGAACACGATTTCGACCTTACGCTATAGTTGGAATAGGTTCTAGCTTCAATAGAGCCTATTCTTTTTCTACGACAGCTCCGGCTTCACTTACCTTTACAAGAGATTATGAAAACCACTCCACAGCCGCATTCACTTACGCGTTAGGAGTCGGCTTAGACGTTGAACTTATCAGGAGTATTTGGGGCAGTATTGGTTACCGCTTTACCGATTTTGGGCGAGCCTCTCTTGGATCAGCATCTATAAACGGTACACCGGTTTCAGGAACCTTGTCTCAGTCTAACTTCTATGCCAACGAATTTCTCGTTCAACTAACACTCGCATTTTAGGAATCTACCTATGCAATACCTCTTGCTCTGCTTTATCTTTTTGACCGCCAATGTTTTTGCTTTACCTCTAGAAATTATCCCCAAAGCGGGAACAACCCTTCCCACCCAGATGACACCTGGATATAATGTTGCTGCTTACTACACAGTCACGAATAATGCTGCTTCGACTCTCACAGGCCTCTTCGTAAAATACTTACCTAAGAACGTTTCTCAAGTCACAACAAATGGAGATTATCCCGACACATGCGGTGCTACATTTAGCCTGGAGTCAGGACAAAGCCGTACCCTACAACTTCTTGTTTCAGGGCCAGTTGATGGGAGTTCGGGCGGCGTAACAAATCAGCTCTTTATTTGCCTTCCCGGAGGGACTACAGGTGTGGGAACCCCGAATCCCTTGCAAGTAGCTTTGGCACCTTGGGATGCTCTGTCCGTATCCTACGAAATTATTTACACAGCAGATGTATTAGATTTCCCTAAGGACTTTGTTCAGGCGTACAAAGAAGGCGGATCCAACCCCATTACAGGATCGGAATGGGAGACGTATACTCCGCCTACAGGATATACCAAAAACACTACCCGTTATCTGCAATTTGATGAGTCCATAGCTCTTGGAGGACCTGGGGATCCTATTGGAACCCAAACATACATTACTACGTCCGATGGATATACTTGGGGAGCAATATCAAACGTCATTAGCGCCATGTGGCCCTATGATTCATCCCAGTATACCTTTCCTTCCAACCTAGGGACATTCTATGCTGGAAACCTCACTGTAACTCCTCCAGCAAATGTCGTGAAGCTCTCCGCGAATTATAAAGCACAACTAATGAGATATTACGCCAATGAAGACGGTGTTCCTCCTGGAACTCCGGGTGCCGTGCCCATTCTTCGCTATTTTATCACCGACCAATGGGGCAATACATACATTATGCAAGCGTCAGATTATGACACTCCTGACGAAGTCACCGAGTCATTTATAGCAGCTGATTTGCCTTCAGGTTGGACTAAGGACATGCATTTCTTAACTGAAGATCTTATTCTCTACCCATCATCGGGTCCGGCTAACACATTTGCGTATTCATTGATCCGAGACAATCAAAACAACACGTACGATCAAATCACTTGGGATCCAAGTGGGATAGTATTAGCTTCCCAAATACAAGAGCCCGGTATGCCTATCTGGGGAGGACTCTCCAGCAATGTTTTAAACATCAGCAATTCATTTGATAATCTGATTGTTGGGGGTGGAGGCGTAACAGCTTTTGTTTTCCCGTCTAGCTTAAACGGAGGAACCAACACAATTGTCGATTTTAATCCTTATCTAGGAGACACGTTGAATTTTGACGGTCAGACCTATACGGTCGTCATTTCTACAGAGGGTGCTAAAATAGTCTTATCTGGTGGAGCCACTGTAATCTTAGCTGGTGTGTATCTATTTTCTGACACTTGGGTGGTCGGTTGACAACCAACTGATTCATTTTTATTTTTCAGATAACAGGATTATATCCCACACGCATCAACTTAACGCTTCAGCAGACTCAAGTCCAAGAATAAAAAAACAAGATAAGCAGGATCGCAAGCGGCAGGATAGAGAGGATTATATCAATCCAAAAGTGATCTGGAAGCCACTTTATGCATTTTTTTAAAACACAAAGCGAGACAGTTTCTTCTGCCCCCTTGCCGGAAAATAATGAATATGAACCTCTCTGTGTACTTTGTGATCTCTGTGGTAAAATTTTGAAACGTATTAAAAAATTGATCACCACAGAGATCACAAAGTACACAGAGAGGTTCATGATTTTGTTATTTAGGAGACACAAAAGCACGAAGGGTTAATCATCTTTGCGTCTTTGGGTTTAATTAAAAAAAACTATTTTATTAGCCTGACATTTATTATTAAATAAAAAACAAAAGCACAAAGAAGACTTAATCACCTTTCTTCGTGCCTTTGTGTCTTTGTGTTTAAAAAAAATGCATAAAGTCGCTTCTAGATCGCTTCTAGATTTAATAAATCCTCTCTATCCTGCCGCCGAAGGCGATCATGCTTATCCTGTTTTTTTTGTATTTCTTGGGTTTCTCTCTTTGTCTCTGTGTTTCAAAAAATGCATAAAGTGCCCTCAAAAGCAGTTTTAGATAGGATAACTCTTATTTATCCTGTCGTCGAAAGCACTCCTGCTCATCTTGTTTTTTCTTTCTTCGGTTCTAGAGCGTCTAGTGCCAAGAAATATTCAGTGCTCGTAACAAAGCTATAACACTGGAAAAACGAAATTGCTTTTTTGGAAAAAGCAAATAAGAAGAACCGAACTCTGGATCGAATTTTTCCCAGAAAATTTCATGACCATCTAAGCGGCAGATTTTTTTCAGAGCCTTGAATACCCATCTTGCTAATACTGTCGTGGTTTTCCCAAGGCCCATGACCTTTCCAAGCTCCTTGGCGGGGACAGGCCCTATCAAAACAAAGCGACATTGCTCTTTTTCTAACGTTTGCAAAGCAGACATAACTAAATGCTCTGAAATGCCGGAAGGTGAATTTTTAAGAAACATGACATTATTGAGTAACCAGCCTTGATGAGACTTAAGTTCGTTTAATAATACGAATCCAATTATTTTCCCTTCATGCTTCGCATAAAACCATCGTTTTCCTGTACGGTTAGAAAACAAATCTGGATGACCCAAATAAACCTGTATTCCTTTTCTTGCCTGAATCCACTCAGTGGCTACATGCTGCAAAGATTTTTCTATCTCGACGTCATCGCCCGTATACTCATAGATCTCAACGCCATTACGCGAGCATTGCCTCACCTTTTTACGCAGTAATGTCGTTGGAGAAACCGCTTGCTTTAGAGGGTCAAGAATAAATTTTGTTCCAAACTCAATCGCGGAAAATGAAAGCTGCTCTACCGCAAGATTCGCAAACTCCTCAGTCACAAGAATATAAACTACTAACAACTTTTGGTTGCGACAGTAGCTTTCAAATTCTTTAGAAAGCGCTACTTTATCTTCGGAAGCACAGACAGGGTCCCCTAAAACAATGGCATTACCTAACTCCACATGATACCCAATAAATCCCTCTATATGCGGAACGGAAAAAAATTGAGTCGTTTTATCTAAGAGACCATCCGTATTTACTTCTGCCCATTTGCGCACAAGCTCAACCAACCTTACTTGATCAGGAATATCAGTTATCGTAGCTTGTTGGTCCATCCGTATACCCCCTCATTAGATAAACATACCAATGACTTAAGAATCGGCCACCCGACGCTGCCAGTAGCCAATTCTTGAAGCATGCAGGTATAAAAGTACCCTTATCAGATCCGACTTAAATTAGTAAAGTCTCATAAATGAATGAGTGTACCTAGCTAAGAACAGTTGCAAATGCTCTAAAATATGTTTATAGGGAGTGAATAATGCATTATGGAGGGCCAAATGACGAGCAACAAATACGATGGAATGACAACACGATTTTTACGTGAAGATGAGCGTCTCATCAACACGTTAGAAACTGAAATGCCGCTTGTTTTTGAAGCAAAAGAACATAAAGACGCTAAATCATTGCAGGAGTTTCTCAAGGCTAATTCAGAAAAACTTATGGAAGACGCTGGCAAGTATGGCGCTTTGCTTTTTCGAGGTTTTGACATCAAGTCCGACAAAGACTTTGAAACTACCATTCTCAGCATAGAAGGTCTGCAAGGTATTAGCGATGCATTCATGGCCGAAGCTGGAAGGGAGGGGGTTGATGGCTTAAAATATGTGCTACACACCAACACGATTTATAAAACAGGTGGCACTCTCTATCTCGGAGGCTTTCATAGCGAAAACTATTACTCCCCAGATGCGCCTGGATTTATTTCATTTTGCTGTCTGAAACCTTCGGATCTAGGTGGAGAAACCGGCCTCATCAATATGGAAAAGGTGTACGAGCAACTTTCTGACGATTTAAAAAAGAAATTAGAAAACACCCCCTATTTCGTCTCAAAGTGGTTAGTTAGCGACGTTGCAGAAAGATACCAAGTCGATACGAAAACAGTCGAAGAAATTTGCCGTCAATTTGATTTGCCCATTGTTGGAGAGGGAGAAGATAAACTTATTCTGATGTACAAACCCAGTGTTTTCTTACACCCTGTCACACAAAAAAAAGCACTGCAGATCAATTTCTTTTCCGTACCAACTTTAGACGCAACTTTACGTAAATGCTTCCTGAACGACTATCAGGGTAAGACTTGGTTTTGGCATAGATTTGTTTGGAATCTCCCATTCTCGATTTTTAAGCCGATTGAAAATACTTTTCTGTTTTTGGGTGCTTTATTTCACTCACCTGAAGAGCTACTTCGGATAAAAATGTCGCAGTGGAAAACCGATCGCGCATTTAAAAAACTGGGTAAAGAATTCGCAAAAGTAAATTCCTGTTTCACACAAGCAGACATCGACCACCTTGCCCCCATAATGCGAAATTTCTATTGCTCGATTCTCTGGAAAAAGGGAGATATCCTTCTAGTGGATAACAGAAAAGTTGTCCACGCCGGTATGCCTGGAGCAGGTTCTAGACAGGTTAGAGCCCTGATTTCCAACCCTCTTAAAATGAACTATTCGCCCGCACAACCAGGCTGCTTTGATTGCCAAGAGAGCCAAAAGCAAAGTATTGGTCAATCTATCAAAATGAAAAAAGAAAAAGCGGGTGCGGCTAAATAACCCCCTTAAAGATAACCCAAGCCAATTTGCGCGAAGCGCTTTTGGAGTGCGTGCGTCTTGTCGCCGCTTTCAAAGGCATCGACTTGTCGATGCCCCCTAGGCAGCTCGACAAGTCGAGCTGTACAAAAGCGCTTCGCGCAAATTTGGCTTACGGTTATTCTTAAAGCGGCCTTGGCATTAACTTGATCAGCGTACCTGACTGCCCCTGAAAGAACATATACCCATTGTAATACGGCTGAATCATCGTCCCTTGCGTCATCGCTGGAAGCAAGGGTGAACGCGCAATCTCGTCGCCTGTCGCTGCATTTCTCCATACAGCAAAATCGTTCGAATTATTGCCTGGAATTTCTGGACCAGGAATATCCGTCCCAACCAATACACGAGTTGCTTGTGGACCTATGAGTGTGGTGAATTCTGTAGTCGTTTGATTCACTTTCCAAACAGTCTGTAAGCCGCTTGGCGTAATCGTGATCGCTGCAATTTCCCCCGGAAGCGAATCACTAGCATAAATCAAATTGTTCTCTGGATCGGCAGAAACTGACATCGGAGCCCAACTGATCGCTTGTACACCACCAGGTCCTGCAGTGGAAAACGCAGCTTCAACCAATGTTGGAATAGGATCCCCCGCAAATGGCTGAAGCTTGAACACGATCGAAGCATCATCTTGGTTAATGGCGATCACATCTAAAGCAGTAGATGCAGGAAGTGTGTTGGTTTGGGCCACCACCCAATCATTGATCACAACAAAAGAAGTACACAACGTCTGACCACTTACGGTAATGGTTCCTGGATCCCATGAATGATCTCGGATGAATCGGCCTTCGTCGACCTCATAGCGAATCGCTGTGGTGGGTTCCAGTAAGTAGACATATTCTTTCCCATTAAATGTACTTATCGTGGGTCTAGCACCTACAGGATGCTCCAGAATAATCGTATCAAGAACCTCCATGGTCTGCGGATTTACAGATAGTAAAATAGAAGAAGGAACATCCGAAGGATCCGGGCAATCTAAGAGAGCATCGGGCCCTTGAACCGAACATCCAGCCTGGCGATAGACGGACTTCATGATGATAATACCATCAGATGTGGCATTGAACCCGTTAAAGGAAGTATTCTCAGGTAATGCAAGCCCAGTTGGAAGTTCTTTTATGTCAATAATGACCCCATTTTTGTCGAGTTTTGCAAGACGGTAACCATAACTGACATAAATATAGCCATCCTGCAGTATCCCCATGGAACCAGGATAGTCCCAGTCATCATTAGTATTCACATTAATTAGTTGGTTGTACCAGCTGGGCCCAAGAGTGGTTGGATCTACTTTAGCTACAAATGCACCAACGGAACCTGTCACATCCCCATAGCCGCCCCCATAAATGAATATATTATCAGGATCCAAATAAGACATGTTATACCCAGATGGATACACCATAGGAGAGCTTAAAATATCTACGGTGTTATTCCCTGCATAAGAACCTCCGAATGTGGCCTCAGGGAAGACGTGAGAACGACCTGAGTCATAGTGCTCGAAAGCCTCCAAGGAGGGGTACCACGGATAGTTAGGTGGAATAATTAACAGATTTGCAGGAGCACTATCGCTAAGCGAAAATAGATAGTATCCTTCGCTAGTTTGCGGAAGACCCGCGACTCTATAACCGGGGTTATCTATCTTTATGCCAGCGAAGGGATACGTGTGATTGGGGATTGTGGTGGTGAGAGTTAAATTTAAGCCATTCACCGTGTAGCCTTGGCACGAGATAGGCCCACGTCCATCTAGAGCCAATTGGATATTCAAAGGGCTGGTTGCGGCTGCCTCAGAAATATCAAAAAACGATCCATTAGTCGCGTAACAATTCCCCGTGATAGTTAGTGGTATCAGTAAGAAAGAGTTTTTAGCAAAATTAAATAGAGATCGAAAAAAACAGCGCATTCGCATAACAATTTCCAGTTTGTAAAGTGTTCTTTAGTTGACTACTCGCCTTTTTAAGTTCGCCCTGACCTAGGTAGAAAAAACGGTAATCAATTTCGAGAGCGAGATTTCCCAAAACATTATTAATCCGCACGCCCACACCTGCTGTAGCACTGAAAACAACGACGTTTTTTCTAGAAAACAGTACATCAGGAACAGTGAGACCTCCGTCAAGGGAGTTTTCTTTGAAACCTCCGACGCTCATAACGTTAGGGCCAATACCTAAATCGATGGTGAGGTCATAGCGCGTGTTGCAGGGAATCAACGCCTTTGCCGCAAAATAGATTGGGTAGTTCGTGCAGGAATATTGATAAGATAGGTTAGTGAACAAGCTTTCTTGGGTCACATTACCCGTTACCTTTGTGGGTGCCAAATAGAAAGCGTTTATCCCATAACGTAAATCCACGTTAGGACTATTTAACCAATCAAAATAGTAACCAACCCCAAAAAGAATATTTTGATCGGAGCACTTCTTTACACTAAAGTCATCTCCAATCAGTCCATCAATATTTATATGCTGTGACTTTCCTTGTGTTGCCGAAAACCAACCTAGCTGAAATACAGGGTCTCCTGGAATATCAACGAAAGCCGCAAGGGGATTTAAGCTTGCTGTGAAACTCCACAGAATGATCAAAAATTTGTGACAGAAAGAATATCTCGATTTCATGAACAAGCTCGATTAGGTAGTGCGACCTGGGAGTTTTGTGAAATCTCAGAGCGCTGATTATTGCTAAGAAGTAGTTCTATCGTCAAAGTGAATATGCGTCAATCAAACATTTCATTACACATTCCTACAGAAAATTGTGTATTTGAAATACACAATTTTGGCCAAAACCGTGCATTGACAATGCACGGTTTTTACAATATGGTGGAGTAAAGGAGCAAAATATGGGTCGAGAGATTCTCAAGCAAGTCGTCATGGATCAGCTCAAATATCGATCCCCTAAAGATTTTTATCCTCGCGCGTTGACCGAAACGATCCAGCGTTTTGCCAATGATCCTAACATCATTATCCTCAGCGGAATCCGAAGATCAGGAAAATCAACCATCCAACGGATGTTGCAATTGGAGTTAGTCGCTACAAATCAACCGGCAGACTACTACTTTAACTTCGACGATGAACGGCTTGTACAGTTCCAGTTGAGCGATTTTCAAGCACTGCTAGAGGTGTTTATCGAGCTTTTCGGAGATCAGCCCAGATTTTATTTTGATGAAATCCAGAACATCGAAGGTTGGGAACGTTTTGTCCGAAGATTGTATGAGCAGGGAAAAAAGATCTATATCACAGGGTCAAACGCGAGACTCCTAAGCAAAGAATTGGGAACGCATTTAACAGGTAGACACATTCAATTGGAGGTGTTTCCACTCTCCTTTTTTGAAATTGTAGGCCATCGGTATCCGGAAGCATTAAATAAAAAAGCTCTCTCGACAACCGATGTTGGCATGGTGTTACACCATTTTTCCAACTATCTAAAAAATGGAGGGATTCCAGAATACGTAGAGTTTGAGAAAACAGAATACCTCAAAGATTTGCTCGACGGAATTCTCTACCGTGACATTATTGTTCGTTACAAAATTCATGATGAAAAAGCGTTGCGAGAAACTGTCTACTACTTAGCAAGCAATATAGGAAAAGAGTTTAGCTACACAAATCTGGCCAAAACGGTAGGTATAGTTAGCCCTCATACCATCGCAAATTATTGCGATTATCTGGAACAGTGTTATCTCTGCTTTTTTGTCTGCCGCTACAGCCACTCTCTCCAAAAGCAAATTCAATCCAATAAAAAATGCTACATGATCGATTCCGCTCTGATTCGAACAACTGGATTTCGAGTAAGCGAAGACCGGGGACGCCTCTTGGAGAATGTAGTATTTCTTCATCTCAGGATGCAGATGAAGGAAATCTATTTTCACAAAGACAAAAAAGAATGCGACTTTGTAGTAAGAGAAAGAAACCGGATCGTTCAAGCTATCCAAGTGACCACAAGCCTCTCAGATCCTGTGGTCAGAAAGCGAGAAATCGACGGGCTTATGGAAGCCATGAAGGCGTATCAATTACAAGAAGGAATCATCCTCACGGAAAATGAACACGATTCTATCGAGAAAGATGGGTTTCTGATCTCGGTGATTCCAATCTGGAAGTGGCTACTATTTCAGCAAAAAAAAGATTGAAGGACGTAATTGCAGAATTTTTCTTGGCTAGCTTTTTACACGATAAAAACGCCCAATCGTTAGGATTTAGATAAACTCGATTCTTATTCTAGAAGGAGTATCCAAGTCCTCCGCCAAATGTAAAGCCTCCAATTTGAATATTTCTTGTATAGACGTAGGGATTTGCCTGCCATGAAAATGCGTTTTAGCATAAGAGTACTCTCCGAAAATATCGATCACAAAGCAATTGTCGTAGGGCGTAGTTGAAGCCTGTATTTACAAAAAAGCCAAGACCATTTCTTGATTTATTTTTGTAGACATAGGAGGAATGGTTGTTCTGGTGAATATAGAAATAGCGAGGTCCAATAGCGAAATAATAGTTGCATATTAGCCATTAATTGCGTAGACAGGCTTTAAGACCGATATTGACTGGAACAGACCATAACGATGTTTTTTGATGTCCATTAATTGATTTGCCTGAACGGTGAAAATACTCTACAGCACCATATGCATTAAGGGTCCATCCTTCGTCAGATTCCATAAAGGATAAGAAGCACATAATTGAATATCCAATCCGCCTCTGATCATAGATCTTGCTCATTTTGGAATCAGAGAAAAAGAAATAGCCCGTTTTGACTTCAAATAATGGTTGAGAAAAACAGCATGGTGTGGTCTCTTGCGTAAGTTCACTGCAAGATTCCTGCGTACAGATATTGCTGACAAGATAGCAAGCAAGGACAAAGAAATATGTTTTGAACTTGAAGAGTGATTTTATCATTTTATGTCTCTTTAGTTTAAGGTGTGATGACGATATTGACGGTGGGCTTTCGTCGCCTGTCTGAGTTAAATGCTGTAATGGCATAGGTGTAAGTAACTCCCTTTTTTCTATTGTGATCTTGATAGGTATAGGTAGAGGCATTTACCGTTGCGATTTTCTGTTCCATCACGATAAATAAAATAACCGGCGACATCGGATGATGGACTCGGTGTCCATGTCAGTTGATTATAGAGTTCATATTCAAGTCCAAAGTCATTTTTCTTTTGCTTACCTTGAAGATTTGAGGTGGTCCAAAAGGCTTGAATAGCCTAAAAAATCCAATTGCACAAATGTAGGATTCCCAGCTGGTAAATAAGAGAGCGAATAATTCGGAGTTGGTCCCGTAAAGGTGACGGAATCAAAGGTACCTGTAATGCCAGATGAAGTGAGAATTATGTACGTTCCTGGCTGAGCGTTTGGATCTAAGGTCGATCTCCAAGGTACCTGCTAACGATGCGGGTCCAGTAACAGAAACGACGGACGATGTGCTGCTGGAATCGATTTCGATATGTACAAGGCTTCCAAGGGTCGCCGTGACGGATCTGCTGAATTTAGGGTCAAACTACCAAGAGTGAGCGTTTCTCCGGTAGTCTGGAGAGATTGTTCCGGAATTGACAAAGACATTTCCGGTCAAGGTCCCAATCCCACTCAACGTACCTCTTTGCGAACTAAAGCCAATGTTTCTACAGACAAAAATGGATGCTGTCGTCGATCAGTCCATTCACTTTGAAATTCGCATTGTTGATCGTGATAGTCCCTTGATAATCCGTGTTGTTCCATTGTAAACAACAGTTCCATTTCCTCTGACAAAGACGCTTGTTCCTCCTGCACCGAAACTGGTGTCATCAGTAAACGCAACTTGATCACCGAGTGTCAAAAGATCATCAGCATCGTGCGCCATAAATGTGAGAGAAGAACCTGTGCGCAGGAAAATACTATTTCCCAATGCAGATCCATCGGTACCATCTGTCCCTCCAGGGCCGCCAGTTCCATGCGTTCCTGCTTGTGTCGTATTGTTTGATGTATTGAAAGATGGTTGGAATCCCTGAAAGTGCTTGTATAGTGAAATTCAAATTGCTATCCACAAAGATAGCACCTCCAAGACCGCTTCCTCCGCCACCACCTCCGCCTCCAAAGCCAGATCCGGTAAGTATCTGGCACCACTCCCTCCAGATCCTCCACCAAGATTTCCTATATCAGTTCCACCTGATGGCATTGAGAGCCATTTGAGGGACCGCCACCTCCACCACCGCCTCCTCCAAGAGAATTGCCCGCCTTCCGCAGGTGTCGTACCCGATTGGTTGACTCCACCGCCGCCGCCGCCACCGCCAACCCCTCCTGATCCACCTTGTACAGTATAGTCTGTATCATAAGCGCCGGTGCCAGCACCACCACCACCGCCACCGCCATAACCACCACTTCCAGCTTGTCCGTCAACCCCATTGGTAGAATTCGTTATGACGACTCCACCTCCACCACCTCCACCACCATCTCCTCCATTGCCTCCGGAAGGTACAGCGCTACCTCCTGGTGGTATAGATACCTTGAGGCTGCAGCTCCATCCGATCCCAAGCTTCCACCACCACCACCTCCAGAAGACTGATCCACTCACCTCCACCGCCACCACCACCTGCATTGTTTCCTCCATTATTACCTCCTCCACCAGAACCAGCGGTAATTGTGAGACCATAACCGTTTCCATCCGATCCGGGGTCCTGATCCGAGCCTCCATTTCCCAGATTCGTGAGCGTTCCCATGGTGGCGCGAGATCCTAGGCCACCACCTCCGCCGCCGCCACCGCCAAGTGGGTCGTTGGTCGAAAGAGTGACATCTCCACCATCTCCACCAAAACCGCCACCACCAGCGCCTCCAGTGCTTCCAGTGGTTGTAATAGAACCTCCATTTCCGCTAAAGCCACCACCACCACCACCACCCTCATTGCCTGTGGAAGAGAGACCCTAAATAACTTCCTCCATTTCCACCAACAGCAGAGCAGTTGTTGATCGATACATTAATCAAGGTGATTGAAGGATTCGAACCATTTAAAAAGGATTGAGGTGCGTAAATGGCTCCTCCGGCACCCATGCCGCCGCCGCCGCCCGAAATTCCATCTCCGCCATTGCCTCCTTTTGCGGTCAGGTTTTGAAAGATCATGTTTTGGATCGTCACATTTCCCATGGGAATAAAAAATCCGCTGTAAGCGCCACTATTACCGTCAATTGTGACTGTAGGAATAGAGCCTGGATTGCCAATTGTGATATTCACAGGATTTGAGGAATTGTTAATAATCGGCAGAATTCCATTGAGTTGAATCGTCATCGGAAAGGCAAAAACAATCGCATAATCATCGGGTGTTGTGTTTAAATCTTGATTCATGGAATTCAAGCAATATCTCAGATCGCCTACATCTCCAATACCGCCCGGATTATTATCTGTGCTTAGTGTTACATGGAGCGTTGTTAGAGCGAACAAGGAATGTGAAGTGAAAAGAAAAATCCAAATATTTGAACTTGAACATGAGAAACCCTATGATTGATTCTTTTTTAGCATCATAGTGTGTTAAAAAAAATTTATTCAATCGACTTAAAATTTGGAAGAGGAGAAAGTTCGATTTTTTGAGGAGTGTAGTTAGGTCTCATAGCAAATGCTATCGTTGCATATCGAATTTTGCCACTTTGTACGACAATGTGAGGAGTTGGGTAGATGGAAAATTCTGTTAGAAGCGCTCCAGGAATGAGTAGGATAGAATTTTGATTGTTCTCTCTGGAGAACTCCCTTAGAGGGGAAGAAAAATCATCGACCGTGAATGAAGATTTATAGGGAGAAAGAAGAAGCGATTGGTTGTCCGTGCTATCAAGAAAAAGGGAAAATGCAGTGCCATCATAATGAGGCCTTGTGGCCATGTAAGAGGGGAGATATTTGATTACCTTGAAAAGGATCGGGGGATGACCGTCATTTCGAAGAGAAAATCGTTTCTAAGCCTAATTCAGCTGCCGCCTCGCTAGAATAGATTTCCATATGGTTTTTGGATCTCGACAACACACTTCAAAAAAACGAATAATTTCGGGAACCTGATTGAATTCTGGATAATGAGAGCAAATAAATTCATGGAAATGGGTCGAATAATAGAAGGCGATTTGGCTTCTTCCTTCTCTTTCTGATTCGTCGTAGAAACCAAAAAAATCGGTGGAGTAGTAATTTCTATCTTTTGAGCGAATAAAACGTTCTTTTGCGCTGTATAATTTTTGTGCCCAAACTGGATTTGTTTGAAGAAATTCGATGAGCTCATCAAAATGTGCATACAGAGAATCAAACGTTGCCGTTCCATGATTCTTATTGCA
This sequence comes from uncultured Chlamydiae bacterium, assembly GCA_963790215.1. Lineage (GTDB taxonomy): Bacteria > Chlamydiota > Chlamydiia > Chlamydiales > JAJFMA01 > CAWBNS01. The sequence goes on from CAWBNS010000009.1 coordinate 358,161, forward strand.
AATTTCTAAATAACCTGCTTGCTTAAATTGTTCTGCAAAAGGTATTGCACAAAGAGATTGAAATGCAAACAAGAGAAAAATCAAGAGTGATAACGTGTTAGTGGCAATCATGGATCCATCGTATAAATTATGCTTTTAATTTGTCATATGAAATTTCCCCGTTAGACAAAAATCGCTAAAAATTGCCATACTCACTCTTAAAAACTGGTACAGATTCTTGTCTAAAACATTCTCTACACCCATCGTTTCCACTTCAATATGGATAATAACGCTAGCCCTTCTCGGCTGCTCGTCTTGCTTCGGGGATGAAGAGAGTTTTATTCTCGTTCATGGTCCCACAAACCAGGTAGTAAGGGAGTTTGGATCCAATCTTTATGAACAGGTCACTCCTGCCTCATCTTTTAAAATCGTTCTGAGTTTAATTGGATATGACGCTGGTATTCTGACAAGCGAATCGGTTCCTGCCTGGGAGTTTCAAGATGGTTATGACGATGCTAATCAGGATTGGAAATATGCTCAAACCCCTTCTTCCTGGATCCAAACGTCTTGCATTTGGTACTCAAAACTCATTTCGATGAAATTAGGACTTGCACGGCTACAAGAATACCTCACACTGTTCGAATATGGAAATCAAGACCTGTCTGTTGGTATCATTTTTCCTGGGCCAGAGAACCCTGCCTGGGCAAGCTCCTCCTTAAAAATATCCCCTAAAGAACAAATCGTATTTCTTCAAAATATGCTACAAGGAGCGCTTGTCTCAGAGCACGCCCTACAAATGACGAAGGCGATTTTGTTCAGAGAAGAGCTGTCGGAAGGGTGGAAACTATATGGGAGAACTGGAACCGGTATCAATATCGATGACCATGGCTTAAAGGTAAGATGGTTTGTCGGATGGATAGAAAAATCTGATCAGACTTTTCCGTTTGTCTATCAAATCCGTGCTAAGACAATTGACAACTCTTTACCCATTTTACGAGTTAAGCAGTTGATGAAGGAAAGTCGGTGTTTCTCGATCTGAACAGAAGAAAGGCGTCGTGTTTTTCTAGACTGGACTAACTGGACGATCTCAGGCGATTGCAGAATTTTGCCTGATAAAAAATTTGGATAGCAGATTTGTCGCCAAAGTAATTCTTCTTTTTTCTCTCCAGGGTGACAGGGTAGAATTAAAATTAGTTAAAATTTATTGAAATTTTCTATTTATCCTGTTCATCCTGTTATCCTGAAAAAATTAAGAAATCTGCTTTTGAATTTGGATCCTAGGTGGAACTTGCAACAACCGTTCAATTAATGACTGAAGCCTTAAAATTGAATTGGAGAGAATTGAACTCTCGTCCCTAGCAGACTCTGATGCGCACTACACGCTTAGTGCTCTCTGTTTTTGAGTAGCTTCTTATGCGAACATCCAAAAGTGCCCTAAGAGCGTCGGGCACTTCCAAAGCTGACTCTTCACCCTTACCAGCTGCTAAGCACTTCGTTGAGATATTGTTCGATGTTATTTGAATGTAATCGCATTTTTTGACCGCGATTGTTTAATTCAGTTGTGTCGTATCCGATATAGTTATTTTTTACACACCATGCCTTAATTTGATCAACTCGCACATAATTTTCAAAAAATAATTCTTCGTTCTGTATTTGGTTTATTCTGTCATTTGTAGGTTCTTGCCCACGTAAGGAAAGCTCGTCCATAGCCCTTTGCCTTGCGTATACACGGATAAACTCACCGGCCCTCTGCTGGGGCGATTGTGCCGAATGCATGAGTACAGCACCATCCAAAACCCCTCCCAGGTTGCCGCTGTGCTCCAAGGCAAGGGCCTGAAAAACATCTGCGTACCCGTGAAAGCATGGGCTTGTGGCTTTGTCGACAACTTCTATGAGTTTATCTGGGCCAGCCAAGACAACGGCTTTGTGTAAAAATCCGATACCGTTTTCTAATGAGGCAATCAACCCCCGCTCCTGACCGTTCCAGTCGCCAAGGTGAACATATGCATATAAGCCTTGTGTGGTAATTTCTTTTTTGAATATTTCTATTGTTAGTGGACGTTCTTGAACAATCAAGGCTACGGAGTAGAAATTATTGACAACTTCCGAGGCTTTAGCAGAATGCTGAACCGCTTGACAGATAGAAATCCATTGATCACCGGTGGGTAATACCGTGTCATTGTCTACAGGTATGTCTTGGGGAGCTTGCAACTTATTATTTTGAGGGCTTTGGACTGGTACGCGGAGTACATCATTATGAGAAACGCGTCGGCTGCCTTTAAAAGGTTCTGAAGTGAGAGATTTCGGAATTTTAAGAGTCGCAAACTCTTGAGTTGCTGGCCGAGAGGTTTCGTAAATTATTGAGTCAATGTGGGAAAGCTTTTTCGATTTCAGATGTACTACGACATAGGCAACCAAGCCACCTATTAACAGTAATCCAACAACAGCGTAGATGCTTTTGTTGTTCCTATAATTATCATATAAATTATGACACCCAAGATTAACAAGATTCAGGCCTTGTTGCGTAATAGGTATTTTCCAAAAAAAAATCGCGGACAAGCCCCAGCCAGCAACTGTACCGCTAAGCTGCATCCTTCAGTTCCCATCTTCCTTTAGGTAACCCAAGACTATTCATTTTATTGATTACTAAACACTTACAACTCGCTTCAGTACATTGCTGACCAAATCCTCTGCTTTTTAAACGATCTCCTAGCATCCGCTTGATCCGGTAAACAGTTGTCTCCACCAGAGACCGTTTATGGTAACCTGTGAGCTGCTTCCACAATCGCCGTGCCTGTTCGTCCCCTCCCAATCCTACTATTTCTGCTATTGATGCATCCCGCTCGCGCTCCCAACCCTCCTTCGCTCCCTTGTAAGCAGCATTTCTGGGCGGGGGTATAATGGCTCTTCCTCCAATTTGAGAAATCTTCTCTCTTAGGTGCCCTGCATCATAAGCTCCATCACCGCGTACTGATCTAATCGACTTTGGCAGCTTATCCATTAACTTCGTGGCAACCTCGGCATCACCTTCACTATTTTCCGTTAGTTCATGGACAACAATGTTTTGGGTGTCAGCATCTATTCCTATGTGGAATTTTCTCCAGGTTCGACGTTTGCTTTTTCCGTGTACTTTCACTTTCCATTCCCCTTCTCCGTAGACCTTCAAGCCTGTAGAATCAAATACAATGTGTTTGACCCCTCTTGCAGACACACGTGGAAGCTTCTTATGCAATGACTCAGCACGGCGGCAAATCTGTGTATAACTTGGGACTGGAAGGGTTAGCTTCATCAATAAGAGGAGTGAGGTGGCAAAACCTTGCAAGGACCTGAGGGTTAATCCAAATCGTTCACGAAGAATCAAGAGCATCAACATGGCATCGTTGGAGTAAGTCTCTGGCCTACCAGCTTGCCCTGTATAAGTATTGGAGAACCAATTTTCGAGAGCCTTGTCCTCGAACCAAATAGTTATGCTTCCCCTTTGAATCAGTGCTTTGTTATACTCGGGCCAGTTTTCGATGCGATACCGTTTTTGCATGAGGTCAGATCCTGTTGTGTTAGTCGCAAAACAGACTACCTCATGCAATTTTTTATTTACACGGTATCCTTAAAAATGATCGTGAGGGGGATTACGCAACAAGGCCCAAGATTCATACTTTCTCAGCCAAGTTATGCCCATATATAGATTCAAAACGCATCATAACAAAAAACCTATTTTAATACAATAAAAAACTCAGCAAATTAAATATTTAGTTTTTAATTATTGAAAACAAATAAAGAACAGGATGGGTAGGCATACGCATCAATTTAAAACAAATTATTTATATTCATCCTATTGATAACAAGCTTGTTGCGTTCATAAAAACCCTCGAAGAGGATCTGAATGTAGCCCACCGTGAGCCTGCGAGCGTCAGCGAAGACAGGTGTAACGGTGGGAATAAGCGCACAATAGCCCCGCACTCTCGAACGAGAGTGCCTCAGCTCGTTAATTGTAAACAGGTTGAGGCACACCCCTTCGGGGGTGCGAATTTGTTTCCACATCTACCCACCGTTACACCTGTCTTCGCTTTGCTCGCAGGTTCACGGTGGGCTACATTCAAAAACCCTCTTCGAGGGTTTTCCTGTCGCAACAACCTTACTAGATCATTTTTTGCCGTGTACAGAGCTCTACGCAGCTGAATTTACGGTGAGAATTTTTACCCTATATCTCACTAAAAAAAGGCTTCAGTCGTAAAGCTGAAGCCTTAATTTGGATTGGAGGTGGAAAGACGCATTCAGAACTTTTGATTGGAGTAGAATAAAGATCCCAAGTGTGTTGGCTTCTTCTAATCGAACACAGAAAGTTAATGAGACCCCCAGGTGATGGAACGAGCACCTTGAAAAAGAGAGGGGGGGTATGCTCCTTAAATAGAAGCGGTACCTGTTCATATTTATGGAAATCGTCTTAAGAAGAGAGATTCCGATGATTCGTCAAAAAAAAATTAAGCCCTGTACTTTTGATTGAAAAACGTCCTAAATGCTGGTAAGATCCTGAAAAAATTTATGGAGAGCACCATGAAAAAAATACTATCTTGCATATTTGCCTTAATCATTGGTGCCAATTCGTTAGCCTATGGCGCAACCTTAAAATCATTAGATAAAGATAAAATAAAACAGGCGGTAGTTAATAAAACGTTGGTATCTATTGGGACAGACAATCTCAATGGAAAAACTATTGATAATACGTTCTCGATGTACTTAGATGACAAAGGGAATATTTTCGGCAAAATGGGACAAAAACCTGCCAATGAGCCTCAAAAAGATAAAGGTATTTGCATTTTTAACGATGACGGCAGCTTTTCTATAACCTGGGAACACTGGGATGGCGCAAAGGAGATACGTGGATATTTCTTTGAAACAGAAAATGCCTATATTTCTATTGATGATCAAAACGTATTTCATACAGTGTTTATGAAAGAATCAATAAAGAAAGGAAATCATTTAAATTAACTTCTATTCTTCTGATTTGTTATGAACCTCGTTTATCTCGGTAATTAGGTAATTTGAATCAAAGCGAAGGATGGCAATGATTACTAAATGGTCTTCTTTTGCGGATAAATGTTTAAATAAGGGTTGGATGCGAGGGGCATCCAACCAATTGGAGGTGGAGAGAATCGAACTCTCGTCCTTAGCAAACTCCGACATTGACCACTACATGCTTAGTGCTCTGTATTTGAGTAGCTTCCTATGCAGAGCACCCCACTAGAAGCTACTTGCTTCATTTAGTCTCGAAAGGGTGTCCTAGAGAGCGTCGGGCACTTCTTTCATACCAAGATTGAGACGATAGTTCCACAGTCCTTGGTCTAACCATGGGCTATCGGGCTACTAATACGGTTAAGTATTAAGCAGCAACTGCGGCACATGCCATTCCTTCGTCAGGCATAGGACAGAAACCGGGAGCTTCTGCAATAGAAACTGCTCTTAGCAAAAGATTTGCCATTTGTGTTTTTATCGGATTTTTTAGGAGGCCAACCGATATCCTCCGCATGCGTTCAAAGCTTCATTTCCAAGTCGAAGCCAGTTCACCCCCATAGTTATGGGTTCTTCTACCTGTTATTGTAGCACGTCACTCGATTTTTGAGACACAAATATCCGCTTGTCAATTTAGTCTATATCCCTCACAATTTAACCCTTTGAAAGAACGAAGGGGTTCCTCGTGAAAAGATATTTAGCTTTAGCGATATTATATGTAATTAAACTATCGCTTTGGGTCAGATACCGAGTTAATTATAAAGGATTGGAAACTCTTACACCTGAAAATTTGAATAAGCCTGGTGGCGTGATTTTTCTGACGAGTCATCCGACGATCTTCGTGGATCCTAGTTTGACCGCTATTGGAGTGTATAGAAAATATCCATTGCGTCCTCTGGTGGTTGAGTACTTCTACTATACGTTCGGCACGGGCTGGGTAATGCGGTTTATGGATGCGATTCCGGTGCCTAATCTCGCGAACGCGTCTAACAGCTTAAAGCGTCGTCGCGCGGAGAAAGCATTCGATGAAATGGCAGCCGGTTTGAAACGCGGTGAGAGTTTTCTGTTGGCACCAGCGGGCAAAACGAAACGGTCCAACTATGAAATGATCGGGGGAGCATCTGGAGCACAGAGCATTCTTCAGAGAGTTCCTGAAGCAAATGTTGTGCTAGTCCGCACAACGGGATTGTATGGAAGCATTTTTTCTACAGCATTAACAAATGGCAAAGTGCCTTATTTTTTCCCGACGCTTTGGAAGGGATTCAAAATTGCATTAAAGAACTTTTTCTTTTTTTCTCCGCGTCGTGAAGTGACGGTAGAGTACGTACCAGCGCCTAAAGATTTTCCATGGAATAGCTCCCGATTAGAATTGAATCGATGGCTTGGAACAGTGGTACAACGACCCGACGGGATTGATCCAGAATTAGCCAAGAAGGAGTGTCCAGGCGAGAGCTTAAGTCTTGTGTCTTATAGTATTGGCGTAAGGGAGCTACCCACAGTTGACTGCATCAAAAAGGCAAATGCGACGTCGATTTGGCGGTGTGTCAGCGGAGATTCAGGAGAAGGTCGTCAATTATTTAGCTAAGCTCTCTGAGCGTGATCCTAGTACGATTCGGCCGGAGATGAGCCTGGCTTCTGATTTGGGCTTAGATTCTTTGGATGTTTCGGAAATATTGTTATTTTTACAGGAGCAATTTCGCATCGACGCGGTTCCGCCGTCTGAATTGACAACGGTAGGTAAGTTGATGGCGATTGCGGCGAAGCAGATTACGTTTGCGTCAAATGAGGAAGAGATCGGGCCGATGGCAAGTTGGCACAAGAGTGTGCCAAGGCTGGATCATGCGCAGTTGGCTCCTGGTAAGACGTTGGCGGAGGTTTTTCTGAACAACTGTACGCGTATGGGTTCGCGTGATGCGTGCGCGGATATGACGTCGGGTGTGCTGACGTACTCCTCAATTAAAGATGCGGGTGATTCTATTGGCCGAATACATCTGCAAGCTGAAGGGTAGGCATATTGGTATCATGCTGCCGGCAAGCGTTGCGGCATCGGCTTGTATATTAGCCTGTCAGCTGGCGGGAAAGGTTCCTGTGATGGTGAATTGGACGGTGGGCACGCGACATTTAAAGTCGGTTGCGGAGTTATCTGGATTCAGCCATGTCCTCTCTTCATGGGCGTTCATTGATCGATTGGAAAATGTGGATCTAGATGGGGTTGAAGATAAGTTGATCTTTCTCGAGGATGCACGTACGACTTTTACGTTTAAGGATAAAATGAAGGCATTATTCCGCTCAAAACAGAGCACGGATTCATTACTGAAAACGTTTGGGATAAAAGATCTGAGTGAAGAAGAAACGGCTGTGATCCTCTTCACAAGTGGCACTGAGGCTCTTCCTAAGGGAGTGCCCTTGTCGCACCACAACATTTTGAGCAACCAGAAAGGCGTGTTAGAGCGGTTGCAGCTAGGAACGGATTTGGTGCTATTTGGTATTTTACCACCTTTCCATTCTTTCGGGTTTACGTTAACCTCTCTGATTGGTTTAATGGGTGGATTGCGCACCTGTTTTTATCCAAAACCAACCGATGGGCCTCGTTTAGCGTTTTGTGTGCATCACTACAAAGTGAATATTATTTGTGGCGCGCCAACTTTCTTGAAAGCGATGCTGAAGTCGGCAACGAAAGAAGATGTTCAACAGCTTTCTTACTGCGTTACAGGTGCTGAAAAGGCACCTCCAGAGCTTTATCATTTGTGCCAAGAACTCGGTATTGCCGATTCGATCTTGGAGGGTTATGGCATCACGGAGTGCGCTCCAGTTCTTTCGCTGAATTCACGCGAGGTAGAAACCAAGGGTGTTGGCCAACCGCCTAGCGGAACAGAGCTTTGTATTGTTCATCCGGAAACATATCAAGTGTTAGGTATAGGCGAAACGGGATTGGTGCTAGCGCACGGTCCAGGGATTTTTAAGGGATACCTCAATCCTGGGTTGGCAAGTCCGTTTGTGACTATTGACGGCAAGCAGTGGTACAAAACCGGTGATTTGGGCTTTCTGGATAGTCTAGGACGCTTAACATTGTCGGGTCGTCTGAAAAGGTTTATTAAAATTGGCGGAGAGATGGTCAGCTTAGGTGCCATCGAAGATACGTTACTTCAAGCAGCGAGAGCTAAAGGCTGGCCGTTAGCTGAGAGCTCTCCTTCACTAGCCATCGTGGCGCAGGAAATTGAGGGCGAGCGTCCTCGTATGGGATTGTTTTCACGTTTTCAGACTACCGTCGAAGAGGTAAATAGTGTATTACGTGAAGGCGGATTTAGCAACCTAGTCCGAATTTCCCTCGTAAAATACTTACAGGATATTCCGATCATGGGTTCTGGCAAGGTAAATTACAGAGAATTACAGGAACGATTTCAGAACGCGGGATAGCACTTATGAAACAAGACGCCAGTCGTACACAGTTGCGATTTTTTAATACTCTGACACGCCAAAAAGAGCCTTTGGAGACGCTGCGTCCCAAGCAAGTTCGGATGTATACTTGCGGGCCTACTGTGTACGATTTCGCGCATATCGGTAACTTCCGCACTTATGTGTTTGAGGATATACTGAGAAGAACGTTGCAACTGTTCAGCTATCAGGTGACGCAGGTCATGAATCTCACTGATGTAGACGATAAAACTATTCGGGGAGCGATCAAAAATGGGGTCGACCTGGATACGTTCACGGAAAAGTATAAGAAGGCATTTTTTCATGATCTTGGTGTGCTGAAAATTGAACCGGCGGAACACTATCCTGCAGCGACGGATTATATCCCGCAAATGATCGAGATGATCGAGCGACTGATTGAGAAAGGAGTGGCTTATGAGGGTGGGGATCGCAGTGTCTATTTTGCGATTAGTAAATTTCCTCACTATGGTTGCCTCTCTCACCTAAATTTGGATGAACTTAAAGCTGGTGCTTCTGAGCGCGTTGCTGCCGACGAATATGAGAAAGACAACGTATCGGATTTTGTTCTTTGGAAAAGTCACGATCCCGAGCGTGACGGACAAATTTTTTGGAACAGTCCTTGGGGTGCTGGCCGTCCAGGGTGGCACTTGGAGTGCTCCGTGATGGCAATGCGTATCTTGGGAGATACGTTGGATATCCACGTTGGTGCTGTCGATAACATCTTCCCGCATCACGAGAACGAGATCGCGCAATCAGAAGCGTGCTCAGGCAAGACGTTTTCGAAGCTGTGGATGCACTCTGAGCATCTGGTCGTAGACAACGCGAAGATGTCCAAAAGCAAAGGCAACTTTTATACGCTTAGAGATGTGTTGAAACAGGGATACACGGGCCTTCAGGTTCGTTACTTGTTAATGTCTACTCACTATCGCACGAAACTCAACTTCACCTTCCAGAGTTTGGATGGGGCTAAAGCTGCGTTACAGCGTCTCAGTGACTTTATTTTGCGCTTAGAAGGGGTGACAGAGGGGCAGTCAACAGGAGAGAGCGAGGCGGTCGTTAAACGCGCTCAGGAAGCATTCCTACATGCACTAGCTGACGACCTAAATATCTCCCCTGCTCTAGCGGCAGTTTTTGATTTGGTCCGCGAAACCAATGGCCTCATTGATAAAGAGGCCATGAGTCAAGCCGATGCAGAACAGGTGTTGCTATGGTTAAAAAGCATCAATGGTGTCTTAGGTGTGCTGGAGTTTGATCTTCGCACTCAGCCTGCACCACAGGAACTCGTTGAAGCTCTTCAGCGCCGCACCCAAGCGCGCAAAGAACGCGACTGGAAACTGGCCGACGAACTGCGCACCTATATCGAAAATGAAGGGTATGCTGTAGAGGATACTGCTGAGGGGTCGACTCTAAAGAAGGTATAAGTAAGTTAAAAGGAGTCAATAGTTTCAATAGGCTCTCGATGGAACGGTTTTTAATTGTGGAAAACGCAGAGAAGGTAGAGCCGCTGAGTGCGCTGAGGCTTTAGCCAACCCTGCTTACCCGATGGGTACAAAGATTTTTAGCCCCATCACACCATCGCTACCCTTTGAGCATAGCTCAAAGTCGCACTAAAGAGGGATCGCAGTTGCAAAAGTGCGATGGTGCTCTGCGTCCTCTGCGACTCAGCCTTCTCTGCGTTTTCCACGTTTTAAGCTGTACCAACAGAACATCTTGTTACAATCGCACTCGCTCCCCAAACCGTCATTGGCAAAAAATCCCCTGTCCCCTAAGCTCCGGTTATCATGCCGGAATACTATCAAGTTAAAATTGTCACCATTCTCACCTTCGGGTTTGCCTTAGCGAGCCTGTTCGGCTACCTCTCGCGCTTAGCTAGGCTTTCGCCGCTGCTGGGGTATCTCCTCGCAGGTTATCTGATTGGTCCTTACTCGCCTGGTATCGTCGCCGACGAAAAGGTTGCGGAGCAGCTTGCCGAGATTGGGGTGATCCTCATGATGTTTGGAGTGGGAATGCACTTCAAATGGGAGGATTTGGTTAGCGTCAAAGCTGTCGCAATTCCTGGAGCTGTCATTCAAACATTAGCCTCTGCCTGCGCTAGTTTGTTTCTTGTGCTGCATCTGGGTTGGAGTTGGGAATCCGGTATCGTCGTTGGCATAGCAGTCGGTGTAGCTAGCACTGTTGTGCTGGTGAGAGTCCTGTCTGATAACAACTTACTTGGTACTCCTCAGGGACACATCGCCGTTGGTTGGTTGATCGTAGAAGATATCCTGACGGTGTTTGCTTTATTGCTGCTTCCGACTATGGCTAAGCATAGCAATGGTGCCGAGATTTCGGCTTCGGGTATTGCGGGGACGGTGGTATTTGTTCTGCTAAAGTTCGTCGTCTTGGCTGTGTTGATTTTCACTATAGGCCGCAAGTTTGTTATTTTTTCGCTGATGAGGGTGGCTCGCACTCGTTCGCATGAGTTGATGACGCTGACGGTACTGGCGCTGACGTTTGTCATTGCGGAAGGTTCGGCTTACCTTTTTGGCACTTCTATTGCTCTGGGGGCTTTCATTGCTGGGATGGTGATCGGCCGTACAGAAGTGAGGCATCAAGTTTCGGCAAATGCCCTTCCTCTGCGCGATGCGTTTGTCGTGGTCTTCTTTTTGTCTGTGGGCATGATTTTTAACCCGATGGCGATCGCGACGGATACGAGTCTATTTTTTTCCATTTTAGGCATCATCCTTCTCGTCAAGCCTTTGGTCGCGGGTGTACTTGTTTTGCTTTTCAAACATCCGCTTAAGACGGCGTTAACGGTAGCGATTGGTTTGGCACAGATAGGGGAATTTTCGTTTATCCTATCTGAAGAGGCGTTAAAATATAATATTCTGCCGGATATTGGGTATGACCTGATTGTCGCCTGCGCTTTGGTGTCTATTGCGATTAACCCACTTTTATTCAAGTGTGTGAATCCAGTCAGTCGATTTTTTGAACGTCGATTTTTCACGTTGGCTCGAACAGAGAAAGCTGTAGCGTATGCCTCTCAGATTACACCGAGAGCAGTCGTCGTGGGTTTTGGCCCTGTAGGTCAGGGAGTGGTGGATACGTTGGAAAAGATCGGCTACCAAACGATCATTATTGATCTCAACGTGGATGTTATCTCACGACTTACACTTGAAAATCGCGACGGATTGTATGGAGATGCGGCTAGTCCAGGTGTGTTGGAACAAGCCCATATTGAAACAGCGAGTTTGCTCGTGATTACCTCTCCCGATACGCTAGCAACAATAGGTGCCATTAATGCGGCACGTCAGGTTAATCCGAAAATTCCGATCATCGCCAGAGTGCGCTATACCGGAGACCAAGACCAGCTCGCTCGCATGAATGTGCGCATTGTCTGCTCTGAAGTAGAAGAGAAGAAAGCCTTCGAGGAGGCGTTGGAACGTATGCCTGCTCTGGGCGCCGCGCAGATGATTACGTGAGAAATCTAAGCTCCTAGTTGAGGATTCCGAGCCCGAGCCCGATCTGCATGATCGTTGTGGGGTGGTTCTGTTGTGCAAGTTTTTCGGGCTCGGGCACGCACACGGGCTCGGGCTCGAAATTACCTTTATCCAAAAGCGAGCATTAAGGCTTCTGAGACGCTGCGGATATTAGGATCTGAGTTTTTTCTGAGGATGCGGACAAGCTTTAATCCTTCTTCCTTGTTGCCGAGCATGAAGAAGCATTTAGCAAGGTTTAGGAGAGAAGGTCCGTGTCCGGACTCAAGTTTTAAGGCAATATCGAGGAAGCGCATGGCTTTGGCGGGGTTACCGAGTTGCACATAGAGTGCCCCTAGGGTTTGGGCGTCATAGGCAGTGTTGCCGTCAAGAACCGTCAAGGCTTCGAATAATGGAAGGGCGATGTCGTATTTGCCTTGCCGAATGTACGCATACCCTGTGTGACGTAGGTCATCAAACTGTTCTTCAGACCACCCAAGTTTTTCTGCCCAGTTGATTTTCCCCATCGTGTAACTATCCTTGCAGGAACTGGCCTACGCGGCCAATGACGTGAGATAGCCACTCGTTCAGCTTATTGATCTGCGCGAAACAGGTGAGCAGAATGTTTTTTTCTCGGGCTTCATCGGGAGTACCGGTGTCTGTATTTTCGACCATATTCTCCAGTTCGATCTGTTCGGCAAGCGTGCCGAGACTAGGGGCAACCCTGGCTACGGTGAAAGAGGGTCGGCGCCGCGTTCGCTTGGGCCGAAAACGCACAAAAACTGCCCAAGGTGTCGTGACAGCTGCCACTCCCATCAACAAATCTAGCTCATTGGGACGCGCATAGGTGTCAACAACCTGCACGTGGGGAGGAATCGCCTGTGCTTTATCGAGCCCAAACTCCTTCTTTACTCCCTCAACGAACTCGGTTCGCTCGGCGTACTGAACGTGGACGCGGAAATCTAAGTTGTCAACAGTTTCAGCCATAGCACTATTCTCCTCTTAATTTATTTTAGCAGATAGTCGTGTAAAAATACACAATCCGGTCTCATAGGGTTGAAATCTGCCGGTTATTGTGGGACAATTACGTCCTATTATTTTCCCGAGGCAGAAATATGACGCATATTCCCGTGCTTCTTCAGGAGGTCATCCACGCATTTGACGGCTGTATCCTAGGCACATTTTTTGATGGTACAGTGGGGGCTGGCGGTCATGCGGCGGCATTACTCCAGGCGCACCCTGAGATCACCCGCTACATTGGCGTGGATCAAGATCCTACGGCCCTTGCGTTAGCCTCAGCGCGCCTTTCGTCTTGGGGGGGTACTATTGACCTTCAGAGAGGAAATTTCTGCGATCTAGACAAAGTATTGGGCACGACCAAAGTCGATGGAATTTTTCTTGATATCGGGGTTTCCTCCATGCAACTCGACACAGCAGAGCGCGGGTTTAGCTTCCGTCAAGAGGCTCCGTTGGACATGCGTATGGATCCCGAGGGCAGTCTGACCGCTGAACAGGTTCTCAACACATGGAGCGAAAAAGAATTAGCTCGGGTCTTTCGCGACCTGGGCGAGGAACCCCAATGGCGGCTAGCTGCACGGTTAGTCGCAGAAGATCGACCATTTCACACGACTTTAGAGCTGGCAAGCCTCTTAAACCGCACGCTCAAAGGCAAACCAGGCATTCACCCGGCTACTCGTGTTTTTCAAGCATTGCGGATTTGTGTAAACCGAGAGCTGGAAGTGCTGCAGACAGCTTTGAACAAAGCTATGGATCTTTTGAATCCAGGCGGACGCATTGCTGTGATCTCGTTTCATAGTCTTGAGGATCGCATCGTAAAAGAGACCTTCCGCGATTGGGCTTCCGATAAAGCATCTTCAGCGGGACGTCCTGGACTATTTCTCAACAAAGATCCGATGGCTTCTATCATGACAAAAAAACCTCTAGAGGCAAGCGACGAAGAAGTTTCGATTAACCCCCGCTCGCGCAGCGCGAAACTTCGCGTAGCCACGAGGCTATAACTATGCTAATTCGCCTTTTTCTTTGTCTTGCAGGTGGCGGAATCGCCTTCTATGCCTACATCGCACAGCACAACGCGTTGACGGAGCTTCGTATGGACCTGCCTAAGCTGGCCAAAGAGGTACGTGCTCTGCGCGAAGACAACGGTCGTTTGGAACTCGAGATTCGACGCTACAAAAGCCCTCAGCACCTTTTGGAGCTCTCTTTACAACCTGAATACACCCATCTCCGCTATCCAACCTATGAAGAGGTCATTCGAAAATGAGGCAGGAGAAACATCCTTCGACCGATCGCGATCGCCAAAGGATCTTGTGGATAGCTCTCGTCTTGTTTTTTCTGTTTGCCATGCTGATTGTGCAGTATTATGTCATTCAGATTTTGGAAGGAGAAAAGTGGAGCCGCGTGGCTCGCAAACAACACTTCTTAGTAATCAATGAGCCGTTCGTCAGAGGCGCCTTTTACAGTAATCTACTCGTGCAGCCTACGCATATACAAGAGCAGGTTCCTTTAGTTAGCGACACGCGAAAATTCCATCTCTACGCCGATCCGCAATCGATCCCTGAAGCCGTGCGTGGACATGTCGCCACCTCGCTCGCCCAACTGCTGCACATTGATCGAGAGAAGATTCTGACTGAGCTTCAGCGTAAAAGCCGCAGCCGCAAGCTAGCGATCTGGTTGGACAATGATGACAAAGAGCAAGTGTTGCAATGGTGGGGGCCGTTTGCGAAATCGCATCGGCTCGCGCGCAACGCTCTGTTTTTCTGCGGAGATTACGAGCGCTCCTACCCACATGGCCATCTCCTCGGGCAAGTCTTACAAACCGTGCAGAAAGGTCGCGATGAAACCACTGGACAAGCCGTTCCCACTGGTGGTCTAGAACTCACCTTAGATCGGTTTTTACGAGGCAAACAGGGACGCCGGCGCGTCATGCGCTCGCCGAGAAATGCATTCGAAATTGGTGACGTTCTCGAAGCTCCAGAAGACGGCGCAGACATCCATTTGACCATCAATCATGTTCTCCAAGCCATTGTAGAGGAGGAACTCGAAGCCGGCGTGAAACGCTCTAAAGGTAAAGGCGGATGGGCCGTCATGATGGATCCTTACACAGGAGACATTCTCGCCCTCGCGCAATATCCCTTCTTCGATCCGCAACATTACGGCGACTATTTCAGTGATCCAGAAAAACTCGATGACACACGCATCAAAGCCATAACCGACGCAACCGAGCCTGGCTCCATCATGAAGCCCATCACATTGGCGATAGCATTACTCGCCAATGACGAGTTAAAAAGACGTGGAGAACCTAGTCTGATCGATCCTGAAGAGAAAATTCCCGTTCATGATGGCCGTTTTCCTGGCCGTAAAAATCCCCTTAAAGATGTCATGCCTGCGCGCTTTTGCAACATGAACATTGGCCTCCAACGCTCCTCCAACATCTACATGGCTACATTGATTCATCGTGTCATAGAACGGCTCGGTGCCGACTGGTACAGAAAGACTTTGGTAGAGGTGTTTGGTTTCGGAATCAAAACAGGACTCGAAATTCCCGGAGAAACAGCTGGTGTGGTGCCGCGACCAGGAAAAACCCACCCTAATGGCGCTCTGGAATGGTCTGTACCAACACCTTATTCTCTTGCTATGGGCCATAATCTCCAAGCCAACAGCATCCAGATGGTGCGCGCCTATGCAGTCATTGCCAATGGCGGCTACTTGGTCCAACCCACATTGATCCGAAAAATCGTAAAAGAAGATCAAGTCCTTCTAGACAATACTGTAGACAAAGAACCTCCACGCAAACTCAATCAAGCCATCACCGCACGCGTACTCGAAGCCATGCGATACGCCACTAAATTCAAACGTGCAGATATTCCAGGATATACCGAAGCAGGGAAGACTGGTACAGCAGAAAAAGTCATCAACGGCGTCTATGCGCGCGACAATCACCTAACTTCCTTCATGGGCTTTGCACCTGCGCATCAGCCAGCTTTTGTCTTATTAGTTACCATTGATGATCCCGAAAAACACACCTATCCCGGCGTCGGCAAAACACACATGGGCAGCTATGCAGCTATGCCCCTCTTCCGCGAAATAGGAAAGCGCGCCCTAGCCTATCTAGGAGTCCCTCAAGATGATCCCTATGGATTCCCGACAACCGATCCGCGCTACGATCCCGATAAAGCCGAATGGGTTAAAGAATACAAAGCGCTGCAGGAGCTGTTCGAGCAATGGCATAAAAAATAGTCTAAAAAACTATGCCAACATATAAATCGTGCCCGTGTGCGTGCCCGTGCCCGTGCCCGTGTGCGTGCCCGTGCCCGATCTTTAAAGGGGGTAGCCATGAGAGGTTTCTCCATAAAATCGTGCCCGTGCCCGTGCCCGATCTTTAAAGGGGGTAGCCATGAGAGGTTTCTCCATAAAATCGGGCACGGGCACGCACACGGGCACGGGCACGATCTTTAAAGGGGGTAGCCATGAGAGGTTCTCCATAAAATCGTGCCCGTGTGCGTGCCCGTGCCCGTGCCCGATCTTTAAAGGGGGTAGCCATGAGAGGTTCTCCATAAAATCGGGCACGGGCACGCACACGGGCACGGGCACGATCTTTAAAGGGGGTAGCCATGAGAGGTTTCTCCATAAAATCGGGCACGGGCACGATACTATTTTGGTAACAGTAAACTCCCCACCAATCATTTCTTTTCTTTGCCTCTTTGACGGATTGGGTTTACATTGGACGCATGGAATCGATCAAATTAAAAAAGCTGCTTAAGGATCTGCCTGAGATTCAGGTGAAGGGATCGCGCGAGGTAGAAATAACTGGTTTATGCGCGAATTCACAATCTGTATCGCCGGGCAACCTATTTGTCGCAAAAAAAGGCGCTACGCATGACGGAATACAGTTCATCGACGATGCCATCTCAGCAGGTGCTGCAGCTGTATTAACAGACGTCTATGATCCATCTCTGAAGGTTGTACAACTCATCCATCCTGATGTCACAGCCATGGAAGCGCAGCTGGCAGCGCGCGTTTATGATGACCCTTGTAACAAGCTCTTTATGGTTGGTATAACGGGCACCAATGGCAAGACAACAACCACCTGCTGGATCAAACATGTCTTAGATGCATGGGGCGATTCTTGCGGGCTCATAGGCTCGATTGAGTATGTGATCGGACCGCATCGCCATGAGGCTGACCGTACCACACCGGATGTGTGCACCAACCAAAAAATGTTAGCTGAGATGGTCAAGCACGGCTGCAAAAGCGCTTCCATCGAAGTGACCTCCCACGCACTTATGCAAGAGCGCATCAGTCAAATCCAGTTTGATGTCATCGCCTTCACGAACCTCTCTCAAGACCATCTCGACTATCATGGCACTATGGAAGACTACGCGAAAGCTAAAAACCGATTCTTCCGCCTTCCTCAAAAAGCCCACGCACAAGCGATTGTCAATGCAGATGACCTATGGTTTTCCCATATTGTAAAAGACACTCACTTGCCCCTGCTAACCTTTGCTATCAACAACCCCGCCGACATCCACGCTAGCGATCTGTCGTTACATCCCAACAAAACCATCTTCACTGTTACCTACAAAGCAGAATCATTACGTTTTCAAATCCCTGTAGCAGGAAGACACAATGTCTACAACAGCCTGGTCGTCATCGGCGTCGGTCTCTGCCGGGGCATCCCATTTAGCCAACTCCCCGCACTTCTAAAGCGGTTGCCAACCGTGCCTGGACGCCTACAGAGCATTCCGAATGCTCTCGATTTAAATCTCTATGTAGATTACGCGCACAAACCAGGTGCCATGATTAACGTGCTACGCACACTACGAGAAGCCACTCAAGGACGCCTCATCCTTGTCTTCGGAGCCGGCGGCGATCGCGATCGATCCAAACGCCCTCTCATGGCTGCCGCAGCTGAACGTTACGCCGATGTAACGATTGTCACCACCGACAATCCCCGCAGCGAAGATCCCACTGCAATCTGCGACGAAATCTGCAGCGGCTTTAGTCAAACCTATCATCCTAGAATCATTGCCAACCGCCATGAGGCCATCACAGAAGCCATTCGCATGGCTACACCCAATGATGTCGTCCTCCTCGCCGGCCGAGGACATGAGCCTAGACAAATTTTTGCCCATCATACCATCGATTTCAACGATGCCCAAGTAGCCCAAGATATCTGTTCTGAACTGGCCGGAGCCCACAAATCATGAAAATTCTCGGAACCCTTTGCTGTACATTTCTGCTCTTGCTCACTGGCTGTACACCAACCATAAGCGAGCCCGTTGAACACGCCAACCTACCACAAACCTATTCCGCAGATCGCATCGTACAACGCACCAAACCCGCGCAATTAAAAAAAGGCCCTCCGTTACTTGTGTTGATCGATCCCGGACATGGAGGCAAAGATCCTGGCGCACGCACACGCACCAAGCCGGTTCAAGAAGAAAAAGCCCTAGCACTAGCTACCGCCAAGTTCGTACAAACCTATCTGCAGCAATTGGGCATGCGAGCACAACTCACACGATCGGATGACACCTTCCTTGAACTAAAAGAACGCGTTGCCGTCGCCAAGCAAGCCCGTGCAGATCTCTTTGTCAGCGTGCACTATAACGCTTCCCCAGATCCCGAAACCAAAGCTCAAGGCGTCGAAGTCTACTACTACCAATCCGATAAAGACCCATCACGTAGCCTCAATTCCAAAGCACTCGCGAATGACGTACTTAAGCAGATTATCTCTCATACCAAAAGCCACTCACGCGGCGTCAAACATGGCAACTACCACGTGATCCGCGAGACAACTATGCCAGCCATCCTCGTAGAAGGAGGATTCTTAAATAACAGCCAAGAAGCCGAACGCATT
Source organism: uncultured Chlamydiae bacterium (assembly GCA_963790215.1). Taxonomy (GTDB): domain Bacteria; phylum Chlamydiota; class Chlamydiia; order Chlamydiales; family JAJFMA01; genus CAWBNS01. The sequence goes on from CAWBNS010000009.1 coordinate 376,914, forward strand.
AAACAAACCAGCTTCCAGAAAGAAATCGCCTGGGGCATCGCCAGAGGTATCGTCGACTACGCAAACAATCAGAAAAAGAGATAAGTGTCCTCGGCGCGATTCGAACGCGCGACCTGTTGCTTAGGAGGCAACCGCTCTATCCAACTGAGCTACGAGAACAGAAGACGCGAACAGACTAGCCCATCAGACCACTTTCCTTCAATCTAGCTGTTAGGACATGAATGATGGTAAATGGAAAAGTTGCCAAATAACGGAGCAACGATGACAAAAAAAATATTCATGATCGCGGGCCCTAATGGCTCAGGGAAAACAACAACAGCCACCTCTTTACTACCCGATCTGCTGCGCCTTGACGAATTCCTCAATGCTGACGAAATAGCGCGCGGCCTAGCTCCCCTCAACCCCGAAAGTGTCTCCGTCGAAGCCGGAAAGTTAATGTTGAAACGATTCAGAGATCTTTTGACTGCGCAACAAAGTTTTGCCTTCGAAACTACCGGGGCAGCTAAAACCTTCCTCATGTACTTCAAAAAAGCCAGAGAAGAGAACTACGAAATCAACCTTATGTATCTTTGGCTACCCAGTCCTGACCTAGCCATCGAACGCGTCGCACATAGAGTCGCGCAAGGAGGACACAATATCCCCGAGGAAACCATCCGAAGACGATACGTCAACGGAGCAACAAATATTGTTAACCACTATTTACCATTTGTTGATAATGCGCTTATTGTTGATAATTCGTCTGGCACACCCAAACCCATAGCTCGCAAAGACAATAAAGGCGAGGTAGAAATAGAAAACCAAATGATTTGGGAACGACTAAAAAAGGCATCCTATGTCCCTGCACATTAATGATATTTTGTTGGAAGGCTGCAAACGAGGAGCAAAATACGCCATCGACTTATCCATTCGAACTGGCGTTCCTTTGGTTGTCGAAAAAAACGGAAAGATCATCGAAATCCCGCCTAAATACAAATATGTCCGAGTGCCCATCAAGGCTCCAAAGAAGGCTGCCAAAAAAACCAAATAGTGATAGACTGCAGGGACGACACGAGACGATTTCATTAGCTTTCAAGCTCTCAGGAAGCGCGTTCTGGTGATTTTTTTCCTTAATTAACGCGAGTTTTGGATAAGCCAGACTTAAAACCCTCTTAAGGTAAGTGATTTGAGTTGAAAAAAGACCTTCACAGGTTTAAAATTTTGTTTCGCAAACAAATTTTTAACTTGGAAGGTCCAAATGCTAAAGCAAGATGCTCTCTTATTGGTTTCAATTTTTTGTGATGTTGACGATTTTTGCAAGGAGTTTGAGCCGGAATGGAGAAAAGTTCTAATCGAAGACCAAAGTGGTCAATCACCTCAAGGTAGAAGAAGAAGGAATAGGAAAACCGAACTATTGCTGAGCGAAGCGATAACAATTGTTATTATGTTTCATAAAACTCGACATAGGACATTTAAAGATTATTATGAAAGATACGTTCTTGCTTTTCTGAGACCGTTCTTCCCTAAGTTGTTGAGTTATAGTAGGTTTATCAACTTGATGAAGACTTGTCTGTTTCCCTTATTTGTTTTTTCTCAAGGCTGTATGGGTCAGTGTAGCGGGATTTCTTTCGTCGACTCAACCATCTTAACTGTCTGTCATGCGCGTCGTATTAACTCGCACCGAGTATTCAAGAAAATGGCAAAGCGAGGAAAAACCTCAACAGGATGGTTTTACGGGTTTAAATTACACCTAATCATCAACGATATTGGAGAAATCCTGGCCTACATGCTAACTTCAGGGAACATTGACGATCGTGTCCCTGTTCCGGGATTATCTCAAGGTCTATTTGGCAAACTTTTTGGAGACAAAGGCTATATTTCTCAAGAGCTGTTTCTTAATTTGTATGAGAAAGGAATTAGTATAATAACTAGGTTAAAAAAGAATATGAAAAACAAATTAATATTACTAGTTGATAAATTATTGTTGAGAAGCCGTGGTGTTATAGAAAGTGTGAACAATAAGTTAAAATCAGACTGTCAGATTGAACACCATCGCCATCGCAGCCCACAAAATTTTCTGGTCAATCTCGTGAGTGGGATAGTGGCATATGCTTACGATACCTGCAAACCTTCGATACAGCTGACGAAAAAAGAAAAGCAAAAACTATTTGATCAATTGGTGCCTAAACCGATCTGACGGACTGATTTTGATCAATTTTCTTATCCAAAACTCGCGTTAATTAACGCGAGTTTTGGATAAGCCAGTCTTGGAAATAGCTTAAAGTAAGTGATTTGAGTTTAAAAAACTTCACAGGTTCAGGCTAAGATAAGTTTTTGTGATTATGCAATTGATAACAAGCTCATTACGACAGGAAGACCCTCGTAGAGGGTCTCTGAATGTAGCCCACCGTGAACCTGCGAGCGTCAGCGAAGACAGGTGTAACGGTGGGTAGATGCGAAAACAAATTCGCACCCCCGAAGGGGTGTGCCTCAACCTGTTTACAATTAACGAGCTGAGGCACTCTCGTTCGAGAGTGCGGGGCTATTGTGCGCTTATTCCCACCGTTACACCTGTCTTCGCTGACGCTCGCAGGTTCACGGTGGGCTACATTCAGAGACCCTCTACGAGGGTCTTCCTGTCGTAATGAGCTTGTTATCAATTGCATAATCACAAAAACTTATCTTAGCCTGAACCTGTGAAGTTTTTTTCAACTCAAATAACTTATTCTAAGCTATTTCCAAGACTGGCTTATCCAAAACTCGCGTTAATTAGCTTTTTGCGTGATTCTGGACAGTTTCGATAATTTTTCAACTAAATACTCAGGGTAGAGTTTTTAAATTTTCAGGATAACAGAATGAATAGGATAAATAGAAAACCTCAACTAATTTAAACAATTTTTAATTTCATCCTGTTCATCCTGTTATCCTGAAGAAAAAAAAAAGAAAATAGCTTTGTCGAGAATCTACTATCTAGATCATTTATCAGCTAGAATTATGAAATTGTGTCACAGGGAAAAATTCCTGGTCAACGTCCCTGTTGTCCTTGCAGTCCTTGCCATCCCTTTTTTCCCTTGATTGCTCAGAAAATAGGAATCCCTGTATACCTTAAGCCGTTTTTACCTTCAGGAGCGCACCGATGACTTCCCAAACAGCACCGAAATTATTTGGAACAGATGGGGTAAGAGGACGCGCAAATCACCCTCCTATGACTGTGGAGACGGCATTAGCTTTAGGCCGTGCTGCCGGTAAACTGTTTCGCCAACATAACGGTAAACATCGAGTTGTGGTCGGCAAAGACACCCGCCTCTCCTGCTATATGTTCGAAAACGCCCTCATCGCCGGACTCTGCAGTATGGGCGTCGACACCCTAATGGTCGGCCCACTACCCACACCAGGAATCGCCTTTATCACCCGCGCCTACCGCGCCGATGCCGGTGTCATGGTCTCAGCGTCACACAACCGCTTTCAGGATAACGGCATCAAATTTTTCGACTCTGAAGGCTTTAAGCTCCCCGATGACTGGGAACGCCAAATGGAAGCCGCCGTAGCCGCCAACAACTTCTACGATAGCCTTCCTTCGGGCGATCAGATCGGAAAAAACACACGTGTAGTAGACGCTGACGGACGCTATATCGAATTCGCCAAAGCCACCTTCGCAAAAAAGAAGTCACTAAAAAACATGCGCATCGCCCTTGACTGCGCCAACGGAGCCGCCTGGCGCGTCGCCCCACTCATCTTCCGCGAACTAGATGCCGAACTCTTCCTCTACGGCGCCAGCCCCAATGGCCTCAACATTAACGATCAATGCGGATCTCTATACCCCGAACTGATCCAGAAAGCCGTGATCGAACACAAAGCCGACGTAGGCATCGCTTTGGATGGCGATGCAGACCGCGTCATCATGGTCGATGAAAACGCGCAGATCGTCGACGGAGATACCCTCTTAGCTATCTGTGCACGCGATATGAAACAGCGCGGACTCCTAGCCAACGACACCGTCGTCGGCACAGTCATGAGCAACCTTGGCTTCCTAAAAGCCATGGAAGAACAAGGCATTCGCGTCATCAAAGCACAAGTAGGCGACCGCTACGTCATCCAAGAAATGATCGAGCACGGACTAAACCTCGGCGGTGAACAGAGCGGACACCTCATCTTCCTCGATCACAATACCACCGGTGACGGCCTCGTCGCCGCACTGCAAGTGCTGCGTATCATGGTTGAGACAGAATCGCGCCTCTCCGATCTAGCCGCCGTCATTCGCAAATACCCTCAGACACTACTCAACGTCAAAGTCTCTCGCAAACCCCCTCTCGAAACTTTACCAAAGGTATCCGAAACAATCCGTACCGTCGAAGAAAAGCTCGGCGACAGCGGACGCGTACTCGTACGCTATTCCGGGACAGAATCGATCTGTCGCGTCATGGTCGAAGGACCCAAACAAGCGCAAGTGCAAGCTTTCGCCGACGAAATCGGCGATGTAATACGCGCAGAAATAGGAGTGAATTAGCATGTGCGGAATTTTTGGATATGTCGGCCCCGACAATGCTGTAGAACTCTGTCTCGAAGGTCTCAGAAAGCTAGAATACCGCGGATATGACTCTGCAGGCATAGCTGGAATACATAACGACCGAATCGGCCATTGCAAAGTCGTAGGCAACATCGACGCCCTCGCCCAAGAACTCAATGGCAGCGACCTGGATCTCGACACAGCCATCGCACAGACACGGTGGGCCACACACGGCAAACCCTCAGTAGAGAATGCACACCCTCATTTTGACAACGAAGAAACCCTAGCGGTCGTTCACAACGGCATTATCGAAAATCACGAAGCCCTCAGAAATATGCTCAAAGAAAAAGGCTTCATTTTCAAATCTGAAACCGACTCAGAAGTCATTGCACACCTTATCGCCTACTTCTACGAAGGCGACATCCTACGAGCCGTACAGCAATCACTACCATTACTGCAAGGCGCATTTGCCCTCGCCATCATCCACAAACAGTTCCCAGGGCAAATCATTGCCGTAGCCTCCGAATCGCCCCTAGCCGTGGGCATCGGCGCCGGAGAAGCCTTTATCGCATCCGACTCCCTAGCACTTCGATCCGTCGCTAAAGAGGTCATCTACCTCTCCGACTGCGAAGTCGCCGTCGTACGCGCTGACCAAATCGAAACATTCGACGCCTCCATGTCCAAGATTATCAAAACACGCGAACTCGTCGCTAGCCACGCAGAAGAAATCACCAAGGAAGGCTACGAACACTACACCCTCAAAGAAATCTTTGAACAACCTCGGTCTCTCCATAACGCAATCAACGGACGCTTCATTCTCGATTACGGAACCGCCGATCTGGAAAGTTTAGGACTAGATGTAAGCGAACTTCTTTCCGTGCAACGCATCCTAATCCTAGCCTGTGGTACCTCGTGGAACGCAGGATATGTAGCCTCCTATATGCTTGAGGACCTGGCGCGCATCCCCGTGCAAGTAGAGATCTCCTCTGAGTTCCGCTACAAAAATCCTATCCTGCCTCCAGGTACACTCGTCATCGCCATCAGCCAATCCGGCGAAACAGCCGACACCTTAGCCGCTGTGCGTGAACTGAAAGCCAAAGGCGCAAAAGTCCTCGCCCTCTGCAACGTACACAGCTCCAGCCTAACTAGAGAAGCCACAGGAACCCTCTTTCTGCGCGCCGGACCCGAAATCGGCGTCTGCTCCACCAAAGCCTTTACCAGTATGGTCGCCGCGCTAGCCCTGTTTTCTCTCATGATGGCCCGCATGCGCAACATGGACCAAAGCAAAGGACAAGAATTCCTCTCCGCACTCAAAAAGCTCCCGCAACAAGTACAAACCATCCTAGATGCCGCAGAAAACATCCAAACCATCGCCAAAAAATATGCCAAATACGACAATTTCTTCTTCATCGGAAGAAAATACATGTTCCCAACAGCCCTGGAGGGAGCATTAAAACTAAAGGAAATTTCCTACATCAATGCCAACGGTTACCCCGCTGGCGAAATGAAACACGGCCCCATCGCCCTCATCAGCGAACAATGCCCAACCGTCGCACTCTGCGCCAATGACGCCACACTAGTTAAAGTTCTCAGTAATTTAATGGAAATTAAAGCCCGCAAAGGCCCCCTCATTACCATCGCAAAAAAAGGGACCAAAGGCATTGACACCATAGCCGATGAAGTCATCTGGATCCCACCAACCATAGATGAACTCGCGCCCATCCCCGTTACCGTAGTAACCCAACTCCTCGCCTACTACATCGCTCACGAACGCGGCACCAACATCGACCAACCTCGCAATTTGGCTAAGTCCGTTACCGTGGAATAAGAAAAATGAGGATGAAGGACGAAGTGCGAAGAACGAAAAGTGGTGAATCTGATTTTTTTTAGCACGATAAGCAGGATAATATCCCATACGCATCAGGCTAAAATAAGTTTTTGATGCATATACAATTGATAGTAAATTCGTTGCGACAAGAAAACCCTCGTAGAGGGTCTTCCTGTCGTAATGAGCTTGTATCAATTGCATAATCACAAAAACTTATCTTAGCCTGAACCTGTGAAGTTTAGTTTTTTCAACTCAAATAACTTATTCTAAGCTATTTCCAAGACTGGCCTTATCCAAAACTCGCGTTAAAAAAGCAAAAAAATCTGTGTTTTCTAAACATTTATAATCGTGTGTTAAGCATGAGCACCGCTTTACCGGATGATCCACATTTCAAATTTCTCTTCTTTGATCCCGGCGATGAATGAGCTGGACTGCGTTATGTCAACGCGTCCAGCTCGTCTGGAAAAACTAAATCTTCTCATACAGTGAACGCTGATAGGACTTACGCGCCCGATAATAAGCAAACAACGCTGAAATGGCTAATAGTGTGCCAATCTGTGCAGTCAGTGGAACTTTCTCCAGCTGATGCAAGGTGCCACGGGCAAATCCCGCCAACACCGGAATACTTCTGCTCGCCAAAGGCTTAACAACGTAATGCACAGCGACGAGTGGTGTTAACGCCACCATTCCAAATCGAATAGCCCCAGCAAAAAGCCAGTTCAACTTCCGATTTTTGAATACTTGCGCTATTTGCTCAGGAACAGACACAGAAATTGGGCGGCATATTGTTGATTTTCCCATGCGCCGGCCATAGTTTTCATGAGATTCGACAAACCTGATCGTCCTCAACTTCTGGTAACCCGAATGCAGTAGCTTACCAACACCCAATGCAGTCGTCCCAATCGCCAATCCTACGCCTAGCTTCGATTTTCTAAACAGATAGGCCCCGGCTAATCCCGCCACTAAAAACGAACGAAAAACTGACTTTTTTGGGATCTGAACTTTTCCCCAGGCCGATTTTGTTTTAGAAGTTACTGAATCTCGTTCAGGATCAAAAAGATCCCAGTTAACCTCATTAAGTGATTTTGTTTCATCCTTTTGAACTCGAGTTAAATCATCTGGAGTAAATTCACCAACTTTAGAACGTTTAATCCTAAAATATTTTTCTCGTAACGAATCAGTGCTTCGGAGTTCATTCTCTCCTTCGACTACATAGTTTTCAAGATTTTCAAATGGGTCATTTTTAAAAAGCTCAAAAATTAGCCTATGAAAATCCGAATTCGTAAGGGCCAGGGCCTCTTTAGAAACCAAAAATACGCCTTCAGAGACGACGATCTTGTCGATCAAAGAGACGACCTGCTGGTTGATCACATTCTGTTTGCGTAAAAAAACAAATATCTTATCAAAAGTTTTATTCAATATATGTTTTTTAATTATACTTCGATCCATTATTTCAGTTAGATAATTAATAAATCCAGGGTGAGAATTAATACCCTTAGCAAAAATTCCTACAAAGGTTTTTGGGGGTTCAAGCTCCATGATTTCTCCTATTGTTAATCTTTTTAAAAATGAATTATACAAATAATGTGACTTAAAATCAAGATCTTTCTATTATAGCTTTTAATTTAGTCTTCAGGGCTCATCGCGCAAATGAGTACTTGCAGATCAGATGATTTAGGAACAGGAACGAGGGTCTTCCTGTCGTAATGAGCTTGTATCAATTGCATAATCACAAAAACTTATCTTAGCCTGAACCTGTGAAGTTTTTTAAACTCAAATCACTTACTTTAAGCTATTTCCAAGACTGGCTTATCCAAAATTGCGTTAAACTAACTCATATTTCGAACGCTTATGCCTATGTACATAGGTGAACAAGGTCGAAAGAGCTATCAGGGCTCCTATCTTCACCGCGACCGGCCATTTGTCTAGATGCTGCAGGACATAGCACGTTGAGCCAGACAGTATAGGAATAGTCCTGCGTGCCAGGGGCTTTACTGCGTAGTGAGCTACTACAAGCTGCGTCAAAGAAACAGCCCCAAAGGTGGTCGCTAAAGACATCTTGGATCCGAACTTTTTATCGATAACCTTTAGTCCCCTACCTATAGCTGAGGATTGAAAATCGAATGTATCTTCTCGCAAAGATTTGCAATACCCTACCAGCTGTCTGGGTCCTTTCCTTAGCCGAGACAACATAAGCAGACCGCCAAACCCAGCCACTCCAAACAAACCAACAGCTCCTACTCTAGTTCTTCGAAGAAAATAAGCGTGTGCTAAGCAGATCAGGAGCATTCCTTTAAAAAGCGACTGAATAGAGACTTTGAACAATTTCTCTGCTTTTTGCTTTGGAATATACGTATAACGATTTTTTGGTACTATCATAGGATCTACGTCACCAGTCAGCACTCGATATGTAAGGCACACACCCCGCTCTATGGCGTCGTCAAGAGATTCGATATAAAAAAAAGTATTCACACCTTGGAGATGGTATTTAAGGTGGTTACTTTCTTTATTTTTTTTACCCGCAATTTCTTTGATAGCATCGGAAAATTTTTCAGCGGTAGCAATATTGTCACCCAGATCAATCACGTCATCTGATAGGAATAGACGCTCGTTATTATAAATAACTAGACCGTTCAAACGCTTATTTTTAAGGTACTTCCACAAATCATCAGAAACCTTATTTCCTTGAATAAAACCATCAATCGTCGAATTTCTTTCGGTAATTTTATATATACTCAACAGCGAACAATCCGACTTCAATTTAGCCTTAAAAGTAAGACTTTCTACGATATTTATATTCAAAATTCGCCTACAAAACAGTTATCGAACAAAAAACATAACACTTCATCAATTTAATTGAAATTTTTTGATAATAGAGCAAAGATTAACTCGCGTTAGCCTCAATCTGTTTTAGGCGAGCCCAGGGACTATAATAGGGGAAAGGATCGCAGTGGATGTTATTTTCCAAGGCATCTTTAAGATCTTTTTTAAATTCGGCCTGGTAGTCTTTTAGCCATGCGAGAAAGGAATCGAGTGAGTCTGGTTGATCAAAGACTTGCTTTAAGGTGTGTTTGAGTAAACCTCTAAGGCCGCGAACAGCCTCATGGCAGATTTGAGCCTCATTTTCAGTTTGTTCTGGTTTCTTTGTGAGGGTGTAGATTTTTTTTTCGAATTTTTCGGCTTTTTGGCAAGCGAGTTCATAAGGATCAATAGAGGTGTTCCAGAGCGCTTGATTTTGTCGCAGATTTCTGGCGTAGACTTGATATTTGAGTTCACGAATCGTATCGTACCAGCCGGTCACTTGATCAGGTGCTTGCTCAGTAGCTTCTTTTACATAATCACTCCTAGCCTTCGAGAATTCTTCGACTGTGGCTTGGAAGACTTTTAAATAGTTGCGTTTTTCTTCACGGAAGCGGAGTTTTCGTTTCTGGATAAAGTCTGCCTGTGGTTGTAGGCTGGTTTCGAATCGTGTAAGGATAGTTTCGCGCATTATTTCAGCTGCTTGGATCGATTTTTCTTCTATTTTTCGCGGATTGGAGAGGCTGAAGATAGCTGCTGCGGCAACGGTGGTGGCGGTGGCTCCGCCCCAAGCGCGTGCACCAAAATGTGAGGCTTTGCGTGGAAAGGCGTCAACATATCCCATGGTCAGCGGAAAGGTAGCTAGAGAAAACATAACGTGAAGGGTGCAATAGGAGATGGTCTCGGCTAAGCCGACAAAGGCGGCGGCGGCATAGCGTTTTTTTTGTTTGAACCAGCTAAGGCCCTCTGCGTTCGACGTACCATCAATAATACGTTTAGCATAAGTAGGTTGAAGATAGGCTACAAACACGGGTACTACGGGCTTTAGGTTTTCTTTTTAGCTTTGGATTGATCTTTGCATTCAAAGATCTGGAAGACGACTTCTTCTACGTTGAGGTCTGAGGTGTCTACGACAAAAGCGTCTTTGGCTTTTTTTAATGGTGAGACTTCGCGAGTGGAGTCGAGTCGATCGCGTTCGGTTGTCTCTTCCACGACTTGTTCTAAGGTGAGTCCTTCGGCTTCTTTGGGGCGTTCTTGTTGGATCTCTAAGAGGCGCCGTTGTGCACGAACCTCTATGCGGCCGGTGAGGAAGATTTTGAGGTCAGCGTCTGGGAAGACGGTGGTTCCCATGTCTCTGCCTTCAAACACGGCGTTGACACCTTGGGCGGATTGTCTTTGAACGGCAACGAGTTTGTCTCGAACAGCGGCTATGGCGGATATCTGAGATACGTGAGAGGTGACATCGCGTGAGCGGATGTATTCGGTTACGTCTTCGCCATTGACGACATAGCGTCGACCGACGCGGTGGATTCGAAGGTCAAAGTCACAGGTATCGAGGAATTTTTGCAGGGCTTCGGGATCGTTGATATCGACTTGACTTTTGACGATTGCATAGGTCAGGGCGCGATACATGGCACCGGTGTCGAAATAGATATAACCTAAAGCCTCGGCAAGCTTACGCGCTATGGTGCTTTTGCCAGTGGCTACTGGTCCGTCAATGGTTATAATCATAGACAAATCTCGTGGCTAAAAAGCCGAGTATAAAGGATTAGGGATAAAGGAGGAAGGATGAAAAAAAGGATGAAGGAGGAAATGGGTGAGGGTGAGTGTATAACTAGGTGTGGGTACCCTATTCATCCTTCCTCCTTCATCCTTTCCTTCAGACTTCCATGGCGCGCATTAGGAAGTAAAAGAGCGGCATAGTGAGGATCATGGAGTCGAAGATGTCGAGAGCTCCGCCTAATCCGGGTAGGCTGCTGCTGTCTTTGACACCGGCATCGCGTTTGAAGAGGGATTCTAGGAGGTCTCCAATTTGTCCGATGGTGCCTAAGCAGACGCCGAAGACGAGGCATTGGGCGAAGGAGAGTTGGAGGGCTGTGGGGTGCAACCCAGGAATCAGGAAGGCAGCGAAGAGGGCGAAAGCGAGTCCGCCTAAGGCTCCTTCGACAGATTTATTGGGACTGACTTGTGGGGCGAGGGGTGTTTTACCACGCCATTTTCCGAAGATGTAGGCGCCGACATCGGTCATTTTGGTCACGACGACAGCATAAATGAGCCACCAACGGCCATCTTGGGTCACTTCCTGAAAAGGGTAGTAGGTAATCAGTAGAAGGGAACCAAGAGAAATGGCGATATAAACAAATCCAAAGAGCGTGATGGCGGAATTGGCTATGAGCTCTTCCTGCGGCTGTTGGTAGTTTTGGCAGAAAAAGGCGATCACTCCAGCTAAGAGAACGAGGGCATAGAGTTGGTTCATTTCATGATAATGCTGAGAGAAAAAGAGAGCGATGAGATAGGCGACAGCCGTCCAAAAACCGATCCGCACAGAAGGGGCGTAACCACGCGTCACGGCCATTTCATAATATTCCCATAGGGCAAGTCCAACGACGGACGCTAATGCTCCTAGAAAGAGCCACGACCCCAAGGAATGATGAGAAATAAGCGCGAGTGCAAAAAAAAGCAGGAGCGCCATAGTACCAACGGCGATACGTTGAATGAGTCTAATCGATATGTTCTGCATCATGTGCCCAACCGTCTTTGGCGTTCTTGGTAGGCTTGCACAGCTTCCAGAAGATGCTGTGAAGAAAAGTCAGGCCAAAGAACATCCGTTATATAAATTTCGGTGTAGCAGATCTGCCACAACAAGTAGTTACTGACGCGCATTTCGCCGCTCGTGCGGATGAATAGTTCTGGATCGCCGTAGGGTGCTGTATCGAGATGGTCGGAGATGGTCTGTTCGGTGATTTCTTCTGGTGAAAGAGTTCCTGAGGCTACCTCACGGGCTATTTTTTGCGTAACGCGCTTAAGTTCATCTCGGCTGCCGTAATTAATAGCGAGGACGAGGGTGAATTTGTCATGATCTCGGCCAGCTTGTTTGGCTTGTTCGATAACTGGGAGGATGTCGGCTGGAAGGCCGGACAGGTCACCGATGGTGTCAAGGCGCATGCCAACCTCCTGTAGTTCCTTACAACATTGCATGAGGTTTATTTTCATGAGTTGCATGAGGTACTCGACCTCTTCGGGAGAACGTCTCCAATTTTCTGTGGAGAAGGAATAGAGGGTAATGGTTTTGATACCGAGTTCTATGGCGGCTTGCACGATGTTGCGGATCTGTTTAGCACCGCGTTCATGGCCTTTGACGAGGTCTAACTCTCCACGACGTGCCCAGCGTCGGTTGCCATCAGGGATGATGGCGATGTGTTTAGGCACATTTTGGGGATTGATTTCTGCGAGTTGTTCTGGCGTAAAAATACGCGTTTGTTGGCATGTTGGCACGTTATCTCCTTATCGTCTCTTCGCGGCCTGGCCCGACTGAAATCATGCGGATAGGTATGCCGCATTGAGTCTGCAGAAAGTCTATATAGCTTTGAGCTGCTTTTGGCAAGTTTTCGAAATCGCGAATGTCTCGCGTGGAGGTATTCCAGCCTGGCAGCGTAATATAGACGGGTTGTACGCGAAAAAGATCTTCGGTGGATTCAGGTGGAAGGTCCCAGGTTTTTCCTTCTAGGCTATAGCCAACGCAGACTTTAATTTCTGGGAAGGTGTCGAGGATATCGAGTTTCATGAGAGCAAGGGCTGTGAGGCCGTTGAGGGCAACGGAGGCACGAGCAAGGACGGCATCAAACCAGCCCAGACGACGCTTACGGCCTGTTGTGGTGCCTATTTCGCGCATGGAGACATGGTCTTGCGGGAAGTTTGGATCTTCGGTAGGCATGGGTCCGTTGCCAACGCGTGTATTGAAGGCTTTTACGACTCCGCAAGTCTCCCAAACGGTTGAGGGTCCTAAACCAGCGCCCTGGCATATGCCTGCGGCGGTGCATGAGGAGGAGGTGACGTATGGGTAGGTTCCAAAGGTGACGTCTAAGAGTGTACCTTGAGCGCCTTCTAGCAAGATGGTCTCCCCGCGTACATGTGCGTCTGTGAGCCTAAACTCTACATTGGAAAGATAAGGTTGTAGTCGCTGCCCGAGTTCTAGATATTCTTGGAGAATAGTTTCTAGTGATAACGGTTGTGCACTGAATAGGTCGACGAGTTCGCGATTTTTTGTTTCGAGCACTTCTTCAAGTCGGCTTCGGAAGCGATCTGGCTCTACGAGTAGTCCGATGGGTATGCCTAGGCGTGCTGCGCGATCGGTGTAGCAGGGTCCGATGCCTTTTCCTGTCGTACCGATGCTTTTGCTGCCTTTGCGGCCTTCTTGGAGGGCATCGAGGAGCTTATGATAAGGCATAATGAGATGTGCCTTGGGCGAGATCCAGAGGCGGCCTGACACATCAGTTTCTGCCATTTCTGCGAGTAGGGCGGTAGGGTCGATTGCTGTTCCTGCGCCTATGTAGCATTGGATGTGTGCGTGCAGAGCGCCTGTGGGTAGGAGGTGCAGTTTATGCTCTTTACCCTCTACAACGACTGTGTGGCCGGCATTATTTCCTCCTTGTCCGCGCACGACATGCGTCGCTTGTGCGGCTAGGAGGTCAACAACCTTCCCTTTCCCTTCGTCTCCCCACTGTGCTCCTACGATGATAATGACTGGCATTAGGTCTTCAGAACCTCCATAAAGGCCCTTTGCGGGATGTTTACTTTGCCAATCTCTTTCATTTTCTTTTTCCCTTTCTTCTGTTTTTCCCAAAGTTTGCGTTTACGGGAAATATCGCCTCCATAGCACTTTGCGGTGACGTTTTTAGATAGAGCGCTGATGGTTTCGCGCGCAATAATTTTACCGCCGATTGCAGCTTGGATAGGTACTTTGAACAGTTGTTGAGGTATGACATCAAGAAGTTTGGCGCAGATGGCGCGACCTTTTTGATCGGCTTTACTGCGGTGTACGAGGCAGGAAAAGGCATCCACAGGCTCTTCATTTACGCGAATTTCCAGCTTAACGACATCGCTTTTTTCGTAATGGTTGAACTCGTAATCGAACGACCCGTATCCACGAGTGATCGATTTGAGTTTATCATTGAAGTCGATGATGATTTCAGCGAGAGGCATATGGTAGGTCATCAGAAGGCGATGAGCATCCATCGTATCGGTTTTCTTACACTCGCCTCGTTTTTCCATGCCCAGGTTCATGCAGGCACCTAGATACTCATTAGGTATCATGATGTGACAGGTCATGAAGGGTTCTTCGATAGATTTGATATGAGCGGGGTCAGGAAAATGTGCGGGGTTATCGATCTCTTTCGTCGTGCCATCGTTCATATGAACACGATAGATAACGCTTGGCGAGGTGGAGATGATGTCGAGATCAAATTCACGTTGCAGCCGCTCAAATACAATCTCAAGATGTAATAGACCGAGAAAACCACAGCGGAAACCGAAGCCTAATGCCTGGCTGCTTTCTTGTTCTATGTGCAAGGCCGAATCGTTCAGTTGCAGTTTTTCTAACGCATCGCGCAACGCTTCAAAATCGGAAGAATCGACGGGATAGATACCAGCAAATACGACAGGTTGGACGAGCTTAAAACCTGGTAGAGCGTCTACTTGAGGGCCTTTTTGCAGGGTGATGGTATCACCAATTTTTACGTCGGAGGTTTTCTTAATGCTAGCAACAAGATACCCTACTTCTCCTGCACGTAAGATGTCGACGGGTTTTTCACGCGGAGAAAACACACCGACTTCCAGCACTTCAAATGATTTATCGCTCGCCATCATTTTGATGTGCGATCCTTTGCGGATCAACCCACTGACGACTCTGACATAGACCATAACGCCACGATAGGCGTCATAATGCGAATCAAACACGAGCGCGCGTAGGTGTTCATCCTCGGGTTCTGCAGGAGGAGGCACCTGGCTGACAATGCGTTCCAGAATATCTTCACAGCCTATTCCAGACTTGGCTGAACAACAAACGGCGTCACTCGCGTCGAGACCGATGACCTCTTCAATCTGTTTTTTGGCCGATGGAACATCAGCAGCTGGTAGGTCGATTTTATTGATAACAGGAACGATCTCTAGGTTACGCTCAAAGGCGAGTAGCACGTTGGCAAGGCTTTGCGCTTGCACGCCTTGCGCTGCATCGATGACCAGCAGAGCCCCTTCACAGGCCGCCAAAGACCGGGAAACTTCATACGTAAAGTCAACGTGGCCAGGCGTGTCGATGAGATTGAATTGGTAGACGTGACCGTCCTTAGCCGTGTAATACATCGTCACTGGATGCGCTTTGATAGTGATGCCACGTTCGCGCTCTAGGTCCATGTCATCCAACACTTGAGCCTGCATATCGCGCTTTTCTACGGTGTGGGTTAACTCAAGCAATCGATCCGCTAAAGTCGACTTGCCGTGGTCAATGTGCGCTATGATGGAAAAATTTCGGATCCGCTTGGGATGATAGTGAAACATGTAAATATCTAATCGCTGTTGATTTATTCAGACACAAGGATAGTTTAACCGAGAGATGTTTTCAATGTTCCGTTCACGGGACAACCAATTCGAGCCCGAGCCCGTGTACGTGCCCGTGCCCGATCCCCCAGTGATTGTTAATCGGGCTCGGGCGCGAACATTCTTGCATCAATTTATTTTTCTACAGTCTCAATGGGACCCATCTCGTCGATCCAGACAGATAGTCCATCGGGGTATTTGTACAATTTTGTGTAGCCCAAGGCGACTAGACGATCCACCATGCGTTGACTGATCGGGCAGGTGGCGCTCCAGCAATAGACCACGATAGGTGCATCTTTTTTGGGAAGAATGGCTTTTACAGTAGCATCTTCTGAGGTGTAAGGCAGTACAATGGCACCTTCAATGCGTTGACCGTTGTCGTGCTCAGGCGTTCTAGCGTCAACGATGATCAAATTAGGCATCGTCGTGATTAACTGCTTCAGCTGATCCGTATTCACGTCGGAATACCCTGTCGCTGCCTGCACACAGAAAGGGCAGATGGCCAGTAATGTAAAAAACAACCACTTGAACATAGAAACCTCCCAAGCTTCCTTTTCTTCCTGATAAGACTTTTTGAGAGGGTTGTAAAGGGGTTTTTATGCCCTGGAGCCGGTCTTACCCTTTGTCTTGG
This sequence comes from uncultured Chlamydiae bacterium, assembly GCA_963790215.1. Classification (GTDB taxonomy): domain Bacteria; phylum Chlamydiota; class Chlamydiia; order Chlamydiales; family JAJFMA01; genus CAWBNS01. Next base: position 393,246 of record CAWBNS010000009.1, read on the forward strand.
CCTGTTCTTGAACACGTTGTCTGCGCCAGCCCTCGGCAGTTTGGACCTTCGGTATCAAGCGGATATCTTGCGATTTTTTCGTTTTCTGGCTCTTAGGCATAGCTTTTTTCTCCATAAGACACCTCTTGAAAGGTTCATCTCTATGGCCAATGCAACTTTTAGGCCAACCCAGGGTGAGCTAGACTGACATTAGAGGAAATTGTGGAAAACGCAGAGAAGGCAGAGTCGCAGAGGGCGCAGAGCAGCGATGGTGTGATGGGGGCATAAAATCTCTGTGCTCATTGGGTAATCAGCTTTGGTTAAAATCTCAGCGCCCTCTGCGGCTCTGCCTTCTCTGCGTTTTCCACGTTTAAAACCATGCCAATCAGAACGTCCGTTATGAACGGACATTTTGCCTTTAAATTAGGCGAAAACTATAATAAAAATTAGAAGTACTAAACACCTAAACATCAACGCCTTAGAGGCTCATGCAAATCATTGTCGTGGTCAGTCACCGTGAAGACTGGCCTTTGGAAATCCCGGACGTCGAGGTTGTTGACGCCAAAACCTACATAGCAAACTACAGTTACGAAACGGTAAGAAACGCTAAGGTCTTCAACTTATGCAGGTCTTATAAATATCAATCCTTGGGCTACTACGTCTCTCTCTTGGCAACCGCCCGAGGTCATAAACCGCAGCCAGATCTAATTACAATTCAAGATTTCAAATCACCTACTATTATTCGTATTGTTTCTGGTGAATTAGACGATATTATTCAGAGCAGTTTAAAAGCTATTCACTCGGACAGATTTGTATTAAGCATTTACTTCGGAAAGAATATAGCCGCAAAGTATGATCGTCTCTCAACTTATCTTTATAAAGAATTTCGGGCTCCCCTGTTACGTGCTTTTTTTGAGCATACGGGGAATCGTTGGACAATCAGCTCGGTCTCGATGATTTCTGGAAGCGACATTCCTTTGGAGCATCGCGATTTTGTGATTCAGCGCGCCCAGGAGTATTTTGCCGGCAAACGAGTGGCTTTACCGAAGAAGGCAGCTACACACTATGACCTGGCACTGCTACACTGTCCTGACGAGCAAAACTGTCCTTCCAATGCGAAGGCCATGCAAAAATTTATTAAAGCCGCAGAGAATCTAGGTTTCCGCACGGAATTGATCACGAAGGAAGATTATGGTCGTATCGCGGAATTCGATGCGTTATTTATTCGCGAAACAACAAATGTGAACCATCATACATTTCGATTTGCTCGGCGCGCAGCGGCAGAGGGTCTGGTGGTGATTGATGACCCCCAGTCTATCCTCAATTGCACGAACAAGGTGTTTTTGGCTGAATTGATGGAACGCTATGATATTCCCATTCCAAAAACGATTGTGGTGGACAAAGACACAGTGGATAAGATCACACAAGAATTGACTTATCCATTTATTTTAAAACAGCCAGACGGTTCATTTTCACAAGGTGTGATTAAGATCAAGAACGCGGAGGAATTTGATCAGCAGAAGAGTGCTTTGTTCAAGAAATCCGAGTTATTGATTGCTCAGGAATATATGCCGACAGACTTCGACTGGCGGGTGGGAATTCTGGATCGACAGCCGTTGTTCGTGGCCAAGTATTTTATGGCACGAAACCATTGGCAGATCTATCGTCACCATCAATCGGGCAAAAGCCACTGTGGCAATGCTGAAGCGGTATCTGTAGAGAATACACCAAAGGTGGTTATTCAGACGGCACTACGCGCTGCGAATCTGATTGGTAAGGGCTTCTATGGGGTGGATCTGAAACAGGTGAAGAACAAGTGTTACGTGATCGAAGTGAATGACAATCCCAATGTGGATGCCGGTGTCGAAGACGCCATATTGCATGAAGAGCTGTACCATCGGATCATGCTTTCAATTTTGCAAAGAATCGAAAAGAAAAAGCAACGGACACTTTAACCTATGTCGGCTAGTATGGCAGATAAAACAGAAAAAACAGCCCCTTTGAGCTTGTTTCAGGGCTACGGCATTGAGTTGGAGTACATGATCGTCGATCGTGAAACGCTCGATGTCAAACCGATGACTGATCGGCTCATTCACCAGGTAACTGGAAGTTATGAGGGCGAGGTGAATCGGGGATTGCTGAGCTGGACGAATGAGGTCGCTCTGCATGTATTGGAGTTTAAGACGACTGATCCTGCAGACTCGCTTCTGAATCTGCCGCAGTTATTTCTGGATGAGGTCCGTGCAGTAAATAAACTGCTAGAGCCTCACCATGCGTTGCTTATGCCCACGGCCATGCATCCATGGATGAATCCGGACACAGAATCTCGTATCTGGCCCCACGACTACGAAGAGGTGTACGATACCTTCAATCGAATTTTTGATTGTCGCGGGCATGGCTGGTCCAATTTGCAAAGTATGCATATTAATTTACCGTTTGGAAATGAGCAGGAATTTGTTCGTCTACACGCTGCCATCAGGCTGGTTCTTCCTTTAATTCCCGCTTTGGCAGCAAGTTCACCTATCGTCGATGGTCAAATTTCAGGATTTCATGATACGCGACTGGAATTCTATCGAAATAATTCCGTGCGTATTCCTTCCATCACAGGTAGCATCGTCCCTGAAGTGTGTTTGTCGTTTAAGGATTATGACGAGAAGATTTTTCAACGCATTTATGCTGATATTGCTCCACACGACTCTGAGAAGATTCTACAATATGAATGGCTCAATGCACGCGGTGCGATCACGCGATTTGTAAGATCTGCAATTGAAATACGGTTGATCGATATACAAGAGACGCCTCAAGCTGATCTGGCTATCGCTTGTGCAGTCACCTCGGCTGTGCGTGCTTTGGTGAACGAGTTGTGGATGCCATTGCCGTTCCTACACCGTTTTGACGAAAGTGCGTTGCGCAGCATTCTGTTAGCAGGCATTCGGTCGGCGGAACATGCGCAGATTACCGATGCACATTTCCTTAGCGTCTTCGGATGGAATAAAGGGCCCTGCCAAGCGCGTGAGTTATGGCAGCACCTTGTCAGCCATACTGTGAACGCTAAGGACAATCCAAGAGAATACGAGACGTTGCAGTTCCTTTTAAATAAAGGAACACTCGCTACACGCCTTCTTCATGCGCTGGGGCCCAAACCCACCCATCAAGCTTTGAAAAAGGTCTACGCTACCCTGTGCAATAATTTGCAGCAGGGAACTCTTTTTGACGGAGAACATTATGCATAAACCGATTCCTTTAACGATTCTGGCCCAACCGACGGAGATTACCTGCGGGCCCACCTGTCTGGATGCTGTGTATCGTTATTACGGCGAAGAATCAGACCTGTCCTCCATCGTCGAGGAGATTCCTATGCTGGAAGGCGGGGGGACGCTGGCTGTTGTGCTTGGGTGTCATGCATTGAAAAAGGGATATAAGACAACGATCTACACGTATAACCTCAATGTGTTCGATCCCACATGGTTCACTCCTACACCTCTGTCTCAAGAGGATTTGGCTGAAAAACTTCACTTGCAAGCGGCATATAAAAACAAACCAAAACTGCATGCTGCAACGGCGTCCTACCTCGAATACCTTTCACTAGGCGGAAAAATCACCTTCAAAGATCTGGACAGGAACCTCATAAGACACTATTTAAAACAAGGCATCCCCATCCTGACAGGTCTGAGCAGTACGTTTTTGTATCGCCATGCACGCGAAACAAATATTGATAAGGATGATGTGAGAGGTGACCCTGAAGGACATTTTGTGGTCCTCAGCGGATATAATCTCATCACACGCGAAGTTACAGTGTCAGATCCTTTCTCAAGCAATCCCTACAGCCACACACTATCCTATAAGGTCAAGGTCGACCGCGTCATCTGCGCGATCTTGTTAGGCGTGCTCACCTACGATGCGAATTTCTTGATCATTCATCCCCCAGGAAAAAAACGGGATGAGGGGCAGTAAAATTTAACCGCAAAGTGGTTTGCTTTTAGGTAACACCTTCTTTGCGCCTTTGCGTCTTTGCGTTTAAAAACAACATAATGTGATTTCTAATAAACCTCCCTAAAAGCAAAGCACTCACATGATCACATCTTAATTTAATACAATTTCAATTTACAAAAACTAAAATACACTATATATTAACACTATTCAAATTTAAAAATAGAAAATTTATGTACCGTGTCACTAATTATTTTAGTTCTAAGCCTCCTAAGCCGCCTAAGCCGGTTCCCCCTGTGCAGACGCCAAAAAAGGCGGATCCTGTGCGATCTAAGCGAGCTGTAGGGGATTTACTCCCTAGATTGGCCGAAGCGACAACAAAAGATGAGCGAGATTTAGCGCTTCATAATCACGTTGAGGCTATTTTCCAAGATAGCCTCAGCTGGCCGACCATTAAGCTGCCACAATTTGCAAGCTTTCATTTGCAGTCCTTCCTGCAGGGAGACCGATTCGCCACAGGTTCAACATCCGATGGAGTCCAGTTTTGGCTTAACTATCTCTCCCTTTGGCAGCTCGAAAAGGGTTCTATCATCCCTTTTGGCGTTTCACTCGAACAACTAAAATCCATTCACCACGAACTAGAAACTTATCATGAGTTCTTAAGCCTGATTAAACTAAAAAATTTACATACAGATTCAAATGACGCCTATGTTTTAGAAACAGCCACATTGTTTCAAACAAAGCTGCAGCAGCATCTAACCAATCGCCAACGCTGTTATTTACCTCTAGGCTATCGTGGAGGGCTGCTCCAATATGGACACGCCATCCCCGTTCTCTTCGAGGAAAAAGACGAAATCATTGTGGCTCACATCATCAACAAAGGGGAAGGCGCAGAAAGGCATCCTCAGATGAATTGGTCAGCCACTCAAGATTTTCGCAGTATCCGATATCCACCGATTCATATTGAGAAAAAGGTATTGTTTGGTCCGTTGGGGTTTTCATTCCTAGCGAGACAAATCGAACTGTTGAGTATAAATCCTGAAAGCCATCCGCCTTATGAGTCTCAGGATCTATATGGGGCACTATTGATCATCGGAAAGCTTCAGTCAAAGTTTGATGCGCCCCTAAGCGCGATTGAAGGAAAAATGCAATTCGGAAGGGTCTGTGCCGATATGGCCAGCAGGCTTGTCGTGATCGATCATCTTCAGGTTTGTTTGAAAGGTTGCCCTAAAGAGCGCAACAGGATGCTCTTCAATGCCAAGTTCTGCTCGCTAGTGAGGTTATCCCACGAGCTTGAATATGAATTGGGGGTGACCGCGACCGAATTGTTCCGTGTGTTAGAAGAATCGCATTCTGAACTATGCGTAGCGACAAATGAACGAGGCGAAAAACGCCTCAATTCTGAAGAGGTAGTCCTCTGCCACGCTATTTTAGAAAGGATTAAACAGAAAATTTTAATAGCGAAACAAAAACTAATTAAACCATTACGACGTCTACCTTTTAAAGTTGCAGAATACAACACCAGCTTTCCTTTCTCTCCGAATGTCGTTAGTTCAGAAAAACCGTTACTGTTACCTCATGAAACGATCTCGATCGAAGAGATAGCCATTCCTTCTGTTGTTTTTACACCTAATAATTTTATCTTCGCTCTGCAGAGCTGGAACCGTCACCTCGAATTTCTTTCATCAAAGACGTTGGATGGCTCTACCAGTCATGTAGAGGCTTTAGATCAGTTTGCATTGCATGCTGTGGATGTTTTGCCAATTCCTTCAATGACGCGACCCGATGAGTGGGATAAAATCCCTCGACAGCATATCGAGGGTTGCATATTAGAGCTGAAGAATTTTCTAGCTCTGGCCGAGTGTAGAACCAGAGACACTTCACCATCTCTATTTTTTCCAACGTTTCTGATGCTCCATACCGTGTATGCAATTATGGATAGGCTAGCTCGGAAGTTGCCAGAGGCACGATTAAATGGCTTTTTTTCTCCGTATATGCTGAACGACCTTTCATCGAAGAATAATCAATTTAGTTGCCTCCTAATGGGGCGTGACAGCGATCGGCTAAGCAAAATTGAAGAGTATTTCCGTGAATTAAGAGCTGTTCACTTAAAAAGGGCCTTCTATTTTGATGACGTGATATTTTTGGGCCTAGAGCTATCCAACCGGAACCCGGAAACACCGAAGAACGGTCCTTTGGGCGAATCTTTGGACTATTTAGGACAGTTCGCTCCCCTGGCAAATGATAAGAGGTTATTAGTCAAAACTTCAGAGGAGTTGTATGCAAGTCTGTTTTTGGATCCTCAAATTCTACCACCTGCCGTTTCCGCTTTACGCACTGTCGCTTTTGCCACCTACACCTGGGTAGCCAATAAGGATAAAAAGAAATTCACTGTACCCTCAAATTTATCTGAAGAGTACAAACGCCATGCTGGGAAAATCCATCTTGTAATTACCGGACCGAATGTTCCGCCGCGCCCTAGAGAGTATGATATAGAGAACAGTACTCAGTGGACTGCTTTCATGAATGAACAGCTATTTACAAAAAAAGCCCGTAATGATGTCATCGATCATCGACTTAATATTCCGTTGACGGGCAGAAAGAGCCTTCCTTCTGCCAATACAGCTTTTTGTCTTCCTTCGCGCTGTGGGGTAAAAGATCTTTCAGCAGCAAGTTTTCGTGAATTACAAGCGCTGAGGTGCATCGTAACCTTGCGCATTGTGTCGATAACGGCTTGGGGATTAACCCATCTTGTTGAATTCGAGAATCCTCTAGTGCAAGCTCTCTTTGTGGAGATCCTATTTGCTCCAGGCGCCTTATTGAAACAGCTGAGAGAAGAGCCTGAACTAGTTAAACCATTACGAAAATTGATTAACGAAGGGATTGATACTTACCAGAAGAATCAGGATGCGGACCTATTTCTCTATTTTGTTTCAGTTGGCTATTTTATTGAAACGCACGTTTTGGAAGCATGTGAAGATACCTGGCAGAGTGAACAACAAATCACGGCTTATCGCCAGTACCTAGATCTATTTGCAAGCCTTAGCCCTGTTAAAGGTATCGGCTACTATCGACTTCTGACCTATTTGCACTACAAAAACCCCGATGCTAGCAAGCTCCAAGAGATAATTGACGAAGAGTTTCGCTTGACGCGGCTTAACCATTTTCTACCACCTTCCTTATTTTCGTTAGGGCATAGGTTCGACCAGTTGTGGCAACGGGTGCAGATAAACCTTAGAGAACGTGACGACAATCCATTTGTGCAACGGTTATGCGGGTCTCTTTTGCAAGATTGTGAACAGGATGTAAAGAATGAAGAAGGGATTTGGAGGGGTACGTACCCACTATTCTCCAAAGGGAGCTATCTCATCAATTTTACAACTAAAATGGTCAGCAAGGATCGAATTCCGTTTTTGAATCCTGTCATCTCTGGCCACAGTCTAAACCGACATTTACAATCCTTGATCGATCCCAGCTCCTTCTTTACTTGGAAGGAAGGATATTTCGAATCTTCCAATAACAGGATACGCCTGTTTCAAAAAGGCAGAGGCTATAGAATCCAACAGAAATTTATGGTGAACGGTAAAGTCCGTTGGTATCAGCTGTCTCTAAAATACTCTTTGTTATGGTGCGGCCGAGAAACGATGTGGCGAGGGGTCGATTGGGATGTGCGAGACGATTATCTGCTTACCGACCGGAAACCACGAGCATTACCATTCGCCCAAATTTCCCATTCAGAAGGCGCACGCGAAACTCGACTGGACAAAGACGGGAATTTCACCGAACTACAATTAATCAATACAAAATCCTACGATTGCACCTCTGAATGGTTCAAAACAGTAACTAATATGGGTAGCAAAGACTACTTTCGCTGCTATATCAATACAAAGACAAACCTCATCGAATTAGTTGAATTTCTCGATCTTAGCTTAACCTTCCGAGGAGAACAACTAGACGAAAAATGGATTCTGCGGTGTGATCAATATCCCTCCTACTTCATTGCTGAAGAACAGGAACTCCTGGAAATCCCCGATTTTTTCGGGTTATTAGTTTTAGAGAACAGTTCGGGAGAAAAGATTGCTATTGTTCCAGATCGATCGCTGGATATAGGTCGAGAAGGTTTTCTTTTAGACATCAGACTAAGACCTAGTCTGCCTGCTGCGCATTTCCTTTTTGAGGTGTCAGGCGGCAAGTTTTACAGTGATGCACCTAAAGCCAATGCCATGATGACTGTGCTTTGCGCCAAACTGGGCCGCTACGAAGACGCATTTTTCTATCTATCGCGTTGCAGATCCTATCATGCAAGCGTCATTGAAGCATGCGAATCAGCATTCGAAAATTGGGAGGATTGGTCACCTTCCGGACTAGCCTTTCTTCTTCATGTAGCTGTTTATTCGCTAAAGGAGCGAAACCTTCTTACCAGAGATCGCTATCAGAACAAACACGCTTCGGTTGACTTTGAATTTTGGAAACAAATTCCGGCGACATTTGTTCGCTACCTACGAGTGTTAGGAGCTGATCACAATCACGGGTCAGTCCCTCAATTCATCCGTCTACCCTTCGAAGATGAGCAGCTTCTACTGACCTATATACAGAAACATTTGATCGAAAACCCAAACACGAAGCGCCTCAACCCTAAAAAGCTACCCTCGTCCGAATGGAGCCATCTTCTTGAAAATAGGTTGCGTCTCCTCCATGAGCCTGATGGTCTTTCTCTTACTATTGGCCAGCAGAATTTACAGCGATTGCCAGTAGAACTGACGCTTTTAGAGACAAATCCATCCAGTTGGTTACCGCAAACGCAACAACTGCTGAATATGCAAAATATGATTCGCATCAAAGGAGATCTGTCCAACTATGTGCTGCCACTATTGGCTGTTGCATCTACGGTTGGAAAAGAATTCCCTGCTCCTTTTGATCTAGATCTATTTTATCTAATGCGGTCGGTTGCTAAGAAAGATCGTAGCACATTCACAACCCAGCTTCTCACCGTGTTAACCTATGTTCGCCACTTTCCGGAGCGTTTTACTCATTTAGACTTGCAGTCACAAGAACCAGATTGTTGGCCCATGGCGACTCATGTTGTTAGTAACATGATCGAAGAAAAGATCTTCCCCCCAGCACAATGCGTGAATATTTATTTAACAATTTATATTCCTAAAAAAGATCTCACCTTAACCCTTCCTCAAACAAAACTAACATCCAACCACGCATGGCCAATCAGTGCAGTAAAAGCCTTAAACTCCACCCCTACTTTCTCGACTTTGCGCGAACAACTGTTTCACAAAAACGAGATAAAGAAAGATCTAAAACGTCCTTTTTACCTTGATGACAAAGTGCTCATCCCCGAAACGGAAATCGAAAAACGCCTCTACAAGCAACTAAAAGATGGCTTCTTGGAAAACGCAAAAACCGTGCGATTCGCTTACGTGTTAAAAGGAGAGTTTGCCTTTAGTGATCTCAGACGCGAACAAGAAAGAATGATCCAGATAGGTCGTACTCAGCTGATCGCATTTCGCGCACAGATAGAAGCGCTTGCCAATTGGATGCCAGAAGATCAGCAGATTGCTCTGCCCTCTAATAAAATTATCAGCGATTACCTCAGACGTATTCGCTATGAGGCAAAAGTACTTCCCTTGATCAAGCTCGACGACCAACTCATAGACGCGTATTTAACCAATGATATCGCCTCTCTCAAAGAACTGAATCCACATCTATCTGATATGCAGTTTACCCAGCTCCACAGCATGATGAAGCAATATTTAGGAGCTGCAGTTGGCATGCAACAAACTCAAGATATCATAAACTGCCTTCTCAAGATTGAAGCCTCATCAGGAGTACTCAAAGACAATTACACACAACGTCTTGGCCGCCTCCTAGACCAACGCATGGATGAATCCAACCCTGTTTTAGAAACCTATCAATACCGTGCGAAAAAACGGTTAACTCCACAGCAGAGCGCGATTATTTGCTGGATCATCGACTCCCTCATCTTCTGCAAACCCAGCGCCAGACCTGTATTTAAAGCCCTTCTGTTTGCTTTTGAAGCAGGTGGTGGTAAAACATCTGTTCTACTGCCGATCCTCTTACAGATCGCACGCAGTAGAGGTTTTTTTTCAATCAGCATCGTACCCACAGCACTCTATAACATTGAAAAACACAACCAGAACTCCACCCTCCAAAACATCTTCAACCTATCCCTCGCTGTATTAGAGCTAGGCTTAGAAGATCAAGTTACAGGCCCTCTCTGGAAACAAACCCATGACGCACTGGTGGACGATCACAAGGCAAAACGAGCGCTCATCATGGAGCCCAACAGCTACCATGCCCTCTACCTTCACTACCTTCTAGCGCTGGAACAGAAAAATATTGAGAGCGTGCGCTGGCTAAGCCGCATCGTACTTGACTTCTTTCCCAAAAAAGCCATCGCGTTCATCGACGAATCCCCACGCAATGTAGACCCCCTCGTACAAACCAACCTAGGGATTGGTATCCCGCAGACAGTGCCCGCCTACCTGCTTCAACTCCTGCTAGAGTGCTATTATGCAATCCTAGACTACACCAAAGAACCTGTGACGCTAGACGATGGCCGTACTTTAGGACAGGTACTGCGGCTCACAGAAGGACAGCAAGCATCCACAAAACCGCATGATCTGCAACTATGTAAAATCGCTTTAGCCACATACATGATCTCTCATCCCCTTCTTGACCTTTCTGAGAAGGATAAAACGCTCTTCCTCCCTTACCTTTTAGACAACAGTCTATCAAGGCCACCTGAACTGACACAGATGCACAAAACCAATCGAGAGCGGGCAGAACTCATTTCACTCCTACGCGGATTCTTTACCGAATATTTCGAATTTACCATGAGCCAAGTGTCAAAAAATGACCATGGACCCTCTTTGTTGAAATCAGAACCCTTTCAAACACCGCGCGATCGAACCGCCCCATCACTATGCCAATACGAAGATCCGTTCGTAACAGCATCTATTTCCATACAAGAGATCTTTCAACAACCAAAAATGACACTCAATCAAGTGACAGAAATCGTTAACAAACTTCGCTCATTACACAGCGGACAAAAGAGATACGGAGAGCAACGATACGCGGAACTATTCCAAAAATGGACTGATCAAAAACACATCACCTTAGAAATGATCAGCACCGAAAAATGGAAGACCGTTCCCTGCAAATCAGACCAAAAACTCATCGACGTGCTGGCGCAGAATAGAGAAGCGAAGGAATGGTATCTCAAACAAATTCTTTTCCCAGCCATCACCTACGTTCATCATCACCTCACTTCAACGGCGCGCCATTTGGCCCACGGATTTAATGCGGCCGTCTTGTTCACAGCCACACCAGGAATACCTGAACAAAACTTCCTCACTGAAAACGACACAAATTTCAAAAGCGATCACAGCTCGCTAGATATGGTGGTTAATCGATACTGCTGCGAACCTATTGATCAAGTTATCTTCGCCGAGCGCAACCCCGTAGCATTCTTCAACGAAATCGCAAACAAAAAACCCAACCTGTTTCCCGCTTGCTGCGCGATGATTGACCCAGAAAACGCCCTGCGAAGTAAAAACTCGGAAATCGCAAAAGCTTTCCTTCTCTTTGCCATGCAAAACAAACTCCCTTATGACGGCGTTCTCTACTATCAAGACGCCGATAAACTAGATCAACCTGATGCGACCCCTGATACACTTATTTTCATGAGTTCACTTCACGAACGGCCCATTCAAATCACAGGTGGAGATGTCGAAACAGCCTTCCCAAAACACGGATTAAACTGGCAGAAAATGCGCGTAATGGTTCTGTTTGACGCCAGCCACACACTGGCAGCCAATATCCCCCTTCCCCTCGATGCTAGCATTCTTTACGTTCTCGCCGAAAATCTTACACTGTCCAATGCTATACAAGCCCAAAAACGAGACCGCCAATTCACTGAAAGACGACACGTCGTTGCCGCCATTCCAAGCTATCTCGTCAAAACAATCCCTAAAGATGAACAAGGCGAACTCTCCCCCAAAGCACAAACGTTTTGGACATTAAAAAATCAAGCGACAAAAGTACAACAAACCCTCATCTCCAACGCCTACCAAGAAATTGAATACCTCGTGCAACAAACACTAATCAGAAAACTTAAACAGGCTCTCCATGACCCTGAAAAACAAATCGCACTCTTTCATCAATACGGAGCCGGAATAAAAACACCCTATATCTTAAGCCCCTATGAACGCTTTTCCAGTGCCTGCTTATCCTGGGACTCGTCCAAAGTGTTAGTTAGATTCGCTCAAAACTGCTACAACCGCTACGGTTACGACACTCCGTGGAGTGATTGCGATCTACTTCAAAAACAAGTCAACGAGGTTATCAATTACCTGTCACCACTCGTGCCAACGCTTCCCAATCGATCTTACCGTAGTACTGGACAAGGAACTCACCTTCATGCCCTCCACAAGCAAGAAGCCCAGCAACACCAAACGGATCGGCTAAATCTGGTTGCCGTAGAACCAGCCCTAAACGTTCCAGATCTACATGCGATCAACTTCCTAAGTCAATTCATCCGCCAAAGCCAGCCAGCGCAAAGTGCTTTCAAATGCACCTCGCTATCCCCAAACCTATACTACACAAAGAATGCTCTCAAATGCGCAAGCTCAAACGGTAAAGAACTCGGAATCACCTACCTTCGACCTGTCGATTTTCTACTCATCGTCAAGCAAGGCCCAAAAAATGTCGCGTTCGCCCTCTCTCCCGAAGAAGCGCACACACTTAAAACACAACTCCTATCTACAAAAAATGGCCCCTCAGAACATCAAGCACTATTAGTCTCTATCCAAGGCTGGATCGCACAGCAAGCCTCTGGAACGCTACAGATGGACCACAAAACACTATTGGCTTCCCCTTGGTTCGAAGAAGTTATCGCCGATGCATCCCTCATTCACGGACAGTTCCGCTTCCATCACAGCCTGCTGGAGCGCCTCCCCCAATGGCCCGATTTCAATACCTTCTGGCACAAAGTAACAACTTATCACCCCCATCCCGAACGCATCGAGACACCACCCACAGGCCCTCTATATGATGCAGTGCACACACCCATTCAACGACAAGACGTAGCAACACCACAGCCACCAAGCTCACTGCTAGGCTCCATCAGCCAAACCGTACTCAGTTGGTGGAACTAACCCAGAGCTAGACGACAGCGACAGAATAAGCAGGCTGGATAATCTTGCCGCTTGCGATCCTCTCTATCTTGATTTTACTCATTTGTGTTTTCTAAAGGATCTCAATACAATTTCTTTGCGCCTCTGCGTGATATTTGATTGAAAACAAACAAAAAATACCGTATTATCACAAAACTAATCTTCAAAACGGAGGAACTATAATGTTAAGATCAAAAGTCGATCCTAAACTTGACACCACCGTGCACTTTACCCCGAGCGCCAAAACTCCTATCAGCGCTTGGCTAACTCCCCTAACAGTAGCATCCGCATGCGCCGCTTCCCTTTTTATCAAAACTCGCCACTCAGCATTGATTCGCATTTTCGCAACAGCCACACTGATCAATCTCGCCGGCCACTCGCTCTCTAATTATTTTGTCCGCAAAGAAATACTGTTTACTACAGAAGGCATTCCTACAGCAGGTCGGGCGTGGCATCGAGATATCCAAATCAACACCGCAACCACCCTAATATTCAACAGCATCATCGTCGCTGTTGCAGCGTTTCGCCAAACAGCAAACACAATCTCTACTCGAAAAATTGTGATTGTGATGGGCCTAGCCACAGCAGGGCAGGTAATGGCACGAATGCTTGCCTTACCTATTATGACGCCAAGTAGCGAGTCTGCACGTGAAAAGGATGCAACCCTCTCCTATCACATGAAAAAATCATTCAAATTTGGAATTATTTTTCAAACTCTAGCCACATCAACTATTTGCGGACTAATGCTTTTTGGACGAATCAGGGCGTTAAAAGCATAAAATATGGCCAACTGGTAACCATGCGAACCCTTTTGGACTTAACAACCAACATCGTTACAATCTACTCTAAATTAATCTACAGGAGATAAACTATGTCAGAAGCTGTCGGTCATAAACCATCAGAAATCCTGCTAAAGCGTACTCATCAGAACTCCCTGCTTCCTCAGGTGGCCTTTCCAATCGCCGTAGCGACGACGGCCTGCGCTGCATTTGTTGTATCCCGTGGTTCAACACTCACACGCATTTTTGCAGCCTCAACATTGATTCACATGGCTAGCGACGCTCCCTTCGCATGGGCCGTCCGCGCAGAAACCCCTTTCACACCTAAATTTAAAGCAATTAAGGAGGAACGCATTTGGCCTTGGGTCTTTCAATGCAGTGCTATTTTTGGGCTTCTCTTTAGTGGCTTGGTCACCGCCGCCGCCGCTTATCGTAAAAATACAAATCCCCTCACCGCACGACAAATCATCCCATTTGTGGTGGCCGCTAGCGCCCTTCAAGTCCTGATCAAAACCATTCTCTACAAAATTAGCAACGAGACTCAAGCTACAAAAGAATGGTCGCCAGAAGCCAATAGCAACACAACCTCTGATCGAATTCAAAGAAGTATGGGAGTCGGACAAGTCTTCACGACGCTGTCAGCCTTTGCCATTAGCGGTCTAATCCTCGCAGGGCGAATAAAACAATTAAGCATTAGACAAGCCAGCCCACTTTAATCGCGAGATGGTTTAAAAAATCGAATGCACGAACATTTTAGTTGAAAATAAAACTAAAATATAATATATTTCGAGGAAATAATTTTTAACCGGAGAATATTTTATGGGAAAAATTGGCGATACCGACGTTACTATCGGGACCACTTATAATACTAAGCCTCTCTTTAAAACAACTAAACCAATCGAGCCCAATAATTGGGGATATTATGCAGCTGTGACGGTTCCATTAGTTGTGGCTGGTGCGTGTGCGGCTTCATTCTTTGTGAAAACACGCCATTCACAATTGGTCAACATTTTCGCCGCAGGAACCTTAATCAATCTCGCAGGTAACGCTCTTTCTGCTTGGACTATTCGTAAAGAACTTGCGTTCAAAGATGACCCCAAACCTTGGACTATTCGTGAAGAACTTGCGTTCAAAGATGACCCCAAACTCTGGATAATGGACAAAACACACCCCCTGTGGCCTACATCATTAGTTCGCGATACGGCAATCACCTTGATCTGTAATAGCGCAATCGTTGGTATAGCCGTGCTCTGCAGAAAAACAAATCCATTGTCTGCCAGACAAATCGCTCCTTGGTTGGGCGGAGCTACAATCTTGCAGCTGGGACTCCGTTATCTGGTTTACAAAGGACATGATGCTAAACCACAAACGAACCATGACACAATATCTCAGCGTTATGTAAAGACAAGCCGAGTAGCAGTATTCTTCCCATTGATCACAACTGCGACTATTTCCGCAGTGATGCTGTTTGGTCGATTCAAGGCTTTAAAAGCCGCCTAAATCGTTTGGTGGGCGCCCTCCCGGGCGTCCACTTTATAATTAATTCAACTGAGGTTATATGAACCGTTCTGGCGAAACTCCAAACATCACTAGCGGCTCAAATCCATACAACACTTACAAAATCTATAGAAACCCATACGCTGCCTGGTTATTTCCGTCATCTGTTGCGGTGGCATGTGGGGCTTCTCTTTTCGTGAAATCACGTCATTCTCAGATGATTCGTCTTTTTGCGACGAGCACACTGATCGGTCTTGCTGGTAACGCCATATCTGCGTGGACCATCCGTCATGAACCCGTGTTTTTACCTATTATTCGCCACCCGACTTATACCCTCTACAATGGAACTACGATGGAGGGCCAAAATTCTATACAAGTTGGGGGAGCTCGGTGGTGGCGCAAATCGTTAATTTTCGGCACCATAAATACAATACTCAGTAGTTCAATAATCGTTTGCACAGCCGTGTTATGCAGAAAAACAGATTCTCTTTCCAAAAAGATCACACTTTGGATTGGTCTCGCGTCAGCTACGCAGCTGGCTTTGAGTTATTTTGCGTTTAAGTCCGGCGCAGAGACACAGCACGAAGACGATCCTTATTCTGAACGGATGCGCCTTACAAACATAATCAACACCGCCTTTCCATTACTCACAACTGCGATTATTTCCGGAGTGATGCTAGTCGGTCGATTCAAGACATTAAGAGCAGCCTAAGGCGTTTAGTTAGTGCCCTTTCGGGCAAGATAGTTTTCTTTTTTTAACAGGATTTGCAGGATCGCCTTTGGCGGCAGGATAAAGAGGATTATATACAATCCACAAGTGCTCTTGAAGCCATTTTATGTTTTTTGACGCAAAAGGCGCAAAGACGCTAAGGTTCGCAAGAAGGTTCTTTACAAACAAACTAATTTCAATTTTTTTTAGAGTTTTATGTCGTTTAGACTATCTTTGCGAGCCTTTGCGTCTTTGCGCCTTTTGCGTCAAAAAACATAAAATGGCTTCAAGAGCACTTGTGGATTGTATATAATCCTCTGTATCCTGCCGCCAAAGGCGATCCTGCAAATCCTGTTTTAAAAAAAAGAAAAACAGGGAGAATCATAAATTGAGATTTATCAGCTTAGTCTAGAATCGCGTAAAAAGCTAATATGGCAATGTGAAAACATCGCCCAGAGCGTCCAGAAAGTCCAATTCGTCCATTAACTCATCACTCATCATTCATCACTATACTCATCATTCATCACTATCAACCCATCCTTCATCCTTTATCCTTCATCTTTATTTTGCTATGATGCGGGTTATGGAAAAAAATCCGTCTGACATTCCTTTGTATGCGGTTGTGGATGATCCCGGTTTGTTGCAAACTCTTGCGTCGTTGAACATTCCGTTTTCATCGACCTTACCTGAGTTTCGAGAACGTTTGCAGGATGCTAATTTTCAGCCGGCGATGGTGTTGGTGCAGCAAGTATGTGCGGGCTTTTCCGGCGAGGAGGCTTTGCAAGAGGTGGCGCAGCTGCAGGATCGGCTTCCGTCTATCTTTGCGATGGCGATGAAGGAAGATGACGCGCAGCAGTGGTTGGAGATGGTGCAGCTTGGAGTGGAGTTTCTACTCGCGCCCCCCTACACACAAGAACGAATTCAAGAGTTATTCAATACAAGCCAAGCCGCCTTAAAAGCGCGTCACAGTCGCATTTTGATCATTCATGCCGAACCCAATTATCGCACTGATTTGGCCAAGCAGCTTACGTGCATGGGGATGGAGGTCACGACTTTAGAAGATGAAAAAAACCGCGAAGAAGCGTTGACAAAGGTAGATCCTCACATCTTTCTGCTCGATTCGCAACTGCCATGTTTTAGCAGTCGGCATTTGCTAGAAACGTTGCGCGCTGATGCGCGTCGAGCCAATATGCTCATCGGCCTTACGGTGAATGAAGGAACAGATCTAGAGACGGTTGATCATGGGTTTGGATATGAAGCAGACGAGCTTTATGATGAACGCCTCCCCCCAGTCGAGATGCAGCGACGATTATGGGAACTGGCGCGATGCCATGCCGAGTTTGTCTTCCCCACCTCTACAGACTTTGTCACGG
Organism: uncultured Chlamydiae bacterium; assembly: GCA_963790215.1. Lineage (GTDB taxonomy): Bacteria > Chlamydiota > Chlamydiia > Chlamydiales > JAJFMA01 > CAWBNS01. The sequence continues at coordinate 410,719 of CAWBNS010000009.1, forward strand.
GCTTTCTCACGGCACGAGGGTTTAAGGATTACCTAAAAGAAACCTTCTGGCCCCAAGCAGAACGAGAGACCTACTACTTGCTTACGTTAATCGAAGTGGATCAATTTCGGTTCGTACGCGCCTGTCTGGGTCATCTTCGCAAGAACGAGCTGCTCGCTACAGCCCGGCTGCTTCTCACACAGATTTTGGGTCGCTGGCTAGCTGTAAGCTACTTTAGCAAAGGCCGCTTTGCCGTGCTGGTCAAAGAATTTTCTCGAGACAACGTGCAAGAAACCGCTCGAGGTATGCTCGCAACAGCACCGCGAGAGCTCGCACTCGCGGGTAAACATGCTTTGCGAATCACTTTTTCCGGTGCAATGACACTATTCCAAGCCCCTGTAACAACGCCCGAGCAACTTTTACAGGAAACAGAAGCTTTAGGCCAAGAGATCAAGCTCACGGGTGGAGATGATTTACGTTTAATCGACCTCGTACAGCGTTCTAAACCGCCTACAAAAAAAGAAGTGGTCATCATCGACAACGATCGCGACCTATGCGAGATTCTTGCCTTCGCCTACGCACAACATGGCTATACAGTGCAAAGTAAGCAAACAGGTCAAGAGGCCTTGCAGTACTTTGCTACCCGACCCAAAGTAGAAAGCAAGCTATTGATCGTCCTCGATCGCCTCCTTCCAGACATGGATGGTCTTGAGATCCTTAAAGGCATCAAGGAGCGCGATTCCTTGCCTCATATGGCAATATTTCTCTCCCCCCTTACATCTGAGTCGGAGTTACTCGAAGGCTTCAAACAAGGGGCTATAGATTGCGTCCCAAAACCTCTGAATATCGACGTACTCATCCGCAAATCCGAAGCCTTACTGAGTAATCAATCATGAAATTTTCAGAGCTAAAGAAGAAACTTCGCAAAAGCATTCCGACGCCAACTTTTTTAGAGGCGCTGCAAACGCTTCTTGATCGACCCCCAGAACAGTATGACCTCAAAATCGGAACAATTTTCAGCACTCTGGCTGGACGGGGGTATCCTGCATTGATCGTGATCTTTAGTTTACCTTTCTGTTTGCCTATAACGATCCCTGGATTCTCGACACCTTTTGGCATCGTGTTAGCCCTCATTGGCCTGAGAATAGCCTTGGGCCGCCACCCATGGTGGCCAAAGTGGGTTTTGCAAAAAACACTGCATGGAAATCATGTGAATCTGATTGTGGAAAAGACAATCAAGACCGTGAAGTGGTTGCAGAAACTCGTCCGCCCTCGTTGGGTATTCCTGACGAACAATCCTTTGTTACATCGCATGCATGGTGCTCTGATTTTTTTTCTATCCGCTCTTCTCTCACTGCCATTGCCAATCCCCTTCACAAATATGTTGAGCGCATTCCCCATCCTTTGCGTAGGCATCGGACTACTCGAGGATGATGGCTTAGCCATCGTTCTTGGCTACCTATTGGCACTTCTCTGCTTTGGCATCTTTGTGGGGCTATTTCTATTTGGAAAAAACCATCTTGTCGGCATTTTGGGCTAAAAATGCGCACTCTCGTTATTCTCTTTTTTTCGCTTATCTTGTTACTTTTGACCCTGAATGCTGTACCACTCCTTTGGTCCAGACCTTATATTTACGATCAAGTTGACCAAGTTCCTGCAACAGACAGCGGATTAATCCTTGGAGCCGGCCTAACACCGGATGGCGAGCCAAGTAATGCGCTACGAGATCGTCTCGACACCGCATTGCGCCTTTACCGTGGAAAAAAGGTTCGTAGACTAATCCTAAGTGGCGATGGCACTGGACGTTGGTACAACGAAGTCCGCGCGATGCAAAAATACCTCCTTAGCCGTGGTGTCGACCAGAAAGATCTAGTCCTAGACCCACATGGCACCAAGACCTTTGAAAGCATGCGGACGATCAAGCAGATGAATACCGGATCTCTCATCATTTTTTCACAACGCTTTCATCTACCACGCGCGGTATTTCTTGCACGAGCGATGGGTATCGACGCTGTCGGTGTTGTTTCCGATCAACGAGTTTATGTTGATCACCGCTGGTATTTTTGGAGAGAACTATTCGCCCGACCGCTGGCAATTTATCAGAGACTGTCGCATCTTATTCGCTGTGAGCTCGTTCACGCTTGGGTGGAACTTTAGTAGGCGATGTCCTGTTGGTACGGTTTTAAACGTGGAAAACGCAGAGAAGGCTGAGTCGCAGAGGTCGCAGAGCTGCGACGGTGTGAAGGGGGACCATATCACTGTACTCATTGGGTAGTCAGGCTTGGTGAAAATCTCAGCGCGCTCAGCGGCTCTGCCTTCTCTGCGTTTTCCACGTTTAAAACTGTACCAAAAGAACATCTAGCGAACCAAGATGCGATCGCACTGGGCAATTCATTCTCTTCTGTTTACCCAAAATCCTCATTAACGGTAATATACCCCGCATGACTGGTTTATTGTTCGATTGTCCTTTAGGAAAAGACGTTCCTTATCCTGCTTCAGGCTATAACCCGAAGCTGCTCTATCCCATTTCGCGTTCGCTCAATCGCGACCGATTGAACCTGGATGAGGATCTTCCATTCCACGGACAAGACCGCTGGATGGCTTATGAGCTCTCTTGGCTTAATGCCCATGGATTACCACAAGTGGCCATCGGCGATTTCATCGTACCATGCGACTCCCCAAATTTGATCGAATCCAAATCGTTCAAGCTCTATCTAAACTCGTTAAATATGGCCCGCATAGACAGCGTAGCAGAGCTAAAGCAGATACTGACGCGCGACTTAAGTGCCGTCGCCGATGCTCCCGTAACCGTGCGGATCATCCTCCCTGAGGACTTTTTAACCGAACGTCTAGGCGAGTTCCCAGGTACCTGTCTAGACCTACTCGATGTGTCTACAGATCAGTATCAAGTTGACCCCTCTCTATTGGATGTAGAGGGCGGAGAGGTCGAGCGTGAAACCGTTTATTCTCACCTTCTCAAGTCGCAATGCCTCGTCACCAATCAGCCCGATTGGGGTTCCATACTAATCCGCTACAGCGGACCAAAAATCGTGCCAGAATCACTCCTGCGCTATATTGTCTCCTTTCGCATGCATCAAGGATTCCATGAAGATGTCGTCGAACGTATATTCGTCGACCTCCAACAACAGTGCGGAACAGAAAAACTCACCGTCTTTGCCATCTATACCCGCCGCGGCGGATTAAACATCAGCCCATTCAGGTCTAACTTCGAAGACCCAAATGAAGATATCCGGTTAGTTAGACAATAACCTTTGCGCGAAGCGCTTTGGAGTGCGGCGACAAGTCGCCGCACTACAAAAAAAAGAATCCTCTCCACCTCTGTCACACCCAAAAAATTACTATTTAACTCAAAATTCCTCTTACATGTTATACGGAATCCTTGATGAAATTCTGAGTGGAGTGGTGATCTATGCGCGCGTTACGCTTTCTATTGATCTTATCGGCATTTTGTCTCGGGGCATCCCCTGGATGGAGCACTGAGATTCGCCAGGTGGAAGGAGGACCTATCCATGAGGCCTTCATCGCCCCGATTACCGGCGCTGTAGCCTTGGATGCCGTTCCAAATGAACCTCCACAGCCAATTACAGAACATATTCCAGGACATCCAGAGGAACATCAGGAATGGGTTCCAGGCTACTGGGCATGGAGCCAAACCGAAGATGACTTCATCTGGGTAAGTGGCGTGTGGCGCTGCACTCCTCCCGGAAAAATCTGGATTCCGGGCTTCTGGAAACAGTTTGACGAAGGCTGGGTCTGGATCCGTGGCTTTTGGAGCGCCCAACCCGACACACAACTTGAATACATCGCTCAGTCCCCTCCAGACCCACTAGAAGAAGAGGTGGGCAATCCACCCAGCCCTGACCATTTTTGGGCGCCAGGTTATTGGTTCTATAATGACACGACTGAAGCCTACGAATGGCTCGAAGGCGAGTGGGAAACGTTCGACCCCAACTGGGTCTTTGTCCCTGCCTACTACGTCTGGCGGCCTGAAGGTTGGGTATTGGTACCACCTTACTGGGATTGGCCAATGAACAGCTGCGGCCGCGCGTATGCTTGCATCTGGATCCCGTTAGAGCTACGTCACGACTATATCTACGAACCCATTTGGATTCTGGAGCCAGTCATCATCATCAAAAGTTGCTATGCGGTCTACCCTAGTTACGTCTGCTGGTGTCACCATCACTGGCATTACAACCCAACCTTTTGGTCAAGCTGCGGTTGCGCCCCTACCTGGTGGCATTGGAACGACTGGTGGTGTATGTCGTGGCACAATCATTGGGCCGTCTGGTGGTGGTGGTGCAATCCAGGCTACCCTCATCCGACCTGGCTTAACAAACATGCAGCAGACATGATCGCCCCGCCAAAAAACATGGTACTCAAATGGGTTAAACATGCCACACCGCCCGCCATCGTTCTTCCTAACGGCGTGGTGTCGTCACATGATCTCATGAAAGCCCTGAACCAAATCGTAAAAGGCAAGGGAGGTAAGAATTCTATCCCTGTTCTTCCCGCAAACAAAAATGCCATTCAGCAAATCCAGAATAAGGCCCTTACCAAAACAATCGTTCCACACAATATCCTAAAACCTACCGGTAAACCTGGCGACTGGCAGAACGCCCCAGATCTGATAAAAAAACTACCCTTGCAGATTCCAGGAATTGACAAAGACAAAGAGAAAGGAAAGGGTCCGCGCATTCAGCTGCCATCAAAAGACCTTCTTCCAAAAGTAGTGCCTAAAGCCATAGACCTACTGAAGAACATTAAGATAGATAAAGAAGACTATGACCTCCCAAAAAGACCCGCAGGAGGCCATATACGACCTATTAGACCAGACCGGCACATCAAGCTGCCAGAGGACAAACCCGATATTCAGATCATCGATAGACCGGCTATCCACAAAATAGACACAGATACGTCTTCCGATAAAGAACCGATCCACCAAATTGACCTACAGAGACAACATCGAGAAAGGCTGGAAAAACTCCAACGATATCAACAGCAAAAACAGGAACAACAGCAGCAACGTCATCAACAGAAGCTAGATAAAATACGTTTACAACATAGTCAGGACCAACAAGATCTCGAAAATAAAAATGACCAAAGATTACAATGGCTAAAACAACAACAAGACAAAGACCTGCAGCAGAAACAGCTGAAACATGAAGAGAAGCAACGAGAACTGCAACTCAGACATGAGCAGAGAGCGGATTTTGAGCGCCAACAACAACAGCTAGAGCAGCGACATCAGATGCAATATCTTAAGCAAATGCAGCAACAACAAGAGCAGCAGCAACAACAACAACGCTTTCAGCAAGATCAGCAACAACAAATAGATCAATTACACCAATATCGCCACCAACAGGAACAACAACAACAAGACCGCATTAAACGCATACAACAGTTCCGACAACCTCAGGCATTCCAACAAACACCCTACAAGCCTGAGGTGCATAAGATAAGTACCAACAATGGGTAAGAGACTCAAAGTGGTCACGATCGTCCAAGCGCGCATGTCTTCGACCCGCCTGCCGGGTAAAGTCATGCGCGAAGTGCTCGGAAAGCCACTCTTAGGCTATCTCATCGAGCGCCTCAGACATATGCCAAGCAGCACACAACTCGTCATCGCAACGTCAAAAAATCCAGAAGACGACGAGATCGCCGACTTTTGCCAACAACAGCAAGTGGCCGTTTTTCGCGGTAATCTCCTCGATGTCCTCGACCGCTATGTACAGGCAGCACGTGAATATCACGCCGACCTAGTAGTCAGGATCTGTTCTGACTGTCCCTTATTTGACCCAACGGTAGGTGATGCGATTATTCGCTACGCTCTAGCGCATCCTGCCGATTGGACCTCTAATGCATTAGATCGCTCCTTTCCTCGCGGAATGGAAATCGAAGTCTGCTCCATGACTGCGCTCGAACGTGCTCATCGTGAAGGCACCAGACCCGAAGAGCGCGAACATGTCACACCTTACCTCCAACGACATCCGGAGCTGTTCACGCTGACAAATTATGTGCGCACGCCTAGGTTACCCGATTATAGGTTATGTGTGGATACAACAGAAGATTTCGAACTCATTCGCAACATCTTAGAAACGCTCTATCCAATTAATCCACAGTTTACCCTAGATGACGTGGTGAAGCTGCTAGAACAATCGCCAGATCTTCTGCAATTGAATGCTCACGTGAAGCAAAAATCGGTCTAGGGCTAGGGTATTAAGTTTTTAAGTTCGGCAGAAATCACCTTATGTTTTTTAATTAAACACAAAGACACAAAGGCACGAAGAAGGTTGATTGAATATTCTTTGCGCCTTTGCGTCTTTGCGTTTAATTAAAAAACAAAACATTTTTATTCTAACCTGTGATCATTTTATTAAACGCAAAGACGCAAAGAATATTTAATCAACCTTCTTCGTGCCTTTGTGTCTTTGTGTTTAATTAAAAAACATAAGGTGATTTCTGCCGAACTTAGATAGAACTGCAATTACTATGCTTGGACCAACCCCGAAATTACCCTAGTCAACGGCACAACTTCATCCTCGCTATACCTCTCCAGAAAAGCCTGCACAGCCCCTTTGTCTACCCAGGTGAACTCCTCATACTCTTCTGATGATGCCAAAGAAAACGCACGATCGTCGTCTAAACGAATCTGCAAAGCCATCTCCCACGTACTTGTGAGTGGATCGTAAATCAAGGCAAACGGATCCACCCTCGCTACTCGACCTCGATCTATGCCTGTCTCTTCCTCAAGCTCGTCCAGAATGGCTCGTCGATAATCGATCTGCCCTCCAGAACTAGCCTTGGGATCGATTCCTCCAGAAGGAACAAACTCCCAACAGCCAGGACTCTGTGAAACAAATCCTGCACGCTTCGCCAACAACACGCGACTTCCGGCTAAGGTGACTCCATTGACAGCCACTGGATTCACCTGATAAGCATCTGACAAATCAGGCTGACGATAAACCGCAAGGGCATATCGATAGTTCACCCAGCGCCCAACCAAATGAGTATGCGTAACTTCGATGGCACTCAAAATGAGGCCATCAAACAACGCCTCTCCTTTCTGTTGTTTTTCCTCATCCCAAATTCGATCCACCCGCGTTTGCAGTGTAGCTGAAATCGAAAGCGGTTGGTCGATGCACGAAATGGTAAATGCGCTGTCGATGCGATGATTAACCAACCTTAACTCCAATCTCCCTGCTGCACTCCTGCACCGGCAGGAATCGCTCTGGTGGCAACCTTCCCTTCCATTTGCTCCAAAAACATCGGGTGCAATCCATGCGCCTGATTACCTGGACGCAATATGGCGATGTTATGGCCTTCCAGAAGCTGTTCTCCGATGGCTATCGCCCTTGTCGTCTGAACGCGCCTACGTCCAAAGTGGTACATTTCCTGTTCTACGCCTTGCACATTTTTTGTGCTTGAGCCAAGCATGACCTCAATATTCCTGATTGCCTGTACCATCTCCTTGAGTTCTTCAGCAGTGATGGCAAAGAAGTGATCAGGGCCGGGTAAGCGATTGTCGATTGTGAAGTGCTTCTCAACCACTGTGGCCCCCAAAGCAACGGCTCCAGCAGGTGCATAGACAGGGTGACGCGAATGATCGGATAAACCTACAGGCAACCCAAAAACCTCTCTAAGCCGCACCATAGCTAACAAATTCACAGCTTCAGGAGGTGTAGGATATTTAATCGTACACTGCATCAACGTGATCGCCTTACACCCCTCTTTGCGCAACACATCTACAGCCCACGCGATGTCATGCTCCTCAGAAACACCTGTGGAGAGAAATACCGGCTTGCCAGAACGTGCAGCCAACTGCAATAAGCGCAGATGACTCACCTCATACGAAGCAATTTTATGCACAGACACATACGGATCCACAGCATCAAAATCAGCTGCAGAAAAGGCGGACGACATGAAATCAATGTTCTTCGAACAACAATACTCATGCAAGATGCCCACCATCTCATAGGGCATCGATAGATCGCGGAAAATCGCATGGATGTCCTCGCCTATCCCATTCTTGTCCAGATAACCAACCATGCCTGCATTCTGCGCATAAACAGTCTCTGCACGATATGTTTGAAACTTGACCGCATCGGCTCCAGCTTCTACCGCCGCATCTATGAGACGTTTTGCCATCACCAAATCACGCTCAGGAGTCCCCATGCGCCAGTTAGATCCCGCTTCAGCTATGATGTAAACCATGAGTACCTCTTGTCCGCATTCATCACTCATCACTTTTTCATTACCAGTAGATCTTTCCTGTCTTCACCAGCATCTCCGCCAACAACAATATTCCTGTTCGGCTGGCACTTGAAGTAACGACAAACTTATAGCCAAAAATGGGGCAGACTTGCAATCGACTGATGTGAACATCTAACACAGGAAGCTGTCCTTGTGCAACATGAGGACCTTGAGAGTGATCCAAAAAATGCAAAGCTCTTCCCCGGACAGAAGGGAGATTAAATGCAGCGAGATCATGATGTGAATCTTTCCAAATAGCCTTCAGAGCATCATATGTAGCGGGTTGCTCACAAGCAACAGAAACACACTGTACCGTCTGATGGCTGAGAGGCACGCCTATCGCATCGATCGAACAAGCAACCCCATTGGATAAAGCCAGAATCTGTTTGATTTCAGACTCCATCCGAGCAGCCAATCCAGAATCAGTTCGTGCATTGTTAGGACCAAATCCTGGCCCAGATAGCACTACACAACGCATAGCTTTGATTCCAAATGCATCCTGCAACGGCTTCAACGCAATGGCTAACGCTGCAGCAGGTGCGGAAGGAAGTCCAATGATCGAAGATTCGTCGGAAATTTGTTTAGAATTGACTTCAGGAACGATCACCTGACCGGCGCCTTCGACAATCCTGGGAGTAGCCTCAGAATGACCTTTGCATACAATCGTGAGACCAACAGGCTCGTTTTCTCCGGCTAAAACAAACCAAGGATGAGTCGTCAACTCATTGCAAAGCTGACGACCCATGTCTGTCTCTTGACCGATGACCGCCACCGCGATCTTGTCGCGATAGTGAAAGTCAGCATTCATCAGAAAGGAACGTCTTCATCTACGTGACCCGCAGGGAATTCACCACCGCCAAACGCCGCTGCAGGCTGAGGTTGCGGAGCGCGAGGCGCTGCTTGCTGCCCGTATTGTGTTTGACCATACTGGGTAGACCCTTGCTGCTGCTGCTGGCCTTCTGGTTTGTCCGTACGTCCAAATGGACTGAAACGAATAACCTCTCCACGCACTTCTAGAGCAACCTGGTTCACATTATTTCTGTCCATATAGATGCGTGGAGGCTGAAGCTCGCCTACGACAATAACCCCTTTCCCTTTCGTTAGGTGAGGCAGCAGACGATCCCACTGATTTCCCCACAAAGAGACCTGGTACCATACCGCAATGTCTTTATCACCCTTCCTAATGTTCGTCGCCACGCGCAAGGTCGACACTTTTGTTCCGTCCGGTGTCGATCGTGTCTCAACATCTGCGCCCAAATGACCAAAAATTTCTATAATGTTCATCTCTTTTCCTCATAGCCGTAAATTGTTGGAATAGTGAGACTATACCATGAAGATGAATATTGCAAAGACAGGATTTTCCTATGCCCGATCAAGAGATCCCAAGCTCTATAGACGAATGCCGTGCCATACTCCGGCGCTATCACCAAGCTCGCGAACAAAGTCGCAAACTACATGGTCATAGAGATCAACTCGATGACAAGATCGCAGACCTAGCCCATCAAATCGATGCTGACAAAAAACTGTTTCTAGAAGAGCATGCAGGCGAAATGGGCAAACTTCTCAGCGCTAAACAAGCCCTTATGCTCAAACTGAAACAGACTAAGCTCGAGGTAGATCACTGGCTGGACTCTGTAGAAGAGATGGAGGAACGCTCAACTCTCATCACCCACCACCTGGTCAATTTGTTGTTTAAAGACAATCCGAACGCCGAAGCCGAATATGAACGGTTGTCCGCTCAAGAACAGACCGCTGAACACGCTTCTACCCAGCTTTCTACACTCCAACGAACCCTTACCAAAGCCATCGACAATCTACGCTATGCCGACGAAATCGCTTCCACAGCCCTTCTCGATGGTATCTTGCGCTTTCTCTACTTTTGGCGCACTCCCACACGCATGGTCAGCCTACACTTAGATCAGGTTAATGAGGCAGCACAGGAAATTCTCAAAACCAATATCCATAAAGACTGGATTCCAGACACAGATTCCACTCAACTCAAAGAAACCGCTCAGGCACTACTCACGCAGAGCGAATCGCGTTGGGGCTTCCGCACTATTCAAAACGTATATCGCCCCCTACGTTTAAATCTGGAAGAGCTTTCTAAACATGTCGCCAGAGCACAGTTCCAAGCCGAAGAAGCCGCCAAGTCCACTCACGAAAAGCTACAAACATGGCTTTTAGGGAAGGATGAGGAATAAAGGATGAAGTAGGAAGGATGAAGGATGAAATTGGACTTCGAGACAATTTCAGTTTTTGTCTTTACGCCTTTCAAACGATAAAAACGATAAAACGATAAAAATGATAAAATCAATTTAACCTACAGCTTCTACCCTATGTTAATTTTATCATTTTTATCGTTCTATCGTTTTATCGTTTTATCGTTTGAAAACAAAATCCTTCCTGCTTTTGATTAAACACAAAGACACGAAGAATGAAATTTTATTCTTCGTGTCTTTGTGTCTTTGTGTTTAGTCAAAAGCAGGAAGGAATCTTACAATATCTTATCCCAATATTCATCCTTCATCCTTCCGCCTTCACCCTTTAGGGGGCTACGCCCTAATGAATCCTGGGCCTGCTCCGCCGCTGCCGCCTTTTATTGGTGGTAACTCGGTTCTTTCTTTTTTGCGGACTTTATCGTCACGGCCTTCGGAGATTTCGGAACAAATTTTGCGCCATTTTTCAACAGTCTCGACGTAGAGGGGGGCAAAGGCGCGCAGAGCTGAAGGAACAGCATGTTCCATATCGATGGTGCAGTGCATCAAAATAAGCTCTTCTTTTACCGCAACACCCACGCCACCGCCGGCCATTTGACCGCCGAGCATAGATCCTTCTAACAGACGCTCGTACAGCCCAAGACGCGTTGCATCGTCGCGGGGAAGGCCATCTAACAGAGGGGAATACAAATATAAGCGTTTAGAATTAGGTTCATACGTCAAATGGAGAGAAAACTCGTCGTCGATCCCCAAAATACACGTGTTGTTTTCGTCGAACTCCAATCCCTCAAGCCCGAGTTCTTTACCGAACTCCTTCAGGTTCTCTTTAGCATTTTCAAATGACATATCAACCTCCTAAATTGGTCGTGCCCTTTCGGTCACTTTAGCATCCTATCGTCAGCATACAAACAGACATCTTATGGATCAAAGAATTATGACTCAGGTAACGATTTAAGTAAATCGAGAAGCGATCCAATAGGTAAAACGCCTATTTGCCCTGCGACCTTTCCTTTCATGATTAATTCTAAGTGCTTTCAAAAATATTATGCAATTAATTTGAAAAAATATTTTAAAAAAAATAGACTAAAGCTTTTTGCTGGGATAGGTTCAATGGGGCAACTAACCCTACATAGAGGGCAGCCTCGGCCTTTGGGTGGGCGTCAAACGGAAACAGGCTTTGCCTTCGCTGTAGTCGCCTCTGACGCCCAGCAGCTCAGTCTCTGCCTCTTCGCCTTAGACAGCAGTGGCGAGCACCTAGAGATCGTCCTAGACCCTATCCAACACCGCACCGAAGACACCTGGCATGTCGAAATAGAAGGACTGCTGCAGCCGTTCGCGTACGGCTACCGCGTGAACCAAGAGCCGTTTGTTCTATTGGACCCCTATGCGAAAGGAATTTATGCCCCGCGACATACTGAAGCAACCAATCTGCCGTATTTTTATAGTCCCTTAGGAATTGTTCCCACAGTCACGTTTGATTGGGAGCAAGTCCCCCCTCCCAAACTCCACCTAAGGGATTTGATTATCTATGAGATGCATGTAAGAGGTTTCACTCGGCATTCTTCCAGCAACGTTGCCAAGCCTGGAACCTTTCTAGGAATCATCGAAAAAATTCCTCATCTTCTCAAGCTAGGCATCAACGCCGTAGAATTTTTACCCATCTTCGAGTTCGATGAAACTGAGTGCGATCGTTGCTCCATCGCAGGAGGACAGCGACTCGGGAACTATTGGGGCTACTCTACGGTGAATTTTTTTTCTCCGATGATCCAATATGCAACAACCGAATCGTTAGAAGCCCCGATTACAGAGTTAAAAACAGCAATCCGCGAGCTGCATCGCGCTGGAATAGCCGTGATACTCGACGTTGTATTCAACCACACCGCAGAAGGCAATCATCTAGGACCTATTTATTCATTTAAAAAACTAGCCAATGATCGCTATTACATCATGAACCCGGATGGTACCTACCAAAACCATTCTGGATGTGGGAACACGTTCAGTTGCAACAACATTTTAGGTCGAGAATTGATCCTGGATGCGTTGCGCTATTGGGTGACAGAGTTTCACGTAGATGGCTTTCGGTTTGACCTTGCGTCAATCCTCACGCGTGATGCACATGGGGCACCCATACCACATCCACAGCTACTAAAAGAGCTTTCAGATGACCCTATCCTCTCATCCATAAAGCTAATTGCCGAGCCGTGGGATATGGGCTTATATCAAGTAGGATCCTTCTACACTATGTCTGAGGGGCGTTGGACCGAATGGAATGGCCGCTATCGAGATACGATTAGACGCTTTCTCGCCGGTCATGGAAATATCTGCGGAGAATTTGCCACAAGATTATGTGGATCTCAGGATTTGTATTGGCAAGGTTCTCCTCTGAATAGCCTAAATTTTGTCACAGCGCACGACGGATTCACCCTAGCTGATCTCGTCTCTTACAACAACAAACACAATCAAAACAATGGAGAGGGTAACCGCGACGGGCTTAACGAAAATCTTAGCTGGAACTGTGGTGTGGAAGGTCTTACGCAAGATAAAACTATCCTACAAAGACGCCAAAGACAGATTCGGAATTTCCTCCTCGCTCTTATGATTTCCCAAGGAGTGCCCATGCTATCCATGGGCGACGAATACGCTCACACACGTGAGGGAAATAACAATCCCTGGAGCTCGGATGGCGATATCAACTGGCTTCGGTGGGATCAACTAGCTTCACCTGATGGTCAAGAGTTGATGCAATTTATCTCGGACCTGATTGCAGTTAGGCGCAACCATCCGTCGCTAACACGTGGAGGGTTTCTTACGGATAAAGACATTCTCTGGCACGGCCTAGAGCCACTCAAACCCAATTGGGGACCGGACAATCGTTTTATTGCCTTTACGCTCAAAGGCACTCAGGACCTATATGTCGCCTTTAACAGTTCACAAGATGATGTAGAGGTTAAATTACCGGAATTGAAAGATGGTCATTGGGAATGGATCATCGACACCAGCGATCAAAAAACCATGCCGACTTCTTCAACGATTCACATGATAGAAAGATCCGCAGTATTGCTAAAAGAAATGGACGATAGACGAAAAATGGACATTTAATGGACAAAGATGGACAAATATGCTGCCACAAGATGGACTGAGACTAATCCAACAAGCTAACAACAGATAGGCTCTTGTCCATTCCATAACTACATATTTCGTCCATCTTTGTCCATTAAATGTCCATTTTTCGTCCATCGTCCATTTAAAGAATCAGCATAGCATCGCCATACGAGAAAAACCGAAACCGATCCCTGACTGCTTTTTGATACGCTTCTCTCATCAGTTCGGCTCCAGCAAATGCACTCACAAGCATCAGTAACGTTGATCCTGGAAGATGAAAATTCGTCAACAGACTCTGCACATACTTGAAACGGTAGCCTGGATAGATATAGATGTCCGTCTCATATTCACCTGGAACAATAACACCTTCTGCAGAAGCAACCGACTCTAGCGCCCGGCAAGTGGTTGTACCTACACAAATCTGACGTTTATCCTTCGGCCTAGCGTTCAACAACTGTGCCGTCTCTTCTCCAATAATGAATCGCTCCATGTGCATTTTATGTTGGCGGATATCATCGACTTGAACAGGCTGAAACGTGCCTAAGCCTACGTGCAGAGTAATTTCCGAAGCGCTGATCTGTTTCTCTGAGAGCTGCCTTAATAGAGGTTCAGTAAAGTGCAAGCCCGCTGTAGGCGCTGCCACCGCACCCTTTTCGCGCGCATATACAGTCTGGTATCTCTGCTTATCATTCTGCTGCGCTTCCGGCCTTCTGATATAATGCGGTAGAGGCATTTGACCATACTGCTCGATTTGATCCCACGCATCCCCATCTGTGAGCAGCTTCACGACCTTTCTACCATCATGCAAGTCAGCTTGGATCTCGCACGAAAACGTGTCGGAAATAGACACAACACTTCCCAGACGCAAACGCTTTCCTGGCTTAGCCAAAGCCTCCCAGAATCCACCCTCAAGCGGACGCAGCAGAAATATCTCCGTCTTACCCCCACCTTCACGCTTACCCAAAAGCCGGCAAGGAATCACCTTCGTATTATTCATTACTAAGCTGTCGCCCGAATTCAGAAGATCCGGCAGTTCACGAAAAACCCTTTCAGAAATAGTTCCTGAAGCACGATCCACCACCATCAAACGCGATGCATCCCGCGGTTCGCATGGCTGCTGCGCAATCAGCTCCTGCGGTAGTTCAAACTGATAAGATTGAAGAGAGTAGGGGTCCATAGAAAATGATGAATGATGAGTGATGAATGATGAGTGAATTGAATTGACCCTGCAACTCATCACTCATCACTCTTAACTTATCTAAAAAAACACTCTAACTATGGAGACATTCGGTCTAATTTGCCCTAAAATCTGTCCGGCATGCTCTCCTTCGTCAGCTTGTTTTGTCGCCTGCTTGAGAGACAACACACCTCGTGCCGTCGATTCTTCTTCCCACTTCACAGGAACAAGCTCCACGTCACCAGCGGTCTCTGCAGGACGGCCTAACACCATATAACGCGTTGCTGCTACCGCTTTGTTCACAGCTACTCCCTTAGGAAATTCACCTACACCAGTATAGCCAGTTTTAGATGCATCAACATCCCAATGATCATTCTTGGGGTGCAATGTTTGGTTGTACACATGGGTACGCTCTGCTATCGCGATCGCATTCAAAACCTCTGCAGGATAGGTCTGCGTGATTTGTGCTCCCAAAATAGAAGCCAAGTAATTCTCTACATCCACAGTGTTCACAATGCTCAGTGTATTCGAATCTCTGAATCCTTGAATTGTCAGATTCCCGCGATATGGCGTGCCATTTACGAGCAATACGCTGTCTCGTCCTGTAGGAATCAGAGTAATCTTAAACCGGTCAGGAAAATCTTCGCCCCAACGCAACCCATCCAAAGTGACTTCGATCAGGCGGCGTTTCCCATTCACGCGCGTGGCTATTTCTTTGCCATGTGAATCCAAGATCATGTACTTGCCGTTCACTTCCAACAGCGCGTTGGGCACATCATGGACAATTAATGTGCGAATGGTCGGCGCTTGATCCACCTGACGCGAATTGGTAATAAAACGATCCCACAATGCTGCCTCAGCAGTAAAGGAAATTGCACACATAGCCCAGAGCAATAGTACTACTCGGTTCTTCATTATCCTGTCCTCTCATTATTCTTATTTTTCGGCACAGCTCTTCCAAGATGGCGATACGCTAACGATGTCGCTTCTCGACCACGCGGAGTCCGTTTCATAAATCCTTGTAGTATCAAAAAAGGTTCGTAGACCTCTTCTACGGTAGAGCGCTCTTCACCAATCGCCACCGCAAGCGTGCCCAAACCTACCGGACCACCCTGGTAATGATCAATCAAGATCTCCAAAATCTTTTTATCCAATTCATCAAGTCCACACACATCGATCGCGAGCATCTCCAACGCCTGAGACACCACAGAGCGATCCACCCGTCCACCCGTGCGCATCTGCGCAAAATCCCTCACCCAACGCAACAAATTGTTCGCCACACGAGGCGTACCGCGCGATCGAGCCGCAATCTCGTACGCACCCTCTTCATCGATCACCATATTCAAAATACGACTCGTACGGGTAACCACGCCCGTCAGAATGTGCGCAGGATAATAATCTAACCGGCAGGTAATCCCAAATCGCGAACGCAACGGTCCCGTCAATAGTCCCAAACGTGTCGTAGCACCGACCAACGTGAACCTTTCTAACTTCATCTGTACGCTGCGCGCATTCGGCCCACTGTCGATAATAAAATCAACCACATAGTCTTCCATTGCAGGGTAGAGATATTCCTCTACTGTGCGGTTTAAACGGTGGATTTCATCGATGAACAGGATATCTCCCTCTCGCAAATTCGTGAGGATACCAACCAAATCCCCAGGCTTATCAATAGCAGGGCCCGAAGTAACCACAATATTTGTCCCCATCGCCTTAGCCAAGATATTCGCCAAAGTGGTCTTGCCCAACCCCGGCGGCCCACTGAACAAACAATGCGCCAAAGGCTCACCACGCTGACGCGCCGCGCCGATAAACACCTCTAAACGCTCTCTCAATGAATCCTGACCCAAAAAATCAGTCAGACTCTGAGGGCGCAAGGGCACCTCAAACGCCTCATCCTCCTTCACAAACGATGACTCAATGAATTTTTCCGTCATGGACCCACACCTAAAATCACTAACATTAAACGAGGAGAGCACGATTTTAAGCAAGTAGCGCATTGGCTGTTACAAAAATGACGGAAAAACAAAAAATTTATTACATTATATCTATTTTATTAAGATTGAATAGTAAAGCTTTTTTTGTGAAAATAATAATATAGGCTTTTATTAGGTATTTCTAATGGATAATGGTGATTTTGACCGGATTCCCCTCCATAACCTAGGCGCTCCTCCCCCCATCCCGGGGGACGAAGATAATCATGAGAACTTCGGTTTAGCTGATTTTAATGAGCATAACCTTCCTGCCATGCCCAAAGATGAGGGCGCTCATAGAGGAATCAAAAAAAATGTCGGAAAATTAATCAATAAGCTCCACTCTTTCGTCGGAGAATTGATGGGAATCAGCTCCAAGCTTCCGATGAAATATATGACCATGACCGCTTTAGGTGGCGTAGCCCTTGGCATAGGCGCAGTTCTTGTGGTCGTCGCCGCGTCACTAATGGCCGTCGGTTCAGCTGCTGCAGGCCCAATAGCTCTTTTTGGCATGTTCTCAGCCCTTTTAGTTCTTGGTGCAGGCGCCTTTGTTACCACATATGGCGCCTCGATGGTCCTCTTCGATTTCCTCTGCGGCAACGAGGGCGACGATACCCCAAAAAGACAAATCCCCCAAGGAAACGACAGACAAGTCCCGCAACAACAAAACGCAGGGCACGAAGGTGACGATGATGATGGTCTAGAAGTACCCGACCACCCCCCTCCACCTCCCCCAGAAGACGGACTCGGAGGCGGACCTCCACCAAATCTTCAGCCCCCACTAGGCGGGGGACCTCCACCCCCTCCACCCCCTCCTCCACCTCCTCCACCTCCACAAGATGAGGGACCTCCACCAAACCCTCAACCTATTCCTAACCAGCAAAATCAGAATTTACCCCCGCAGAATCAAAATCAAAACCAGTCAAGATCACTCCCTCCTATCCCGCAAGCGATCAATGACCCCCCTAGCTTTTCCAATTACACGTCAAATCAGCCTCTAAGCATTTACCCCTCTGATGGCTGGCAAAAGAAAGAAACAACAAATTCTCTTCAGTCACCCTCTAGAGCTAGCCAAGATTTTGATTCCCTTTTTGACACCTCACCCGCAAATCGAAAAAAATCCCCAGACAAATCTCTAAAGAATCGAACAAAGGGAATACCCCCAGAAGGTTCAGGAGATCTTTCCAACCTGATTTATGCCTTTCAGGCTCCTCTCGACAAGCTGCCAGAAGCTACCCCACTAACTTTCACTGAGACACAGACGACGCAGACACAGCCGCCTGTGCAACAAACACAACCTCAACCACCAGCCACTGCAATCGCTAAAGCAAAGGCAAAAATAACGATCAAAAACACTAAAAATGAAAACGATCAAGACGTTCAACGCGCATCGCTCGTCGTCTTGCAAGAGATGACCAAAACGCTCCAAGCTATGCAGGTTGCACAGACCCAGCTAGCTGAACAAAGCAGTAAAAATCCTCCCCAATCTGATTTCTCTAACGTCATTAGTACCCCCCCACCACCAGTTCCAACACAAGTAACTCCTCAAATTCAGTTGGCAGCAAGAGCACTGAGCCAACATTGGTTAGAAGCAGTAACAATAGATGAAGAGCTCCCAAAGATTATCTCAGCACCGGCACCCGTGATTGCCAAAGTTGAGGAACCCAAAGTCGAAGAGAAAAAACTTGAGTCTGCCAAAGAGGTAAAAAAAGAGAGAATTGAGGTCGAAAAGAAAACGGTTACCAAGAAACCTCAGATAAGAGTACAACCGAACAACCCATCCAATGTCAATAGACCTACCACTGTGAAGAAGATAAACACCCCTAGAAGCACTTCAAAGCCCGCATCAATCACCATAAAACCGACTGAGAAAAAGAAAGAAAAAATAGAAATAACAGAAGTAAATGAATTCGCAGAATCTTTGCCAAAAGATTTAAAGATTACAGATATTACAAAAAAAACCAAGCTGGATGACATACTAATTGGCCAACAGAAGCTGATGGACGTTCTATCTGTGATGGAAACTGCCGAAATTGAAACAATTATTCACTTTCTGATGACCTGTTATAAACATGGCTATGCACCTAGGCATCCTGAAAAATTCATATTATTAGATAATACAACTTTATCTTTAACAGTAGATAAAATTGGAACGACGCATCAATTTACGCTACGACAAATCCTTAAAGAAGGTCTTTACACCAATACACAGGAAAATCTAAAAATCTTGCTTGATAATTATCTAGGCACTCTCAGGGGCAAACAACACCTATAAAGATATTTATGGATTATCGGCAAATCGGCGCTTCGCGCCCGTCCTCGACCTTGCGCTTGTTGCGGTTCAAATGTACTGCACCAACCGATCCCCACGTTCCGCTGAAGGCCTAACCGGCCTTTCGCTTCACGCGGGGCTAATATCTTGAATCGCTGCTGCGATTTTCCTTTACTCCCCCTAATCCCTTAATTATGCTTTGACAATTTGTCTTATATAGAGTATAATTATCTTTTTCGAATTATTGCAAGGAGTCAATAATGGATAGTAGCATTGGAACTTCAAGCGGAGAAAGGCCTTCTATTGAAGAAGTTAGAGCTAGTCCAGAGTTGTTTTACGAAACGGACTCGACACAATTTGCGTTAAATGACCAGCTTCGTTTGCTTGTGTTGCATGCCACGAACAAGCTCCACAAAAACACCCAGGCCAAAGGCCGAGAAGCTCTAGAAAGCCATGCACAGAAGCGCACTTTGGTCGACTTAAAATCACGTATCACTCGATTGACCACTCGCGACGAAAGTAAGAATACTGGTGAGCTAGACCTTCGCTTAAAGCCCGCTCTCAGGAACCCTTTCTTGCAAGAAGAAAACCTGCGCCTAGCCTGCCGGATCACAACCCTCGTCGAAAAGCATAAAGCTAAAGACGGCTCCTTGAATGTAAACGATCCATCCTTCGACTCTGAAGCCAAGGCAGAACTGCTTGAGCTTGTCGCCGATGCTGCTGCAAAGAGCTATACTATTCCAGAGAACCTGCTGCAAGGCACACAACTCAACGCTGAAGAAACAAAAACCTTGCTCACACACCTGCGTACGGTGTCAGGCGTCGACACCGATGCCGCCTACAAAAAACTTGAAGATGTACTCGAACTGCGCAAACAGCTCCGCGAAGCCGAAGCAAAAAACCTCGTCACTTTCAAAGAGCAATATACCAGAGAAGAGACGACAGACCTACACTCATTAATCGACCGCCAAATCGGTATCATAGGGACTGACATTGATCAGCATAACGTAAGACTGCAACAGTACAACCAAGATCGAGGAAACTGGATGCAAGTATTAAATAACGTATGTAAAACCCTGGGCGATCTGTTACGTAACGTCGCTAGAAACCTCTCCGGACGATAATTAGGAGTTAAGCATGATTAGCGATGACTTTACATCCGATGCACTTTACTCTTTTGAGCCAAGAGTACAACCTCTTAGCATTGACGCGTTCCAAAAAGGAATCGATGCTGAACAACAGAAAGAGGATGCCAAAAAAGTTATCGTAGCTGCCCAAAACCCTATCTTGCAAGATTCAATCATCCACGCAAAAGAAGCGGCTGCTATAAAAGAAGCTCTTCCTGCCGCAAAAAAAGCCAACTCGAAAGGCTGGAGCGAGGAAGATGTCATTGAAGAGAAAAAGAAGATTCAGACCATTGAAAAAACTCAAGCTGTGGAAGACGACGAGCCAGGCTATTTTGGCGGCTTGTTTCAGTACCTCGCCGGTCGAGCCTTAGCTCTTAAAAACTACTTCTGGCGTTCAACCGACCCCGTCAAAGCGAATGAGAACGTGCCCGGCTTTCAATCCTCTAATACCATGTTCGAGTCACATGCTGTCATTCATTCCACACTCGATAAAGACTACAAACGCCTGCAACAAGACCTAGCAAAACTGCTAGATAAAGCCGAAGCCATCCGCAAAGACATGCATAAGCTCGCCGACCCAGGCATGAACAAAGATATGGACGCCATCTTCCTGCTCCTATTAAGACTCATGATGACCGGCAAAGAAAAAGAATTTATCACAGCTAAAGAACAGCTCTCCAAAAAATATCGCGACCGCGAAAAAGACCTTGATAAGCGTTGGGACGAGCTTCAGAAAATGAGAAAAATCATTCTCGACCAAGGCTTTTGGGCCAACGTCGAAAATGCCTCCATGTTTGTCACCAAAGCCGCGTTAATCGGCTCTGCAGCCGTTATTTTAGCTCCGACTTTAGGGGTACAGCTCACCGTAGTCGCTGCAGCCGCCTTGCTTTTCGCCGACCTTAAAAAAGAAGCGATCGGCAAAGAATTAGCCCTTGTCTCCACCGTTCTAGTCAGCGGAACTGAACAGCAGCACGCTAAATTTTGGGAAGGCACGCTTGGAACCGCTGTCGTCGTCGCCCAGGTTGGCGCAGGCGGTGTCGTCGGGGCCAACCAATTAATGAGCATCGTAAACCTCATTTCCTCCACCTCTCAAGGGGTCGCAGGCATCAGTCGTGCACACTCCGAATACGACAAAAGCCGAACTCAAGGTCGAATGGGGAAAATCGATGATGACCTACGTTTAGCTGGAGAAGACATCTCTGGCGGTGCAAAAAAACTGTCAGCAGCTCTTAAAGTACTAGAAACGCAAGCGAGAAAGAGCTTGTTAAACGCTGCCAGGAAATTTATGATCAATTATTACTTTTTACTAAAAATATTAGGAGTTAATTATGGAAACTGACAGCATTAGTCGTGTAGATAGTCCTTTTGAAGCTACCGTTATCGATAAAACAGAAGGTAGGCATGAAAGCTATCTAATTAATAAAACGGCAAATCTTGATGTAAAAGAGCTAATGCGAGTATCGCGTCCAGACCATCATAAGTTGGTCAACCGAAAGATCGTGCAACAAATCAATACGGTCAATATTGACGACATGAGCATGGAACAGATCATGCGCGAACTGATGCTGCTTTTGGGTCGGTTAGAAAGCGAGTACAGCCAGGTCGCTAAAGACCACAGAACCCTCATTTCAGATGTAAGCAGCATGGCTGCGAAACAACTGGAAAAGTCGTTTAATACATACGGCGTCCTCATCACCCAAATACTAAGCGGTGCCACCAACATCGGCGGTGGCGTGGGGCCAATCGGAATCTTTGATCAGATTGGAAAGCTTTCGCAGCCTGGAGTTGGAGGAAACGTAGCGGTTATAAAGGCCATTCTTCCACGTGTCGGAGCCCTGGCAAACGCACTTCAGACAAAATATACCGACAATCCTCAAGCATTCTCTACGCAGCTGCAACTCTTTAGCCAGGGCGTTGGCGTACCTGCAACCTACTTCCAGCAGGATAGTCAGAAAGACCAAAGTAAATGGACTGCCGCTAAACAAGCAGCAGACTCCATGGTGCAATCCGGCTCGCAAGAAGAACAACAAATTAAGCAACGGTCTCAAGAATTTTTGGGCTGCATCAGACAAATTCATGATCAGCTGTCACAACTCGTCAGCACCATGCATCGTTAAGCACTGGCTGTTGTCAGACTTAAGTTTAAAAGCGCTCACCCACCGGTGGGCGCTTTTTTTAAGGTCATGAAATGAAACAGTCTAAAACGTGGAAAACGCAGAGAAGGCTGAGTCGCTGAGAACGCAGAGCGGCGATGGTATGATGGGGGCATAAAATCTCTGTACTCATCGGATAATCAGTTTCGGCTAAAATCTCAGCGCACTCTGCGGCTCTGCCTTCTCTGCGTTTTCCACAATTCCCAGTACTCTCCGGGTAGTTACATTCTCGATAAACTCTCAATCCCTCTTGACTAAAAACCTACGTCCACGACACAATATCCGCTTATTATGGCGATCGTAGCTCAGTTGGTTAGAGCGTTGGATTGTGGTTCCAAATGTCGCGGGTTCGAGCCCCGTCGATCGCCCCATTTGCCTCTTCTATTGCACAATCCCCAGCCAATTCTGTATCGTATGTTTAACTCGCCATAGGATCCATATGGACACACAAGACTCTCACACATCGAATTCGGAAATCTCCGGATTGGTCCTCCTGCTTTGCACTACGCTGTTGTTATTGAGTTTATGCGGGTATGCGTTTGGAGCGATGTCTCACAACTGGTTTGGCCTCGTGGGCTATGTTCTGGGTGGATTTTTCTGTACGATGTTTGGCTTGGTCAGCTTTCTCTGGACAGGTTTCTTTATCTGGTATGGCTGGCGTCTTGTCGCTAATCGCCCTATCGGAAATAGTCCACTAAAATGCGGCAGCATACTCCTTATCGGAAGTGCTCTGGGCGTACTCTTGAACCAGCTGCAAAGCGTTTATCCTGCTTTTTCGACACACTTTCCATTGGGTGGTACATTTTATCGTTACTTGTCCTATGATCTTCCGTATGCCAACCTGCACACCATCTTAGGCGGTGTAGGCACATTCCTAGTCTGCTGTAGTACACTTTTAGCTGGTTTTTTAACGCTAACAGATCTACGCATTTCTAGCTTGTTTCCCAAACCAGAAACGGCCGCTGGCCTATGGCGCTATGTGAAGCTGGTTCTTTCTTCGCGCGAGCCGATGCAAGCGAGTGCATCTCCACGAGAAAATATGCTGGCCATTCGCCCGGAAACAAATCTACTAGAAAGACCCTCTATCTCCGCTAAAGTATTTGCAGACTCCGCGAAAGTTTTCACCCCCTCCCCCGTCAAGACAGCACCACAAGCACCTAAATCCAAAGCAAAGCCGCCTACAAAACGCGACGAGGCGTTGAAAGCACAACGTGTCTATAACGGCGACTT
Source organism: uncultured Chlamydiae bacterium (assembly GCA_963790215.1). Classification (GTDB taxonomy): domain Bacteria; phylum Chlamydiota; class Chlamydiia; order Chlamydiales; family JAJFMA01; genus CAWBNS01. The sequence continues at coordinate 434,219 of CAWBNS010000009.1, forward strand.
CGCCGAATACCAACTTCCCGGCGTAGACCTACTCACAGACCCACCTGTGGTTGACCAAGGCTCTTTAAAAAAGGATTTACGCCGCCAAGCCGAAGTGTTGGAAGAAACTCTTCTCAGCTTTGGCATCGAAGCCAAAGTCGGCCAGATCAACTGTGGACCAAGTATTATCTCTTTTGAAGTCCATCCAGCCATCGGCGTGAAGGTGCAAAAAATCCGCTCATTGGAACATGACCTCGCGCTCAATATGGAAGCGCGTTCCATCCGTATCATTGCTCCTATCCCTGGAAAAGCCGCTGTCGGCATCGAAATCCCTAATCCAAGACCACAAGAAGTCAGCTTCAAAGACCTCATGCTAGCCTATCAGCAAGGCACGCGCAAATTCCACATACCCGTTCTGTTAGGCAAAGCGGTGAATGGTGAAAACGTGATGAGCGATTTAGCAAAAATGCCTCACTGCATCATTGCAGGGGCAACGGGATCTGGTAAATCAGTTTGTATCAATACCATCATCATGTCAATCGTCTATAATGCGCGTCCGGATGAAGTAAAACTGATCATGGTCGACCCTAAAAAGGTTGAACTAACTCCTTACACGCAATTGCCACATCTCCTTGCACCCGTCATCACAGAGCCTACAGGCGCATTTGCAGCGTTAATGTGGCTGGTAAAAGAGATGGAGAAACGTTACGAATTTCTCAAGCTATGCGGCGTACGAAACATTGAAGGATTCAACAATCGTAAGCGAGATGTCGAGTTTGAAAAGTCTCTGGAAAGAGAAATTCCTGAGCGCCTGTACTATATTGTCGCCATCATCGACGAGTTGGCAGACCTGATGATGGTGTCCAGTCATGACATCGAAACACCGATTGCGCGAATCGCCCAGATGGCCCGAGCCGTTGGCATCCATCTGATTTTAGCCACGCAGCGCCCTTCGCGTGAAGTCATCACAGGACTCATCAAAGCCAACTTCCCTACGCGCTTGGCGTTTAAAGTATCCAGCCGCGTCAACAGTCAGATCATCCTCGATGAGATAGGCGCTGAAGCCCTTTTGGGTAATGGTGACATGCTTTTCCTACCTCCCGGAACCTCTCATCTAACGCGTGCTCAAGGCGCCTATGTGCGGGACGAGGACATCCATCGAGTGGTCGAGTTTATCTGTAACCAAGCACCTCCCAACTACGCAATTGCCTCATTCGAAACCTACCACCCCGACGACTTGCCAGCCGATGACACGCCTGCCTCTAAACGCTCTAATGACCTCTATGAACAAGCAAAAGAGCTAGTGATTAGCTCCGGTAACGCCAGCACCACCTTCTTGCAACGCAAACTAAAGCTCGGCTACGCTCGCGCTGCAGGCCTCATCGACCAGCTCGAAGATGAAGGCGTCATCAGCCCGCCAGAAAATAGCAAACCCCGACAAGTCCTTCGACAACCTAATGCAGATGTGAAAAAGATCGAGATGGATGAGGTGGATGATCTGGAGGATTTTGATTAGGATCGCCTCCGGCGGCAAATAAGAAATGATGGACTATGGACGAAGATAGACAAAATAAGCTGCTACACGATGGACTGAGACTGGGTTAACAAATCTGAAAACAGTTAGGCTCTTGTCCATCCTGTGGCAGTATATTTAGTCCATCTTCGTCCATCAAATGTCCATTTTTCGTCCATCCTCTCCCAATCTCTGACTCATCTCGTCCAGCGACTTGGTCGTCTTATGGAACATCTCTGATTCGAACTGGATCACCCCTTTAGCTCTGCGCACATTCTCCACAAAGAGATCATTCAGCATTTGAAACTTGTCCAAATGAGCTTTTATGCGTGCCAAAGCAGGGTCCGTATGTGAAGCATGCTCGCCATAATGCATGCGATAGGAAGCATCAAGTTCAATCAACCGCGCAATCAGCTGCTCTTGATGCTGTTGCATGGGATCTATTTCTTGCTCAGTAAAACTATTCAGAGTGAGCTTTTTAAGCTGTTCCGCCTCCACAACCAACTGTGAGGCAATCTCTTCCATCTGAATTAAAAGCTCTTCGCGCGACGTCATGCAACAACTCCGGGATATTCTGGAAATTACACCAATTGCAAAAAAACAGCTACCTTCCCATACTTCGACCGATTTCTACAAGGATACACCACAATGAAAGGTTTCTGCCCACTCGGTTCTGGCTCTAAAGGTAATTCAATCTACGTGGGAACGGATGATACAAAAATCCTGATCGATGCCGGGCTTAGTGGACGAGCCATCAAACAGCGTCTAGCTGAAATCAATGTGGACCTCGCAGACATCGACGCCATCCTGATTACCCATGAACACAGCGATCATATCCAAGGGTTGCCCGTCTTGGCCTTAAAACTAGGTATCCCTGTATTCGCCAATGCAGATACCGCCAAAGGCATCGCCAATTGCCTCAACGACTGCCCACGCTTTAAAATCTTTACCACCGGTGATACCTTTGAATTCGGGGATTTCGAAATCCATCCATTCAGTATTCAACACGATACTCTTGATCCCGTCGCGTTCACCATACGCACAGGAAGTCTAAAATTAGGCTTTTGCGCTGATCTAGGATTTGTCAGCACCTTAGTAAAGCGACAGCTTCAAGAATGCGATTATCTTTACATAGAAGCCAACCATGATCCTGATATGGTTAGAAATAGCCCAAGACCTATGGTCTACAAACAACGCGTCCTGTCGCGTTCTGGCCACCTCTCCAATAGCGAATGCGGACAGCTCCTTCAGGAGATTTCCCACAGTAGCCTTAAACACGTCCACCTCGCCCATCTCTCTCAAGAATGCAATACCCACGACAAAGCCCTAGATACCGTCAAAGAACATATCAAATCCGCCGGTTATGCCATTGACGTTTCCATAGCTTTTCAAGATCGCGTTTCTAACGCTATTTTATTCTAAGACAAACTTCATAAATATCAGATTGCAATCAATATATTTATTTAGTATACTTACTAATCAAAAATAAAAGTTTCGAGGATCAATGCACTATCTTTCTGTTAGCTATAGCTATTTACGTACTCCTATAGATAGAAACTATATACGCCAAGCTTTTGATAAAGGATTCGCCCTGCAAAGCAGAATCCTCAATACCAGATTTAAGAAGCAGGTCGCTCTAGGGATTCTTGGAACTTATGCCACGTTATGCTTCGGCTCGCTAGTATGGAAAGGTTTAAAAGGAGACTACACCCGTGATGGGTTCAGAGTAGGCTTCCCGCAAGCGTTTAAAGATGTTCTTTCTCATCTTACGTTTTTCACTGTGGTACGAACAGTAGCGAGCATTTTCAAAAAATCCCCGGTACCACTGTCAAGACAGCTTAAGTCAGATGTTCCCAAAAACCAAAATGTAGAGATATCGATCGAGTCGCCCGTCGACAACCATCCCAATGAGCCAGTAAAAAAACAACCTAAAGCATCTCAACCCAATGCAAAAAAATCCCCGTCATGCAGACTGAGAACAGCATTCATAGAATTGCCACGCCAAAGCAATAAGCTCTTGCAAAGTCAATATGACCGAAAAGTGATGCTCCATGTAGCCGAAGTTTTCGTAAAGTCAGTCCCAGACCTGATTAAATTCACCATAAAGAAACCAGCTCAAAATCAAGAGCTGCCTCCCTTCAAAAATGATTCCTTGAAAACTGCGCTCGGTAATTACAATTACAAGCTAATGAATAATCATTTCATTGCCTATCACGAAAGAAGGTTCAAAAAAATTAACGAGAATGATTTACAACACATAGAAAGCAAGGCTATAATAAGAATAAACAACAATTCTGTTATAATTATTGCCTGCTCAGAACACAAAAATAGTCCGGCAGCAGCTCACAATATCGATCAAAACTTCGAAAATATAGAGCTATTTCCTACGAGCTGGAAAGAGGTTAAGTTCAGTTAATGATCTGCTGTATTTCATTAGCTTTTACGCTCTCATGGAGCGCTTTTTACGCGTTTCTAGAATAAGCTGATAAATCACAATTTATGATTTTCCCAGTTTTTCTTTTTTTAAAACAGGATTTGCAGGCATACGCATCAGGCTAAGATAGTTTTTGATGCGTATGTAATTGATAACAAGTTCGTTGCGATAAGAAAACCCTCGAAGAGGGTTTCTGAATGTAGCCCACTGTAAGCCTCGCGAGCGTCAGCGAAGACGAGGCGCAACTGTGGGTAGATGCGGAAATAAATTTTGCACCCCCGAAGGGGCGTGCCTCAAGCCACTTGTAATCAACGGGCTGAGGCACTCTCGTTCGAGAGTGCAAACCCCACTTGACCCATATTCCCACCGTTACACCTGTCTTCGCTTCGCTCGCAAGGTTCACGGTGGGCTACATTCAGAAACCCTCTTCGAGGGTTTTCTTGTCGCAACAAACTTGCTATCAATTGCATACATATCAAAAACTTATCTTATCCTGCCGCCAAAGGCGATCCTGCAAATCCTGTTAAAAAAGAAAACTATCTTGCTCGAAAGACCTGTTAACTTAAAAGAAACGTTTACCAGCCAGAATTATGAACCGTCTCTATAGTTCAGACATTTTCTAGGCGCGAAGCGCCCCCATGAATGCTTGAAAGCTAATGAAATCGCCTCAGATCATCCAGTTTGTCCATAGTCAGTCTAACTACGCCTACGGCAGAAAGTCTTCCTATCCTTTAAAAAAACCTTTGATCTTGTCCAAGAAACCGGTTTGTTTAGGAAGGTTATCTGGTGCTTGCATGTCTGCAAACTGCTTTAAGAGATCTTTCTGCTTCGTTGACAAGTGAGCTGGCGTTTCGACAAAGATCTTAACCATCAGATCACCTTTGCCGCGGCCATGAACGTTAGAAAAGCCTTCTCCTTTAATACGGAAGATTTTGCCATTCTGCGTACCTTCAGGAATAGTCAGGCGCACGCTTTGATGGAATATCGACGGCACCTCTTTTCTACAACCAAGAGCGGCTTCTGTAAAGCTAATTGGCAGGTCGATGACAATGTCATTTCCATCGCGCTCAAATACCTCATGGGCTTGTACCTGAATAAATATGTAGAGATCGCCTGGAGGTCCACCACCTGGTCCCGCGTCGCCGTGGCCGGCCATCTTAAGACGCATACCACTGTCAACTCCAGCCGGAATATGCACCTTAATGCGTTGCTTTTCTTTGGTCATTCCTTGTCCATGACACTCTGGGCATGGATCAGTGATGATTTGGCCTTCCCCATGACACTGAGGACAGGTGCTGGACATGCTAAAGAAACCACGCTGTTCAATTACCTGTCCCTGACCGTTACAACGGGTGCAACGTTTGATACTATCTGCTGATTTGGCACCGCGTCCATTACACTTAGGACAAGAAACGAGATTCGTGATTTGTAACTCTTTGTCGACCCCTTTGGCTGCCTCTTCGAAAGTCACCGTCAGGTTGACCCTCTTACTCGCGCCTTGCCGACGCGCTGAGCGTCCTCCAGCCTGCTGCTGACCACCACCGAACCCTCCTCCAAAGAAGGACTCAAAGATCGAATCCGCACCATTGCCCCCAAACGCATCCATAAAGGTGCGCAGAGCCTCATCCATGTTGGCATACCCATGTCCGGCAGGCCCACCTTGCAAGCCAGCCTTCCCATATTGATCGTAGGCCTTTCGCTTGTTTGCGTCGCTGAGTACCTCGTAGGCTTCAGAGATCTCTTTAAATTTCTTCTCTGCCTCCGAGTCGCCAGGATTGCGATCAGGGTGAAACTGCAGCGCTTTCTTGCGATAGGCCTTCTTGACCTCGTCCTGAGAAGCGCTTTTAGAAATTTCAAGGGTTTCGTAATAATCAGCCATAGCTAATCCAACGTGAGTGTAAAGGAAGCTGCTCCCAGTCGTGCAGTGACTGAGTTACAACCAGATAAGTTTGTATTTTCCCGTCAAAAAGGCTAGCGCGTACGCTTATATTTTAGGGCGGCTTTTGACTTCGCTCTTTTTTTGTCCGACGGCTTCAGATAAAAACGGTGTGCCTTCACTGACTTCATGACGCCTTCTTTGTCGAGCTTCTTTTTCAATACTCTGAGTGCTTTGTCCACTGAGTCGCCGGTGCGAAGTTTAACGTATGACATTTACCTTCCTAAGCTACGTTGTTTCTAAGCCCAATAGGTAAGCACCTTTTGCTTTACCCGGGCTAACGGGGAAAATCTTAGCAAACCGCCACTTATTGAGCAACCTCTAGGTGAACGAGAGAGGTTCCCCCTATGAAAAACTAGAATTCAACAAATTTCACTTTAATCATAAAATTAATTAATAAATACATGTTATAATTTAAATAAATTAACTAAATCAAGGTTTTTTAATGATATCTCCTACTAATAATAGTCCTATCGAGGTAATGTGGGACAGCACAGTATCTAAAAGAAAGAAGGGTGCTGAGACCATTCTCCAGGAGAAAATTCGCCTAACAGAAATTCTTGACCCCGCTATTTCCATCAAACTCGCTGACCGCCATGTCTTTACCAAAACACCTGGCGATAGCCTGATAAACAAGATTCGCCGCATTTGCCGCAGACTAGGATTCACACATTATGTCGTGTTGAAGGTCCATCACACTGGCGATGAAGCTCATCAGGTTAAATATGTCAAAGTCGATAGCCAAGATCTCAGTAAGAAGCTACAAATAGATAGTAGCCAGCTGGATAAGCATATTCAAGCGCACTCAGACCTAGATGTAACCGAGCTGATTCAACAGGTCATCAAAAGTCGGGCTCCTAGCCCACCTCTTCCTGCTGCTCAAGTGTCGAGTGAGCAGATCAAAGAGATAAAGCTCCCTATGCCTCCTAAACCTGTAAAAGCGGAGGTTCAGGCACCTGTTCAGGAGATAATCAAGGAACCAGAACCAAAGCTCGCTCAACCTAAACGCCCTCCGCCAAAACCTCCTTCTGAATCTGAGCTGGCTGCTAAAGAGTTTCAGTTACCGGCCCAGGAGGTGATCAAAAAATCTGAACTCCCTTTGCCCAGCCGCGCTCTCCCAGAGCCCCCACCCGCTGCACCCCACCGTGCCAAGGAAATTTCCCATGAAGAGAGACAAGCTCGCGATAGATCTCGCCAAGCCGCGCTACAAAGCATGCATAACATTGAAATGGACAAAAGGGACCCAGAGGTGACCCTTAATCCCCTCGTCCTCCTTTCACACGCGATAGAAGAGTGGACCGAAAGTGCAGAGCAGGACCTTTCCATCCTTCAAGGACTAGCCTCTGATGTGTACGGCAAAATCTGGCTTTATTCTGAATCAAATCCTAAAGCCTGGACCGAAACCGTAAGGCGCAGTCGTCTTGATGCCCTACTCGATATGAACCAGGGGCTTCAGGATTGGATAGCTCTGCGAGAGACCGGTACATACATCGATGATCCAGGACTCTCCTTGGGTGAGCGCCTGCAGATGTCAGAAGCCAATCACAGACAAGGAGTCAAAGCGGAAAATAGGCAGCTTCTGACCACATTCCTCAATACTCATACTCCTCAGCAGGTTTTGATGCCCGATACTGGTCTGTTAAAGCTTCAAGATATAGGTCAGGACGACCAAACCACGATCAACAGTCTCATCAGCGTTTTCGGAACAAACGACCAAAACTGGACCAAATGGTTGCTAGATGATGCAGTCATTGCTGCGTTTGCTGCGATCAAAACAAATGTCAATACCCAGCGTCCAGATCGGCCGTTAGAAGTAGCAAATCCGGTGAAACGTGATGAATTGGCAGAGGGTCTTGGGCGTGCTTGGGCAGAATACAAAGATAGTGGAGCACGCATCGGCGTTCCAGTCAATATAGACAACGGCCATTGGACAATGGTTTTTATCGACCCAACAAAAAAGACGATTGAGTGGTACGACAGCATGGGAAATTTGAGTGCCGATATTAAAGCGCGGCTAGAGACCTTTAAAGCGAAGCAAGGTCTTAAAGACTTCAACGTAGAGAATAAGGCCGTCTCCGTTCAAACAGACGGTTATCAGTGCGGGGTATGGATCTCACTATCTCTGCTTCGTAGAGCTCTCGACGACGACTTTTCTTACCAAAAACTACCTGAGAAACCTGAGGATCGCTCCTCATATGTCGCATCATTCAGAAAACAACTTCATAACGATGAGATGGTTCCATTGCTCTGGAACTATGCAACAGAGTCGATGGCTCAAGGAAAACAAACCGATTCGCTGAGTTCTGAGAGCTTTCTGCAGTGGTTAAAGACGAGGTAAACCTGCCGCTTATCTTAACCTGATGCGTATGCCTGCTTATTCTGCTCTAATTTGAATTCTCTTTTTCGATCTCGGCCTGTGTTTTCCTCAGATATAAAACCTCTAGAGAGCCATCCATGGAAAACAGTCCTTCAGTCCATTTCTCGAAAGCCAGTTTTCCCATCTGGACAGCATCAGGGGCACGTTCTATCCACTGACCTTTGCTTTGAATGGTCTGCCGTAAACGGGTCGCCTGCGGTGTAACCAAAAAGTCCACGTCACCAAGTTGCTCCACAAAATCCTCTATCAACCCCATCTGAGGCTGTGAAAAATAGGTAATTATTCCTTCCTTGCGCTCTCCAAACAACACGTAGACGCCCCCAATTTTGGCATCGATCAAAGAAGCAAAAGTTCCATCCTCAGGAATTAATCCAAACAGCGTCGAAACACCTACTAGAGGTTTATTTACCGCAAAACTAAGTGATTTTGCCACCACAGCGCCCACACGGATTCCTGTATAAGATCCCGGTCCTACCCCTGCTATGAGCAACGTAAGATCTTCGACTTTGATCCCCACCTGCTGCAGCACTTGCTGCACGCTAGGCATCAGCGTGAGCGAGTTCTGAAGACCCATAGGAAGTTCAATCTGGTAAAGAGGTTTCCCCGGCTCTAATAGAGCCACAACACCTCGTTCCGTTGCTGTATCAATGAAAAGTGCTACCAAGGCCACTCGATCTGTTGAGGCACGACTACTTGTCGCAAGGTTTTTAAGAAATAACGGTCTGTCATACCAGCTAGGAAATCAATTACCCGTCTCACAGGACCGCTTGAACAAAGATATTCTTCACTTTTATTAACCAAAAAGTTCCTCCAGATATAACTCTGGTCCCCTTGATCCTCCGCGTCTTTAAGTAAAAACTCAAATAGATAACGATACGCACGCTCAACGCGCACAGATTCTACTTTTAGTTGCGGACTGAGATAGATGTTTTCGAAATTGTACCGTCTCAGCGTATGCACAGCGGCAAAGGTTTCTTCTGGGATAATCAAGTGATCCTTGCCATGGCTGGCTGCAATCAACCCTGCCGCAAAATTGGCTAGAATGTCGCTATTGCGACTACCCAAGAGTGTCTCTGGAAGATTGTCACGTTGAATCAGCCCTAAACTGATAGCGTCTTCAATATCGCGCGCCACGTACGTAACGGTGTCACATATCTTAACCAGACAACCCTCTAGAGTACCAGGCACAAGGTCAGCCTCTGGATCAGCTAATTTTTGATCGAGGTCTTCTTGATGGTCGCGCCAGGTTTTTCCATAACGAGGTTCAAGCCTAGGTGTACGCATGCCACCGTCATGACACAACATACCGTCAAAGACAGCTAACCCGAGGTTAAGTGGTTCGATAGTACTAAAGAGCCTGCATGACTGCCAAGGGTGTGAAAATGCGTCTGAACCGTATTCTCGAGACAAGGCTGATAAATACCCTTCGCCCTCATGCCCAAAAGGAGGATGACCTACGTCGTGGCCCAAGGCGATGGCCTCCACAAGGTCGATATTCAAACCCAAACTAGCTGCCACCCCACGCGAAAAAGCGCTGACTAACTGCACATGCAAACCGCGATGCGAAATATGGTCATGTTCTAGGAGATAAACGACCTGCGTCTTATCCACGTATCGAGCGTACGCCTTAGAGTGAAGGATCCGATCGACGTCACGCTTATAAGATCGCCGATAATCCGGCACTTCTTCTCGGCGAGCCTCACGGTGCTCCTCTTGGGCAGCTAGGGGATGTAGTCCTTGATCCATAGTTGACGATTGTAAGAGATCTTCATCCAATTAGTCCATCATAACCGTTCTCCGGGGAAAAACTATCTTTTTGTTGAAGATTTCGAGCCCGAGCCCGAAATCTTCAACAAAAAGATAATTTTTCGGGCTCGGGCTCGGACTAGTAGATTCGGGTTAGTAGATTCTTGACCCTATTGACCTATGATGATATTCTAGATAGGATTTATCTTTGGACACGAGGGAAAAACTTTGGATTTAAGCGACACTGACGACACGATTGATTCAGAATTGGAGCGTGCTATCCTGAATTCTATGGGAGATGACGCGGAAAATGACGAAAAAGAGGCGCCCAAACCCAGCGAGGTTTGCATTTTTCCAATCGTTCGACGTCCCTTCTTCCCTGGTATGGCCGCCCCCGTCGCGATCGAGCCTGGCCCCTTTTATGATGTGCTAAAGAAAATTGCGAAATCCTCACACAAATGCGTGGGATTGCTTCTGACAGAAAACGAGAGCATTGACGTCTATAAAGCTGGTTTCGATGACCTTTTTCGTGTCGGTGTTTTAGCCCGCATTTTACGCATCATTCCCATGGAACAAGGTGGCGCACAGGTCATCTTAAACATGGAGCGAAGGATGGTCGTCGAGAAGCCTATCCTTAAGTCCAAGCATCTAATGGCCAAAGTTTCCTATCACGAAGACAAGGTAGGCTTAACCAAAGAGATGAAAGCTTATGCCATCAGCATCGTCTCTACCATCAAAGAACTGCTTAGGCTCAACCCCTTATTCAAAGAAGAGCTGCAAATCTTCTTAGGACACTCAGATTACACAGACCCAGGTCGACTAGCCGACTTCGCTGTAGCCCTCACCACCGCTACACGCGATGAACTGCAAGAGGTACTCTCCACATTTGACGTACGCCAACGCATCGAAAAAGCCTTAATCCTACTGAAAAAAGAACTAGACCTCAGCCGCTTACAAAGCAACATTAACAGCAAAATCGAAAACGCAATCCAAAAAAATCAACGCGAATTCTTTCTGCGCGAACAGCTTAAAACCATTCGTAAAGAGCTGGGCATCGAGAGAGATGACAAAACAGGCGATAGAGAAAAGTTCGAAGCGCGCATTGCAGAACGCAAAATCCCACCCGATATCCAAAGCGTCATCAAGGATGAATTAGAAAAACTTAGCGCCTTAGAACCACAATCCGCCGAATATGCCGTTTGCCGCGGATATTTAGAATGGCTAACCATTGTCCCCTGGGGTCTAAAGAGCGAAGAGTGCCATGATCTGCGACTCGCCAAAAAGGTTCTGCAAGAGGACCACCACGGCCTGGAAGACATCAAACAGCGTATTCTAGAATTCATCAGCGTAGGCAAACTCACCGGTGGTGTACGCGGCAGCATCATCTGCCTCGTCGGCCCTCCCGGCGTAGGGAAAACCAGCATCGGCAAAAGCGTCGCACGCGCACTAAACCGCCCCTTCTACCGCTTCTCCGTCGGAGGCATGCGCGATGAAGCCGAAATAAAAGGCCACCGACGCACCTATATCGGCGCCATGCCCGGTAAACTCATTCAAGCACTTAAAATCACAGGCGTCATGAACCCCGTCATCATGCTCGATGAAGTGGATAAAATGGGCAGCAGTTTCCACGGCGATCCAGCCTCTGCACTACTAGAGGTCCTCGATCCAGAACAAAACAAAGAGTTCCTCGATCACTACCTAGATGTACGCTGCGACCTGTCAGACGTCCTCTTCATCGTGACTGCGAACGTTCTCGATACTGTTCCTGAACCACTCAAAGATCGTATGGAGGTGTTGCGCCTCTCAGGTTATATCCTAGACGAGAAAATGCAAATCGCCAAAAAGTATCTTATCCCACGCAACCGCAAAGCCATGGGATTAACCGCGAAACAAGTACAGTTCTCTGACCTCGCCCTGCGAGAAATGATCAACGGTTATGCTCGCGAATCCGGTGTGCGTGGACTCGAAAATGTCATTAAAAAGATCCTCCGCAAAGTTGCCGTCGAAATCGTTGAAGAGCAAGAAGTTTGGTCCAGAAAACGTGGAAAAAAACCCAAGAACGGACCCAATACCGTCCATAACGTCAGTGGTGCCAACTTAAAAAGTTATCTCGGTAAACCCAAATTCATCAGCGACCGCTTCTACGCCGTTACCCCCATTGGAGTCTGCACAGGATTAGCCTGGACCGCACTCGGCGGTGCAACACTCTACGTCGAAGCCATCAAGGTAGCCGCGGAAAAAACTGGAATGAAACTCACCGGTCAAGCCGGAGATGTCATGAAAGAGTCCGCCGAAATCGCCTGGAGCTACCTCCATAGCGCAATTGAGAAATATGCACCCGGCTTCAATTTCTTTGAGAAATCCCAGGTGCACATCCACATCCCTGAAGGCGCCACCCCAAAAGACGGCCCTTCAGCCGGCATCACCATGGTCACCGCTCTCATCTCCCTTCTCACCGACACCCCTATCGTCGAAGATTTAGGCATGACAGGCGAACTCACCCTCACCGGTCGCGTTCTTGGCATCGGCGGCGTCAAAGAAAAAATGGTCGCCTCACGACGCTCAGGCTTGGTGGAGATCATACTCCCTAAAGATAACATCGCCGACTATGAGGAACTGCCCGACTACATCCGCGAAGGCATCAACGTACATTTTGTCGAACACTACGATGAAGTCTTTAATATTGCGTTTATGCACAAGCACAGCTATTAAGAAGGTCAAGAATGCTGGTAAGAGGGTGTCTTGAAAGTTCGATCGAATGATTTGTATGCTAAATTCCGATCTAAAGGTGTAAATTTTTTTCGTTACATTCATTCAATATGCCGAAAAATTTTTCCACCTTTAGATCGAAATCTAGCAGCACAGCCTTCTGATCATACTTTCAAGACACCCTCTAAATTATGGAAAGATAGCTGTCGAGAAAAATGGGTTGCTCCCACGCAGCTTACACAGTGGGCTGCGCAACAACGCGCCTCTGGTCACACCATCGTGACACTCAACGGCTCCTTCGATTTAATGCACGCCGGACACCTTCAAATGGTCTACGAAGCCTCACAGCAGGGAGATATCCTGATCGTGCTGCTTAATAGCGATACATCTATCCAACAATATAAAAGCCCCGACCGCCCCATCATCCCCTTAGAATCGCGTCTGCAAATGCTCTCAGCACTCGAATGGGTGGACTATGTCTCCTGGTTCGATGAAACAGATCCACGCACTATCCTCAGCTATATTCAACCCCATGTCCACGCCAATGGTGCAGAATACGGCACCCACTGCATTGAAGCCGAAATCATCCGGCAACAGGGAGGGCGACTGCACCTTGTGCAACGCATTCCAGGTTTGGCCACAACCCAGATCATAGAGAAAATCGTAGCGACATGCGCCTCCTCTGCTCGATAAAAAATGTCCAAGAAGGACGCCAACTTCACGAATTGCTAACCCGTGAAGGGATCGGCAACGAGCTGGAACTGCTCACCAATACCGATTGGGGCAGCGAGCAATATGGCGACCATACCTGCAACGTCTGGATCATCGAAGAAGACCAATTTGCCGCAGCAAAAAAGTGGCTGCAGCTCTTTGAAGACAGCCCAGATAACCCTCTGCTAAAACCTCAAGCCTCGCCTATCAGTATCCCGGAGCCCGAACTGCTTTCAGAACCTCAGGAACTCCCCCTAAAACCGCAGCCCGTCGGATTTGTGACCTTTTACCTAATCATTCTCTGTACTGTGCTATTTCTGTGGGAAAACATCCAATCCTCTGAAGAGCAACAGGCCGAAAAATCAGACGCCTCACCACCGACGACTCAAGGCATAAGCTACAACAATTTGTGGCGCACCATGCTCTTCGAAGACCCCACAACAACTAGTTTTAACGGCATTTATGACCCACTAGTTAGCAAACTCAAAGGTAAGTCAAGCGTGACTATTTCGGGGCAACCAATGTTCCCTGACATTGCTAAAGGAGAAGTCTGGAGGCTCTTTTCACCTGCGCTGCTTCACAGTGACCTATTCCACCTCTTCTTTAACATGACAGCCCTGCTAGTCTTAGGCCGCCAAATGGAATCGCGCCTAAAAGTCCCGCGCTACCTCCTCTTCATCCTTATCGCTGGAATCATCTCCAATACCGCACAGTATATTGTCAGTGGTCCCAACTTCATAGGATTCTCAGGTGTGCTTGTTGGCATGATCACCTTCATCGTCGCCCGTCAACAAACCGCCCCTTGGGAAGGGTATCAACTGCAACGATCCGCATTAGCGTTCATTGTGTTCTTTATCTTCGCTATGGTCGGACTACAGTTTGTTTCGTTCCTTTTTGAAGTCTACTGGAACATGCCTCTCAGCCCTCGTATCGCCAATACAGCCCACCTCGCCGGTGGAGTTGTCGGATACCTATTAGGCCGCTCCCAACTCTTCGCCTGGAAAAGGCATTAAAAATAACCTCTGTTTATAAAAAACTTCGTGCCCATGCCCGTGTGCGTGCCCGTGTCCGAAAAAATTCGATAAATCGGGCACGGGCACGCACGGGCACGGGCACGCACGGGCACGGGCTCGATTTTCTTGCTTAGAGAGAAATGTTCTCCTCCGACTTCCCCTACCCAATTAACGCCCAATCGGCTATACTCCCCGCCAGTATACGCACGAGGCATCTGTGAAAATCGAATACGTAACAGGCAACGCCGGTAAGTTCCGCGAAGCTAGCTTAATCCTTCCCGAATGGGAACTCGAACAGGTCGATCTAAATCTGGAAGAAATCCAAGGAGAAAGAAAGCAAATCCTTCTACACAAAGCCCGTGAAGCCATGACACGTCTCAACCGCTCACTAGTGATCGAAGATGTCAGCCTATACTGCAACGCACTCAACGGCTTGCCGGGACCTTACATCAAAGATTTTCTCAGAAAATTGACTGATAAAGGCCTCGCCGATCTAATCCTACGCTATGAAGATCACCGCGCACAGGTCGTTTGCGCTGTTGCTTACGCAGAGCCAAATACCGAACCCGTCATTTTTGAAGGAATCCTCGAAGGCACAATCGTCACACCCAGAGGCGAAGCAAAAATTGGCAAATACAGCTTCAACACCTGCTTTCAGCCCAATGGTTCCACACGCACTCAAGGAGAGCTTTCTCTTGAAGAACATGCACAAACCTCGCACCGCTACCTCGCCCTGATTCAGCTCCGCGACTATCTGAAGAGACATCATGACCGTTAGAGATCTAATCATCTTGGGGTGCTCTAGTCAGCAACCAACGCGCTTACGCAACCATGGCGCATACCTTTTACGATGGAATGAAGAAGGCTTTTTGTTCGATCCAGGCGAAGGCACGCAACGTCAATTCATTTTTGCCAATATCGCTCCTCCAACCGTTACACGGATCTTCGTTTCACACTTCCATGGCGACCATTGTCTTGGGCTAGGCTCTATGCTCATGCGACTAAATTTAGACAAAGTCCAGCATGAAATCCGTTGTTACTATCCTGCAAGCGGCAAAAAATACTTTGATAGACTGCGTTATGGTACTATCTATCACGAAAACATCAATGTCGTCGAATATCCCGTATCCAGCTCAGGCATTGTCCACGACGACGGAAAATTCTGCATCGAAGCAGACTTCCTCAATCATGGTGGCATCGACAACATAGCCTGGAGAATCACCGAAGCCGACCGTCTTAAGTACGATCCCGTCCTTCTACGTGAAAAAGGCGTTGTAGGACCTATGGTAAAACACCTTCAAGAACAAGGACAGATTCAAATTGGCGACCAGATTATATCCTTAGCCGAAGTCAGCAGCATAAAAAAAGGCGACACTTTTGCCATTGTCGTCGACACACGCCCTTGTCCGGCCGCCTCGCATATCGCGCAAAACGCTCAATTGCTTCTCTGCGAAAGCACCTATCTGGAAGAAGAAAAAGAACTGGCGCTCAAACACTATCACCTTACCGCAAAAGAGGCTGCCACACTCGCCCGCGATGCTGGTGTCGAGCGACTCATTCTCACCCACTTCTCCGCAAGATACCTCCGCACGCAAGATTTCGAAAAAGAAGCCCGTGAAGTTTTCCCCAACTCTTTCGCCGCAGATGACTGCAAGGTATTCCTCTGGCCTAGAGGAAAGTAGTTCAGGGTTACTTAAGGATGAGGAACAATTGCTGCAATCGTGATTTCTTTAGTATTCGGACCGTAGTACCAAAATATTCGATAAGCTCCGGGCGTGTTTTGGATAAGCCAATCTTGGAAATAGCTTAGAATAAGTTATTTCCAAGACTGGCTTATCCAAAACTCGCGTTATCTTAGCCTGATGCGTATGGGATGATCTGGACTTTCTGGACAGGGGTATGCTTGGTCGTCAAAACATAGTTCGTCCAAAACGTCCAGTTCGTCCAGATTTGTCCATACCTAGTCTCACAAAAACCTGCGCGCGGGAGCGCGCGCACCCTCTTCGCTCTTTTCACCTAATCCTTGGTCTGCTAAACTGCTTCACATCTTCGACCCATGGAGGAGAGATTTTGTTTATTCCGGCCTGTTATCAGTTTCTCGAGTATCTGAAGTCTGTGAAGAATGCTTCAGAGCATACTATACGTAATTATGCAATCGACCTGAACGCTCTCAAGGACTTCGTCCAAATCGATCTTCTTCCAGATGGTAAACCAGAAGATCGACCCGCTAAAATTCGTTACGACCAAGAGTACAGTGCTCGCTTTCAAGGTAAAGACAACGCGATCCAAATCAGTGAGATCGATAAAAAACTGATCCGCAGATTTCTGGCTGACCTACATACCAAAGGGCATAATAAAAGCACGATTGTCCGTCGATTATCTTCTCTACGCACATTCTTCAAGTTTGCTTTGTCACATAACCTACTTGCAGCAAATCCTACGGAAGATCTGGATAGCCCCAAAATCGACAAACGCATTCCAGTAAGCCTCTCCTATGAACACGTGCAACGCCTTTTAGAACAACCGGAAACTAGCGACTACCTAGGATTCCGCGACCGCGCAATCATGGAGCTTTTTTACAGCTCTGGCCTACGTGTGAGTGAGCTCGTTGGTCTAGATCGCGCCGATATCGACCACCCGCAACTGATGATTCGCGTACGCGGTAAGGGAAAAAAAGAGCGTGTAGTACCCATCACAAAAAATGCCTCTGAATGGATCCTAGCGTACATCAACCATCCAGAACGCCATCAAGATATCGATGGTCATCAAGCGCAAGTGGATCGCGAAGCTATTTTTCTTAACCGCCTTGGTACACGCCTGACAGCCCGTTCTGTCGACAGAAGCTTTGAAAAATACCTCAAAGCAAGCGGATTGGCCGATAAGATAACACCTCACACCATTCGCCACACCATTGCCACACATTGGCTTGAAAATGGAATGGATCTAAAAACCATTCAAGAGATGCTTGGACACCGCACACTGGCCGCAACAACCATCTACACCCGTGTCAGCCCCAAGCTGAAGAAAGAAGTTTATGATGAAGCCCACCCGAGAGCCAAATGACCTCAGCCAATATTACCCTAAGTAAAGTTGCCAAAAGTTTCGGCAGCCGTGTCCTGTTTGAAGATGTAAACGTAACATTCAACGCTGGCGACCGCTACGGTCTAACCGGCCCAAATGGTGCAGGAAAATCCACACTCTTCCGCATCATTATGGGTTTAGAAGCCCCTACGGATGGTACAGTGTCGCTGCCACACCGCGTCGGCATCCTCCGCCAAAACATCGAAGACTTCCTCGACTTCCCAGTCATCGACGTCGTCCTCATGGGCAACAGAAGACTCTGGGATGCACTCTGCGAACGCAATGCACTCTACGACGTAGAAATGACAGACGAAGTAGGCATGCGCTTAGGTGAACTCGAAGGTGTCATCGCAGAAGAAGATGGTTACACCGCCGAAACAAATGCAGAAATTCTGCTCGCAGGCATAGGTCTGGAGCAAGATATGTTTACAAGGCTCATGCGCGAAATCCCCACAGATCTACAGTTCCGCGTACTGCTTTGCCAAGCCCTTTTTGGTGATCCTCAAGCACTACTCCTTGACGAACCAACCAACCACCTTGACATGGACTCCATCGGTTGGCTTGAAACCTTCCTACACAACTACCGCGGCGTCCTCGTCGTCGTCAGCCATGACCGCCACTTCCTCAACTCCGTCACCACACATATCGCCGATATCGACTACGAAACCATCATTGTCTATCCAGGCAACTATGACGACATGGTCACTGCCAAAACATCTGTCCGCGACCGCGCCGAAGCAGAATCCAAATCCAAAGACAAAAAAATCGCCAAACTTAAAGAGTTCGTAGCCCGCTTCAGCGCAGGCACACGCGCCAGCCAAGTGCAATCACGCATGCGAGCAATCGAACGGCTACAACCACAAGACCTCAAAGCCTCCAATATCCAACGCCCCTATATCCGTTTTATCCCACAAGAAAAACCCTCAGGTAAAGTCGTCCTCAAAGCAGAAAACATTTCCAAACGCTATGATGACCATCAGGTAATCAAAAACTTTTCGTTGGAAATCCATAAGGGCGACAGGATCGGTATCATCGGAAACAACGGACGTGGAAAAACAACTCTGATTCGCATGCTGGCAGGAGTTCTCCCACCAGACAGTGGAAAGGTTGAATTCGGCCATCAAGTTGCTGTAAGTTACTTTCCACAAAATCATGGCGAAATCGTAGATAAATCTGACCACTCCACGCTCTTCGACTGGTTGCGAAAACGCAAACAAGGCGTCTATGACCAAGATGTCCGAAGTGTACTTGGAAAAATGCTCTTCACCGGCGATGATGCCTTTAAAGAAGTCTGCAACCTATCAGGCGGCGAAACCGCTCGCCTTATCCTGGCCGGCATCCTATTGGAAAATCATAACTTTCTCATCATGGACGAACCCAATAATCACCTAGATCTTGAAGCCGTTTCAGCATTAGGCTGGGGACTTGCCAACTACCCTGGCACCGTCCTATTCGTCGGTCATGACCGCGACCTCGTCAGCACCGCCGCTACAAAAATCGTCGCCTTCGAAAAAGATCGCGTCTACATACACGACGGAGGCCTCGAAGATTACCTATCAAGACGACAACCACAAACCCAATAGGATAACCCCTGTTCACAAAAAAACGCTTCATGGCTTTGCATCCGCGCCAACAGCATAAACAATGCTGCGATCTACTACGCCAAGCCCATGATGCGTTGCTGAACAACAACTCGAACCATCCATCATTTTCAGCTTATCAGGAAATTCAACTCTGGATGGGCTGCAACAACTCCTTTGAGACCACCCGGCAATATCTCTCCGACCAATATCATCACCACCTCCAACTAGCAGAAATCTCCCTCCGCGAACATAACCTCCTCCATAGCCAAACCGACCGCGAAACCGGCGCAACACCCAAACCCATCGCCATCTGGCTCGATCGAATTCGCTCCGCACATAACATAGGTAGCATCGTACGTACCACTGAAGCCTTCCGACTCGGCACACTATACTTCTCTCCAAATATGGCCTACATCGATCACAAACAAGTCCAAGATGCCGCCATGGGCACCCAAAACTGGATCACATCTCATCGCAATATCCCCCTGGAACAACTCCCAAAACCCATCGTTGCCCTTGAAACTAGCCCTAACGCCATTTCTATTCACGAGTACCTCTTTCCTGAATCCTTCACTCTCGCCATCGGAAACGAAGAATACGGTCTCTCGAAAGAAACTCTCTCATTAGCCGACGTCATCGTCAACATCCCCCTGACAGGGCGTAAAAACTCCCTAAACGTGGCAAATGCCTTCGCCATCACTGCCGCAGAAATTCATAGACAAGCCTTGAGTACAGGAAAAAAACCATGAGTGAACCAACGGTAGAATGCAAACTAGCCTATTCAAAAAAAACAGTCTCTTTGAAACAGGATTCTGAATTCGCATCGGTAACCAATTATCCTTCACCGATTATTGACAATCCTGACCTCTCCAATGATCAAAAAATAGCCGTTATCGAAACACATTTTCGGGAAATCATGCGTACATTAGGGCTCGATCTGAATGACCCTTCCCTCGCTAAAACGCCCAATCGTGTGGCGAAAATGTATGTGCAGGAAGTCTTCTCAGGCCTTGATCGCAATACATTCCCTTCGGTCACTTTTGTTCCAGACCGTTTCCAGAGCGAAGAAGATAGCAATATCGTCCTCGTTAAAGTTGGATTCACAAGCTTTTGTGAACACCACTTCGTACCCATGCACGGTACAGCGCATGTCGCTTATCTGCCTAATGGTAGACTCATCGGCCTCTCTAAAATAGCGCGTGTCGTACGCTTCTTTGCTCGCCGGCCTCAACTTCAGGAACGACTCACGGCACAAATTGCCGATTCCATCAGAATTCTGCTCAATACCGAACATGTAGCTGTCTCCCTCACAGCCACTCATTTTTGCGTCGTAGCACGAGGTGTCGAGGACGAAGCCGGAACAGCCACCACCCAGGTTCTCAAAGGCAACTTCAGAAGCGATGAAACCCTGCGCAAACAGTTTTTAGAAGGAATCGGCAAGTAGTTTTGACACAGGCACACAACAACGCTCAAACTCAATCTTGCTTTTTTTGTTCTATTTTGTTATAATTTTCTTTTTATTAACAAAGATGGGAGGAACCTTATGAAACGTATTTTATTTACTGTACTTGCTGTTTTTATGGTCGGCGCTAATCTCTTTGCTGACTTTGTACTACCATCTGAATTCACATTAACTCATTCGCGATTGACCTCGTACATGTCGCTTAAAACCGAAACCGGCATACCACTAGCTTACGGCTCTGTGGTTAACGATCGCTACCAACTCTTGCAATCCACAGGGATAATCCTCGCCAATCTAGACTATCATCCCTTCCAGGACGCCTCCTCATCAGCATGTCACCTGTTCGTCGTTCGAGACAATCAAAATAATATCCTTGGCTCCCTTAGCTTTACTGACATGAAGTATTCAATTAGTGATGTCATTGGTTTCATCTTCGATAAAAATGGATCACGAGTCGGATATATTACGCATGATTCATGGGATATCAACATATGTATAGAAGCCCAGGATAACAAAGAACCTCTTGTCCTTAGCGTAGAAAAAGCATCTTCCATGCTTCGCCCTAAAATGACGTTCAAGGCAAAATTATTAGGAAACACGCTTTTTGAAGACGTTGCCATAGATTCTAGAGTGATATTGGCTATTCTTCATATTCACGGGAATCCACAAATGATTGGCTGGACAACAGTAAAGACAAACCAATCTCTGATCGAATCTGATTTGCCCAATTTAACAGAATCCAGACCTTTGCTGTTTCAATAGGAATCGACCCATTTTAATTTTTGTCAGGATGACAGGATGAACAGGCATACGCATCAGGCTAAGATAAGTTTTTGTGATTATGCAATTGATAACAAGCTCATTACGACAGGAAGACCCTCGTAGAGGGTCTCTGAATGTAGCCCACCGTGAACCTGCGAGCGGAGCGAAGACAGGTGTAACGGTGGGAATATGGGCAAAATAGGGTTCGCACTCTCGAACGAGAGTGCCTCAGCTCGTTGATTACAAATAGCTTGAGGCACACCCCTTCGGGGGTGCAATAGGTTTTCGACGCATTTTCCCACCGTTACACCTGTCTTCGCTGACGCTCGCAGGTTCACGGTGGGCTACATTCAGAGACCCTCTACGAGGGTCTTCCTGTCGTAATGAGCTTGTTATCAATTGCATAATCACAAAAACTTATCTTAGCCTGAACCTGTGAAGTTTTTTAAACTCAAATCACTTACTTTAAGCTATTTCCAAGACTGGCTTATCCAAAACTCGCGTTATTTACTATTTGCGCTATTTTTATGATAGGCGCCAATCTTTTTGCTGAATTTACTCTGCCAAACGAGTTTGTCTACAGCATGGGCGGAAATCGATTTGTACCAACTGCATATTTTACAACACAATCGGGTAAGTCCTTGGCACAAGGATCCGTAGAAGAGGGCCATTATCAACTAGCCAACAACAAAAATGAAGTAATCGCCAAGCTAGATTATCATCCCTTTACCTATCACCTGTCCTCCAAATGTTCTCTTTTTGTGGTGCGCGATGAACAAGAGAACATCCTTGGTTCCTTTACATTTGTCGATGGTTTCGCCGGAATGTCCGGCACTATTTTTGATGAAGGTGGCTCTCGAGTAGGGTCGATCTCACACAATTTTTGGAACCTAACTTTATCCGTTGACAGTCGTGATAGCGAAGACCAACTGGTCATCGCCGTAGAATTGCAGTCGTCCGTATTAAAATTTATAGGCAACTGGCTTTTCAAGGGAACCGTGTTCGAACATAGACCTTTGGAAGAAGCAACGGTAGACCCAAGAGTGATTGCAGCCGCTATTCAAATTCACGCAAATCCCAAAGCGACACGTTATACAAGCGTCGATAAAGGCGAACCTTTAGCCGAAGCTGATTTGGCCAATTTGGCTACTCAGAGGTAATGATAGGTTGGGAAAATCAAGTACAAGTTTCAAATCAACTTAAATTTGGTTCATCGCGCAAATGAGTACCTCAAAGAAATAAAGAACAGGATGGGCAAGTACTCATTTGCGCGATGAGCCTTAATTTGTGTTTTTTATTTTAATTCGTTAGACTTTTAATTATACTTGACGT
Source organism: uncultured Chlamydiae bacterium (assembly GCA_963790215.1). Classification (GTDB taxonomy): domain Bacteria; phylum Chlamydiota; class Chlamydiia; order Chlamydiales; family JAJFMA01; genus CAWBNS01. The sequence continues at coordinate 456,857 of CAWBNS010000009.1, forward strand.
GAGGAAAAACCAATGAAAACCATCCTTCTTACTATCTGTGCTATTTTTTTGATAGGTGCCAATCTTTTTGCTGAATTTACTCTACCAAACGAATTCGTCTATAATCAAGAGGGAACAAGGTGGAACCCACTGGTCACCTTTCAAACACAATCTGGTGAACTTATAGCAAAGGGATCGGCAGAAACAAACCGCTATGAGCTCAAAGATTCCGAAGGCCAAATAATCACCCGCCTAGATAACCATCCTTTCACTCAATCTGACCTGCGTTCCAAGAGCTCACTTTTTATTGTTCGAGATGATCAAGAGAACATTCTTGGTTCCTTTACTTTCAATCAGGAAGGCTACACGTTCACCGGGGTCATTTTTGATCAAAGTGGATCACGGGTTGGATCTATCTCGCATGACTTCTGGGACCTCCATATATCCATCATCAACCGTTATAGCCAGGAATCATTGGTTGTCAGTTTAGAGAAGGGGTCCTTCACCCTTAGCATCAGCAAGTGGCCCTTCAAAGTAACGGTACTGGAAAACAGATCCTTTGAAGAAGCAGCCGTAGATCCAAGAGTAATAGCAGCCGTTCTTCAAGTTCATGGACATCCAAAAGGGGCTGTTTATAAGCACGTCGATCAAGGTGAGCCTCTAACTGAAGCGGATCTGCCGAATTTAGCAGTTCCTAAGTAACGCGCAACTATCCCTTCAAACCCCTCTCTGATTCAGAGAGGGGTTTGATTTCTGTACTACCTACTCTGGCGCACCACCAGGTTCCATTGTCGTAACCCGGTTATTCAAAGAGCCAGACTGCTTCAATAATTCACTGCTGTTCTTTTTCCACACTTCATTAGTAGAAGACACAGTAGCGCTATCTAGGTTGTTATTATTCTTTTGCTCAGGCAGACCGGCTACAGCCGTTCGTAGGTCCGTGCTTAAAGTACTTTTCCCTATTCTGAGCAAAGCCAATGTACTAAATGGTGACATAAAGGACTCATACAAAACCCTTATGCCTTCTGCCTCTAAAGGATTATGCTGCATCAACAGATTTTTTATCCCAGTCGCAGCAATGATACCCACCGCCGCTTGAGCACCCTCTGCTCTTATTTGGTTAGACCCAACATCAAGGGTCTCCAATGTTTTCGGCACGCTCTTAATCAATGCGATAAACCCATCGGTTCCGATTCTATTTCCACCAACATTGACATATTTGACCGATGAATCTTTTAGTGCCCCCGCTAGTGCTTTGATCCCCTCATCTCCAATCTGATTGTTGTGTAGATGGAGTTCCACAATCTGAGGCGAACACAACACAATCGATAGCTTTACCATATCTGCATCTGTAATACCCTTGGATCCAAGATCTATAGAATTAACATTAGGATTGGCCATCAACCAGCGTTGAAGAGAATTGGCACTTATTAAGTCAGAAAACTGCGGTGTTGCTTTTGCTCCTCCTGATACCCTGGGGAGCAGAGATAAAACCTGTCCTACCAAAGTGATGTGCCTATCCCTAAGAACGCTTACAGCCAGATTCTTCTCATATTCATCGGAAACTCGTTCTGAATACCCTTGCAGGACAAGTCTTTCAAACCCAATAGCCTTAGCGGCTCTTAGAACCCCTTTGTCAGCATAGAGAATAACTTGTACTAGATTCGCCTTCGTCTCAAATATTTTATTGGATAAAACAAAGTCACTATTTAAACCCATTTTGTGTACGCCTGTTGTTTAGAAGATTTTTGATGCTGGAAATATATAATTTGAGAGAATTAGGTGTAAAGCAAAATGGATTATATTTGATACATCACTCCAACCGAGCGAGTCCTTTTTCGCGACTTTTTTCAAACATTTTTCGAAAAAAGAGAATGGAAAAAGTTAAATAAACAACATTAAGGACAAAACTGATTTCCAAATAAGACCAGGGCAAAACCTGCCCATGCAAAATCATACGCATTCCTTCAAATGCGTAGGTCGTAGGTAATCCCCAAGCTAAATATTGCGCCCAGACCGGTAAAATCGTGACTGGGTAAAATACAGCGCTAAAGGGAGCAAAAATAAATGCCAACGTAAAAGCCAAAATTTCGACCTTATGGCCCCAGTAGACAATCATCCCAGAGATCAAAAAACCCAAAGTCCACCCAAATATCAGCAAGAGCACGGCAAAGGGCAAAAACACCCAGCCAAGCGTGAACACGTTTAATGCATAAAGAACGTAAACCATCAGCGTTCCAAACGCTACACTGACACATAATTTAGCAACAGAAAGCAACAATATACCACTAGACCACTCCAAAATAGTCAGTGGAGTCGCGAATAAATTGACCAAGTTCCTCTGCCAAAATTCTTGAAGCAAATTGATGGAGATATCCACTGAGCCTCTGAGAGCAATTTGCCAAAAAATAAGTGCTGTCATCAAGACCAGAGGCAAATTAGGAATGTTCTGTTGGCTCTGAATCCAAACGGAGGTCAACCCCCACAACAGAATATCAACCAATGGAAAGTAAAAGAGGTCAGTAATCTGGTGAGGACCCTTTTTAAAGGCATAATAATAGCGGAGAAAAACCCCTTTGACGCGACTAATGTTCATATCGCCCGCTTGGTAATTTCAAAAAAATAATCGTCTAAAGAAGGCTCATCAATTCGGATGCTTGCATAGCTCACATGAGCTTCACTGATGGCATGAAGAAAACTGGGTATTTCTTCCTCATCCAATGAGATTTCCAACGTACGATGATCTTGACGATACTGCAGCCCTTGAGCCTGGATGATCTCTAGCGTACGCTTCAAACCATCAGCTATAACCAAACTCAAGCGAAATTTCGACACACTCCTCGCCAAGTTCTTAGGTAGATCATCTGCAATCACTCTTCCTTTCTTAAGAAAAATCGTGCGGTCGCAGATCTCCGTCACCTCCTGCATCTTATGGGAGGTAAACAAAAGCGACATCCCTTTGGTGTCCCGTTGCTCCAACAAAAATGCACAAATATCCTTAGCAATGTCCGGATCAAGAGACGCCGTTGGCTCGTCTAATAAAACAATCCTTGGGTCAATGAAAAACGCTTTCACCAACAACAACCTAGTAACCTGACCCGCTGAAAGCTCAGTAACCGGCTTATACTTCTTATTCATAATCCCAAACCGCTCCAACAAAGGGTCGAATTTACGATGACTTTCCTCTCTCGCTAACCCATAGATAAGACCAAAAATCTCTAGATTCTCCGCTATAGTCAGGTTCCAAGGAAGACTCGCATAGGTGCTAGCAAAGGAGATATACTGCAAAATCTCTGACCGATGAGACCTAAAATCCTTTCCAAAGTACGTAACCGCCCCTTCCGAAGGAGTCAACGTCCCCAACAAAATCTGAATCGTTGTCGTTTTACCCGATCCATTCGGCCCCACCAACCCAAGTATCTCACCCTCAAGCATATGAAATGAAATATGATCCAGTGCAGGAACCTCAAGATCCGTCGAATAGTACTTCGTTAATTGATCAACAACCAAAATATTCATTAAATCTACAAATTTATAAACTAATTCAATATTAAATATAACAAATTCAATTATTGTTAACACTGATGATTATTAATTTTTACAAGATAATTAGGATAAGCATGATGTGTAGTATTATCTTGTAAAAAATTACAAATCAGCATATCTATATTATCAAACAGTTAAAAAAATGAGATCTACATGAAAAACTCACTAATCAAATTTTTTATCTGCTTGACCATGCTTTTTAGCGTGAACTCCTTCGCTCATGAAGAGGAAGACAAGCTTCTACAAGCAATCGAACATTTTTTCCCGTCCGTGCCCCTAGAGAGTTTTGGCTGGCACCGCCTTTCCGGTGGTTACTCCGATGCTTATAATTACAAAATTGACTGTGCGACCTGTGAGCATTCCTACGTGATTAAACTTCATCAAGACACTAAGCCATTGAGAGATGTAAAACGTGAATTCTGGGCCTTTGAACACGCCTCTCAATTAGGCATCGCACCTTATGTCTATGCCATTTCGCTGAAGAACAAGGCCATCCTTACCGATTTCCAAGCACTAAAAACGATGACTCTGGAAGTAGCACAGAAACCTGAAACAATCCATGCCGTTGCCACCGCATTTCGTAGCGTTCATTCAATCCCTAAAAATCCGATCCCTAAAAACTCAGTGGTTAATCGTTACAGACATGTAGCGCAAACCCTTCTATTCAGCCCCTTTATCGACGAAGCTATGCAAATCGTAAATACCAGTGAGAAGAAGCTTTTAAAGCTACCTTCCAATACCGCAACCCTCCATGGCGATCCTAACCCAAGGAACATATTCATAGACCCTGCTGGAGTGAAGTTTATTGACTGGGCGGATACAACTTGGGATGACGCCTTCTACGATCTGAGTTATTTTGCTTTATTCATGAACTACGACAGGCAACAAACAGAGATCTTACTACAGTCTTATCTTGGCCACGCCCCATCTGCTGAAGAGTGGAAGCGATACCAATTAACAGAAGACATCAATCTGGCAGGATTCAGCATTATATTGCATGCCTTTGGATTTTATCTTGCGGCTGAACCGTTAAACGAGAATGAACCAATTCAGGATTGGGGCTACTACGCTGACCGGTTTGCAAATGGCTATGAAATGTCCCCTCAAGAGATCTATGATTGGTCCAAAGCAGGTCTAAAAAGGCTCGAGCACTAAGAAAGAATCTCCTGCAGACTAGGTATGGACAAGACTGGACGATCTGACCATTTTATTAGAGTTCTAATCGTTTGGACAAATAAGATCCATTTTATGAATACAAATTTTTTTAAACAGCCCTTACAAATACTCAAGAAGGCACAAATTATTTTTTATAAAAAATCTTGTATTAAAACCAGCTATTTAGCTAAACAACACAGCCATAGAATGAACGAGGCGAGGACCGCGAAGTCGAGACCGCCATCAGTCAGTTTGGCTCGACAATAAATTAGGGCAGCCCGACTTATCCACTCCCAGTAACATCCTTATCACACCCTTTACCAATGAATTGTAGGCAGGTATGAAATCGTCTATTTTTAAAATATTTTTTACAACATTTATCCTGACTGCGGCTAGCGCAATAGCTGGGCCTCCCAATGGTTTTTACAACGACCCTTGGTGTGTAAAGCTCAGCATCGCCTACTACCGACCAACAGACAGTAAGGTAAGAGAAATTTATTCCGATGGCTGGCCCGATTATCAACTTGAACTGTCAAGAGAGCTCTTCAACAGCAATTGGTCGCTTTGGGGCAGCATTGACTGGTCTGGATCCGATGGAGAGGCCCTTTCATGCGGAAGTCAAGTCTCAGAAAATAAGACAAGCATATGGGTGCTCCCATTAAGTTTTGGGCTGCAGTATTTCTTCCCAGTTCCTCAAATAAATGGTCGTTTCTATCTAGGGGGCGGTGGCAGCATCAACTTCGTGCACATTACCAACTATTGCGAATTTGTAAAAAAACACCAGTCAAAAAATGGAACTTGGGGAGGGATACTAAAATCAGGATTTCAGTACTTCTTTAACAACGCTGCGTTTGTCGACGTTTTTGTCGACTATTCATTCCTAAATGTTCACTTCAGCCAAGGAAGTTCGAACGTAGAAACCTCGAATGCTCATTTGAACGGGCTCAAGCTAGGTGCTGGACTCGGTTTATGCTTTTAAAATTACAAAAAAAAGGTTTGATGACATGTTAGCCACAAATTTTTCTTATAAAAGTCTCGCTTTTTTTGCGTGCCTTTTGACACTTTTCTTAACCATGTCACCTTCTTTTTTGCAAGCTGACACAGGGAACATTGCCGGTCAGGTCAATGATGCCTTCTCTAGTGGTCCGGTTTCTAATGCCGCTATCACAGTCTTACAAAACAACGTTATTATTGCGACGACCTCTTCGGATTTCAACGGTGAATACACCATTCCCAATTTGAATGCAGGCGCCTATACCGTCACAGCAACAGCCACGAATTTTCAAATGGGTTTGATCGGGGTTGTCGTCCAGGCAAATCTGACAACACCAGGGGATTTTGTTCTTCAGCCTCAGCCGGGAAATTTGACTGGTCATATCCTGGATGGAACAACGATTGCTCCCATATCTGGGGCGACAATTGACGTTTTCCAAGGCAGCATACTGATCGCCACAACGACCTCCAATGGTAGCGGAGTCTATACCTTCTTAGGTCTGGCTGAAGGAAGTTATACCGTAAGTACACACGCTACCCACTACTCAACCGTCGTGTTAGGAGCGAGCATTATACCAAACCAGACCACTACCCTTAACTTCTTTCTTCCGGTTGCATCCGGCTCCGTTGGGGGTACGGTCGTCAGCGACATCACCTCAGCGCCTATCGCAGGGGCTCTTGTAACTCTTTTTCAAGGCTCTGTAACAGTAAACTTTGGCATCACCGACTCCAACGGAAATTACCTAATATCTGGTATTCCTCCAGGGAACTTCACTGTACAAGCTATCGCAACCACCTTTCAAACTGCAGTTCAAGGTGCAAATGTCCAAGCGGATCTTACCACAGTTGTTAACTTTGGACTCCTGCAACAACCAAGCAGCATCGCCGGTCAAGTATCGAATATTGCGACGGGTTTTCCCGTTCCCGGTGCTACCATTAAGGCATTTCAAAATAACGTGCTGATTGCGACCGAAGTGACCGGCAACAACGGAACTTATACGATGCCCTCGCTAGTTCCAGGCAATTATATCGTTACAGCTCAAATCACGAATTACCAAATTTCCACACAAGCAGCGACTGTACTGTTTAATGTAACAACGCCTGTTGATTTCCTCCTAACAGCTCAACCTGGAACACTTGTCGGCCATGTGAGTAACGCCGCAGATAGCACTGCAATCCCTGGAGCGACCATCGATATTCTGAGTGGTAGTATAATCATAGCCACAGGGATCACAGATAGTAGTGGGAACTATACAATACTCTCTTTACCTCCTGGCAACTATGTGGCAAGAGCGACTGCCACCAACTTCCAAACCGCTACTCAAGGAATCACAATCCTTTCTAACCAAACATCGACAGCCAACTTCGCCCTCCAACCACTTCCTGGAACCATCTCAGGGCAAGTGATTAATGCGGTGACCTCAGCTCCCATCCCAGGGGCAGTCGTGAATGTTACACAAGGCGTTGTATTGATTGCATCAGCCGTCACAGACGCAAATGGTCATTACTCTGTAAATACAATCGCGACTGGAACTTATGTAGCCACAGCCTCAGCAAACCATTTTACCACGAGTGCTCTGGGTGCCATTGTTCAATCGAACACTACAACAACTGTGAACTTCGCCTTAGAACAGAATCCAGGGCAAATTTCAGGACATGTGCTCGATGCAGAGACAAGTAATCCAATCGCAGGCGCTTCCGTCAATATTTTTCAAGGTGTTCAGCTGATTGCGTCAACGTTAACAGACGCACTCGGTAACTATCTTGTGTCCAATTTAGCGCCAGGTAGCTACATAGCCAACGCAAGCGCAACTAATTATCAAACTGCTGTCGAAGGGGTTGCTGTTTTCTCCGACCAAACAACCACTGCAAACTTCGCCCTCTCGCCGATGCCAGGTCAGCTGGTGGGTCAGGTGACTGATTCAGTTACAACTGCGCCAATTACAGGTGCCACAATAAATGTAACGCAAGGATTGGTCCTCATCGCATCAACCGTTACAGACTCAAACGGCCATTATGCAATCAATACGTTAGCCCCCGGTGCTTATGTAGCCACGGCATCAGCTAATCTTTACTCTACATCTTCGCAAGGCGCCATCATCTTTTCCAATGCAACCACCACTGATAATTTCGTCCTGCAACAAGACCCAGGGCAAGTTTCAGGAACTGTAATTGATGCGAATACTAGCGCTCCCATCGCAGGGGCAACTGTTAATATCTTGCAAGGTGCTCACCTAATTGCCTCAACATTAACCGATTCGTCAGGCAACTACCTCATACCTAATCTGGCGCCCGGTAGCTACATCATGAATGCCTGCGCAACCAATTATCAAACTGTTGTCGAAGGTACGACTATCTTCGCCACTCAGACAAGCACAGCGAACTTTGCTCTCCCACCACTTCCTGGGCAGCTGATCGGCCAAGTGACCAATGCCTCCACATCTGCACCAATAGCAGGCGCAACGGTGAATGTCACTCAAGGACTAATTTTGATCGCATCAACCGCTTCAGATTCAAACGGAAATTATGCAATCAGCACGTTAGCTCCAGGCGTCTATACCGTTACTGCCTCCGCCAACCTGTTTGCCTCATCAACTCAGGGCGCCACTATCCTCTCCCATGCAACGACTACAGATAATTTTGCCCTACACCAGAATCCAGGACAAATTTCCGGCCATGTAATTGATGCAGACTCCCTCACCCCTATCCCAGGAGCAACCCTGAATGTTTTACAGGGCGTTCAACTGATTGCCTCAACTCTGACCGATTCGTCAGGCAATTATCTTATACCCAACCTGGCACCAGGTACTTATACCGTCAACGCCAGCGCAACCAACTACCAAACTGGGTCTCAAGGAGCTGTTGTCTACTCTAATCAAACGACGGTCGACAATTTTGCTCTGCTTTTACAGCCGGGCGCCATCATTGGGCAAGTGGTGACCCAACTAGCCACTACACCTATTCCTGGGGCTATTGTCAACGTCTTACAAGGAACCACACTCATAAGTTCTTCTGTAACAGGTTTGAGCGGTGACTATAGCGTCTCCTCTTTAGCTCCTGGAAGCTATATCGTCAGCGCTGCAGCAACCTCATATCAAATTGTGGTACAAAGCACGAGTGTCCCTTCAAATCAAACAGTTGTCGTCAATTTTGCCCTTCCAGATACCACCGGGAGTGTGTTTGGACGGGTACTCGATATCGAGACTAATCTACCCATTCCTGGCGCAACTCTTTCTGTGTTTGATGGATCCATATTGATCGCCTCCACGCTCACAGATTCCAGTGGAAACTACAGTATATTCTCCTTACCTCCTGGAACTTATGCTGTAACTGCCTCGGCGACTTCGTACATCACTGTTATCAAACCAGTCACCATTCTGCTCAATCAAGCCAGCGAACTCAACTTTCTCCTTCTTGATCCTCCGCTACCCGCAGCGTCATTAACTGGAGAGAACCTCTGTATTAGTTTCTTAACACAAAGAAATCTGGTTCAGCGCCTAGTCTGGACCGCTAGCCCTAGCCCCAATATCGTTCAGTATCGCATCTATCAAAATGGCATACTGGTTGGATCGATAAACCCAAATCAACCTTTTATTTTTGATTTTCATAACATAAGCGCAAATATCAGCATTACTTATAGTGTAACGGCATTAAATTTGTTTGGAGAAGAAAGTGCACCAATCAGCATTGTCTTAACCTGGTAGGTTCAAGCTAATCCCAGAGGGCTAGCCCTCTGGGAGTCTCCTGGCATATAAATTGCGTCTCAAAGGACAGGGTCACTCGTTTTTTAACGCTAGTTTTGGAAATAGCTTATGTAAGTGATTTGAGTTTAAAAAAACTTCACAGGTTCAGGCTAAGATAAGTTTTTGTGATTATGCACCCTTGGTATATACCAGGGGTTGCACTTCAGTCAAGAGAACAGAAGGTACGATTATACTCTCTCTTGACACAGCAACTACACTTGTAGTATATCTCCACTTTTGCAGGAGGCTTTAAATGGTAAGACGTGCTTTTGGGGAATTAGAGGAACAAATTCTCTCCCTGTTACAGAATTCGGAACGAGCAACTGTAAGAAAAGTCCACAAGGCACTGGGCGGTCATGACACAATACCATTATGACTGTCATGTCACGACTAGCAGAAAAAGGACAACTGGGCCGTGAAAAAGCCGGTCTCCACTATGAATATTGGCTACAAGCTGGTTCGAAAACTTCTATTTTGGATAAAATCAAAAACAAATTGCTTGGTGTCAAAACGAGCATTTTAGTCTGCCACCTACTAGAAAATGCCAAAGATCTTTCAGAAAGCGAACTGGATGAGGTTGAAAAACTTCTGATAAAAGCAAGAATATCGAATCAATAATCTAAACCTCAGCCTTCCTGGCAATAACAAAAAAATACCTCAAGTTTCTATGTTGTGTGCTCCACAACGTTTTTTATTAAATACATCATATTATTACATATATTATAATTATATTATAATTACACCACACACCAATTGTAACCATAAATTAAACATACTATGGCATTGAAGTTGCTTTACATGGATACCCCGGAGGGAATTATGGCTGTCGATTTTCCAGAGGATATTCATCAAATTCCTATAGAACATCCCTCTGAGGATATTCACAAGAAAGGCACAAAAAATGTCTCCTCGAATCTCACGGACAGAATCAACCTGTTAACAAACCACTTTCAACAGATGCAAGGCCAAGCCGAGGCAACAGACGTTCCAAAAAATCGTCCAATGAAAATAAGAGCCGATTCCAAGCTCAACACCGCAACACAAGAAATTGGTAATAAGGTAGATAAGATGGTTTCCAAAACTAAATATATTAAGGATCCATCCAAAATAGCTGCCCCGAATGCTCCCTCCAAAACTAATCGCCTCACCAAATTGTTTTCGCGAATTCGTGGCAGAAGCGCGCAGAGCAATAATATTGTCAAAATGGACGTGTCCGGTCTCGATTTTCGCTCTAGATTATCAGTTAAAGCCTCCAGATGTCTTAGCCTTACACGATTACTGGAAGGCGCCGTTAACTCAAGCACAATTTTGAAAGGCTCCTTAACCAGCTGGGATCCCTCTCGCCTTAAAAAAGGAAAGCATGAAATTTTACGCCAGGCAGGGGCGGAACATATCCAGCTAAAAAGCTCAACTGGCTGCAAGGTAGATGCACACTTCCTAGACGCAACAACCTTTGTGAAACGATTAGAAGAGATGGGTGGTGAAAGAAAGATATTCCAATTCGACTCAGGTAACGTGTTGAGCGGCAATGAATACTTGTGCCACGTCAAGGGCAGAAATTTCCCAATTTCCCTACGCGAAATCAGTATAGACCCGAAGAATCAAGGCAGGATTAAACGAGAAAAAATCCAAACTGAACTTAGTTTTGCGTTAGGATACAAAGTAGCTGTTTTTAGTGGCCCAAATAATAAATTCTTCTTTGCAGACCCCCAAGCCGCGTCAGCGCTTGAAAATGCAAAACTTATTGCTAACGGGACTGCTCTTTACGGGGATTTCGATTTAGAAGAAATGAAGAAGCCTGAGCAGGCGCCGACGAATATAAGTTTTCCCGGCATGAAATTCTCAAAAGATGATCCGCGGTACGAAGATGCCGTCAAATTGCTCACAGGCATGAAAGTTGAATCATCCTCCTGGAGACTCATCGAAACTGCCCGGTCAGTGTATTTAGTACCTGTCGAACACAGAGATAAAATAGAGCTTTGTATCAACAAGCCACAGATCACATCCGGTGATATGAAGCTTACCGTAGCCCCCTCGTCCAAGTCTCTAGATGAGAGTGACAGAGGGACAGTTTTGCTTACTATGAATCAAACAAATATCTACGAACAGTATTCAGATGAAATGCTTACCTTTGCTCTTCAGGGCGTCAATGTGATGATGTACAACAACCCCGGCAAAGGCCTCAGTACGGGAGGCGCCGATCGAAAGAACATTGATGCCTCCATCGAAGCCTCGTATAAATTTCTCAAAGAGAAAGGGATATCAGACGAAAAAATTCTCGCTAAAGGGCAGTGCTTTGGAGGGGCACCTACAGCATGGTTAGGAAAAGAACATCCCAACATTAATATAATGCTAGATCAAAACCCAGCTAACTTTAATGATGTTGTCGTAGATATCAATAACAAGCTCGTAGACAAACTACCAGGAGAGAAGAATCAATTTTCTAAATGGTTTAAAAAAACACTAAAGGATAATTTTTTCATCGTAGGAATCGCCAAGGTAGCCTTGGGAGGGTATAATATTCCCGAGGACCTATCTCAAAATAATGGCCATAAATTACTTAATATCGATGTTCCTAACAGCGAAGGGGATGGGGGTGACGCACTAGTCCCCCAAGATCATCCAATGAAGATGTTAGATGCCATCGAAACGAATCCAGACAAAGAGGTCACACTATCCATGAACCCGGGCGCATCACACGTCACCAACTGGTGGACAAGCTCGGAGTCTCAAACTACGACAAATAGATTTCTTGAACGAAGTGGAATTAGCCAATCTTTATTTTAAACTACAGAGAAATCACCCACACCTTTTTGTTTCCCAGTAAAATCAGAACTCGATCCAAATGATTTTTATTTTTTCAGTCCGTTCCCTAAAAAGAGAAGCTCTCTTTAACTTCAATTTTCGCTGGTTCCGTACCACCTAACTCCAAGATCGTATTAATACTAGACAACCTTTCATAGGCCTTGGCGAAAGTCAACGGGGTACTGTTAACTGGAAAAGAAAAGTAGGTCTTTCCGATTAACAGTGTGCCTGTGGAGGGCTTTTTGAGCTGAACAGAGTTGCGGAGTTTAGCATTCAGATCTGCCCCTCTTTCCACCAAGAAAGTAATCATGCCATTTTCCCCTGAAAGGACCGCTAAACTCAAAACTGGAATTCCGGCTCGCTCATATCTATTAACATCGTAGCCAAACTCATCATCAAGTATCTTGGCTATATCGACGTTACCTTCCAGCACAGCGACACCAAGTAGGCTTAGTCCTCCAATTTTTTTGTTAGCTCCCTGTGCCACGAGAAAACGGAACGCACTGCGGAAACATTTCATGGCAAAATTTATTTGATTCAAATTTGCCCGCATGATCTTTTCAAGATAGGAAACGCGCCCTCTACGCCAATCTTCGAGATGTTCGGGCAACAAAAATCCTATCCCAAGTAAAATGTCGATAGGACTATAGGACTAGCTTAAGATACAATGCCTCTTCGGCCGCTTTACACACGCGCCCCTGGATGATCATTCGATTAGCCATCGAGTTCTCTCTGGGAAAAAGTTATTCCAAGGCTAAACTCGGCAAGCGTAGCAGACAATTCTTCCATCCAGGAAGTGATGTGACCCACTAGGATTTCAGGACTCTGTTCGTTCTCAAGCCATTCTCGAATTTGCAGAGCCTTAGGGTCTAGTGCTTGGTCAAGTATCTTGAGAACATCCACCCCCTTGTGAAAAATTTCACGCGCATAGGGAAGGGCCTCCGCGATAAATCCACCCGTTTTTAGCAATGAGATCATTTTAAGTTTGCGTTCGGTTTCTTTGTATAGTGCCGTAGCTTGCTCAAGTTTTTGCCCATGATGGTTGCGCTGACTTGTTTGCAACAGGTCAGATTGGAAAAGCACTTGTTTGTCTGTTCCAAACTGAATCAGACCTGCCGTAACAAGCCGTCGTAGAGCTGTGAAGGTGTCTAGGTCAAGCACTTCTACCGCCCCTTGCACAGCTTCAGATAAGCTTGCCCTAATCTCCGGGTCAATCTTATCTACTACCGCAAGCACGCTTTCATTGCGAATTTCTAACAGCTGGATACGGTCGCTATGGCGAGCCAGGATATTCTGTTTAAGCTGTTCTGGAGAGGGTTTGTCTTCTTTTTTTCGGGCCGTAATTTGATATTGAGGAACGATCAATTGTTCCAATTGATCAACAAATGCATGTTGTGATGCCGAAGGGAGAGGCATTTCCGTCGAATCGCCTAATGCATCAAGTACCACATCGGCCACTGCCTGTTTCTGAGCCAACATGGAGAGCATTCTGTGTTCAATCGTGTTTTCGGTGATCAGATTGATCACCTGAACCCGGCGAACCTGATTCTTCCTCCACGCGCGGGCAATCCGTTGTTCTAGTTTGGCAGGGTTCCATGGGAGATCCAGATTGATTACAACATTAGCCACCTGCAGATTAAGGCCTGTGCTGCCTGAGTCAGTAGTCAAAAAGATGCGACAATTCGGATCTTCTTTAAATCGTTTGATATCCTGCCGACGCTGGTCCTGAGAGACGGATCCACTATGCCATGCGTAATCGATTCCTAATCCCTCTACTAGCTCTCGCACAAGAAAGAGCATGCGTTCCCATTCGGAAAAAATGATCAGTTTATTGTCTTGATCGAGTGTAAACTCCAACAGGATCTCTTCCAACTCCCGCAGCTTGGGGCATTCACGGCACTCTTCGTCCAAAATGTAGGGAGTGTCAGCAACCATCCTCATGCATGCCAGAAGCCGTTGTAGTTTTTTTTGCTCTTCCAAATTGAGCGGTCGTTTTTTTAATATGGCCAACAGCCGAGCGGTCTGATCAGAATAGGCTTTGTAACGAAGAGCCTGCTCGGGATCCATTGTAACGAGAAAGTTGTTGATGGTTCTCTCTGGAAGTTGCTCCTCAACATCCTTTTTGCGACGCCGTAACACAACAGGTTTCAACTTGCGGTGCAATTCATCAAGATTTTTGTATCCAACGGGCTTTTGTCTCTCGTCGAATTGGTAAAAATCCTGTTGAAACTTGTATAAGGGACCCAAAATATACGGATCGACTACCTGCATGATGGAATAGATCTCATCGATGCGATTTTCAATGGGAGTGCCTGTAAGCACGAACGCATAGGAGGTTTTTACTTGCTTCACTGCCCAAGAGGTCTTTGAGGGCCAATTCTTAATCCTTTGCGCTTCGTCCAAAACAATAACGTCGGGGGCCATGAGTGCTTGGATTTCATCATGGTCAGATCGCACTTGCTCATAGTTCACTAAGTAGAAAAAGGAGTCTTGTTTGTAGGCCATTAGACGATCAGCCCGGGATCCACGAACGATGAGGGTCGGCAAACCAGAGAAGCGAGCTATTTGCTCTTCCCACTCTCCTTTGAGCGAGGCAGGGGTTACCACAAGCACGCGTCGAGTCCCATTTAGTCGTCGGAGCAGCTCACAGGCGGCTATGGCTTGGATGGTTTTTCCCAAACCCATCTCGTCGGCTAAAATGGCACGCCGTTGGAAGGCAAGATGAAGCATGCCCTCTTCTTGATAAGGTAGAAGGTTGCAAGAAAGCATTTGCAGAGAGCGCTTTCCTGCCTCAACATCCGCTAAAAACTGCTTACGATCATCCTCGCTGTCTTGTATCTGTTGTAGACGTGCTGTCCAGTCGACCAGATGTTGTGATAAGCGTATTTTAGAGACTACCTCTTGAGAAGCACCTCTGAGGGTATGATCAAGGGTGGCAACTCCCATCACAGGGTTGACAAGCTGGGTTTGACCAGTTGACGCATAAGGACTCAATAGGCTTCGCACCTCGTCCAGGTGGACTTCTTGCTGAGGCCATTGGATACAAGCCTCCTTCGTCTTTGGGTGAAGAAATATCTCTGCACGAGAGGAACCCAATTCTGCATGTGCTTTAAATTTTCGCTTTCCCTGTGCACGGATAAAGTTCAGCGTCCCCTCAATATGTTTACAGGTGCCTAACATGTTCACTCTATGATCAGGGCAGTTGCAAGAATTGATTTTATCACTTAAGGAGCGTATCTCTACCGTATATCGCACATTCGTGTCGCCAACAGTTTCATAGTCTGTAAATGGAAAATGCACCTCATCAAGAACAGTGATGCGGAAGCGAGTCTGTTGTGCCCGTTCGGCGCGAAAGTCAATCTCTTTCTCCTCGATTGTCTTTGGTGATTTAGGCTTTGTAACTATTTTGGAAACAGATTTCTTCCGATTTACCATTTTATTATGATTCCCTTTCGTTATTAATCTGATCTACAGCCAGCTGTAAAGCTGCTTCTTCCACTTCGCCAAATAGTTTAGCCTAGCAGCTGTATATTGAAACACACAAAAATAGTGATTTGGTTAAGTTCTGATAAACCTATAGAGTACAAAGGGCCGGACTGGAATAGATATTTGCCAACAAGCAGACACTTCTCTCTTTCGCGAAGCTCAGATCGAAGACTTACCCAAGCTTGTCGCGCTTTTGATGGGCGACGAACTTGGTCAAGTGTTATGAAAATAGCATGGACTTATGTCACAAACTCGTCTTTTCGCAAAACGTAGTGAAAGTTGCGATAAGAAAACCCTCGAAGAGGGTTTTCTTGTCACAACGAACTTGCTATCAATTTATATAAACATCAAAAAAACTATCTTAGCCTGGTGCATATGCTTGGAGCACCTGTTAAAATATATCTTTTCATTTTCTGTTTGCACCCTTCTTACCGGTGAGTTGACCTTCGATGTTAAAAGGCTATGTCAGACAAAAGAACCCATAGCGCGGCCCTGGCCAGGTGACTGACCATTAAAAGCAATTTTTGATTAAATGGTCAGTCACTTGGCCAGCAATTCTGTTTTTTATCTGTTTTATTATCAAATCTGTTAATATTTAATTAAATATAATTTATTTAATTATTATAAGGTGATTTTATGGGAAATGAATATAATATCAGCATAAGATCCGAGGGATCAGACTATCAATTTAAACTAGTTCCAACTGAAAATAAGAAATCCGGGATAATTATTGGCGGTGTGTCATACTCCGTACGACCAAGAAATCGACAGGAAAAACAAGCCATCGAACTTTTTCTTCGAAATGCACAAGGCAGTGAAGCTTCAACAATTAAGGAATTTGCTAGCAACCTGAAAAGAATGCCTCAAGTCCAAGCGGTAAATGTGACCAAACAAAAAACTCATTTTACGGGGATTGCCACACTGATTCCACCAAATCCGTTGAAAAAGCAAGAGGTGGAAAGTAACCTGATTCCAAGAATTCCTTTAGCCAGCGGACCTATCCAACCTACACATATTCTGCAGCGCATGAAAGAACTCGGGGTTTTCTGCAGCGCATGAAAGAACTCGGGGTTCCGGGCGTCAGCATAGCTGTAATTAACCGCGGAAAAATTGAGTGGTCAGCTGGATATGGAGACCTAGAAAAATCACCTTTGGTCCAGGCTGGTTCTGTCAGCAAGATGATCAACGGTTTAGTAATCCTATCCTTGATTGACCAATGCCAAAAAGCAAAGGAGATGGGAGGTCCCTCGGGACTGGTCAATAATCAAATGATCACGTTAGACACTGATGTCAGCACTCTTATTGACCCAGAACTTTGGAAATCTATCGATGCTAATCAAATTACGGCTGGAGACAAGCCGAAGCTCACCATCCGAGATTTACTCTCCCATACTGGGGGTATCCCAGGATATGGAGGATTTGACGGCTATCCGCAAGTAGATAAAATCACTCAAAAAATCAAACAACTAAAAAATGAAATTGAAGAAATAGAAAACTTAAAATCTTCTCCTTCTGACAAACCATTGAGTGATGAAGAGCACCTAGATTTAGACAGGCAACTGAAGACGTTAAATCGACGACTAGAGAAGTGCAATGGGACCTTAAAAGAGGCATTCGAAGGTCAAATTCCGACTACCGACCAGGTTCTCAAAGGAGAGGGAAATTCACGGCAGATAAAGATAGAATGGACTCCCAACAGCAAATTCCAATATTCGGGAGGAGGGTCGACGGTGTTGCAAAAAGTTGTAGAAAATCTTACAGGTCAAGACTATCCAACGGTAGTGAAAGAACGAGTACTCGACAAATTAGGTGCAGGTGATAGTACCTTCCATCCCGCAGATGAGGACGTAGCTGAAGGTAAGGATAGCGATGGTGATCCTCTTCCGGGAGGATGGAATAAATTCCCTGAATATGCCGCCGCCGGTCTATGGTCTACACCTAGTGACCTAGCTAAAATCGTAGTGGGAATGCAAAATATACTGCAGGGCAATTCAGGCAGCCTAATTAATGCAGATCTTGCCAGTGACATGATTACTACTGAAAAACGTAATATTCCTGGAGCATTAGGGGTATTTGTGGAACAAACGCCTCACTCTACCTACTTTTTTCATAATGGCTCGACACTTGGTTATCGCTGCATGGCAATAGGGAATACTGAAGGTATGGGCGCCGTGGTTATGACAAACTCGGAATCAGGGGAAGACCTTATTGACGAAATAGTGCCAGCCATCATCCAGACCTATCACTGGCCTGACGGAGACAACCTACCCATGTTTCGACCGGTTTTGCAGCCCGACGAGCTTGCCGCAATCGAAAACAAAACTCCAATTGATGGAGCGAAATGGATGGAATATGGCGGACATTACGAATTTAATGAAGAAGGCAAGATTCACCCCGTAGACGTATCTATAGCGAATGGGAGAATCATGGTTCAGCCGGAAAAGGGTCCACCCTTTGAAGTAAAACCCTTAACTAATTCTATGGGACTCTATCGCGAGTCGGTAAATGCACCTCCAAGAGTAATAAGATTTACCAGATCATCGGACGGCACAGTACTGGAACTCATTTTATTTGGAGCTAAACATCAAATGAAAAAAGAACCGAAACACATCGCCGAATCCGAGGTTGACTTGCCTAAGCCCTAGATAAACAACATCCAATTAACTAAACCAGCGGGCTATCTAAGGTGCAGGTTGCCATTACTTCAAAATCGAATGAAGGTCCTTCTCGACTGTAAACCCATGCGTTAACGCGACAAGCTTGCAGGCCCTTTTACCCTCAACCGTCTTGGGGCCACATGTGCACCATGCATATTAATCTCAAAATAGCCGCAGCCCTGCCGAACAAGGAGCCTGCGGGGATTTTTATGGACTCGAAACCAAATTTGGCATACGTCTCGAGATGATTTTTTCTCAAACACTAATGAATCTTCAACTGTAAGCCTCGCGAGCGTCAGCGAAGACGAGGCGCAACTGTGGGTAAATGCAGGTTTAAATTTCGCACACCCGAAGGGGTGTGCCTCAAGCCACTTGTAATCAACAGGCTGAGGCACTCTCATTCGAGAGTGCAAACTTTATTTTGCCCATATTCCCACCGTTACACCTGTCTTCGCTTCGCTCGCAAGGTTCACGGTGGGCTACATTCAAAAACCCTCTTCGAGGGGTTTTCCTGTCGCAACAATCTTGCTAGATCAATTTTTGTCGTGTACAGAGCTCGAAGAGGGTTTTCTTGTCACAACGAACTTGCTATCAATTTATATAAGCATCAAAAAAACTATCTTAGAGTTGCTCGGAGACGGACTCGAACCGTCACGCCCTTGCGAGCAAGGGATTTTAAGTCGGTTGAGATTTACTGATTGGCACAAACCAGAACACATAACAATAAGAACCACAATGGCTTACAAGACCACTCATTGTGGTCTTTTGTGCTGATCTTTTCCAGTTTTTTTCCACCAAGTGCGTAAAAATTGCGTAAATGCTACGCTGGAAAACAAACCCTGTCAGGAGCGCAATGAAAGCTACGGATACAATCCCAACCATAAAGAGAAAGGCCGTACCAATCTTGCGGAAGCACGCAGTAAAACGAGCTGCTATTTTTGGTTCTTTCGCGCGAGGAGAGGCCAAAGCTAAGAGCGATATAGATCTTCTCATCGAATACAAAACTGCAGATAAAAGTCTTTTCGATCTAGTGGACTTGAAATCAGAGTTAGAAGCTTCATTGGGGCGAAAAGTCGATCTCGTTACCTATAACTCGATATATTGGAGACTGCGTGAACAAATTCTTGCAGAGCAGGTCGTGATTTTGTGAAAAAAGATCCTACGGTATTTATTGGACACATTCTAGAATCTATCCGACTTATCGAAGAATACTCCTTAAGTTTGACTCCAGATCTATTTCATGTGGATCAGGCCATGCAAGATGCGATCATTCGACGTCTTGAAATTATCGGCGAGGCTGTTAAGAATCTTGCCGCTTCATTCAAAGCAAAGCACCCTGAAATCCCTTGGAAGCAGATGGCCGGTATGAGAGACGTACTGATTCATGAGTATTTTGACATTGATTTGTCTCTTACATGGTCTGTTGTCAAACGTGAACTGCCTCCAATAAAAGAAAAATTACAGTCAATTCTGGAGGAATCTGAATCCTTATGAGTAATCCTTCTTATCTATAATCTTTTGACTTGAAATGGGAACCTTTATGGGAACCTTTATGGAATCAAAATTATCTATTTCTAAAGATAAAATTCTCGTTAGAGAAGTGTACGTTGGTGGCTGTTCAAAGGATGATTTGCTCAAAAAATTGGAAGAAAACAAAATAAGTATCAATGAATTTGCCTTGAATATTATTTCTAACAAGAAATTTAAAACATCCACTGTTAGGAGAAAATTACAAACTGCAGAAATTTCTGTTAGAAATTTGGGATTTCCAAACGGAGCAACTACTAGTGAAATTTATCAAAAAGCCAAGGACTGCGGGTTGAACCTCTGTCCTCACGAACTTGCACTTCATATGAGATTGCAACACATTGATCTGAATCAACCTATTGATCCACTCAAGGTAACTGGCTAAATATCGCTATAAAAAACTTTTCCGATGAGCCAGATTTTATTAAAGGTTTCTACTTACGTCATAGAGAGGATGGTTTCTGGCTACGTGGCTATAGAGCCAGTTCTGATTATTTGTGGGATCCTGCTGATCGATTTATTTTTGTTTTGGCTGAATCATTTACTCATGAGATCAGCCGTGCATAAAATCCTCTCTAAACTACCATATAGGCCTACCTGAAACAGAACAATCGCATTGAAGGTCACTTGCAGGGGCACAGTAAAAGAATCCAAAATAGAACCTTGTGGGGCCCTGCCTAACGCGAGTTTTGGAACTGTACCTAACCTGGCATTCCGTTGGAGGTTGAGAACGTCCTCGAGCTGGAACCTCAGGAAAAGGGCTATGAAGTACTTTTGATTGAGCCTTATTACAAAAGCATGCTCAGTTTTCTAAGAAATGATGGTTGACTTATTTACTACACATGTAGTAAAGTGGTGCATTCAAACTTTCGAGCGAGATATGGAAGAGAAGAGGGTATTCGGCGAGCTTGAACTAGCCATTTTACAGATATTCAAAGATAGGAGCAAATTCACAGTCAGAGAAGTTCTAGAACTTCTTGATCGCGACGATAAATATACAACCATCATGACCGTCATGAACCGATTAGTAGAAAAGAAAATGTTGGCACGCAGACGCATCGGACTGCAGTACGAATACTGGATAATCAAATCCTCACAAACTTCTCAACCGAATCTACTAGAGAGATTTAAACAGAAAATTTTTGGCGGCAAGTCTGCCTCTATGGTCAGCTATCTTCTCGAATCCAGCTCAGACATTACTAATGAAGAATTGGCTCAGATGGAAAAACTCATTCAAGAACTTAAAGCACGGAAACGATCATGATGTCTGAACTCTGGTGGACTTATGCCCTCAACATTATCGTAAACAGTATATTGACCTTTTTTACTCTAGTCTTTTTTGTGCAGTTGGTCATCTTCTTCTTTAGGGTCAAGCAGTCCAGATTTCGGGTTTTACTATTTTGCATACCTATCCTTAAGCTAGCTGTGGATCCATTTCTTTACGACTTTGAATATTGGGCCCTCGCGCATCAGATAAACCCTTTTGAGGTGGAAGTCGGCTCCAGAAACATATCTCTATACTTCCTGGACCTTAAAAATATTCACCAACTCACAGATTTAATTCCCTTTTCCACTGGAATCCGAATATCCCTGAACAAGGGGCAAATGACTTTTACCGTCGCCGATCTCCTCATGTTGTCACTTTCCCCAGTGCTGGTCAAAACTTTAGTCGTTGTCGTAGTTTTGTTAACTTTCATTCAGATGAACATTTATCTACGTCGATTCGCAGAAAGTGCACGATTCCTCTCCTACATCGTCCAAACCTCTGTTCCTTGTCTGCTACCTATACTCAACCCCATGCTCCTGACCAAAATGAAAAAAATCAAACTGCTTGAATCATCGCTCATACGCGTCCCCTGTGCGTTTGGGGTATTTCGCAAACAAGTCTGCTTTCCTAAAGGATTGTCCGAGCAGCTCTTACAAGAGGAATTTGAAGCCATTATTGCCCACGAGCTCGAGCATCTTCGTTGGTATGACGGTGTAATCCGATTTATTTGCGAACTATGCAGGAACCTCTTTTGGTGGATTCCAACCGGTTGGTGGATGCGACGTATCGAATCGTCTCAAGAGGCAGCTTGCGATGCAGGGATGAGCCGGTTTAATATCGCCGCCTTGGATCTAGCCTCGGCTATCGTCAAAACCGCCAAAGTGAGTAGACAACAGCAGTGCCTGATTCTGACAAGCTGTTTCGTACAAGGTAATTCCATCACGCAGCGCCTGCAGCCACTCCTTAGAGAAGCAAGCAAATCTTCATCCTGGCATTGGCTACAGACAGGTTTCGTAACCTTCATCGCTTTATCAATCATTTGCGGACGCTTCTGGATTTTTTGAAACCCACGTCACAAGGCGTGTTTTTTTAAACTTAAATTACTACAGACGTAGTAAAGGAGAATAACATGAAAAAAATGATCGTTAGTATTTTGATCCCCTCTCTAATGAGCCTATCAACCATCTTTGCTCATGACCAAGATGTGATGGGTCTATCTGATTTAACTCAGCAGCAGATTGAGAGCTTCACCCTAGGCAAAATGCCAGGGGCAATTCTCGAGTGCAGAGAAGGAGAGGTTTTTCCCTTTCAGTTTAATTTGGTAAGTGAGTTCCTGGAGCTATCACCCCAAGAAGATACCCATCAAACCATACAGATTATGAAAACCGTATATATAAAATACGATAGCGAAAAAGAACAGTACCTGTTCAGTCCGGATATGCTGGATTGGAAGGAATTTCAGGAGTTCTTCACCGGTCAAATTGGCGTTTCTCTAAATGTACTGGACGGTTCCCTGAACTTAGGACTCTACCATAAATTACATCAAAGATAACGTCTGAGCTGTTTGGACCGTGTGGACGCCATTGGACTTCAGAATGTTCCATTCTACCCAATTCGCCCATATGGTCCAATTATTCCGCCCCAGATTGTTGTGGGATTATACAGCTTACAATGAACAAAACTCGCTTAAAAACAGTTACATTCTACGAGTCACTTGGTTTCCAGAATACCCACGATGGGATGAAGCTGTATCTTTACAGTTAGAAACCTCAATTATACCCTCCAAATGCTCTTCTCCACCCGCCTCGCAAGGGGAAGGAGTTCGTTCTTTGCTACTCTTCGCTATGTAAAGCGAACAACGCCGGCTTTTTATTGATGGTTTCATGTCGCCTTAAGCAAGCTTCGTATTTGCTTTCGAAGAATCTGGTTTTGTTCCTGATAAAATCCATGCCGCATCGGAGCTAACTTACAAATTTGTTTGTCGTTCTCAGTTTTTGGGCCTCCTCGCGCCCCATGTGTAAACCCATGCGTTAACGCGACAAGCTTGCAGGCCCTTTTACCCTCAACCGTCTTGGGGCCACATGTGCACCATGCATATTAATCTCAAAATAGCCGCAGTCCTGCCGAACAAGGAGCCTGCGGGGATTTTTATGGACTCGAAACCAATTTGGCATACGTCTCGAGATGATTTTTTCTCAAACACTAATGAATCTTCAACTGTAAGCCTCGCGAGCGTCAGCGAAGACGAGGCGCAACTGTGGGTAAATGCAGGTTTAAATTTCGCACACCCGAAGGGGTGTGCCTCAAGCCACTTGTAATCAACGGGCTGAGGCACTCTCATTCGAGAGTGCAAACTTTATTTTGCCCATACTCCCACCGTTACACCTGTCTTCGCTTCGCTCGCAAGGTTCACGGTGGGCTACATTCAGAAACCCTCTTCGAGGGTTTTCCTGTCGCAACAACCTTGCTAGATCAATTTTTGTCGTGTACAGAGCTCGAAGAGGGTTTTCTTGTCACAACGAACTTGCTATCAATTTATATAAGCATCAAAAAAACTATCTTAGAGTTGCTCGGAGACGGACTCGAACCGTCACGCCCTTGCGAGCAAGGGATTTTAAGTCGGTTGAGATTTACTGCACAAACCAGAACACATAGCAATAAGAACCACAATGGGTTACAAGACCGCTCATCGTGCTCATTTGTGCTGATCTTTTCCAGTCTTTTCCCACCGAGTGCGTAAAATTTGCGTAAAATTCATCATGAGTATGGACTACAAATAGAGCTACGGATAAGAATGTTGGTAAAAGACAACATTTACCGACAAAGCTATCCCGTGGATATTACAGCAACAGCGACAGCCATAGAACTCTTTAAAAGAAATCAGGGATTGCTTCGGACTGCCGAAGCTATCCGTCTAGGTATCCACCCACGGACGTTATATCAGATGCGGGATAGAGGGCTCTTAGAACAACTCGCCAAAGGCGTCTTCAGACTGATCGAGGTCCCAGATTTTTCCGAACCCGACTTGGTACTGGTTGCGAAGAAGATCCCACATGGTGTTATTTGCTTGATCTCGGCTTTGGCCTATCATGAAATCACCACGCAGATTCCTCATTTTGTATATATCGCCATACCGACCAAGTCTCGGCAGTCCCGCCTGGACTATCCCCCCATCCGCTACTTCTATTATTCGGAAAAAGTTTATCGTGCAGGTGTTGACACTCAGTTGATCGGCGGATTTCCGGTCAAAATATACGACATCGAGAAGACTCTTGCGGACTGCGTTAAGTTCCGGAATAAAATAGGGATGGACGTCGTCATCGAGGCATTGAAAATGTACTGGAAACGCCCGGGAACAAAAATAGATAAATTATTTGAATATGCAAAGATAAACCGAATCGAAAAAATCCTCCAGCCGATCATGGAAACAATAGTGAGTCAGTAGCAATGGAAAAATCCAAAAAGAACCTCGCCGAATCGATTTATAGCCGTTTAAAGAATGTCGCCAAGCAGCGGAAACGCCCAGCTCAGGAAATCCTCAAATATTATACGATGGAGCGTTTTTTATATCGCTTAGGAGTGTCGCCCCACCGCGGCTCGTTCTATCTGAAGGGAGGGTTAATGCTGATGGTATGGGACCCTACAAGCCATCGCGCCACCGTAGACATCGACCTCCTCGCCAAAACCGCAAATACCATTCCCAATTTGCAGGCCATCATCGCCGAAATTTGCGAAATTGAAGTAGTTCCCGACGGGGTGTTCTTTGCGGCCGATTCACTAAAGTTACAGGAGGCGCAGCTGAATGCAGAATATCAGGGGATCAGTGCAGCCTTTTCAGCCCAACTTTTCACGGCGAAGCTGCCCATGCGAATAGATTTCGGGTTTAGCGACACCATTCTACCACAGCCTGCTTCGGTAAAATATCCCACTCTTTTGGATCTACCGGCCCCTGAACTCAGGGGTTACACCCCAGAGACCTCGATTGCTGAGAAATTTGAATCTATCGTCCGGCTCGGGGTCGTCAATACACGCATGAAAGATTTTTATGACATATGGCTCCTGACGCAGCAATTCGATTTCGACCGCCAAGCTTTTCAGGTAATCATTCGGCAAGTTCTTAAAAACCGCAGAACGGTCGCAGACACCATTCCAGCTGCGTTTTTAGAACCCTTCTATGGCAATCCAATAAAACAAGACAAGTGGAATGCCTTCTTGAAAGACATCGCACACGCCCCTGTTCCGCTTGAGAAAGTGATGTTGGATTTGAGAACCTACTTCAAAGATTTTGTTTTCTCATAAAGATGTCCATCCAACCCTTTCAGACCCCAATGAATTAAAAACACACCAGGTGAGGGTGTGTGTTTTGTCTTAAAAATATTGCGATGTGCTGGCCCATAATTGGCCCACCACCACCTTGATGATGAGAACTGATAGCAATCACAACCATTCCGAACATAGGGTTTAGCTAAAGAAGGTAGTAAAAAAAGCCGATAGAGGAAATATTGTTGGTACTGGACAACATGAACGTAACACGTAAGTGCCTAGTGGCAAAAGGGCTATTCGTTATGCGGAAAAACAATGCATTAGTGTGCATTGGGCAACAACAGTCGAAATCTGTGAACTCTGTAAGATCGTTTTTCATCTTCATGGTTGGAGCGGTTACGTTACTAATAGCCCCTCTGGGCGCCGACGTTCAAAGGAGCACAGACACGATTCCTATTCGTTGTCGCGCTGCCTTCGAGGATGTCATTCACAACTATTTTAAGGATGACGATCGACTTGAAATGATCGTGACACCACTGGCTGGTGGTAACTCCAATGATAGCTTTCTCATTATTACGAATTCGCGACATTATGTCCTGAGAGTAAAGGACAAGGACACTTCAAAGAAAGCTATGCGGCGTGAATTATTCGCCATGCAAGAAGCAGCAAATGCGGGGATTTCTCCTGAGGTATTTTACTTCTCTAACGATCAAAAAACTATGTTGATGGACTACGTTAAGGGAGGCACAGCAACGACAGCTCAAACGAAAGAGCCTGAAAATTGCATACAGATCGCTCACGCCCTACGCAAAGCACACGCCATAAAAACAAACCCTCATTTTGAGGAAAGCGCGACGGACACAGTAGCGGGTGTATATGCTGGGATCCGCCATCATCAAAAAATAAGACCTCGGCTCGATGAAGCAATGAATTTGATCCATCTACATGAAAAAAAACTTGCGAAATTTGACGCTGCTAAAGTGAATATCCACGGCGAGTTAAATCCAAGAAATCTCTTCATCACACAAAATGGAATCATATTTATAGACTGGGAATACACCAGTTGGGAAGATCCTTTTCTTGATCTAAGTTATGTAGCGCTCTTTCATGACTATAGCAATGAAGAGGAGCTGTTATTACTAGATAGCTACCTACAACACCCGCACACTCTAGCCGAATTAGAGCGATATTTCCTGACCAAAAAGATCAACTTTGCGGAGCTAAGCGTTTTTTTTCACTATTTTGCTCTCAAACTGAATCTAGATAACCTCGCGCTAGATGAGACAACACCTTTGAAAGACTGGTCCTATTACATGGCGGCATTTGCAGAACGCCAGGGAGAGATATCATCTGCCCAGTTTTTCTATGACTTGGCTAGGTCTGCACTAGGCTATGCAGAATAGTCCATCTAATGGTGAACTTAGCTCTGTAGCTGTGTTTAATGCTAAAACTACCGACGTGGCGCAGGTGGGACGTGTTTACACCATATCATCTTTAAGAGGCCAAGGATTGGCAAAAACTCTGATGCATCAACTCATTCCTCTGCCGACCGCATGCGGTAAGTTAGAAAAAATTGTCGCTGAAACAAGAACATTGTTTGAAAATCGTCAAGTAAATCGTCAGTTATTGCAAGCTCTATATAGAGATTACAATCAGAAAGTAAAAAACTTAAACTTATTTGTAAAAAAAGCAGAAGAGTTATTTCCTTATTTAAATTGCGGACTAGTCACAGTATATTTAAAAAAATTATTGAAATCAGGAAAGATTATCAATGGGAAATACGAAGATAAAAATCACACATTTCTTTTGATAACAAACCCCGACAACATGGAATTTATTATCGATATTACTGCAGATCAATACGGAGGCCCTTCGATGTATGTTGGCCCACTTCAGGCACCGTGGACGCTAGATTTTCGATAAAAATCATTAATACAACAGGATCAGGGTCAGGCCAGCCTGACCCCGATCAGATCACCGATCATCATGTCGTCAGGCGAGAGTTGATGGTGGCTTTCCAAGCGGTGATGTCGACCGTGACATTTACGTAAAGCGATTTATTTTCTAGTATTGGTTCGGCATCAAATCTCAAGAAGAGCAGGGTCTTTTGACCGAGTTTCATTAGGCGACACTGATTAACGACACCCCCAGGGGTTAAAACTAACGCAGAATTTTGCAACTGGTTGCGATGTGCGATTAGATGGTCTAAAGCGAGGAGCAAAGGCAAACAAGTCATCAGGCACGACAACTCTTTGGTTAAATCTTCATCCCCGTTTGTGAAACTATCAAGTTGTTCTAGGACTGTTGACACTTCCAAGTCAGGGCGACCTTGTAGCGGGCCAGAACCATAAGATAACGCTGTCCAATCATGGCCTGGGGCATTTGGATCCCCTTGCCATTTAGAATTACCAATAATAAATCGAGTCCATGCTCCGTTAGCTAAATCATGTAGGAATTGTTGGGCCACGGTACTATATTCGTCTGTGTATTTTATGCCTCCGGCCAGGGCCAGTATAGTTTCTTTTCCCTCAAAATGCACACTATGGTCAATGAATACTCTATTGAACTTACCAATCCTACCTTCATAATTCGTTTTGCCCATAGCATTTAAGAAAGGATCTCCATCGGCGGTGATTTGATAGGGGCCAACAGGATTCAATACGTTTTCATTTCCTAATTTAATCTGTTCACCTTGTGTGGAAAGTTGGCGCAAATAACGGATGACGCAATAAACGATCACCAAAATTACTCCTGCCACTGCTATGAGCGCGACAGTATGGCCTCTCAATAATCCTGATCTTTTCGCTGTCGAGATGATAGTTTCGGAACCAGCCCTTACTATACTTTTAGTCACAGACTCCAGACCTGATGCGCTCAAACACTAATGAATCTTCAACTGTAAGCCTCGCGAGCGTCAGCGAAGACGAGGCGCAACTGTGGGTAAATGCAGGTTTAAATTTCGCACACCCGAAGGGGTGTGCCTCAAGCCACTTGTAATCAACAGGCTGAGGCACTCTCATTCGAGAGTGCAAACTTTATTTTGCCCATATTCCCACCGTTACACCTGTCTTCGCTTCGCTCGCAAGGTTCACGGTGGCCCATGTTCAGAGAATAATCGGACCAAAACGTCTTTTTTAACATAATGATAATTTTAAAATTCGCATGATCCCTGGGAGAATACGTCTTGATTTTCTAAAATAGCTTTGTAGTGTCAGAATTTGTGTTTTTTTATATTTCTTTTTTTATGCTAAAAATTTATACTGCTGTCATGTTTATACGCGAAACCATCAAAATCGATAAAAAAACAAACAAGAAGTACCTCTCATACCAGCTTGTAGAGGCGTTTCGAACCGTTAATGGGCCTAGGCAAAAAATACTTTTGACCATCGGTTCTGATGTAACGCTTTCGCCTAGTGAACGCAAGGAACTCGCCAATCGCATTGAAGAGATTGTAAAAGGGGAAAAAACTTTATTCCTCGCTCCTCCACATATTGAAAATTTAGCCCAGCATTTTGCCCAATTATTGCTGCGAGATCGCATTCAGACGGTTCAACAAACCGAGTCTGACGAATCTGACTGCCATACCATTAACATCAATAGTATACGTCACACTAGTGTTAGGTCTATCGGCTGTGAGTATGTCGCCTATTCCGCTTATTGTGACCTGGGCTTTGATGATCTTTTTAAACGACTAAAATTCTCTGAAAAACAAAGAGCTGCTGCTGCAGCTTCTATTATTGGGCGAGCCATCCACCCATCTAGTGAACGCTCGCTTTACAGATATGTGCAATCTCGTAGCGCTTTAGATAGCCTACTAAAAATCAGTTTTTCTAAATTATCATTGGATAGCTTGTATTTAATCTCTGATCATTTGTTTAGCTTTAAAAAGGTCATTGAAAAGCATCTCAAGAAAACGGAAGAGTCTCTATTTAACCTAAAAGAAGCAATTATTCTGTACGATATCACTAATACTTTTTTTGAAGGAAAGTGTAGTGCACACAGTAAAGCCAAAAGAGGCAAGTCCAAAGAAATGCGTGCAGATTGCCCTCTAATAGCTGTAGGTGTGGTTATAGACTCAGAGGGTTTTCCTAAGCACAGTGAAATTTTTGAAGGTAACGTTAGTGAGAGCGCAACCCTCCAACAAATGATATCCTCTCTAGACAGATCACCTTCAAAACAAAGTCCAGTTATAGTTCTTGATTCAGGTATCGCCACAAAAGATAACGTCGAATGGCTAAAATCACACGGATACTATTACATCGTGATGATGAAAAAGAAGGACAGACCACCTCGAGAAGAATGTAGCGATACAATTATTAGAGAAACCGGAAATCAACTAGTTACCGCTTCGCTTGTCCATGATGAGCAGACAGGAGATAGCTTTCTTAAATGCTATTCTCAGGCTAGAGTAAAGAAAGAACAGGACATTAAAGAGCGCACAGTGACCTTGCTTGAAAGCTCATTAATATACCTCAGAGAAGGCCTTTCAAAGCCTAGAAGAGTCAAGACAGTAGATAAAAT
Organism: uncultured Chlamydiae bacterium; assembly: GCA_963790215.1. GTDB lineage: Bacteria > Chlamydiota > Chlamydiia > Chlamydiales > JAJFMA01 > CAWBNS01. The sequence continues at coordinate 486,799 of CAWBNS010000009.1, forward strand.
TCATCAAAAAATAGGTCGTCTGAAGGAAAAGTATCCTCGACTTGCCCAGCATTATGCAATTAACGTGATAAGCTCAGATGGAGAAGTAGCCGAAGACATCGATTGGAAGTATGACGAGGCAAAAATTGAAAGAAGCTATAGCGGGACCTATACTCTTAGGACAAACATAAAAGATTTAGAAGCCGACAGACTCTGGCAGATTTATGTAATGCTCAATGAGGCCGAATCTTTTTTTCGCTGTCTTAAGTCTGAAGCAGGCTTGAGACCGAATTGGCATAAGCGTGAAGACCGAATAGATGGGCATATTTTTATTTCGATTCTTGCCTATCATTTAATAGCCACAATACGAAAGAAGCTCAAAGAAAGTGGTATAGAGGACAGCTGGGAGACGATTAGGCAAAAGCTGTCGGGTCACACATTAGTCAGTACATCGATGGAGACAGAAGAAGGATCGACATTGTACCTGAAGCAAGTAAGTGAAGTAGATAACGATCAACGATTAATCTATGGGGCTTTAGGATTACCACTAAAACCGATGAAGGCAGAGAAAACACTGATTCGAAAAGATGTAGTGTCGAAAAAGTGATCTGATTTTTTTCAAATCGTTAAATTTCAAGCACATACGCGATACCTACTCTGAACATGGGCCACCGTGAACCTGCGAGCGTCAGCGAATACAGGTGTAACGGTGGGTAAATGCGGAAACAAATTCGCACCCCCGAAGGCGTGTGCCTCAAGCCACTTGTAATCAACGGGCTGAGGCACTCTCATTCGAGAGTGCAAACTTTATTTTGCCCATATTCCCACCGTTACACCTGTCTTCGCTTCGCTCGCAAGGTTCACGGTGGGCTACATTCAGAAACCCTCTTCGAGGGTTTTCCTGTCGCAACAACCTTATTAGATCAATTTTTGTCGTGTACAAAGCTCTTCGAGGGTTTTCTTGTCGCAACAACCTTGCTAGATCAATTTTTGCCGTGTACAGAGCCCGAAGAGGGTTTTCTTGTCACAACGAACTTGCTATCAATTTATATAAGCATCAAAAAAACTATCTTAGAGTTGCTCGGAGACGGACTCGAACCGTCACGCCCTTGCGAGCAAGGGATTTTAAGTCGGTTGAGATTTACTAACTGACACAATTCAGAACACATAGCAACAAGAACCACAATGGCTTAAACGACCACTCATTGTGCTCATTTATGCTGATCTTTTCCAGTTTTTTTCCACCAAGTGCGTAAAAATTGCGTAATTAAACTGACCATAGTCTTGTAGAATCCAATTATTGAAATAGCCCGTCTACCTTTCGGATATGGCGTTGCTTATTTTGCCCGAGCCAGTTCAGCCATTTGCATTGCATCCAAAGCGCTTTTCATAAAGTTCTCGAATCCATTGCTTGACTGGAGCTTTCCATCGTTGCTTAGGGGATGGAATATTTTTGATTAGCGCCGGAGGCTTTATGCCCAATTTTTTAGCCATCTCAATGTCTTCCTGATTAAGACGACACATCGCTTTGGCTTTGACCCAGTCCTCGTCTCGCTTAAATTGAGCCTTGGGCTTCTTTTTGGCCTGCTTCGGAGCAATACTAATATTAACATTTAGGTTGTCTGTCATGGTTTGGTACTTTTCTCCGTTTCAATTTCTTCTATACTCGGCAAGCTTGCCGCAGCTCCCCTAAAGTCGAGAGACTGATTGAACGCAATAGAATGATCTTCTGATACCTCGCTGATCCAGTTGTTGCTATCCCAGGAGGAAATGAAGTTCTTGACCATGGGTAATTGCTTTTCCAGCGGATTTCCTACTTGCCACCTCCCGAGTAGCTCTGCAAAAGGGATTCTGACCGTAAACGGTCCATCACCCAATCCACCCACCGTATAGGGTTGAAAAAGCACTATTAGGGATTCATGATCGATGACAAATAAATTTATATAGTTGGAATCTAAATGATCATGAGGAGGTTCACTGCCATTGAAATAATTACTTTGATTACATTCATGCTTGAGAGAATTTTCGCAATGTTCCCTTAGCCACTTCTTCTGACTGGGCGAGGGGAATAAATCACTTAAAGCGAGCTCTTTAAAAATTCCGTCATGCCTGATGTAAGTTTTACTTTCAAATCTGGACCACCCATGAGGAAGATGGTCGTAAACAATAACCTCCCCAAAAAGACTAATTAGATTTTCTGAAAAAAGAATGGTTCTCAGATGATAGGTCATATGGAAGGGGCCTTCATCTACATAACTTTCATATATCGAGCTAATAAAATTTGCCTTGATGGCTGAGAGATTATCCAAATTTCGATCTGTGTCAGACGTGCATCCGACTAAAACGAGAGATAGGCAGAACAAATAAAGTATTTTCATACAGATCTTCACCATGCTATGTAATAGTGACAAATCGGTGTTGTCTATACTCCGGGCGAAGATAACAATTTCCGTTTTTCAGATGCACGACAGTGGCATGTAGCTTACCTTCCATTGCAAATTTGATTGCGGATTGCTTAGAAACCCAAGTAGAACCCGCGATGCTCCGGATCAAATATTCACTGATGACACCTTTTATCTTATGAACTCCACTAATAAAGCATTTTTCAATAAAATCTTCTTCTCCCACATCCCAACGTTCATTCGTCTCTATTGCCTTCCAGTACCGTTCGAATTCCTCTGGAGATAACGACTGAATTTTACGATTAGGATCTAGCTTGCTCATTTTTGCAATTTTGAGGCCATGGCCAGTATCTTCCTTAACATATCTAAGGGATGCTTCCAATAAAGTTAGATTTCGATAACGACTACCTTTTAACATGACGATCAGAGCCTGATGCCCTGTTTCATAATCTGGATAAACGGCATACTCGTAATTTCCAAAACCAGCAACACCTATAGAACGCCTATCCTTGCCCGTACTATAAGGACTTTTAAGAAGAGCTCCTGGATTATTACATCTCCAGGTACGACTGCCCCCGCTCCGAATCGTGAGATTTCCCTGCTCATCGAAATAATGAACTGTGAATTTGCTGTCCGAATCGCCAGCGAGTGGAACTCCTGATTTAGCCCTAATAAATGCCATGCTGTACCCTATATGGACCCTTTGGCGGGGTTTTTATTGCAGAACCCCTATAGGCTCAGCGCCAGACTAGAACTAGTGTGTTTTGCAAACCCGAGATCTTATTTACTGATTGGCACAAACCAGAAAACACAGAAGCGATACCTTGAACGAGTTAAGCAAGCTGAAATTGTGCTGATTTACGCTGATTAGTGCCAATCTTTTTCAGTCTACGGCATGATTTTTTTACGTAAATAGCGCAAATGCCTTGACTTGACAGGATTCAAGACCGCAAAATAGAGGTATGAGTATACGATTTGATAAAGCCAAAACAGTTCTAGAGTCTCACCGTAAGGATCTTTCCCGTTTAGGGACTCGCCACCTTGCTATTTTTGGTTCGATAGCTAGAAATGAGGCGACCAAGAAAAGCGATATTGACATCCTTGTTGACTTCGATGCAAAAAAAGGACTTTTCGATTTCGTCGATCTCAAATTTTATCTAGAAGACATTCTGAAATGCGAAGTAGATCTGGTCAGCAAACGTGCCCTACACCCTGCCCTAAAGAAGAGAATTCTCGGTGAAGCAAAACAAATCTTCTAGGGATTGGACTTTCCGCGTTAAAGACATATTGCATGCCATTGACAAGATCGAACATTACACCAAAAACATGAGTACCGCGGAATTTAAGAAAAATGAGCTTGTGATGGATGCCGTAATACGAAATTTTGAAATCATTGGAGAGGCAAGTAATAATGTACCTCTCGTCATTCAAAACGCTTATCCGCATATTCCCTGGAGAAGGGTAATCGGCTTAAGGAACGTTCTCATTCATGAGTACTTTGGAGTTGATGTGAATGCTGTATGGCAAACAGTCCATATTGACCTTCCTAAACTTAAGCAACAGCTGTTAACCATCACTAAATAGTTGAGGTAGAAGAATAGCTAATTGCAGGTCCGGCCCATTTCATTGCGAGGGCGGCCGGGGCGGCAGCGGATCGTTGATGCTCTTCGGTGGAGTGGGTGGTATCAGGTTAGCCCACCACATCTCCTGCTATGCCGGGTTTTGGGTATTGGGGCTCTTCTGCTGCCGCATTAAATTCAATGGTCTGGCCAATTTGGATCATCACGCGACGGTTCACTTCCTTTCCGTAGGTGGTGTCATTCAGCTCTTCTGGCGGCACGCTCACCACCGTCAGGGCATCCCGCGAACCCACATACAACATAGCATCCGCGACGTCGGCCATCTTCAGTGAGTTGGCGTCGACCGTTCCGCCTCTCAACACGGGCATCGCGGGCAGGTTTCCGACCCAACTGCCCTTAAGCTGTATGATCACCGGTGGTTGAAACGCATCAAATCGCGGGTCCAGATCGTCATAGCCACGTAAGCGTCAAATAAACCCATCTTCTGCGGCCTGTCTCGGTGGGCTATTCTTCGCCTCATCATCTACAAGAGGAGGATCAGGTGGAGAAGAGCCAGCAACGTGTCACACTATGGCAAGAAAGGCTTCGACAGTGGAAGAGCAGTGGAAAAAGTGGCCCAGAATGGGCCAAAGAACAACACATCCCTTATCCAACCTTCTGCTACTGGCGCAGTAAACTCGCGGGCTTGGCTCCTAGGACTTTTGTCGAACTCGTCGATATCTCAAAAACTCCTCAGGAACTCCTCCTCGAATGGCAAGGCATTGCTATTCGGATTTCCAATAACTTTGATGTGCATGCCCTAAAACGCCTTTTACAAGTACTGCAAGAGCTATCATGCTAGCTCTTCCAGGCAACGCGCGCATCTTCCTCCATCAGCAAGCCATGGATCTGCGAAAGGGCTTTGAGGGACTGTGTCTCATGGTCGAGGAGCTCTTCTGCCAGCCACCCACTAACGGTGCCTATTTCGTTTTTCTCAATCGCCGCCGAAATCGAATGAAGGTCCTCTATTGGGACGGAGATGGTCTTGTGATCTGGTATAAGCGCCTTGAAAAGGGAGGGTTTGCTAAGCGTCATCTAGAAGGAACTTCGATAGACCGTCGAGCCTTTTTGATGATGCTTGAAGGCGTCATTCCTAGGCGTCTACAAAAACGCTTCAAGATGTCTTAGCAAGGCTTTTTTTAATTCACTATAAATGATATTTTTAGTAGAATGCTGCTCATATGACAGCTGAAACACCTTTTCTCTCAGATCTGATCGCGGAAAATGCTCAATGCAAGAGCGTGATTAAGGAATTGCAGAACGAAGTCGCTCATCTAAAAGAGCAAATGACTTGGCTGAAGCGGCAGCTCTTTGGGCAACGCTCAGAGAAGATCCTGACTAATGAAAACCAGCTTTTCCTTCCGGGTCTTGAGGAGCTTCAGAATCCAGAACCTGCAACCAAGAAGCCAATTTCCGCGCATGAACGACGCATACAGCAGCGCAATGGAAAGGACAAAATCACTCTCCCACCAGACCTGCCTGTAGAACGTCAAATCATCGATTTGGCTGAAGAAGAGAAAATCTGCTCAGAGACAGGACAAGAACTGGATAAGATTGGCGAAGAAGTTACCCGCAAGATAGCCTATAAGCCAGGTAGCTACTTTATCAAGGAGATCATTCGCTTGAAATATGCTCTTCCTAAAGGCAGTGAGGGAGGTATTCGCACCGCTCCTTTGCCAGAGAGCCTCCTACCCCGCTGCCAAGCGGATGAGAGCCTGCTTGCAGACATTTTGACCAAGAAATTTGCTGACCACCTTCCTCTTTATCGTCTCTCCGAGATTTTTGCCCGTCAAGGGATTGGAATCAGTCGCCAAATGCTCTGTCAATGGGTTTTGCGCTGTGGGGAGGCGTTAAAGCCCCTGCACGAGGAGATGATGCGGCAGGTACTTAAAAGCGAAAACACTTTTATGGATGAAAGCCCATTGGACATGCAGGCTCCAGGTAAGGGCAAAGTCCACCAAGCCTATATGTGGGTCATGGTGGGAGGGCAAGAGGCTGATCCGCCTTATCGAGTCTATCATTTCCGAACGGATCGCAAGCACGAAAATGCCTCTAAGCTACTTGCGGGCTACAAAGGGGTACTGCATTCAGACAAATATGGAGCCTATGAGAAACTAGCAAACAAGAAAACAATCACCTGGTGCCCCTGCTGGGCGCATATCAGGCGGAAATTCATCGAAGCAGAAAGCGGAGATCCGCCTTTTCGCAAATGGGTGCTACGTAAAATCCGCTATCTTTTCATGCTGGAAAAAGTCGCTTGGAATCGATCTGCAGAGGAACGGCTATGTATACGCCGAGACAAGCAAGGGCCGATCATTGATGAGCTCATAGAGGGTATCAAAAAGCGTTTGGCTAAGGGTCAGATTCTCCCCAAATCTAAGTTTCGAGAGGCCCTAGGCTACTTTTTAGGCTTGATTCCTCATCTAAAAAACTATTTTGATCATCCTTATGCGCGATTGGACAACAACGTGGCAGAGCGAGCAATTCGTCCACTAGCCTTGGGTCGCAAGAATTGGCTTTTCGTAGGCACGGAGGAAGGAGGGGAGGCTGCAGCAGTGATCCTTTCACTGGTGCAGACCTGCCGCGGCCTGAAAATAAACCCCCAGGAGTATCTTGAGGATGTAATGCGCAGATTAATGAGCCACAATTCGCAAAAGCTGGACGAACTGCTGCCGGATCAATGGATGAAATCGGGTCAGAAGTAGTCGTGAAAGTCGAATAGCGGAACGGATTTTGCAGCAGGTAAAAATCAAAAGATTACAAAACAACTGTCAAAGTCGGGTTTAAATCAAAAGCAGAAACGCTGGCGCTCTGCAACCTGGCTATAATTG